>NZ_JAGGPQ010000003.1:422-121971 GCF_018613675.1 Arthrobacter sp. ISL-85 | reverse complement strand
ACCTCCTTGTGGATCGGACTCTTAGACAAGCCCCACTCCACTCGGAGGTCTTCTTTTTGTCACCTATCCACGCCGAGCATTCCTAACGTCCGTGGGTAATACACCTAGACGTGCGTCACGACGGCATCACCGCGGAGCTGAAGGTCGAACGGAAGGTTCCGGTCACACTCGAAAACGCCCCAAAATATATCGGTCAGCCGACTCAGTACGCGTCCGCGGACGGCGCACGCCTGTCCATCCTCACGATCCTGGACATGAGCGCGAAAGACTTACCGCCAGGAACCCCGGAAAACTACCTATTTACGCTCGAGCCAAAGCTCCACGGGCTCGACAACCCCGAGGCGCCCAGCCTCGTCGTCGTCCTTATAATCAACGGCAACATGCCGACCCCGAGCTCACGGTCAAGGCGCAAGGCACCAATCGTCGAACCGGCGGCACATGATCTACCCGCCAGCGGCCCCTGCGCGAGATCTAACAATAGCGGCCAAATGGATCCAGGGCGTGGCTGACTGCTCAGTTGACCTCTGCGCGGGCATATGAGAACGGGAACTAGATCCCAGGGAAGGGCATTTCGGAGATCACCTGGATCAAACGCTTGCTGTGGCCCGAAGTTTATCTGCGTTGCCAGCCAACGCAAGAAGCATAAACTGACCCTACAGAGCACTCCCTCCAGTGAACGAAAAATGACTCGAAACTTCATGCGGCAGAGTGCGTAAGCCGACAACCGAGAGTCGCATTGCAACTAACGGAGTGGGTGAACAAGGGACACCGCCAGCGCGTTAAGGTACGAATATCAAGCTGGCAAGTGTCCCGCCTCTATTTCTCGGTCGCTTGTCCGTACTTGAGCCAGTCGTAAGCGACCGTCAGTTTCCCATACTGAGTGCCCCACCAGTTCTGCCGTCGACGATCGGTCTGCGCAATTAGGAAATCGCGAATCCCTTCGACATCCGTCGTGTACCTGGGCAAGGTCAAGGCATTGTTGAAAACCCAGTCTTCATCGCGTTCCGCAACGAGCTCAGGGACGGTCTTGTCGCTCTTTGGCTGCTCTAATTTCCCCAGCGCAGAACGAATCTTTTCTGCACGGGCGCGGACCTTGGCAGGAACCTTTTGAGAGGCAACGGGAGTGCCGTCAGACTTGAGTAGTCCAGCTGCGTTCAAATATTTGAAGCAGGGTACGTATGTAGGAGCAGATATCTTCGGTAGAAGTTTCTCAACTATTGTTTCGGCGGGAAGATCACGATCAGGATGCCCGAGAACATCGTCCATAAGGTCGTAACGACTAAGGCCCACGACTCCTACGGCGGTCATCTTAGCCCCGACGCCAAAAACGATCTCCACATCCCCCGCTGCGTCATCAGCATCAATGTCGGAGACGGCGAAGAGCCGGCCCTTAAGATCCTTGCTCTTGACGATTTCATAAACTTGTTCCTTGAGATGCCTGAGGACCCTAGCTGGCAGTGCGCGTTCACGCTGTCCGAGGACTTGGAACAGCTCTATAAAGTCCGGAACTACGACTCGAACTATTGGGATGCTTACCTCATCCATGTAGATCATTGACTCGGAGACCTCGGGAGAGGCATCATGCTTCCACTCCACGAAAATAAGACGATCCCGAAGTTTGTCGACGTTTTCCGGACGGAGCCCAACAACCAGTGACGACAGTAGACCGCGAATATTCGCATCATTGAGACTGTAGCCCAGAAAGACAATTGGATGCTCGACAAACATCGTCATTAGCTTGGCCGCTAGGTAGGCGTTACGGCGGTCATACTGCTGATAATCGTCAGCTGTCAGCACCAGAGAGCCCGGGTCGGCACCGGAACCGTGAATCATGTAGATCTCTGCAATACCTTGAGTATCCGAGAACAACAATTGGTCCTGGCCGACGAAGGTTCGATACGTAGGGAAAACTTCATTCAGCAACAAGTCATAATTCGTCGTTATAACGCCCTCCGCCGAAACCTTTTTGAATAGCTCAAACTCTTCAATAAGGCCGTCGGAAAGGGAGATGCCGTTTACTAGGCTTCCTACGAGTTCAGCAACTTCTATCTTGAGCGCCGAAGAACCATCCCTAACATGGTCCTGCCATTTCGCTCTTGACTCTTCGTACTTCGGACTCGTCCACCAAACCTCATAAAATGCATCAGCAATCTTGGACGCGATACTAGGAAAATCGCCACCTGCGGCACCCCGGTAGTACTGATATGGATGAGGCGTTTCAGCAGCGGAGACCTTCAACAGGCCTTCCCAATCAGGCAGCCCCACATAGCGGCGCGAGACGCCGGAACCGACGAACAGGATGGGTCCGCGAGTGGACGCAGGTGTGGTTCCAAATAATCCGCGACTTTGCTCATGATGCGATCATAGCCGCTTTCTCTCTAGGCACGTTCTTCGAGCGGTTGTCGACTTTATATAAGTAACCGCTATACGCTGCAGTGATTACTTGATCTTTAGACGGGCTATCCCCCGTGTTCACGCAAGAAGTTTCAAGACCGAGGAAATGGCTGCTATCCAAACAGTCTTTCCAGACACGATGGTCAGCGAATCCCACATACGATGGTATTCGAACGAGTTGTGCTGGTCCTCTGGCCAATGTTCGTCTTCGCAGCGAACAGCAGCCCAGCCTAGAGGTGCTCAGCCATGCACTCTGCCACGCGCATCAGCTCGAGCACGGTACACCTTCCCTCGAACTCAGAAACTAAGACCTTGCCGGCCTTAAGTTCGTTCATAGCCTTGGGGGTCAGATCGGCGCTGACATCCTCTCGAAAAGGTTTCTTACGGCTAATGCCTGAGTTCCCGTTTAAGTACCCCGCATTATGAGACCCTCGGCAATGCAGTGAATAGCTAGAGGGGCACGATGCCGTAGATGATCAATGCGACGTAGATGGCGGTAACCATCCACAACACGCAGATTGACATCAGCAGCAGCTTGTGCTGCGGACGCTTCATGGTTTTTCCGAACGGCTCTAGAAGCTCAATGACTATCAATAGCAGGCAAATGTGAATAGCGCCCCACACCATCTCAGCCTCAAGATGGTTTCCCGAACCCCTCGCAATGGCGCGAAGGGCCGCAAACTCGCCTAAGGCCACTACTAGGCCCATGGCGACTGTAAGCGAGGGATAGAGGTACCTTATCCGTCCCTGGACGCGCTCATAATATCCGGCATACGTGTCCCCATGTTTAATGCCTATCGCTACAGCAATCAGAAGGGTGGGTATAGCCGTGGCTGCGACTTGGAAGAACATGATAGGAAGCTGATTCATGTCCTGATCGTTTCACATTCCTCCGATACTAAATGCAGCTTGTCGCAGCCTCCCCTTAATATGTAAAGCACGACTTTCACCTACACCTCCTCAGACCTGGCTAAGATTGCGACCAACATTCCAAGCTACGCCAGCACTGCCAGCCTTGCGATCATTCCTGGTGTAGATATCGCTCGGGAAGCAGATGTACGGATTTACCCGTTTGAAGCTGAAGTTGGCGACGCGCTGCGCGTAGCAGTCCTGACAAATGCTCCTTTTATCACGGTGGAGACAGTGGCGTTCTGGACGAGCAGGATTCGAAGCATTGAAGGTACGAAGAACTGCCGCTTAGGGCCGAGCGTCTGCTTGAGGGCGCAAAGGTCTACGAAGACTCGTTCATGTCGCTGACAGTGAAGTGGGTAGCCAGCGAACTCGTGTATGAATGGACAGCTCAGGCCGATTGGGTACTTCCACTACTCACGGAAATTCAGGAAGGGTACAGGCGGCGCAAAATGAGGAGGACGCCGTAGAGGACGCCCGTACGGAGGTGCACTAGACCCAGCTACGTGCCGCGGTAGACGCGCTGGTCGAATCGCCCAAGTACCGCCGCGAGCAGGTAAACAAGCGCCGTCATATCGCGCCTGCCATTCTCGCCGAACGGCTTGGGCGAGATCTATCATGTGCTGCTTACGCATCGGGTCATGTCGGAGGCCAACCGGATCGCGAGTGCCAAGGCGATGGAGTTCCAGGAAGACTTCCGCGCCCGCAAGCGCGAATTGGCCGAGCTATCGTACCTCCACCTCCCCGACTTCTACATGCAGAAACACCAGGGCTGGCAAGAGCTGGTCGCCATCGATTTTCTTATGGAGAAGGCTGACGGCTACAGATTCCTCAACACCAACTTCGGGGTAGAACTCAGCAACGCGGCGTCCTCGCCTCGAAACACCCGCCCGCTCTAGCCCGTAACCAAACAAACGCTGCATTTTGGATCAATAACGCCGGCGTAAGGGAGCGTGGCGGTGAACGGTGCGAGCAAGGCCGGCTGTAGCATGATTCGGACTCAACAATGGGGAACTAAGGGAGCGGTATCGTGCCAGGCGGAGAAGAAGAGGAAGATGAATTCTTTCATCATTGGATAGAAGAGGAAAATCTTCGAGAACAACGGTTTGAATTCACGGAGCTGCGAGCTTCATTCATTCAACCGCCGCCAAAGCTGGAGACGCCGCGTGGAAGCATCCGCCTCAAATTCGCGGATCAGAGTTACTCTCTCAGCCAGTTAGTTGAGACTCTTGAGGGGCTCGAGTACCTCACTCTTCTCGAGTCTCTTCGCGAGCAGTACGACCGCGAGGCACTTACCGCAGAGGAAAGGCTTGATCCGGATTGGCTGGATGAATTGCGCAACGAGCACAGTGGGCAAGTTGAGATTCAGCGACTCTCCCTCAATAGCCCACTTGAAGTGTTCCTGCAGATGGGGTACATGTCGGGCGCCCTCGTGCCAATTCTGGGTAGTTGGATCGTACTTCGGAACCGGTTCACGGATAGCCAGCTAAAGAAGGCGCGAGCAGATGATGAGATTGATGCTTTAGCCTTTCGACGGGTCGCCCGCACGCATCTTATGGAGCGTTACGGCGAACTGGCATCTACTACTAGCTACGAAGATCTCCCCAAGGGCGATATCTTGAAAAAGTTGATCGATAAGAGTGCCGAATCTCTCATGAACCTAGAATCCGTGTCGCCCGACGATAAAAGCGAGGGCGAGCGGTGATAGCCTTATTTCATGGCACAAAAAGTAGTGACGATTCTTTCCGATGACCTAGACGGCTCGGAAGCCACTGAAACAATCCGCTTCTCACTGGACAACAGCGAATACGAGATTGATCTGAACGAGGGCCACGCCAACGAACTTCGGCGGGCTCTTGAACGCTTTACCAACGCCGGCCGTAAGGTATCTGGGGGACGAGGTCGTCCGGCAGCTCGCAGCAAATCCTCTCAGGGGGGTCCTGAGGCTAAAGCTATTCGGCTTTGGGCTGCTGAGCAGGGTCTGCAGGTGAACACCCGCGGTCGTATCCAGGCGGAAATCGTCGAGAAGTACGAAGCGGCACACTAAAGGCTACAAAACTAAAACGGGGTCGGAACTTATTCTAGTTCTGACCCTGTTTTCTTTAGATGCCCCACCATTCCCCCAGTGCCACGCTAGGAATATGCGAAAAATTTCTGGTGTGCCTAGCGGTGGCACTTTCCCTTGTATTTGCGACCGGCGTCGGCGCTAATGCCGCGACTGTCGGTAATGACTTCCTCCAGCCTGTACTAGACTACTACATCGACCTCGACAGGGCTGACTAGGGCGCCGTGACCTCGGGTGCGGCGGCTTTCGTGCCTGCGGCAGTATGCATCCAGACCGACGGGATCATGTTGCCCGCGGCTGCGGCGCTCCTGGGGGCGGTGTCGTTATACATCGCTCACCGCAGCGACTCTGACCGGCGCACTGGAACAGGCACTAAGCGACGCAGACATGACCGCAAGGGCCCGGGAGCCGGGAACTCTGCTGGGCCAGGAAACCCGTGTAATGACCGCCGGCGACGAGATCGAATCCGCCCTGGAGCGGCGCCGGTGACACGGCGAGCGAACGCTCAAGGCCGCCGACCCATCGCTGCGGTCGAGGAAGCACGTAGACGGTGGGTGAGGCGGGAGTCCCTCCTCCCACCTCACCGCGGTCTCCAGGCTTAGCATCCTGCTAAGTTAAGGCCAAAGCAGATCCATAGGGCGCCATCTGGCAGTTGCCCGGTTCCCGGCAGCCAAAAACACCATAAAGTCAAGCTTTGTCAACAGAACAAAGGCAAAAAGCTTCTGACCTGCGGAAACACTGTGCCCGAGGTGGGACTCGAACTGTCTTGTAGGCCCTGAGAACGCTGAGAGGCCGCGAAAACATACGGAATCCTGGCCAGTCCAAAGGCTGTTTGGCCCAGTACGAGACGAAAAGTGTGGACAATGTCCACACTGTTCAGAAGGGCCGTTCGGTGACTTGCCCAGGCCGACAGAATCTTTATTATCGGTGTGGCGGCGCGCTGGTACAGACTCTTGGCGGTATTGAGATGGAGTTATGCGATCAGCGGAAGGAGGCCGTCGGCAGCGATCCCTCGGTGTTGGTCATTTCGCACGTGGAAAGAAGGCCCCTGTTCCCCTTCTCAACGGCACCATTTAGGGCGACTTGCTTTGGCAGCTGGAAAAGGCGCTGACGGGGGCTGCATGCCCCAAAGACCTTAATCATCCCCGGGCTCGCCAGAGCATGCCTGGGTCAGACCAACCCTGTGCGCCCCCCTGACAAGACGGAACCTGCAACAACACGTGACCACAGACGGCCATTGGGTCTCCCCCAAGGTCACCGCTGCATTCTGTTCGCCCTACAACGGACGGGTTGTGTCCGGCCGCGGCGGCAAAGCCAACGACACCACGGGTGGCGGCTCCGTCGTCACTGGTGAACACATCTCCGTGGTGCGATAGCCATACGCTTCATAAGACTGGTGCAGAGCCGCCCGATCGCGCAGAGCACAAGACCGAAAGATTCGATGACGGTCCGAGAAGTCGGGACCCCCAAATCCGATCAAAAGGAATCCTTGACAGAGCCTTCCTTCAGCCCTATGTTTAGTGCAATCGATCTCAGCAACCGATCTCACTAATGGTTAATTCAACCGATCTCAAAGGAGAGACTCGATGATCAACTGGCTCATCCCCGGACCTTCCGTAGCAGCCCCACATTGAGCAGGCGTCGTCTTCAGTACGGCATGCTCCCGCATCAGCAACCCACACACAGGAGAAATTCATGATCAAGAAGAGATGGGGCTTGGCACTCGTCACAGCAGTCGTAGCCAGCCTTGCCCTCAGCGGCTGCTCCCCCTCAACTCCGGAATCTGAGGGGCCTGTGACGCTGAATTACTGGGACTTCCTTGATCCCAGCCAGGCTAATCCGCGCTCTAAAGCCCTGAAGGAAAACGTTGCCAATTTCGAGGCAGCAAATCCGAACATCAAGATCAACCTGTCCGTTGTTTCCCTGGGCGATATGTTAAACAGGCTGCCGCAGGCCGCGGCAGCCGGTCAGGCTCCTGACGTGTTTAAGATGTACACTCCCGTCGTTCCCCAGATGGCATCTGCCGGCGTTTACTCCCCGCTGCCTGATGCGGCCTCCAAGGTGACTGACTGGCTCCGCCCGACCGACGCTCTTGCCGGTCCTGACGGCAAGCAGGTCGCCGTGCCCTACGAGTACCGCACTTGCGCCCTCTACTACAACCAGAAGATCCTTTCTCAGATCGGCGCGACCGTTCCTACCACCTACGATGGGGTTGTCGACGTTGCACGGAAAGCTGCCGCAGCGGGATTCACCGGCTTCGGAACCGGGTTCTCGGACAGTGACAATTCAGCCATTATCGGTACGTTCTTCGACTGCTTCATGACGCAGGTCGATCAAGAAATGTGGAACAAGGATGGCCAAGCAGATTTCGCGACATCCAAGGGCGAGGAGTTTGGTAACTTCCTTACCAAACTCCGGGACGCAAAAGCTCTGGGAAGCAACGTCGTTTCGGATACTTACGGCACCGTAGCTGACGGCATGGCAAGCGGTACGGTAGCGATGGCAATCATGGGCACGGAACGCGCAGTTTCCTATGCCTCGCAAAATCCGGACCTTAAGTGGACAGCCTTGCCGAAAGCAAGCACCGGCGATACCACCGGCACCACCATCGGGTGGACCCTGGGGATAGGCAACGGCAGCAAACACACTGAGGCGGCCTGGAAGTTCATCGAGTACATGACCGGTCCGGAAGCCGCTGCACGGATGGCAACCGGAGGCGAGGTACCCACGCGTGCCGCCACCTACCAGCAACCGTACTTCTCCTCGCCTGAGGCTAAAACGGTCAATGACATCGCTGCTTACGTCAAGAGCAATAGCAAACCGCGCACATACTCCAGCAACTGGACCTCGCTGGCCAGAGGGCTTTCCCAGGCTGGACAGAAAGTGATCCTCAACGCTTCGTCGGGGAGCGACTTTATCCATTCCGCGCAGGATGCGGCCAACAAGAAGTAGCCGGTCGGGGAGCCTGAGAAATCGGGCTCCCCTCGGAAGGGACAGATAATGTCAACAAAAAGCCCGACCCGCACCTCACGCCACACCCTAGTTTCCCCTTCAGGCACCCAAGCTTCTCACCGGGCCGGCAGGGATCGGAAGGTATGGCTCTACGTCATCCCCGTCAGCGCCGTCTTCCTGTTTGTTTTTGTGGGCCCGCTCATCTACACCGCGTGGACGGCCCTCCACGAGACTTCCTACTACCAGATCGGCAAATTCTCAGGTCTCAACTCCTTCGTCCGGCTGTTCTCGGACTCTGACCTGCCCAGTCGCATCTGGACGACCCTGGTATTCTCGCTCGGTGCCTTGGTTATTGCCTTGCCGGCCGGGCTTCTGTCTGCGATCGTGCTGAACAACCTCCACCGCTTCAAGCGCTCTGTCCGGAGCCTCTTCCTACTGCCCTGGCTGATGTCACAGGCCACAGCAGGAACAATCTGGCTTTGGTTCCTCAACCCGAACTACGGTCCAGCCTCCGCCCTCACCAGGTCCCTCGGATTCGGTCCCACTGATGTGTTTTCTTCACCTACCAGTGCGCTCGTCGCCGTGACTCTGATGACGGCGTGGTGGTCCTACCCGCAAGCCATGCTCCTCTTTCTCGGCGCCCTTCAAACCGTTCCAGGGGAATTGTATGAAAGCCTCAAAGTGGACGGCGGAGGCATCCGGCACGCATTCGTCAACATCACGTTGCCTCACCTGCGCAACACCATCGTGTCCGTGGTGATCGTTCTTCTCATGCTCTATGTACAAATGGTCACCATCATCCTGGTGACGACACGAGGTGGCCCAATCGGATCGACCGAGACGCTGTCCATGCGGGTCTACAACCAGATGTTCGACAAGTTCGATCTCTCCGGGGCATCAGCAACGGCCATCCTCCTTTTCACGGTCAACATTGTCCTCACTCTTGTCGCGATTCGTTTCCGACGGAAGGAAAGCCTGTGAGTACCACAACCGCGCGCCGTCGAGGCGGTGTCGGCGCGGCCCTTCGGGCGGTTCCGGCCTGGGCCTACGTCATCCTCTCCGCCGCGGTGGTTCTACCGCCTGTTGCATGGATCGTATCCACCTCGCTCAAAACTGCCTCGGATACCCTTGAGTTCCCGCCAAGGTGGATACCAGACCCGTTCTCCTCCGAGGGCTATGTTGGTCTGCTAACCCCAACCAACATCCGCTTCTTCGCAAACTCTCTCATCTATGCAGGCGGCTCGATCGTGCTCGCTCTCGCCATCAGTATTCCGGCGGCATACGTGGCTACCAGGTACCGGAGCCGCCGCATGGAAGCTCTGATGACCGGCATTCTGGTGCTGTCCATGGTCCCGGCGATCGTGGTCTTCATCGCTCTGTACTCCATGTTCGTCAAAACCGCCTTAATCAACACCTATCCGATGCTGATCGTCGTCTACACGGCCATCATTTGTGGACAGACCATCCTGTTTCTGCGCAACTTCATCGAGAACATCCCCGTTGAGATTGAGGAAGCAGCCGCAATCGATGGCTGCTCCCGGATACAGATCTTGTGGCGGATCATCCTCCCACTCATCCGTCCCGGCATCGCTGCTGTAGCAATCTTCATCTTCGTATTCGTTTGGAACGACTTCCTTGTAGGCACCGTCCTCGCCACCACGGAAGACATGAAGACCGTCCAGAACGGCATTGTGCGGTATATAACCACCGGCTTCGGGAGCTTCTGGGGACTCTTCGCCGCTTTCATCGTCGTTGCTTTCATCCCCGTTCTCTCAATCTTCCTGGCCTTCCAGCGCTGGTTTGTTGCAGGCATGACGTCCGGCGGTGTCAAGGGATAACCACAGCAAGAGTTCTGCTGCCCACGCCCATCCTGGAAAGGCACGCCGCATGACCGCATCCAAGCGGTCATGCGGCGTGCCTTCTTGCCCAAGCCGACGGGCCTGCACTCACAGGATTCTGACGAGCCCTATGCGTGCGTCATCAGCTGCTTGCAAGGGCTGACTGTGCATCCAACTAAGGCAGATGTCCTCACAGCATGAGGTGGCGTGTCGACGACGCTGGACCAAGCGTGAACTCGCTTGCAACACCTACCGCCCGCCGGCAATGCACAGCCGGATTACCTTGCCCAGCGGCCAACAGGCACACCCGCTGAGCGAGCTCTTGGACACGACAGGAAGGGCACGTTCGACCATCGCTCTTCGGCTCGATGAGTTGCTGGAGGGCGGGCTCGTGGCGCTTCTCGATCTTGCAGGGAGAGATCGTCGCGGACAGGACATTCGATGCGCGGATGGCGGACGGGCCAGGATTTGTGCTGGACGCAGCGATCGCGGTGGTCCGTTCGCTTCTGGACGAGAGGGGCCGGGGAGACGGGGGCCGCCCACACAACGCGACGAACCTTCCCGATTGGGGCCACTTTGACGTTCCTGGTTACGTATCCCGTCACTTCAACGTCCCCGTCCTGGTTAATAACAGCGCCAACCTGGTAGCTCCGGGGGAACACCTGTTGAGGCCTGCCGCGACGGAAATGATCGCTGTTGAAGGTTCCACCGGCATAGGCGCGGGCCCTGATTGGCCGCGGCACCCTGCTCCGGGAAATGAAGTGCACTGCTGGCGCCATTGGACATATCCCCGT
Organism: Arthrobacter sp. ISL-85; assembly: GCF_018613675.1. GTDB lineage: Bacteria > Actinomycetota > Actinomycetes > Actinomycetales > Micrococcaceae > Arthrobacter. The sequence goes on along the minus strand of NZ_JAGGPQ010000003.1, from coordinate 111,019 downwards.
TCAGCGCGGCGCAGACGTTCCTTGTGTCTACCGAAACAAAGGATGTCTTGTTGTCCTGGCTGGCTGCACGCCATTGCAAAATCCCTTACCGCGGCCGGACACAAAGCCGAGAACGCCGATGATGTTGTTGAGCTGGCCCGTAACGGCAATCTCGCGGCCATCGGTCCCCTCCGTCAACCGGACAACGATTTAGGTGAATCCTGGGCACCAGCATCAATCTCTTCAACCTCGAAATAATCTCAACCGGTGGTCGGCTCGCTACCGCCGGTGAGCATTTGATCGCCGGCATCCAGGAAGTCATATACCAGAAGCCGCGCCACTTGTCATGGAAGACCTGACCATCGTCCGTTCACTTGAACCTCTCAGAGCCGGCTTGGTCGGCGTAGGGGTTTATGGCCACCCAATTCGCCCTCCAGCGAGAGAACATGGGTCGGCTGCTGCCAAGCTAACAAAAAAGCAGTTCCCAAAGGTCCTGGACCTTCAGGCAGGCAGGCCACCGCAGCTGTGACCCCTGTTCGGTTCTTTTCGGCAGCCTAACCGCACGGCTGAGGTCAGGATCATCTGCAGCCCAAGGCCCAAACCGTCGGACCGTTCCAAAGCGGCGGGTTGCACGAGAACCCGAGCACTCGAGGGCGGCTTCTAACGGCTGCTCCTGCGGTCACTGCAAGCAACCCGTTCCCCAGACTCCCAAACGATGGGATCCAACTGCGACCCGGGTGGTGCAGCCAAGCAGCCTGCGTCGGATTACATCGCGAGTCTGTGTTCGGCCGCAGGCGGCTCCCGAAGAGGGCCACTACGCCGCCCCTCTTCCCACGGTGGGTTCAGCAAGTGTCGTGCATCCCGGGGACGGCACGATACAGAGGGATGTTTTTCTGTCCCACGCGTGGCAATCCATCGGGTGACGTACGAGTTATCACCTCGGTGTTGTCCATCTGGATCGGTTTTTCGACAGAGACGTCACCTGTTGTCGCGGAGACCTTGGGCTCGTCTGATGACCAGCGGCCCCTGCCAGCCGGATTCATGAAGCCTCTTTCCTGCTTCCATGCGACATTCCTCTCCTACGCCCGCTCCCCCACAACCGCTACATCACGGGGGTTTGGCTCAAGAGTTGTCGCCTGGCTGCCAGTCTGGCTCCTGAATTAGCTCCACGCGGTTGCCGTCTGGATCGAGCATGTAGATCAGCAGGCCTCCTGCAACTGGGCCGGAGGCAGGCGCGACCGGTTCGGACAGAGCCTTATACCCAAGCGATGTCATTTTGGCGTAGACCTTGCGCACGTCGATATCGGTAAAGGCAAGATGTGCCGTTCCCGGCTGCGCCTCTGAGGGGTTAACGGCGGGTGGCGGATCCTCCACCTGGACCAGCTCCAGGTTGAAGTCCCCGTCACCCGTTGTGAGCATCAGAGCTTTGACCTTGACGTTGGGACGGCCGTAGAGTTCGCCGATGTATGGGCCCGACGTCCACTCTTTCACGCGGGTAAGGCCAAGCCCTTCCACGTAGAACCGTGCGGCGCGCTCTATGTCCGTGACGTGCAGGGCAGTGTGATGATGTCGAATTGCAGTTTTCATTTCTTCCACCTAAACATTCCCGAGGGGCTTGAACTGGACAAAAGGAACGGACATATCGTTGTCTCCTCGGTAGGTTTGGACTTCAACTTTGCTTGGGTTGCTGGGTCGCAGTAAGGACGTCAGAGCAGCCCTGGAGGGGTCGGTGCTGGGTTATGGGTACCCGTGTGGGAGGCATTGTGCAGGGGGTTCAGGTTCCTATTCCCAGGTGTGCTCCGCCGGCCACGTCGAGGGAAACTCCCGTGATGTAGCGGTTGTCGGGATCGGTCAGGAAAAGAATGGCGCGGGCGACTTCGTCGGGCTCGGCAAACCGGCGCATCGGCAGCTGGGCAGCCCGCTTCGCCCGGTTCGCGACCGCATCCGGGCCTGAATCTTTTGCGAACTGTGCCCACATGGGTGTGTTCACCGGGCCCGGTGCGATTGCGTTCACGGAGATGCCCTGAGGCCCAAGCAATTCAGCAAATGACCACATGATGTGCAGGACTGCCAGTTTGCTGGCGTTGTAAGGCAGGTAGTTGAGGCGTGCTTCTTTGGCCGCGACGGAGGATAGGACTACGATTGCGCCGGCCGTGCCGGATTCAAGCATCGTCTTGGCTGTCTCTCGTACCATCGAGAACGTTGCAGAGGCATTGATCCTCAGGATGGAGTCGAATTCCTCTGTGGTTGTCTCCATGATGTCGGGGGTAGTGCCGAGCACTCCTGCTGCGTGGACGAGGACATCGATGCGGCCAAATCTGGTTTTGATGTCCTGGAGAACCGTCGCGCATTGTTGCTCCGAGGTGATGTCGAGCGGGTAGAAGGCCTCCAAAGCCTGGTCCTCTTTGGGGGAACGATCAGCGCCAATGACGACGGCGCCGGCGGCTGTGTACGCGCTGACGGCAGCATCTCCGATTCCCCCGCTCGATCCGGTTACCAGAACTACCTGGTCTTTGAGGCTCATCGGTTCTCTCCCCTCTGGAGGCGGCTGCATCGCGGTTCTCCTGCGGTCGGAGCGTAGGTTGCTGGCTTCATGTCTAGTTCCTTCGTTGTGTCGTTCAGTCGAGGGTCCGTGGTGTCAGGGTTTTGGAGATGCTACGGGGAGACCACGTCCCGAGCGCGGGACGTCGCCGCTGCCAGGACTGCATCGGCGATTTCTGTAGCGCGGAGTGCTTGGGCGAAGGTGACTTCCGGGATTCCACCCGTGCAGAACTTCAGCGCCGCCTCTGCTTGGCGGAGGAAGAGGTCCGAGGGGTCAAAGGCTTTTTCGTACTGGCCACCGTCACGCTCCCACACGTGCAGGGAATCGTTGGACCACAGCGCCCGGCCGTCACTTGCCAGGACATCGACGGTGAGACTCCAGTCGCCCTGGTTGAGACCTTGAGGCTCCTGCCAGGGAGACCAGTAGCTCTGCATGCTGAATACCAAGCCCTCAGGAAATTCGAGGGTGGAAACGACGTGCTCCGGCACCGGCGACCCATAGAGGCTGTTGCTGGCGCTGCTGGCCAGCACTTTCGGGGTGCCGTCGAACCACGACGACACCAATTCGATGGCGTGAATGCCGTTCACTACAGCCACACCGCCCTCCTTCGGGTCAGCGCGCCAAGAGTCAACCTTTGGTTTATAGGCGACGGAACGAACAGACACGGCGATGACGTTGTTGTTCTTGATCCATTGCGAGACAAGTGCGGCGGCGGGATGTTGGTGGAGCGTGTAACCGACCATGAGTCTGTCGTTCACCCCGGACGCAGCGGCAAGGACGGCAGCACCTTCGGCATCCGCGGCCACCGGTTTTTCAGTCAGCACACGGAATCCCCTGTTCAGCAGGTCGGCGCAAATGACCGGTTGCAGGGTGGACGGCAATGCAACGACTGCCAGGTCCAGGTCATCGGGGTGGAGTTCGGCAGTAGTGGGCACCAATTGAGCGCCCAGCTCCTGAGCCAGCGCCAAGCCGCGCTCGTCCCTCTCGACAAGGACGGCAACCTTCGCACCTGCCGCGGCAAACGCCCGCGCGTGCCGCGACCCGGCCCAGCCGGCCGCTCCTACAACAGCCACCCGCGGCGTCATGATGTGCCGCCACAGGAGGTCAGGTCGGAGATAAACCAATTGGTCATCAAGTCTCTCCCTCGAGATCAGTTACAGCGAGAATTTATGAGATCGGTTGCTGAGATCGGTTGCAACAACCGTAGGATTTGCAAAGGGCTCTGTCAAGGATCTGGGTGGCTCGGTCCGACGTTCTCGGTTGGCCGCATGGATTCTTGCGGTTTGTGGTCTGGTGCGGTGAACTTCTTGCTTCGTTAGTGCAGGGCTGTTCCCCGCGAGGCGTCTTCGAGCACGCGGGGCTTGTTGACCATCATGGCTCCGACCGAAAGCACCAGGAGCCAGGCTCCGAGCATGCAGAAGGAGGGCAGCCAGCCGTCCCCCGGATGATGCAGGAGACCAAATACGAGGGGCCCAATGCTTGCGAGGGCGTAACCGACTCCCTGGGAGAACCCGGATAGGGCCCCTGACCCGGTCTGCGTTCGTGTTCGCTTATTGATCATCGTGAACGCGAAGGAGTACGCACCTTGGCCAAGTCCGGCGATGGCGACCCAAAGCGCGGCAGAGGCTGGCGGAGCAAAGATGATGCCTCCGTAGCCGATGGCGAACGCGACAACAAACAGGATTGCGACGGGTAGCGGGCGAGGCATTCTCGTCACTAGCAGAGGCACAATCAGGCCGACGGGCAGGGCGAGGATTGAATATAACGCCAGCATGGATCCAGCGGTTTCCTGACTCATTTCTCTGTCGATAAGAACAACCGGAAGCCAAGTGAGCGCCGCAAAGGTATTGCTTGAGCAACCGGCGAAGATCAGTGCTGCACCCCAGCCAATGGAAGATCTCCAGGGCTTAATCGCGCTCTTGGGGGGAGACAGCCGATCGTGGGAGAGGAATGTCTTGGATTGGTCAACAGCCCGCTTGGCTATAAGAAGAATCAGCCAAGGAATCGCAGCGACCACGCTGAAGGCCGCCCAAATGCCGATGGAGAACCGCCAGCCATAAAGACTGCCCAAGGGTATGGCAGATTGGGCGGCCACGGCCGTGCTGACGCCCAGGAGAGTTATGTGGAGGGCTGCGAGGATCCCGGTCTTGTCGGGAAAGTACTTCATCAGCAGAGGCGGTATCACGACATTGACCAGCCCGATCCCGAGCATGGCGATCATGGTGAACACCAGGAATGCCGGGATGTTCCATCCCAGTGCGCGGCCGACCTGACCACATGTTGTCAGCAGGATCGAAACCAGCAGCAGATGTTCGAGCTGGATACGCCGGAGGAGCGGCAGAGCCAGGAAGCCCATCACTGCGAAACCGGCGGTCGGCAGCATCCCAAGGGTCCCTGTCGCCACCGCATCGAGGTGAAGGTCCTGGCCTATTGGACCAAGGAGTGGAGACACAGCCGAAACGGCTTCTCTGGCGCTGAACGCGACCAGCAGGATGCCAACAAGCGCGCTGAGCCGGCCGCGTAACGGGTGTCTTCCCGCTCCCCCGGTGTGTGGTCTGCCCTGACGGAAGCGAAGTGGAGCGATGTCTGCACCTCCGTATTTCATCGGGTTTGTTCAAGCCACGGTTCCACGATGCTCACATCAAGGACCGAAAATGCGGTGAAGAACGGGCGGGCTCGGTTGGTTGTCAGCTTCCGTTTACTGCGTGGCTGGCCCACTCACGGCCGGCCTGCTCTTCCGTCGGCAAACCGGCGGCAGCGAGAATCCGGTCGAGCAAGCGTTGGGTGTGAACGGCTTCCCGGCCGGAGGTAAGTGGCTGCACCCTGTCAGCCACCCGGTCCAGGAAGTGATGAACGGCGGCCGAAAATCCCAGAGTGTCTGTCGCGGTAGCCCAGCCATAGGCCTCGGCACTTAGTTCCCGCGCTGTGGTAACGCCCTTGACAGTGGTCGAAACCGTCTCGGGTGCCCTGACTTCGACAGTCTTTCCGTCGCCGTAGGCGTCCAGTTTTTCGTTCCAGGCCCCGGCCGTCCGGGCTGCCATCAGGACGCCCGTGTTTCCGGTGCTGAAGCGGATGGTTGCTGCGACGCCGTCTTCTTCCCAGGGGTCGTCACCGGCGGCGTGGGCGGTGACGTGTTCGGGTTCGCCGCCGCAGTACCAGCGGAGGAGATCGACCATGTGGATGGCGTTCTCAAATGTCGCACGGTATTCGGATCCGGGGCGGTTTTTCTGGGCGACGCAGAATGTGGCGCCTTTGTCGCCGAAGACTTCCCGCCCGGCGGCGTAGACGGGTGCATAACGGCGGTTGAAGTCCACCATCAGGATTCGTCCCCGCTCGTCGGCGAGATCTGCTAGGCGTTCTGCTTCATCGGTCGCTGGTGCCAATGGCTTTTCACAGAACACGTCGATGTCACGGCTCATGCATAGCTCGACGGCGTGCGCGTGCTCAGAGCGTGGCGTCAGCACAAATACTGCATCCAGCTCCTGCGAATCCAGCATGTCCTCCACCGTTTTATAGGCGGCGTTGAAGCCCCAGCGTCGGACCAGGTTGCTTGGGTCCTCACGCCGGGACACCAGGGCAGCCAATTCAACGTCGTCGCGTTGTACGAGGGTGGGCAATTGGGCGATGGTGGCGATGTTGCCGGCGCCGACAACTCCGACGCGCAGACGGGCGGTGTTCATCAGGCGTTCCTTACTTTAGCCAGGTCAGCGAGCATTGAGCGCAGGACAGCAGCTGATTCCCGGAATCCGTCCTCCGGCGCAGGCAGGTCTTGCGGGTGCCAGCGGTACTCTAGCTCGATGCTCAGCACGTCGTCGTAGCCATGCTGCAGCAACGCAGCGAGAATCTGAGACCACGGAACGACGCCGCTTCCGACGACGCGGGAGCGGACGGCCCGCTCGGAAGCGTCGACTCGGGCCGTTTCGGTGGCGCGGAAGGCAGCATTGGGATCGGTGAAGACGAGGTCCTTCACGTGAACGTGACCGATCAGGTCACCTTGAAAAGCGAAGGCCTGGTCGTACTTTTCGTCGTGGGTGAACGTGAGGTTCGCCTGGTCGTAGAGAACGCGGACGGCCGGGTGGGCTATTTCGCGGACCAGGGCAGCGGTGTCCGCTGCGGTCTGGGTCATGGTGCCAAAATGGTTTTCCACGCAGAGTCGAACCCCGGCCTGGTCAGCAACAGGCGCCAGGGTCTCCAATGCCTGACGCAATTTTGCCCATCGCGCCGCGTGGTCGTTATCGCCGGGGTGCCAGGATCCGGCGTAGACCCGGACCCGGTCAGCGCCGAGCAGGTGCGCGGTCTCTATGGCGCCACGGAATTCATCGACGGCGTTGCCCCATTCCACGTTGTCCAGGGAGTTGATGGCGGTGGTGTAGGGCGTCAAACCCACGATGGGAATGGCTGCGCCTTCGGCCGCTTTTAGGGCCTCCATGGCGGCGCGACGATCACCTAACGGCAAGCCGGACTTGTAATCATCCTGGTAGATGACTTCGGCCGCATCGAGCCCTGCGGCTCGGAATAGGTCAAGTGCTTGGGGAACCGTGTGGTCCGGGGTGCCTAGTGTGTGACCGGCTAGCCGCATTGTTCATGTCCTTTCTGGAGTGTTTGGAGCTGCTGTCCAGTCCGCGGGACCGACCAGCCGGGGCGGGGATGCGACGCGGCTTCGATCCACGATTTCCATCAGCAACCCCCAAGGGGTGACGAAGTAGGTCCAGCGGTTGCCGGCTACCCGGGGGCTGTCACCGGCGACTTCTTTGCGCTCCCCGAGCACGCGTACCCCAGGTGTTTCCTGCAGCACTGTGATCGCTTCATCGACGTCGTCGACGACGAAGCACAGGTGGTGCCCGCCGGCGTCGCAGTGCCGCGGTGGGGTATCGCGCCGCTCAGCGCTGCTCCACTCGAAAAGCTCGATGTTGAGGTTCGGTGGCAGGCGCAGCATGGCGAGCGTGAGCTTGGCATCTGCCGGTACTTCGAAGTTTGTGGGCATGAATTCTTCGTCGGGCCCGCGTTCGGAGCGGTACAGCTCTTCAGCTCCGAGGACTTCGACGAAGAACCGGATGCCGTCTTGAAGGTTGGGCACTGTCAGGCCGACGTGGTCTGTGTGTTGGAGCCCCAGACGCCGGAGCGTGGACTCCTGTCCCCCGCTCATTTGCGTGGTCCAGAGGTGGACCCGCGGACCAGAAGCTGAGGTTCGAGGACGATATGGTCCACCGAGCCATCTGCGTTCTGCTTCTCGGCGAGTTCGATGGCGATGTGTCCCATGTCGGCGATCGGCTGCTGGATGGTTGTCAGGGCAGGGTTGAACCGGGCACCGAGAGCGAGACCATCGAAGCCGATGACCGACACGTCCTCAGGGACGCGTACGCCACGTTGGCCGAGCGCCGATATGACCGCAAAGGCCACCATGTCGTTGGCCGCGATGATGGCCGTGGGCGGACTATCCATCTCGAGGTAATGTTCTGCCCCGCGCGTCCCCGCATCCAGGTCTGATCCGCTGTCCAGCACCAGGGGCGTGCTGCCGCTCTGGGCAGTGAGCTCCAGATAGGCGTCCATCCGGTCCTGGGCGGTGTGCGTCCCGGCGATGCCGGATACGTAGCCGATCGAGGTGTGCCCCAAGCCGTGCAGGTGGTCCAGTGCGAGCATGATTCCGCGGCGGCTGTCGACGGTGACCGTTGGGACGGCATCGTCCCCTTCCACCCGGTCGATCACGACGACCTTGTGACCGAAGTCGAAGCGTTTCAGGGCCTCGGTATCGACCTTTGTGGACGGCGCGACGATGCCGAAGGGGGCATACATGGCCTGCATGGCGGTGAAGTATCCGTCGGTCTTGGCGGGGTCACCGTTGGTGACGCAGAGCAGCAGCTGGTAGCCGCGCTCGTCCGCTGCCTGCGTCATGGTCTTGGCAAGCTCGGCGAAGAACGGGTTGGTGATGTCAGGGACAATCAGCGGGATGAAGGTGCTGGTCTTTCGGCGGAGCGCCTGGGCGAGTGGACTCATCGTGTAGCCGAGTCCCTCGGCGACCCGGAGGATGTGTTCCCGTGTTTCGCTCTTCACCGCTTCCGGGCGCGAAAATGCCCGGGAAACGGTGGACCGGTGGACGCCGGCAGCTTTTGCGACGACGTCGATACTCAAGTCAGGCATGTTCTCTTCCTCCGTGCTGGTCGTCATAGGCCCGCCAAATGGGGCGCATGACGTTTTCGAGCTGGGCCAGCGTAGTCAGGCCCCGGAATCCATCTTCCAGCGTCCGGGCGACGCTCCGCACGAACGGAGCGTAAAGAGGGTCGCTGTCCACATTGATCTTGTCGACCTCCGTGGTGCCGTCCAGTGCCGTGAACGTAGCTGTGCCGTCCGAATCAACGGCGGCGAATCCGGCCTCACCGACCGAGGTGAAGCTGCAGTAACGCTTCAGTGGAGAGGCAGGGAATGCGTAGCCAACCTCCACAATGGCTTCGCGTCCTTGCGGTGTCGTGATGATGAGGCTGGCGTGATCCTCCACGGCCTGGCGGTGAAGAACCGATGAGAGCCGGGAGTCCACATGGGCTGCTGACTCATGACTGCCCTGAAGGAACAAATCGACAAAATGCGGTGCCAGGTTGGCCAGGCAACCCCCGCCCGCCTGCACCGGGTCGAGCATCCAGGGATTCGCGTTGTCCAGGTACCGGGATGGTGGACCGGCGATGAAGGTGCTCCGTTGGTAGGTGGGCCGGCCCGCCTTGGCAAGCCATTTTTCCGTGGGTCCGCCGCGCTGGACCAGCGGGACAGTGGCAGGCACACCGGCTGCCTCGGCGGCCTGACGCACAGTGGAAAGCTCGTCAAGGGAAGTACCCAAAGGCTTTTCGACGACGAACGGAATACCGCGCTCGATCAGGGCGAGACACTTCTCTGCCATCCCCTCATGGGGACCAAAGACATAGGCGAGTCCGACATCGGGGAGATCCACCAGCTTGCGCCAGTCGGCTTCCACCGGCGCATCCCAGCCCGTGGCCAGCTCCTGCACCTGCACACGGGATACGTCGTCGTCACCGACTCCGATCACCTCGTGCTCTTCACCAATGGCCTGCGCACAGAGCGGAACATGCCAATGGGAAGCACCCAGAATGATTGTGCGTACATGGTTCAACCGCGATACCCCCTTGCATGAGATCGGTTGCTGAGATCGGTTGCAATAACAGTATGGATGGTGGCAGAGTTTGTCAACGGAACCAAACACCAACAAGGGCCGGGCCCCTCAGGAAGTTGAAAGATTCCCGGCCAGAGAAAGGCCAGCATGTATAAGAAACTTCGCACCCTGCAAACCATCGACGAGTCGGGGGCCGTCCTCATCGTGCGGCTGGAAAACGCAGAGCTCGCCGAGCGCGTTGCGGAAGCCGCCATCGAAGGAGGTTTCCGGGCGCTCGAGATCACCCTGTCGATCCCTGGCGCCGTGGACGTGATCCGTCGGCTCGCCGCGAAGCATGGGACCGCCGGCGTGGCGATCGGTGCCGGAACAGTGCTGGACGAGCACTCAGCGTACGAGTGCATCCGCGCCGGTGCTCAGTTCCTGGTCAGTCCTCAGCTGAACCCCGCGATGATCCGAACTGCGAACCGGTACCAGGTGCCGACCATCAGCGGCGCCTATACACCCACTGAGTTTGTTAACTCCGCCGAGGCGGGCGCAGACATCCTCAAGCTCTTCCCCACCGAAGCCGGCGGCATACCTTACGCCAAGGCCGTGCTGGCCCCGCTCGCGCATCTGCCGATCATGCCGGCAGGTGGCGTAACGCTGGACAACGTCGGTGAATGGTTCGCGGCAGGCGTGGCGGGCGTCGGCGTGGGCAGCTACGTGACAAAGGCATGGCAGCCGGACGGCGACTTTAGCCGCGTCACCGAGGCAGCCCGGGCGTTCCTTTCGGCAGTAGCAGAGGCCCGAAAATAATGTCCCCCCGCGTCTTCATTGTCATCGGGCCGGCAGGCTCAGGGAAAACAACGATTGCCCAGCAAACAGCGCAAGAGCACGCGGCTGCGTACCTGGACAAGGACAGGGTCAGTGGCCGTTTCGTCGAATTCGCGCTGACTGCCACCGGGCATGATCCCACCGACCGCGAGTCCAACGACTACTATCGCGTCAATTTGCTGCCCCTCGAGTACGAGACTCTCATGGATGTGGCGGGGATAAACCTGCGCCTCGGCCGGTCCGTGGTCCTTGATGCTCCCTTTGGGGCCTATTTCGGAGACCCAGACTACTTAACTCGTGCAGCAGAAGACTTCCGGTGGCCGTCGTCCACGATCACCGTGATACGGGTCCGGGTACCTGAAGACGTTCTGCGCACACGGCTCATCCGCCGCGGACTGGAACGAGACCAGTGGAAACTGGCCCACTGGGATGACTACTGGTCGGTTTATGGCAGCCTGGAGTGCGCGTGGTCCGGAGTGGATTACCAGGACTTCAACAATGAGGCGCCGCTTCAAGTCGATTGACGCGAACTGCTGTCGGATGTCCTGGCTCCGGCAAGTTCACGATGGGCAAAGGGCACAGTGAATGCTCGTCTAGCCAGGCATTCCTCCCCTAGGCCAAGGTCCATCTTCGAAAAGCTGGGCCGTCACCGGACCGGACGTTGACAAGGATCACATCTCGTCCGTATCGTTGCTTGCAACCGATCTCAGCAACCGATCTCATTGCGCAACCGCTAGTATGCCTGCCGGTGTTGATCCGGCTGTTGGTCTTGGCGGTCGTTGTCTCGCGAGTCGATTTCCAGCCGGGCGAGACCCGACACCGAGGTGTCCGGGACTACTTAAATTTCCCTCCGCAACAAACGTGAAAATATGGAGAGTTCAATGAAGACCTCAAAAGAAGTCGTCGGTGGCCTAGTCGCTTCGGAGCTTCCCGAAGCGATTGAGTCCCCCCGCCGCACCGTAAACTTGGTGGCAGGCACGATCGGCCACTTCGTGGAGTGGTACGACTGGTACATTTACGGGCTCCTGGCAGCGGTGTTCTCATCCCAGATATTTCCAAGCGATTCCCCGTTCGCCTCCCTTATCGCAGCCTTGCTCGCCTACGCCGTCGGGTTTGTTGTGCGCCCGCTCAGCGGAATCATCATCTCTCCTCTGGCCGACCGTTTCGGCCGGAGGCTCATCCTGACGCTGTCCATCTCCGGAATGGCGCTCGGCTCGCTCATCATTGGCCTCACGCCGTCATTTGCGACCATCGGCTATGCAGCACCCGTCCTCTTTCTCGCTGCCCGCATCATCCAGGGCATCTCGGCCGGCAGTGAGGGGCAGAGTGCCATCGCCTTCATGGTTGAGCACGCTCCCGCGAACCGGAGGGGCCTGTTCGGTTCGTTCACCAACATGGCGAGCGGCCTCGCGACCCTCGCAGCGACCGGCGCCGCGGCGATGGTGACATCCTCCTTTACGCCAGAGGACCTCGCCGCCTGGGGTTGGCGCATCCCGTTCGTTATGGGGGGCATCCTCGGCATCGTCGGTCTCATCATGCGGGCCCGTTCAGAAGAGACCCCTGAGTTCGAGGCAGGTGCCCTCGTCGATCAGAAGTCCGCCGCGGGCCGCTTGATGGACCTGCTTCGCGAACACCCGAAGGCGCTGCTGCAGGCAGCAGCGCTCTCGGCACCCGCCGTCGCCTACTACACTTGGGCCACATTCCTTCCCACCTATGCCAAGCTGACCACCGGCCGGGACCTGTCCTCCACCCTGGCCGGGAGCGTCATCGGGCTGGCCTTGCTCGTTATCATCGTGCCGACCTGCGGTGCACTCTCTGATCGACTCGGCCGACGCAAAATCTTCCCCATTATCGGTGCCATCGGCATGATCGTTCTCTTCTACCCCATGCTCCTACTGCTGAACCAGCCGGGCTTTGGTGTTTACGTTCTGGTATCGGCGTCCGGGTGGGTCGTTCTCGGTATCTGGCAATCGGTATATCCGACCATCCAGGCCGAACTGTTCCCGGCGTCGGTACGGGTGTCGGGCATCGGCTTCGCACACCAGATCGTGATTGCAGTCTTCGGTGGCACCGCGCCACTGATCGCCGCTGCGTTCGTCGGCGCCGGACAGCCGATGCTCGTCGCGGTCTACATGATCGCCATTGTCGCCCTCAGCCTCATTGTCTACTTCACCCTCCCGGAGACCGGCAGCCGGGCCGCCCGCGCCACCGTCGCTCCAGCCGACCCCGAGGTACTCGAAGGCGAGCACCTGCTTTTGGGTACTCCGTCGGCCACTGACGAAGCGACTCGTTCCCGGTAGGCACTCTTTCCATATCGGCGCAGAACTAAGAGGATGTTTCGAAATGAATCAAATGATTATCAACACATTTTCCTATTTATGGTCATCCACCGCTATTGATGCTATTGGGGAGTTGGTTGACAACGGGTATAAGACCTTCGAAGTTCCGGTCAGCTCCCCACATTGCTGGCCGGACGAAATAACCGGCTCCGAACGCTCGGTAACTTATGCAAGGCTCAATGAATACGGCGCCAAAATCAGGTCGTTGAATGCCGGTGGATATGACATCAACTTGGCGAGCCCCGGCGCTAATATGCGCCGCAAAAGTGTGGAGCACATCAAACAGGTGATCGACCTGGCCGAAGCCTGGGACGTTCCCGAAGTTGTGATATCCCCCGGCACCAGACGCCCGATGATCTCACCTTCGCTCGAAAAGACCTACGGGTGGATGTACGAGAGCCTGGAAAATCTCATCCCGCTTGCCAAGCAGGCCGGCGCGCGCCTGCTTTTCGAGAACACCCCCTATTGCTTCACTCCCACCATCCAGGACCTGGTAGGCGTCGTCAGCTCGATCAACGACGACTCAGTCAAGATCGTTTACGACGTCGCGAACGCTGCATACATCGGAGAGGATCCCGTACAGAGCCTGCTCTCCCATCACGGATCAATTGGACTGGTGCATATTTCTGATACGGGCACGGAAACCTGGGGCCATGATCCAATTGGCACCGGAGTGATCGACTGGAACGGGTTGGGTAAAGCAGTACAAGAAACGTGTGGCGTCAATAATGTCGTTCTTGAAATAATTCGTGAAGAAAACCCCGTTCAGGAATTTAATAAGGCGATGCAGGATCTCAAGAACAACGGCTGGGACCTGGGGCATTAGCCAAGGGTTCGAGCGCGCGAGCCAGCCGGCGTTTAGAACAGAAACTCGGTCTACAGCCGGAATCCTGCAAAACAAGCCGTTGCTGGCCGTGATTTCTACCGCTTGGTAGTCGAAAAGATTTTTATGAACCACTAGTGAAAGGAACTGTGCGCGATGAGAGCTTTGGTTACCGGCGGAAGCAGCGGCATAGGAGCGGCTACCTGCGTGAGAATCGCAGAGGCTGCCCTGGCCCGGGGTGTGCACCCGATGATCGCCGTCTGTGGACACGAACCGAACAGCAGCCAAGAGCAAGTCGTTCGCTCAATCCAGTCCCTCGGCGGTACGGCCATCGCACTGACGGGAGATCTCGGTGACCCCGATGCGCCAAGCCAGCTGGTAGAGGCCGCGGTAGCTGACTTCGGCGGCCTGGACGCCTTGGTAGCAAACGCGGGAATCGCCAACCCCGGTGCGATCTGTGACGTGTCACTTGAAGACTGGGACAACATGTTCTCCGTCAACCTCCGCAGCGCGTGGCTTCTTGCCAAAGCAAGCTACCCCCACTTGAAACAGAGCCAGGGCGCCGCCTGCTTTACCTCTTCCATGTCCGGTCAGCTCCCCCACGCCGGATCCGGCGCTTACAGCCCCAGCAAAGCTGCTTTGACGATGCTGGCCCAAACACTCGCACTGGAATGGGCGCCCGACGGAATCCGCGCAAACGTAGTCTCCCCGGGCATGACCCACACGCGAATGACCGAAAAAATGTATGAGGATCCCCAAATCAAAAAGGCCAGGGAAAATATCATCCCTCTGGCACGAATCGGGGACCCCCTGGAGATTGCCAATGTTATCGAATTTCTTGTAAGCCCACTATCGGGCTACGTCACCGGGCAGGACATCTGCGTCGATGGCGGCTTTTCTAAATCTATCCTCAGCCATATACCCGGTCGGCCCAGCTCAAAATCCTGACGCTTCTGTCACCGATTCTGGGGAAGTGACAACACGGTGGCCCGGAAAGGGCGGCCCCTCCACCGCAACGGCGGGGGTCGCCGTCACACGTTCAACCGCCCGTAGCCGTCCCAGTTTGTAAGCCGGTCCAGGCCCAGAACCATACCGCACGCACGCCGGTCCCCCAGCCGTGTTTTGGCTGCAACTACGGCCGGGAGACCTGCGTTGCCTTGCTCGATGCCTTCCGGGCAGCGGCACGCCCAAGGAGAGAAGCCGTGAGCCCAGCAGCGCGACCACGTATCCCTGAACAACGCCATCAGGAGATCCTTCGACTTCTAGGCCGCGAGGGTGTCCTGAGTATCCGCAGCTTGACGGACTACATGAAGGTCTCCCACATGACCGTCCGCCGGGACATCACTGTCCTGGAGGACCAGGGCCAGGTGGTCTCAGTCCACGGCGGTGTGCGACTCGCCGATTGGACAAGCCAGGAACCTCCGCGCGAACGTGAGTCCCGCGGACAGTTGTTGCCTGCCAGGGAGCAGGCGATCGCCGGCCTGGCATCCGGGTTCGTGGAAGACGGCATGGTGGTATTCCTTGATGCGTGGTGCCGCACCTCGCCGGCCGCCAGAACCTCACTGTGGTGACGAACGACATCTACAAGGTCACAAGCCTGTTCGCCTACCCGGAGGTTGAGACGATCCGCACCGGTGGTGTTGTTGACCAGTCGAGCGCCTCAAGTTGCGGGCGTATCGCCGCGGACGTCGTGAAGGCGATAAACATCGAAATGTTCTTCCTTAGGACGGGCTCCTGGAACATGGCGCCCGGGGTGTCACCACACCCTCGATGGACAAGGTCGAGGTGAAGCTGGCCGCGCTGGAGGCGTCATCGTCGTGCTTCCTGCTTGCGGACAGCGCCAAGTTCGGCGCCGTGTCTCGTTTGAACGTTGCGCCGCTGGAAAGGCTGAATGCCGTCATCACGGACGACCAGCTTCCGCTCGAGATGCGGGACAACATCCGGGACCTGGGCGTCAACGTCCACGTGGCCCAAGCAGAGACAACCCGAACGGTTGTGTCGCTTAGCCGGCCTTGGGCATTCCGCCCTGCGGAATCGGGTCTATGAGGCCGTTCTTCGAGATCAGCATGAGCCGCGGCCTAACCGGAGCTCAGTCTGGTGCCGTCCGACGGCGTCAGATTAGAGGCGGATTCCAGCTTCTTGTAGAACCACTTCGAGCAGCCATAGATTCCAAGCTGGCACTTCGACAACGCCTGTGCAGGAATCATGCCAACGTCAACAACTTCGTGCTGGCGACACCGAGGAAGGGTGCATCACACTTTTCCAAATCAGCGCCTTACATGTCCGGGACCCTGGCCACTCTTACGGAGTAAGCATTCGGGCATAGCGGTGGCGTTCCGATATCCGTCAACTACAGCCGTCACTACGGCGGTGGCTGCCTCGGGAAGAAGAGCACACCGTCGATTCCTGCACACTTTCAACAAACCGGTCCGGGGGCTACAGCCAGCGGGTCCGCGAACACCTGAAATCCCGGGCCGGGCAGGCAATAAAACAGACGTAAGTCTGGATAGTGTCCACACGCTTTTTGGCTGCATGAAGGAGGGCCGGACACTCTCCGCATCGCTGAGATGGCGCGTTAGAAGGTTGTATATCGAAATCGTGGAGGTCATGTCGGACCAACTCCCCCGGCCCCTGAATAGGTGCAGGCCACCCAGCCTGCCGAACAGAGTCGAAAGGAGGTAACGCAGGAACCCCCAATGCAGCAGGCGGAGGGCGATCGATCAGATCCGTGGCGATGTCCAGGTTGAACCAACAAAAGAAGTTGACAGCACTGTCGTGCCGGGCTGCCGCACGCGCGATCGGGTTGAATCCATCGATGTCCGGTTCTCCTGCTGTCTCAACCCCTTTGAGGATACGGATTCCGACCGTGCCCGGAATCGTTGACCAGTCGGCAATGACATCGGCCACCGCCGGGTCATGTGAATCAACGGGTTTGACCAGGGCAAACCTACCGGGATGAGCGCGATGCACGCTTTCCGCGTAGCTAGCGTCGTAACCGTACAACGCGTTGGTGACACTATGATTGCACCGTCCACGCCGACAGCGTCCATCGCCGCGACCATCTCGTCGCCCGTGACGTGGTCGTGCCAGTTGAAGACTGGGAAATCGTCAGGGAAGTTGCGCCATGGCCTTTCGAGCGTGTCAGCGTCATAGACGTGAACCTGGGAATCAATAATCACGGCGTCAACTCCTTCAAATAACAGTGTTGCGTTCGTAGACGGCTGAAACAGGCCGGCAAGTTTGTGCCACTCATCGGCACGAAGTTTTTTCTACTGGCACGATAGTAATGTATAATGGCTCGCCAGTGAGGCGGATGTCCGGGCGCCCGGGCGTCGCCACCCTCTCCGCCTTCCATGCCCAGGGCAAAACTCAGTTTTGCCTTGAAACCACGAAGTACATCCAGGATCCGGACGGGCCGGGCCGCGCCCATGCCTCGCGGTCCATGAAAGGAACTGATGAGCCTGCCGTCGATTACCCTGACCGGCCACGCGCAGAAAGAAGCATGGCAGAACAAGGTGTTGCCGCCGGTGGAACGGCTCAGCGGGGAGGTATGGTCCATCCCCGTCCCGTTCCCGGACAATCCCATGCGCTACACCCTGAGCTACCTGCTCCTGGGCGACGGCGACGCCGTCCTGATCGATCCAGGCTGGGACAGCGACGCTGGCCTCGAGTACCTGGTCGCCGGCCTGCGGCAGGCAGGCCTGGGCCTGGCCGACCTGACGGGGATCGTCGCAACCCATTTCCACTCCGACCACCTGGGCATGGCCGCCCGCCTGCGCACAGCAACGAAGGCATGGGTTGCCCTCGGGGATAAGGAAATGCGCCGACTCACGGAACCCGAAGACCCCGACCTTATCTTACGCACCCACCGCGAGGAGTTGGCACTCTGGGGCGTTCCGCACAACCGTCTGGACGAGGTCGCCATGAACCATCAAACGCTCACCCATCTGCGGAACCTCGCGGACCCGGACCTGCGCCTCGCCCACGGCACCCTGGTGCCCGCCAAGGGCCTTCACCTGCGCGTGGTCACCACCCCCGGGCATTCCCCGGGGCACATCTGCCTGGTCGATGAGCCGCACGCGATGATCTTCAGCGGGGACCACGTCCTGCCGCGCATCTCCCCGCACATAGCCCTGGAGCTGCCCGGCCCGGCCAACCCGCTGGCGGACTATTACGAATCCCTGGACCTGATCGCGTTCGAGGATGCGATGGAGGTCTGCCCCGCGCACGAGTACCGGTTCTCCGGCATGCAGCGCCGCGTCGCACAGCTGATCGAGCACAACCGCGAACGCTCCGCCGAGGTCCTACGGGTGCTGGAGAAGCACCGGCCAAGTACCGTCTGGGGCATCGCACGGCACCTGACCTGGTCCCGCGGCTGGGAGTCCCTGCAGGCCTTCTCGCTCCGCCTGGCGGTATCCGAAACGGCCAGCCACGTGGTGTACCTGCGCTCCCAGGGCCACGACATCGACGTACCCATCACAGAACCACACCCGTCCGTCCTTCGCTGATGCCACTCTGCCGGGCCAGCACCTGATCCGGTCGGCCGGCCCCTGCTGGCTGGTCCCAAGTTAGGTTGGTAGTGACGTGCGAGATCCACACCCGTCCGGCCTTCGGTGAGCGGCGCGTTTTAGGGGGTCTCAACAAGGGATGGAAACTCGCCACCCGGAGGTTATGAAATGCTGGCGCCCGCAAGATCCGCAAACGGGACGGCTGGATAGGCGAGCAAGCCAAATAGCGCTGCGAAAAAGGAGTCATATGTCTCGGCGACTCACACACCAAGCCCGAATAGGACAAAGGGGTCGGCGCCCGCAAGGAGATCCCCTTACGGGCACCTGAACCGTCCTCCGTACAAAGTGCCTCGAATCCCTGGGGTTACGAGACGAACGTTTGCTGGAATTCGCGGACGATGGGCTGCCAGATGAAGTTCCTTGCTGCATCTTCGCTTTCGTCTGCGCGGAAGGGCGAGACACGGTGGTCTGTCCATCTCCAGGTTTGAGGGCCTGCATCGATTTTCCCGGTGTAGAGGCCCAGGGAGGTACAGATCGGGTTCCGTGCGACATTCCAGTTTTGGTAAATGGCGGTATAGAGGGCGGAGTTGCCGTGGATTGAGACGTTGATATTGCTCACCGTTTGCACGTATGTGCCGTTTGGGTGACCCGAATTCGGAACCCCGAGGTCGATGTGCCCTGCCTTGTTGGTCCCTTCGTTGCCTCCAAGATCTTTCATCAATTCACTCAGGAGGTGGCTGTCTCTAGTGGACGTCCCATATGCGAGGGCGCTTAAAAGGTTTTCGATGTGATGGCGGGCCGTGGCTAGGGTTGACGGTTGTATGTCCATTCCTTCGTGGATGGGTTGTAGCATCTTTTCGCGGAGTCCGTCGGCACTGTTCAGCCGGCGGCTGGCATCCGCCTTGTGGTCAGTGCCAAGTGGGCCAGAGAGGTCGTCAGTCACGTTCGGCATGCCAGTGTCGGCGCTTCATGGTTACGCCATACGGTACTGCTGGGCTAAGGCTCACCGTGTATGAGCTGTAAGTGTTTTGCGTGACGAGTATTCCGTGGCGGCCCTGTGCCATGGCCACTTGTTGAGCCTCTGCTACTACCTGGTCCAGTTCCGTGTTGAGGCTGTGGGGATCCAGGGCGTTTATGGACACGACAAAGTCGTTTGGCATTTCTAACGTCTTTCGTTGCATGGCTATGCATAGTCGTACCTCCAGACCTTGTCCGGAGGTACGACTATGCACGTGCGGGATTTAGACGGATGGAGTGGCAGCCATCGACGCGGAGTGTCCGTGTGTGAACAGTGGCTGTGCCGTGTCGAACGGTACGTCTTCTCGGGATTCCTCGACGGCCTTCATGGTCTCGGGGATGTCGAAGGGCAGTTGCCCGGTCAGCTGCTGGGCGCCGCTCAATGCATCGGCCAAGACAGTATCTGCAATTCCGAAGTCACCCACCAGGACTTTGACGTGTGGCAGTAGCGGGGCAAGGATGGCTGGTCGTTCGAGAAACACTGAAGCTATGACAGGGGCGTGCGTGGAGAGCTTCCGCAGGCGGTCAACAGTGTCCGGCGCAAACTCAAGTGAGCCGCCGTGAAAGAAGTCGCCCAGAACGCTGTCAGGGTCTGCTTCCCACGGCGCGTCCAGGCGCACGAGTATCACGTCAGCTTCCTCGGGGGCTTTCACTTGGACAAAGCCGTCCCAAGAGTCACCCAAGTTCAACCCCTCGGTGTAGACACGCGCTCCCGGTTTGATGGGGAGTAGCTGCTCCGGGTTGCTGAGCAGGGTCAGCGCCGCTGCCTGGGCCTCGCGGCCTTTCCTTTGGAGCTCTACGTCGGAGCCCACAGCCTTGGCGGCCTCGATGTCGACGAAACGGCTTTCGAAGAGACCAAGCCGGAATTTTTCCAGCAAGAGGCGCCGGACGGACTGGTCGATCCTGGTTACGGTCAACTGGCCGGAGCGCACAAGTTCCACGACTAGTTCCGTGCAGATGTCGCCTCCAAACTGGTCCACGCCTAACTCGACTGCAATCTTCAACCGCTCCGAGGGGGTCATGTGCTCAAGGCCAAAGGCATTGGGCCCGAACGTGATGTCACCAACCGTGGCGGAATCAATGACGTTCCAGTCGGTCATCACGATTCCTTCAAAGCGATAGTGAGACCGGAGGAGGTCTTTGACGACGCTCTTGTTGAACGCAAACCCGACCTCTTCCCAGGGCGTGCCGACCGGCTTCGCGTAATAAGTCATGAGCTGGGTAACGCCCGCGTCGAATGCTGCTTCAAATGGGCGCAGGTGGAGCTGCTGTTCATTTCCGGGGTAAACCTGCTCCGAATAACGGATGTCGTGGGCATCATTTCCGTTGAGCTGGGGACCGGCGCCAGGGAAGTATTTGACGACCGCTGCGACACTGACAGGCCGAGGTCGGTGCCGCCCCGAAGTCCCTCGATGAAGGCGGCTGTGAGCCTGGATGCTGTCTCGGGGTCTTCACCGAACGTGCCGTACCCACGTGACCAACGAGGTTCGCTGAAAAGATCGGCCATTGGTCCGAGGTATACCCGGATACCCATGGCCAGGAATTCCCGACGGACGGTATCCGCGTACGACCTAACGGTGTCAGTGCTATTTATCGCGGCAAGGCCGGTATGTTCGGGCCACCGGGACAGGTCATCCACTGCTTCCCCCGTAAAGGGGCTGCAGCGGAATCCGCTGCGCGGGTCCGAGGACACCGTGACGGGGATGCCCAGGCGGGTGCCGGCGGCGATGTCCTGAAGGCGATTGGTCCACGCGGCGATCTCGGCCGCTCCGTCACCGTTGGGGACATTGAAGTGCGAGAGGTGCTTGCCCGCGATATGGCTCTCGGCCACTTTGACGGCTTCCTTTTCCGGGTTGTAGGCGTCCGGGACGGCGATCGCGGAGTGGAACAGCAGGCCTCCCTTCTCCTCGAGCGTCATGCGGGAAAGCAGATCTTTGGTACGCGCTTCGGGAGGCAGGGATGGGTTCAGGTAGTCGGCAGTCAGCAGATGGTTGCCTTCTTCGTCGGGGAAGTGCGGATCATGTAGAGCATGGGCACGGAGAGAAGCGCCATGGCGCCGCCGACAAGATAGAGGAGAACGTAGTTCGGGGCGCCTCCGCCGATGGCCAGAACCGCCGGAGCTGCGAATGGCACTAGGGAAAACGGGACTGTTGCGGCCAGGTTGAGAACTCCCAGGTCGCGGACAACGGTTGTGGCATCAGGTAGGGTGCTGATTGCCAGGGCGATGTAGGTGCCGAAGAGTATCCCAGCGCCGATGCCTACGGTTAAGGTCTGGCCGATGATGAACTGGACCGTAGTGGATGATGTCGCAATGGTCACCATGCCGGCGGCCATAATTGCCGCAGCGAGAACCACCCCTCCCCGGCGGCCGCCAACACGGTCCGTAATCCACCCCGCCAGTGGTGCTATTACGACGGAGACGACACCGGAAAGGAGCATCGCTACGAACAACACGTTCGTGAGTTCCTCCGGCGCGACCTGAAGCTGGTCCTGCAGGAAGTAGACAGTGTAGGTGAACGCAACTGACATGCCGACCGAGACGGCGAAGATAGCAAGAAGCAACCAGGCGAATTTGGGTGCCTTGCGGGGGTTGATGTAGAAGCTGCCGAGGAAGTCCCTAAGGTTCATCGGCGGCCGGTCACCGTTGGCGGGCCGGTCGTCGCGCAGCATCGCCACGAGTGCGAAACCGAAGACTATGGCCAGGACCACGGGCAGTCCAATTTGGGCGAGGATACTGGTCGGGAAAGCCTGAATGAAAAAGATCCCGATGACGTTGCCAGCTGCGCTGGCCGTTCCTGAAATGGCGCCGGCAACACCTTGCTGGCACTCGGGAAAACGGTCGGATACGATCGCGAGGCTTGCCGCGATGGCGGCGTTGACGAAGGCCTGCATTAGGACCCAGCCCAAAATGAGCATGCCCACTGAGCTGGAGAAGCCGATGATGCCTGCACCGAGGGCAGATCCCAGGAGGCCTACAACAATCCACGGGCGGCGTCGACCGAACCGGCTGCGCGTCCGGTCGGACAGACGCCGGAAAAACGGGTTGGCCAGGGCCGCAGCGATGGTGCCGATGCCAGCCACGAGCGAGTAGGTGGCTGCTTTGTTGTCGGGATCGATCTCAGAAATACGCAGGGCAACCGTGACGGATGCCGGCAGATTGATCGCCATCCATATGCCAAACAGACCCAGCGCGTACACGCTCATAAACGCCTTGCTAGCTTTCGGGACAGGCGGGGGATCAAGTTTTGCTTCTGCAAGGGACTGCGCGATTGGCAGCGCAGACTCGGGAGGGACAGCAGTCAATAAAAGACGTCCTTGGCTTATTGGATGAGAGATTCTAGTAGCGGCAAAGGCCGGAATCGGTTCCGGTATCGGTTCCGGTACCGATTTCGGTAGTGTAGGGTTTTAGAAACGAAGATGTCAACCATGGGAGAGTTCGTGCCAAAAGTGACGCTGGCGGACATCTCGCGGGAAGCGGGACTAGGTAAGGCAACCGTCTCCCGCGCCCTTGCAGTAGAACCGCACCCGGATGTCAGCGAGGAGACGCGTGCGCGGGTCAAGGCCGTCGCAGATCGGCTTGGGTACCGCCCGTCAGTCACTGCACGCGCCTTGCGGGCCGGCGGCTACCACGCGATCAGCGCCGTTATCCCGGACAACGCGTGGGGATGGTGGGAACCCGCCGTTCGCGCCGCATTCCTTGAAGCAGGCGAACACGGCTACCACGTGCTGGCTCATGCCGTGGCAGGCCGCCCGGGCGGTGCCGCATCAGTCGTAGAGGACTTGGCCAACGTTCCTACAGAAGGGATTCTTCTGTTCGGCTCATCCAACGACACTGCGGTCCTCAGAGCTGCCAACGCGCTGAGGCTCCCCACTGTCGCGATAGATGATGTGAATGACGAGGTTCGGGTCCCAACAATAACCGTGGACAACGTCGCCGGGGCGTACCAGGCGACAACATATCTGATTCAGTCAGGGCGCAGACGCATCGCTTATCTGGGGTCTGGCGCAAAAAGCACGTTGTTCGAAAGGGATCGCCTCGCTGGCTACAAAAAGGCCCTGGCAGAACACGGCCTTGAAGTTGATCCGGAGCTCGTTGTCTACGACACCGCGTGGAAGTGGGACGACGGTGAAACGCCATCCCGGTCAGCGCCAATCGAATACCTGGTGGACCGAGGAATCAGTTTTGATGCGGTTTTCTGTGAATTCGATATGATTGCCGCTCCGGCACTTCGATCCCTGCGACGCGCCGGCCTCAGCGTTCCCGCAGACGTCGCCATCGTTGGATTCGATGACGACCTGGCCGCCCAGCTGCTCGACCCTCAGCTCACCACGATTCGTCAGCCCTACGAACGAATGGGCAGGAACGCCGTCCGAAAACTGTTGGCGGCAATTGGAGGGGAACGATTGCAGCCCACCCGAGAACTTGAGGCACCAGAGCTTATCCGGAGGGAATCCGCCTAACTAACGGTGCGGCAGTTTTTCTGCGCTCAACTGGGGGACCAGTGTCTCGTAACCTCCCTGTGGCGAGTTCAGGTGGTGAGTGCAACACCCTGAATTCTGTGGGTGTCGTCGATGGGCAGACCGTGGTCGCCGTTGAGTGTTCGTTTAGCGTTCTGGGAAGGGCTGGATGCCGGGCTGGCGGTAGCCGCAGCGGCGCGGGCCGCCGGGGTGTCGCGTCCGACCGCGTACCGGTGGTTGAGCGACCATCAGAAGGTGTTGCCATCGCCGGTTCCGGATTTCAGTGTGCCCCGTGCAGGGCTTTTGTCGTTACGTGAGCGGGAAGAGATCGGCTTCCAGCTTGCCCAGGGCCATGGAGTGCGTCGTATCGCCGCCATTCTCGGTCGGGCTCCGTCGACGATCAGCCGGGAGATCGCGAGGAACCGGGTCAGTGACCGGTATTCGCCATCGCTCGCGCAGGAGCAGACGTGGGCTCGTGCCCGCAAGCCGAAGCCGCGGAAGCTGGACAGGTTAGCGTTACGGGAACAGGTCACTACGATGCTCACCGACCGCTTCAGCCCGGAACAGGTCGCTGGCCGGCTGAAGGTGGAGCATCCGGAGAATCCGGAGATGCAGGTGTCACACGAAACGATCTATCAGGCCCTCTACGTCCAGGGCCGCGGATCCTTGCGCCTGGAAGTTGCGGCGGCGCTGCGGTCCGGGCGGGTGCGTCGGCGGCCGCAAAGGCCAGAGGGTCCTCGCCCGCAACGGTTCCAGGAGATGGTGATGATCTCTGACCGGCCGGCCGAGATCGAGGACCGCGCCGTTCCCGGCCACTGGGAAGGGGACTTAATCATCGGTTCGACGTCATGGAAGTCCGCGATCGGAACCCTCGTCGAACGGACCAGCGGTTACGTGATGCTCCTGCATCTGCCCGAGGACCACACTGCCCGCACCGTCGCCGACGCCATGATCACCGCGATGAATACCCTGCCCGAGCAGCTGCGCCGTTCGACGACCTGGGATCAAGGAGCGGAGATGTCCCGGCATCAGGAGATCACGATGGCGACCGGTATGCCGATCTACTTCTGCGACCCACTTTCACCCTGGCAGCGCGGCAGCAACGAAAACACCAACGGGCTCCTCCGCCAGTACTTTCCGAAAAGCACCGACCTGTCCTTCCACGGGCCCGGAATCCTCGAGAACGTCGCCGCGGAACTCAACCGCCGGCCACGCAAACGACACGGCTACCGAACGCCCGCAGAAGTCCTCGCCGAGCTAATCTCGAACCCAACAAAACAAACCGGTGTTGCAGGCACCACCTGAATCCGCCTGTATCAAATTTCTAGAGTTTCGAGACGTTTGGCAGTTCGGGACAATGAAAGAGCTCGAGGATTCCGGACACGACAGGAGGGAGTCCTGCCGTGTCCGGAAAACACCGAAGCCTTCAATGGACGCCGTCGCAGCCCTAAGCGTCCCGGACAGCGCGGTTGACGGCGGAGATGACTGCCTTGAGCGCCGCCGTGCTGGTGTTGGCGTCGATGCCGACGCCCCACAGCACGCGCTCCCCCACGGCGCACTCCACGTACGCCGAGGCCATGGCGTTTCCGCCTTCGGACAGAGCGTGCTCGCTGTAGTCCAGCACGCGGACGTCCACGCCGTCCTCGTGCAAAATGTTCAGCAGGGCGGCGATGGGGCCGTTTCCGGTGCCGGTGCGGCTCACCTCCGCACCGTCAATGGTCAGAGAGGCATGCAGCGTCATGCCGCCGTCGGCATCCGTCTCCGTCTTGACCGCACCCAGGGAGTAGCGTCCCCACTGCCCGTCCGCTTTGCCGGAGGGCAGGTATTCGTCCTGGAAGATCTGCCAGAGCTGCGCGCCGCTTACTTCCCCACCTACGGTGTCCGTGCGGCGCTGGATCACGCCGGAGAACTCGATCTGTGCCCGGCGCGGCAGGTCCAGGCTGTGTTCGTTCTTCAGCAGGTAGGCCACGCCGCCCTTGCCGGATTGGGAGTTCACCCGGATGACGGCTTCATAGCTGCGGCCCAGGTCCTTGGGGTCCACCGGCAGGTAGGGCACCTGCCAAGTGAAGTCGTCCACAGCCTTTCCCACCGCGGCGGCGTCGCGCTCCAGGGCCTCGAAGCCCTTCTTGATCGCATCCTGATGCGAGCCGGAGAACGCGGTGAACACCAGGTCACCACCGTACGGGGAGCGCTCCGGAACCGGCAACTGGTTGCAGTACTCCACGGTCCGGCGGACCTCGTCAATGTCCGAGAAATCGATCATCGGATCGATGCCCTGGACGAACAGGTTCAGGCCCAGGGTGACCAGGTCCACGTTCCCGGTACGCTCGCCGTTGCCGAACAAGCACCCCTCGATCCGGTCGGCCCCGGCCATATATCCCAGTTCTGCGGCAGCCACCCCGGTTCCGCGGTCGTTGTGCGGGTGCATGGACAGGATGATGCCGTCGCGCGGGTGCAGGTGCCGGCTCATCCACTCGATGGAATCGGCGTAGACGTTGGGGGTGGCCATCTCCACCGTGGCAGGCAGGTTGATGATCACCTGCTTGTCAGCGGAGGCCTCGAAAACATCGGCGACGGCATTGCACACCCGCGCCGCGTACTCCAGTTCCGTACCAGTAAATGATTCCGGTGAGTATTCATAGATCACGTGCGTGTCAACGAGCGTTTCCTCGTACTTTTTGCACAAACGGGCGCCCTGCAGGGCAATGTCCAGAATGCCATCCTCGTCCTGGTTGAACACCACCCGACGCTGCAGCACAGAGGTGGCGTTGTAGAGGTGCACGATGGCCTGCTTCGCGCCGACCAGGGACTCGTAGGTGCGTTCGATCAGGTGTTCCCGGGCCTGGGTCAGGACCTGGATGGTGACATCGTCCGGGATGTGGTTGCCCTCGATGAGCTGGCGGACGAAGTCAAAGTCGGTCTGGGAGGCGGACGGAAACCCGAGCTCGATTTCCTTGTAGCCCATCTTGACCAGCAGCTGGAACATTTTCAGCTTGCGGGCCGGGCTCATCGGGTCGATCAGCGCCTGGTTGCCGTCGCGCAGATCGACGGCGCACCAGCGCGGTGCCTCGGTGATGATTTTGTCCGGCCAGGTGCGGTCGGGCAGTTCGACACGGATCTGGTCCTGGAAAGGCAGGTACCGGTGAATGGGCATTCCCGAGGGTTTTTGTGCGTTGCGCATGACGTGGGGCCTTTTCTCTAATCTTGGTGGAAGATTGGCCGGGCATAGCTAACTCCGCGGCGAGGGTGGGCCTTGCGCTAGATCGCGTCTGAGGCCTCGCCGCGGCAGCTAAGAAGAAGGAGCTCTGCACGCACGCTTTCAGAATAGCACGGTGTTCCAATGAAAGAGCGTTGCTGGACGCGTTGAGATTAACGGCGATCGGATAATTGCCTACCGTCGCCAACACCAATCGACCCTTAGTTCCGGCCACTACTGAGGTCTGCACTGCTGTCGTTGCTTGTGTTTTTGGGGGAACTTATCTGACAGGACGTCATTTACCGGTATCGGTGTGGACTGCGATTAGACGCAGCGCGACCGTTTCAACTATTTCCGCGGAAGCGGCCATCGGGCAGGAGAGCATGCCACAAGAGGAGCCCAACGGGAATCAACCAGCGAGACCCCCATCCCGGAACAGCACAATCGGGAAATACTGCGGCTCCTGCGCCGGGAAGGCGTGCTCAGCATCCGCAGCCTCATGGACTACATCAACGTTTCCCATATGACGGTACGGCGCGATATCGCTGACCGGAAAATTCGGGACAAGTGGCTCGGTACCAGGCGGACTCCGTCTCTCGGAATGGACAGGCCGAGCCCCTCCCAGGACGCGGAAATCCAAGGCGCAACTGGAACTGCCCCGCAAGCACAAGCAGGCCATTGCCGAACTGGCTGCCCGGCTCATCCAGGACGACATGATGATCTTCCAGAACGCCGGCACCACCTGCCAGTCAGTAGTGCCCCACCTCGGCGCACGGAAGAATCTCACAGTCCTCACCAACAACTTCTATGTGGTGACCAGCCTCTTCACCCACCCCCACGGTAATGATGGTAAAGGTCCTGAACTGGCGTGGCTCGTCGCCCACCTGACGCGTGCGAACGCTGTCTTTCTAATGATCTGTCCACCAGTTCAGGACCAGCACCAAGCCCGTTGAGCCAGGCGGACATGACCTAATAGGAGCCTGAAGCGCTTTAGTCCCATTCCCGTGCTCTCTGCCGGCCTGGCCAACGTGCAACACACGAAGACCAGGAAGAGCAGGGCCGTCGCCTTATTGGCCGAGGAACTACCCAAAGTCATCGTCGGGGTGTATACCCATTCCGACACCCACCACGTCGCCGTAGTCACCGAATACGGCAATCCCATCGCTGATCAAAAGTTCGCAGCAACAGCCGCCGGCTACAGCGACCTGCTTAACTTCATCACCAGCCATGGAACGGTGAGCGCCGTGGGAGTGGAAGGGACAGGCTCCTACGGGGCCGAACTGTCCCGCATGTTAACCAAGGAAGAACTGAAGGTCTTCGAGGTTAACCGACCAAACCATCAGCAGCGCAGGATCCGGGGAAAGTCAGATCCACTGGACGCCTACCAGGCAGCGCAATCGGTACTCGCCGAACGAGGCATCTCGACCCCCAAAACCAAAGACGGACCAGTGGAATGCCTCCGCATCCTGCGGACAGCACGGACCTCGGCAATGAAGGCGCGCACCAGCGCCATCAACCAAATCCGAAGCCTGCTCGTCTCCGCACCAGAAACGATCCGAGCCAAGTACCGCGGCCTCCCCACAACCGCGATGATCACCGCGCTTGCCCGCTCGCGGCCCTCCGGGCACCCAGCAGACACGGAATACATCACCGCGCTGACGCTGAAGACGCTGGCTTTGCGGTATCAATCCCTGCGATCCGAAATCGCGTCTACAGATGAGCTCCTGCAAGAAATCCTCGACTCCTACGCGCCACTGCTGACCGAACTGCCAGGCGTAGGCGTTGAAGTCGCCACCCAACTCCTTGTCACCGTCGGAGACAACCCCGAACGGATCAACAACGAAGCACAGTTCGCAGCGCTCACCGGCACCGCACCCGTGCCCGCATCATCAGGCAAACCAACCGCCACAGACTCAGCAAAGGCGGTGACCGCCAAGCCAACGGCGCCCTCCACCACGTCGTACTCTCCCGCATGCAATCAGACCACCGAACCAAAGGACTACGTCGCCAAACGTACCGCCGACGGCAAAAGCAAACGAGAAACCATGCGCTGCCTCAAACGCTACGTCGCCCGGGAAACTTCCGCCAAATATTGAACCCCGTGGCAGCGCCCGACATCACTCGCCTCCGAACCCTCAGGAAACAGCTCGGCGTCACGCTGCAACAAGCCGGCCAACACCTCAACCAGTGGCCCTCCAACCTCTCCCGCATCGAACGAGGAATCGCCAGAAACGACCACGTCGCCCAAACGTACCGACAATGGCTCACCCAAGCGCACCTGTCCACAACCGGGGACAATTCCCACGGGTTATCCACAACTAGCACCGCCAAGGGAGCTACCCCAACGGCTCCCACAAACCAGCCGTGGATAACCCGAATTGACCCCAATCCTGGACAGCTCAAGGTCACCTTGAGTGGTTTTAAGCGTGGCGTTCTACCCCGAACGAATCAATAACGAAGCACAGTTCGCGCCTTCAACGGTTCCCGTGCCCGCACCATCAGGCAAGCACTCGCCACAAACTCAGCAGCGGCGATGACCACCAAGCCAACAGCGCACTCCACCACTTCTGACTCCTAGGCCAGATGCGCCACGTCAGGACCCAGGAGCGGTTCCCCCGTGGCGGCCTGGCGGACAACCTCGCCCAAGTCGTTGCCGTGGACTTGCCGAAGCGCACACCCTGCCCCGCCAGTGAGCACGACATTGCGGAGCACCTCGTCATCCACACAGCTCGCACGTCCTTGAGTAGCCGGTGACCGCTCCCTAGCGAGACCGGTCACCGGCTACGAAAAAGCGGGTTACAGGACGTTATCTCGGTGTCGGCAGGCAGCTTTGAGGTAGCGTGACCCGATATTACGGGTCACAGAAAATGGGGGATCTGACTGCCCAGCCCACGAATAGGCAACGTCGCGCTCGGAGCCGTATTGGCTTTTTGATGCTTGCTGTATGAGGCTCAACTGAGAGCCCCTCCCCGTCCTCCGGTGGTCCCCAGCCGGGCAGCAAGTCCTGCGCCTCGATCCCAGGACTTGGTGTGCGGTAGCTCGTCAGAAAAGGTGTTGATTCAATTGCCTGTGAACTCGATGGCATCGAGGTCACCTTTGCTCTGAAACGTGCTAACGGCACGTTTGTGGTCTTCAGTCGCGGCTAGGACTCCCTGCGCAAGGCCCTCACGGTCCAACGCGTCTCCAAGGGTGCCGTCCACTGAGCTGTTGGTGAGAAATTTGGTCAGTCCCATGGCCAAGGGGGCTCGTTGGGAAAGTGTTGCGCAGTATGCGACTGCTTGGTCGTCAAATGACTGACCATCCAACACCTCTGCGACGAAACCCAACTGCTTCCCCTCATGCGCGGAGAACCTGCGCATGGTGAGCACAGCTTCCTTGGCGCGGTGGAGCCCAATGGATTGCGCAAGAAGGTACGTTCCCCCCATATCCGGCAACAATCCCATCTTCACGAAGGACTGCTGGAACCATGCCTGCGGGGCGGCAAGGATGAGGTCACAGGCAAGGGCAAGGTTGAAGCCAGCGCCTGAAGCAATGCCGTTCACTGCGGCCACGACCGGCTTCTGCAGGTTCGACAGGCCTTCGGTAATCTGGCGGCCGTATGTAAGCACCCGGTTCATCTCAGCCGGAGTGCGTTGCCCCATACCCCGGATATCCCCACCGGAACAGAACGCACGGCCAGCACCCGTTAACATCAGAACCCGCACCTCCGGTTCAGTAGCCGCCAGAACAATTTGTTCCACCAGGGCACGTTTGACCGGATCATCCAGCGCATTCAAAGTGTCGGGTCCATCCAGCCTGCAGCGGAGTACTCCAACTGCAGGCCGGTCAACCCGGAGTTCTGTCATGCCGTCACTCTCAAAATACGGGGCCGCTCCAAGCCTGGGTTCAGTTGTTGCACTCCGATGTCGGGTTTTGCACATCCACCGATCCGCCTGGCACGACCAATCGAGCAATCTCCGCTTGGGAGTACCGTCGCGCTCGGATAGACCCCTGTTGTCGAATGGCGAGTCGGAACCAGCCCGGCATAGTCGAAGCCGTGGATATATCGCTCCCTCGCGGTCTCCAATTTGCTAGGCGTCAACGGCATCGAAATATCGCAGGTTTCATGAAAGAGGTCCAAATTCGGGAATCTGGCAGGCAGCGCGGTACTCGATACTTAGGCGTTGAACCAAGTCAGCCACGGAAGGCGTGTCATAGATAAGGTCAACGCCTTGGCCGGCACTCCAGATGTCACGCCATGGTCGACTCTTCGGCGGCAGATGATCATAATTGCCGCGTCCGGATGAGACAGGAAGATCCTCAGGATCTAGACCATGGGAGATAAGCGAGGGCTTCAACCAATTGGCTGGAACGGCGGTTACGCTGCTCGTGTAGATCAGATCGGTCGACTTTGCCTCCACAAGCATCCGCCGATAGGCCGGGGGTACATTCGCTTCTTTAGTCGCAATAAAGCGAGTCCCAAGGTATGCAAGGTCGGCACCGAGGACCTCTGCGGACCTAATCGCGGCGCCCGTTGAAACGGTGCCGGCTAAAAGGACGGTTCCATCGAATATACTCCGCACCTGCGGAATGAAGACGAATGGGCTGAGAAGGCCCGAGTGGCCACCTCCTCCGCCCACAATGCAAGTCAGGCCGTCCACGCCGGCAGAGATCGCCTTCTCAGCGAAACGCATGCTCGTGACATCATGAAAGACCTTGCCACCCCACCCATGCACAGTTTGAGTGAGTTCCGTGGGATCGCCCATGGCGCTGATGATGACTTCCACCCCGTACCGCGCGCAGAGATCAAGATTTACTCTCATCTCATCCGAGGTCCAGCGTCGGGAGAAATTCACGGCCAGAGGACCGATGATTGCCGCAGGATATCGTTCCTGATGATCGCCAAGAGCTCTGCGGATATCGCGAAGCCAGTTCCCGAACTCAGTTATGTCCGAGGCGTTATGTCGGGGCAAAACGCCCATAATTCCCGACTTGCAAGCCTCCCTCACCAAATCGGGCCCAGACACACCCGCCATCGGGGCGCAGACAACAGGAAGAATCAGGGAGTTACGTTGTAGTGGATCCAGTGACATGCAATGCTCCCTACTCTTTTGACCAGGAACCTAGTCGGCAATCGGTGCTCAGTTCTGAGATAGACCGTTACATGATAACAAATTGCGAGTCGACCAGTAAGTTTCTTCACACGCTCTGCGCCAACCGTCGGCTGCTGCTCCGGCCGGCGAGACCCTCTCCGACGCAGGCAGTGATCGCCTCCAGCAGAAGAGAGCCCAACCGACGTGACATGGCAGAAAATCAAGGCGCTCCTGATGCCTGAAGTTGCCAAATGCGTTTACCCGGTCGATAGAATTCTTGGACCAGTTGGCGATGGGCAAATAAGAGCGACGCGACGCACGCTCCTCAAGCATCCCGGTTTACGGCACGCGGCTGCGGGAATAGCCTCGCACCCCCCATTTGACAGCTATAGGAGCATCATTAAGGCCATCCACACAGGGGGCCGTACATCCATACAGCGGTTCCAGCGAGGGACGAATCGCAGCCGACACGATCAGAGGCATCCATACCGATTTGTGCTTTCTCAGCACCGGAACCTGGAACCTGTCCCGAGGCGTCACAACCCCAACGATGGACAATATGGACGTCAAAGTCGCCTCCCTCCGCGCCTCCACCTCCTGCTTCCTTCTGGCAGACAGCACAAAATTTGCAACGGTCTCGAAATTCGGGCTTCGTCGCCAAAGCCCGGAGCGCCGAGAGGGAACTCCGGGGCCCCGTCGTTTAGCAACCATCCCGGTCATCTGCACCATAAAACCCTTCCCCAACATTCCGGTCGGGCAAACGGTGATTATGAAGCCGCGTCATGGGCACTGCGCCGTTTACCCGACGCAGTGCACGCGCCCGTCACCTAGGCGGGTCTCCTAAGCTGTCAGCCAGATGCTGATGCCCTGAGGACGGCTCCTCCTTTGTAGGTAAGTGCGAGTTTGTCGTAGCGGGTTGCCAGGGCTCTCCACTGTTTGAAGGTGTTGAAGTACCGTTCGACGACATTGCGGCCTTTGTAGTCCTCTTGGTCGAAGCCCGGGGGTCGACCTCCAGCGGATCCTCGTCGCCCCCGGTGACCGATCTAATCGGAACGCTGCGGGATAACAGCGACGATGCCACTAATTCCATCAGCGGCCCAGCGTCGAGAGAAATTCACTGCCAGAGGACCAATGATCGCGGCAGGATATCGTTCCTTATGCTCATCGAGAGATCTCTGCGGATCTGACGGAGCCAGTCCCCGAATTGCGCGATGTCCACGGAAGTAAGGATCCGAGCCGCACTGCGCTCCATCCGTCGGAGCCTTGCTTGTCCTCGAATCTGCGGCAGCCACAAGCTGTGGCACTATTCAGCGGTCCGCCTCATCCTTCACAATCCCAACGTCGATACCGATGCCACCCTCAATAAAGTGGACATAAGTGTGCACAATTCCACACCCTCTTCGGGTGGACAAACATAGGCACGTAGCTTTTCGAACGATTCCCGGAACCCTCATCTGGAAGCCCCGCGTAGACACTGCTGTGACCATGTCGTCCCCGTTCCCTCGGCGCATGAATAGGTGACGGCCCACCCAACAGAACCGGAACGAGGAACCACATAACCCCAGCTGTCTTCCGGGCCCTTGCAAAGCTGAGACATCGCCGAAACATGCGTAATTAGAAGCAGTTCGAGGACGGTGTTACCCGATCCGAGGCCAAGATTGTGGACAATTTCCACACCTCGCCTTCCGCCTCGTTGAAGCGTTCAATCAACGACGGCATCCCGAAACGAAGGGATTCGGATTTTCTTTGTCCAGACTGATTTGGCTCGCCCTTCAAAAGACATGCAATCCTAGAGTCGGCATTTTCCCCCTTTGTGGAGGCTCCCGCACGCGGAGCCACAATCGCTGCGAGTACTCCGAACCGGCCTCATCCCCGTAAGTCATGCCGCTTAGTTCCTTGGCATCGATGGACAGGCAGAAGTTCCAACGCTGCTTGTCATTCTGATATCTCCCATGATCGCTGGGCGGGCCCTTCGCGCAACCAGGGCGCTACCGCGCCGACCCCAAAACCGAAAACCTTCTCAAGACAACGGACCACAGTCCGCAACGAGGTTTTCGGCCTTGACGCCGGTCCCCCAAGTTGCACTCCGGCCCCTCAACCCAGCGGATGGTCCCCTACCAGAACGACGACCACGACCAATAACCGCAGAAGAAACAGCAATCGCAAGGGTGAAGGGAATCACGGGATCATGGAAAAGCTCACGATCAAAACACCATCGGATGTCCTTAGCTTTATCGGGCATACGCTGGGCTTCTGGCCCCAGGAAAGCCTTGTTTGCATCACGATGAACGACAACAGCATCGGCGCCACGCTCCGCATCGACCTTCCCCGTCAGACAGGGCAGGAACTCGCCTACGCCCGGACAGTCGCCCACTACCTCACCAGCGACACCACTGCCACATCAATCCTCTTCGCCGTCTACACCAGCGAAACCACCCAGCCCGGGCAGGCCCGGCCCCAGGCCAGCACCATCGCCGCCCTCACCGGAGTCCTCGCCGAACAACGCATCACCATCCGCGACGGTCTCTTCGTCGGAGACGAAACCTACTCCCCCTACGACGCCGAACCCGGCACCAGCCTCGCCCTGCCCGTCAACTCCGCCCAAACCAGCACTATCAACGCCGAATTCATCTACCGCGGCAGCTACGTCCAACCCACCAGCGGGATCACCCTCCCACCTGCTACCAAGGAAGCAGCAAAAGCCGCTGCCGTAGAACACCATATGGACTCCGTCAGGGCACAATCCACCGAAACTGCCCTCCGGCATGGGCGGGAACTTTGGGCAGACATGCTCCGTTCCACCGACTTCCCCAGCGACGACGACTGCCACGCCCTCGTCGCGAACCTCCAATTTCCCCCAATCCGCGACAGACTCATCGCAGACATCCCAGGGGTGGACGAACCAATGCAGCACATCCTGTTCGCCCAAACCCAAACAGCCCCGAAGTGGTCACGCATCGAATGGGCACAACAACTACTCCTCCACGCCTACACCCGTACCAGCCCCGAGTACGCAGCACCAGTTCTCACAGCCATCGGCTACATCAACTGGTGGGAAGGCAGAGGCAGCAAAGCCCACCAATTTCTCCAACTAGCCCTCGACACCAACCCCGCCTACCGCCTCGCCCGCCTCAGCGACCAAATGATCGGCTCCGGCATCGTCGCCGGCTGGAACCTGAACAAAGAAACCGCCTACAAAGCACTGCCAATCGACTAGGTTTTCAGAGGGCAGAGACGGAGTAGAAGTAGTTGCGGAGGACTTCCGTTCCAAGACGAATCCGGCTTTCCGCCTGTCAGTCCGTCCTCGGCAGCGCTGTGCCGTTCCTTCTTGGTCTCCTACATCATCCAGAGCAGGATTGGCTCGCACCGCCGTTGTGTGAGGCCAACCGTGCAACCACCGTTACTAAGACAATCGCACAGGCGTAGCTTGGAAGTGTTCGCGAAGTAGCAAACGATGTCGGGCCAAAAGCGCCCTGCCGGATCTTAGCGGACGCCCGATGGCCGGGCGGTGGTGCGGAGCCAAGATGGCCTGAATCTGGTCGCGTATTTCCGCCTCGACGTCGCGGGGACAGCCCGCGGCTAGCGTCCAGGTGGACAATGCCATTGAGCTGATGTGGACGAGCCTCCCTCATTCGTGGCTTCGCCGACGCCTATTCGTTGCAGACGTTCTTCCCCGCTGATCTATCGTCAAGCCCTCACGCAGGCTGCCAGCGGTTCGCGTCCCGCCGTTCATGCTTCCGAAGCATCCGAGACATTGACGTACGTCAGGAACGGGCCATTCTGCCGCGGATGGGCGTGCGAGGCTCTGCCCATGAAGCGGGAAAGTCCACCTTTAACCGAGGGCGGCCGTGCCGACATCTATGGATTCCCCGGTGTCATCGCGTCAACCGCGGCCCCGTGGGCGGGCATCCTCCCCGATGCGCTCCAATAGTTCGTGACTGTGATGAAGCAGGGACTCATACCGGTAATGAAGCCCAATCCAAGGGGATGACTCAAACGCGTCAATATCGAAGGCCGGATCCGAAACCCGATCCTTTCCGCTTCCAGCCAGCTGTGGTACATGTGCTCCTGCCTGATTCTGCTGGCTGTCGCCACCCGGACACTGATCTCTTGACATGAGGACCTTCTCATCCTTTTAGCTAAGGTTTGAATTGGATCGCGTTAGAAGGCTTTGAGGATGTCTTCGACGCGTTGTTTGGCGTCGCCGAAAAGCATTTGGGAGTTGTCGCGGTAGAACAGGGGGTTTTGAACGCCTGCGTAGCCGGCGGCCATGGAGCGTTTGAACACGACGACGTTCTCGGCTTCCCAGACGCGCAGGACGGGCATGCCGGCGATGGGGCTGCCCGGGTCTTCGGCAGCGGCGGGGTTGACGGTGTCATTGGCGCCGATGACGAGGACCACGGAGGTGTCGCCGAGGTCTTCGTTGATTTCGTCCATTTCGAGGACGATGTCGTACGGGACTTTGGCTTCGGCAAGCAGGACGTTCATGTGCCCGGGAAGGCGCCCGGCGACCGGGTGTATGCCGAACCTGACGTTCACCCCGCGTTCGCGCAGCTGGTGGGCGAGTTCTGCGACCGGGTACTGGGCCTGTGCCACTGCCATGCCGTAGCCGGGGGTGATGACCACGCTGGAGGCGTTGGTCAGCATTTCCGCTGTCGCCTCGGCCGTAATCTCGCGGTGCTCGCCCTGGTCGGCGTCGCCGCCGGTGGTGGGCGCTGCGATGCCGAAGCCGCCGGCGATCACGGAAATGAAGGACCGGTTCATGGCCTTGCACATGATGTAGGACAGGTAGGCGCCTGAGGAGCCCACCAGGGCGCCGGTGATGATGAGCAGGTCGTTGTTGAGCAGGAAGCCCGCGGCGGCTGCGGCCCAGCCGGAGTAGCTGTTGAGCATGGAGACGACGACGGGCATGTCGCCGCCGCCGATGGAGGCCACCAGGTGCCAGCCCAGCCCGAGGGCAAGGACAGTGACAACGACAAGGAGCCAGAGCTGGGAGTCGTTGACGTACCAGACGGTCAAGGCGACGAACACAACGAGGGCGCCAAGGTTGATGGCGTTCTTGCCCGGCAGCATCAGGGGTGAGGACTTCATCCTCGCTGACAGTTTCAGGAAGGCGACGATGGAGCCGGTGAAGGTCACTGCTCCGATGAACACGCCGATGAACACCTCGGCGTGGTGGATTGCCGTCAGGTCCGAGGAGAGGGCGGGGGCTTCGAGGTGGCCGTTCCAGCCGACCAGGACCGCGGCGAGGCCCACGAAGCTGTGCAGCAGGGCGATCAGTTCCGGCATCCCCGTCATTTCAACCACCCGGGCGCGCCAAAGCCCGATCCCCGCACCGATGAGCACTGCGGCCAGGAGCAGCCCCAGGCCGGTCAGGCCGGCGCCGGAGCCCCAGGCTTCCTGCAGGGTCAGCCAGATCGTGGCGGCGAGGGCAATGATCATCCCGGTAATGCCGTAGATGACTCCGGCACGGGCTCTCTCGTGCTTGCTCAGCCCGGCGAGGCTGAGGATGAACAGCAGGGCCGCGACGATGTAGGCCGCCCCCGCGATGGTGTCGGCGGTCAACGGACCAGAGACGGTGTCAGGCACGGTAAGGCTCCTCGAGATGATTTCTGCTGCTTCGGTGGCGGCGCTCATGAACGTGCCTTCCCGGCCGAGAACATGGCGAGCATGCGCCGGGTCACGGCGAAGCCGCCGAAGATATTGATGCTGGCCAGCAGGACCGCGACGGCGGCGAGCACCTGCATCGCGATGTTGTCGGAGGTGATCTGCAGCAGGGCACCGACGACGATGATCCCCGAGATCGCATTGGTGACGGACATCAGCGGGGTGTGCAGGGCGTGGTGGACTTTCCCGATGACGTAGAACCCGACCACGACGGAGAGCATCAGGACCGTGAAGTGCTGAGGCAGCGGCGCCGGTGCGACCGCGCTGACCAGGAACAGCGCGGCGATCCCGGCGGCAAAGAGCCCGGCCTTACCGGCCGCGCTCAGGCCCTGCTTTTTCTTCGGTGCAGGGCTTTCGGCGGCCGCGGAGACCTCCGGCTTCACCACCGGGGCGGCGGAAACCTGGACCGGGGGCGGCGGCCAGGTCAGCTCCCCATTGCGCACCACCGTCACGGAACGCTGAACCACATCATCAAAGTCAAGGGTCAGCTGGCCGTCCCTGTCCGGGGTCAGGAGCTTGAGCAGGTTCACCAAGTTCGTCCCGTACAGCTGTGACGCCTGGGCCGGCAGCCGGGCCGGCAAATCGGTGTAGCCGAGGATGACGACGCCGTTTTCGGTGACGATCCGTTCGCCTGCCACTGAGCCTTCAACGTTGCCGCCCTGTCCGGCAGCCATATCCACGATCACGCTGCCGGCTTTCATCCCGGCCACGTCATCGGCCGTGAGGAGTTTCGGCGCGGGCCGGCCCGGGATCAGGGCCGTGGTGATGATGATGTCAACGTCACGGGCCTGCTCGGTGTAGATTTCGGCCGCGCGTCGGTTGTATGCCTCCGACGTTGCTTTGGCGTACCCGTCAGAGGACTTCATCTCTTCCTCTACCTCGACCTTGAGGTAAGTACCACCAATGGACTTCACCTGGTCCGCCACCTCGGGCCGCGGATCAGTAGCGCGAACGATCGCGCCCAGGCTGCTCGCAGCGCCGATCGCCGCCAGTCCAGCGACGCCCGCGCCGGCAACGAGAACTTTCGCCGGCGGGACCTTGCCCGCCGCCGTGACCTGTCCGGTAAAGAACCTGCCAAACTCATGGGCGGCCTCGATCACGGCACGATACCCGGCAATGTTCGCCATCGAACTGAGGACATCCATCGACTGCGCCCGCGAGATGCGCGGCACCGCATCCAGGGCAAGAGCAGTGATGGGCCGGGCCGCCAAAGCCTCAACAAGCTCCGGCCGCAGGCCCGGGGCCAGCGTACCGATCAGCGTGGCACCAGGAGCCAAACGGCCGATTTCCTCCTCCGTGGGCGGATTGACCCGCAGCACCACGTCGCTGCCCCACGCATCGTCGGCACCGACGATAACCGCACCCGCCGCAGCATAGGCGTCGTCCCGGAAGGACGCGGACTCACCGGCGCCCTTTTCGACCACGACGTCGTAGCCCAAACCCAACAACTGCTTCACGGTGACAGGCGTTGCCGCCGCCCTCGTTTCGCGACCCAACTCAGCCACGATGCCAATACGCGTCACTTGTTACTCTCTTTCATCCGCCATCCGGTTTGGGCAGCAATCCATTGCCCGGCGCGCCAGGAATCAATTCCTTTTTCTTTCCAAGAACGGGCCAGCAGCGACACGCCGTCGGGGCGATGCCAGGACGTGAGTTACCATCTGTCCCGGCTTCCGCACAGTCCTTCCCACTTCTCAGTCTCTGCTGGACTACACGGGCTGAGTGCAGCCTCTGTGCCTTCTCGTGACGCAGTTTCACCTAAACCTATGAATTGGCACGCTAAAGGCTTAGCAACTGCCCGGCTTCTCCCGCTTTTAGCCCTCCTCCACCCCGTCGCAGGAGCGGCAGCGGGACCCGTGACAAGCAGTGTATACACGGAATCCTGCAGGAGGGTCTATGGACGGGGATTATGACGGTCTATGTATACATGGCAAGCTTTGCGGTAATCAGTTTTCGTAGCAAGACTGGCCTATCGGTCCAAAATGTGGCTGTTTCTGAATCTTCTATCCATTCGGGCTAACTGGCCCAGCGCGTACGGGCCGGATGAAACCGGTCATGTATACAGATCGGGAGTTTTACTGCGCTTTCGGTGAGGTTTCCTTTGAACTTCCTCCCCCTCTGTATACACTAGTCGTTTAGACAGCCTAGCCGTTCAGGAAGGAACGACCTTGCGTGCGAGTGAACGCGCTTACCTAGCCTTGCTTGAGGAGATTCTCGAGTGGCGTCTGCCCCCTGGGACGATCCTTGCGGAGGTCGAGCAGTCCGAAAGACTCGGGGTGTCGAGGACTCCTCTGCGGGAGGCATTGGGACGCCTTGCCGCGGAAGGACTGACAGCAGCCCACAACGGGCGCGGCGTGGTAGTAACAGAATTGTCGCTTGACCACGCCGATGAGCTTTTCGAACTCCGTGAGGCTCTTGAATGCAAGGCCGCCTCTCTTGCGGCTCGCCGGGGTAATCCCCTGGTCTTTTCCGAGCTGCAGAAGGAGTTTTCCTCGGCTGCTGCACTCGTCCAAGGTGACGACGCTGCCAAAGGCAACTACTACTCCCTGGTGCAGAGACTGGATGACGCGATCGACCAGGCCATGAACAATGCCTACCTGCTCCAGTCTTTGAAAAGTCTGCGCGTACATTTGGTGCGCATGCGCCGGCTCGCCAAGGACAATCCTGAACGCCTCCTCGCCTCAGCAATGGAGCACGCCAACATAGCCGGGGCAATTGCGGCCGGCGATGCTCAGCTCGCAGCGGCATGTACAACGGTCCACCTGAATCAAAGCCTTAACCACTTGAAATCAACGCAGCACCAAACCGAGAGGACAGCCTCATGACTGTCGACCATTCAGTACGTGTCTACAAGAGTGAAGAGAACCTGCGACGCGAGGACCAGCTTGCCTACAAGATCGCCAGGGTCGCCGCCGATCCAGTGGAGGTCACGCCGGAGGTCACTGAGATGGTGATCAACCGAATCATCGACAACGCCTCGGTCGCTATTGCCTCGCTGAACCGGGCGCCGATCGTCGCCGCCCGCGCCCAGGCGCTCACCCACGCACCGACCACAAACGGCAAGGGCGCCAGCGTCTTCGGCATTACG
The DNA here is from genome assembly GCF_018613675.1 of Arthrobacter sp. ISL-85. GTDB lineage: Bacteria > Actinomycetota > Actinomycetes > Actinomycetales > Micrococcaceae > Arthrobacter. The sequence goes on along the minus strand of NZ_JAGGPQ010000003.1, from coordinate 70,400 downwards.
GACTGCGTTTCCCCGGAGTGGGCTGCGTGGGCCAACGGGGTAGCGGTCCGGGAACTGGACTACCACGACACGTTCCTGGCCGCCGAGTACTCCCACCCCGGCGATAACATCCCGCCGATCCTCGCCGTGGCCCAGCACGTGGGCTCGAGCGGCAAGGACCTGGTGCGCGGCATCGCGACGGGCTACGAAATCCAGGTCAACCTGGTCAAGGCCATCTGCTTGCACAAGCACAAGATCGACCATGTCGCGCACCTTGGTCCCTCTGCGGCCGCCGGGATCGGCACCCTGCTGGGCCTCGACGTCGAAACCATCTTCCAGTCAGTGGGCCAGGCGCTGCACACCACCACGGCGACCCGGCAGTCACGCAAGGGCGAGATCTCCACCTGGAAGGCCCACGCCCCGGCATTCGCCGGCAAGATGGCCATCGAATCAGCCGACCGGGCCATGCGCGGCCAGACCTCACCGGTGCCGATCTACGAAGGCGAAGACGGCGTCATCGCCTGGATGCTCGATGGTCCGGACGCGTCCTACATGGTCCCGCTCCCCACCCCCGGCGAAGCCAAGCGCGCCATCATGGACACCTACACCAAGGAACACTCGGCCGAGTACCAGGCCCAGGCCTGGATCGACCTGGCCCGCAAGCTGCACCGCGAACACCCTGAGGTGACCGACCCGGCCAACGTCGAATCAGTCCTGATTAAGACCAGCCACCACACCCACTACGTGATCGGCTCCGGCGCCAACGACCCCCAGAAGTACAGCCCCACCGCCAGCCGGGAAACCCTGGACCACTCCATCCCCTACATCTTCACCGTCGCCCTCCAGGACGGCGCCTGGCACCACGTGGACTCCTACTCCCCCGAGCGCGCCGCACGCCAGGACACCGTGGAGCTGTGGCACAAGGTGACGACGGTGGAGGATCCGGAATGGACCCGCCGCTACCACTCCCTGGACATCGCCGAGAAAGCCTTTGGCGGCTCAGTGGAGATCACCCTCAAGGACGGCACCGTCATCACCGACCAGATCGCCGTCGCCGACGCCCACCCCCTCGGCGCCCGGCCGTTCGCCCGCGAACAGTACATCAACAAATTCCGGACCCTTGCCGCAGGACTGGTGGAGGAAGCCGAGATCGAAAGGTTCCTCGCCGCCGTCGAACGCCTCCCCGAACTGGGCGCCGGCGAGCTGGACCAACTGAACATCACTGCAGCGCCCGGCGTCATCGACCTGGCAGCGACGCCGAAGGGACTCTTCTGATGCTGTATTCGAAGACCACACCCGAACAGAAGCGGATCCGTTTCCGCGAGCTCCTGTCCTCCGGCACCATCCAGCAGTTCCCGGGCGCGTTCAGCCCGCTCTCCGCCCGGCTCATCGAGGAGAAGGGCTTTGCCGGGGTCTACATTTCCGGCGCGGTCCTGGCCAACGACCTCGGCCTGCCGGACATCGGGCTGACCACGCTGACCGAGGTGGCCACCCGCGCAGGCCAGATCGCCCGCATGACGGACCTGCCCTCGATCGTTGACGCCGACACCGGCTTCGGCGAGCCCATGAACGTCGCCCGCACCGTCCAGGAGCTTGAGAACGCGGGCCTGGCCGGGTGCCACATCGAGGACCAGTTCAACCCCAAGCGCTGCGGCCACCTGGACGGCAAGAACGTGGTGGACCTGGACACCGCCACCAAGCGCATACGCGCCGCGGCGGATGCCCGCCGGGACCCGAACTTCCTCATCATGGCCCGCACCGACATCCGCGCCACCGACGGACTCCAAGCCGCCAAAGACCGCGCCAAAGCCCTCGTGGACGCCGGCGCGGACGCGATCTTCCCCGAAGCCATGCGGGACCTCGCCGAATTCCAGGCCATCCGCGACGCCGTGGACGTGCCGATCCTGGCCAACATGACCGAATTCGGCAAAAGCGACCTCTTCTCGACCAGGGAGCTGCAGGCCGTGGGCGTCAACATGATTATCTACCCGGTTACCCTGCTCCGTAGCGCCATGGGGGCAGCTGAAAGGGTTTTGGACACGCTCAAGAGCTTGGGCACCCAAGAAGTACGCGTTCCTGAAATGCTGACGCGGGCCCGCCTCTATGACCTCGTGGATTACGAGGCCTACAACAAGTTCGATTCCGGCATCTTCAACTTCCAGATCCCCCGCACACACTAGGACAAGAACTGCAACGAAGGAGTTCAGCATGACTGAAACAGAAATCAAAAAAGGCCTCGCTGGCGTCGTGGTGGACTACACCGCCGTATCCAAGGTCAATGCGGAAACCAACTCGCTTCTATATCGCGGTTACCCGGTCCAGGAACTCGCCGCGAAATGCATTTTCGAAGAGGTCGCATACCTGCTCTGGAACGGCGAACTGCCCAGCCAACAACAACTGGAGCAGTTCGGCAACCGCGAAAGGGCCAGCCGCTCGCTGGATCCTGCGCTCAAGGCCATTATCGACGCCCTGCCCACGCACGCCCATCCCATGGACGTCTGCCGCACCGCCGCCTCGGTGCTGGGAGCGCGGCACCCGCTGGCAGAGGACTCCTCGCCCGAGGCCAACATGACGAAGGCCATCGACCTCTGGGCGGCCATGCCGGCCGTGGTGGCGTACGATCAGCGCCGCCGCCATGGCCAGGACATCATCGAACCACGGAACGACCTGGGCTACTCGGCCAACTTCCTCTGGATGACCTTCGGCGAAGAGCCCGTGGAGGAAGTCGTCGCCGCGTTCAATGTGTCGATGATCCTTTATGCCGAGCACTCCTTCAACGCCTCGACCTTCACCGCCCGCGTGGTCACCTCAACATTGTCCGACCTGCACTCAGCCGTTACCGCGGCCATCGGAGCCCTCAAAGGTCCACTGCACGGAGGCGCCAACGAGGCGGTCATGCACACCTTCGACGAAATCGGCATCCGCTCCGAGGAATCGTTGGAAGAGGCCGCGGCCCGGGCCACGGCATGGATGGAAGATGCCTTGGCGCACAAGAAGAAGGTCATGGGCTTCGGGCACCGCGTCTACAAGCACGGCGACTCCCGGGTTCCCACGATGAAAGCGGCCCTCGACAAGATGATCGCCCACTACGGCAGGCCTGAGCTCCTCGGCCTCTACAACGGTTTGGAACAGGCAATGGATGAAGCTAAAGCCATCAAGCCCAACCTTGACTACCCCGCTGGGCCTACATACCACCTGATGGGCTTCGATACCCCCACGTTCACACCCATCTTCGTCGCAAGCCGCATCACTGGCTGGACAGCACACATCATGGAACAGGCAGCGGCCAACTCCCTTATCCGTCCACTGAGCGCCTACAACGGCCGCGAACAGCGGTTCCTCTAAACCGGCAGTTCGACTGCCTCCGGCGGCTCAACTGCCCCAAATTCCTGCGGTGGGGTGTCCGATGATCACCCGGATCATCAACTAGTCGCAACGTAAATGACACCTCACCGCCGGCCCACGCAACACGCCGCTTAGCTTTGCAAGAACCGGCTCCCGTGCACTTAGGAGCAAACGATCCACCTTCACCTGCAACCGGATTGGCAACGGACTCTCGGACAACGAGTAGAGATACGGAGAGGCGGGAACCCCACCTCGCAGCTACAAAATATGCAATCACGAGGAAGCAATTGCCGCCCAGAGGGAGATTCTGGGCCCAGCCATTCGTGAATGGAATGCATTCTCCTAACCCAGGGGCGGTCAATTCGCCCCTAGCTTGAAAGGCTCCTCCCGAAGCAAGGCAGCCGAGTCCGTCAAACTTCATACTGCGAAGATCCGGTCAAGGTAAGACGGGACGCAGGAGGAGGGGAGACCCTACGACTGATCTGTCGGTTCCCAGCCATTTCCTTCCGCCCAGTCAGAACAGAGCTTGAAGGCGACTTCGGCCGCCCTGTTAGTTGCCAAGGCAGGTGAAACGCCGGAACCCAGGCTTCCTTTCCCGGCTTCAAGCCCAGCGGCGTAACCGACCATGAAAGCCGTCACCGGCGCCGCTGCATGGATCACGGAGTCCGCAGATTTCCTGGCTAGATCGAGGACGAGCTCCTGGGCCACCTCAAGATCCAAAATCTGCAGCGCCCTCGCCAGTTCCTGACTCCATTGAGACAGAACCTGTGCTTCGTCATTGCTGGGCATGATTTCTCCTTGCCGAAAGTCTCTAACCGGTCGGGTGGGTGCCATGAGAATACAAGGCCTTCCCCCAAGATGTCAGTGGTTTGCCGGCAAAGGTCCAGGGCGGGACGTTCGTCCGTTAGTTGGCGTGGAAGCCGTAGGGACCATTCGTGTTCCCCGGTGCATGCCCGGTGTTAACTAGCTCCGGGTCGGCGACGACGACGAGAGCCTCTGAGACCAGGCCTCTCCCCCAGCCCCCGGCGGCCCCAATCGCCTTTTGCATCATGCCCTTCGGAGGTCTCGTCTTTCCAGACTCAAATAGCCGTACCACAAGTAATTCTCGGCGGCGTAAGCGTACGCCCGGTCGAAAAGCTCGCCGGAAGCGGGAAGCCCGTACCGGGCCATGACTTTTCCGCGCGCGATCCGGACCGCTTTGTCGGCCTCCTTAGTGTTGTTCCAGCCGTCCAGCGGACTTCATTGACGATGCTGCCGATGTCAATGACGACCTCGCGGGCACGCCTTGCTACTGAACTACGGGCCTCCCCACTGCGGAAACGTGGGGATGAAGGACAGGCTGCGCTGAATCGGGGTGACTCTGTGCCTTCTGATCTCTCTAAGCGGGACATCGGGGTGTGTCTATGACTACCCTGAACCCGCGCATCCACCAACATCCAATCCCGTTCACACGCGCACTGCCGATCCCACGATCAATTCGAGGCCCCCGAAGCCAGACAGTAAATCCGCGGATTCTGGAGCAGGAGGCCAAGAACTACTCTGAGCTGTACCGGCTCTTAAGGACGTCGGCGGAGCCGGCCCTCATATCCGAGGTGGGGCCACTCGATGGCCCCCTCTTGGGCTTCGGCACGACGGCGAAGGTGCCTGCACGGGGCTGTACACCGTCACTGCAGCCTGCGTTGGTGCTCCCGGCGCGGCGGTCGCCGTTGAACAGGAGCATTCTGGCGCCCCCTTCCGGCCCATCGAGCTGGCTCTGGAATGGGCACGGACCACTTCGCAGGTCATCACACTTCATCAGGGCTACCTTTTTCGCTCATCTCGTGCTGCCCAGCCCGGGCGATACGCCCTGGGCAGGGGCAGTAGGCGGAGATCGTATGACCGGTTGAACTGCAATATGGAAAGCCCGTCACTTGGCTCTTCGAGGGTTCGGGGTCCGACCCCGGCCAACCGCAGCGCTGGCACCAATTCCGAGCCTGCTGCATATTTAGTCCAGTTTCTGTTGGGTCCCAACTTTCTGACGCAGGAATGCCCGAAAAGAGCATGCCGACCTGTATGAAACTGCTCCCCGCGAACCGGACCTGAGATCGGTCCAGCTCACGGGGAGCAGGCACGCCGCGACCTTATGGGGTGCAAGCCGTTGAGTTAGGAGCTTTCTTTTCCTCTTGCCTAGTTGATGCCGGACCTTACTGGCGCCCGATGTGGGCATAAGTGGCCGGCTTGGTCTGCCGGTAGACCACCGCGAGAGCGATGCCGAGCACGAATAGTCCGAGAATCAGCGCCATCAGAATGGTTGCCAGGACGAAGGAGCCACCGACCAGGAGAGGAAAATTGACCCCCGCGAGGATCAGTCCGGCTCCCAGACCGATAAGTGACACGGCCGGTAAGACGAGCCTGCTCCACACAGAATGCTGCTGGCCATGGCGACGCAGGTAGACCGGTACTGCGACTCCTGTCACGAAGATCACGCCGAGGATCACGAAACTGGTGATGCCGAGCAGAGCCGTATAGAAGTTAATGGCCCCGATACCCGTGAAGATCACTACAAGGCTTACAAGCAGGCCTGCACCGCTAATAGCCATGGACGAGACGTGTGGAGAGCCGTGTCGGGGGTGCACTATGCTCAACTTCCGCGGAAGGATTCCGTCAGCACTCAAATTGAAGGAATATCTGGCCGAAATATTATGCGCGGCGAGGATCACCGCAAAGGTACTCGTATTGACGAGGACGGTCGCGGCGTCCGCGAGGACTTTCCCGCCGAAAGCCTGGAGGCTGGACGTCATTGAACCAGTTGGATCCACGGTGGCGGCTTCAACGACCTTGTCGAGACCGATCGAGTTGAGGAACAACAGTGCGGAAAGGCCGTAAACGACCGTCCCCAAGGCGATTACAGCATAGGTGACGCGGGGAATCGTTCGGCTGGGATCCCGGACCTCCTCACGGAACAGGACGGTGACCTCGAAGCCTGCAAACATCCCGAGAGCGAAGAGCAAACCCAGAGGGAACGACCCATCGAACCAGTGCATCGGGCTCAGCGGTGCAACGGAGATGCCCTCATGGCCGGCTCCCCCATTGACGAAAACAAGGACGTCGTAAGCGACCACGATGACGACCTCAAGGAACAGGAAGATCGTCAGCACCTTTGCTGACAGTTCGACCTTGAAATAGCCGAGGATTGAGCTGGCAGCCCAAAAGATGCTTGCCCAGACGTACCAGGGAAGGTTGGGCCCGTTGAGCGTGCCGTGCACCAACTCTCCCATGACGACACCCCCGAACACGACGCTTCCCGCATAGGCGCAGAAGTAACCCAGAAGTGCCACCAGACCTGAGCCGAGGCCGATTTCCCGCCCGAGTCCGGCTGTGATCATCGAGTAGAAACCGCCTGGCTTCGGCATGATTTTGGACATGCGCGTAAAGCCGACGGCAAAGGCGCCAAGGATGGCCCCTGCAATGATGAACGACACTGGCGTGCCCAGGCCTGCCCCGCTGCTCACCATGATGGGGATGGCCCCGACGACGACCACCAGAGGGGCGTTATACGCCACCACGCTGAAAAACAGCGAGAGGAACCCCATGTTGCCCTTGAGGTGTGGCTGGCTCTGTGGCGGCGCCTTAGTATCCACTGAACTCATTACGTCCATATTCGATCAGTACCTTCCTAAAAGTAATAGTCTTCCCCGAGCCAGGGCCGCGTCTTCAGCGCGGTCCGACATGAGCGGCTGCTCCTTAGGCGCGCACATGGCGAAAGTCACAAAGGCTTGCTCGGTTGTTGGGACGTGAATCACACGCCGATGGTCTGAATACGATGTTCGCTGCTTGGTCATCTGCTCGTCACTAGTTGTTTTACCAACGAGCCGTCAGGACTTTGGCGTCCTCCCAATCACGAATACCGCCGCCCCGTAGTCGATACTGCCGACTGGGGGGCTTTGTCGTCGCACCCGACGCGGTCGCTGGAATACCCCCAACTCCTGCTGGTTCGATTGGTTCTAACACCACTATCCGAAGCGTTGCACTTGGGAAAAACTCAACTCATGCGAATGACGTGAAGGCGTGATGTTTCGTGCACTGGAGAAGACAGCATTGAGAAGAAAGGGTGTTTCACCTTGAACCACGCGCGAACAGCCACGACGGAGTTCGCACTTGTCGAGCTTGACCTGGGGTATGTCGTCCGAGGCAAACCTCCTTGATGAGGGTCGAATCCCGGGCAAGGACCTTGCCCGAATCGAGTTGTCAGAAGGCGACCCGGTGTCTGAGTACCAACTGATATCCGAGTCGCTGCCGCAAGAGGGCGTTCCCGCAGGGGAGCCTTACCACTTCCGCTGGACCAGCCACACCGTCTACCCGGGCGTGCCGAGCAGTATCTACCTCTACCTGCCCCATGGTGCCGAAAAAGCCGAATCGATCAACCTGATGATCTGCCTGGAGTACACCGCGGAGAAGGTTCGCGCCACCACGGGACGTCCGCTCCCATTCGATGTCCCTGTTCGGCACCGCCGGGCACACCCTCGGGCACGCCGGCGCCGTGTTTCCCGAGACGCTTCGATGAATCTTCCGCGAACAGGTTGAAGGCGAACGGGAAGGCGCTTGGTCGATCCGCCACTCTTGCCCGTGACTATTCGCCTACAAAAAAGCATCCGGTCCTAGTGATCAGGACTACATCCAAGGGGTGGGTAAGGACATTGAGACAAGACCAAATCCCTGCTCGCCAATTGGTTAAACCACCACTACCCGAAGTATTCCACTTACGGCAAAATCAACGCACGCTGCTGAATTGAAGAAGCGGTTTTGGCGTCGTGGAGAGGGCAGAGCCGAGGTGCCTCTGAGATCTGGCCCGGAGCCACACAACTTACAGCCGACGGATACTTACGGCCGAAGGAGACCACCTGAGGGTACGTACTCAAACGAAGCCAGCGAGGCGCGCAAGCCGATCCTACGACGGTCCGCAGCTGCCGTCGCCAGGGTGCTTGGTCTTGGTTTCGCAGTGCTTGTCTTAGCTGAGCCAGCCCTCAAGTATTGAACTCAACGCCGACCACGACGACAAGTAATCACGCGACCTAGAGACCAGATCTCGATAACCTTGAGAAGAAGAAAGGGTGTTTCACCATGACCCATACGCAGGTAGCGGCAACCGAGCTCGAACTGGTGGATCTCGACCACTGGGGAATGATCACAAACGACGAAGACTTGGCGAACACGTTGCCGCTCAAAGACATAGCCATGTACGAGTTGTCAGAAAACGACAGCGTGTCGGAGTACCGATTGACATCCGAGTCGTCGCCGCAGGAGGGGGTTCCTGCAGGGAAGTACTACCACTTCCGCTGGACCAGCCACACCGTCTATCCGGGCGTGACGAGCAGTGTCTACCTTTACCTGCCGCACGGTGCCGAGGAGGCCGAATCGGTCAACTTGATGGTCTGCCTGGACGGCCTGGAGTACACCGGGGAGAAGGTTCGCGCCACAACAGTGCTGGACAATCTCGTGCATTCGGGTGAGATTCCCATGACCGTGGGCCTGTTCCACAACCCTGGGGAAACGGGACCGGGCTATCCGATCTATGGCGGGAGCACCAACCGCGGTGTCGAGTACGACACCGTCAGCGGGGACTTTGCCCGCTACCTCGTAGAGGAACTCTTTCCGGTAATCCGGACGAAGGTCAGGCTCACGGATGACCCCAAGGGCCGGGTCATCTGCGGCTTCAGCTCCGGTGGTGCAGGCGCCTTCACCGCTGCCTTCCATCGCCCGGACGAATTCGGGAACGTGATCTCGCACTGCGGCAGCTTCATCAACATCCTGGGCGCGAACAACTTGCCGAGCATGGTCCGGCGCGCCCCGCGCAAGCCTATCCGGGTCTGGCACCAGACCGGGCAGCGCGACGTCGACATCGTCTACGGCAACATCCCCATCGCCAACCATGACCTCGACGCTGCCCTGAAGTATCGCCGCTACGATTCGATGTTCGTGTTCGGAACCGCCGGGCACACCCTCGGGCACGCAGGTGCAGTGTTTCCCGAGACGCTCCGATGGATCTTCCGCGACCAGGTTGAAGACAAATGAGCCAGGACACAAAAGCAGACGGAACGAACGTCATGAACGCGGATACTGACACGCCAGCATCAGTGCAGGTAGACCTGGACGTCCCTGCGCGAATGCGGGACGGCGTCGTCTTGCGGGCTGATGTCTACCGACCTCTTGGCGAGGGTCCGTGGCCGACCTTGGTCGTGAGGACCCCCTACAACAAGGCTGGTGCGGCAGAGAACGCGTGGAACGGTTTCTCTGCCGAAGAGGTGTGCCGCAATGGCTTCATCATGGTGATCCAGGACGTCCGGGGCCGGTACGCCTCTGAGGGTGTCTGGGAGCCGCTGCGACACGAGGGGCAAGACGGAGCCGACACCGTTGAGTGGGCCGCCGAGCTGCCGGGTGCGACCGGCAGCGTCGGCATGGTGGGCGGCAGCTATTGCGGGCATACCCAGTGGCGCGCCGCCATTGAGCAACCACCGGCGCTGAAGGCGATCACGCCATTGATGACCTGGTCGGAGCCGCGTGAAGCGTTGGTGGCCCGCGGGGGTGCCACACAGATCTCGGTCATCACGGGGTGGTCCATGGCTGCCGGCTTTGACTGGTTGTCGCGCCAGGGCCTGAGCGCTGCAGAGCTGGCCGATCGCGTCGCCGCGCTGACGGAAGAGATGGAGAATCTTGAGACGACGGGCTACTGGGGGCTACCGGTTGCTGATCTGCCAGTCATCCACCGGAACGGGCTGCCGAGGTTCGTCGACCCGGGTGACGCCGACGACGTCGAGGCCACTCAGCACATGCGCGTCGCAGGTCGGCATGCGCGCGTACAGGTCCCGAGTTTTCACACAGGTGGCTGGTTCGACAGCTGCGTGCAGGGAACCCTCGACGCCTTCATGACGATGCGCGACCTCGGTCTCGAGTCGCAGCTCCTGGTCGGCCCGTGGACACATACAGACTTCGGAAACGTGATCGGGGCGCTCGACTTCGGTGCGGCGTCGTCGCGGGACGCAGCGGTGCATCCTCATGGAAGCTGGAGTGCCGAGGTGTTGGCGTTCTTGCGGCGCCACGTCGCGGGTGACGCGCACGTGAAGCGCACAGCACCGGTGCGCATCTTCGTGATGGGACGCAACGCGTGGCGCGACGAGGAGACCTGGCCGCTCGAACGCGCCCGCACCGAGCGTTGGCACCTGCACGCTGGCGGTGGCCTGAGCACGGCTAAGCCCCGGGACGGCCGCCCTAGTGAGGTTGACTACGACCCCGCCGACCCTGTGCCCACGTGGGGTGGGACGGTCGGCCTCGGCCCCGGGCGAGGCCCTGTCGACCAAGGGCCAATCGAGGCGCGTGACGACGTACTCGTCTTCACCTCAGAAGTACTGGAGGAGGATCTCGAGGTGACGGGCCGGATCCGGGTGAAGCTCCACGTCCAAAGCTCTGCGCCGTCGACCGACTGGGTCGCACGCCTATGCGACGTGGACCCCGACGGACGTTCCCTAAACCTGACCGACGGAATTCTCCGCCTGGACAGCGGGGCAGACGAGCCCCAGGAAATCGAGATCGATCTCTGGTCAACAAGCAACGTGTTCCTGGCCGGTCACAGGATCAGGGTGCAAGTCACCAACAGTTGCTTCCCTCGGTGGGACCGAAACCTCAACACGGGTGACCAAAGGGGGACGGACTTCGTCACGGCGCATCAGCGGCTTTACCACGACGCTATCCGTCACTCATACGTCGAGCTGCCCGTCATCCCGGAGGACAAGAAACCTTCCGACGCGTAAGTGAAGCCAGAAGTCAGTCCTACTGGGCGCGCTATGCGCGCAGTAGGACTGACTTGGCTTTTGCCGGGTTTCAAACCCAGCGCGTGAAACTATCCACCGTCTCCCGCGGCGTAACCAGTGTGTTCACGGGGGCTGATTCATCGGCATAGCCTAGTGACATGCCGCAGACCAGCGTCTCGTCGCGCCAGCGCCGATGATGGGCATAATGGTTTTCGAATAGTGGTTCCATGCTACTTGGGGGCAGGTGTGCAGGCCCCGGGTCCGCGCCATGAGCATAATGTTCTGCAGGAACATGCCGTAGTCGATAAGTGAGCCTCGCCCCAAGACCCGATCGACCGTGAAAATCAGTCCCACCGGGGCATCGAAGAAATGATAGTTGCGCTGCAGCTGGGCGTGCATCTTCTTCTTTTCGCCCCTGGCGATGCTGAGAAGGCCATACAAGCTCCAGCCGTTCTGACGCCGCCGCTCAAGGTACGGTGAAACCCATTGTGCCGGGTAGTAGTCGACCTCCTCGCGATACTTTTCCGCCAGACCAGCGTCGGCGTACACTGCGTCGTCCACCGCGCAGACTTCATTGACGAGGGTGTCCCGCCGCTCGCCCTGCAGCACATACACCTTCGAGGGTTGTGTATTCGTACCTGACGCTGCTTGGCTTGCGACGCGGAGTATCTCTTCGATGTCCTTTCGGTCGACAGCTTTATTCCGCAGGAACGCCCGGCAGGAGAAACGTCCCTCAATGGCGGCTTGCACGCTCGCCGGGTCCTGTACCGCAGCAGTGGCGCGGGATGAGATCAACGCAATTCTCCTAATACCGCTCCACGATCTTTAGGATAACTTGACGAGTTCATTCGCTTTTCGCCTCCAACGCCAGCTTTCTGAGAACCGGGATGACTGCTTCGAGCGCCTTGCAGTCTTCCGGCGTCAAGCAGTCCTTGACTGCCCGGTCAAGCCAGCCATACCCGACTGACACTTCCTCAGAGAGTTTTTGGCTGCCTTGGTGTGTTAATTGAATCCAGACCCGGCGACGATCCAAGTTGTCGGGAGTGCGCGTGACCAGCTGCAGCCGTTCGAGCTCACGTGCAGCGAGTGAAATGCCCTGGGGGCTGACCTGTCCAGCCACAGCTAGTTCCGAAGTGGTCGCGCGCCCATGCTCAGCCAGATGCCGGAGAACGCCCAGTTTTCCGGGCGAAAGGGTCCGTTCCATATTCAAGCGGGTCAGTACAGGGTGCAGCGCCTCGAAGAACAGGCGTGTGATTTTCTTTTGGTCTTTCATTCCTTGAATATACAAGCTACTTGATCAATCTGATTGTTCTTTTACGTTTGGTAGGGCCTCCCTAATTTGACGCGTGCTCTTGCTCCGGACACCAAGGGCATGCAGGTCATGGACGACCATGTCGAGCATGGCCCTTCTTTCAAGCGCCCTGTCGCGGGACCGTTCTGCCGATCGTGGCTGTTGGGTGGGTGACTTCCGGGGGTCCGCGGGTGCCGCTGGTAGTGGCCGAATGGAGCGGTGTCCCGTCAGCTCTTCCATCGGGTCAAAGAAGAGAGGCATATATTGGGTGTCGGGTTCGGCTAGGGCCGGAAGGCTTGCAGCTTCCTCATTAATCTTCATTGCATCTCACCGCTTGGTGGACGTTGGTCGAGTAGCTCGGCCAAATGCAGGCTCTTGCGGTCCGGATCAAGCTGTTTGACCTGCATGGCGCAGCTGAAGCCGTCGGCAAGGACGGGGACGTCGAAGGCTGTTTTGGCCAGGGCGGGCGCCAGGGCTTGTTCGGCGACCTTCATGGAGATGTCGTAGTGGTTGGCTTCGAAACCGAAGTTCCCGGCGACTCCGCAGCAGCCGGTGGCTTCGTTGACGTTGGCGACACCGAGGGCGGCCAAGGCCTTGCGTTGGACGGTTGCCCCGAAGGTGGAGTACTCGTGGCAGTGGGTCTGCACAGTGACGGCCGCAGGCACGGCAGAGGGCGTCCATCCGTCGTCGACCCATTCCTTCACGGCTTCGGCGAAGCTGCGGATCCTGTGGGAGACGCGTTCGGCCGCTGCGGTTCCGAGCAGTTCGGGGGCGTCCTTCTTCAACGCTGCTGCGCAGCTCGGTTCAATGACGACGATCGGTGCATCCGTGCCGTCATCGAGCGTGGCTACTGCCTTGCCCATGAGCTTCTTGGCTGTGTCCAGCTGGCCGGTGGAAATCCACGTCAGGCCGCAGCAGGCGTCGGATTCGCAGCCGACGGTGCGGCCTGTGCTTTCCATTACCCGGGCCGCTGCCCCGGCAACCTCAGGCCTGAAGCCCTTGGTGAAGGAGTCGACGAACAGGACCGCATCTGCCGGGGTCGACGGGTTCGCGTAGGGTGCCAGTTCTTTGCGGAGCATGGCCCGGGAAGCGAACTTCGGCATCTTCCGGTGTGTGGTCAGTCCACCTGCTGCGGCCACGACCTTGCCCAGCGGGCTGGCCAGGACCAGGTTCACCAGCGGGCTGATCAGGGTGGTCAGCTTCAGCCAGCGCGGCAACCATCCGAGGGAGAAGTGCGACATTGGCCGCAGTTTGCCCTCGTAGTAGTGGGAGAAGAACTCCGATTTGTACGTGGCCATGTCAACCCCGGCGGGGCAGTCGTTCGAGCAGGCCTTGCAGGCCAGGCAGAGGTCCAGTGTTTCCCGGACGTCCTCGGATTTCCAGCCTTCGTCGATGCTTTTGGCCCCGCGGACCATGTCCTGCAGGGCACGGGAACGGCCGCGCGTTGAATCTTTTTCGTCGCCGGTAGCCCGGTAGCTGGGGCACATGACGCCTCCGGCATCGGACCGGCACCTGCCCACGCCTATGCATGATTGGACAGCGCGGACCCACGGGTCAGCCCCGGCAGCCGCGGCTTCGACCGGACGGAGTTCGAAGTGGGTTCGCCACTCACGGTCCGGGATCCCTTCGAGCGCGAGGTTGTCCTCGAAGGCGTCAGGCTCAGTGATGGAGCCGGGGTTTAACAGCCCGGCAGAGTCCCACAGCTTCCGGTAGGTGCCGAACGCCGCGATCACTTCCGGCGAGTACATCACCGGCAACAGAGCAGAGCGGGCGCGCCCATCGCCGTGCTCGCCGGAGAGCGACCCGCCGTGCCGGACGACGAGTTCAGCGGCGGCCTGCGTAAACTTGCTGAACACGGTCCGGCCTTCGTCGCTACGCAGGTCGTAAGTGATGCGGATGTGCATGCAGCCAGCACCGAAGTGCCCGTACATGATGCCGGTCAAGCCATGTTCGTCCAGCAGTTCTCGGAAGTCAGCCAAGTACGCTGCCAGGTTCTGCGGCGCAACGGCTGAGTCTTCCCAGCCGGCCTGTGATTCCTTGCCGCTGGCCGGACGGGAGGACAAACCGGCGCCGTCTTCACGGACACGCCATAAGGTCGCCCGTTCAGTGGTGTCCGCGACCGCGCGGCCGTCCACGAGACGGCCGTTGGCTGAGAGCCGTTCGATGAGCCGGTCCGCTTCCGCGGCGACGTCTTCGGGGTTGTCACCATCCAGGTCCACGTACAGGAAGGCTTGGCCTTCGGGTAGACCGAGCACGGAGTCTGGGCCGCGGCGCATCCGCATGGTGTCCACGATGGCCTCATCGATGCCCTCGACCGCGGCCGGGGAGAATTCGAGGATGGTCTCGATGTCTTTCGCGGCGTCCACGACGTCTGCGTAGCCGAGGCACACGAGCAACGCGCTGGACGCCTTGGGAACGAGCTTCATGCGGGCCCTGACGACGACCGCGCAAGTACCCTCGGTTCCCACGAGGGCCCGGGCCACGTTGAATCCATTTTCGGGAAGGAGATTCCTCAGATGGTAACCGGAGACCTGCCGCTGGATACGGCCAAGCTCAACCCTGAAACTTGCCAAGTTGTCCTGGGCGAGTTGCTTAAGGCTCTCCCCCAGCTCAAAGGCGCGGGAGACCGAGAACGCGTCGGTTGGGTCCGTCGCGCGTAGACCGGTCGCTGTGGCGGTCAACTGTGCACCGTCGGAAGTGACGACGTCAATCTCGAGCACATGGTCAGAGGTGCGGCCGTAGCGCACGGAGTGATTACCGCACGCGTCATTCCCCAGCGAGCCGCCGATGGTGGCGCGGTTCTTTGAGGAAGGATCCGGCGCGAACGTGAGCCTCCCGCCAGTGACCCTCTCGGTCTCAAGCGTGAGGTGGGACAGGACGACGCCGGGGTCGACGTCGGCGGTTTTGGTAGCCTCGTCGACGCTAATGATGCGGTTCATGTATCGGGAGAAGTCCAGAACAACGCCGGGGCCGATGGCGTTGCCGGCCATCGACGTCCCGCCGCCACGACTGACCAGGGGCGTGCCGGTTTCCCGACATGCGGCCATGGTCCTAACGACGTCCTGGACGCTTTGCGGGAAGACCACAGCAACAGGCGGAACCCGGTAGTTGGACGCGTCATAGGAATATGCGGCAATGCGGTGGCCCGATTCCTCGGCCAGCACCCCCGCCGCTTCCAGCCGGGCAAGAACCGGTGCATGGCCCGGTGTGGAGAGGACATCTTGAGTCATAGCGTTATCAGGCTCCAGTTTCGGTCCCGACAAAATTTGACACCCACGTCGGGATATGCAGTATTGAGAATTCGTTTGCTGGCAAACCCACCAATCTCCTCACGCAAATTCTGGTGGAAGTCTTGGCAGAGGGTCGGCGAAGGTGTTTCAAGGCTGCTCCCCGGTGTCTTTCGTCATCCGTTGCCGCCGGAGACGAAACGCTTCTATCTCAGAAAGCTGAAGGCACACCGGATCAATGGGCCGTTTCACCGAAAGCACTTCCTCGGTGGTATGCGCTTCTACAAGCTCATCGAGAATCGCAATCGTTGGGGGCAGCAGCTTAAGCCTTCCGGCCCCTTCGTCTTGGAGAAGCCTTCGGACGGATATCCACTCCGAAGACGTTGCCTCCGTCGTGACATGCCTGGGCTCCACTTTCGGCGCTACGGCAGTGACAAAAAAGAACGTATCGAAACGCTTGGGAAAGCCCTCGGGCGTGATCCAGTTTGCCCAAGGAACCAGGGCTGTGGGTTGCAGGACGACGTCGCATTCTTCCGCCACTTCTCGGATGGCGGCAGCTAGAAGGCGAGCGGTAGTTTGGCGCGCGAACGATGCATCGGTTCCAACGCTGGTCCGCCTCCACGCCCTGACCTGTGAATCCAAGAGCGGTATGTTCGGCGCCGATGGCGAGGAGTCAACAGCCTCTACTCTGCCTCCTGGGAATGCGACAACACCGGCAGCAAAATCCATAGTGAGTGCCCTGCGTTGGACGAACACTCCAACTCCGTGCGCTGAATTCCGCATCAGGACCACGCTTACGGCTAGCCGCGGAGCTGAGAGTCCCGTTGCGTCCCTCCCCTCGTACGTGGTGCTGCTCATCGCTTCCTCCGTCTTCATGGCGTACACGCCGCCGACCGATACAGCAGCACAACCCAGAATCCCTCTTGGCAGACTTCGCCTCGCTGATTGAGTACATGAAGCCTCGTTTTCACAATGCCCCGGTCCGGCTTAGTCGCAGAAGGCCGGAGCTCTACTACTTCTTCCCGTACGGCAATTGTGTCGCCGATGCGTACAGGTGCAATGAGGTTCCAGTCATGAATGCCTAGAAATGCTATGGCCGAACGGTCCTTCCAGCCCATTCCCATTTCCAGGCCAAAAGCGATCGCAAGTGTCCCCGGACCGTGGAAAACCCGTTCTCCAAACTGAGTACCACGGGCATACTCTTGGTTGGTGTGCAGGGGATGCATATCCCCCGACCAAGTCGCGAACGTGACTAGGTCCGTCTCTGTAATCGTTCGCCCTTGAGACGACCACGAATCTCCGGTTTGAAGATCCTCAAAGAATCGAGTAGCTGAAGGGATCAGACGATGTTCGGCTCCTGCATTCATCTTTGCTCCTGTCCGGTTGCCGCCTAGGATCCCGAAGGGCCCCAGCCCGCTTCGAGTCGGTCCGCGTCAAAATCGCGGCCAGTGGTCCCCTCGTAGGATGCTGAACCTCTCGGGACGATTCGGATTGGCTTCCCTCCGGAGAGTTCTTCGGATACGTGTGCGATAACCCCTGGGAGGGTAGAAAGCAGGGCAACACCTGTCCCTTCTTCGGGTGTGAAGCCAAGCCCCAGCAGTATCGCGGCCATAACACCAACGTCATTTATTGGGATGTCTGACTTACCTGGGAGTTTCGTGAAGGCCCTGTGTACTGCCTCGTACACTTCAGCCGCCTGATCCCACAAACCTTCCTGCAGAGCAATCGACCGGAGCCGTTCAGCGCGAGGATCAACAACCTTGAAAATAGGATGCCCCAAGCCCGGGATGCGTTCCTTTGCTTCGCGCATGCGGTTTACCTTTTCCTCAGCGAAAGCTTCGAGTGCGAGGCCGGATCCCAGAAACTCGGCATGCGTAGCGAGGATGAAGCGGCCGCTGTCCTCAGTGGCCAGCGTGTGCTTCCCGACAGATAAACAGGCAGCTGACATGCCGATAGCCATACTTGGATTGGCGGAGACGGCAAACCGCGCGGCCACTGTCCCGGGCTTTTCAAGGCCATAATCCAGGATTCCGCTCAGGACTGCGTCCAGCGCCCGTATCTCATGGTCCAAGGGGATCCGACCACGGATCACGAGAAATATGGCTGCCGTGAAGGGGATTTGCCCGATCAGGTCCTCGAGATCATAGCCGCGAACGTAAACATTCGTATCAGTGACTTGGCTGACAGAGGAGGACCAATAAGCCCCAGACTGGTCTGCAGTATCCTTTTGCAATGTTTCTCCCGAACCGTCATGTGTTCTGATGCGGCCTGCGAATCCTGGCAAGTTGACGAGCCAAGCTCCAAAGTATGTCGGCCATGTGCTTGAATTTTAGAATCCAACGCGCAATCCCGGCATTGGAGATTTTCTGAAGCCGTGGCGCCCATGCGTAGAAACTACTGAGGCATCTGCGCAACTGCGCCCATGGATCGCTCAAGTGACATGTTTGGCGCCGGGTCCTCCAGCGCACGGTCAGCTGGAGGACCCGGGTTAGGGTCGGCACAACCTGCGCCGCCAGGTCTGTTGTCCGGGCGCGTTGGTTTGCCGAAATCTGCTGGCTGATCTATGGGGATTTCGGGATCGAAAGATCAGTCCAGTGTCACGATCCTGTTGAGGCTCGCCGCAACTTCCTGCGTCAGCCTCGGCTAAAACGACGTCGGTTCCCCGTGTTGGGTGCCGTCTCGAAAGGGAAGAATCGTCCTTTGAACATTAGAACTAGGAGACGGGTTCCGGCGCCGGAATTGTTTCAACGGCAAGTGCCCAACCCTAGTCAAAGTACAAAATCCGGAGGGCCGGGTCCATACACGTGGATCACCAGTGTGGCTTAGGGTGGCCGGCACAGACACCGAACCTGTAACCCAGCTCCTGTAGCTTCCACGACAACGTCAGCAAAAAGCCGTGAGGATGACAGTTTCACTCGGAAGATCCCCAACGTAGTTTGTACGGCATGGGAAGCAAAAGCGTAATCATCACCGGATCCGGCTCTGGCATCGGCCGGGCCATTGCCAAAGCATTCGTCGAAGCAGACTACGAAGTCTATGCGAGTGACGTTTCAGAAGATCGTCTGGCGGAGACCCGGAAAGAACTCGGCTCTCCGGACTCACTCCACACAAGGGTCGTAGACGTCAGCGACTACCACTCTGTGTCTGCTTTGGTGGACGAGGTCGTGGAGACGACAGGAAAACTGGACGTTATGGTCAATAGCGCAGGAGTCTTCGACGGGTATGCCGACGTGCTCGAAACGACGCCCGAGTTGTGGGCCAAGATTATTGGAGTCAACCTGACAGGCACGTTCTACGGCTGCCGTGCAGCGGCGCAGGTAATGACGAAGCAGAACTCCGGCCGGATCATTACAATCGGCTCCGTCGCCGGCCAGAGGGGTGCAGCAGACGGTATCTCCTACGTCACATCCAAGGCGGGCATTGAAGGACTGACCCGTCGTCTCGCCATCGATGTTGCCCCTCACGGGGTAACCGCCAACGTAGTCGCCCCGGGCGTCATCAAGACAAACCTTCGTGCCACTTCGGAGGAAATCTTGGGCGATCTCGTTTCGACGCAGCAGCGCGGCATCGGGGTGTCTCCCGAAATCATGGACTTCCTCATCCCAGCAAAACGCTCCGGCGAACCCTCGGAGGTGGCGAGCGTAGTGCTGTTCCTCGCGTCCGACTCTGCCGGCTATGTGAACGGGCAAACTATCCAGGTCGATGGCGGCTGGAACGCGACGTAGTCCTGCCGACTAAATGTCCTATTACCAACAAAAACCCCACCAACTCGCCCGCTGGGGCCAACATTAACTATTCGGAAGCCAGGATGAAATTCGGCTCCGAAGTGAAAGGTGTATAAGTGATCAAGACAGCATTGACGGAAGCCCTCGGCATCCAATACCCCGTCTGCTCCGCCGGCATGGCGCGTGTCGCGCAGGCTGAACTCGTCACCGCGGTCAGTAACGCTGGCGGCTTGGGATGCCTCGGCGGCGTCAGCTTCATGCCCGATAACCTACGCGCGGAGATCAAGAAGATCGAAGCTGGAACGGACAAGCCCTACGCAGTTAATCTCCTGCTTCCGGACTCACTCACCACTGAAGACGAAGCACAGTGGGCGCCAGTGCGGGAACTGTGGCAGTCGCTTTCTGGAGCGGACCAGGAAAAACTTGCAGGTGTAGAAGCGCTCTTGACGCCTGGGGCCGTAGCAGACCAGGTGCAAATCGTCCTGGATGCTGCGCCGTCTGCGGTTGTTTTGACGTTCGCTACACCGGATTGGTTCATCAAAGAGTGTAAGGATCGCGGAATCACGGTCTTCTCGCTGGTCGGCTCGGTCGGCAAGGCCCAGGAAGCCAGCGCAGCGGGTGTCGACTTTATTGTCGCCCAGGGAACTGAGGCCGGGGGGCACACCGGATACGCCTCCACTATGACCCTCGTACCTGCCGTTATTGATGTGGTGGATCAGCCAGTCCTGGCCGCTGGCGGAATAGCGGATGGGCGCGGGCTTGCCGCCTCGCTGGCTTTGGGTGCAGCAGGAGTCTGGGTTGGAACACGCTTCATTGCCAGCCCCGAAGCGTATGGGCACGACAATTTCAAGAACCGCGTGGTGGGAGGGTCCTTCAAGGACAGCACCATCACCTACTCATACAGCGGCAAGCGTATGCGTGCATTCGAGAACAAGTGGACCTCGGAATGGGAGTCTTCGGACAAAAAACCCGCAGGCTTCCCCGGACAGTACGCTGTGGCCGGCACGCGGGTCGAAACAGGCTATCAGGACGGTGACATGGACTTCGGGATGATGCCCGTGGGCCAGACCATGCAGCTTGTCCACGAAATTCTCCCAGCTGGTGAGATCGTCAAGAATATGGCATCGGATGCAGAAAAAATCCTCCGTGGACTTGCAGCCGGCAAATAGCTGGCACCGCCAATAAAAAGGCCAAGCGGCCCGTTGAGTTAAACCAGTCCGACTCAACGGGCCAGTTGGAGTCTTCCAACTATCAAAAGAAAGTGAAGCGTACATGACTGAATCGTCGCCGGAGCTAACTAATTGCGTCTCCGCGCTGGAATCCATCGCCGAACAATACCCAGATAAGACAGCGATTGTCGACGGCGACGCCTTCATGAGCTACAAGGATCTCCAAACATCAATTGAGCACCGCTCAGCTGTGTTGCTTTCGGCCGGACTCAAGCCGGGTTATCGGGTGGCCCTCGTCGCCGAAAGCTCAGCGGACTATCTCTCCACAGCCCTCGCTGTATGGCGAAGCGGCGGCGTGCTGGTTACTGTCTATCCTTCTTCGGGTCCAGAGGACCTTGAATATGCCATCGCCACGAGTGACCCTGCGCTGATAGTCACCTCCGAAAGCGTTGATCGTGCGCATATCGCCCCTGCCGCACGAAATGCCCCAATTGTCGATATCGTTGACTTCCACGTAACCGAGGTTCGGCAAGACGCCCTACCCAACCCTGAGGGTCTTCGCGAACCCCTGTCCATGATCTGCTTCTCGTCCGGCACCACGAGCCGTCCGAAGGCGATCATGCTTTCGGCTGCAGCCGTATACAACTGCGCGAAGACCTATGGCGAAGTATGGCACCTTTCACCCGAAGACAAGGCAATTATCTGTCTGCCGATGGCGTGGCTTTATGGACTAGCAAGCACATCCTTGGCTGTCCTGCTGAGCGGCGGGACAGTTGTGGTAGTCCGGAGGGCTCGTCCAGACATGATTGCTCCCGCCATTGAGGAGCATTCCGCCACATTCCTCGCCGGTGTGACGGCGACTTTCGGAAAGCTGGCCCAGTACGCTGAACTCCGAGCCGAGGATAAGCCGGCATTCCCATCACTTCGACTGTGCATCTCAGGAGGAGAGCCCAGGAACGAAGCAGCATTCAGCCGCTGGGAGGCCCAGACTGGACTGCCAGTTCTGGACGCCTATTGCGCCTCCGAATGCCTGCCGCTGGTAACTTACGACCCCGTCGCGAACCCAACCCCCAAACCCGGGTCTGCAGGCAAACTTGTGCCGCGGTCGAAGCTAAAGATCCTAGACGCCGACGGAGCGGAAGTTCCAGCCGGGGAGGTTGGGGAAGCGTACTCGACTGGACCCGGACTGATGCTCGGATATTGGCGTGACGAAGAGCAAACGAGGACTGTCATAACGGATGACGGCTGGTACCGCACAAAAGATCTTGTTCGGGTGGATGATGAGGGTTTCGTATACGTCGTTGGCCGGCTCTCCGACGTCATCATACGTGGCGGAACAAACATCTCGCCGGCGGAAGTTGAACGTGTACTTCAGGAGCATGCCTCTGTTGGTGAAGTGGCAGTTGTTGGTCTTCCCGATGACGTCTACGGCCAGCGTGTGGTAGCTGCCGTCGTCCCCAGGGGCATAGCGCCCCTTGACGAAGCCGAACTGAAGGGATTCGCTGGGGCCCGCTTGTCCTCGTACAAAGTCCCCAGCGAGTTCATCGCAGTCGACTCCCTTCCAGTGAACTCGACCACCGGCAAAGTCAATAGGCGGGACGTGGCGACACTTTTGACAGCCGAAAAGAGCCAGGGCAAGGCATAGCAGACGGCTGCATAAGCCGACAAATCACGAGACGGCACCGGACAAGTGTTGCTCAAAGACGAAGTTAGGAAATAACGAAATGAACCTCGACAAGGCCGGAGTGGTAGTTGTAGGCGGCGGGATAGTGGGTGTAACAACCGCCTATTTTCTTGCTTCAAAGGGTCACGATGTTGTGCTTCTGGAACAGCGGGAACTTGGCCACGGCGCTTCCGGGCGAAATCTCGGGTTCCTCCACATGCAGAATCGCCATGGCGACTACGCCGTCGAACTGACTCGTGCCGGAAGGGCCCTGTACGACGACTTTGCAAACATCCTCGGGCCATCTTTCGAATATAGAAGCAACGGCGCCATGACGTTCTTCTATACGGATGATCAGCGGCGGGTCTACAAGGAATTTGTGGAAGCCAGGATCGCAGACGGATTCAAAGCCGAACTCCTTGATGACCAGGCCGCTCATGAAGCCGCCCCGATATTGCCGCCCGATGTTATTGGGGCCACGTTCAGCCCGGAAGATGGCCAAATTCGTACGCCGAAGTTCGTCCGTGCCTTGGCGCAGGAATGCCGGAGGCTTGGTGTTCGAATTCATGAAAACACGCCGGTTCTCGGACTCTTGCGGAATGGCTCAAAAGTCGTCGGTGTACGAACAGCCGGCGGCAGCGTTTCAGCGGACAAGGTCGTTTGGGCTGGCGGTGTCTGGTCTACCATGCTCGAATCAGAGGGCGTAACCGTACCCATCAAGCCACACAGGCTGGGTGCTGTCCTTCTAGCTCCTGTAGAGGAGAAGCTCGATAAAATCCTGAACGGACCGCTTGCAGCGAAGCAATACGCCCACATCCGGAACCTCCCCAGCTACAGGGATGAGTACTTCACCTCCCCTTCAGAGGACCAATCATCGGGCCTCGAACACATGGAATGTGTCGCCAAGACCGAGGACGGGAACCTATTCATTGGCTGCCCGATGGACTACCCTGACCAACTCGACGACAGGCTGCCTGCCGCCGGTCTAAAGCTGGCTATCGATTCATTGCTCAAAACCTTCCCCAACTACAGGTCTCTCGGTATTGAACGTGCCTGGGCTGGCCTCGTCCCCGCGACAGCTGACTCCCTCCCGATCGTTGACGGGGTGGAGGAACTTCCCGGGCTGATTCTGGCCACGGGGCACGTCTATGGCAACTTGGCCGGCCCCATCACGGGAAAGCTGGTGGCCGAACTGATTTCAGGAGACCGCCTCAGCCACTCCATCGACGAACTTTCGCTCTACCGGCCATCCCTGGCCACGCCGGTTGACGGAGTCATTCGCTACTAGCACTGGCACCCACCCCACCACAAGAGCACTAAAACTATTCGGAAGTGAACAAACATTGACTACTCACCTACTCGGCACGACCAATGAGTCAGCCGTGCGCTACCTGGGCGAATTGGAACTTGGACAGCAGTGGACCTCGGCAGGACGAACTGTCACTGAGTTCGATGTCGTCACCTTCGCCACATGGTCTGGTGACATGCACCCGCTGCACACCAACGAGGAGTACGCCAAGACGACACAATTTGGGACCAGGGTCTTCCATGGTCCGGGCGCACTTTCACTTGCCTTTGGGCTGGAAATGGCATTGGGATGGAAGAACGGCTCGGCCATCGCCTTCCTAGGAATTGACAACTGGAACCTCCGTGCCCCGATCCGTATTGGCGACACCATTAGTGTTCGCGAAGAAGTGATTGGCATCAAGCCCTCTGCCAGCAAACCCGACCGTGGAGTCGTAACTACCCGCGTTCAAATTCTGAACCAGAACGGCGTGGTCTGCCAGGAAGGCGACTGGGTTGTCCTCCTATCCCGTCGCCCCGTCTAGGCAGAATTCGCCTACCAGAACATTCATCAAGGTGAACTCCCCTTGCCTGAAATAGAAAGTTGATCGAAGTGCCTCTTCATCTACCGGACGGCAAACGACTTGCCGTATCTCTCAGCCCCGATTTTGATGCCCAAAGCGTATGGCTAGGCACTTTTCGCTCAACCTCCCAGTCTTTGATGTCCCGAGGTGAATTCGGTGCCCTGGTCGGTGCCCCACGACTTCTAGACGTCTTCCGGCGCTACGGAATCACGACGACGTGGTGTGTGCCCACGCACACGATGCAAACATTCCGCAGCTCAGTGGAAGCAATTGTCGAGTCCGGCCATGAGGTCGGCGCTCACGGCGTCTACCACGAATATGTGCCTGCGCTCGATCGAGCCGAGGAAGAGCGGCTGCTGGAACTGCAAATAACCCAGCACGAGCAGCTCCTGGGTACACGTCCTCGCGGATATCGCTCACCTGCACTGGATGTTACCGACAACACCCTCGATCTCCTTGCGAAGTTCGAGTTTGACTGGGATTCATCTCTCATGGGTAGGGACTTCGAGCCTTACCGGCCGCGGACGGTGGTCGGCGTTAGCGAGGAAGAAGGAAACACCTTCGGCCCAGAGAGCAGCGTCCTTGAGTTCCCTGTGTCTTGGTTCCTCGACGATTTTCCCGAACTTGAATCTTTTAAGGGCAGCGCGCTCATGCAGAGCAACGAGACTGTTCTGGCTCGCTGGATTGACAGTTTCAATTTCGCCTACGAGCGATGTGCCGGGGGCGCAATGACGTGGACATTACACCCGCAAACCATTGGACGGGCACACAACCTCGTGATGCTCGAGAAGTTCCTCGACCACATCACTTCATTCGAAGGTGTCTGGTTTCCCACTCTCTCCGAGCTCTTTGACTGCTGGCGAGACGACCCTGCGCCAGCCACGACTTCCCGGCCCGCAGCCTCCAGGCCTGCTCGGAATGACCCCGCTCCCCTAGATCGGATGCTCCCTTGATTAGAATTCTTCTCATAGGTCCTCCCGGAGCTGGCAAAGGCACGCAGGCAACGTACATTGCAAAGAAGTTCGGGATCGTCAGCATTTCCACTGGAGACATCTTTCGCGAAAACGTCAAGAATCAAACTCGGTTGGGCCGAATTGCTGAATCGTACCTTGATGCAGGACAATTCGTACCGGATTCGGTCACGAACGAGATGGTCCGTGGGCGTTTGGGGCAGAACGACGCACACAACGGATTCCTGTTGGATGGATATCCGCGCACCCTAGGTCAGGTGGACTTTCTCGATGAGGTACTTGCAAGTACAGGCCAGGAACTTGACCTCGTATTGCAGCTCACGGCTGAAACGGAAGAGCTGGTCCAGCGACTGCTCCTGCGGGCCAAACTCGAAAATCGTTCGGACGACACAGCGGAAGTCATAAGAAACAGGATGGCGCTGTACTTCAACGAAACAACCCCTGTTACGTCCCGGTACGGCGAACGCGGCATCCTGACGAAGGTAGAGGGGGTCGGCAGTATCTCGGACGTTTCGGCCAGAGTTTCGACCGCTCTGGATATTGCGCTCGGATCGTCATCACGGCATATCGCAGTTTCGGCCGGCGACAGTTTCGAATGGGCGCTGCAGCTATAGTCCCTTCGGCCCTTCACAAAACACACGGAATCTACTTCCCGTGAAGGAGGTCCTGGGGCTGTCACGGCAAACCAGTAGAAGGTGTGCCATGGCGGATCCCAGGACCAGGCGCAGATCTGCAGACTCTTTGGGGCAAAGCACACCGTCGCCTAAAGTCCGGAGACGCCGCGATTGGTGACATCGGGTGGCCGTCAAATTCATCCCAGCCGGACCGGGTTTTCGCCTGCCGACTCGATTCATCCTCGAGCAGCAGCCGTCCCTTTGCCGTGCAGCTTGGGCGTGCCCCATTTCTACAACGCCGCGTGGCATTCCGAAAGAGCGGCCGGGACGGTATGACACAGTCGAGATTTCACGCTCTTTAATCGCCCGGCCGCCCACCTGTTTTTCCCACGCGAAGCGGCTCATCTGCTGGGTGCACGAACGACGCCGGCCCTTTCAGCGAGTGGCCTCGAATAAGGCAAGACATCACTTGCCTCGACGTCCGACGGTTTGCGACTTCGCCCTGTATCGCCCGACGACTTGGGCCGCGGCTGCTGGATCCGTCCAAGATCAAGGGCTGTCAGTGCCAAGAAGACGGAAGAAACGGCACCAGGTTCCCTTAAATTGATGCCCAGAATTTCTTCAGCCTTAGCTATCCGGTAGCGCAGAGAGTTGTGGTGGATTTCCAGAAAGTCGGCCGCGGCATTGATGTTTTGAGCATGCTCAAAGTAGGTCTGAAGACCCTCAACAAGCAGTTCCCGTCCCTCCAGGGGCTTCAGAAACTCCTGGGCCCATTTGATCATCTTGTCGAAACCGACGTCAGCGAAAAGCCTCGTTGCGTAGTTAAAGTCTTCGTAGGCCATAACTTTAGGACCCCGAGAATTGCGGCGAAGGGTCCGAACCGCCAGCTGCGCATCCTGGTAAGAGTCCAGAATGTCTCCTAAAGCGTGCACACTGCGGCCAATTCCAATGAGGGCGCCTGGGAGTTTCGAGCCTTCAGCTACTATCGCACGCCGGAACGCCTGAACGCTGCACTGCGCCGCTATAGTTAATGTCTTGTCCCTGGCGGTCATGAGGTACGCGATGGACTGCGACTCCAGCGCTTTGCCCACCATTTCCGACAGCTCCTCAGTCGCTGGCAAAGATCGCGATGCAACTGCAGGACGAATTGGCCGAAAAACAATGGTCCGCAACTCGTCCGCAAAAGAAAGACCAAAAGCCGTGATCCGGGCAGCCAGTTCGGGATTGTGAGGCTCTCGGCGCAATGCCAGCGCTTCCTCAAGCACCGCAGTGCGTATGGCCCGTTCCTGCTGTCGGGCTGCCACGGCCATTCGCTGGCTGGCCTCGACCAGGGTTGCTGCCACGTGGGCCGCGGAGGTTGAATGGCTATCCGGAAAGTTCGACCGCCGGGCTGTGATGACGAGCCAGCCAAAGTGCGAGTCGGCCTCGTCAGGAGCCGAAATTCTGGCTGCCACCCCCCGCCATCCGTCCACGTCCACGTTCTGGGAGTCGGCGGACGTGCGGCCGATCTCTTCGAACAGAAGCGACATAGGCGTGGGACCGGTGGCATGGACAGTCTTACCGAATCTGTCGATCAGGACTGCGGTTGCATTACATACGTGCGCCAAGCGGGATAGTAGCGCAGGAATCGGCTCAGCTTCCGTCATTGCCTGACTTAGGGCCCTCTGTAACGAAGCCAATCGACGAGAAACAGACTCCTCAGGCATCTGCATCGATCGGGAAAATGACATCACGACGTTAGCGACGTTCAGGGCTGGATCAACCGCGATGACAACGTGCTGCTCCCCGACGGCATCGATCCCTTCAGAAAGGGATGACTCGGATGCCATGACAAAGATTACTCGTCCAAGCCCGTGGTGGGTGGCCGCAGCCAAGTTATTAAAGCTGTCGGCACCTGGACATATGACAACCACATCCATGTGGGCTGGCAAGTCTTCCGGCTTCAACAAAACAACGGCGCCGCGAACTTGCCTGGACTGCTGGGAAGCGTCCCCCGCGATGAGCTTCGCAGCAGGACCCAGGTCGGCGAGGACAGCTCCAAGTGGTATGGAGGTCGGATCATCTATCATAGGGAACTCTTTCGGGAAGAGACCGGGACGGGCGGCTGGCCTCGCCTACCGCTTTCGCCCAGACTAGACCAGAAATTCGACCGTCCCCCTGTGAGAATTCTAACGCTCTTCGAGGAACGTTGGACAAGAAACAATTACACCTGTGTTGGTGGGCTCCTAACGTCGCAGATGGAGAGTAGAACACCATACGGCTGGCATATGGGGCCTGCTTGCTTTCGCTGGCGTGGAGGTCATGTTGCATGGGCTTGACCTCTGGAAAATCAAGCGTCAAGGACTTCGCAGCCTGCTATCGGATCCGTCGATCTGGAAGACTAACGAAGAGGGCCACAGGACAGCCCGAGGAAGAAGGTATCTTGCCATGAGCGCTGACACACTTGCGACAGGTGACATTGTCGTCATAGGAGCAGGAATTGTGGGGCTATGCACCGCTTGGGAGCTGCGCAAGCGGGGATTCGACGTCGTCGTCGTGGAGCAGCGGTTTCCTACCTACGGTGCTTCCGGACGAAACCCGGGCTCCCTTTGGCTGCAGACGCGGCGCACAGGGAACGAACTGTCACTGGCTAAAGCCGGCAAGGAAAAGTACCAGGACTACATAAGCGAACTTGGCGACGTGTTTGACTATCGCAATCAAGGCGGCCTTTTTTTCTTCGAAAGCGAAGCGCAGGGTCGTGTTCTTGAAGACTATGCTGCCGACCGTCGGGCAGCTGGACTGGATGCAACTCTGATCAGTCGGGAGGAGGCTCAAAAGCATTGCTCCATCCTTCCGGAGGGTGCTCTCGGAGCCGTCTTTTGCGCCGATGATGCCCAAGTAGATGGTGTGCAGTTCGTCAATGCTCTGGCTAGTGCCTGTGTGCGGGCCGGCATCCGCACTTTTGAAAACACCTCAGTTCTTTCGACCCTGCGGAATGGCGAAACCGTAACAGGGGTCCGCACTGTTCGGGGTGAAGTTCATGCATCAGGTGTGGTGTGGGCAACTGGCGCTTGGTCAACCAACCTCCGGGCCGAGGGGATCGATGTTCCGATCAGCACCGCCAGAGTAGGCCAGATGCTGACACAACCCGTAGACACGCACTTGAACGCCATAATGCATGGACCCAGGGGAGTTTACGGATGCGGGGCACTTACTGACCTGCCAACTTATGACGCCGCGGTTTTTCCTCGCCCAAGCAACTCCAGTACCGGAAAGGGCCCGGGCGGGACGTCGGGGCCCTCGTTCGTTGACTATGACGACTCGATCGCCCAAAACCGCGGAGGATCAATATTCATTGGCAACAGTTTTGACGGACGCGGCTCCCTCAATCCCCACATCAGCATTAACGCTACAAACGCGATGGTTTCCACAACCTTGGACAGATACTCAACCCTGGCTGAATACGGCGTCACCGGTCTCTGGGCCGGTCTCGGAAGCGAAACAAGTGACAACCTGCCCATCGTCGATCGCGCTGACGGCGCCTATATCAATGTCGGTCACGCCTGGGGCATCGCAAGCGGGCCCATCTGCGGCCAGGTAATGGCGGAGGTCATCGCCGGGGAAGCCAGCGTCTTTGCTGGTGCCTTGAGAATGAGCCGATCGGCCCTAAGAGTCTGGGGAGAGTAGCCTTCCAGTATTCCCTTCCCCGTCAAAAGTCTTTGCAGCTGGCTCAGCTGTCCTGACCTTTGGCCTGAGAACCAACTCAATGACTACCTTTTCGGAATCCTTCTAGTGTTCAGGCCCTAAACGCTCCATTAGCGTCTATTGCATGGGTCGGCCCGGCACATGGATAGCCATAGAAACGCCATGCACTACCTGCAAGTTCCTTCTACGACCTGCCGACCACCTTCGTCCGCAACCGGGGGAAGGATACGAATGGAAGAATCGCCGATCAGAGACGGCCGACTTCTCAGACAGGAGATTCCTATGACCAAGGCGTCACTAAAGGTAGCCACCGTTCAATTCGAGCTTCGGCCCGAGAAGACCCTCCAGCAATATCTGGATCATGTGGAGGGGCTAGTGAAGCGCGCGGCGGAGCAACAGGCCGAACTCGTGCTTTTCCCTGAGCTCGCAAGCACGGGGCTTCTCGGAGCTGTCACCGATCATGAAGTCACAACCGCCACAATCACATCGGACTATTGGAAGTTCCTGCCGGAGTTCACGGATGACATCGTTGAGGGCATGCGCAGGATGGCCCGGGATTACAACATCGTGGTTGCCGGCGGAAGCCACAACCGGGTCGCCGAAGACGGCTCGCTGCGCAATACCGCGTATATCGCACACCCGGATGGTCGGGTCGAATCCCAGGACAAGATCCACCTCACGCCCCAGGAGCATGCTCTCGGGGCCCGCGGTGGCGATGAACTCCTGGTGACAAAAGTTGGGCCGTTTACTGTTGGAGTCTTGATTTGCGCGGACATCCAGTTCCCTGAGCTCTCACGCTATCTTGTCCACAAAGGCGTCGACATGATCCTTTGCCCTTCCCTCACTTGGAACCGGCGCGGCATCCACCGTGTACGTACCGGATGTCAGGCGCGCGCTATTGAGAACCAACTGTACGTAGTGATGTCTCCGCTGTTCGGTACAAGCAGCATTCCGACCGATTCTCCGATGTTCGCTGTGGGCAGGGCCCTTATAGTCGGGCCCGTGGACAGGACAGTGGGAGTGAACGACGGGATCCTGGCCACTACGGCATCAGCCGACGAAGAATTGCTGGTGGCCGACTTGGACCATGACCTGCTGGTTGCCTCACGGGCGAAACCCGAAGCACCCGGTCTGGCCCTTCGTAGGCTGGATCTGTACGCCAAGCTCCAGGCAGAAATGGGAGCCTGATGCCGCTTTACCAGCATCGTGTGAGGAACCACGAGGTGGACTCTCAGGGGTTTCTCTTTAACAGCCGCTACCTTGAGGTCGCCGACGTAGCAATGACGGAGTTCTTCCGCAGCATTGGTTGGCCCTACCCGAAGCTGGTCGCTGAAGGGACGGATCCCTCCGTTGTCAGCGCAGTTCTTTCTTTCAAATCCCCCGCTTACTTCGACGACATTCTCGACGTTGATGTCAAGTGCCGAAACGTCGGGAACTCGAGCTTCAAAATCGACGTTTCGATTGCTCGGGATGGAACAGAAGTGGCGAACGTCGAGCTCGTCTACGTTAACGTCGACCCAGCCGAGGCCCGTTCTCGACCACTTCCGGAAGCCGTCGCACTGGCACTCGATGGCGCCTTGCAGGGCTGATCCAATTCTCTGCTCTGAGTTTCGGCACTTCTTCTCAATTAAGCACGGCCAGCTACGACTTCGCACAAGTCGATCTGGCCATCGAAGCACGAACTACACAATTAGGAGCCTTACATGGCCATCACTCTGATCCACAAACCCGCTCTTGATCCAAACAACGTGAACGACTTTGGTCCGGCAAAAATCGAGCATCGGACGGCCGGGAGCGGGCTCAAGCAGCTTGGAACATACATTATGACCTTCCAGGAGAACGGCTTCAGCGACCCCTGGACTGTTCAGTACGAGGAAACAATTTACGTTATCGAAGGCCAGGCTCAGCTGGTCATAATCGATGGTGAACTCAAGGAAACCTTGACGGGTGAGGCCGACGAATTGCTTGTTCTTCCCAAAGGAACCACGGTCCAGTACAGCGCAACCCCCGGCACCCGGCTTCTGCTTTCCATCAGCCCTGTCCACTGGCGCGACGCAGGCGCGTAGGCAGAGTTCGGATTATGGAAGCCATGTTCGCGGAAGGTCCCGGCACAACCAGCACAAGGCCCTTTTTCAGGACTGAGACATCAGAGTCAAGCATTCCTTGGGTTCTGGTGGAAGAGGGGCAAGATCTAGTCCTCAGAAATGGGAATCACCGTTTTGCTGGAACAGTGGACGCTTTGACTATTGACCGGAATATCATCTGGGTTACCTCACGGATTGGCGAACGACGCCTCTTCCACGCAGCTGACGGTTACGATGTTTTCCTTCAACAGCCCTTTCCACCATCGGATTACGATCAGGGAGCCACTGATTCAAACCGGGAAATCACAATCTGAAAGTTGAGGGGTATCCGAGCTGTTAAGCGTCCTTTGCTGCTTAAAAATATCCGTACTGTGAATCAGGGTGCCCTAACGCGCGCTCCTGCAGAAAATGTCGTTGGCAACGTGATCGAAGGGTACGAGTTTGGAATCACTTATCCCGCTCGCCTACGAAGCATTTGCGCAGGCCCCGGACGTACAACAATACATCGATCCCACAATGACCCTAATGTTCAGCGAGCCACCGCGGCAGCGGGGGTAACTCTGGGCAGCCCGACCGTGGAATCAGGGTCCCTAAAGGCAGTGACTGACGTAGTACAGGTCAGGGGCGGATGAAGCATGATGAAAAGGCATTAGGTCTCTGGTCACGGACGCTTGCGTGGCTCTTCATCTCTAAGCGTAGTTGAGTCATTTCTTCCGGTATGGGCGGCGGGCAGGTTTCTGATTCTGTAGTTTTCGAGCAGCGGAAACCGCCGGTGATGCGGCGCCGGGGTTTCGATCGCTACGTTAACGGGGCACTTCGTCGTTGGTGAGGAACTGAGTTGGTGTCGTTGAAGATAAGTGAGTCCACTGCCCTGGTGGGAACACCGGTTCCGGTCCGTGTGCTACTTCCAGGACCGGGCCACGACGACCTCGACCGAGTTCCAGCCGTGGAGGACAACCATAGTTAACCTGGACCCGCGCCAGGTTAACTATGGTTTCGTTGACCGGCGGGACCACGAGGGCGTCGGGGACTGGCTCTTCGCCCAGCCCCTGGAATCGCGGCTGGCGGTGCAGGTCGTCGCAATCGACCCTCTGCAGCGTTCCGGAAGGCCTTGCGAATGTGGCTTCCGCGCACCGCGGTCGCTGTCGATCACTTCCGTCTGATCTCCCTGGCCCGACGGCGACCTTGATGCCGAAGGTGGCGCCCCCTGCCAACCTGTGCAGCGCGCAGCACTCGTTGATAGGTCCTCGCGTCCGGTGCACGGGTCGCGAGCATTGTCGACTTCCGCCGTGTCGCGGCGACGGCTGACCTGGAGGGGATCAACGCATAGACCAATTTGGTGCACCAGGTTCTGTCGGAGAATACCAGCCAGCGTACGGAGCGCTGCGGAGGTTCCACGGAAACCGCGTCGGCTTCGCCCGGGAAGTTGCGACTGCCGTCTCAAACTGGATCGGCGCCGAGCGCACTCATCTGCGCATCTCCCCCAGCAACCCATACAACTTGTCATTGAGTCCGACACCGCCCAGCTGTATCGGGCGCTCCCTCACACGATCAGTCCGCTGGGTTGGCTAACCTCCACGTCCGGCATTTGTTTGCGCGGCTGCGCTCGGATGGCCGTGAACGCGCCCCGGTACCGTTTTGGTAGCCCCGATCCTGATGCAGGATGAGGGTGTTGGCCGGTCGGATCCCGGCATGGTTTCAGTCCGAATCGTTCATGATCCGGCGGTGTTGTCGCCGGAGCCGGGCTTGGCGACAGTTGACCGCTGATAGCGGCACGACTACGGGTCCTTCGTAACGTGGAGGCCGACACCTGCCGCCCTTTCCAGCCAGCACAGGTCTGTGAGGTGGCGAACATGGGAGGGGTATGGCGGTGATTCTGGAAGAGCAGGACATAGACGTATTCATAGGCTTGGACGTTGAAAAATCCAGCCACCATGCCGTGGCCCTGGACAGGGCAGGTAAGCTGCCGAGCTCGGAGCGCTGTGTGGTGACGACGATGACCCCGCCGCACAGATCCTTGATCACCCAGTTGTGGCTGACCTGTTCAGTCGGTATCCGACACCGCGCGCTCAAGACCGCCGGCCGCGGACACATCAGGGCAAGGCTGAAGAAGCACGCGAGCCGCGCGGCCGAACGCCTGACGGATGCGGTCTTTGCCGCATTGGAGAACAGAGCGTTGTGGTCGTAGGAACCACGCGGCCGGCGTCGTGCTGCCGAAACTGGCCGCGCAGCTGCTGTCCCTTCGCCATCAGCGGGATGACATCGCCGCACAGGTCGAAGCACTCGTCGAGGTCCACCCTCTTCACAAGGTCCTGATCTCGATGCCCGGCATCGGCGTCAGGCTATCCGCCCGCATCCTCACTGAAGTCACTGGCAAGCACTTCGCCAGGGCAGCCACCTGGCCTCCTACGCTGGCGTCGCCGCCATTGACCCGCCGCTCGGGCACATCGATCCGGGCGAGCACACAAGCCGGCCCGGGAACCAGAAACTCAAACGCGCCCTGTTCCCCTCAGCCCTGGCGGCCCTGCATTACCCGCCCTTGCGGGCCTACCACGACCGCAAACGCGCTGAAAGCAAACGCCACAAACAAGCCCTCATCGCCCTCGCACACCGACGTTCAGACGTCCTCGTCGCAATGCTCCGAGACGGAAGCCTCTACCAGGATCCCGAAGCGCGCAACCTGCCCTCAGCCGCTTGACGAAAACCATAGACCCCCGACCGCGGCCTTCTGTAGGGGGTCGGATTGCTGGCTACATTGGCTACCCGACACATAGCGGCTGAATGGTCTAAAAAATGTCAGCTCCAGACCCCGAGCCGGTGGCGTCCCTGGCGTCCCTGGCGTCGAGCATTGGGCAGATATCGAGGAGCGGGTAAATAGGGACCTGGCCGGCCAGAGACGGGCCACGACTGTCTCTGGCCGCCAGCGCGACGCCCATCGCGATTCCCCCGCGCGCTGGCGCTTTCGATGATCAGTTGGGCCTGCCACTCCGGGTCTTCACCCGTCCAGAGTAACCCGACTTGATAATTATCTATCGGATAGGGATGCGGGAAACTCGGGAGCCAACCTATTCGAAGCCGATCTGAGCGACTTTCTCAGGCTTGGGGGCCGCTGACGTCAACGCCACAGGTTTGCGGCCTAAATGGGGATGGCGTCAACCAGTTCACGCGTGTAGTCGACCGCGGGCGACTCGCCAGGATTTCACGTACTCGTTCTTCAAGGTCGGCCTTGGATAGCTCAGGCGCAAAGAGTTGCAGTGGTCTGGTGACGAGATTCATTACGTTGTGCCGCGGGTTCAGAGACACGTCGAGTTTTGGAAGACTAATTGCACGTCGCGCCGCGCAGAGCGTGACCTCTTTCCCACGTCTGGGGCCAGCGTGGCGCCATCAAACTGAATTTCTCCGCTGCTGCAAGGTTGCAGTCCCGCAATGGCACGCAGCAGAGTTGAACACTCCACGGGTAGATCATCCGCCGCCTGCAGCGGTTACCTCGCCCGCGAGGAACGTTTACCCTCGACCGGGCGCCAGAACATCGTCCCGAACAGCAGAGATCACCGAACTGCTGCCAGCACGTGGGAGAGCATCCTCGGGCCCCTGTACCGGTCACGCTGGTTTAGGGGACTACCGCTGCGCCACACGCTTCATTGGCAGGGTCCGTGCTGCACAGACTATGCCGGGATGGAATCATTCCTCTCGCTACAGCCGAGGATTTTCTGGACCGTCAGCGAAAGTCACCAGATAGGAACTTCGACTCACCATCGCAATCAGGGCTGAAAGGACCTGCAAACACCGGCAACGACGGCTGGGAAACCCACCGCGCCGAATCCGAAACAAAAGCAATCGACTGGATTGGCGCAAAGTGGCCCAAGAACCAGAGTTAACGACAGCAGGGGCATTCGGACTGTTCATTTGAACTGAACTCGGACTACCGGCGGATCGGTCGGGTTCAATCCTGATCCACGGATGGGCCATGCATGGATGGAGCTTGAAACGTATCCTGTCGTTACTGACGACTCGTTTCGGCTATGGCCAAACTCGGCGGGTAGGTGTGAAGTGACGGGTCAGCCCTATCCGGTAAGGCGACGGCGACTGGCGAATGCATGAATGAGCAGCGATATGGTTACAGCCATACAGATGAGCGCGCCGATCGCGAAAGTCGCCCGGACACCGTCCCCTGTTGCGTGGAGATCAGGTGCCATGTTCGCCGCGAGCACAGCGCCGGAAACGGCGGTGCCGAAGGAAGCGCCAACAGATCTCAAGACCTGGTTGAAGCTCACGGAACTTCCCAATTCAGCCCTTGCCACACTTCGTGCAATCAAAGCAGGCATTGCAGCGTAACTGGCCCCCATACCGACACCAAACGTGACCATCCCCAAGAGAATCTCCCAGAGTTCATCGTGTGCAAACCAAAGCAACATTCCAGCCCCGGCCACAATGCCGGCACCGCTCGGCAGAAGCGTTGTTAGCTCTATTCGGCGTGAGAGTCGGCGGACCAAACGGTTGGCCGCGAAACTTCCCACGGAGAGCGGCAGCATCACGAATCCAGCCCAGAAGACCGGGAGAGCCATGCCATACCCTGTGGACATGGGAGCTTGCGCGACGAGACTGGAAATTGAGAGACCGATGTATAGTGCGGCGCCTAATCCGGCTGCAGCGGCATTAGCCAGCAAGACCTCACCGTGTTGGAATACTCGTAGGTTGATCAGGGGGTCCCGCAGCCGGAGCCCCGTCCTAACCCAAAAGAACAGACAGAGAGCCGCCAAAACAAAGCTGCCAATAGTCCAGGGAGAAGCCCACCCCCATTTTGGAGCCTCGCTGACACTGAGTAGCAGTCCACCCAGACCCAAGCTAAGGAACGCAGCCCCGCCGTAGTCGAACGGTAAACGTGTGGCTTGCTGATCAGGTCCCGCCGGCACTGCCACGAAGACCACAACTATCGCGGAGACTATAAAAAGCACGGCAAACCAGAACGCGACACGAAATTCCGTCACGCCCGCGATGACGCCCGTCAGTGGGTACCCAATGCCCAACCCGGTTGCCACTGTCACGGACAAGCTAGAAATAGAAGCCTGCACTTTGTCAGCAGGAACGTACCGGCGTGCAAGGGAAATCGTGACCGGTACTATTCCATAGGTCAATCCTTGAAGCGCCCGGCCAATGAGGAATACCGTAAAGTTCGGTGCCAAAGCCGCCACCACGGAGCCGACAAGGATAACGGCCAGGGAGACCAAGAGAAGCCGTTTCTTGTGGGGACCATCACTTAGGCGCCCCATAATCGGAGTCGAAATCGCTCCAAACAACAGGTTGACAGTGAGCATCCACTGCGCAGTGCCGACTGAAACGTTCATCTCACGTGAGATGGCAGGCACTAGCAACATGCCGAGCGAACTTACGATAGACGTCGACAGCGCTGCATAAATCAGCACTGGAACCAAGCGGGAGGTAGCAGCCGAGTCAGTCATCAAGCGAAACCCCTGCCGGTGTCCTCGGGGCGCCTACTGCTGACTCAATTGTCGCCCGCTCTTGGAGCGTCGATATCTCTACCCTGACGACAGACACCTTTTCGTGTCCTCCGGACCACTCCTTATACAGCCGCTGGCGTACGGGCCCGGCGTGCCCGAAACGGCACCGCCGATAGGGCGCACTGTATCCACATCCCGAGAGGGGCTCGCCACCCTTAAGTTCACGGATGGCAAACGAGACTCCGCTTGAGCTGAGCTGCAAAATTTCTGTCAAGTTGGAAGAAGTTGTCCGCCGAATATGAGCATAACGATCCCACGTTCCAATCCTGCCTTCAGGCTTGGTCCGCTCTGAACGCGGAGCATGAAGTATTGGACTCAGGTTCTTAATAGAGGAATACAATATAAAGTCGCTCATTCCGAAAATTATACAAAAGTAAATTGATAAAGATGCTTGATTTTTCGCTGATGGTGTCACCAGAGGAAGTGTGCGAGAGTCTCAACCCGAAAGAGCACCAGATAAACGTTAGTCTGTGATCTCGAAGGGGCTCCTTTGGGCATCACGTGGACCCTCAAGTCCGGCCGGTATGGCTTCATGGTGACCCCACCAATACACCCTGGAGAAGAGACCAATACACCAAAATCGTTCGGATGGCTGGCTGTTCGTTTTCCAGTCGCTTGACGGATATGAGTGGTTGAAGCCTGCAAAAAATCGCCCTGGCTGCAGATCCCTCTTTGTCTCATATCACCTGCAGACTCTGGCTGACCATCAGCGGAGTGACTCCCGTGAGCGAGGAGGAGCCAGTTCGGTCCTGCACGAGGTGATCCTCTGCGTCCTGGGCGGACCTGCAGCGGCGTGCAAGTCCGCCTGCTAATGCAGCGTAGACACCACCGACCCCGGGGTCGGTGAATTGCTGCGGCTTTGCCACGGACACTACCGTTGCGCTGCTCCCCACACTGACAGGCTCCCGCGCCCGAGGGCCGACCAAACGCTCGTCCTAGAGGCTAAGACCCTCCGCTGCTGTATGACGGTAGAAGTCGACGTGCTCAGCGGGGAGCGGCTCCTTGTTAAGGATGACGTCGGCCGCTTTCTCGGCGATCATCATGACCGGCGCGTAAAGGTTGGCATTCGGAATCGACGGCATCACCGACGCATCGACAACTCGAAGGCCCTCAACTCCGTGCACCCGGAAGCTGTGAGGATCAACGACGGACTGGTCATCGTTCCCCATCTTGCAGGTCCCGCATGGGTGGTAGGTTGTCTCGGCATCCTGGGAGACCCAATCGAGGATCTCCTCGTCCGTCTGGACTTTGGGTCCGGGCGAGAGCTCGCCGCCGTTGAATGCTGAGAAGGCGGGCTGATTCATGAGGGCTCGTGTAGTGCGAACACCATCAATCCATTCTTGGCGATCACGTTCGGTGGACAGGTAATTGAAGGTCGCTACGGGCTGTTCGAACGGATCCCTGTTCCGCAACTTGATGTGCCCCTTCGACTGTGGCTGTTGCGGACCGAGGTTGATTTGATACGCGTGAGGGGTCTCTGCAGGGGTGCCGTCATTCCGCACCCCGAGCGTGAGCATAGTGAGCATCAGGTTCGGCATGGGGGCGTCATCGAACGAGCGTATGAACCCGCCGCCCTCGAAGTGATTCGACGCACCTGGCCCGGTCCTATTGAACAACCACTTAAGCCCGGTCATCGGATAGGTGTACTTTTTTACGATGCTCTGGTTGGAGACGGGCTGTTTGCACTCGAACATAATGAACGCTTCAAGGTGATCCTGCAGGTTCTCGCCGACGCCAGGCAGATCGGCGACGACGTCAATGCGGTGCTCCCTCAGCTCCGCGGCGTTACCGACGCCCGAAAGCTGCAGCAGCTGAGGCGAGTTGTACGCGCCGCCGCTCAGAATGACTTCAGTGCCTCTCGCGATAGTCCTCTTCCGAAACCGGGTGGCAAATTCGACGCCGACTGCGCGTGTTCCCTCGAAGACCACCCGGGTTGCCCGAGCGCCTGTGATGACATCGAGGTTCTTCCGCTTCTTCACTGGAGCAAAATAGGTGCGCGCAGCGTTGTAGCGTTCACCGTTGTCGATGTTTGAATCGAACGAGGAGAAGCCCTCCTGGCGGTAGCCGTTCACGTTGTTGACGAGCTCGTACCCCGATTGCTTGGCCGCTTCAAAGAGGGCACCGAACAATGGGTTTCGCGATCCGTTGTGATGATGCTGATTGACTGGAATAGGGCCCAACCGACCTCGGTACGCACCGGATGGATCCGAGCCTTTGAATGTCTCGATCCGCTTAAAATACGGAAGAACGTGAGCGTAGTCCCATTCTTCGGTTCCGGTCTCTTGGGCCCAACGCTCGTAGACGAGTGGATTGGCGCGCTGATAAAACATCCCGTTGATCGAGCTGCTTCCACCCATGACCCTGCCGTGATAGTGGTCAATTCGACGACTGTTAAGCCCTGTCTCCGGCTCCGACTTGGTGCGCCAGTCATAGAAGGGGTGGCCCATGAGGAAGAGGAATGCTGCGGGCACCCGCACGGGGACATCAAGCGAGGAGTATCTGTGTCCAGCCTCAAGGACCAATACTCGGTTTTGTGGATCTTCGCTCAAACGGTTCGCGAGGACGCAACCTGCGGAACCTCCCCCAACAATGATGTAGTCATAAGCGTCAAGCTTCATTGTTTTGTCCTCACTTGGTAGACGGCGTGTTCGAACGGCGTCTCTCGACGGAAATCCATGCCTTGCCAACATTTTTCCCCAAATGCCAGTGGGAGGGGCTAGGGAAGATTACGAAGTACCGGACGGCATCTTGTGAGCGATGACATATCGGGCGATCTCCATGTTCCCAGACGGAGCGACCCAGGAAGCCGAGCCAGGTGCCGATACTTAGCCGCCAGTTGTGCCAGGGCTCACTTTTTTGTCTTCGTTTCAGAAAATCTACGAGGCGGCGTCCATCGCGGAAGGCGATGATTGAGCTTGACAGTGACCAGCCTGGACGACCACCACGACCACTGAGGAGCAACTCGACAATGACTCTGGAAAGCATGGACTTTATGGCCTTTGCAGAAACGTACCTCGCTGATGAGAAAGGTGAAGACGCTTCGAAGGTATTCAACCCGGCGACCGGCGAAGTGATCGCCAGATTCCCGATAGCGTCTGATTCCGACGTTGATGCTGCCGTGCAGCGAGCCTCGGAGGCGTTCAAGACGTGGGGTAGCACCTCCCCAGCTGAGCGCGCGGCCGCGCTGCTTAAGATCGCTGACGCGGTCGAGCAGGAGACCGACGAGTTCGCGCGTATCGAGAGCCTGAACGTGGGGCTTCCGATCGGAGATGTGCGGGACTTCGTAGTGCCGACGGTCGTGGATGTTATTCGATTCTTTGCGGGTGCGGCCCGCATCTCAACGGCGCCCGCCGTCGACGAGTACGACAACGAGAGTACGTCATGGGTTCGGCGGGAGCCGCTCGGTGTGGTCGGACTCATCACGCCTTGGAACTACCCGCTGCTGATGGCAGCCTGGAAGATCGCACCGGCCCTCGCAGCGGGCAACACTATGCTGCTGAAGCCGGCAACTGTGACGCCCCTCAGTACCCTTAAGCTGGTAGAGATCGCCAACCGCTTCCTTCCTGAAGGCGTAATCAACCTCATCCTGGGTAGTGGATCGGCAGGCACCGCGATGGCCAAGCACCCCGGAATTCGAAAGATCGCATTCACCGGCGCCACCTCCACCGGCAAGTTTGTGGCAGCAACGGCTGCAGAGACCGTCAAGAAGGTGGGCCTCGAGCTCGGCGGCAAGGCACCGGTGCT
This sequence comes from Arthrobacter sp. ISL-85, assembly GCF_018613675.1. Lineage (GTDB taxonomy): Bacteria > Actinomycetota > Actinomycetes > Actinomycetales > Micrococcaceae > Arthrobacter. The sequence continues at coordinate 29,733 of NZ_JAGGPQ010000003.1, read as the reverse complement.
GGTGTTCGCGGATAGCCCAATTCGCCAGACGGCCAGGGACCTCGTGTCTTTCGGATATTCGGGAGCTGGCCAGGATTGCACGGCTGCTTGCCGCATCATCGTTGAAGAGTCGGTCTACGAAGAATTCGTTGAGGCGTACTGCAAGGAAGTCAGCGAGCTTGTCCTCGGCGACCCCTCCGATCCTGCCACGACGCTGGGGCCGGTGATTTCGGAAAAGCAACTGAAGTCCGTCCTCGGGTTCATCGAACGCGCACGGGACGCCGGCAACACGATCAGGACGGGCGGACGACGGGCAGATCGTCCAGGTTGGTTCATCGAACCGACTGTGATCACCGATGTCAAGCAGACGGATGAGATCGTTCAGAGCGAAGTGTTCGGCCCGGTAGTGAGCATCCAGTCTGCAAAGAGCGACGACGAAATGCTGCAACTCGCCAACGACGTCAATTACGGCCTGTCCGCCAGCGTGTGGACGACCAATCTTGCCCGCACCCTGCGCTTCAGCAAAGAACTGCGCTTCGGCACGGTCTGGGTCAACCAACACACCCCCAATGTGTCAGAGATGCCATTCGGTGGATACGGCGAGTCGGGCTACGGCCGCGAACTATCGCTGCACGGTCTGGACGAGTACTCCCAGCTGAAGCACGTCATGGTCAAGCCCGGACTCGACCTTTAGAAGCTGGAACACTAAGAGATGACAGAGAGATCAGTGAGCACGATTACACACATTCCCACAAAGATGGCTGCGGTCCAGCTGGTCGGCCACGGCGGCCTCGACCAGCTGGTGTACCGGACCGATCTGCCGACCCCCGTTGCGGGGCCGGGAGAGGTGCTGGTTAAGGTTGGTGCGTGCGCGCTCAACAATACCGAGATCAACACGCGCACGGGCTGGTACGACCGGGTCGTAGAGGAGTCCGTCTCGGAGGAGCTTGGCCGGTCGGGGCGCGACGACGATGCCGGTGCCACTTGGAATAGCACGAAAATGTCGTTTCCCCGGGTTCAGGGGGCCTCGGTGGCTGGAACGATCGTGGCAGTCGGGGAAGGAGTGGACGAGAGCCGGATCGGTACCCGAATCGTCGTCGATCCCTCCGTTCGGGATCCGAAGCTTCCTCGCCGTGCACAGATTGTTGAGTACTTGGGTGGTGACCGTGACGGAGGTTTCGCAGAGTACGTGCATGTGCCGTCTGTGAACGCACATCGGGTGAGCACCGACCTCAGTGACGCTGAGCTCGCCACTTTCCCCTGCTCTTACGACACTGCCGAGGAGATGCTGGCCCGGACCGAGCTGAGCGACGGCGAGACAGTCGTCGTCACCGGCGCAGCCGGTGGGGTGGGCACTGCGACGATCCAGCTGGCGCAGGCACGTGGCGCCCGTGTTATCGCAATTGCGAGTGCTGGGAAAGAGACCAGACTGCGGGAACTCGGCGTCGACGGATTTGTCCCTCGAGAGGTACCGGACCTGGCCGCTGCCGTTGCAGCTCTCATCGGTGAACGTGGTGCCGACGTCGTTATCGATGTTGTCGGGGGCAGTATGTTCGAGAGTTTGCTCCTCATGCTTCGGCGTGGGGGTCGATACGCGACAGCAGGAGCCATCGGTGGACCGGTGAGCCGTATCGACCTTCGCGAGCTCATCTACAAGGACCTGGAGCTGCACGGGATCACTAACCCGACGCCCGAGACGTTCGCGCGCCTTGTCGGTCTCATCGAGCAGGGAAAGATCAAGCCTCTCGTCGAAGAAGTCTATCCGCTCTCTGAGCTCAGTAAGGCCCAGGAGACAATGCTGAAGAGAACCCATATCGGCAAGATTGTCGTGACGCCTGACGGTTCGAAAAGTTCCGATTGAAGTACCCGTAACTGAAACACGTGAAGGCGCTGGCCGGGAGCTAATGCTCCGGGCCAGCGTTTTCGCTTTTTTGGCCATGAGCCCGGCAGCCAGTGCATCGGAACTTCCAACCAGCGCTCGTTTGGAGTTTCCCCGAGCACACGAACGTGCTGTCGGCTCTGCTCCAATGTTCACCATTCCGTTTCTGCATCTACTCTGTTCTCAAAGTGGACTGGTGCGTCTAACGACGTGAACGGGATCCAGATCGACGATACGACGCAAGGGGACCCAAAGCATGGGCACGCATTTGACACACTGGGGAGCCTTCGAAGCTGAAAGCGATGGCAAGTCTCTACGGTCCGTCAAACCATGGTCTAGTGACCCAGACCCCCGAGACATTCTCGATAATGTGGCCTCGGCGCAACATCATCCAACCCGCGTCCTGCGCCCCGCCGTTCGTTCGGGATGGCTGGAGCACGGGCCGGGGAGTGGATCAGGACGTGGTTCTGAGCCCTTCGTGGAGGTGTCCTGGGAACGGGCCATAGAGCTTGTAAGTGCGGAACTCAGTCGTGTCTACGCGGAATACGGCCCCACAGCTGTGTACGGCTGCTCATACGGATGGGCCAGCGCCGGCCGCTTCCATCACACCCAAAGCCAAATCCACAGATTCCTGAACTCCCTCGGCGGATATGTTGCAGGTGTGACCGACTACAGTTACGGGGCCTCCGGCGTACTGCTTCCGCACGTGATCGCTCCCCCGGTTGAAATCATGGCGAAGGCAACATCCTGGGACGTGGTCAGCCAGAATACGCAACTGTTCGTTGCGTTTGGCGGATTGTCAGAAAAAAACAGTGGAATAGGCCCTGGTGGAATTGGCCGACACGTCGCTCGCAACGCAATAAAGGAGGCGGTTGCGCGCGGCTGCCGCTTCATCGATGTATCACCGATCGCGGACGATACTTATCGGGAAGCTCAGGCCGAATGGATCGCCCCCGTTCCCGGCAGTGATGCCGCTTTGATGCTGGCATTGGCCTTCGTCCTTGATGCTGAAAACCTCGCTGACTCGCAATTTCTGGACCGCTATTGCGTTGGGGCGGATAGATTCTTGTCCTACCTACGCGGTGAAGTTGACGGAGCGCCCAAGAACCCCCAGTGGGCAGAAAAGTTGACATCGATACCTGCCGAGCGAATCGTCCGGCTTGCGCGCGAGATGGCAGCATCCCGGACGATGATCAACATCAGTTGGTCAATGCAGCGGCAGCAGCATGGCGAGCAACCTGTTTGGCTCGGTGTGACGCTGGCAGCCATGCTCGGCCAGATCGGGCTGCCTGGTGGTGGTTTCCAGCATGGATATGGCTCCTCGGCAGACGTTGGATTGCCTTTGCGAGTCTCGAGCGCGCCCTCCTTTCCCCAAGGGCGAAACCAAGAACCGTCCTACATCCCGGTAGCTCGGATCTCGGACATGCTGCTCGAACCGGGTAGCCAGATCGACTTCAATGGCAACCGTTTGACTCTGCCAAAAATCGAGCTGATCTATTGGGCCGGGGGCAACCCCTTCCACCATCACCAAGACCTTGCCAAATTCCGTAAAGCATGGTCAAAACCCGCAACCGTCATCGTTAATGAGCAGTTCTGGACGAGTACCGCGCGGCACGCCGATATAGTTCTGCCTGCAACCATGACGTTTGAGCGAAACGACTATGGGGCCGGCCGTAACGACCCTACGTTCTTTCCCATGCACGCTCTAACGGCACCCGCTGGAGAAGCACGCGACGATTTCGATATCTTCGCCGCAGTGGCGGAAAAGATGGGACGAGGTGATGTTTTCACTGAAAACCGGGACACTATGGGCTGGCTTCGCCACCTATACGACGGGTGGCAGAAGAGGCTCGCTGACAAGGGAACAGTCGTCGTGGATTTCGACACATTTTGGGCGAGCGAGAAAATCGAGATCCCCGTTATAAAGCCGGATCAGGTACTTTTTTCCGAATTCCGGCGCGATCCAATTAAGAATCCACTGGCCACCCCTAGCGGCAAGATTGAGATTTTTTCCTCGACGATCGAAAGTTTCGGCTACCCAGATTGTCCCGGCCATCCCGTTTGGATTGAGCCCGACGAATGGCTTGGATCAGCCTGCGATTACCCGCTGCACCTGATAGCGAATCAACCTAAGACCAAGCTGCACAGCCAGCTGGACATCGGGGCCACCAGTCAAAAGTCCAAAATACAGGGACGCGAGCCCCTTCGAATGAATCCTGAAGATGCCGCCGCCCGGGGACTTTCGGACGGACAGGTTGTCCTGGTTCGAAACGACCGTGGAAGGTGCCTGGGCGGCCTGATGGTTTCCGCTGCCATACGTCCGGGAGTTGTCCAGCTTTCAGCAGGGGCCTGGTACGACCCCGCTCCCGATGATCCATCGTTCTGCCGCCACGGCAATCCCAATGTGCTGACATCCGACCGGCCGTCCTCAAGTCTTTCGCAGGCCACTACTGCCCAGCACGCGCTCGTAGAAGTTGAAGCATGGTCAGGCGATATTCCTGAGCTGGATGTGCTCACAGCCCCCGTTCTGGTGCCGGACCAGAAGGATGCAGGCCACCCCGCGTCTCCAGGGAACCGACAGCCGTCCAACGTGTTTGCTTCCGGCTCGAACACACATAGGGCAGCGGGCCAGTAGGGCGTTTGCGTACCCGGTTCCGAATACACTGCCGAAGGCTCTCGCCTAAAAGCAGAGGCGAGAGTAGCGTCCATTTCGAAGGAATGTTCACTTGCGACCGTGGCGCATTGGTTGCTAAACGGCGCTGGCCGCTATTCGGAGGGCTGGAATGTCCGGTTGGAATGCTGATAACGCTGCGGGGCCTCTGGGTGCCGGGACGGTTACCCTGGTTGAGGGTTCGTCTTTCTGTATCTCCCTGGGGAATGGAGATATCCGTCCTGGGAATCCACATGGTCTTTTCGTCCAAGACACTCGTATCCTGTCTCACTGGAGCTTATCCGTTAACGGCCGGGTGGTAGAAGAGCTGGGGGCTGAAACGAAGGAGCCGTACCGCGCGCTATTTGCTGGACGTGTCCCCGGCCCAAATGGACATGCCGACAGCCCCCTTATTGTGGAGCGGCTGCGCGAAGTAGGGTCCGGAATCCGCGAACAGATCACCGTTCGGAACTACTCGCTGGTGCCAGCCGACTGCGTGGTTTCGCTAAGAGTTGCGGCCGATTTCGCTGATCTCTTCGAAGTGAAGGAGGCGCGAATCAAAAGACGTTGGGACGAAACACGGCAGAACCGGGTCGATGAGCTGATTATTCAGGCCAGTTGGCAAGATGTCCGAAAGGGTGTTGTTATCCATGCGTCTGGCGCGGAGGCTACGCCGGAGACCTTGACCTATAGGGTGACCATTGCACCCCACGGCCAGTGGAGCACAACCCTGACGGTGATGCCCGAAACCGAGAGCGGCAGTCGTCCGCCGTCTTTCATCCATGCTGACGGCGAGCTCTCCCCCAGTGACCTGCGCCGACAACAGTGGGTGGCGAAGATTCCGGTCCTGCAGATGGGTAACCGGTCGATTGAACGGACTATGCGGCGCAGCTATGACGACCTGGGTGCGCTCAGGATCGAGGACCCTAACCAGCCAGACCGGGTTGTCGTGGCCGCCGGTGCCCCGTGGTTCATGACCCTTTTTGGCCGGGACTCGTTATGGGCCTCGGAGATGTCCCTTCCAATTGATCCCTCCTTAGCGCTAGACACGCTGCAAACGCTGGCCGACCGGCAGGGCCGCGTAGTAGATCCTACAAGAGAAGAAGAACCCGGCAAGATCTTGCATGAGGTCAGGCTTGATGTCTCCAGCGGACTGGCGCTGGGAGGCAAGGCCACCTACTACGGCAGCGTGGACGCCACCCCTTTGTTCGTCATGGTTCTCGGATCGGTTAGTCGTTGGGGATTCGCCGCGGACACCATCGCTGCTCTGCTGCCTCATGCAGACCGCGCAATGGAGTGGATTCAGAAATAGGGGGACAAAGATGGCGACGGTTTCGTCGAATATGAGCGGCTGAACAGCCGAGGGCTGATTAACCAAGGCTGGAAGGATTCCTGGGATGGCATTAATTTCGCAGATGGAAGTATGCCTGAGCCACCGATAGCCCTGTGTGAGGTGCAGGCGTATGTCTACGGAGCCTACGCGGCCCGCGCCTGGATGGCTTATGACGCCGGAGACGATGCCCTGGGGAACGAGTATGCCGATCTAATGGTGCAGTTGAAGAAGCGCTTCAACGAGGAATTTTAGATGCCGGAACGTGGCTATTACGCCGTTGCCTTGGACGGAAAGAAGCGCCATGTCGACGCCTGCGCTTCCAACATGGGCCACTGCCTATGGCTCGGACTTGTGGATGAGGACAAGGCTCCGTCGGTGGTGAAGCACCTCGTGTCCCCAGAAATGTTCAGCGGATGGGGCGTCCGAACCCTGGCCACGGACATGGGCGCCTATAACCCCGCCAGCTATCACAACGGTTCCGTATGGCCCCATGACAACGCCATCATCGCAGCAGGACTGCTGCGATATGGGTTCGTGGACGAAGCGCAACGGATCTCGACCGCCCTGCTGGAGGCGGCCGAGTATTCAGGTGGCCGCCTTCCTGAATTGTTTTGCGGTTTCAGCCGGGAACAATTCGCTGTGCCTCTGCCCTATCCGACGGCATGTTCGCCTCAGGCCTGGGCGTCAACGACGCCCATTCTGCTGGTGACAGGCCTGATGCAGTACGACGCTCACGTTTCCCGCGGCGGAGTGTGGATGGACCCAGTCCTTCCCGCGTCTTTTGGTGATGTCCACATCACCAATGCACCTATGGCCGGCGGACGGATCAGCATCGACATCTCGAACTCCGTTCCAATAGTCAAGGGCCTACCAGAGCAGGTGACTTTTTACCGGGGGCACAGGCCATGGATTACGGAGCTGGTAGAGCAATCCGTTCGACGCCGAAAGGGCGAACAGCGAGGGTGAAGTTACGGCCGCTCGATACCCGCGAATGTTTGCAGAACTTCGACCGCGTGGCTCGTGGGATCATACGGAATATTGCCAATGCCCTTAGTCACAGGCACGGTCGTCACCGGTTCCCATAATTCACGGGTGTTGCCCGATGCGAGGGCGAGGAGGGCGTCCCGAACGAAGGTGTCGCGGCCGACCTGCTCGTCGCTGGCGCCAGGTCGGATCTGGCCAACGATGCCGTACATCTCCGTGCCGTGGACGGCGTGCGCACCTTCCACAGGGCCGACGGAAAGCAGGTACGCGCTCCCTCCGGCTGCGGCGTGCGCGAGCGCGCCACGTGCCTGGGGCAGGGTGAAGGAATAGTCGGTGAGCAGGGCGCCGCGAATCTGGACTGGGGTGCGCCCGTCGGTTTGGTACGTGGCGATGATCTTCCGGGCGCGGCTGCGGGGGATGCGGTTCCGGTTAGCGAATTCTTCGACCAGGTCATCGATGCTGCCGGGATTGAAATCCTCGGTCCTGTGAAGGACCCACCAGTCGGTCTCGTGGGTGGTGCTGCTGAACAGAATGTCGACGACGCGATGCAGTCCGGAGTCGAGGACCCGCATGGGATGATCGGCGAGGATCCCGTTGGGCTGGGTGCGGTCATCGACGATGGCGATGACCTCATTGTCGACACCGTGCGCCGCGCCAGGGTCTGATGATTGCGTCTTGCTCATCGTCTCGGCGAGGAGCTCTGCGTCGATGTTGAGGAGCTGTTCGGGGGCGTCCTGGATCCCGAGCGCGGTGAGGACCGCTAGCGCGCGCTCTTCTGCCCCCCAGGCCGGCACCAGGCGTGAGGGCATGCCTGAGAAAGCGGCGATGTGGTGGTAGAGCCCGTCGGCCGAAGGTGCGGCGAGCAGGGCTAGGGCGGAGAAGGCGCCAGCGCTGTGGCCTGTGAGAGTGACGTTGTCCGGGTCGCCGCCGAAGCGGGCGATATTTTCCCGCACCCACTGCAGTGCGGTGATGATGTCCTGCAGGCCGATGTTTGTGGCTTCCTCGAGCGCACCGCCGTATTGGGAGAGGGAAAGCGCCCCGAACGGGCCGAGCCGGTAGTTCAGCGACACGCCGATGGCGCCTCCGGTCGCGGCGAGTCCGGATGCGTTCGAGGTGGTCTGGGTGTTCGCGCCGAGCAGCCAACCGCCGCCGAAGATGTAGACGACGACAGGGAGGGGAGCGTCCCCGGCGTCTTCGGGTGCCCAGACGTTGAGGTTCAGGCAATCTTCGCTGAACCCGTTGTCTGCTTCGAGCCAGCTGGTGTCCCCGGCTTGAAGCGGCGCGGGTCCTTTCTGGTCGTAGGGCAGGTCAGGGTTGAAAGGTAGCAGAACGGGCCGGCGGAATCGCTCGGCGGTGGCATAGGGAATGCCAAGCCAGGAGCGCACGGCGTGTTCATTGGTGAGGGTACTGCTCGTGTCCGCCACAATTAGTCCTTTCTAAAAGTTCATTCGGTTTCGGGGGTAGTGGAGTTGCTGCCGGTAGAAGCGTTTGGGCCGGCGGTCCGGAGCTGCGCCCAGTGGTGCAGCCGTTCGGTGATGGCGCGTTCGTATCCGTTGGTGGTGGGTTCGTAGAAGGTCTGCCGGGGCATGCCGTCGGGGAAGTAGTTCGCGCCTGAGAACCCGGTGTCGGTGTCGGGGTCGTATTGGTAACCCTTGCCGTAGCCGAGGTCCTTCATCAGGCGGGTGGGGGCGTTGAGGATGTGAGCAGGCGGCATCAGCGAACCGGTGCGTCGTGCTGCGTCGCGGGCCCTGTTGAAGCCGCGGTACACGCCGATCGACTTCGGTGCCGTTGCGAGGTAGAGCACGGCTTGGGCGATCGCGAGTTCGCCTTCCGGGGAGCCGAGGCGTTCATAGACGTCCCAGGCAGCGAGGGCCTGCTGCACCGCCCTGGGGTCGGCCATGCCGATGTCTTCGGTGGCGAAGCGTATGATCCGGCGGGCGATGAACAGCGGGTCCTCGCCGCCGTCGAGCATTCGAGCCAACCAGTACAGGGCAGCGTCCGGGTCCGAGCCGCGCATCGACTTGTGGAGCGCCGAGATGAGGTTGTAGTGGCCTTCCTGCGACTTGTCGTATAGCGGCGCGCGCTTCTGCACCGCGGCCGCGAGGGTGGCCGGATCAACGGGCGCAGGGAGCGACTGGACCTGTTCGATCATGTTCAGCAGGTACCTGCCGTCTCCGTCTGCCATGGCGATAAGCGCCTGCCGGGCGTTTTCGTCCAGTGGTAGCGGTGACCCGAGTATGTCTTCGGCGCGATTGATGAGGGCGTGGAGCGCCACATCGTCGAGGCGTTTCAAGACGAATACCTGGCAGCGGGACAGCAGTGCCCCGTTGAGTTCGAAGCTGGGGTTTTCGGTGGTTGCGCCGACGAGGACAATGGTGCCGTCTTCGACGTAGGGCAGGAACGAGTCCTGTTGGGCGCGGTTGAAGCGGTGGATTTCGTCGACGAAGAGCAGTGTTCCCTGCCCGATCTCCCGGCGGCGCTGGGCTACTTGGAACACCTTGCGGAGGTCCGCTACACCGGAGAAGGTAGCCGAGAGCGGCTCGAACGCAAGGTTGGTTTGCTCTGCGAGGAGACGGGCGATGGTGGTCTTCCCGCACCCAGGTGGGCCCCACAGGATCATCGACACGAGCCGTTGCGCGCCGAGCATGCGCCCAATTGGGGCATCCGCGGCAAGGAGGTGGTCCTGGCCGAGGACCTCGACCAGGGTGCGCGGGCGCAACCGGTCGGCAAGGGGCCTGGAGGAATCGTCCATCTCGAACAGCGACGGCGGTTGCCCGCTCACGATCCCTGCTTCCACGGTTGGCCGGAGGCGAGGTCGTAGGAGTCCTGAACCAGGTTATCAATGAACCGCGTTGTAATGCCCCGGCCGTATCCGACGGAGATCCAATTCTGTTTGTTGAGGTAACGTCCGGGGGTGACGGAGGCGTAGTCACGGCAGAGAGCGTCGCCGTGGTGCGGGTCGGCTTTGACGGTGATGATCTGCTGATCCGGATCGTCTTCGGTGATGATGAGGAACACCTTGTTGCGTATTTTCCACACGTCGAGGTGGGGCGTGAAGGGCCTGCCATTGCTGACGCCCTCGAGCGCGGCCGCGGTGTTGCGGGCAATCTGTTGCAACTGGTCACCGGAGAGGGTCATCGGTCTGCCCCGTCAAACAAGGCGGGGTCAACGGGACGCTTCGCCTGGGGCAGATTTGCGACGACGAGAAGATAAGACTCAGTGACCAGCTGATCAACGAGGGTCTTCTTCAGGGTCCCGCCCGGGTGCAGCGTGATCCAGTGCTGCTTGTTCATGTGATACCCGGGGGTGATGTCAGCGTGTTCCTCGCGGAGTGCTTTCCCATCTTCAGGGTCGGCCTTGACGACCACGATGGGTTGGCCCGTGACGTCGGTCATCAACATGAACACCTTGCCCCGAACCTTGTAGACGTCCCACTCTGAACCGAACGGGTGCTCCAGATCCGCGCCGGGGAGTTCCTGCACCCTCGCCCGTGCAAGCGCCTGCAGCTTTTCGCCATTCATGCGATGACCTCCATCCTGTACTAGATTGTAGCCATGTACGTACACCCGTACGCAGTTCCTCTACGCACAAGTGTACGCACAGCTGTACGCACTAGGTCAAACATTGGAGAACAGTATGCGCCGAGGGAAGCCGAACGACCCGGGACGCCGCTCCCGGATTCTGCAAGCGACGCTCGATGTAATCAGGTCCGGGGGCATAAGCGCAGCGTCTTACCGGGGAATCGCTGAGCACGCCGCGGTGCCGCTGGGGTCGATGACGTACTACTTCCCCACTTTGGAGGGCCTCATCCTGAGTGCCCTGGATGCAACCCGCGTTGATCTCGAACCCCGCTATGCGGCCCCCCTGAGTGAAGCGCGTACTCAGGCCGACATCGTCGATGCACTTGTCGAGGCGACGATCGGCGCGACGAGCCCCAACCTCGACGACATCCGCCTCTATGAGGAGATTCGCCACTACGGCGCGCGGAACGCGAAGGTGGCAGCTGTTCTTCAGGCAGTTGAGGACGATGCCCTCGTGATGCTCCATCGGGTGCTGCCGACCAGCACCGCGCTTGCCGTCAATGCACTGCTGTGGGGTTGGTGGAGCCACCGCCTGGCGCACCCGGACACAGAACTGGACGAGGTAGCCGTGCGTCAAGCCTTCGGAGCCTTGGTCGCCATCCCCGCCCCCGGTCACCCATTCCACGAAAAGGAACATAAACATGCCTGAAACGATGCGCGCCATCCGGCTGGCCGGCCCCGTCGGACCCAACGGCCTCACCGTTTCCCAGGTTCCAATCCCCGACGTCGGGCCTGGTCAAGCGCTTATCCGCGTGATGGCGTTCGGCGTTAACGAATCCGAGGTCACCAGTCGAAAAGGGCAGTCTGGGCCCGATTTCTCCTTCCCCCGGATCCTGGGCATCGAAGCCGTTGGCGTCGTCGACGCCGTCGGCGAAGGTGTTGATCTTGATCATGGGCAAAAAGTAGCCACAATGATGGGAGGACTCGGTCGCGCCATCGACGGCAGCTATGCGGAGTATGTCGGAGCCCTCAGCGGAGACTGGACTATCCCTGACTTCTCACCGTTCACCATCCCCACGGGCGTCCGGCTAACGAGCTACAGTGGCGAAGCCAAAGATCTACCCGCAGCCGCACTGGCGAAGTACCTTCGCGCGATCGAAGCCGACTCACTCGACATCGTTGTTTCCGACACCTACGCAGGCTTGGAAAAGGTGGCAGAGGCACAGCACGATCTTGAGTCCTGTCATCGCCCCGGAAAGAGGGTCGTAGTTCTCGCCGAAACCTGACCGTGAACCCTGCCCAAGCTGCCCGGTATGTCTGACGGCGCGACGGCTCGGCCGAAAGCGGATAATGCATGGGTTCAAGTGATCCTCTGCCTCACCATCCGAATACTTTACCTTCCGGATGGTAAAGTTTGGATGTGCGAGAAAGCCAACGCCCTCGAATCCTTGACGCAGGCCTGCGCGTAGCCGGCTCGGACCAGGGTGCCACGATCACCCTTGAGCGGGTTGCCAGCGAGGCCGGGATAACCAAGCCAGGCCTGATGTACCACTTCCCAAACCGTGAAGCACTCATGGTGGCCTTGGTCGAACATGCTGCCCACCAACTCCGGCGAAGAATGATTGACCTCCTTGGCGCGAGCCCGGAGAGGGCAACGGTAGCTGACCGGTACCGGGCCTACATTCAGGCCGCGGCCCAGGGAGAAAACATGCGCGCGGAATGGGCGCTTTGGTTTCAGTCCGCTTATTGGCCTGAGCTGCAAGCGGCCTGGACCGGCCCACTTGAGCGTTGGTTGTCGCTGCCCGAGGGTATGCCTCCTGGGCAGCGCAGCCGGCTCATGACCGCGCGCTTGGCTGCGGATGGCTTATGGGCCGCGCAAGCCAGTGGGGTACTTAGGCCAAGCGCAGCCGATCGATCCGTCATTTTGGCGCAATTGATCGACCTGGTGCGGGAGGGAGAAGCAGAGTGAAGAAATGGCTATCGCTCGGCGGGGCGGTCCTAACGGAGGTGAGCGCTACCCTCGCGCTCAAAGCCGCCATGGAAACGCCGGGCTGGTATGCGTTGGTCGTCGTCGGATACTTCTCCGCCTTTGGCCTGCTCACAATCTGCCTGCGCTTGGGCATGAGCATTAGCGTTGCCTATGGCGCCTGGGGCGCAGGTGGAGTGACAACCACCGCGCTTTTATCCGCCCTTATTTTTGACGAAACCCTTACATGGCTGATGGGCCTAGGCATGATGTTCATCCTCGCCGGCGTCGTAACAGTCGAGCTTGGATCGCAAAACGCCAAGCGCCTCCAACAAGCGAAGGATGCGCAATGAGCTGGGTCTTCCTGTGCCTGGCCATCGCTACCGAAGTTGGTGCCACGATGTCCCTGCGGGCTTCGGAAGGGCTGAAGAAGAAGCTGTGGCTTATTCCCATAGTGGTCGGCTATATCTGTGCATTCGTCTTCCTCAGCCTGGCCTTGGCCGAAGGGCTCGCACTTGGAGTGGGCTACGGAATCTGGGTTGCCTGTGGTGTGTCACTCACAGCAGTATCGGCCCGTCTCTTTTTCAAGGAGCCGCTGACACCGCTCATGGCATTCGGTATAACGCTCATCGGCGCAGGAGTTTTGGTGGTTGAAATCGGCGCGGGCCTGGCCCACTGAACGCTAAAGCTTCCTGGCCAAGGTGACCAGTCAAGGACTTGATTGCCACGCAGGCTGACTTATCGGCCAACTCCAAATATCGCATGTGCGCCTCTTTTGGCCTATTCGAATCCTTGCGCGGGTAGGAGGGCGTCGTCTTAGTGCCCATCACAGCTGCGACTAACGCAATTCCAGGCAAAAACATCCAGGTCGATGGCAGGCCTCGTCATATGGTCCTATCAACGTTTCCGCGCTGTCGGCTGTTTCCCATCCTGGTGACCGCGACGCATCTGATTCATCGGGAGCCGAGTTTCGAGACTTCACGGGTCAGCCCCCTCCCAATATGATTCCACTCGAACTTCTGCATGCCTTTTCCGGCACTAACTCAAACCTACGAGCCAAAGATTTCGAGCGTTGACGTCCCGCATTTCCGGAACGTTAAAAGCCCTGTTCGGTTGATTCGGGAGATGGCTCGTAGAGCGCAACCCCGAAGTCGGTTGTTTGCAACACCGGCCCCTCTCTGAAAGCCACCGCAAGAGCCATCCTCGGCGCGCGAAAACCCACAGCCTCAGAACTCTCAGCCGCATTCCGTTTTCTTCAGGGAACTCAGCTCCCGCAAGAACCTCACAGAATGCCGATCACTGCCGCCGAAGCGCGGATTTCTTCGATCGCCACGAGTCGGCCCACGTCGCGCCGTCGCCGAAAGGCCAGCAACTCATGGACGTCACCGTCCAGGTCTTCCAAAACCGCCAGCCGGCGTCACTGCGCCCCCTGGCAAACTGGCTCATCAGCACCATGCTCGACGACGACCGCCTCACCTCCGCACCCGGCCTACCCGCGCCGGTTCGACATCCCGGGCCGCCTTCAAAACTGGATTCGAGTTGCAACGCAATCACCCGCCGTCGGCCGGTGAAGACACAACCGCATTTCACCCCAAGTGGGGCCGGTTCCTCCCTTACCCACACGGGTTTTCCCTGGACCAAATCGGTCCGGCCAACGTTCCCCACTCCCCCGTCCACTCCGGCAATGAACTACCGTGAAGCCCGCAACGCGGCGAGGAATGCGGAACACGCATTCAGCCTGCCCAACAACGCCACGCTTGAGCTCATCCACAAGAAACTCGAGCGAAAGCACGGCAGAACCATCACTATTGGCGAGTCTGGCTCTTCTGCGAGGACCGGGACGTCGTCCTCCATGCACCGGCCAAATCCGACTGGCACCCGGCACCAGATCATCCTCCACGAATTCAGCCACATGATCCTCGAACACGATCGTGAGGGCCTGAGCAATGAATTGGTCAAAAGCCTCCTTCCAGACCTCGACGGTGAACGCGGGCTGCTGGCACTCGCCGCAGCAGTTACCCCCACGACGCTGAACTCGCCGCCGAAGCCCTCGCCGATCAGCTCGCACCGCGCATCATCAACAACGACGCCGGTATCCCACCCGAACCATTGGCGTTCCGCAAAGTGTTCGGGGTGATGGAGTATGTCCCGGCAGCCATGCTCTGGGCCCTGCCCCTCTCAGGGCTCCCCGCCGCGCTCGATCCGCACCGCGGCCAGGTCTTCCGGGCGACCATCCTCGCCGCGATCGCCTGCACCCTTTACATCCCTGCCGTCTACTACGGCCTCGATCCGTTGCCGGGTGGTAAAACCACGTCGGCCTGGCCACGCTTTTGTCGCTGCTCCTCGGGTTCCGGCAATTCCGGACAGCCATCCTGCTGGCAGCAGCTTGCCGACGTCGAAGCACGACATCTTCAGCTCACCATCGGTCGGTGGGCTGCGGTGGGCTCGTGCTCGGCAGTGGCCGCAGGATTCCTGGCAAGCCGTACCCCGGCCACAGACCCGACCTGCCCCTCAGCTACGGGAACAGCCAGGCATGGCGCTGTTCCTCTGGACCGGATACGCCTTCATTATGTGGATCTGTCCTGATATCGCACGTGTGTGCCAAAAAATCTTCCGACAATGCGAGGACCGGCCTTCCGCTCGGCTTTTACACTCATCGCCATCGGCTGCATTCTCTTCGCCTTGGTACTGCTCGACCTGCTCCTCTACGAGGCCGTAACGAGAGTCAAGCCGCCGGCAGCCGCGGTCCTCACCGTCTTCTACTGGACTGGCGAAACATTCGCAGTTCTCCTCGTCAGCGTCGGGCTGCTCCTGCCACGACTGGCGGGACCTCTCAATCACCGCACGTTCGGGCTCCGTGTCCGCCTGCTGCTCCTGGAAATCGGGCCGATCTGGAACAGAGTCGCGTCGGACCAGCCAGAATTGATCCTCGATCGACGACGTGCCAGCAGACCGACAGCACCCAGCACTCAGCCCTCACGCCGAAACACACCTTCACCGACGCCTCGTCGAAATACGAGACTGCGAAATGGCCAGCCCCGCAGCAGCCGGACGGCTCAACGCCCACGACTGCTCCGTCGTCGAACGGGCGGAACCCGCCCTCGAAAGGCACTCCGGCGCCCGTCCCACACCGTAGGCGTCTCACACGGTTGGGGCGGTCATGCCGCATGGACCGGTCCCAACCATGAATGACCAGATGCATCTTTGCTGTTTGTCATTCTGATATCCGATTTTCGCTGGGCGGGCCTTCCTCGCAACCAAGGCGCATCGCGCCGCTCGCAGTCCGGCCCCTTGTACCCAGCGGTGGGTCCTCTATCGGAACGGCGCCGAAAGCGAATGACGTCGGAGCGTGCTGCCACAACCCTTAAGGTCAGCCGAAAGGACAAGGCCCGCAACCTGTTAAAATCCACCTGTACGCACTTCTGAGACACCGAAATTTCGAGACACAGGCTGAATTGGGAGAAGGGTCGGCCGACCGCAAGGGGATCACGTATCTTGCCGTTGACAACAGTAAAGTAGTCCGAGGGCGCATGGCCCTTCGTGGCGGGCGAGAGGGATCGGGATGGACGACGGCGCAGGTGTAAGAAGCGTATTGACGGGGCTTCGGGTCTTGGAGCGACTCGCTGAGCCTGGGGTGGTGGGCGTCTCAGAACTAGCCAGAGATCTAGATCTCCCGAAGTCGTCCGTGCAACGGATGCTTCGCACCCTGCAGGAGGGTGGCTGGGCTTTCGAAGTCCGCGATCAGACGACCCGTTGGACCCTGACTCCCAAGATGTTCCAGTTGGGCCAACGCCATCACGCGGGCAACGATTTGCGCGCGATCGCACTTCCAGTCATGCAGCAGCTCTGGGAGGAGACCCGAGAGACCGTCCACCTTGCAGTCGTGAAAGGAGATTCCGTTTTCGTCCTGGAGTCGCTCGAGAGCCCTCAAGGGGTGCGAGCCCACATCGCGCTCGGCATGTCGATACCACTTCTGGTCTCTGCTAATGGCCGTGCTCTGATCTCGACATGGCCAGATGACCAGATCCATGAACTCGTCTCTCGTGGATTGACTGCCTATAACGCGCACACGATCACCGACGCAAACGCGCTTCTGGCTGTCATCGACCAAGCTCGCAAGACGGGTTACGCCGTGACTGACCAGCAGTGGCGAGAAGGCGTCCACGCCGTTGCAGCGCCTATAGTTGTCGCCGGAGTGGGTGTAGCAGGTATAGGCATTTCTACGCCGGTTCATCGAATCTCCGCCGAACTGGAAGAGAAATACGGGAGGCTGGTAGTCGGGGCCGCACGCGCCATCGCCCACGGCCTGGGAGAAGGCTGATGAGCTTGTCTCCAACATAGTTTGGCCGCCTATACCGGCGCCCCTCAGAGCGTGTGAGCCCGTCGCGTTCGAGGCCGCCGTCGACCACTCCCTCATGAAAACCGCCGGCTCCTCGCGCACGCCGGTTATCAGACAGGCCCCGGGTCAGCGGGCAGAGAGGTACTCGAGCTGCGCGCGTGTGGACGCGTCACCGGCGAACCGGAACGCTGGCGCGAGGTCGAGGCAGCCGCGATTGGTGACCCTCGAAAGGGTGTCAGGAACGATGGATGCCGGGAGATTAAGCCCCCGCAGCGCCCGCTCATCTCGATGAGACGCATACGCCCGTGCTCGAGATAGTGGCGTGCCGTCTCGGCCAGGTCGGGCAACGACGGACCGCGTGCGGGCACTACCAGCCTGCCGGCACCGACCGCGGCGAGCGACTGGGCTATCTTCCGGCATCAGGAAGAACACCGAATCCTCCGCCTGGCCTGGCGTGCGCAGCACCCGCCTGCCACGTACTTCGCTCTTGCGCCGGCCCGCCGTCGATGCGCAGGGCGGGATCCCACGCTCGCACGGATGGCCGCGTTCGCGCGACGAGTCCGGGTGCGCCCTCGACGTGGTCTACGTGGTGGTGGTGCTGGGTGAGGAAAATCAGCTCGACCTGCCCCGCAGCCGCGATCCGGTCGAAGTGCGCGGCGTCGTCAGGGCCGAGGTCGACCACAACGAGCGACGCCGATCCCGGGTGCGCGCAAAAAATGGGTTCGTGCCGTGCGTCATTGGCCCTGGGTTGGGTGCGAGCATCCGGCGGCCAGCGTGGTCCATTGCAGCGGGGCGCCGGTGCGGGGTCGGTCATCTTAGGAGCACTCCAGCATCTCGGGTCACTTTAGGCGGACGAGGACATCAGAGAGCCGCGCCATGAATACGCCGTTGTCGTCTCCGGCGATCATGTGACCCGCCGCGGCGACCTCGAGTGCTTCGGCATGCGGAATGAGCATGCACATCTCGTGCACGTGCGCAGCACTGACGATGTCGGAGCTACCGCCGCGGGTCAGCTGGGTCGGCACCGTAACGGCCTGCGCGGCGGCCTTGGAACGCTCGTACCTTGACCTCGCGCTAGGGCTTGCTCGTGATCCGCAGGGATGCAGGATCCCAAATGCCAGTGCCCAGCACCACCCCGCCGTCGTCATGCTGGCGCAGGTCCTTGCGCAACCCGTCGAAGTTGCCCGGGCGCCGTCGATGCGGGTTGTAGGCGGCGATGGCGTCGGATGCAGCCTCCAGTGTCGCGAACCCGTGCGGCGCACTCGCCAAGAACGACTAAACGTGCTTGATACCCGCCGGCTCGAACCGGGCTACGACGCCGACAAGCACGAGGGCGCGGGCCAACCCGGCCACGCTCGCCCTCGCCGATGAGTGAGGTCATGCAGCCCATCGACGCGCCCATGTGCACCGGCATCTCACCGATCCGTTCAATGATGGCTTGCGCGTCGGCTACGAGCGCGGCGGCGGAACTGTCACCGTCAGCCGCCCATGCACTGTCGCCGTGGCCAGCCGCGGGAATCGAACGCATAGCTTGTCCACCGGCACGGGCCAAGTGAACTCCGGTGCGTCGCCAAGAGTGTCTACGCTGTCCGCCGCCGTTCAACGGCAGGACGGCACAGCGGGAGTGGCCCCCATGGGGGACGCTGCGATGGCGGCGGGAGCAGCATCGGAAGCGCCGCCGACCACACCGGAATCACCGATGCTCTCTGATACGTCACCGGGCCCGGGCCACGCCTCGCCGCCCTGAATGCGCGGGACCCCCCCCCGCATGAGCACCGAGCCAACCACTACGACTTATTCGCCTTGAGCGCCTCATTCAGCGGTGGCAGGAACATGAACAGGTCTTCGACGAACCGACCCGAAACATCGTGTCCCTCCGATCGTGTCTGAGGCGAGGATCGCGTCGGGTTGAACAAGCGACGCCGCTGCCGCAATCGCATCGACGACCGGTGCCGTAAGGTCCGCGTCGGCTCCGGTTGCAGCAAGCCCCGCGTCACACGGAGTTATCCGGCGGAAGCGGCGAACCCATCGAGCTGGGCGCCGTAGCTGACGATGAGTGCCACCGGGGTACCGACGGACCGGGCCGCTCCCAATGGGTCAGCTGCGGATTTGGACAGTTCACCCCCAGGAACGGCGTCGAGCAGCACAAGGATCGAGTCGGCTGAAAATTCCGTCATCGTTCGTCCCTTAGGCCAGTCTGTTCTCTATCAAGAACGCGGCGAGCTTCTCGCCACCCTCGCCCCATCGGTGATCTTCACGCCTGCACGCCGGTGGAGGCCTCTACTCACTCGAACCCCACCGCAGCGCGGCCGAAGTTCATAGGCAACGCCCGCCGCCCGTTTGCCCGCCTCGTCGACAGCTTCCTCGCCTAAATTGCCCTATTCGCCACCGTGCTCACCGCAATCCCAGACCTCTCGCGACAATGCTTCGCAGCACTTCTTTCGTACCACCGCGGATCGTGGCCGAAGGCGAGTTAAGTATCACATGTGCCAACATTGCCTGGTAGGCGTTGGAGGCGTCCGAGTCAGGCTCTGTCTGCAAGGCCAACCGAAGGACTTCGGGAATCTCCTGTTCGAAGCAGGTGCCCAGGTCTTTCACCAGCGCCGCATGGAGCGCAGGATCTTTCCCATCGGCGATCATCGAAGCCACCGACCTCGACATCCGACGCAGCGTGACAAGATGGGACACCATTCGCCCGATTACTCTCGTACCTTCAGCCGAGGGATGCTGCTTCAAGATCCTGACGAACTCTTCGAGCGCGCGAAGATGCGAGAGGAATCGCTCCGGACCGCTTCGTTCGAAAGCCAACTCACTGGTGACCTGATTCCAGCCATCTCCCTCGGTGCCGATGATCGCATCGTCGGGAAGGAATACATCCTGAAAGTGCACCTCGTTGAAGTGTTTGCCCCCGGCAATGTCGGTGATTTGCCGACACACGATGCCTGGCGTACTCATATCAACCAAGAACTGGCTCAGACCCTCGTGTCGCGTCTCGCCGGCCGGCGCGGTGCGGCAGAACAGTATCATGTAGTGGCTGCGGTGGGCATTCGTCGTCCAGATCTTCGTTCCACTCACAAGCCAACCTCCGTCGACTCGGTTGGCGCGAGTTCGAACCGAAGCAAGGTCCGATCCGGAATCTGGCTCACTCATCCCGATACAGAAGTACGCCTTGCCTGCGGCTATGCGGGGAAGGATTTCCTGGCGCTGGCGTTCGCTGCCATACCGCAACAGCAGAAAGCCGCTTTGCCTGTCTGCTACCGAATGCGCGGTGATGGGCGCGCGTGCCGCGAGCAATTCCTCGAGTACGACATAGCGTTCGACGAGGCCGTACCCACCTCCGCCATACTCCAAGGGAAAACCCATGCCGATCCATCCACGTGCGCCGAGCGCCTCGCTGAATTGAGGGTCGTAGCCACCGAAGGCAGTGGCCGCGTCACGATCGACGGGCCACTCGAAACCGTCAAGAAATTCCCGCACCTCGGCTCGTAGCCGTTCGCCCTTTTCAGACAGCCGAGGGGATGGGAAGGTCAGAGCGTTCATTTCGACTCTCCTAAAGTGATACCAGCACCCACGGGTGCCAGGGTGCGCCACAGGGTGGTCTCGAGTTCTTCGCCGAGGATCTGTCGCCCCAGTTCGTCCGCCCAGAAGGCTTCATTGCCGAACTCGTCGCGCCAGGCCCAGAGATGTTTGGTGAACAGTTGCAGATTGAGTTCTTCGGTGAATCCGATTGCCCCGAACACCTGGTGTGCGATCGCGGCGCCCGCTCCCGCAGCTTCCCCGGTACGGATCTTAGCGCTCAGCGCAGCCACGCTGTGAAAGAGCGATTCGTCTTCACTCGCAAGCCATTCGTCGATCGCTTCACCACCGGCTTCCGTGGCTGCGCGCGCGGCTGCGGCCTGCGTTGCGAGAACAGAAACGTTCTGCTGAATGCTTTGGAACTTGCCGATCGGCCGGCCAAACTGCACTCGCATGTTTGCGTATTCCACGGTCAAAGTCAGGGCACGTTCAAGAGCACCTGCCATTAATGCACTACGGGCGATAGCAGCGATCACCAGCAGCGATCTGGGCTCAAACGGCGCAGGCGCGACCTCGGCAGGTATGACGCCTTCGAGCCGGATATCGTCGCGCGGATCCCCCGCCAGATTGCGACCAGATGTAACGGAGACACCCGACGCCTGGCGGTCCACTACGACGAGTTGAGGCGAAGGGCTGTCGCTGATGAACACGACATGCGTAGCCGTACTACCCCACGGGACACGTCTGAGAGTGCCCTCCACGCGCCACGTATCCCCTGCGCGACTCAGGTGGACCGGTGCGTCCGTAGAAGCAAATGCGATCGTGGGCTGATCCGTCTCGTGTGCACCTGCCAGATCAATCAGCCAGTGGCCGATCATCGTCTCAGCAAGGGGCACAGCAGCGGCGTTATTGCCTGCGATCTCCAAGAGTTCGCAAGCCATCGCCCAGTTCACACCGATGCCACCCTTATTTTCGGGCACCAGAGCCTTGTCTACACCGGTACTTTGCAGAGAGCCCCATAGATCAGACGGCTCATCGGCGAAGATTTCCGCCAGAGCTTGATGAAGCATCTCGCGCGTTTCATCGTCCAACATTCATTCCTTCTTTCTGATCGCTGCCGTAAGTGCCGGGCACATGCATCCCACTCGTTGCACTACCGGCCCCTGGTATGAGGTCACGTGGTTGCCGACGTATGCTTCGCGCCCGAGGGTGGGTCACGGTCGCTCGCCGAGCTGATGACCCGTGACGATCCGCTCCCCTGACGACTCAACCCACCGAGTGAAGACTTCCAAGGGCTCTCTCGGAGTCTGGAGAGTGTTGACAATTTTTTGCTGGTCCGCGTAACCAAGTGCCATGCCGCAGACCACGGTTTCGTGAGGTCCGGCGTCCAAGAAGGGAAGGATGACCTTGCCGTAATAGTTCCATGCCGCTTGCGGGCATGTGTGCAATCCGTGTGCTCTCGCCAGAAGCATGATGTTCTGCATGAACATTCCGTAGTCAAGGAATGAGCCGCGCCCCATAACTCGATCCATAGTGAAGATCAGTCCCACTGGCGCGTCGAAGAAGTGATAGTTGCGCTGTCGCTGCGCGCGCATTTTGTCCTTTTCCCCCCGCGCAATCCCAAGCAGGCCGTACAAGCTCCACCCGTTCTGCCGCTTTCGGTCGATATACGGCGACACCCACTCGCTGGGGTAGAAATCGGGGTCATCGCGGTAGGCAGGCACGAGATTCGGATCGTCGCTGACAGCATCATCCGCTGCCAACACCTCGGCCACCAGGTCGTCGCGCGGCTGCCCCTCCAATACGTAAACCTTCCACGGCTGCGTGTTCGTCCCGGATGCAGCCCTACTGGCGACGCGCAGAATTTCCTTGACGACCTCGCGATCGATCGGACGGTTGCGGTCGAACGCCCGACACGCGAATCGCGTCTCGATAGCAGCCAAGACACTGTCGGGGTCGTTAATCTGCGCTGCAACTCTGGATGCGGACAACGGCTGCTCCTCGGATTGAACCGGCTGATGTGGCGTTTGGGTCTCGTCCGGTGGGGCGGTAAGTCGGTGTCCAACGAGAGAATTCTGCGGCTTTGGCACTCGACCCTACCTGCCCTCGAACTGGGGAACTCGCTTCTCGCGGAAGGCGGACAGTCCCTCGACGCGGTCGAAGGAATAGCTGTGCGCAGCAGATAGAGCACGCTCGTAGCGCAGACCAGTCGAGACAGGGTGGTCGAGGGAGTCGTTCAGCGCCTGCTTCATGCGCGCGAGCACCAGCGGACTCTTCGAAGAAATCGTCTCGGCTAGGCGCTCAACCGAACCCATGAGTTCTGCATCTGCGACGACTTCGTTCACCAGACCGTGCGCCATCCACTCACGCGCCGTCTGCGTCTGCCCGGTGAACATCAAGTACTTGGCATTGTTAAGTCCGATTTTCCGGGGAAGCCGAACGGTGACTCCGGCGCCGGGGAACATCGCGAAGTTCGAGTGGGAATCACCAATAACTGCGGACTCCGCTGCCACCACGATGTCGCAGGAGAGAACGAGTTCCAGACCGCCGGCAACGGCGATGCCGTTGATTGCGGCGATCACCGGGGTGCCGCTCGCCTCGATGAAGCTGGTGAGCTCGCCGATCTTTTTGACGAACTTCGCGCCCTCTTCAGGAGTCCGTTTGGCGCTGTCCTTCAGGTCCGCGCCAGCGCAAAACCCACGTCCGCTGCCAGTGAGCACCATCGCGCGCACCTCCGGATCGCGATCGCCCGCTTCAACAGCAGCGACGAGAGCATCCAGCATGGTTGCAGTTATGGCATTTAGCGCCTTCGGCCGGTTGAGGGTCAGCCACAACACCGATCCTCGTCGCTCTGTCAGGAGCTCATCCGTTGTGTCATTCGTTTCCGTCGTCATTGACAATCCTTCCTCGGTCACCGAACGAGTACTTGTTCGATGATTATGGTCAAAAGCAGCCGCTTTTCTTACAAGTGCTTGTTTGCGATCCTCATCGCTGCAGGATGTGCACGACGCAAACTGGGCCGATCCCGACCATGTGCGCCAGACCGACCTTGGCGTCCGGCTGTTGCCTGACTCCTGCCTCTCCTCGCAGTTGCCTCGTGATTTCGGCTATCTGCCCCAGGCCAGTCGGGCCGAGGGGATGTCCCATCGAGAGCAGTCCCCCAGAGGGGCTGACGGCGTGGCGGCCACCTATGTCGAACGACCCTTTCGCGAGTTCGGCAGCGCCCTGCCCTGGTGGGCACAGTCCCATTGCCTCCACGAACAACAACTCTTCGATCGCGAACGCATCGTGCACCTCGACGACATCGAGATCCGACGGATCCCCGCCCCATTCCTCGTACGCCGCCTGGGTCGCGGCTTGGGTCAACGCGACGTCGGCGTTTGCGCCGTCGAATGCCTGATCGCTCACTGTCGAAGATGCGGCAACGCGGACCGAACGGCTCTGATCGACTTTGTAGCGCTCCATCGCTTCCTCGGACATGACGATGACTGCCGCGGCACCCTCACCGATGGGGGTGATCTGCAAACTGTTGAGCGATCCTGCAACGTAGGGAGGGCGGACCACTTCCTCGAGCGTCCGCTTCTTTCTGCGCTGTGCGTATGGATTGAGAGCGCCATTGTTGTGGTTCTTGACGGCGACGAGACCGATCTGTTCTTTGGTGTATCCCGCCTCTGCCAGATAACGCTCGGTCAGCAGCGCATAGCGTGCAAACGGGACATCCTGGACCGGGGAGATCGGTGTTATCCCCGTGTCCGGAGCAGCGATCCTTCCGATCGGCTTGTCGACTCCGATGGCGATAGCCACGTCGGCCAAACCGCTCGCCACTTCTGCGACGGCCTGCCGGAATGCCGTGGAGCCTGTAGCCGAGGCGTTCTCGACCTGGGAAACTCGAAGTCCCGTCATTCCGAGGTACCGGAGCATGGGGACCCCCGCCGCCATGCCGAGTCTAGCTGTGCCGACGAACGCGGCTTCGACGGTCGGCCAGGTAATCCCCGCGTCGACGATGGCTTCTCTAACGGCCTGCAGGCCCAATTCGATGTACGACGTTTCGGTCGGGTACTGGTAGGGGTGCAGACCGATGCCGACCACATGCACGGGACGTAGATCAGTAATCAGAACCATCAGTGTTCTCCTGACGTGAAGACGACATAGGAATGGAGCAGCCGCTCGCCGGCCTGGCCGACGACCGTCGCGCCAGGGTGCCATGCAACCTCGTCATCCAGGAACGCATGGATCGTCGGACCGTCGTCTAAGGTGATCTCCCCCATGACGAATGGAACCGGCCACTTGGCGTGCCGATGGACCTCGGCAAAGCTGCGCAACACTCCGCGGGCCTCGAACCTTGTCTCACCGATCTCATTGCCAGGCGCTCCGCACCGCTCGCACCCGAAGCGCTGACGCGGGACGCCCCTTTGGCCGCACCTGAGGCAAATCCACCCAATCAGCTGGGTCCCTCGCTCAGAGTCCAGCCACTGAGGCCCTGCCTCCTCGCTCGGGTTATCCTTCAAAACCATCCTGCGCCTCGTTCCAAAACGTTTGCTGTGTCGCCCTGTGTATCCAGCCCGACCTCTGTGTCGACTGACCTGTGCCTTCAGCCCCGGCTCGCCCCCCTGACGCATTGACGCTGCAACCCATCCCGTAGGCGCGAGTGCATGTCGTGCTATGGGGCACCCTCGCCCAAATGCGCTCGAAGTTTCTTGCTACGCCGGTTGCCGAGTCACAGGGCTGTGCCATTCAGCGGAACGGAATGCCGCTTACCGGTACATCCATCATGGACGGGAGCTTGTGGACTTGTCAACAGAAGCGCAAGAGCCTTCCAGGCGGGGGCGACGTGCACGGTAATCACCAGCGGAAACGTCAACGGGCACCGTCATGTGCCGCGGCACCCCAATGCAAAGGGACAAGGACCCTCCAGGACGCCCGCGCGGAATATCCCTGGCCGCACCCCTCCTCGGAATCGACTCGGGATTGGCAGCACAGCTGAACCAAGCCCGTCCCCAAGGCTCTTTACGAGCACTTGACACTGGCTCATTGTGACGATCATCATAGAGCCTACTCAGGTTGGTCCGCCGTTCCACCAGGCGGAACGTGTTACGTGCTGACCCTACCAATGCCGGAAGGGCCACCGACCTTACCAATGACGGAAGGCAAACGTATGAACGCTACTGCTACTCAACCCTCGAGGCCGGCTTCACCTAGGCGCGTCAGCGCGGCCATCGTCACGGGCACCGCTCTCGAGTATTTCGACTTCTTTCTCTACTCCGCTATGGCTGCACTTGTTATTGGTCCGACATTCTTCCCGTCCTCGAATTCCGTTGCCAGCACGATGGCGTCGCTGGCAACATTCGGCGTCGGATATCTCGCACGACCCTTTGCGGGGCTAATATTCGGGATCATCGGAGACAAGTTCGGTCGAAGGACCGTACTTACCTGGAGCTTGGTCCTGATGGGCGTTTCAAGCGGACTGATTGGTTTGATTCCTTCTTACGCAACGATCGGCATAGCGGCTCCGATCTTGCTTGTTCTTCTGCGGATCGTCCAGGGAGTCGGCGCTGGAGCGGAGTTCAGTTCTGCAATTGCTGCCGCTTATGAGTTCGCGACCCCCAAGAGACGGGGCAGATTAGGATCCCTACCGACGCTCGGCGTCAATCTCGGGGTCTTCGCCGCTTCGTTGGTTGTCGCCGGACTGGCATTGCTGGGGAATGACTTCTTCTTCTCATGGGGCTGGCGCATCCCGTTCGTTTTGAGCTTCGTATTGGCTGGCGTGGGGTACCTCATTCGCCTCAAGCTTCCCGAGACTCCGGAGTTCTTGGACTTGCGTCCTGATCAGGCGCGGCGTTCGTGGCCCCGTGTGCTGGCTGATCTTTTCCGGTCGGACTGGAGGGGCGTCGTCATAGTGTTCATCGTGTACACCGGGTACGCCCTTGTAGCTACGTTATGGAAGACCTTTGCGCTCTCCTACCTGACAGAGTTTCAACATGTCGGACCATCGGTCAGTACCTTTGGGGTCACGCTGGCTAGCCTCTTCGCCATTATTTGGACGCCCCTGTGTGGAAGGCTGTGCGACGCGGTTCCGATCCGATGGGTTCTCGCCATCGGCGGCGTGTTGGTGATTGCTTACTCCGTCCCCTTCTTCTGGCTGCTCGACACGAGGTCACCGATTTGGATCTGGGTAGCGCTAATCCTGGGAACGGGCTTCCTGGCCCCTCTGCTGTCTGTCGCGACGAGTCCGTTCATGGCGCGCCAGTTCTCTACGAATATTCGCGTCACCGGTATCGGCGTCGGGAAGGAAACCAGCGGAGCGGTGGGGGGAGGTCTCGGACCGGTGGTCGCGCTCGCACTCGTCGGCTCAGCAGCCGCGCCAAGCACCCTAGGTGTATCGGTCCTCTTCGCGATAGGGGGCGCCCTCTTCGTGATTGCAGCCTGGGGGGGAAGGACGGTAGCTCCCGCCGTGAGTCTGACCGAGAGTCACACCCCTGCACGGACGGGTACTGAAAGCTGATCCTCCCCTTGGGGCGAACCGATCGAGGCGGCTAGGATTTATATCGCGCGGACGAACGGGTTCCGGTGGCGAGTATCCACGGCGGTGATGAACGCTGGGGATGCTCGAAGCCGACTGGCACGCCCGCTACGTGTCGGGCATCGAACAAGCTCGGGTAAGGAACGGGCGCACGGCCGCCGGTACCAAACGCGGGCGATGCCCGAACTGTGGCGCGTCAGCGGTCCGGAAACGTCCCAACGTCATGCGCCGCTAGCAGCTGCGGCGGTTCCAAGAATGGGTCGCCAGTTACGCCTCGCAGACCTCAGTAGCCGATACGGGATCGGCCCGCGCGTTCCGGCGCAACACCACGTGGTACTGGGACATCGTGCGCGCTACTGGAAAGAATCTCGGTGCCGCCGTGATTGTGTCCGACGGCGGCACCGGGCCGACGTCCGCGGTCCGGGCGTGCTGGCCGTAAACTAACCCGAAGTTACGTCTCTCGTGACGCGTGAAATCCCCGCTGGGGCCGGGATTTCACGAGTCCCGGTGGTTGTCTGTCTGGCTACCTGCCTCCGATGATGGTCGGGATGGGCTACCCGATGAGTTCGAAGGCCTGGCGCTGGGTGGGTGTGGGCGTGGTGAGGAGTTCAAAGCCGCAGTACTTCCCGGTGCCGTTGATGCGCAGCCGGTTGCGGGCAAGGATCCCGAGGTGACGGAGCGGCGAACGGAAGCTGTTGGCAGATTGTCCGCCTGCTATGGTGCGCCGGGATGCCTTGCTCTGCGCGGCGGTAGAGCGGGTGGCGGAGGCGACAGGGTTCGCCGGTTCGGTCCGGTGTTCCTCGGTGAAGGTCAGCGGTGCCCAAGCTTTGCGCAGTTGCCAGGCCAGGTAGACGGCGAGCATGCGGATGAACATGCCCCATACCCGGGTTTCGGTGTAGTGGTGGACCGGGCGCAGTTGCAGATCGATCCCTTTGATCGAGCGGGAGTCGCGTTCGACGTTGGCGAGGGACTTGCAGGTCGCCACGACCTTGCCAGCGTCCATCCGGGGTGCGTTGACGGTGGTCCGGATCATGTAGATCCCGTCCAGGCCACTTCGGCGGCGGCGGTGATTCTTGCCTGTTCGACGTCGGTGGCGGTGACCAGTTCCCCACACTTGCGGGCCCGTTCGTACGGCAGGGCGGGGTTGGGGCAGCCGATGAGTCGTTCGCCGGGATGGTCGGTTGGGAGATGTCCTTTAGGTCCGTCTCATCGAAACAGGGACATCTGCAGCGCTCCGTCGTCGGCGGCCAGGGCCTTGACTCGCCGGGGCGCGCAGTGCGCTCACCCAGCCGGGGTCGCCGTGTTCTTTTGATCTGTTCGATCCTGGCGTTTGTGATCCATGGCGCATTCCCCGACCATGACCATCTCGCCGAACACGACGAACTCGGACGCCAGGCACCTGACGCCGAGCGCATGTTGGTGCTCCCCTGCGACCTACCCCGCGCTCCGCACGCCGTGATGCTGCTTCTCAATGCATCCGATCCGGCCGATGACTCCGACGGTGTCGTGCTGACCGACGCGTCCGGTCACCCGCAGTGGCTGCGCGGCGACTTCCGTGCGAACCACGTCCGCGTGGCAGCCACTTGCCTGCGCGCGATGGGGCTCTCTGGACACCGCGCCGGCGCGTGTTGTTCGCCGAATCACTATTGATCAGACTGCCCGACCTTGGCGGCCTGAACCACGACATCGGCACTCCTGCCGACCTCGCGGAGGCCCGAGAGAGGACCCATCATGAACGAACTCCATGCGTGGTTGCGCACACTCAACGCCGAGCTGGGTTACCTGTAGCCCCCACTAGACGATATGGGTGAAGGAGGGGCGCCGGTGGTCGGGGGCCCTTCTGAAGGCCATTTTCGCCGCTCCGGACCCGGGAGCGCCCTGTTCGATAGGGCTGACTTAAGGGGTTCGGCGCTCCGGCTCCTTTGCCGGCGCTGATGGCCTCTATCAGAAGGGGCCCCCTCGGGGACTGTGTTCCAGAAGGCTGGAACCTCCTTTTCAAAGCAAGACGTGGGTTGCCTGCCACACTTGGCGAACAGGTAGAGCCACATTTGAAATTCGGAGGTTCCAGCTATGTTCGAGCGTACAAGCGTTGGCCTGGATGTCCATGCCCGAACTGTCGTTGCCTGCGCCTTGGACGGTCAGACCGGCGAACTTTTCCGGCAACGTCTGACGCCTGACCGAGAGGAGATTCTTGCTTGGATCATCTCGCTGCCTCCGCCGGCGAAGGTTGTTTACGAGGCCGGCCCGACAGGTTTCGGTTTAGCCAGATTCCTGCTTTCCGCCGGGATCGATACAGTTGTCGCGGCTCCATCGAAGCTTCAGCGCCCGTCCGGCGACCGGGTCAAGACCGATGCCAAGGATGCTCTGCATCTGGCCCGGTTGCTCAAACTCGGCGAGATCACAGCGGTCCAGGTTCCCTCGGTGGAACAGGAAGCAGCCCGGGATCTGGTCCGTTCCCGTGAGGATGTCCGCGGGGACCTCATGCGCTGCCGGCACCGGATCTCCAAGCTCCTGTTGCGTCAGGGCATCGTGTATTCGGGCGGGCAGGCCTGGACTGGAACCCACGAACTATGGTTGGCCCGCCAGCACTTCGAGAACCCGGCGCGGCAGCTGACCTATGAGTC
>NZ_JAGGPQ010000003.1:0-334 GCF_018613675.1 Arthrobacter sp. ISL-85 | reverse complement strand
CGGTCCCAGGGCTCGATCACGAAAACTGGAAATGGACATGCCCGCCGTCTTCTCGTCGAAGCCGCCTGGCACCACCGCAGGCCATACAACATTCCGTCCCGGCTCATGCGGTCGCGGTGGGAAGAAGCCAGCTCGGAGGCGAGAACACGTGGCCACGCCGGGAACCGGCGCCTGCACGAGCGCTGGATGACTTACCTCGAACGCCGCAAACGCCCCGTTGTCGCCAACGTCGCCATCGCCCGCGAGCTCGCCGGCTGGTGCTGGTCCCTGGCAACTGGAGTCCCGGCAACCCGGCAAGCACCCCTCTGATTCCCGTCCCTTCGAAGGGGGCGGA
>NZ_JAGGPQ010000038.1 GCF_018613675.1 Arthrobacter sp. ISL-85 | reverse complement strand
ACGCAACTACAAAACGCGTATTCTGTTGCGCAGTGCCGCCAGAACAGCGGCATGAACACCCATCACGGCAGAACATTCACCACGAACCGTGAAGAGCCGTAGTGAGGGGCGGCGGAAGCACACGTCAGGAGGCTGCGGGCCAGTCCTGCGGACACGAATTCCGCTTCAGCGCCGGCGACGGCCAGCAGCCCGCGCTCCAGCCGTACCATTCGTCCGCTGCGGATCCCGCGTCGGATGTCCGAGTCTGTTGCGCTCGCGGCGACCACATCGCGCCGGAGCAGCACTCCTCCAGCTGATTCGAGGATTTCCGTAGGGTCCATCAAGCCACAATGTCTGCAATGTACGGCTGGCGGCAGGCTTCACGGGCGCCATGTGGACAATGGAGTGTACAAGCCGGCCCAGTTTTGCCACGGCCGAAAGAGGACTGGCCCAGCCTTCAGGCTTTGACAGCCTGAAAACTGGGCCAGTTCAGCAACTCAGGTGCCCGGTTAGTCCATCCCGCGCAGGTCCAGGACCAGTTCGGTGTCGCCGTCGGCCTGCAGGACCACCGGGATGCCCCAGTCCTGCTGGTAGAGGTGGCACGCGGCATGGTCAGGGATCTCGCCGTCCTCGGTTTCCGGGCCGTCGCAGGCGGCGGCGCGGGCAGTAATGTGCAGCACGCCCTCGGGAACGTCCGGGGACAGCTCCAGCGTGCGCAGGAGTCCCACGGAGGTTCCACCGCCGGACACCAGCAGCTCGGGCGGCGTGGAGGAGATCTTCAGCTGGGTGGGGTCGCCCCAGCGGTCATCGAGCTTCTGCCCGGTCGGCGCGGTGAAGCGGACGGTCAGGTCCAGCGCGCCGGGCGCCACGGGGCTCTTGGGCCGGTGGGTTTGGGACGCGCCCTCGTCCACCTGCTGCGCTTCCTTAGGGATAGGCACGTACACCAGTTGGTGCTTGTTGGCCTCGACCACCACCAGGAGGGGCTCCGAACCGGCGGACTGGGTGTGGTCCACAATCACGTCGGACGGCTCGGCAAGTCCGCGGGCCAGCGTGGACACGGTGCCGGACGCGGGGTCGTATCGGCGAACGGCTCCGTTGTAGGTGTCCGCGATGGCCACGGAGCCGTCGGGGAGGACGGTCACACCGAGCGGGTGCTGCAGCCGGGCTTCGGCTGCAGGGCCGTCGCGGAAGCCGAAGTCGAACAGGCCCTTGCCCACGGCGGACTCCACGGTGATGGACGCACCGTCAGCAATGACCAGTTTCCGGAGCGCGGAGGTTTCGGAATCCGCCACCCAGATGTTCCCGTCTGCGTCCTCCGCCAGCCCGGAGGACTGGGCGAACCAGGATTCATGGGCGGGACCGTCCAGCAGGCCTTCGAGTCCGTTGCCGGCAATGATCGACACCGCGCCGGTGACGGGGTCGAAGCTGAAGATCTGGTGCGTGCCGGCCATGGCCACCACCACCGCGTTGAGCCTGCGCGACCACACAACATCCCACGGCGAGCTCAGCGCAACATCCAGCGGGTCGTTGCCCAGCGAGCCGCTGAAGCCGGCACCGTCCTCGTCCACCCGCGCCGGCCCGGTTTCCAGCAGGCGCTGGATGCCGTTGCCGGCCAGGGTGGAAGCCTTCCCGTCCGTGAGCGAGAGTCCACGCAGGCGGTGGTTGACCGAGTCTGCAATGACGACGTCGTAGCCCGCCTTTGCTGCCACGTCTTCCGGGAGCAGGACCAGGCCCTGCGGCTCGTTGAACTGCGCACTGGCGGTTTCCCCCGCGGCGGGTCCATCAGCGTAGCCTTTGGTGCCCGAGCCGAAAGTGGCCAGGACAGTCTGGAAGTCGGTGCCGAGTTCCACCAGGCGGTGGTGGCCGGTGTCGGTGACCAGCCATGACCCCTTGTCCGCTGCACCGTTCGCTGCGGCACCTGCTGACGTGCCGCCGTCGGCCGTTCCAGCCAAAGCCGTGGAACCGCGTCCCGCCGGAAGGAAGAGTGCCTTGCCGGGGAAGCGCAGTGTGCCGGACGTTGCCTCGGGGGCCACGTACGGGCCGGATCCGCGGTGGAGGGTGCCCTTGGCCTCGTGTTCGGCAATGAGTTCGGGGATGAGCACCGCGAGACCGTCGGCGTGGCCTTCGCCGGAGAGGTGGGCCACGATGTAGCCCTCGGGGTCGATGACCACCAGGGTGGGCCAGGCGCGGGCGGTGTACGCCTTCCAGGTGTCCAACTCGGGGTCGTCCAGCACCGGGTGGTGGATCTCGTAGCGCTCCACGGCGGCGGCCAGCGCCACAGGGTCCGCCTCGTGCTCGAACTTGGGCGAGTGGACGCCTACGGTGACCAGCACGTCCGAGTACTGCTGCTCGAGCGGCCGCAGCTCATCCAGGACGTGCAGGCAGTTGATGCAGCAGAAGGTCCAGAAATCGAGCAGCACAATCTTGCCGCGCAGGGCTTCGAGGTCCAGGGTTTTGCCACCGGTGTTCAACCAGTTGCGGCCAACCAGTTCGGAGGCCCGGACCCGGGCATGCGTGCGTACGGTTTCGCTCATCAGCGTCCTTCCAGCTTGTTGCGTTCAGCCAGCTTGGCGTCGCGTTCAGCCAATTTGGCAAACATATCGTTGTAAGCGGTCAGATCGGCGTCGTTATTCCTGTCCGCCGCGCGGTCCACGCGTTTGGTCTCCCGCTGGTCCGATCTGGACCACATGACGGCGACGCCGATCGCCACCAGCAGCGTGGGCACCTCGCCGATGCCCCAGGCCACCGCGCCGCCGGCCTGTTGGTCAGCGAGGGCCGACGGTCCCCAGGTGCGCCCCAGGTTGCCGAAGTAGTCCGCTGCCATCAGCCCCGTGCCGCCCATGATGGAGACGCCAAAGAAGGCGTGGAAGCCCATGGTGGCCAGGAGGAGGAGCAGCCGCATGGGGTACGGGGCGCGGCGCGGCAGCGGGTCGGAGCCGATCATGCTCAGCACGAAAATGTATCCGGTGAGCAGGAAGTGCAGGTTCATCAGTTCGTGGCCCACGTGCTCGCGCATGGCGAAACTGAACAGGTCCGAGTAGTAGAACAGGATGATGGAACCGGCAAAGTTGGCGGCGGCGAACAGCGGGTGGGTGACCAACTGCGAGAACTTCGAATGTACGAAGACCAGGAGCCACTCGCGGGTGCCTCGTGAGCCGTCGCCGCGGGCCGGCAGGGCCCGCAGGGCCAAGGTCACGGGCGCGCCCAGGACCAGGAAGATCGGTGCCACCATGGTGAGCGCCATGTGGTCCATCATGTGCGCGGAGAACAGGATGCGGCCGTAGACCGACGGCGGCCCGGAGGTGACGTACGTCAGCACCACCAGTCCGATGACCCAGTTCACGGACCGGAACCACGGCCATGAGTCTCCCCGCCGGCGGACCTTGGCAACGCCCAGGAAGTAGGTCACCAGGCCGAAGAGAGCCACGCCGATCCAAATCCAGTCCAGGCGCCACTCCGTGAGCCACCGTTCGGGGGTGAGCTCAGGCGGCAGATCGTAACCGCTGAGGATGAAGGCGGGAGAGGCATTGGGTGCCAGTTCCGTTGGCTGCGGCGGTGCTGAGCGGCCCAGGGCCACGGCGATGCCGGAGGTAGCACCCATGACCAGCAGCTCCGCCAGGACAAGCTGCCACAGCACGCGCCGTGAGGACATGGTGGCCCCCTTGCGGCCCAGCTGCGGGATGACCCACTGCCGGTGCATGAAGCCGATGCCGCCCAGCACCACTGCGGCCGCCGTCTTGGCCAGGATCAGCTGCCCGTATGCCGAGCCGAAGAGAGCTGACCAGCTGGTGACGCGGATGCTGGCATTGATGATTCCCGAGGTGAAGACCAGCACAAACGCAAAGCCTGCGAGGGTGGAGAACCGCCGGAGCGTGGGTTCGGTGATGTCCGAAGCTGCCCCGGCCTTGGGTCCGGTCAGGAGTCCGGACAGGAGGGCAAGGATGATGATGCCGCCCACCCATGTGCTGACACCCACCAGGTGCAGCCCGAGCGAATTAATGGCGCCCTCGTGGTCCGAGGAGCTTGAGGAGTGTCCGATCAGGGCCGTTGGGACCAAACCGATGAGCGCCAGGAGGAGGGTGAGGGCCAGGCCACCATGGGACCTGACGCCGAAAAGCGCAGTCGTGACCACTGCGGCAATGATGGTGACGGCGAGCCACGCCTGGCCCGTTTCAATGTCCGTCATGAAATACACAAGCGCCTGGGTGAAGGCAGGGTCACCGGACAGGCCCTGCCCGGCCACGTCCGCATAGGTGAGCACCAGGACGGCGATGGCGGACAAGGTCCATACGGCGCCCGCAACGGCCGCCACCGCCAGCACCCGGGTAAACGCAGGATGTTCGGGTGCCGGGACGGCTGAGCGTGCGTCCCGGTCCCGGGCCCGTGCGTTGAGGTTCTTGGGGAGGATGCCGACGGCGAAGATCAGTCCGCCGACGACGGTCGCCAGGGACACGTTGTGGATGGCCTTGCTGATGGGCAGTCCCCAGCGGACAAGGGCTCCGGGGTCGGCGACGCTGCGGGCCGCTGCTGCCCCGGAGAAGATCAGTGCTGCTGCCAGTCCCAGGAGAAGTGCCGCCAGGCCTGCCAGTTGCCAGGGCAACGGGATGCCCCTGCTTCCGGCGTCCCGGACCGCAGCTCCCTGGCCAGGGCTGGACTGGGGCGGCGTGGAACGTGGTTTTGCGGCAGAAGACACCATTCCATTGTCCGCTACGCCTGCCCGGGCCGCGAATCCGGGTTAAATGCCAAGGAGCGGCAACCCTGGGGTTGCCGCTCCTTTTCCACCGGCTGCACGCCGGAGAGGAATAAGCCCTACTTCTTGGAGACAGCAGCCTTCAGCTTGGAGCCGGCAGTCAGCTTGACGCTGTGGCCGGCTGCAATCTGGATGGTTTCGCCGGTCTGCGGGTTGCGGCCGGTGCGGGCTGCACGATCGGTGCGCTCGACGGCGAGCCAGCCCGGGATGGTGATCTTCTCGCCGGCGGCGACAGAAGTCTCGAAAACCTCGAACAGTGCGTCGAGGACGGAGTTGACGGCAGCCTGGCTGGTGCCGGCCTTGCCAGCTACCTCTGCAACAAGTTCACTACGGTTCTTAGCCATTGATGTCCTCCTGGACGGTTCTGATTCTGGAGCCTGCACGCGGCATGCGCGCAGGCCACTCTTCGAAAACTTACCAGCTTGGGCGGTTCCGGACCGCAAATTCCGCGTGTTTCCGCGACTTTTTGAGGTTAATCACCGAATTCTTGGGGTATTTCGACCCCCATGGAGCCGTACCCCGTTCCCGACCCCGTTCCGTGGGGTGCTCCCGGGTGTCAGGCCGGGGGTTGCGTGTTAAATGTGGGAGGCCCCAACCGTGTGTGGTTGGGGCCTCGACCTAATAGTTGTTCCGGCGGTGACCTACTCTCCCACACCCTCCCGGGTGCAGTACCATCGGCGCTGTGGGTCTTAGCTTCCGGGTTCGGAATGGGACCGGGCGTTTCCCCCACGCTATGACCGCCGTAACCCTTGCC
>NZ_JAGGPQ010000037.1 GCF_018613675.1 Arthrobacter sp. ISL-85 | reverse complement strand
CGTCGCCAGCAGCCAAAAACAACGGGGGGAGAGGGGAGCTGGCCGGTCACCATTGGTCGCCCCACCCACCCAACTTCTCGGCAAGAAGGAGCAACACCATGAACGACTTCATCAAATTCACCGGTCCCGCCGACATTCTGGCCTTCGTCCCGCACACGCTGGGTGAGACTCCCACGGAGTCCTTCGTCGCCATGACCATGCAAGGTAAGCAGCTCGGCGCCACCCTGCGAGTGGATGCCCCGTTCGGGCAGGATCCTGTTGGTTACGCCCAGACCATCGTCAGCTATTTGACCGCTGATGAGGCCGCCACCGGCGCTCTGCTGGTCATCTACACCGACGAGACCACCCGCGACGGCAGCAGCCCCTACGCCGGACACGTGCAGGCACTGCGCGCCGAACTGGAAACCGCAGGGATGCCGCTGCAGGACGCATGGCTGGTGACCTCCGAACTGTGGCGGAACTACCACTGCACCGACAGCAGCTGCTGCCCCGCCCAGTCGTTGGACACCATCACCACCAGCAGCGGCAACGCCGCCCTGATCTACCGGGGGAGCGCCGTCACCGGATTCACCGCGCCCGCACCGTTCACCGGTGACGAGACGGCCCGGGAGGCTATCGCGGCGCACAAGCCGGACGGCTGGCCTGAAGACCTCGAAGCAAGCCGCGCAGCGTGGGCCAAGGTTCTCGATGACCCCAAGAGCCTGACCACTCAGACCGCGCACCAGCTGGCGGGAGCGTTGCACCCCACCATCCGGGACTTCATGATGAGCGACATCGTCCCCCACGCCCCGGAACAGTTCACTTCCGTGATGCTCGGTGTCTTCCTGAGCCGACCGAACTGGGCCCGGGTGGACACGGCCCAGGAAGTCGCGTTCGAGCTGATGAAAGCCACACCGGTAGGGCAGCGGGCACCGATGCTGTGCCTGATCGGCTGGCTGGAATGGCTCAAAGGGAGGTCCAGCTTCGCCGCCCGGTATTTCAAGCTCGCACTGGATGACGTCGCCGGATTCCGGCTGGCCGAGCTACTGGGCGAACTGGTCAACCGTGGACTGATCGCAGACTGCACCCGGGACCCGAAAAAGGCCTATGACCGCCGACTGAAGCGCTAGCTTCAACGAGGGTCGGACTCCACGACAAAAGGGGTCCGGCCCTCCTCTTGGATCTTCCCCAGGTGCGCGGCGGCCTCCCCCGCTTCGCTCCGCCGGCCGCGTCAGACGCTGCGCGGGCGGCGCGACTTCCAGCCCCCGTGGAGGAACTGCCGATACTGTGAAAGGACACCGTCGTCCCGTACAGCCAAGGAGTCCCGAGCGTGGCCGATCAATTCCGCATGACCGAGGACGATACCGTGGCCCCGGACGCGAGCCCCCTTGAAGACATCCTGGAACTGAGCCTGCTCACCGCAGGCCCAATCACTGGCCCGGTAGACCGGCCCAGGAAAGACCACAGACACTACGAGCTCTAAACCCAAGCAGCACTGACGCTGCCCCATAAGTTTCCTTTTGCCGAGGAAAAACGACGAGGGCCGGCACGACACCGTGCAGGCCCTTCGTCATGTCCGCCGCGCTTCAGAACCAAGCCGCCACAGGACCACGGCCGCAAGACCGTTAAGGAAGGCGATAAAGAGATCTCCGGTAGCAGGCCGGCCGACGACCAGATCCACGGCCACCAGCACTATCGATCCGAGCGCCGCAAGGGCGAACACCACGGCCAGGACCCGGCAGGTCCTTGGTGATGTCCATGCGCTTGCGCGCCTGGCTTCACCGTTGTGGCCAGGGCGGGGAGCTGGATCGCTCATGTCCTAACCCTACTCAGGGACAAGGGCAGGGTCGCTGGGCTCGCCCTGGTTTCCGCTGCGCTTCAACCAGTTGTTGGGCGTCCGCTGGCGCGGCCGGCTGTTGGGTCCAGGGCGTGCCGTCGCAGAGCTCCGGACCCCCTGGCCCTGTGTGTCTACGACGTTTTTGGCTGCTGTCCTTCGGATTGTACGTACCCGTTCCGGCCCCTCTAGCCCCTGTCGTTCCTCCCGGGGCCTGCGCCCGGAAAATTCTTCTCCGGCGCTCGTTCCTCGCTTATTTCCTTTCGAAGATTTTCCGGGTCTTGCCCTGCGGGTAGACGGGCCTGCACGGGCACAGCTCCGCAAGCTTCGCCAGCAGCCAAAAACAACGGGGGGAGAGGGGAGCTGGCCGGTCACCATTGGTCGCCCCACCCACCCAACTTCTCGGCAAGAAGGAGCAACACCAAATGAATGCAACACCCACGCTTGAAATGCTCGACCCGGCAACCCTGACCGTGGATATCAACGTCCGCAAGGACGCCGCCCTGACTGCTGACTTCGTAGCCAGCGTCAAGGAACACGGCGTGATGGAACCCGTGATCGCCCATCGCAAGGACGACGGCACCGTCCATGTCCTGATGGGCCAGCGCCGCACCCGCGCCGCCGTCGAAGCCGCACGGCCCCTGATCCCGGTCATGATCATCGAGTCCCCCGAGGAAGCGGAACGCATTGTCACGCAGGTAGTGGAGAACATCCAGCGCGCCGAGCTCACCGAAGCGGACGAAGCGGAGGCTTACCACCAGCTGTCCCTGATCGGCGTTTCGGCCGCCGCGATCGCCAAGAAGACCGGTCGGACCAAGACCACCGTCGAGTCCGCCCTCAAAGCCAAGTCCACCGAGACCGGAGCCGCCGCCCTGGGCAAGGGATACACCATCGAAGCAGCCCTGATTCTGGCTGAGTTTGAGGCGGACGAGGAAGCGACGGCCGAGCTTGAATCGGTCATCATGGATGAACCGGACATGCTCCTGCATGTCACCCAGCAGCTGCGCGACAAGCGCGACCGCGCCGCCGCGTTGGCCGCACTCATCGCAGAGCTGGAAGCAGCGGGAACCATCGTTGTTCCCGAATGCGGGTACGGGGAGGACAGCGAAACCCTCCGCGTCTCGTCTCTGAAAAGGGCAGACGGGGAACCGGCCACCGACGAGGACGGCAACGCCGTCTACATCGAGAGCGACTACCGCGGCGAGCGCTCGGCCGTCGCCGTCGTGACCGGCTGGAAAGAGCTGGGCTTCACGCTCCGCTACTACAGCGGTTACGGCACGTCCTCGGCCCCGAAAGGCCCGATGACCGACGAGCAGAAGGCCGAGCGGAAGACCCTGATCGAGAACAACAAGCTGATGCAGTCTGCTACGACCGTCCGCCGCGAATGGGTCAAAAACCTGCTGGCAAAGAAGCAGGCCCCCAAGGGCTGGCAGTACTTCACCCTCCACGCGATCACCCACCATCCCGAAACCGCCAGCGGCTACGAGGGCAAAGTGGCAGCTGAAATGGTCGGAGCCAAGGTCGAAGAATCCAACCAGTGGGCGTGGAACCCGCTGCGGGACCACGTCGCCAAAACAACGGGACGCCCGGAGTTCGGACTGATTGCGCTGGTCTGCGCAGGGTATGAGAAGACCATCCAAAAAGACTCGTGGCGCTCACCGTCCCAGACCCACCGGGACTACCTGAACCAGCTGGTCCTCTGGGGATACACGGCAAGCGAGACTGAGCAGATCATCATCGACAGCGGCGACAAGACAGAGACGGGCGGATAGAGCACGGCTCCTGTGCCGGGTGGCGGATCCCGAACCCCGCCCGGCACAGGCCCCAAGCCCAATCACCACAGGAAGGCCGGGAACCTTCCAGAAGTCGGGCGGTCCGCCGCCCAGGGCGAACCACAGCAGCCAATCACCAGCGGCGGACCGCCGATGAACGCGCCCATTCCCCGCGCCGCCGCGGTGCCGCGCGCCCAGGGACAACGACGTCCACCGGGCAGCTGCAGGCACCACCCACAACATTCAGCTAGGCTGAATCCGTAGATTTCCTTTGCCGAGGAGAACGCAGAAGGGCCGGCTCTTTTGAGCCGGCCCTTCTTGTGTCTCCAGGCCACCGAGGCCAGGGAGGGGCAGCAATCAGCCCGGGACGTTCCGGGGATCGTTGCCGTAGCTGTTCTTGGAGCTGATCTGGCCGTCCTGGTTCTTGATGACGTGCTCTACCTTGTCCGCCTGGGCAGCGGTCCGGGCTGCAGAGACTGCTTCATCCTTGGTGCCGTAGCCGGCACCCAAGGCGCGGTCAGTTCCCTCGCGCTTGTTCTTCCACTGGCCGTCTCCGTAGTACGTCTCAATATCACCCTGAGCCACTGCACACTCCCTCTGCCGTTTGGATCTGCTGCGCAAATGCGGATAACGGAAAACCCCGCAACACCGGGGGGAGTGGCGGGGCCTTCCTGACACCCTCAGCCTGATGGGGGCCAGGCGGAGAAGCTGACACCAACCTAATAGCAAGCATGCTTACTTTTCAAATCAAGAACCGCCGGAAGCCGGCCTGGGCACCTTCCCCATGGTCCACGCCATGCGGCGCCGGGCGCGGTTCCGTTGTGGTTGATGTTCCTGCAGCAGGGACGACACCCATTGAGCATTGCCGCTCCAGCTGGGCACGTACCACCGCTCTCCGGGCTTGGGACTTCTCAGGCGCACGGGGCCTGAGATCCTGGCGAACCTGCCGGGATGACCACAGTCGCCGGCGGCGCCACCTGTCGTTTTCCGAAGCTGACTGCACAACTTCCCGCTGAATTCCGGGTTTTGTGAAGTCGGGTTGTGATCAGGGGCTGCCCGCTACTCCTGTGCACAAATGCCCGTTTGCTCCCTACTCGTGTTCACACTTCGCTAAGTCGATTCACG
The DNA here is from genome assembly GCF_018613675.1 of Arthrobacter sp. ISL-85. Lineage (GTDB taxonomy): Bacteria > Actinomycetota > Actinomycetes > Actinomycetales > Micrococcaceae > Arthrobacter. The sequence continues at coordinate 1,478 of NZ_JAGGPQ010000037.1, read as the reverse complement.
CCGCCCCCGAAGGATCCCTGACAAGAGGCAGTTCAATTCGCGATGGTGATGAGCATGTCTGACCATACCTCCTGAAGGCCGTTCACAAGCGTCACCTCGGCGTGGGGTGTCATCCACCCTTCGGACCGGTTCATCGGCTCCTTACCGGGAGCGCCTGCGCCCGCACCACTGGTGCAGGCAGCCAGCGTCGGCCCGGGCATGGCTCAACGAGTCGTCGTCCCTGGTAACCTCACCACCGCTGGAACGAAATTACTCATGCTGAAGCTCTACCCCTGGAACGCCGCGGACATGCCAGATCCCAGCGCCTCTAGGTGTACTCAGCCAGTAGGTTGGTTGCACCTGCTGATGGGTGGCTTGCCTCCGAGGCTCCCGTGTGGCCGGTGGTTGTTGTAGAAGTTTAGCCAGGGCTGCAGGGGACTGCCCCCGGTTTTGTTGACTCCTTGACCTAGCGAGCTTGTGCTCGTGGAAGGATGTTGACCATGCCCACGGCTTATGGGGCGGAGTTCCGCCAGGATGTTATTGATGTGGCCCGCAAGGGCGAGGCGCCGCTGGCGCAGATCGCGAAGGACTTCGGGCTCTCGGCCACGACGTTGAAGCGCTGGATTGCCATCGCCGAACGTAAGGAATCCGGGGCCGGCCCTGCGGTGACGGAGTCGGCCGAGATGCGTGAGCTGAAGAAGCGGAACCGGTTGTTGGAGCAGGAGAATGAGATTCTGCGCCGGGCGGCTGCCTATCTGGCGAGGGACATCAACCCAAAATGACTTACCCGCTGGTCACGGATCTTGCCGCCGACGGTGTTCCCGTGGCGGTGACCTGCAGGGTGTTGGGATTCAGCAAGCAAGGCTATTACCGGTGGAGGGCCAGCCCGGTGACGGACCGGGACTGGATCGATGCGCACCTCGTCAACGCCGCCCTGGACATCCACACCGACGACCCGGCCTTCGGGTACCGGTTCATCGCCGACGAGCTCCCGGAGAAGGGCATCGTGGCGGGCGAGAACAGGGTCCAGCGCCTGTGCAGGGACCACGGCATCTGGTCGGTGTTCTCCAAGAAACGGGGCCTGAACCATAGACCTGGGCCGCCGGTCCACGACGATCTCGTGGAGCGTGACTTCACCGCCGCAGCGGCGAACGAGCTGTGGCTGACCGACATCACCGAGCACCCCACTGCCGAGGGAAAGCTCTACCTCTGCGCGGTGAAGGACGTCTATTCCGGAAGGATCGTCGGGTACTCGATGGACGCGCGGATGAAGTCCTCGCTGGCCGTCGCCGCACTGGAGAACGCCGTGCGGGCACGCCGCCCGGCAGGGACCGTGGTGCACTCAGATCGCGGTTCACAATTCCGGTCACGCCGGTTCGTCGAATCCCTCCGGCACCACGGGCTCACCGGCTCGATGGGCAGGGTCGGTGCGTGCGCGGACAACGCCGCAATGGAATCGTTCTTCTCGCTGCTGCAGAAAAACGTCCTGGACCGTCAGC
>NZ_JAGGPQ010000036.1 GCF_018613675.1 Arthrobacter sp. ISL-85 | reverse complement strand
TAAGTTGCCGTTGACATGGGACTAGCGAGACAGTCGCGGGCCCGTTCAAATCAGGGCAGTTCATCCCAGTGTCGGTGACGGTCGAAAAGTGAGCCATTGTGACGGTTGAAAACTGAGCCACCCGTTCCAAACGATTGGGTGGGTGATCACAGTGGAGGATTGGGCGCTTATTCGGCGGTTGCATCTGGCCGAGGGTGAGTCGATGAGGTCGATAGCGGCGCGGCTGGGGATCTCCAGAAACACGGTGGCAAAGGCGGTCAGCGCTGAGGATCCGCCTACTTACGTTCGGGCGCCGCAGGACTCCGGGATCAAGGCTGTGGAACCGGCGATTCGTGCGCTGCTGGTGGAGAACCCGCGGATGCCGGCAACAGTGCTGGCGGAGCGGGTGGGCTGGTCCGGGTCTCCGGCCTGGTTCCGGGAGAACGTGGCCAGGATCCGCCCGAATATGCCCCGGCCGATCCTGCTGATCGCATCAGTTACGAGCCCGGTGATCAGGTGCAGTGCGATCTGTGGTTCCCGGAGGTGCGGATACCCGTCGGTTCCGGCAAGGCCAGGGTGTTGCCGGTGCTGGTGATGGTTTCTTCGCATTCACGGTTCATCATGGCCCGGATGATCCCGTCCCGGATGACCGGGGACCTGCTGGCCGGGATGTGGGAGCTGCTCGGATCCCTGGGCGCGGTTCCGCGGCGGCTGATCTGGGACAACGAAACCGGCATCGGCCGGCGGAACAGCTACGCCGCCGGAGTCGCGGCATTCGCCGGGGTCCTGGCCACCCGGATCGTGCAGGTCAAACCCTACGACCCGGAGAGCAAGGGCGTGGTGGAGCGGGCCAACCAGTTCCTGGAGACCTCGTTCCTGCCGGGCCGGGACTTCGCCTCGCCGGAGGATTTCAACAATCAGCTCGGCCAGTGGCTGCCGAAGGCCAACGCCCGGCTCGTCAGGCGGATCGGCGCGCGCCCGTCGGACCTGCTCGCCGTGGACAAAGCGGCCATGCTGGCGCTGCCACCGGTTCCACCGGTCACCGGCTTCACCGCAAGGGTTCGGCTGCCGAGGGACTACTACGTCCGGATGGGATCCAACGACTACTCCGTCCACCCGCAGGCCATCGGCCGCTTCGTCGACGTCACCGCTGACCTGACAACCGTCACGATCAGCCTGGACGGCAGGCCCGTCGGCACCCACCCCCGTTCCTAGGGCTCCGGGCTGACCATCACCGACCCCGCTCACGTCGAGGCGGCAAGGGCACTGCGGAAGGCCTTCCAAACCCCTCCATCCGTGGGCGAAACAACCGGGCTGCGGGACTTGGCGGACTACGACCGGGCCTTCGGTGTGGTCCTCGATGACGGGCAGGTCGCCTGATGCCCGAAGCCAAAGAAACGACTGGCCAAATCGAGTACTACTCCCGGGCGATGAAAGCACCCCGGATCCGTGAAGCAGCAGCCCGGCTCGCGGACCAGGCCTATGAAGGAGGCTGGACCCACGAAGAATACCTCGCCGCTGTCCTGTCCCGGGAAGTCGCAGCCAGGGAAGCCTCCGGCGCCGAGATAAGGGCCCGGGCAGCTGGTTTCCCGGCCCGGAAATCACTCGAGGACTTCAACTTCGATCACCAGCCGGGGCTCAAACGCGACACCATCGCCCACCTTGCCACCGGCGCGTTTCTCACCGAAGCGTCCAACATCGTCCTGCTCGGACCGCCAGGCACCGGCAAAACACACCTCGCCACTGGACTGGGCCTGCGGGCCACCCAGCTCGGTCACCGCGTCCTGTTCTCCACCGCCATCGACTGGGTCGCCCGGCTCCAGGCAGCCCACCAGAACGGCCGCCTGCCCCAGGAACTGGTCAGGCTGCGCCGCTACGGACTGATCATCGTGGACGAAGTCGGCTACATCCCGTTCGAGCAGGACGCAGCAAACCTGTTCTTCCAACTGGTCTCATCCCGCTACGAACACGCCTCGCTGATCCTGACCTCGAACCTGCCCTTCGCCCGCTGGGGCGACGTCTTCGGCGATCAGGTCGTCGCATCGGCCATGATCGACCGCATCGTCCACCACGCCGAAGTCATCACCCTCAAGGGCTCCAGCTACCGGCTCAAACACACTCAGGTCGACTCGCTGCCCTCGACAAGACCGGAAAATACGGCAGAATAACCAGCGTCAAAGTGGCTCACTTTCAACCCGCGAAACGGCTCACTTTTCGACCATCGCTGACACCCAGGCAGCTTCAAGAGCAACCCTCGTATGTTTGCTCATGGATTTGCCCCTGAGCGCGCAGCCAATCTGCGACTGATCGTTGAATGGACAGACGAGTTCGGCGTTCGCCGGCGACAGGAAACCCAACTGTCAGCGGTTGAAATGCAATCCGTGGGCGATGAGTTGTCCGCGGCGTACAACATGGTGCCGGACGGAGCCGAACCTGCAACGGGCGGTGAAATCGGATCGACTAAACAATTCGACCCCCGGCTTCGTCGGCGTGGTCTTTGTGGCGCGCCAAGCGCAGTGACCCATGTCCTCGACCTTAGGGAACTTAACCAGTCTTATTGGGCCGTCAGGTTGGCAGCGGCCTGCTTGATGTCCTTCGCAAGGTAGGGGCCAAGCGTTTTGCTGTACCTGGCAGTTATGTGGGAAATGTCGTCGCGGTAAACAAGCACGTTGCCAATCACTCCCGGGCATACGTCCGCGGGGCAGAAGTATTTTTTGGAGTCGACAACTACGGAATTTGGTACGGTGGCGGCGGCCATCGCAGCTGCGTCTTCAACTTTGAATGCCGTCGCTAGGTCGATGTTGCAGTCATTGCTGGCTGCATTGAAGTTTATGCGCTGAACGCACTCGACTGCTGGGCCTGCACCGATGGGGAAATCTTTCACGACAACGATCTTGGACCCGGCCTTGGCCACGGGCTGCCATTCGTCTGCAAATGCGGCGGCCTGCGCCTTTTTGTTCGTGTCGCCGCTTCCCCGATACGCCGAAGTGATGACAATGTCGTAGTGCTTCTCCACGAGTTTCGCCTGGATGTCCGGCATTGCTGCGCAACTGGCAGTGGCCCAAATGCACCCGACGCCGACGTACGTGTCCAGCTTCCAGCCCTGTGCTTGCGCCTGTTCAGTGAGTCCAGGGAGCAGCGATGCTGCGTGACTATCTCCCACCAGCGCCACGTGGGTTGTCCCGCCGCCGTAGGTGCATGTTTTCATGCGCTCGCCCTTCTGGGGGAAGCAGGCGTACGAGTTGCCGGTATCGTCTGCCACAGCCTTTGGATCAGGGAGGACGGCAGTACCTAGATCCCGGACGCAATCCGCCTGCGAATCCAAGGAGGCTGCCCCCCAGCATTTGTCCTTCGTTACCGCCGCGGATACCGTGCCAGATGTCGACTTCGGGGCCAGTGCTCCGTTGCTAGCGGGGACATCACGCGGCACGAGCGCGGCAGTCACAGTTCCTGCTGTGATCACTGCCAGCACCGCCAGCCAGATCAGGCTAGCCTTCCCATTAGGTGAGCTGGGCGTCTTATATTTTGCTCGCTTTGGCCGTTCAAATTTCCGAGCGGGATTCTCAACCAGGTGGAAACTGAGGATCGATGCAATCAGGATGGCAAGGGTGCCAACAACGTAGTATTCGGCACTACCCCTGGGGTAGATGCTCAGGAGCAGTATCGCTACCGGGAAGTGCCATAGGTATAGCGAGTAAGAAATGTCCCCCAGGTAGCTGGCGACCGGATTTGTGAGAAGCCACAGCGGGCTTCGTTCCTGCCCTGTTCCCGCCAAGATTAGCAGGGCCGCTGCCACAACCGGGAGCGCTGCGGACGGCCCAGGAAACGCGACGGTGTCGCTCATGAGGAAAATGGCGGCAATGATCCCGGCCAAACCCGTCCAGCCGAGTATGTGCCGAATTACTGGCCGGAGGATTGCGACCGATGACGCGTACACCGCCACAATGGCGCCGACGCCCAGTTCCCATGCTCGTGAAAATGTCGAGAAGTACGCCCACGAAGGGTTACTATGAGTCTCCCAAACGGACCAGGCGAACGAAACGACCGTCAAAACAACAATCACAATCCCGATCACGCGACGCGTGTCTTTGGCAGTGGTAAACCGTCGACGGCTGAGGGCCCAGAAAATGAGCAGCATCAGCCATGGCCAAATAAAGTAGAACTGTTCCTCCACGGCCAGCGACCAGTAGTGCTGGAGGGGTGAAACTGGCCCACCGGCTTGAAAGTAGTCCGTCCCGAGGGTAGCGAGGCGCCAGTTCGCGCCGAAGAAAATTGCCCAGACACCGTCCCAAACTGCTGCATTGAATCGTGTGCTGCTGAACAGTGCATAGGCGCCACCGAGCGTAGCAACAATAACCAGGAGCGCGGCTGGCATGATCCTCTTAGCGCGGCGCAGGTAGAACCCTACGAAGGAAATCGTCCCGGACCTATCATGTTCACGCAAAAGAAGCGAGGTGATCAGAAACCCCGAGATCACGAAAAACACATCAACTCCGACAAATCCACCCGAGGGCCATCCAAGAAAGTGATCAAGGATAACTGCGACAACAGCCAGGGCACGAAGCCCTTGAATATCCGATCGGAACTTTGTTTTCTTAGAGACGGCACTGGTCGTCGTTGAATTACTGCCTACTAGCAGAGCCATGGCTTCCCCCGGGATGTATTGAAAGATCTCGGCTGATTCTAGTGCACGCTTAATGCAACGCCGATTTGCGTCTCTCGGATGTTGAGCCGGGGCATCTCGTGCAGGTGAGGTCCCGTCCTGAAGCCCCCCGGTGCTTGGGGGAATAGGCCGCAGTACGACGCCGTTCGTCTGATGGCGGTCGTGACGGCTTTAGTCACCCTACGGGCCTTGACCCGGCCTGCATCGCTGCCACGGCTGTGGATGCACTGAGCAGCAGGACGCGTAGCCTGTTTGGGTCGTTGGCAGGTACCGTCTCCCTAGTCCGCTGGCTGGTTGTTCTGGCCGTCGTGTGGTCACTGCCGGGCGACCCTCAGGTTAGCGTCGTCGTCCGTCCGACGGGGTTAGGCGAAGAAAGCGAAGCCGGACAGGCCACGGCGGGTCACCCACTTCCTGTTGGCGCGGACAAAAGTTCGCCAGTTCATCTGCGGTTTGGTTGGCGAGCGGCATGGTGTGGTACGCCCAGGTGTCAGAGTGCGCGCCGATGGTCCAACCTTGAATGTTCTGGGTTCCTGAAGCTGCGCAGTGGTCATGCCCCCTGCCGCGTCGATGGCTTCCGACACGGGTAGGAGCGGCGGCGGCCCCGTACTTGCTGAGTATTGGCCGGGGGGATGTTGTAGTGCGGGGCGGACTCATCGTCAAAGTTAAACGTGACGCAGCCGATCGTCCACACGGCGGCGAGGGCCTGAATGTGGACTGTGACCGGGTAGGCGGTGTTATCGTCCCCGACGCTGATCTGGAAATCGGTGATGGCGGTACGGGTCGGAGGGGTGCCGCCAGGGACAGACTTCGATGGCAGTGTCATCCAGTACCACTCGCCTTCGCCCATGCACGTGTCGGTTGCAGCAAGGGCGGCGAAGCTTGAGCTGTTCTGCATGGCTCCGCCGGAGCCATGCTGGATGTTGAAGTTCTTCATGTGGTCGCTGTTGGTGATCTTCACGAGCACGACGGCTGCTTGCCGGTGAAGTCCACAGCGGTGCACCTTGACCGACTGCGAGCACATAGCAAAGTGCTGGTTTCGTTCAGCCTGGATGATCTGTTCTGCGGCTTGACCGGGAGCATGGACGCCTGCGTCATGCTGCTGCCCGCTGTCGGGCGCGGAGGCTGCCCTAACTTGCGGATTTACGAAATCAGGGCCAGCTTCTTCGCCGGTCTCGTCACTGTGCTGCGGCTCGGCAACGACTGTCAGGTCGAAGCCCAGTTCTTGGCCCTAGGGCGGTAATTGGCTGGGTTATTCGCTACGCGAACCCGACCGCAGAGAGCAAGGCTCTCAGGGTGCTGAACGCACATTGGTAGGCGACGCCAGGCCCGCTCCCAACTCGGAGGGGTAACGTGATCAGGACGCGGTGTGCCTAACATAAACTAGGCCGATGGGGATTCCTGAAAGCCTACTGGTGCTCGCTATGTCGATTCTGGCCGTCGTGGTTCTCGCAACCCACAAAAGCGGCAGAGGAATGGGTTCATTCCTGCTCGGCGTCAGCGCTGGACTGGTCGCCATTCAGGTCTTCAGGGTCCACGTCTTCACCATTACAGCCCTGGTCTGGGTACTTCAAAGCCGGGGGCTGTTCAATGCCAGAGGATTCAACCGGGCGTGGCGGATGCTTATCCCGGTGGCTCTCATGGCGCTGACGAGCTTGCTGGGCGACATGGTGAACAGCGAAACCCTCGTTTTCCAGCTATTAGGGCTTGCAGTAACGGCAATGGTCATCATGTCTTACTCAACCGCTCTAGACCGCCAACAGATGCTCGTCGGCCTTCTTGCGGTCACTACAATTAGCAGCGTTTTGGCCCTGCTCCAAGTGGTTGGCATCGTCCCAATCAAAACCTGGCACGCCACCATCAGTACGCTCGGGCGCCCCATTGGTATATACCCCGAACCCGATTGGCTGGGCATGTTCTCTGGCATTGGCGTTCTGCTGGCGTGGCGACTCCCCTTGGGCAGGTGGTGGCGCATCTTCGCTGTCTCTGCAAACACGGCCGCTCTGGTCCTGGCATTTGCCCGCGCCGCCTGGATCGGCTTCGGGGTGGCTGTCGTCTTGACAGCGGTCATAGGGTACCTAATTCGCCGGCGAGGTAAGCAAAAGTCAGCCGGTCAGGGCAGAGGCGGATCCGTCCTCGTTCTCGCCCTAGCCACTGCCGGAGCCTTCGTCTTTCTACCACAACTCGTTATCGACCTGACAGTAAGATTGAACCGCACGTTCCAAGTCCAACAAGACGACATCTCCGGACAGGCGAGAGTCCGCCAGTTCGACGCACTCATGCGCCTAGCGGACATGGCACCCTTATACGGTCATGGACTAAGCGCAAGCGGAAGGGTGGGCGTTTGGGGTCAGATAATCACCGGCGAGTCACCGAATAACGTCGCAAGCAACTGGCTGCTAGCCATGTGGGTAGACGGGAAATTCCTCGCCGTCCCACTAATGCTAGTGCTGATATTCACTGCCGCGCGCTACTGCCGAACTATCTCAGGCCAGGCGCTCGTCCTCGTGCTGGTCAGCAGCCTGTTTTCGAACGCTACGTTTTTCCCGGTGACCTGGCTGCTGCTTGCGCTGTGCCTAGCTGAAGTGAAACTGGACAAACCCAGCTCCGTGCGGGGCCATGACGCCCCTAGACAGGGAGGTCTGAATTTTCGTCAATCCCCTTTCCAGTCCCCGGGTAGCTTTGCCCAAATCGGCAGGACCAGACTCGAAACGCCCTAATGCGACACGGCCATTGGGCTCCCGGGTCCTGCTCGCGCGCACGTCCACGCCAATGTTGGATAAGCCCTAATGTGCCGGCGGAGTGACCGCAGCGGATGTGGGAATGTCAAGCCGCTTGCGCCATGGGGCGTGTCATGGTTTCTGGCAGAGGGCCTGATCGCGGAGCGTGCCTAGGAGAGCGTCGTTACGAGGATCGAGGGCGAACTCAAGCGTTATGAGCAGAACATCGACGCTGTCGTGAACAGACTCCGCAGGAGTTTCCGGCTGGAGTGGCCTCACCTCGGCTTAGCTGTCCCATCGACCGCTGGAATCCGCCCAGCGAAATGGTCACTTTTAAACCATCGCTGGCAGTTTCACAACAAAACCTCATCGGCGCTCAAAACACTAAGTATCCCAAGAGCTCTCGCCTCTTTAGCGGCGGCGCCTTCCTTCGAGGAGCACAACCTCCGCCTATAGAGTTGCCGCCCCAGTAAAGGACGCCAACAACCGGTTGCAGCCGCAGTCTTACGTTAAGTAGCTATGGACGCAGGGGCAGTTTCAAATGCTCTTCCTGCGAGGACTCATCTTCGCTTGTCGGCCATGTGGTGTCAGCCGCGAAGTGAGACTGGCTGGCGCTTGCCCATAAAGCCATGCTTCACAGCGAAGGATACGAGCTATGAGCCGCAAGGCCAAGCAAATTAGGACGGTGATGATCAACATAGCCGCCGGGAGCCAATTCGCCGTTCCGCCAGGTAGGCCAGATTGTGAAGCGAGGTAGGCCAGTATTCCGAGGACAATATAGTGAGGGAGATAGTAAGTCAGAGTGTTACTGCCTGCGCGACCCAAATGTTTGGAGCTTTGGAGCAGCACGCCCAGGCTGATGCCTGCAGCGAGCCCGACAGCACGCGTACCAAGGTTCAGCACAACAGCGTCAGCAGTCGGCAGAAGGACCAGGCAAAGCACCCAGCCTGCCAGGATAACGGCGGCGGTCCAAGGATTTAGCCACTCCGCGAAGCCCTTTATCAACGCCGCCCCGTAGACCCCAGCAGAGAAAAAAACGAAATTGGTTAACAGACCATCCCAGCCGAGGTTTCCGGTGTGGATCATCCCGGCCATGGAGAATGACGAAACAGCAGCGGCCGGCGCAAGGACTGCCCAAGGAGTCACCCGCCCGTAGAGCAGCTTGCAGAGCACAAAGAAAACCGCCAACGCCCAAATGAACCATAGCGAGTTTTGCGGGAGCAGAGGCGTAGCCAACGCCGTCAAGAGCTCCCGGAGGTCCCCCTTGCCTGGGGTGCTCACGTTGGGAACTACAAGATACGAGAGAACGGTCAACAGCTGCCAGAGCAAATACAGCCATATCAACGTGGCGACCTTTAAAGTCAGCACCTCCCGCATAGGACGGTGTATCCACTTAACGGCAAGCAGCCCAGAGATCGCGTAGAACAGAGGCAGACGCATCGTGGCCAGCGACCACGTGAGGTGAAGCCACGCCCCTGATCCATACCCCGCCGATTCAGCCCATTGAACCGAATGATGAAGGACCACAAGAAAGATAGCGAGCCCCCGAGCCGTGTTTATCCACGGCAAATTGCTCTGCTTCATGAGCTGCCCCCGGCTTGAGCTACTGTCGGCTGGGCTCCACTATACCCCGGCGCGTCACCCGGGCAGCAGACGGGCTAGCAGCTTTGACCCCGGGCAGTCGTCCTCACAAGTACCAAAGCAGTGACGAGACTGGGGCCGCGCGGTACGGCACAACCTCCGTTGGCACAAGCCCTATTAGCGACCGAGCAAGGGACGAAGCGAAATACTAGTGTGTAGAGACGTCTGCCATCCACCCTACGCCGCCGAGGCCTAAACAGGGGATGAACTGTCGTCAGCTTACGGTTCTTTAGCCGGAGCCGACAGGTATTGTTGCTCTCGTGCCGAAAAAGACGCCAATAAACACCCCTCCCGAAATAGCCGACAGATGTATGAAACAGAAGACCCGCGAGACTTGGCCCGACGTTGCTAAGGGGGTGTCGATCTTATCGGTGGTTCTCTTCCATACCGGCGCCCTTTCCTCCCCCGCGACTCAGGCTGGAGAAGTTTGGACACTGGTCGATATTGGCCTGTTCACATTTATCATGCCGCTCTTCTTCCTGGTCTCTGGGTTGTTTATGGGCAAGAGCCTTGCGCTGCCTCTTGGGGCGTTCGTTGCCACGAGGGTATGGCCGATAGCGTACCTGTTTCTCCTGTGGTCATTGATCTTCGCGGCGGTACAAGTAGCAACAGGCGGAGTCCTGGGTGCAACGTTATGGGCTTCTTTTTCGCTCCAAACGATCCTCTGGTATTTGGCTGCCCTGAGCGTGTACATGGTTCTCACAAAAATACTGATGCCCGTGAATACCTTGGTGGTATTGCTTGGTGCAGCGATTGTGGCTTTTCCTTTTGCTGTTTGGTTTCCTTTCGAAGGCTGGGGTCTTTCGCACACCCCACACTTTTTCGTCTTCTTCCTACTCGGATGCCATGCCCGTGACCAGATCTTCCGTTTTGTTGACAAGGTCCGGCTATCACATGTCGCGGCATTAATCGGAGCCGGCGCTACCTTATGTTTGCTTGGAAAAATCCTTCCAGGCGCAAGCAATTTTGCCTATGCCCTCACTCCGTTGATCGCGCTTCCACTGTTGCTGATCGCGTCCAAGTGGGCTGGTAATTCTGCGACATTAGCCAGGCCACTCTCCTACCTCGGGCGAAACACCTTGCCAGTTTTCTTGATCCACCCAATCGCGCTCAGCGGAATCTCCTGGACGATGAAAGGTCTCTCCGGACCAGCGGACTCTCTTGTATGGCTGCTTCCCGTCATTGTTTGCGGCGCCACTGTACTCGTGTGCCTTCTCACCTGGCTAGCACTCCGTGGCATCCCGTGGCTGTTCAAGGCCCCCGTGATACGGGTGCGCGATTCCGCACCTAAGACGACGGAGCAAAGCTCCGAGCAGAACTGACTGGCTGTCTGGGGCTCGCTCTGCGTTCACTGCCGTTGGTCGACTTTGGCGGCTCTTCGCGGTTGGTGGGAATTGAGTTCGTGTCGTTGAAGACAAGGGGGCCGTGGCCCTGCTGGGATGAGTGTGTCTAAGCATTCAACCTGGAACAGGACCACGAGCCTTAATCGGGCCTACCGGGGTCGCAACCGACGCTGCCACCATCCCCTTCAACCTGCCCGACTACCGCGTTATGTCCACCTCCGTCACAGCCGGCCGGCGGCAGGTCATCGTCGAAACCGACCAGCCACCTGGTTGTCCGAGCTGTGGTGTCATCGCCTCTCGGCGGAAGGAACGCCGGCTCCAGCGGCTGAGGGATATTCCTGTCGCCGGTCCGGTGGAGGTGTTGTGGTCCAAGTACCGCTGGTACTGCGAAGAACCGGCATGCGACCGGCTGTCGTTCTTTGAATCCACGCCCCAGGTTCCGCATCGTGCCCGGTCCACGAGGAGGCTTCGGGACCAGCTCGTGGATGCGGTCATCCGCTCCGGTCGGGCCGTATCGGAAACGGCCCTCAGCTTCGCCGTGTCCTGGTGGATGGTCCGTTCCGCGGTGACCGAGGCGTGGCTGCTGCACCTGTCTGACGTGGACAAGCTCAACCCGCGGATGCTGGGCATCGATGAGCACCGGTTCCTGTCCGTGCGGGTACTTTCAGGACCCGGGAGCGAAGGTGTGGACCCGGTTCGTGCCGTGGATGACGGCCATCGTGGATCTGGACACCGGACAGGTCCTCGGTGTCGTGGACGGCCGGGATTACCAGGGCATCGGGGAATGGTTGTTCGTCCGGCCCGCTAGAGTGGCGGCTGGCGGTGCAAGTCGTCGCGATCGACCCCTCGGCGGCGTTCCGGAAAGCGTTGCGGATGTGGCTTCCGCGCACAGCTGTCGCCGTTGACCATTTCCACCTCATCTCGCTGGCCAACCAGACGATGTCGGAGACCCGGCAGAACCTGTCACAGCAGGTCAAGGGACGCCGCGGCCGAGCCATCGACAACAATCTCAGCAGCAAGGCCGCCCTCCGACTCGAGGAAGTCTTCACCCTCGACGATCCCACCGGCACCCTCCAAGCAGTCTGGAAGGTCAAGGAACAACTCCGGGACCCTGCTGCGGTACCGGCTCACTGGAAGACGCCGTAGAAGCCAAGAAGGTACTTGAGGAACTGGTCAAGGCAGCCGCACGACCCGAAACCAACAGGCTCTACCGCACTGTCTGCACGTGGTGGAAAGAGATTGAAGAACTGATCATCACCGGCGCCACAACCGGAAAGGTCGAGGCCAACAACACGGCAATCAAGAACATCAAGCGAACTGCCCGTGGCTACCGCAATGCCGTTAACTACAAGTCAGTTATTCTCTTGAGAAGCGCCGTCCGGACGGCGGCATGACGCTCATCCCAGGGATCCATTCCCCATGAACCGCGAAGAGCCACTTTGGCCAATGATGCGCAGGGTTATCAAGAACCTGGAGGCGAAGTACAAGAGCGGAACTGGCGTCGGGCGGCTAAGCAGAGTCCGCTAGCAAGGTGGCGACCTCTCCCGCGAGGAGGTTGCAGACTCTTCTGCGCAGTGCGCAGCCCTCAACGCTGTGCGAGAAGGGCGTTCGCCCCCGGCAGTAGAGCAGTGCCCTCGGAGCGAGGCTCTCCGTTTGAAGCGGCAGCACAAGGGGCGGACCCCGCCACGGGGAGTCGTGGCCCAGCAACGGTTCTGCTAGAACCCGCGGATGAACCGCGGATTGCGTCGACACTTCGCTGACGGAGCACCATGGCACTCGAGGGCCGGCACCATAGGCAGAAGGGCGAGTCACGCAGGCAGCAACTACGATGAGAAACCCCGGCTCATTCCGAAATTCTTCCTCAAGCGAGTAAGCGGCACTCCCCCAAAAAACTGCGGGACCGTGTTCAGCAAGTTCATTAGAACATACACGCGCCGCAAAGACTTGGCCAGCCCGAGGCCCGGATTGTTCGCCTACGTGGGTTTAGGTCCCCTGCGAATGGAGCGGGTACGCTCCCGGCGGTCAAGGTGCCCGAGTCCTACCGGTACCCGTCCACAATCGCGGCGGCAATCTCCTTGTACGCGCGCCGGGTCTCGGGCTTGAGCACATCAAGGGTCACAAGGTCGCCGTCGGCCACGCCGCGGTCGTGCGGAACCGCGATGAGTTCCCGGCAGATCCCGGACAGGTGCTCCTCGATCGCGTCCTTGTCCACGCGGGAGGACACCTCGTCCTTGTCCGTTATGACCACAATGGCATTACGGGCCAGCTCCTCGTAGCCGTGGCTGGCCAGCCAGTGCAGGGTGCTCCGGGCGCGCTTGGCACCGGACACGGCATAGCCTGCGGCGATCACCAGGTTGTCGGCCGACTGCAGGATGCCGCTCATCGCGTTGTGGGTCACGCCGGTGCCGCAGTCAGTGAGCGCCACGGAGTAGTAGCTGGAAATGAGCTTACGGATTCGAAGGTACTCCTCCGCGGTCAGGGAGTCCGAGACCTCGGGATCCTGCTCGCCCGCGATCAGGTGCAACCGGCCGGCGTGGTGCATGTACCGGGCCAACGACGTCAGGGAGTCGATGGACTCGATGTTTTCCAGCAGATCCGTAATGGTCCGCGGGCTGGCCTGCTGGTAGATACCCTCGCCCAGGGCGCGTTCCACCAAGTCGCCGGAGTCCGGGTTGGCGTCGATGGCGCAGGGCGCATCGCCGCGGTGCTCAGCGAGAGTAAGGCCCACACCAACCGTGGTGGAGGTCTTGCCGATCCCGCCCTTGAGACTGAGGATCGCCGTGTTGTAACTGCCCTGTAGCTGGCGGGAGATCCGACGGGCCAACTCGTCCTCCTGCCGCTGTTTGGGTCCGGGACCCAGGTTCCATGCGCCCCCGGTCAGGTTGTACAGTGCACCGCGGATGCCACCCCGGGGACGAGGCTTCTGCTCCTTGACGAACAGGCCGGGCGAACTGATGAAGTCCGGCATGGGACTTTCGGTGATTTCGTCGGCGACGGTGGGCCGGCTGCGACGGAAAGCAGGGGCTGCCGACGGCGGCGTGGCCGCTTTCGGCGCAGGCTCAGCGGCGCGGTCATCCGGCACTGATGCGGGCGCGGAGGCGATGGGCGCTGGGGAAGGTGCGGGGACTGGAGGACTGACCGGCTGGTGTGCGGGCGGAGCGGGCGACGGTGCACGGGACGGCTTGGTGGCGTCGGCTGCAGCTGCCGCCTCCGCCCAGGAGGATCGGCGCGTTGCCGGCTTACCGGCGTCGTTGGAACTGGACATATCGGGTGTAACGGCTGGCATGGTTCCTGTCCAGGCATCCTGAACTGAGCCGTCGGCACGACGAAGGTCGCGGCGTCGGCGCAGCTGCGGCTGCCCTGCATCCTCTGCTGGGGCGCCTGCATTCTGATCCGCCGGATGTGGCATGTCTGTCCCCCCGGACGTTTCGGCAAACGGTTATGCGGCACTGGTTCAACTAGTAAGTCTAGGGGGTCCGGGAGTATGTCCTTCTCCGTATCCGCTGCTCAGCGGTGGATCAGTGCGGTTGAAACCACTGCCGCCGTGAGCACCAGGAGAATGGCAAGAATAACGTAGCCCACCCACTTGGGACGGCCTTTGTGGGGGTTGATGTCTACATACGGCATGGCTAGCGCTGGTTACCTCCGGGTGCGGGCCGGACGGGGATCCGAACCGCGCGGCGCTTGAGCCGCAGCATCTGGTAGAAGACGGCGAAGGGAACCAACAAGGTGCCCAGCAAAGCGCTCAGCGCCAGGGCGTAGTCCGAAAAAGCCACAGTAGCCTCCCATTGGTCAAGGTGATCCCCATCGGCTTGACCTAATCACGCGACATACCGATTGACAAGTCACGTCGGAGAGCGGGGCTTAAGCCTCTAGACCGATGATCTCCAGCCATCGGAAGTGCGCTCAGCGTGCACTCAACCGCGGGGACAGTCAGCAAAACAAAGGAAAGTAGGCTTATCTTTCAATTTCAGCATTCCTGCCCTACGTCCATCACCATGGGCTAACCGTCTGGAAATGCGCGGAGGCCAACCTCAAGATTTCCTCAAGAAAGACGTATTGTTACGAGGCTTCCTGGGGGTTGAACCGGGTCTCCTGCAGCCGCTTGATGAACCACCGGGACTGTTCGGGGCCGTATGGCAGAACGGGAATCGCTTTGGTCGCGTCGTTGGGGGTATCCCGAATGGACTGCCGGGCCTGCCTTACCGCCGTACTCATAGTGTTGGCCATGGTCTTGACGAACTGATCACTGCAGGGCTTTCCATGCCCAGGAATAAGGAACTCGTAGCGATGGCGCAGCGCTGAGATATGCCGGAGCACGTCCGCCCATTCCTCCGGGTAAGAGTCTTCAAAAGAGGGGTGGGCACCCTGCTCCACGAGGTCACCCACGTAGAGAGTCGTCGGTGTGCCAACCAAAAGGTCACCGTCAGTGTGTCCGCGGCCCAGGTAGAACAAAGTTGCTGTCAGACCACCAAGGTCGACGAGGACAGGCTGATCTTTGACGATTGCGTTGGGAACCACGAGCTCCACGTTCTCACCTTCAGCGGCGGCCATCTCAGGCTCCAGCGTTCCAACGTGTCGCCGCTGCACGTCACCACGCTGGTCTATCTCGGTGGCACAGTTCTGGTGCGCCCAGAACTCGGTGACGCCGGCTTCATCGAACACCGCATTGCCAAAAAAGTGGTCGTAGTGGGCGTGCGAGTTGACGACAACAAGGGGCAGGCGCGTCTTCTCGCGCACCGCGTTCAGAATTTCGCCGCCCTGGCGGGGACCGCACCCCGTATCGATAACCATGGCGCGCTGTGAGCCGATGATAAGGCCCGTGTTCAGGAGCGATCCTTCAGTGACCAATACATAATTATCCGTGCCGACTTCGAGCCATTCCGACATCGTTTCTCCGTACCTCCGGCAAAGCCGCTTGAGTTCGTCTTGGTGACCGATTGTACCTTTGGCGCGTGGCTCGCAAGGCAGCCCGAAGCAATCAACTCCGGTGTGCCGCTTTGAGGAAATCATGGAGACGACTCTGGTGTGGGCTATACACAAGCAGTTCAATTAGGGGACCGGCTCGGAGTGTCGCCGGCAGCATCAGAAGCTAACTGGCGCAACAGTGTCATGGCCAAGCACTCTAACGATCTGTCCTTGAGACTTCTGAGTACGAGTAGTTCATGACGTTCCCGGCACATTCAACGCTATGCGCGGCGCTCAGTGCTCCAGATTCGCCGGAAAGATAGTAGCAGGGCGGGAAGATCCGTCCGGCTGAGCTTCAAAGGAGGAAGCATTAGACAAGGAAGAACGTTTGCTATTCCGCCGGGTATTCGAGGCCACCTCGTCGCGGGAGTAGTAACCATATGCATATGCATCTGGTCCCTTGGCCGGAAGCCTGTTCAGTACAATTCCCAGCAGGTTTGACCCCACCAGCTCAAGCGAAGCCAGCGATTTTTCGAGATCTTGGTTCTTCAGCTTCTGGGCACCCACGACGAGGACGATACCGCCGACACGTTGCGCCAAGACAGCAGCGTCAGTGACAGGTAATAAGGGTGGAGCATCAATGATCACATGATCGAAAACTTGCTCGAGCCGGTCGATGAGAACACGCATGCTCTCCGAACCGAGTAGCTCGCTCGGATTGGGAGGTATCTCTCCGGACGTGAGGACATAGAGATCATCCTCGCCCCACTGATGCAGTAAGTCGTTAACATCGGCGTCGCCCACAAGCGCAGTAGTCAACCCCGCGTGCCGGTCTAGACCGAGATATTCACCGACCATTGGACGTCTCAGGTCGGCATCCACAAGGCAAACAGTCTCACCGGCCTGCGCAAGCGCGATGGCAAGATTGGTAGCGGTCGTGCTCTTTCCCTCACCTGGAAGCGAGGAGGTAACCAGAACGCTTTTCGCGTCCCCGGATACATTCGCAAATTTCAGGTTGGTCCTCAGTTGCCTGAATGACTCAGCGCGAGGGCTTTGCTGCGGAGTCTGGGTCAGTAGCGGTTTCTTGGTTGCATCTTGGTCGAAGGCAATACCACCAAGCAAAGGGCAGTCCGTAACCGTCCGAAGGTCGAGTTCTCCTCGAATTCGTTTATCCAATGAACCGCGTACCATCATCGCGCCCAAACCAGCGCCCAAGCCGACGACGAAACCTATCAGTACATTGAGTCTCGTGTTGGGTGCAGACGGCGAGGGAGGCGCACTGGCCGGCTTGATAACCGAGAGGCGCACCGGCGACGACCCGCCTGTTTGTGGCTTCTCTAGTGTATCCACCGCGGATATGGTACTCGCGGCGACGGCTTGGGCAATGGCCGCGGACTGAACCGCTGAAGTATCACTAGCCGAGATGTTGATGAGTACAGTTTCCAGATCGGAAGAGGCTTTTATGCGCGTCGCCAACTCCGCAGCCGTCGTGGGCAAGCCGAGTGAATCAATAACAGGCTGCAACACAACAGGAGAATGAATAATCTCAACATATGACTGCACGCGCGCTTGACTGAACGAGTTGCCCTGCTGCAGTTCCTGTATCGTTCCGGAGTTCTGTATCGCTACAAAAAGCTGTGTCTCCGCGGTGTACGTGGGTTTTGTAAGCAACGAGGCAGCAGCGCCCAGCAAGAGTCCTATCAAAGTAGACGCGACTACCAGGAGCCAACTTCGCCTGAGCATTCGCAGGTAGTCGCTGAGTTCCAAACCTTGATTCCCCTTTAGCCGGTCGATGGCACTAGCCAGATAGCAAGAGCCGACCCGGTCATTCTACGGTAGTTATAAAGTGCCACCGGATATCCGAAGACCGGAACGAAAGCGCCCCGTCTTATCCTCCCAAGCGCTGCGCTAGGGTTGTGCTATCCCCACGGAACCGTCGCCGTGGCCGAGTGTGGGGGATCCAAGTGCAGGGTGCCTCCCTGAAGAGACCTGAGGAGCTGTTATGCGTGCAGCAGTTGCCGCGGCAGGCGTCGTTACGTTCAATCCCGACATCCAGCGTCTGTGGGAAAACTTGACATCTGTGACGTCTCAATGTGATAGAGCTATTGTCGTCGACAACGGCTCGGACAATATTGAAGAAATTGTCGTCCTGCTTCGCAACTTTCCAAACGTCACACTCACTGCCAACGCTGAGAACCTCGGCATCGCCAACGCCTTGAACCAGATCATGAATTGGGCTGCGAGTTTTGCGCAGTGGGTTGTCCTTTTGGACCAAGATACAGTCCCGTCAAAAGACCTCGTCAACCTGCTTCGGTCACACGCCAAAAGTGATGTTGCGATTGTCGCACCCACGGTAGTTGATCGTTCACAGAAAGCTGCTTCCGTTCAGAATGCCGAAGTGTCCGAAGTGAATTACTGCATAACGTCCGGCGCTCTTTACAGCGTTGCGGCTTGGCAGTCGGTTGAAGGATACGACGAGGCGATGTTTATCGACTTCGTCGATTTCGACTATTGCATCCGGGTCCGAGAGCACGGCTACAAAATTAAGCGTGAGGGTGCAGCCGTAATTCTGCATGAGATTGGACGGATCACAAGGCACGGGCCCTTTACTGCCTATCACTACTCGCCATTCCGTAGTTACCACATGGCGAGAGACATGCTTTACTACGCGAGGAAGCACTGCCGATCAGAAGCAAACCTTCGAGTTCAACAGCGGGGCATTGTCGGCACCTACGGAGTCCTAGTCCGGAAGCTGATAATTGTGGCGCTCTTCGAAGAGGATCGTCTTCAACGCCTTTCAGCACTCGTCCGGGGAATCGTTTCCGGAACTTTCCGGCAGCGGACCGTCAGGAAATATCATTTATAACATGCTTACAAAGCTACTCGTCCGCCACTCAAAGCTCCGCGCCCCTGTTCTTTCATTAGCCTCTCAGGCCTCCGGCTTACTTCAGCTCGGCGTCCTACTTTGGAGGTACGGACCCAGTAATGCCACAGACGCCTATTTTTATCTTTTTAACCTGGGTAATTTGCCCATTCAAATATTAATTGTCGGGGTTCTTTACCCGATGCTGCTGAACGACGACCGAATCACCAAAAGCGGGGCCAGGCGCTTCGAATTTTGGGTTCCCGTCGCGACGTCAGCAGCTATAGCTCTCGGGTGCCTTTGGCTGTCCATACAGGGCCGGTCATCACTGGATGTTCTACCTGTTTATCTGCTAGCTGCATGTAATGCGTTCATCCAGGCGCGCCTATGGTTCCTTGCAGTCGCTGCCGAAGCAGAAGGTAAACCCGCTTGGATGGCGGCAGTAGCCCTACCCGCGAACGCTTTAGCAACCCTAGTGATGCTTTTACCTTGGTCGAATTCCAGTCTGACAGTCACGGCTATGTTAACTGGCCTGGTGGCAGCAAACGTTGCCTATCTGCTTCTGATGACAGCTCAGAAGGCTGGCCAAAACGTACTCGATAATCTACCCAGATCACCAGCTCGCCGTCATACTGCCCACTGGTGGTTCCTCACTAAATCATTCGTAGGCTATGGAGGACTGATGGTGGTCCAATCACTTGCACTTGTCCTCCCACCCTCCACACTGACCTTGCTTACGCTACCAATGAAGATCGTGGGGTCAGTAGCTGCGACTTTCGTCAACGCCGTAATGCCGCTTCTTGTCCACCAAGGCACCGATTCCCCTTCTGCTGCGCGCCGCTTCCTTAAACTACTGGTGCTGCTATTAGGGACTGCTGGCTTGCTGGGCGTCATCGTAATTTACGCTTTATTCCCAACGTATGCGGTTCAGGCAGCAGTGGTTGCCTTGTGGCTTATTGCTTCCGCTTCCGCCTCGGTAGCTCAACGCTTGATGTTTCGCTTTCTTCCACCGAATTCATCCCGCATAACAATCATCGTCGTCCCCTTAATTGTTGTGGGCGTTGCATTTTCCGCTTCCTCGCAAAAGTTCGGGTTGATAGCTCTTCTTAGCGCCTACGCCTTAGTTGATGGGGCCACGAGCTTCTTAATTCTCACGGCCTTACGAGATAGGCTGATGGCAGTCGTCAGCGGTCTAGTCTCCGCAGCAATCGTGGCCTTTTGGGTGACCAGTCTTATCTGACGCGCCTAGTCTGGCGCCAGACCGGGAGTATGGCTTGGTATTAGTCGAGCAACTCGCCAACTCTGGCAATGTAGCTTTTTAGACTGAAAGTATCAGCCCAAAATTCTCGTATCTCACCTGACTGTAGGTGAGGCTTGCTGGCCAGCAGTCGAAGCTGAGGAAGTATCGGTCGGGTGGGGTCGCATAAGGTTACGGCGGGCCCGATAACGTATTCCTTCATTCCCTCGCTTGGAGTTACACAAACGGGTATGCCGCTTTCCAAAGCACCGACCAGAACCATATGGCCCGCCGCTCTGGTTCCTTGGGCGATGGGAAGAAAAACAACGGACGCAGTGCTCAGCAACTGGCCAAAGTCGTGTTGGCTCAAGTAACCAGGACGCTTGATAACGTTGCCGTTGCGCTGGGTTTCAGAAGCGGGTTCTCCTGTGGCAAGGGTCAACCGGACTGGAGTACGACTCCTCAGCACTTCTTCCACCAGTTCGCTGATAATGCCGGGATCGCGATCAGAAGTACCGCCAACAAAGATATGGAAATGCGGCGAAGGTTCTTGTAGAGGATAGCCGAAGGAGTTCCCGTACAAAACGGCTTGGGCATTTCCGCCATCAGCGTTCCAGGGACCAATTTCCGACTTGGACAGGGCAATGACGCGCGCGCCACCAATGAGCTTACGCAGTACCTTCCAACTCCGGCTTGAAGGCTCGGCATAGATACCTGTCACAATAAAATTCGTCCGCCCCGTTAGTCGCAGCGCAGCTCCAATCCACGGGTTGTTCGCAATGTATGGGCCTTTGACAGAGGGTTTTAGAGTTCGGACGGCTAAGATCAGCGCGTCCAGTCCAATCCCCAGAACTCTTGAGCCCAGCCTTTTGCCATTGGGAGCGGCAGGACGGTGCTGAAATACCGCCGTAATCTGCGGATGGTTCAGCCATTCAGAGTCGGTATGAGGGGATGAGGGGCCCAATGCGAGTAGCGTATAGGACGTCATTTCCATAACCCCTTAGTCATTGGTCCGCTGGCCTGGTTCCATGAGTCCCAGTCGGAAACTGCAATCTCGTGATACCTGTGTGATGCCTCTATCGCGTCGTCACGGCCGGCACGGACCGCGTACCTGACGGCTTGAGCCCAGGCGGTAGGTTGGATAAGCCCCGTCCGGGGATCTTCATGGACCAATAATTTCGATTCGGGGCCATAGAGGTCCCCCAAACTGGTCGCAGCACGGCCCACTATTGGTGTCTTTCGTTCCAAGGCCCGCAGTGCAATGCCGCTCTGATAAAAACGGAGGTACGGAATAACAATAGCGTCGCTACTCTCTATGAACCCATCCAGTTCTCGTTCCGAGACGAAACGAGGATCAACCTTCCAACCCCTCAGACTTGGCCATCCCCTTCCAATGATTTCCAAATCTGCTTCGGACCCAAGTTCCTCAGCCAGAGCTACCAGGACGCCTAGATCTCGATCGCGTTTATATTGGCCGAGAACTCGGACGACGGGACGTTCATTGGTCCGATCACGGACATCCTTTTCTGAGTCAACTGGAGGAAGCATTGGATGGGCTAGCAAGTGTAATGTCGACTTGAACCCCAACCCCTGCATGGCCTCCGCGGCTGCTTGGCTGTGAACTATGACGCTCGGGAGGCTGGGCAGGCGAAATACAAATTGAGCGAGTAGAGGGCTGCTTCCCACCGCCCGGACTAGCGGCTTCGGGTCGTGGTAGATAAGTGATGACCTGACGCCGCAAAGCAGGCGGACGAGCAAGAGGTCAAGGAACCCTAAAACGGGCCACACGACAAGTACTCGATTTTGCCGGCTTTGACCAAATTCACGGCTCTTGGCAAGCAAGCGCAAGTAGCTAAGCAGCCATTGACTCCGCCTATTGCCCGATATGGAGGGTTCATTAATTTCAATTAGCCGAACATCGGCGCCTGTCAAATCCAATGTTTCCAATAGCGCTCTGGTGTAATGGGCGAGAGCGCCACCGAGCGGATTTATTAGCAGAATCTTCGCTTCGTTCTGCTTGGCCTTCTGCATCAACCATCCTGCCTTCCATCCGGCTAAGAGGGGCTTCCAAGTAGAGAGACCTCTACGGCGCAGCGTGTCACGGATAATTGTCTTGGCAATTATCCAAGGAGCAGAAAACAGCGCTTGCAGCTTCGAACCGTTCTTTGCCTGAAAGAGTTGGATGTTGCGGGTTTGATAGAAAGCAGGCGTGCCGCCCGAGCTTTGCCAGACCACTGCTGCCGGTTCCAAACGAATCTCCCACCCCTGGCGCCGAATCTCTTGGTGGTGATCTGTCTCCTCCATGTACAGGAAGAAATCCTCGTCTAAAGGATAAGCCTCTAGCACAGCCCTTCGAAATAGCAGGAATGCACCGTCCAACCAGTCAACAGTTTTAGGCTCAGCGTCCTTCATTTCAGATATTGGCGCTTTATGCGCGAAATGCTTTGGCAAGCCCAACCATTTAGAGAAAAAACCGCCCAATGACCAGATGACGTCTGAGTCTGGGCCAGTAATGAGTGCGGGTCCCACTAATGCTGTCGCTTGATGAGCATCCAACACTTCCTCGAGCTTACGCAGCGACCCCGCCTCCGGGAGGGCTTCATGAGTGGATACCAACAGGTATTCAGTGGATGAAGTGTTTCGTTTATGCCACATTACGCCACGGTTAACCGCCGCACCGTAGCCAGAGTTGGGTGTGAAGATGATATGCACGCCGACTGGCAGAAGTTCCCTGACTGTATTAACTCGGCCCGGCTCCTCGCTGTTATCGACGACCAAAACGTTTTCCGGTTCCAGGCCCTCAGAAATTAGCCGGTGAACTGTGGCCCTCAGAGTTTCAGGGCTACGGTGATGTACTACAACCGCAGCAAAATTTAGAGCACTCATTTAAGAAATATCCTTCTCGCAACCATTATCTGTGCAGCCATCTGTCAGCCTGAATTCTGCCTGGAACAGGGGGTAGCGACTTTGTGACAGCGAAGGGGGTGAGTGGTTCGCGCAGGGCACTGCTGAGAGCATCAGCCAATTCACACTCGACCTGGGCCTCCTTAATCACGGTATGCCCGTTGGCCGCTAACCAACTTGCCAGCCCGCTTTCATCGGTTGTCACTATAGTTAGACCATGACTTAAACCTTCGGCAATTGGCAGTCCAATCTGCTCCCGCCATCGCCCGGAACGCCGGGATGGCGCTACCAAAACTCCGCATTCCCGCAGATGTTGATTCACCTCTTGGTGCGGAAGAAACCCCAAATAGATCCTGGTATCTGGTCGCTGGTTGCACCAGTTGGAGACTCTTTCTGAATAGGGACCACCTCCGATTATGGTGAGAGTTGCGCCCTTCACCGTCTCTTCAACATGTGGCCATGCGTCCATAACATGGTTAATGCCCTTTCGGTCATCTAACTCACCAATGAAAATGGCTCGCGGAGTAGCCGTTTCCGATACAAATTCCGATGGCGCCGGGATTTCTTCAAAAAGACACTGTGAAACTGATGATGTTCTCATCAGCGAATTGTAGAGGGCCGATGAGCCTGCACTTCCAAATGCAATACGATCGATCAGGGTGTTAATGACGACTCCGAGAAACGCGCCGGCAAAGCGCAAAGCAAACGGGGGCAACTTCAATTTAGGAGTGAGAAGGCGTCCTAGGTCGTTATTCTCGATAGCATACGTGACGGCCAAGCGCGACCTATCCTTGAACAGTCTAGACAACCTCCAGACCGTTAGGATGACCAGATTTTTGGGTAGAAATCGAACCCATAACGGCTCGGGCACCTCCAGGATTTTAGCCTTACTCAAGACAATAAATTTGAGCGCTTGTAATAAATTAACCTTACGGAAACTCGCATCCAATACTGTATTGCCTAAGTCATATTTTTCAGAAAAATAGAGTGTGATCGCGGGAACCATTTCGTGGGCTTCTTGTACTTGGGTTGCCCGCAACTCCGGCCGAATCCTAATATTTCTCGGCGATCTTTGAAGATCTGCATCAACAGTCATTTCAGTCGCCGACGTCACGGATCGAGACGGGTAGACGGAGACGCCTCATCAACCTCTAGTGGAGCCTGAGCCAACTGAAACCCTTCCCGGCGGTTGAGAGCGGAAACTTCTGAAATTACACGCTCGTAGGCTTCGCAGACTCCCCTCCAGTTGTAGTACTTCCACGCCCGGTCTCGGTTGTAGACCTTCGCGGCATTTCGTTCTTCCTGATTGATAAGCATCCTTCGGACACCAGCTGCAACGGCAGCCGAGTCTGGGTCCACAAGATACTCTCCGTTGCCGAGAACTTCGAGGTTATACGGGGTTTTTCGGGCCACGACCGGGGACGCACAAGCCATAGCTTGGACCAAAGCAGGATTAGTTCCGCCCACACTGTGACCGTGAAAATAGGCACCTGCGTGTTGCCAGAGCGACATGAGTTTCGTGTCGTCGCTAACATGCCCGAGCCACGTCACATTTGGATACCTGGAAGTGAGGTTCGCGGCCGCCGATTCCAACTCTCCCCCGTAGCCAGACGATCCAACAATGACGACGGGATGGTCTCGCGCGATGTCCTCGCATGCAGCAAAGAACTCCGACACCGTGTTCTCGGGTACAAAGCGTGCGACCATCAGGGCGTAACTGCCCTCTGTGAGCCCGTCAGCAATAGGCAAAGGATCTGGAAATTCCCCGCCGTAGGGGATAAACACACTGTCGCGTTTGAACTCAAGCTTCCAGCGTCTCTGGATTTCCTTTGAGTCGCTGATTAGGACGGTACCAAATCTTGCTGTGAAATAAGCGCCGAGCTTGAATACAATTTTCGCCAAACGCCCCCATTTGGCACGCTCCCATTCGATCCCATCAACGTTGACCACGGAGGGTATTCCGCGGAGCCTAAGCAGCGGCAACCAAAAGCCATTAGCCACATTCATAATGAGGGCAACATCAGGGCGATGGAAAAGTGCATGGCAAAAAGCTGTAAGACCAAATGTCAAAGTGCTCAGAGACTTGTTATCCCAGCCCGGCGTATCAGTCGAATGAACACGTGTATCCCGAGTAGAATCCTCAGGTTTTGTGCTGCCTTTGCGCCCGTATACCCGGACGGACCAGCCAGCGTCGACCAGAAATGGCGCCAACTTTCTGACGGCAGTTTCAAAGCCACCGTAGTAGCTGGGGTATCCCCGAGTACCAATGATCGCTACTGATTTTGGCATAAACCTGTTCTTTCGTATCTTGAAGGGCCGAGTCCGCTCAGCCCACTACATTCTGGCACGACGCCAAGAGCAAGGTGGAGGCTGTACCAGCGGCATAACTGCGGAGCGTCCACGAGATCGACTTGCGATCCATTCCGAGGTTCTCGAATGTCCCGCCGGACGTTGCCTAGTACACTCTTGCCTGGACGCCAAGCATCGACAGCACAGCCAGAGGAGGCGCTCAGCGCATCATTCCGCTTGTTCCTGGACACCGCAAACGAAGGTCTGAACTACCGAACTTCGCCCTCCGGCGGCGGGAGCATGATCTCAGAACTGTTACCCACGGCAACATTGCTACCGGTGTATCGGCAGCCTGTATCCTAGCCAAGGGGTGACCCCTACTAGTTCCGATCGACTTTTTTGGGGATATTAATTGGGGATGCTGCCCGACTGGCGTGTGCGGACTTCCCGCACACTGCGCATTGCTGACGCATTTGTAATTTGTTGGGCGGTAAGCGGAGCTTATGTTGTTCGCTTTGGGTTCGAACCGGACTTCGTTGTTGTCGGTCAAGAACTGAACTACTTCTGGTTGTCAGTGGGCCTTGGGGTTGCCTGGTGGGTGATGCTCGGTGCTTGGAGCACCCGACAGAGCAGAATCCTCGGCGCTGGCCCCGACGAGTACAAACGCGTAGCAGCGGCCTCGCTTTGGCTCTTTGGCGTCGTTGCGATTTTCTCGTATGTGCTACGGATAGACACAGCCCGCGGTTACGTTGGGATCGCGCTGCCCGTGGGCTTGATGGGGCTGCTTTTGGCACGCTGGTTATTCCGACAGCATCTAAATGTTGACCGCCAAAAAGGCGGCAGCATGTCACGTTTGTTGTTACTTGGAGGACCCGGGGCAATCGCCCATCTCGCCGCCTCACTGGACCGTGCCAAGCAGGCAGGCTACTTGCCTGTTGCTGCGTACTCACCCGGCGGGAGCGAGGCTTTCAATGTTGAGCCGCAGTCCGGTCTTTGTGTACTAGGACACAAACCCGACGCCGCATCCATTCTGGAGGCGATTGAACATTGTAGGGCCGACGCGGTCGCGGTGTCCGCCGGCGTGCAATTACACCCTCAAACTCTGCGACACTTGGGCTGGGAACTCGCCGCTCGGAACATCGGGCTCATTATGGCTCCGGCATTGACTGATGTCGCAGGACCAAGGATCCATACGCAACAGGTTGCAGGTCTTCCTCTCATCCACGTTACGACGCCTACCCTTGAAGGTGGTCAGAAGGTCGCAAAGAGATTGTTCGACCTTACCGTTTCGGGATTGCTAGTCGTCGTAGCCTCACCCTTGATGCTAATACTGGCTGCAATAGTCAAGCTCGATAACCCGGGGCCGGTTCTGTTCCGCCAGGAGCGAGTGGGCATTGAAGGCGCCACCTTCAGAATGCTCAAGTTCCGCTCCATGGTTGTTGACGCAGAGCAAAGGCTCCCGGGGCTGTCAGAGTTGAATGAGTCCGATGGAGTGCTCTTCAAGATGAGAGACGACCCACGCGTGACTCGTGCCGGTCGCGTCCTGCGCAAGTACAGCCTTGACGAGCTGCCCCAACTATTCAATGTTCTTGCCGGCTCCATGAGCCTTGTTGGCCCAAGGCCGCCCCTGCCCAGAGAAGTGGAGGACTACGAACACGACGTGCGCCGACGTTTGTTGGTGAAGCCTGGACTCACAGGGCTTTGGCAGGTCAGTGGCCGGTCCAATCTGTCGTGGCAGGATTCGGTTCGGCTTGACTTGTACTACGTTGAGAACTGGTCGCTGGCGACGGACGTAATCATCCTGCTTCGAACTGTAAGAGCTGTTTTTGGCGGCACCGGAGCTTACTAGCGATTGCTCTTATTTCCTGCTATTGAGGCCCAGAAGCTGGGCTAACTTATTAATGCCCAGAGTGACCATTTCCACTGGGCCAACAGAATGGAAGGTCTCTCGACATGACTGACACAGACGAGAGCCGTCTCGGTAAGCGACAAAGGCATCTGCCCAAAAAGAAGAATCCGTCAATGAGTGGAAGACGGAAACGTGTTCTTGTCGTTGTATTTGCCGTTTTAGCGATCGTATTTGGCTCCGCGATTTGGGTCGGCTTTAGGGCCCTAGCCGTGCACGACGAATTACAGGCTGCTGCGGATGTTCTCCCCGGTCTAAAGCAAGACATCTCCTCAAATCGCCCGGCCGATGCCGCGTTGAAAGTTGACCAACTGAGATCCCATACGGTTTCCGCCCGGGAGGCCGCTTCTGATCCTTTGTGGACCCTTGCATCAACTCTCCCTTGGATTGGACCTAATCTCGGCGCAGCCGCTGAAATTACTAGATCGGCTGACGACGTAGCCACCTTTGCTGTCGATCCCCTGGTCAAAGTCTTCGCATCTCTCGACTGGAATACCGTTGTGCCAAGTGCTCAGGGCGCCGACCTTGAGCCTCTTCGTGCTGCTGCCCCGAGCGTCGCAATCGCCGCCCATACGGTTAGCGCGTCTGCCGAAAGGCTGAGCGGCGTTGAATCAGCTTTCCTGCTGCCCCCCGTCGCAGACGCTCTGGACCGTACCCGCAACCAGCTGGCAGATGCCGATCAAACGCTCGGAGTCGCGGCGAGTGCATCCAGCCTCATTCCGGGGATGCTCGGTGTTGAGTCCCCACGCAACTACCTTCTGATGATCCAAAACAATGCCGAAGCTCGTGCGTCCGGGGGGATTCCTGGCGCGCTTGCTGTCGTCAACTTCACGAAGGGAAAACTGTCCCTTGGAAGCCAGAGCAGCGCCGGTGATGTCGGGACCATGAATCCTGTGCTCCCTGTTGATGCGGAACAACAGCAGATATATTCAGGCCGGCTTGGGAAATATATGCAGGACGTCAATCTGACCCCTGATTTCCCCACAGCAGCTTCAACCGCACAGGCAATGTGGGAACGAAAGACTGGGCAGCACGTTGACGGTGTGATTTCTATTGATCCCGTTGTCCTGAGCTACATTCTACAAGCAACCGGGCCTGTGAAAATTTCTGGCGCTGGAATGATGGTCGCGGCAAACGCCGGGCTACCCACCGAACTAAGTGGATCTAACGTGGTTCAGACCATGCTGTCCGACGTCTACGCCAAAATTGAACAGCCGAAACTGCAAGATGCCTACTTCGCGGGAGTCGCCCAAGAGGTCTTCGACACTCTATCCAAGGGCAAGGGGGACGGCCAAGGCCTTATCACGGGACTTATGAAAGGGGTGGAAGAAGGCCGTGTTCTGGTTTGGTCTGGAAACACTTCGGAAGAATCCATCATCACCCGCTACCCCTTGAGCGGCGCAATTACAGGCCCGAGCATCTCATCTAATGAATTCGGCGTTTACTTTAACGATGGGACCGGAGCAAAAATGGACTACTACGTGAAGCGAAGCGTACAGCTGGTAAAAGAGTGTGCAAGTGATGGGTACTCCGAGGTCCTAGTACGTGTAACCAGTACGAACACGGCTCCGAAAAATGCGGGAACTGTGCTGCCTGAATACGTGACGGCAGGCGGGGCCTATGGAGTACCGGCTGGAAGTATTCAGACCAACATCGTCGCATACGGTCCAGTGCAGGCAAACGTCGAATCGGTGTCCGTCGACGGTCAGAAGACCGCCTTTGCGCCCTACCTGCACGCCAACAGACCGGTCGGCGTGATCGCCCAGCGGCTTGCGCCTGGCGAAACGAAAACGGCGGAGTTCACATTCGGCAAAATCGTCCAACACACAGAACCTAACTTGGCTGTCACACCCACCGTTCAGCCTGTAAAGGACGTTATCCGTCCAACGGAGATTGCGTCGTGCGCTCAAGGCCACTGACGGTCGCGTTAACTCTATGTAAACCGACTGGATTGAACTTGGTCCGAGCTGGGTACAGATGGTAGCGTCTTTCTTGGGATATTTATCCGTAGTTCTGCACTCGGTCTCGTGCGGAGGGGACATCTCCCCTAAATCGGATATCAAAACTTAAACGTCTCCGGGGGGACACACATGAAGAAAACACTCGCAGCACTCGCTCTTGCCGGCTCCATCGCACTCGTAGGGTCTGCGCCCGCCATGGCCGCAACCTACCCGGCACTGCCGCCTCAAGCAGCTGTCTCCGACGGAACGGTTGGCCCGGGTGAAACCTTTATCTTCCGGGGCCAGGGCTTCCTTGCCGGAGAGTCACTGACCATCCGCGTGACGCCGGGCCAAGCTCCCGCATCCAATGGTGCGAACATCGCAGGTAGCCGCGCGGTTGCCGCTCGCATCAACGTTGTGGCGGAGGCGCAGACCCTGACCACTACGGCTGACGCCCAAGGTGCTTTCTCCCTGCCGATCGCCATAAACGAGGCTGGCACCTACTCCCTGACCGCAACCGGCAACACCTCCGGTGTCACCGTTGGCCCCGTCACGGTAACCGTTGCAGCTTCCCTGGCAAACACCGGCGGCTCCACCGCCGGCGCAAACGGCGGTGCCGCTTTGGCTAACACCGGTAGCCTTGCCAGCACTGGCGCCGATCCCGGCCTGATTCTTTGGACCCTGGTCGGTGCAGGTGCACTTGCTGCCGGCGCAACCTCTGTAGTGGTAGTTCGCCGCCGCGCAAAGGCTGAGGCTGCTGCCTAACCTCTAACGCCTCTTAGCAGCAACGAAGGTGGGTGCTCTTCCGGAATCGGAGGAGCACCCACCTTTTGCTTTGTGTGGTATCTATTTAATCTATGGGGAGACATTGGCGCAAAGTACCACGAAACCACGACTTTTCCTTCCCCCTCCCCCGCCTACAGGTACTCCGCTACGCGCTTCTGGGACTACTCTTCACATGTGCCCTCGGAACCGCCGCGCTCGCCCTTCTCCGAACGACCTGAGGCGTCTTTGAACATCCTCCAGAACCATGGGCTCTGGCGCACGGTTCTGGCGGCCATGCTCATTCCCGTGGCCTTAATTGCTTTTTGGCCATCTCCTGTAGACCAGCCCGTTCAGGCCCAGCTGGCAACTACTTTGTATGTTCTTCACCGGCACGGCGTTCCCGTGTGGGTGGACTATAAGCTCGTCGAAGCGACCGCCAACGTCCTGCTGTTTCTTCCGCTTGGAGTACTCGGCAGCTTGGCTTTTCCCACAAAATTCTGGTGGCAAGTAGGAGCTCTTGGTTCGCTACTTTCAGGTTGCATCGAACTGGGTCAGCTTCTGTTTCTTCACGACCGCTTTGCAGCCTTGTCAGATATTGTCACCAACACGGCAGGGGCGACAACGGGCGCCCTTCTGGTGATGTCGCTACGGCGCAAATTGAGGGCTCGCGCCGACGCCGGAGACAGTCCCCCACACTGCGTGACGTGACAAAATTTGATTCCGTTTATAGTTGTCACGGAAGATGTGACAATGCGCGGAATTATCCTCGCCGGGGGAACCGGTTCACGTCTTCATCCAATCACTCTGGGCATCAGCAAACAGCTGGTCCCCGTGTACGACAAACCCATGATCTACTACCCGCTGTCCACACTCATGCTGGCTGGCATACGGGACATCCTGATCATCACGACGCCGCACGACGCAAACCAGTTCCAGCGACTGCTGGGCGACGGCACCCGCTTCGGTGTCAATATCACCTACACCAAACAGCCCTCGCCGGACGGCCTGGCTCAGGCCTTTGTCCTTGGGGCTGAGCACATTGGTGACGGCTCCGTCGCCCTGGTGCTTGGCGACAACATTTTCTATGGCCAGGGCATGGGAACCCAACTGCGGCGGTTCGAAAATATCGATGGGGGAGCTGTCTTCGGCTACCGCGTCGCCGATCCCTCTGCCTACGGCGTAGTGGAGTTCGATGAGATCGGGCGTGCGGTCTCCCTCGAGGAGAAGCCTACGGAGCCCAAAAGCCACTATGCAGTGCCTGGGCTTTACTTCTATGACAACGACGTAGTGCAGATTGCCCGCCACCTAAAGCCCTCCGCCCGGGGCGAGCTGGAAATCACCGACGTCAACCGCGTCTACCTGGAGAGGGGCAAGCTACAGGTGGAGATCCTTCCCCGCGGCACCGCCTGGCTGGACACCGGAACCTTCAACGACCTCAACGACGCATCAGAGTTTGTCCGGACAGTCCAGCACCGACAGGGACTCTCCATCGGCTGCCCGGAGGAAATCGCCTGGCGTCTGGGGTTCCTAACTGATGACGAACTGCGGGATCGTGCCGAACCGCTTGTCAAGAGCGGCTACGGCAAATATCTGTTCGAGCTTCTGGCAGAAAGTGCCGAGACTTCCGGTGAGCGACTGCAACTCCTAACCCGTTGATCTCTGACTTCTTTCTCTAGACATGTAGGTCCAGCCACTAACAGTGGCTGGACCTACATGTAACGCCAGGACTACCCGACGAAGCTCTTCATCCAGGTCTTCAGGTCCTCGCCGAACTCCACGCGCTCGGACGCGAGGGTGATGACTGCCTTGAGGTAGCTCAGCTTGTCACCGGTGTCATACCGGCGGCCCTTGAAGACAACGCCGTACACGCCCGAGCCTTCGCCCTCGCCAGCAGCGAGGGTCTGCAGGGCATCGGTTAGCTGGATCTCGCCACCGCGGCCAGGCTCGGTCTTTTCCAAGACGCCGAACACGGAGTGGTGCAGCACGTAGCGGCCTATCACGGCAAGGTTGGACGGTGCCTCGCCGACGGCGGGCTTCTCCACCAGGCTGTTGACGCGGACGTAGTCCTCACCTTCCACGCCGGTGATGTCTGCGCACCCGTAGGCACTGATCTGCGACGGATCGACCTCAATCAGGGCGATGACCGAACCGCCGGTCTTCTGCTGCACTTCCATCATGCTGCTCAGCAGGTTCTCGGCCTCGTCGATGAGGTCGTCACCCAGGAGCACGGCAAAGGGCTCGTCACCCACGTGCTGTTGCGCGCAGAGAACTGCGTGGCCGAGGCCCTTGGCCTCGCCCTGGCGGACGTAGTGGATGGGGCCCAGGTTGGAGGCGTACTCCACCTGGCCCAGCTTGTCTTTGTCCCCCTTGGCTTCAAGGGCGGCCTCCAAGCCGGGTTCGCGGTCGAAGTGATCCTCCAGTGCGCGCTTGTTGCGGCCGGTGATCATCAGGAGGTCCGAGAGGCCTGCATCAATCGCTTCCTCCACCACGTACTGGATGGCCGGGCGGTCAACCACCGGCAACATTTCCTTCGGCATTGCCTTTGTGGCGGGCAGGAAGCGTGTTCCCAATCCGGCAGCAGGAATGACGGCTTTGGTGATCGCTTTCCCCGTAGTCATAGCTGAACCTTAACAAACTTAGTGGCGTAACCGGCAATTGGATGTATGTTCATCAGTTGCGACGAAGGTCCCGAACCAGGCGCGGAACTGCCCGAAGAAACCGCGCCCACCTGACACGGTGTAGTCTCAGCCGTCCTGCCGGAGACATGTCCGCATAGCGGTTCCCGCTCAGGAAGACTTCGGCGCGTGGAAAGACTGCCTCCCACAGCATCTTTGGTTTATTCCTCCACCGAGCCTGAGCGATGGCAATGAAACGTGCGCTTCCAGGCTCCCGCGCGGCAACACGGTTGCGCCACTCCCGGGAGGGCTCCGGCCAAACAGGGACAATCGTTTCCGGAATAAGACCTTCAAGAAAGGGCCTGACGGCGGCCAAGGCGGCCGTGGCCGTAGCGAGTTCCAGGATCGCCTCCGACTGGGATTCCCGCCCAGTGAGGGCCGCCAGGTACTGAAGCTCCTCGCGACAGGCAGGCAGCTCGGGCGAGCGCAAGGCGTGCAGCGCCAGAAACAAGGTCCCAAGTACCTTCGTTGGGACTTTCAGCCGCTGCCCTGCGAGTTGCATGTGGATGGTGTTCGCCCACAAGGTCTCGAAGCAACTGCCGGCTGGTTCTTCCATTCCTGGAAAGCGGAAGTGGACGTCAATGCAACAGGGCCACGCTAGGTGATCGAGGGTCACCGAGTGTTTTGGGAAGGTGATGTTGTCTGGATCCGACGGGCGCTCCCGCCAGCCTCGGCTCTGCAGGGCTTGCATTAGAGCGTCGAGGTCGGAGGGTGCAACGAAGACGTCCACGTCTGCCGATATTTTGGCAGGACGCAGCCCCTGGATGACGCTGGCTGGTCCCTTGATAAAGAAGACCCGTATTCCCAAACTGTCCGCCAAGCGCGCCACAAGGGCATGGCCCAGGAGTACGCCTTCCGGGATCCTGAGCTGGGTTTCCTGGCCAGCGGACGTCATGGGACGCCTAGATCCTCGCCCTGCGGCCGCCGTGGGCGGCTTCCAGTACATCCAAGGTGTCCTCGCCCGTCCTGTCGTCGACGGGCTCAGGTTCCGCAGACGACGGTGTGGGCGCCGAAGCATATGTTCCGTAGTAGGAGTAAGCGTCCCTTCCCTTGAGAGGAACGTAGTTGAGAACAGCCCCCAGGATCCGCCCCTTGACCTTCTCAAGGTTCCCCAGGGACTGGTCTAGCTGCTCCTGGGTGGTCTTGCCGGTCCGAATCACCACAATGGCGCCGTCTGCGGCGCGCGAGAGGACCGCTGCATCAGTCACTGGAAGAAGCGGCGGCGCGTCGATCAGGACGATAGCATCCTTGGCCAAGGTAGTGAGCATGTTCTTCATGGCTCGGGATCCGAGGAGCTCGCTGGGATTCGGCGGGATACGGCCCGATCCCAGGACTGAGAGGTTGGGCAGCGCACCCCAGGGCTGGAGGACGTCAACAAGTTCGGCTGTGCCCGTGAGCACATCGGTGACCCCAACTCCCGGAACCAGGTTGAAGACATCCATCAGCGTGGGCCTGCGGAGGTCGCCGTCGACTACCACGACGTTTTCGCCTGACGCAGCCATAGTGACCGCCAAATTGGCCGTTACCGTTGACTTGCCCTCCGCCTGCATTGAACTGGTCACCACAATGACCCGGGGCGGCTGGTCCACGTCAAGGAAGCTCAGGTTGGTCCGCAGCTCGCGGAGAGCCTCGGCCATGGCCCCGCCAGCGTCATGGAGCTGTGCGGCGGTGCCGGCGTCCACGATGGTGCTCTTCCCATCCAAGCGGCGGTCCACAGGTAGCGTGCCAATCACTGGAACGCCGAACAACCCTTCAATGTCCGCAGCCTTCCGAATGCGCCGGTCCAGGTGCCGGCGTATCAGCGCGTAAGCCACGCCAAGGGCCAGCCCGACGAGGGCGCCGAGCGCCAGGTTGACCTTGGTGTTAGGTGACGTGGGGCTGGTGGGGAGCAAAGCTTTGCCCAACGGGAGAACACGGACGGCCGTGTCTGCATTCGTTGACGACCCGGCCTCGGGCGTTGCCACAGCGCTGGTCTGTCCGGCTGCGTCGCCGGAGGGCGCCGTCTCAATGGCCTCCACCTGGGCGGCGAGACCGTTGACCCAGGCATCGGCCACCCGCTGAGCAGTTGCGGGATCCGTGGACTGCGCGGTGACCGTGATCTCGGCCGTGTCCAGCGGTACTTTGACACTGGTGCTGCCAAGGAGGGCGTCGGCAGTAGTTTTCAGGTCCAAGGCTTGGATAACCCGGTCCGCGACGAGCCGTGACTTTGCGACGGACTCATAATTCTTGACCTTGGCCTTGGCCAAGCTGTCGCCGGCCAGTGCCAAGCTCACGTTGTCCGAGCCCGGGGTGACCACAATGCCGCTTGAATCGGACGAGTAGATCTTCGGCTGGAGAACCGTCCATCCGGCGGCTGCCAGTGTTGCCAGCAGGGTGAAGGCGACGATGGCCTTCCAGTACACCCGGAGGACGTTCAGGTAGTCAGCCAGGTCCAGGGCCGCTTGCGGCGCGTCCGGAGGCGTGGTTGCTGTGCTCATGGTGGTTCCTTAGGTTCAAGTTCGTGTGTGCTGCATGCAGGCAGATCAGTATTCGCCGCGTTCCAAAATCGACTTTGCGAGGAGCTGTTCTACCGCTCCGGCAATGGCATCTCGGTAACCTTCCGGTGTGCCATGCGTCTTGCCGACGTGCTCAATCACTTCGTCCAGCCTTACGGGACCGGAGCAGGCCTCCCAGATCGACGGTCCGATCCCCCTCAGCCGCACTATTTCGCGGTCCAACATGACCAACAGGTCGTCTTCGATGGCCACCGCATCCTGAGGAGCCCTGCGCTGGATGCTGCCGGCTGGAATAGGTGCTTGTTGGGCAATTCCTTCTGCGGCGGCCTCCCATTCTGTCTCTGACACCGGCTGCAGCCGGAATAGGAGCTCCAGGGCCACGGGAAGATCGACCGCCTCCGAATAGGTCACCTGCCACACTCCCCCAACACTTTCGATAAGGCGGCAAAGCGACTGCAGCGGATCCACCACTTCAGCCTGTGAGGACGACTCCGGGATCAGTGCCAGCAGGGAATCGGCCAGCGGTACCCGTTCCAGCACAGGAGCCACCGTGGGGTTCCCGTGAACACGATTCAGCAGGACGATGGACTGGATAAAGGGCATGACCGGAGCCAGCTGAAGTCTGAACTCGTCCGGTCCCGCCTGGCGTTTGGGTGCGCCAGCCCCCTGCTTGACCGACAGGGGCTTGGGATAGGGAACCACGGTGCCGTCCCAGGCAATAGCTACGGTCTCGTCCGTGACGTAGCCATAGGTCCTGGCAAGTACGGAAGCTGCGGTGGTCTTGCCTGTTCCGGACTTTGCCACCAACGCCACCACCGCCCCTGTACCTGGGTCCGCCACGCCGCACGCGTGCAGCATTGTGAGTTCTCCAGCGTTGGCCAAAATCGCGGCCACAGTGAGCCGCGACGTGAGGTTTTCCGCCAGTTCCTCGAAGGACGCAGCCACCAGATGGAACATGCCGGCCTCATGCTTCGTGGACGTACAGATGACGGACGCTGTGAACGGACTTTC
Organism: Arthrobacter sp. ISL-85; assembly: GCF_018613675.1. Classification (GTDB taxonomy): domain Bacteria; phylum Actinomycetota; class Actinomycetes; order Actinomycetales; family Micrococcaceae; genus Arthrobacter. The sequence continues at coordinate 1,652 of NZ_JAGGPQ010000036.1, read as the reverse complement.
GGCAGTGGGTTTCACCGGAGCCGGCGGCAGGATGGGCTCTTCGTCGCTAACACACCGCGACCAAGCTGTGCTCATGGCCACTCTCTGCTGCCACATGACTGCACGGCCCCAGCGGACTACAAACCGCTGCCCCAGGACATCCAGGCTCAGCAGATCACTGCCCCTCGCCAATTCGTCGAACAGACGCTGCTCCCACGCCAAATGTGGGCTGCCTGTGATTCCAGCAGACGTCATGCCCTTAGTCGCTAGCGCCGGAGGCAGCCTCGATCAGGCGCTGCGCTTCGAGGCCTGCCAGGAATGCTTCCACCTGCGCCTGCATCTGCCCCGACTGGTCCTCGAAGGTGGCCTCAAGCTCGGCGAAGATATCCTGGGCGCTCCGCTGGCCATTAATCAGGTCCCAGATGATCGCAGCTGTTCCCTCCAGGACCACGGGCTGGGTTGCCTCGAGGTGCAGCAGGGCAACACGGGCCCGGGGTTTTGTGCAGACTTCAGCGACTGAGCCGCCACGTTTCCAGACCATTGCTAGAACTGGATGTAGGGGTCGGGGGTTACGGTCGGGGTCAGCGTGAGGGAACCACCGATGTTTGCTGTAAGAATCACCGAAGTGCCCATGACAAAAGAATAAGAAACGCCAGTTGGTTTAGGACTGACCGATTCGTAGTTATACGTGATCGAAAAGACCTGTGTCTGGCCCGCTCCAAAATTAGTAAGGCTGTACGAAAAAGACTTTGTCGACTGGTGCTGTGAGTAGGTAATTGCGCCGGATGATGTGGCAGGTGTCAGCAACTCCGCACCGATTCCAACAAGTACCGTTCCCTGCGGGGTGAAGGTAACCGTCAAGCTGACGGTACCTGTAAATGCAGAGGTCCCCGTATTCTTCAGGCTAAGAGTAGCGGGGGCAGCGCCACCGTATATTTTGCCTCCGCCTCCGATTTTGGAGTACTGAGGAGCAGCACCGAAAGACCATGTTGCCGTTGCACTGATAGGCGGCGGCGATGCCGCCGCAGCAGGAGCCGCGATGGCCGTGGCAATTACCGGGAGTGACCATGCAACCCCTGCGACCACCCTCCGACGGCTGAAGCCGTTCTCTTCCTGACCATCGACTTCCGCGTTCAAAACCTCAGACAATTGTGCCCCCAGAGTAGGTTTCCGGATGCGGCTGCCTATTTGAGACCGGCAGGGCGCATCGGCCGGTTTGCCCGGCTTCGCCTACTCTTACGAACGCAATTAAAGATTTCTGCAACCGCCCTGCAAGATTCAATCAAGAATTCTTCAAGGCTTCATAAAGGCGAATTACGCGAGGCGAGTTCCCGTGAATTTCGGCTCGCGTTTCTCCTGGAACGCCCGGAAGCCCTCCGTGTAATCCTCGGTCTTGCAGAGGCGGGCCTGCTCCTCGTTCTCCTCCTGCATGGCCTGCCACAGGCCCAGCCGCTGATCACGGATGTGCGCCACCAGTTCCTTCGAAGCAACGAACGCACCCGTCGCGCCGGCCGCCACGCGCGAGACGATCTGCCGCGTCGACTCCAGCAACGAATCCGCCGGCATGGCGCGGCTGAACATGCCCTGCGCCACCGCCTCGGCGCCCGAAATCAGGTCCGCCGTGTAGATCAGGTCCAGCGTCCGGTGCATGCCCAGCCGCTCCGTGAAGTACC
>NZ_JAGGPQ010000035.1 GCF_018613675.1 Arthrobacter sp. ISL-85 | reverse complement strand
AGCAGGATCGGCCGGGGCATACTCTGGCCGGATCCTTGCCACGTTCTCCCGGAACCAGGCCGGAGACCCGGACCAGCCCACCCGCTCCGCCAGCACCGTCGCCGGCATCCGCGGGTTCTCCACCAGCAGCGCACGAATCGCCGGTTCCACAGCCTTGATCCCGGAGTCCCGCGGCGCCCGAACATACGTAGGCGGACCGTCAGCACTGACGGCCTTCGCGACTGTATTCCTGGAGATCCCCAGCCGCGCCGCTATCGATCTCATCGACTCACCCTCGGCAAGATGCAACCGCCGAATAAGCGCCCAATCCTCCACTGTGATCACCCACCCAATCGTTTGGAACGGGTGGCTCAGTTTTCAACCATCACAATGGCTCAGTTTTCGACCGTCACCGACAGTGCACGCCTTGTACAGGCGATGCAAACTGAGGGAGACATTTGGGCAACTGACGAAGTGCTATGGTTGCGTCCGCTTAGGGCAACTTATCGGGCGGGTCATTCGGGAATCTGGTAGTGCAGAAATGACTTCGGTCTGCTGAACAATTGTGGTCAATCGCAGGATCAGCCGGTGGTGCCCTGGCCGTCTCAAGCCGCTTTTTAGTGCTCTGAGTTCGGTCGCCTTTTGCGCTTGGCTCGGGCCCTAGCTTATGCATGGGACCCCAAGCGGCAGGGAGTCCGCAGTCACTACAGAGCCGGCTTACAAGCGTCCGGTGAGGGATCCTTCACCGGGCACGGGGACTCAGCTAAAACGGCGGCTACGCACACAACGGAACCGGGAGTTCGCGGTTCAGATCTGAAAGTGGATCCTCGTCCCAGACTTCAAACAATGCGTCCAAGCCGTGTTCCTTCACGGTCCGGGCTTCTTCAGGGAAGACTGGTGTGGCGTCCAGGAACACCACATGATGACCGTTGTCTAGCTCCAGGGGCGGGATGAGATCATCAACTCTTTCGAGCATCAGCCATGACCTGGATTCACGGCCCTCAAGCTGCGCTCCTCCGCGGGCAGCCCGCTTGCCCTCCTACCCCTGAGGTGATGTCCCGTGATGGGCGGCTATCCAAACGGTTTATGACTGAGCCGTCGCCGTGAAAGATCAGGATTCGGCTTTGGCCGTCAATCCAGACCCAGAAATAGCTGGCATCCGCACTGATGTCGTCCACGGTGCCTTGTTCGGGTGCGAATCCGCTCCGGTTCACGATGATTCTGTCGCCCGGGTTGAGGTGCACCCAGTTGTGATAGCTCAGCGGGTGGGCTCCAGCTGCGACTGTTGGCAGATCGATTGTCTGTGGGTCTGCAATCATTGTTGTTCCTTTCATAACTGGCATCCCGCATGTCCTTGGGCTTTGGCGGGACGTTTCGCGACGAGGCTGCCACATTGGCTGGGCGGTATTTGTTGGAAGGTCCCGAAAAAAGGAAGCGGGGCGTGCAGTGTGCACGACCCCGCTTCCTTACTTGCTTACATACTTTGCGCTGGCCAGTTTCAGTTCTGGGGTTCCACTGCGTATTTGGGGACGGCCATCTTCTCTTCGGGGGAGGTGTCTTCGCTGTCCTGGAGACGGGCCTTTTTCTGCAGCCTCTTTGCCCATGCTGAGGTTACAATCGGGCAGAGTACTGCGGAGACGACGACCGATGCTGCCACGAGGACAGTCGCGTGGTCGGCAGCCGGGGCGTAGACGGGGTTGGCTGTGGCGATGATGGCGGGGACGAGGGCTGCGTTGCCGGCTGTGGTTGCTGCCGCGAGGCCCGCTACGCCGTCGCCGCCGGTGAGTTTGTCGGCGAGGAGCAGCACTGCGCCGCCGACGAAGACCACGAACAGGCCGAGTGCGATGCCGAGCAGCCCTGCTTCAACGACGGCGTTGAGGTTGATGGTCAGGCCCAGGGCCAGGCCGAGGAACGGCACCATGGCTGGTACCAGTGGGGCCAGGAGGCTTCTCATGTTTTTGTCCAGGTTTCCGAGGAGCATGCCCAGTGCCAGCGGGAGGATGGCGCCGACGAGTGCCTGCCAGGGGAAGGCCGACAGCCCGGCGATGCCGAGGGTGACCATGGTCAAGAAGGGGCCGGATTCCAGGGACAGGATGGAGTAGGCGCCGGCGTCGCGTTTGCGCCCGTACTGGCCCATGAGGGAGATGTAGAGGCCGCCGTTGGTGTCGTTGAGTGCGGCGACGAGTGCGAGGGTTGAGAGCCCGGCGAGGATTCCGGAGTCGATGGGTGCTTCGCCGAGGAAGCGTCCGGCGATGACGCCGATGAGGATGGCGAAGAGAATTTTGGAGCCGAGGAGCACGCCGCCCTTTTTGAGGATGTAGGGCGTTGATTTGACCTCGAGTGTCGCGCCGAGGCAGACAAAGAACACGGCCAGCAGCGGCGCCAGGCCGGTGAAGAAGGCCCCCGTGAAGGAGCCGAAGAACTTACCTGCGTCCGGGGCCAGGGTGTGGATGACGGCTCCGATGCCAAGGGGCACCAGCATCATGCCGCCGGGGACCTTCTCCAGAGCTTTCTTGATGGGAATCGACATTGATTTCTCCTATTGAATAGCTGAGTGATTGGGAACTGCGGTGCGGACCGTCAGTTCCGTGGCTTGTGGGTTAGCCGAGGCCAGGAATGAGCAGGACTTTGCAGGCATCGCCCGTAAGAAGCTCCACGGCGTCGTCGATCTCGCTGAGCTTCTTGCGGTGGGTGATGAGCCAGTCGAGCTGGAGCTTTCCGGAGTCCAGCAGCAAGAGGCTCTGTTCCCAGGTTTCCCAGAGCCTGCGTCCGAAGATGCCGCGCAGGGTGATGCCCTTTTTGTTGATGTAGGCGGCGATGTCGACTTCCGCGGGGCGGCTGGGGTGTCCGATGGTAATGACGGTGGCTTCCCGGCGGACGGCTTCGAAGAGTGTGGTCAGGGTGCCGGGGGCGCCGGAGCATTCGAAGGCGACGTCGAAGCCGCCGCGGCGGCCGGTCAGTTCACGGCAGCGTTCGACGATGCCGTCGTTGGGGTGCAGGGCGGTCGCGCCGAGTTTCTCGGCTTGGGCGCGGCGGTAGGGGTTGGGGTCGACGGCGATGACGTGGGAGGCGCCCATGAGCAGTGCCAGGTTCACGACCACGAGGCCGACCGGGCCTGCGCCGCTGACGAGCACGGCCCGGCCTGCGACGGAGTAGTTGGCGCGCTGGATGGCGTGGACGGCGACGCCGGCGGCTTCGAGCAGGGCTCCGGATTCGAGTGACAGGCCGGTGGGGAGCTTGACGCAGATGTCCTGGGGGACGGCAGCGTATTCGGCGAAGACGCCGTCGATGTGCATGCCCAGGATCCCTGTGCGTTCGCAGGTATGGGCGTCACCGGTACGGCAGGGGAAGCATTGCCCGCAGGTCAGGTGGCTTTCGACGGCGACTTGGTCGCCGATGTTCAGGCCGGTGACGCCGGGGCCGACTTCGACGATGGTTCCTGCGCCTTCGTGGCCGAGGATGACGGGGAGGTTGAGGTTGAAGGCCTGGGCGGAGGGGGTCCATTCGTAGAGTTCACGGTCCGTGCCGCACAGGGAGGCCGCGCCGACTTCAATGACGACTGAGCCTTCTGTTGCTTTGGGGTCGCCGGCGTCGGTGACGTAAGTGACGCCTCGTTCGGCTGCGTTCTTGACTACTGCCCGCATGGGGGCCGCCTTTCGTTGGTTCTTGATGCGTGGAGGACTGTTTTGGTGGGGTATCAGCTCGGGAGCTGGCCGCCGAAGCGGCGCAGGATGTCGGTGGGTCCGACCTGTCCGCCTTTAAGCAGGAGCCGGCAGCCGCCGACGGCAGAGGCACCATCGGCCTGCAGGATCGGGCCTGCGGTGACGAACTGGTCGGATACCCGCAGTTGGCGTACGCCCATGGCGATGAGTGCGTGGCTGGAGGTATCGCCGCCACAGACGGCGATGTCCCTGGTGAGCCCGGCATCGGCCATCCGGGCAGCAACGCCGCCAATCAACGTACCGACGTAGCCGGCGTCCACTGGTGTGCTCGCCCCGTAGCGTGGGTCAGCCGCGCCGCGGGTGGTGTGAACGACGACGTTGCGTCCTGCGTGGAGCGCGGTTGAGACGCGCTCATCCAGGGCGGCGATCAGGGCCGGGTCGTCGCGCTGCAGCAGCTCGGTAGGGACCGGGACGTCCTCCCAGCCAATGGAGATGGCGTCGTTGATCTGCTCCGCTGTGGTGCTGGAGGCTGAAGCGCTCACTGCCAGGACAGGTCCTGACGGCTTCTGCGGGCCGGGGGTACGGGGAGCCTGATCCGAGATGGACCTTGCCAGCGCTGCCATGATGCCGCCGGATCCGACCACGATCGAGGGACCGTGACCGTGTTCTTCCCGGGTGAGCGCTTCTGCAACCGCGTCCATGTGGTGTTCATCGACGGCGTCGACCACGAAGGCCTTCGCCCCGAGTTCCCGCCTCCGGTTCGCCCAGGAGTCCTTGAAGGTGCCGTCGTCATAAGCCGGCAGATGGATAGCCCCCGGTATCTTGTCGTCGCCGAGCTGTTCGGCCAGGACCTGGCGCAGGTCGGCCTCGGACATGGGGGTGGAAGGGTGCCGGGACATGACGGGGTGGCGGTCAAGCCGGTAGATCTGGCCTGCATGGGTGGCGTAGTGGTTGCTGAAGGCGGTGTACCGGCCGAAGTCAGGTTGGGCAGGGACGACGGGGATTGGGCCGTGCAGCGGGAATTGCTCGTGGAGCAGTTGGATTCCGCGGCCGATGCTTCCCACAGTGGTGGAGCTGTCGAAGGTGGAGCAGACCTTGTAGAGCAGTACCTCCAGGTTCAGGGCGGCAATGCCGGCAAGGTCGTGGGTGACCAGGTTGTCGAACGCGGTCCCGGACAGCGATCGGGCAGGCCCGGCGAACCCGACGACGTCGGTGTCCGTGGGCAGTGGGGCGTCCCCGATGACCAGGGCTGCTTCGAGCCCGTGGCGGTGGGCTTGGGCCAGGACGTCGGCGGCTCCGGCGAGGTCGTCGGCGACGAAACCGAAAGCGGGCATGTCAGGCACCTTTCCCGAAAGTCTGGACCGCATGCAACAGGGCGTCATCTCCAGTTTTCGCCTGCTTGGTGGCTGCAGTCTGCAGGGGGACCCCGTCCACGGCTGCTTCCCATGCCTGGCGGAGGCTGCGCACTCCTGCGCCGGGGCCGTCCGGGTGGGCCGCGACCCCGCCGCCAGCGAGCATCATCAGGTCCGTGGAACCGACCGCGTCGAACGTGGGCCCTGGGGTGGTGACGTTCTGCCCGGACGACAACACAGGAAGCGGTGCAAGGGTCTGTCCGAGAGGTGCGAGCAGACTGCGGATGTTAGAGGCCACTTCTTCATCGAGTTCGTAGAACTTGCTGCCCAGGCCGCTGGCGTGCAGGTGGTCTGCGCCGGCCAGGCGCGCCATCTGCTGCCAGACCCGGTAATCAACGCCAAGGGCCTTGGACCTCATGGAAGCCGCGAGACCGGCCCGGTGGCCGTGGATGGGGACCTTCGGCGAAGCTGCGCAGCAACGCCAGGGCAGGCAGCCCCATCACGGGAATGTTCAGCATCACGCAAGTGCCGCCGGCCTCGACGACCAGGTCGTGGCGCTTTTGCAGGCCTGCGAGGTCACCGGTGATGTTGAAGGCATACATGGTGGAGTGGCCGGTGACCTGCTCTGCGGCCCGGATCTCTTCCGTGGCGACCGCAATCCTGCGTTCCAACGGCAGATAGGCCGGATCAGTCATGAGCTCATCGTCCTTGATCAGGTCGATGGACGCCATCGCCAGATCGCGGACCACCAGCCGGAACTCCCCTTCGGAAAGCCCGACGTTGGGCTTAACGATGGTGCCGACCATGACGCCCTGGACATCACTGATGAGCTTGCGGGTCCCCTCGATCCCGAAGGCCGGACCGGGGTGGGCGGCGACGAAGTCCTCCGGCAGCTGCATGTCCTGAAGCCGGCAGGCGTAAAGATCGCCCAACTCGAAGAGATTGCCTGCGATGGCAGTCTGCAGCGTTGCTAGGTCCGTACCGACGTTCTCCATGGGGAAATCAACAGTGACCAGTGCAGCGCGGACCTTTTCCGGGTTCGCCCGTGATGGCAGGGAGGGGCGGCAAAAGCCGAGTTCCTGGACATCCGAGATCCGGGCCGCGTGCCGCTCGCGGATCCGGGCGGATTCACCCGGCACCGGGAGGAAGGTGCCGCTGGACTGTTCGCCGGCCATGATGGCGGCCGCCTTTTCCGGGTCAATTTCGGATTCTAGATAGTAGGTGCAACGCACCGAGCGCGGGTCGCGCATGGACTCTCCAATGGGGGGTTTGAAACTTACGTATCCGTCTGTCACCTGCAGGTACTTTCACTTCGCTCACGCGCCGATGCGGGCTCAAGCAGGTGACTCGCGACTTCGCGTTCACGGCATCTTCTGTGATCCAGGAAGCCGGGTTGTACGTACCTTTGATACGTACAATAATGGGTGTTATGGATCACGTCAAGGTGAACTATCGTCACTGCCCCGCCGGGGGCAGCAGCGTGAGGGCTAAGATGTCCACAGTGGCAGAGGAGTCAACGTGAGCTTGGAACCAGCAGAAACAGCGGCAGAGCAGCCGGGACGCACCAGCCCTCTGAACCGGGAAGGCGGAGGTCCACTCCACGCCCAAATCCGGGACATCCTGCACCGGCAGATCGTGGACATGGGACTTACCCCAGGCTCTTCGCTGCCCACTGAAGAGGAACTGCAAAGACAGTTCGGCGTCTCCCGAAGCGTGGTCCGCCAAGCGCTGTCCGGTCTCGCCGACCTGGGCCTGATTCGCCGCCAGCGCGGCCGCGGCAGCGTCGTGGCCGCAACACCCGTGCTTCGCCGGCACGTGCAGCGTGCCGGCGGCCTGGACGAACAGGCCGCTGCACACGGCCAACGCCTGCGCACCCACGTCCTCAGTATGGAACCCTCCGAGCCGCCCCCAGCCGGCATCGACGCCCTCAATACGACCAACACCTGGAAAATCGAGCGGGTCCGCTACCTCGACGACCTTCCCGTAGCCTTCATGCGAACCTGGGTCCCCCGCGACTTCTTCCCGCACTTCACCGCGGAACTGCTGGAAGACGCGTCCCTGTTGAGCCTGATGCGCGACCACGGATACCACCCTGCCGGTGGACCCCGCCAAGTACAGGCAGTCTCATCAGATCCTGACCTGGCCCGAAAGCTCACCATCAACACCCGCGAACCCCTGCTCCTGCTCCAAGGTGTCACCCGTGACGCCCTTGGCCATGGCCTGGAATGGTTCAACGTCTGGCACAGCCCCAACACTGTCTTCGACGTCGACGCACAAGTCACGACCCAACCCGGACGCGTCTCCCAAGAGAACATACGGCGCTTGCGGAACCTGACCCAGCAACTTGAATCAGAACTGACCGATCTGGAGAGAGGGGCACGCTAGATGTAGTGTCCCGGCAGGTTGATGACACGGGGAGTGATTTGACGCAATAAGAGGACCTCCGGGTGTTGTGTGGTGCTTGTCGAGAGCGAACACAAACCAGGAGGTCCTCGTGTCCCACCGTAACGCGTTTTTGGCTCATTCGGGGCGTCTGCAGTTAGCCCGGTGCATCGTGGTTGATGGGTGGCCCTTGCGCCGGGCTGCCGAGAGGTTCAATGTCTCTGTGCCGACGGCAGCGCGTTGGTCCCGCCGCTACCGTGAATTGGGAGAGGCCGGGCTGGAGGACCGCCGGAGCCGGCCGCGGACTTGCCCACACAGGACCCGGATCCGC
>NZ_JAGGPQ010000034.1 GCF_018613675.1 Arthrobacter sp. ISL-85 | reverse complement strand
ACACCGTTTATCGGACAGTCCCCCACTGTCCGCATCAACCGCAGGCAAACTTGTGGCGCGGTTCGACTCGCGCAAGACACACCGTTTCGTCAGGGGGTCGGCCGGATCGCGGTGTCCGGGCTGTAGGAAGTGATCGTGGAGGCGGGCCCGCTGTCCATAACCTTCGAGTGGGTGGTTGACGCGTCGAGGACCACGTGTTGGGCGGCGACGTTGGTGATGACGTGGTTGAGGGCCGCGACGTTGGCGTCACCCGCAGCGATGAGGATGATGGTGGGCTGGGCGTTCGGGGGAAGGACCCGGGCAGGAGGAACGTCGTATGCGAAGACGTTGTTGGAGATGAGATTGTTGTCTCCGCTCACGTGGAGAACGCCGTAGAAGTCGTCCAGTCCGTTGCCTCTGCTGAGGAAGGGCGGGAAGCCTTCGGTTCCCCGCCGGAAGTGGTTGGACGTGACCAGGTTTTCCTTGCAGCCATTGAGCAGGCGCATCATCCCAGGGTAGAAGCCCTGCATGCGGTTGGATGTCACCGAACTCCTGGTACATCCCGTGAGTTCGATAAGGCTCCGTCCCCGCGGAAAGAGGTTGTTGCCGGTAATGAGCAGGCCTTCATGGTTCTCGGCAAGGAGCGTGACCCCGTCCGGGCCGGCCCCCATGAGGTTGTCGCTCACAATCGTCGCCTGGCCCGCCCCTGTCAGTTCAACGCAGCTTCCGCATTCAGCGATCATGTTGTCGTGCACGCGCAGGGCGTCGGCGCCACGGACAATGAGCGCGTGCTCCAGGTACACAAATCCCATTCCCGTGATGTGCAGGGAGTCGTTATCCGAGGCCACCTCGATCCCGGTGCGGCCGTTGCGGTAGCTGTTCTGGTCAGGTACGAACTCGACGCCATCGAGGCAGAAATCCCTGAACACGATTCCGGACAAGCGCGGATTACCGCCGCGGCGCACCAGGAATGCCTGGGGTGTGGCCGCAGGAGTGAGGACACGGATGTGGCTGCCGCCGGGCTGGAGCTCCGCCCATCCCGTGGTGTCCACGTTGTAGGCGATGCTGCGGGAGAAGAAGCCGTGTCCGAACCCCGCAATAGTCAGGAAGCTGATATCGACCACCACCTGGGTCCGAAGATCATAGTCGCCCGGCGGAATGACGATCACAGCTCCAGGTTTCGTTTGGGGGCTCGCCTGCCGCCGCTTGATGTCTCCGATGATGTCGTTGATGACGGCACCGATATCGGACTGGGCCGTGATCTCGGGATGGCCCTTGATTTTCCAGGCGGTCACATCGTAGGTGTTGGGCGCGTCTAAGAGCACTCCTTTGCCGGCGTCGTCGGCCTTCGCGTTTTGCTGGACTCCGAGCGTGAGTGCCGCCGCCAGCGTGCCTGCGGCACCGGCTCCGAGCATTCGACGGCGGCTCGGGTCAGCCGCGCGCAGGTTCTTTTCCATCGATCGTTCCACTGGTTCTCCTCCATGGGGTCAAAGATTGTTTCATTGGCTTCCAAGGCGCCACGGTGCAAAAACGATTTGCCTTCGAAGCCTCGCCCAACGCTATGAGGGGCCGCGCAGGACTGTCAACGCCAAAATAACTGCGCCGGATTTTGTCAAGCATTGGCGGATTGTGGCCCTTGACACCCCTCGCGGGGAGGTCCTAATCTGTTGCCAAGTCGTTTTAGCAAAACGGTTTTTCACCCCGTTCCAGTTCCCGCCTTTCCGTTCAAGAGAAAGGGAGTCGACAGCGATGTCCTCTCGAAAGACAACCTCCAAGCTCGCCGCCATCGGCGGCATTTGTACCGCCGTCGCCCTGGTCGCAACCGGCTGCGGCGCAGGGGGCCCCGCACCCGCAGAAAGCGGCGGCAGCTCCATCAACGTCCTGGTTGAGGCCGGTGGACATGCCGAATTGCAGCCCATCGCCGATCAGTGCAAGAAAGACACCGGCGTCAACGTCAACTTCGTCGAACTCCCTTACGACGGCCTGTTCAACCGCCTCTCCAGCGAGTTCTCCTCCGGCACCGTCTCATTCGATGTAGCCGCGCTCGACTCGGTCTGGCTGCCAAGCTTCAAGGATGCCCTGCAGCCCATCGATGAGCTCTTCACTGACGAGGCAAAGAAGGACATCTTCCCTTCGCTGGTCAGGGAAGCCAATGTCGACGGACACTTCATCGGGATGCCCGCATGGACAAACGCCGAGATTGTCCTTTACCGCAAGGACCTGTTCGAAGACGCCAAGAACAAGGCGGACTTCAAGGCCAAGTACGGCTACGACTTGGCCGCACCCAAGACCTGGCAGCAGTATCAGGACATCTCTGCCTTCTTCACCAAGGACGGCATGTACGGAACCGATGTGAAGGGCGGTGTTGAAACCGAGTACCTCGCACATGTGCTGCAGGCCGGCTCGCCGATGGTCCTCGACAGCAACAACAACGTCATCATCGACAACGCAGCCAGCAAACAAGCACTGGATTTCTACACCAGCCTTGTAAAGGATGCCCCTCCGGGCGCGGCGCAGGTTGACTGGGCCGCCGCCCAGAACCTCTTCAACCAGGGCAAGACGGCCATGACCCAGTTCTGGGCCCACGCGTACCGGCAGATCCCCAAGGACTCCCCTGTCTACGGCAAGGTGGGAACGGCTGCAATGATCGGCGGCTCCGCCGGCGTGGCCGGTGTTCCCGGCCCCTGGTACCTTTCCGTGCCAAAGGCAACCAAGAACACGGACGCTGCAAAGAAGTTCGTCAAGTGCGCCTTCGACCACAACGATCTGGCCATCCAGTCAAGCCTTGGCCTGGCGGCCAGGGTCTCAGCCTTCCAGAAGTACCAGGACCAGCCCGGCTACGAGAGCTTCAAGCCGCTTATCGAAACCCTTAACGCCCCTGCGACCGCGACGCGCCCTGCAACGGCAAAGTGGCAGCAAATCGTCGACACCGTTCTGGTGCCGATGCTCCAGAAGGCTGTGGCAGGCGGAGACAGCGCGGCCCTGCTGGCTGACGCCAAGACCAAAATCCAGGCCCTCCTCAAGTAAGACTCCGCGGCCGGCATCAGCAATGGCAGTGCCGGCCGCGGCCCCAACCAGTGGAAGAGAACCCCGTGCGTATCCCTGATCGCCGCTTTGCCCTCTACCTCATGACTCCGGCGGCGCTGTTCCTCGCAGTCTTTGTTGCTTATCCGCTGTTCCGCCTTATCTCGGACAGCTTCTTCAAGATCTCCCCCATCGTCGGTGGTCCCCGCGACTTCGTGGGCCTGGACAACTACGTCCACGCCTTCACATCCCCGGATTTCATCGGCGCCGGGTGGCGGACGCTCGCCTACACCCTCATGGTGGTGACACTTGAGTTCGCGCTTGGCCTGGGCATGGCGCTCCTGTTCACCATGCTTGGCAAGGCATCACAGGTCTGGCGGACCATGTTCCTGTATCCGCTGATGATCGCGCCCATCGTGGCCGGTTTGCTCTGGAAGTTCCTCATGATCGACAACTTCGGGCTGCTCGGCTCGCTGCTGAACCAGGCGGGCATCCTGCAGAACCCGAACCAGATCGGCTGGCTCTCGAATCCGGACATCGTCCTGTTCTCCGTTGCCATCCCGGACATCTGGCTCACCACCTCATTCATGTGCCTGGTGCTCTTCGCCGGACTGCAGAACATCCCGGGAGACCTCATCGAGGCGGCACGGCTCGACGGGGCGCGGGCACCCGCCCTGCTGTTCCGGATCATCCTTCCGCTGCTCCGGCCGGTGATCGCAGTGGCCCTGGTGGTCCGCGGCATTGACGCGGCCAGGGCTTTTGACACCATCCTGATCCAGACCAACGGCGGGCCACAGTCCGCCTCCGAAACCATGAGCCTGCTCATCTACCGGACCATGATCCGCTTCGGCGATCCCGGCCTCGCGAGCGCCATGGGCACCATTTACCTGTTGGCCATGCTCGCCATCGCCTTCGTCGCGGTCAGCACCATCTGGCGGCCAGGAAAGGACACCTGATGAGTACCATTCAAAGGCCAACAATCCCTGCACGGAAAACCAGCACGGGGTCCTCGCCGGCAGACATCGGCCGCAGGCGCCGGGGTGTCAACCGCGAAGGACTCGAGGCCGGGAGGCGCAGCACCAGGACCATACTGTGGATCCTGCTTACCGCCGCCTTGGTCCTTTACGGGTTCCCGTTCCTCTACCTGCTGTTCACGTCTTTCAAGACCCCCATCGACACGATCGCTGTCCCGCCCACCATCCTTCCCAAGGAATGGACCATGGCGAACTATGTAAATGCCCTCAGCCGAAGTGGCGTGCCGGCGTCGTTCATTAACAGCGTCCAGACGGCCGTGATCAGCACAGCCCTCTCGCTGGTCCTGGCCGTTCCCGCGGCGTACGGGATCACCCGGTACAAGACCCGCAGCGGCAGGGTTTTCATCATGGCCGCCCTGGTCACGCGCATGGTCCCGCCGGTGGCCATCGGTATCCCGCTGGCATCCATGATGGCCTCCGTGGGCCTGGCGGACACGCCCATCGCCCTGTCCATCGCACACACCACCATCTCCCTCCCGCTGTCCATCTGGCTGATGTCCAGCTTCTTCGAAGCGGTGCCGAAGGACTTGGAAGAGGCGGCGACCGTCGATGGCTGCAGCAGGCTCGGCGCATTGTGGCGTGTGGTGATCCCCGTAGTGTCCGGCGGCATCGCGGTCACCGCGATTTTCGCCTTCCTGGCCTCGTGGAACGAATTCCTGTTCGCGCTCCTCATGACCGCTGTCCGGTCCCAGACCACCCCCGTGGTGATCGCCAACTTCCAAACCCAGTTCGGCCTGGACTGGGGGTCGATGACTGCCCTAGCGGCTGTCTACTCAATCCCGGTCATCCTTCTCACCCTTCTCCTGCAGCGCAAAATTGTTGCAGGCATGACGCTCGGCGCCGTCAAGGGCTGAGCCCAAACGAACGAGTAGCCTACTGGTAACCCCCAGGGGCCATGACCATCCATAAGGACGTGGGAGACAAATGAGCAACAAGAACATCGGCATCAAGGACGTGGCCGCCGCCGCCGGGGTCTCCGTGACAACGGTCTCCCACGTCCTCAACGACGTCTCCTATGCCCGGATCAGCCCCGAAACCCGGGACAAGGTGCGGACCATCTCAGAGCAACTGGGCTATGGCCCCAACCGACTTGCGCAGGCGCTCCGCACCCAGCGGACCGGGATGCTTGGACTGGTCAGCGAGGACATCGCGACCACACCCCACGCGGGCCGGATCATCCTCGGCGCGGACGAAGCGGCTAAAGCCCGGGGATACAACCTCATGATCATCAACACCTCCGGCTCAGCAAACCTGGAAGCGCGGCGGGCCGACGTCGAAGCCCTCCTGGAACGGCGTGTGGATGGAATCCTCTATGCCACCATGTACCACCGCAACGTGGAGCTGCCCGCCAACCTCGGCAGCGTCCCCTCCGTCCTGGTGGACTCGGTGGCCACCGGCGGAAACATCACGGCCGTGATCCCGGACGAAGAAGGCGGTGCACGCGCCGCCGTGGGCGCGCTCCTTGAGGCCGGCCACACCCGGGTGGGCTTCATCAACAACACCGACGATGTCCCCGCAACCCGGCAACGGCTCCAGGCCTTCCGGGCCACGCTGATAGAAGCAGGGCTCGACGGCGACGCGGCACCTGTCGAGTCCGAGGTCTCCGAAGTGCAGGGCGGCTATGAAGCAGCCCGGCGGATGCTGGCTCGCGAGGACCGGCCGACCGGCCTGTTCTGCTACAACGACCGAATGGCCATGGGCGCCTACCGTGCCGCGGCCGAACTGGGACTCGCCATCCCTTCGGACCTATCAATCGTGGGCTTCGACGACCAGCAGCTGATCGCCGCCAACCTCCACCCGGCCCTTACAACCGTGGCCCTTCCGCACTACGAAATGGGCGCCTGGGCCACCGGGCACCTGATTGACGCCATCGAGGGCAAGACCGACCTTGCCCTTATGGCACTTCACCCGACCATCCTGGACTGCCCCCTGGTGAGCCGCGATTCCATCGCAGCTCCCAGGCGATAGCCAGCCAGACCCTTCCACAACCAAGAGGACCGCCAGACATGTCCAGCTGCCTTGATGCCGCACGCCCGGAAACAGCCCAAGCAGAAACAACCAGGTTCCGGCCTGCCATCCACTTCACGGCACGGGATACCTGGCTGAACGACCCCAACGGCCTTGTTTTCCACAACGGCCTCTACCACCTCTTCTTCCAGAACAACCCTCACGGAAGCGTCTGGGGCAACATGTCCTGGGGCCACGCCACCTCACGCGATCTGCTGCACTGGACGGAGCACCCTGTTGCCATTGCCTGCGACGAGGCTGAGGATATCTACTCCGGGAGCGTGGTGGTGGACCACGGCAACACGTCAGGTTTCGGCACGGCGGACGCACCTGCCCTCGTAGCCATCTACACCAGTGCCTACAAGGCGGCATCCCAACACAGCGGCACGCAGGCGCAGTCCCTGGCCTACAGCACCGACGCAGGAATGACGTGGAAAAAATACGACGGAAACCCAGTCCTCAGCAGGCACTCCCCTCACTTCCGCGATCCCAAAGTCTTCCGCTATCAAGGGGACCAGGGTGCCTGCTGGGTTATGGTCGCCGTCGAAGCGCAGCACCAAAAGGTGGTCTTTTACCGTTCGGATGACCTTAAGTCCTGGGTATTCCTCAGCGACTTCGGCCCGGCCAACGCCGACGCCGGCGAATGGGAGTGCCCGGATCTCTTCCCGTTGCCGGTGGACGGAGACCCGGACAACATCAAATGGGTGCTGATCGTCAACGTGAACCCAGGCGCCGTAGCGGGCGGTTCCGGCGGCCAGTACTTCATCGGGAGCTTCGACGGCATTCGGTTCTGTCCTGACGCCGGTTCACTCGCAGCACCCGCCGGAGTGAGCGCACTTGGTGACTCCGCCGCGGCTGCGACGGCCCTGCAGCAATGCCTGTGGCTGGACTGGGGACGCGACTGCTACGCCTCCGTGTCCTTCAGCGACGCCCCGGATGGCCGGCGCATCATCATCGGCTGGATGAACAACTGGGACTATGCCAACCAGTTGCCCACTGCACCCTGGCGGTCCTCGATGACCATCGCCCGCGAGGTGCGCCTCACGGCCAATAGCGGCTCCGCCCGCCTGATCCAGCAACCAGTCCTGGCCGGAGGCTGCGCGGGAGCAGATCTACCTGCTGCCAAGGACCACGTGAACGCAGACCCCTTTGAGCTGGAACATTCAGCCTTCCGCTTGCCGGATGCGGTGCCCGGCAGCGCGCACATTATCGAGGCGGAAATACTGCCGGGAAGCGCCGAACGAATTGAATTCCGGCTTTTCGGAAATGTTGATGGAAGTGCTGGAACGGTGCTGAGCTACAACGCCGCCGCCGCTGTGCTCCTCCTGGACCGCCGCCGGTCAGGCAGCACGGGCTTCCACGAAAAGTTTGCATCCGCGGAGTCGGCCCCGCTGGTCCTCGAGGATGGCCTGCTCAAGCTGCAAATCGTCGTCGACCATTGCTCGGTGGAGGTCTTTGCGCAGGGCGGCAAAGTGGTTCTGACCGACCTCATCTTCCCGGAAGTCGGCAACCGGGGGAACTGGCTCTCGGCGGGCAACGGCTCAGCAAGAATACTGAAGCTCACAACCTCAACACTCACCTGACCACACTGATTCCAGGAAAGGCCCAGAATGCCAACAGTCCAGCACCCCTACGCTGACCCCACACCGAGCAGTGATGTGCTTGTTGTGGGTGAAGCGCTGGTGGACATCGTTGTCTCTCCGCGAGGCACTGTGGAACACCCGGGTGGATCACCGGCAAATGTTGCCTACGGACTCGGGCGGCTGGGGGTCGACACAGCATTGCTGACCTCAATCGGCGACGACCACCATTCCACCGCCATCGAGGAGCACCTTCGGAGCGCCGGCGTCAAGCTCATTCCCGGTTCGAAGCTCAGCGGCCCAACGGCAACAGCCACTGCCATTCTGGCTTCCAACGGTTCGGCACAGTATGACTTCGACATCCACTGGGACCTTCAACGGATCGCTCCCCCGACCCTTCCCAAAGTCCTGCACACCGGCTCGATCGCCACCTTCCTGGCGCCCGGAGCGGCAGTGGTCAGGGAGCTTCTGGAGCAATCGCATAAGCGTTGTGTGGTCACCTACGATCCCAATATCCGCCCGGCGCTCCTTGGCAGCCATTTTGAGGCAAAGTCCATCTTCGAGGAACTCGTTCCGTTAACAGAGGTAGTGAAACTCAGCGACGAGGATGCACGGTGGCTTTATCCGGGGCTGTCCTTGGACGATATTTCGAAGCGGATCCTGCACCTTGGGGCCGGACTCGTTGCCGTCACCCTGGGGGCGGACGGATCGCTGCTTACCACGGGAGACGCGCAGGTAGCCGTGCCATCGGTGAAGTCTGCCGTGGTGGACACCATCGGGGCCGGCGACTCGTATATGTCGGCCCTGATCTACGGACTCCTCATGCGTGGGGCTGATGGGATGGCACCGTCGGTCCTGGAATCGCTGGGTTGCATGGCAGCCAAAGCAGCAGCCATCACCGTACGCCGCCCCGGCGCCCAACCTCCAACGTCTGAGGAACTGGCGGGGGAACTGCCGCAACATCAACCGGCCCAGGGCTGAAAACCACAACACAAAGGGAAAGACCTATGTCAAGCAACAACTACTACGACGTGACTGCCTGGCACGTCGGCAATCCCGCCAAGGACGTGGGAGAAGTCATCAACAGCATCATCGCTGACATCAAGGAACGGCAGTCCGCCAGCGATGTGGACAACGGCGGAAAGCCGGGAGCGGTGATCAACATACCGCCCGGGGATTACCACCTTCGCACGCAGGTGGTAATCGACGTCAGCTTCCTGCGGATCCAGGGATCGGGACACGGCTTCACGTCGTCCAGCATCCGGTTCAACGTTCCAGAAGGCGAATGGCCGGACCTGCATGAGCTGTGGCCCGGAGGCAGCCGCATTCTCGTCGACCTTTCGTCCGCGGCGGAAGGGGAGGAATCCAAGGGAGCCGCGTTCTACATTGAGCGGGACGGGAGCCCACGGATCAGCTCTATCGAGTTCTCGAACTTCTGCATCGACGGGCTGCACTTCAATCCGGACGGTTCGGATTTGTTCCAGGAGAACACCTACGTCAACGGCAAGACCGGCATCTATGTTGCCAGCGCCAATGACTCATTCCGTATCACCGGCATGGGGTTCGTCTACCTTGAGAACGCCCTCACCATCTACAACGCCGACGCGCTGTCCATCCACGGCAACTTCATCGCCGAATGCGGAAGCTGCATCGAACTGCGCGGCTGGGGACAGGCATCAAAAGTCACCGACAACCTGATCGGAGCAGGCTTCAAGGGCCACTCAATCTACGCCCAGAACCACGGCGGGCTCCTGATCACCGCGAACAACGTCTTCCCACGCGGTGCGAGCAGTGTGCATCTCGAGGGTGTCACGCGGTCAAGCGTCAGCAATAACCGGTTGCATTCGTTCTATCCCGGGATGGTGGTCCTCGCAGCGGACAGCTCCGAGAACCTCGTGGCAACCAACCATTTCCTGCGGGACCTTGAACCCTGGACGCCCTTCCTGGGAATAGACAATGGACTGGATGACCTTCACGGTCTTCTCTGCGTCAGCGGAAACAACAATTCGGTCATTGGCAACCACTTCTCCGAGGTCGTTGACTCGCAGGCTATCCGGCCGGCAGGCGCCACGCCCGTCATCATCCGGCTGCTGTCAGGGGTGGGCAACTTCGTCACCAACAACCATGTGGTGGCGACGGACGTTCAGGCCACGTCGAGCGACTCCTGCTTCGCGGCCCAGGTGGACGCCCTGCTGACCACTGAGGCTTCGGCCGGCCTTGCTGTTACGGCCGTCATGGTGGAGCCGGAATCGGCCCGGAATACCATCCTTGATTCCGGAACTGACCCGCAGGTGATCGCAGACAGGGCTGCCAATGCTATCCGGGCAACACCCGCTGTGGGGTCCTAGGCCGGAACGGGGCCGTGTGGCCCGCTTGAGGGCGGTGGTTGGGGGTGCTACGGGCCTGCACGCTGGCCATCACAGGGGGCAGCCTCAGCATCCTTGCCGAGGCCGCCCTTCGCCTGATCGACCGCCACAAATTCGGCACTTCCGCCGGGGGCGCCTCCCGGCCCTGCTCCACGATGCCTACAGGTCAGCCCCCGACGGACCTGAAGAGAGCCGCGTCGATGCTGCCCTCGCCCGGCTTTTGGCCTACTGCGTCCCAGGATGGCGCGCGGCGGAACTTTCGTCAGAGGCGCCGCCCGCCTTCCGGGATCAGCACCAGCTTGCCTTGCTCCGCTGAATGCTCAAGGAGTTCGTGCGCGTGCCGGGCTTCGGCAAGCGGCAGGCGACCGGCTACAACCGGATGGATCTGCCCACGGCGGAGCAGTTCGAGCAATACGCGGAAGTCCTCCCGGTACCACTCCGGAACCCGGGGTCCTCCTCCCACGGCCAGCGGTGGGGCTGGCTCATGCAGTTTCTGAACACGGTAGGCGAGGACGCGACGGCGGGGCGAAAGCAGGCCCCGGGCGGCAACAGCGGCCGTCGCAACGTACCACCTAAACCACCCCCGCATGCTCCTGCGCCCGTGGGACAGCGTTTCGTAGTGGCCGAACACTACGAGTCTGCCGCCCGGGCGTAGCGCGCGGAATGAGCGGACGGACAGCGGACCGCCGATCCCGTCCAGCACCACATCCACTCCTTTCCCGGGGAGGGCCCGCATGCGAGCCAGGAAGTCCTCGCTCCGGTAGTCGATCGCCACGGCGCCGAGCTTCTCGACGGTCGCGCGGTCCTTGGCGGAGACAGTGCCGTAAAGCTGGACTCCGGCCGCCGCTCCGAGTTCAAGAACGGCGACACCCACCCTGCCAGCTGCCCCATGCACCAGCACGGTCTCGCCGTGTTGCGCTTTCGCCACCCGATGAAGCACCTGATAAGCAGTCATGTACGGCAGCACCAGGCAGACAACCTCCGCCGGGTCAAGGTCCGCGGGCACCTCGGCTGCCTCTGCCTCCGGCACACAGACTCGTTCCGCGTAGGCACCCCAGACTGTCAACGCGGCCACCCGGTCACCTACCTGCAGCCGCGAGCATGCCGCGCCCAGCTCCTCCACAACCCCCACAAGTTCATAACCAGGGGTAAATGGCGGCGTAGGGACATGGAAGTAGGTACCGGCGCGAAGTTGCGAATCTGTGAAAGACACCCCGGCGGCCAATACCCGGACAGCGACCTCGCCGGGTGCAGGCCGAGGCTCCTTGTCCTCCACCACCTTGATGACCTCCGGGCCCCCGAATTGCTCGACAACGACGCGCTTCATAGCGTCAGCCTGACGCACATCCACCAGGTGAAACAGGGGCTTTCTACCCACGTGAAGATGATGACAATGGGGCACCTATGAACAACTTGGACACTTTGATAATCCTGGTGGCGGCGTAATTTCACACTGATGGCCGCAGTCGTGCTGCGAAGAAGAGCCTGATCCTTGCGGCCATCAGGAGGCAACGGCGATGGTGAACACCCAGTGGCCGGCTTCGGTTAAGGAGCGGTCATAACCCGGCTTTAGCGAGGGAGAGTCTGCGGATGTCTCCGATCACGGGTAAAAACCTTTTGACAGCGAGGAAGTAACGCGGGTAACTTAGATCACATACTCAAAGGTAACGCGAGTTACCACGAGTGCAGCTGCTGGCCGCATGCGTGCACCCAGGAGTCCCTGGTCGACGCGGGTCTGGCAAAAATTAGGACCCGGCGGTCCATTCGTCCCTGCAGCAGGACAGCCGGTCACTGCCAACCGGCAGTTGGTCGACTGTCCGCCGCTGGAACGCTCTTCGATCTGACCGCGAAATCAACGTCGAAGAGCAAATCCCCACCACTTTTCACCTTGCTGATGAAGACAGGAAGAGATAACCCATGATGACACAAACCAAATTCATTCTTCAGGTCGGCCCCGGCGTTCACGCAATGCAATGAACCCGTGCAAAGCACACGCCTCCTCTATAGGTCCTCGGACCTCACGCACGGCCATGAAAAGAGAACAATGAACAGCGTCACC
Organism: Arthrobacter sp. ISL-85; assembly: GCF_018613675.1. Classification (GTDB taxonomy): domain Bacteria; phylum Actinomycetota; class Actinomycetes; order Actinomycetales; family Micrococcaceae; genus Arthrobacter. The sequence goes on along the minus strand of NZ_JAGGPQ010000034.1, from coordinate 46,771 downwards.
TCCACCCTTGAGACCTACAGGCCGGCTATGCACTACGCCGCCAAGGATACTTGGCTCAACGATCCCAACGGGTTGGTCTTCCACGAGGGCATCTACCACCTGTACTACCAGAACAACCCCTTCGGAAACGTGCACAGCAACATGTCGTGGGGCCATGCCACCTCAACAGACCTGGTCAGCTGGAAGGAACAACCGGTAGCGATCCCCTGCGATGACGCCGAGGAAATCTACTCCGGCAGCATTGTGGTGGACACTGCCAACTCCAGCGGATTCGGCGTGGACGGGAAGGCTCCCCTGGTGGCCATCTACACCAGCGCTTACAAACCGGGTTCACCCCATGAGGGCACTCAGGCCCAGTCCATCGCGTGGAGCACCGACGGTGGCTACACCTGGACCAAGTACGCAGGCAACCCGGTCCTGACGAGGAACTCACCGGAATTCCGGGACCCCAAGGTCTTCCGCTACAACGGCCCGGCCGGCAGCTACTGGGTCATGGCGGCCGTGGAAGCACATGCCTTCACTGTCCTGCTCTACCGCTCCGAGGACCTCAAGAAGTGGGAATACCTCAGCACCTTCGGCCCTGCAAACGGAACCGGCGGAATCTGGGAATGCCCGGACCTCTTTGAGCTGCCTTTGAACGATGACGCGGCGGCCATGAAATGGGTTCTGACCGTGAACATGAACCCCGGGGGCCCGAACGGCGGGTCGGCAGGGCAGTACTTTGTGGGTGAGTTCGACGGCGTCACGTTCAGCTCCGAGACCACCCTCACCGAGGGGATGCAGGATCCGGAGCGCGTACCCGACTACCAGTGGCTTGACTGGGGCCGGGACTACTACGCCGCGGTCTCCTTCAGCAACGTTCCGGACGGACGGCGGTTGATGATCGGCTGGATGAACAACTGGCAGTACGCCAACCACATTCCTACCTCTCCCTGGCGCAGTCCCATGAGCCTGGTCCGGGATGTTTCCCTCGTTTCCGTGAACGGTCAACCCCGGCTCGTTCAGCAACCCGTGCCGGAAGTGAGAGCCGCTTCAATATTTACTGCTCCCCTGCAGCGGGTGACCGTAAACGGCCAGGTGCCAGTTGAGGGCGGCACAGCAGTGCAGCTCATTGACATCACCATCACACCCGGCAGTGCCGAGGAAGTCGGCCTTGTGGTCAGGGGGTCAGCCAATGGCACGGTCGGGACACGGATCGGGATCCGACCCGGCAACGGAGAACTCATCGTGGACCGCACCCGTTCCGGTGACACCCGGTTCCACGAAGCCTTCCCCTCCAGCAGTCGCGCCCCGATTGCCGCCGGGCAGGACGGCAGCTACACCCTCCAGATATTCGTCGACCACTGCTCAGTGGAAGTCTTCGCGAACGGTGGGCTCGTCACCGTGACCGAACTGATTTTCCCGGATCGCACCCAAACGTCCCTCGTCCTGTACTCCACTGGCGGCACAGCCGACGCTGCGCTCCAACTCACCAACATCGGAAAGAAAGAAGCCTGATGGAACACCGCAAGCTAGGCTCCTCTGGCCTGTACATCAGCGAAATCGCCTACGGAAACTGGTTCACCCACGGTGAGCAGATCGACCAGGCCGCTGCGACGCAATGCGTCAAGCAGGCGCTGGATTTGGGCATCACCACCTTCGACACCGCCGATGCATATGCTGGAACCCGGGCCGAGGAAGCCTTGGGTGAGGCGCTCAAAGGAACACGCCGTGAAAGCGTCGAGATTTTCACCAAGGCCTACTTCCCTACCGGGGATGGCTGGAACGACCGTGGCCTGTCCCGCAAACACGTCATGGAGTCCATCAACTCTTCGCTGCGCCGGCTCCAAACTGACTACGTCGATCTCTATCAGGCCCACAGGTACGACTACGAGACCCCGCTGGAAGAGACGGTGCAGGCCTTTGCCGATGTTGTCAGGGCGGGGAAAGCGCACTATATCGGGGTGTCTGAGTGGACGACGGACGAAATACGGTCCGGTGTCGCCCTTGCCAAGGAACTTGGCGTCCAACTCATCTCCAACCAGCCGCAGTATTCCATGCTCTGGCGCGTCATTGAACAGGAAATCGTTCCCCTGAGCGAGGAACTGGGCCTTGGCCAGATCTGCTGGTCTCCGCTCGCCCAAGGAGTGCTCACCGGCAAGTACACCCCTGGTGCGGCGGCCCCGCAAGGCTCCCGCTTCCGGGCCGGGGACGGCGGGCTCAAGAACGACCACCGCTTTCTCAACCAGGACATCCTCACCCGCGTCCAGCAACTGAAACCCCTGGCCGAAGAGACCGGACTGTCCATGGCAGCTTTCGCCGTCGCATGGGTACTGCAAAACCCCAACGTCTCGGCGGCCATCGTCGGAGCATCCCGGCCCGAGCAGCTCGTCGACAACGTCCAGGCATCGGGAGTCAAACTTGACCCGGAACTGCTCCTGAGAATCGATGACATCCTTGGCCCGGTGGTCGAAAGAGACCCGGGAAAGGTCGAATCCTTCAAGAACCGGCCCTGAACCACCCTTGGAGCCCAGCAGCAACGGCGGCGCTGGGCGTTCCGGCTTAGCCACGCGCCGTCCGGGGCGCTGCCGGCAGCATCATGGACGGAGCCGGAACTCCCGCCCAACAGCTCCGGAAGAACTTGTTGACACCCGGAAGTAACGCGGGTAACTTGGATCACAGCCTGAAGGTAACGCGAGTTACTACCCCGCGGAGCCTACAGACTGAATCCGCATCAGTACTGGCGTCCCCAGCTCAACGAAGACCTCTGGAGCATTCAATGGCGAAAAACGCCTCCTCAAGTAAGCCCGTCGCTGTCCGGCAGCGCGGCGTCACCATGAGTGACGTGGCCAAGCATGCCGGAGTTTCCCGGACGGCTGTTTCGTTCGTACTGAGCAACCGCGAGAACGCCAGCATCTCGGAAGAGACGCGGGCACGTATCGCAGAGGCGGTCCAGGCACTGGGCTACCGTCCAAATGCCGGAGCGAGGGCGCTGGCATCCCAGCGCAGTGATTGGTATGGAATCGTCACTGAGATTGTCACGGCCCCGTTCGCCGTCGACATCATCAAAGGGGCGCAGGACCAGGCTTGGCTTGACCGTCGGTTCCTGCTCATCGCGCCCTCCGACCAGGCCGATGCCCTAGGACCCAACCAAGGCATGGAAGATGCCGCCACTGAAAAACTGCTGGAACAACGCGTGGAAGGCCTTCTCTATGCGGCAACATACCACCGGGGCGTACACGTCCCGGAAAGCGCCAACGAAGTCCCCACCGTCCTGATCAACTGCTTCGATGCGGACGGAAGGCTGCCCTCCATTGTCCCTGACGAGCGAGCCGGCGGCCGCGTCGCCGTCGAACGTTTACTCCAAGCCGGCCACCGCCGGATCGGAGTAATCAACCTGGACCCGGATATTCCGGCAGCAGTCGGACGCGTGGCAGGTGCCCGGGAAGCACTTGCCGACGCAGGCCTGGAGCTGGATCCGGAGCTAGTGGTGGCCGGGTATGCAACGGCCGACGGCGGTTACGACGCCGCCTGCCAAATCCTCGACCGGTACCCGGCCAAGGAAAGGCCCACCGCCCTTTTTTGCCTCAACGACCGGATGGCCATGGGTGCTTACGACGCCATCAAGGAACGTGGCCTGGCCATCCCCGGTGACATCGCCGTGATCGGCTTCGACAACCAGGAACTCATCGCGGCCTACCTCAGGCCCAAGCTGACCACGGTGGCGTTGCCGTTCGAAAAGATGGGCGCTCTGGGAGTCCAGACGCTCGCCGCCCTCACAGCAGGACAGCCGATCACTGCCGACCAGCAGTTGGTCGACTGTCCGCTGCTAGAACGCTCTTCGGTCTGACCGCGAAATCAACGTCGAAGAGCAAATCCCCCACCCACCCTTCACCTTGCTGATGAAGACAGGAAGAGATAACCATCATGACACAAACCAGGTTCCTCAGGTCCGCCCGCGTTGCCGCGGCCGGACTGGCCGTAGGCGCAATGCTGCTGACCGGCTGCTCAGCCACCGCCAACAAGTCCGGCGGCACCGACGCCGCGGCTAACGCCAGCGCGTTCCTCACCATCCCCCGCGAAGACATGGGCACATTCGTTCAAAACTTCAACCCGTTCGCACCGACCGTCAACCCCATGGTCCAGCAGTCCATTTACGAGTCCCTGCTGGTCTTCAACCCGGCCCAGGGGAACACGGTGCCGTGGCTGGCCACCGATTGGAAGGCTGCAGACGACGGCAAGTCCATCACCTTCACCCTGCGTGATGGTGTGAAGTGGTCCGATGGCCAGCCGTTCGTTGCCGACGACGTGGCTTACACGTTCGAACTCCAGAAAAAACTTAAGGGCGGCTACGAGTACCTCGACGGCGTCACGGCACAAGGCAACAAGGTCACGTTCAACTTCAACAAGCCGTGGTCCCCCGCCCTGTACGACGTCGGCCAGCTAAGCATCCTCCCCAAGCACATCTGGTCCGCACTGGCGGATCCGGAAAAGGACGCCAACGCTAAGCCGGTGGGCACCGGACCGTACACCGAGGTGGACAACTTCCAGGCCCAGTCCTTCGTGCTGAAGAAAAACCCCAACTACTGGCAGCCCGAAAAGCAGAAGATCGCAGGCATCAAGATGCTCGCGTTCGCAGGGAACGACGGCGCAAACCTCGCCGCCGCCAACGGCGACGTGGACTGGGCCCCGCAGTACATCCCGAACATCGAAAAGACGTTCGTCTCGAAGGACAAAGACCACCGGCACTACTGGTTCCCCCCGACCGGTGCCATGATCAACTGGCAGCTCAACACCACCAAGGCGCCCTTCAACGATGTGGATGTCCGCAAGGCGCTAAGCATGGCCGTGGACCGGGACCAGGTCACCAAGATCGGCATGAGCGGATACGCCCAGCCGGCCGACTGCACCGGCCTCTCGGGCAACTACGAGACCTGGAAGAACACCCAGGTCAAGGACAACTGCACCTGGACCAATCATGACGTCCAGAAAGCCAACGACCTGTTGGATAAGGCCGGCTACCCCAAGGGTCCCGATGGCAAGCGCACGCTCAAGGACGGCAAGCCGTTCGAGTTCAAGATCTCCGTGGGTGCTACCTCGTCCGACTGGCTCTCCGTTGCCAACGTGATCTCGCAAAACCTCGCCGAGGTCGGCGTGACCGCGAAGGTGGACTCCCCGGACTGGGCTGCCGTGGTGGCAGGATACGAAACGGGTGACTTCGACTCCGGCATCGTCTGGAGCGCCAACGATCCGAGCCCGTACAAGTACTTCAACACCACCATGGGCAGCACATCGGTGAAGCCGGTCGGCACTAAGGCGTCCGACAACTACCACCGTTTCGGCGACCCCAAAGCCGATGCCCTGCTGACGGAGTTCGCTGCAGCCACGGACCAGTCCAAGCAGAAGGACGTTGCCAACAAGCTGCAGGAAGAATACAACGACGTCGCACCACTGGTGCCGCTCTTCTCCGGCCCGGAATGGGGGGCCTACAACGACACCCGCTTCACCGGCTGGCCCACCCAGGACAACCCCTACGCCACCCTCTCGGTGCGCGCACCCACCACGGTTCTCGTGCTGACGAGCCTGGAACCGCGCAAGTAAACGTCCCGCCGGGCATAAGGCCGAACCGCCCTCGTGCCACCCACGCCCGACGGCCTGGCCGATTCTATAAGCCGGCCGTCGGGCGTACCCCCGCAACTTTGAACACTCCCGAATTGGAGGGAAACCGTGCGCTTCATCCTGCGCCGCCTGGGTTTCTACCTGATCGCCTTTTGGGCATCCATTACCCTGAATTTCCTGCTCCCGCGCTTCATGCCCGGGGACCCCGTATCACGCATGTTCGCCCGCTCCCAGGACAGAATGCAGCCCGAACAGCTCGAGGCACTGCGCAAGCTGCTTGGCGTGGACAACCGGCCCATCTGGGAGCAGTACGCCGGCTACCTCCAGAACGTCCTCACTGGACAGATGGGGGTATCGATTACACGCTTTCCCACCCCCGTCACCGAAGTCATCTCGTCCCAAATCGGCTGGACCCTCCTGCTCGGCGGGACCGCACTGGTAATTGCCGCCGTCGTGGGTAACCTGCTGGGCATCCTGGCAGCATGGCGCCGCGGCGGGGCGATCGATTCGGCCCTGCCTCCCGTACTGGTCTTCATCGGATCGTTCCCCTACTTCTGGCTCGCGATGGGCGCCCTGTACCTGTTCGGCGTGGTGCTGGGCTGGTTCCCCATCCGCCACGCATTCACCGACGGCCTGGAGCCGGCGTTCACCACCGAGTTCATCGGCGATGTCGGCGCCCACCTGGTGCTGCCGGCGCTCACAATCGTGCTGGTCTCTATTGGCGGCTGGATGCTGGGCATGCGGAACACCATGATTGCCACCAACTCCGAGGACTACATCACCATGGCTGAAGCCAAGGGTCTCCGTCCCGGACGCATCATGCTCCGCTACGCCGCCCGGAACGCGATGCTTCCTTCTGTCACCAGTTTCGGCATGGGGCTGGGCTTTGTAGTGGGCGGTGCGCTGCTCACCGAGGTCGTGTTTGCGTACCCCGGCGTGGGCTACCAGCTCCTCAACGCCGTCCAGGGTCTTGACTACCCGCTCATGCAGGGCCTGTTCCTGACCATCACCGCCGCCGTGCTGCTGGCGAACTTCCTGGTGGACATCCTCTACGTCCGCCTCGACCCCCGCGTGCGCAGCAACTGAGCCTTGCGTACCCAGTAACCAAGGGACCGACCATGACCAGCGTTATCCTCCAGCAGCCAACCGAAGCAAAAGCTGCCCGCAAAACCAACCGCGGCTTCATCCACGGACTTATCACCAACAAGAAGGCCATGACAGGCATGGCCATCATGCTCGTCTTCATCGTCATGGCGCTGGCCGCGCCGGTACTGTTCCCGGGCGACCCCTCCCGGATCACCGGGATGGCCTCACTGGAACCGGACGGCGAGCACTGGCTCGGAACAACCGCCAAGGGCCAGGACGTGCTCGCCCTGACCATCTATGGCGCCCGAAGTTCCCTGCTGGTGGGCCTTACCGTCGGGTTCGCGTCCACCTTCGTCGGGATCCTCGTCGGGCTGGCATCGGCCTATTTCGGCAAATTCATCGACGAAGCACTGTCGCTGCTGACCAACGTCTTCCTCCTCCTTCCCGGCCTGCCATTGCTCGTCATCCTGGCGGCCTTCCTGCCACCTGGGCTGGGCACCGTTATCCTGGTCCTCACCGTTACCGGATGGGCCGGATCAGCGCGCGTACTCCGGTCACAGGCCCTGTCCATCCGCTCGAAGGATTTCGTGGCCGCCGCAGTCGTGTCCGGAGAGCGCGCCGGCCGCATCATGTTCCGCGAAATCCTGCCGAACATGGCATCGATCGTGATGGGAACACTGCTTGCCTGCGTCATCTACGGCATCGGGGCCCAGGCCGGCCTCGAATTCCTGGGGCTGGGCGACGTCAGCACCGTCTCCTGGGGCAACAACCTCTTCTGGGCCGGAAACGAAGGCGCCCTGCTCACCGGAAGCTGGTGGGTCTTCATCCCCTCCGGCCTCTGCATCGCCCTGGTCGCCTTCGCCCTGGCCCTCATCAACTACGCCGTCGACGAAGTAACCAACCCGCGGCTGCGGAAGATCCGCAAACCCGCCAACACCGAAAGGAGCGCCGCACAGTGACCGTCTCCCAAACCTCCTTCGGCTCCCACGAACCGGTCCTCGACGTCAAGAACCTCACCGTCAAGTACATCGGCGACACCCGCTCGACCACGGCCGTTGACAACGTCTCCTTCAGCATCGGTGCCGGCGAGGTGTTCGGGCTGGCCGGCGAATCCGGTTGCGGAAAATCAACCATTGCCAACTCAATAATGCGTCTGCTCAAGGACCCGGCGAAGATCGCCGCCGGCAGCATCTCCTTCGGCGGCAAGGACGTGCTGGCCATGAGCCAGGGCGAGCTGCGCCGTTTCCGCTGGCAGGATGTCGCCATGGTGTTCCAGTCCGCCATGAACTCGCTGAACCCCGTGCTGACCATCGGTGAACAGATGGCAGACATCTTCACCACTCACGCCGGCTACTCACGCAAAGAATCCCTTCGCCGGGCAGCACAGCTGCTGGAGCTGGTAAGGATCGATCCGGCCCGGCTGAAGTCATACCCGCATCAACTCTCCGGCGGGATGCGGCAACGCGCCGTGATCGCCATGGCCGTAGCACTGAAGCCATCACTGCTGATTCTGGACGAGCCCACCACCGCGCTGGACGTGGTGGTGCAGCAGGAAATCATGGCGCAGATCAAGGACCTCCAGCGCGAACTGGGCTTCTCCGTCCTGTTCATCACCCACGACATGTCCCTGATGGTGGAACTCTCCCACCGCATGGCCGTCATGTACGGCGGGCGGATCGTGGAGACCGCCAAAGCCCACGACGTCTACGCCACGCCCGGGCACCCCTACACCCAAGCCCTCATGGGCGCGTTCCCTCCGCTTACCGGCCCGCGGATTCCTCTGATGGGCCTGCCCGAAGGCGTGAAGTTCCAGAACATCCCAGACCTCGCCGAAGTTGCGCCGGGCCACTTCGTGGCCCCGTTTGATGCCGACGCCGAAACCGCCGTCTTTGAAGGAGCAGCACAATGAGCCACGCCGTCCACTCCCCTGCACGGCCAAATGTTTCGGCCCATACCCCGGCCCTTGAGGTGCGCGGACTGGGTAAGTCATTCCATACCGGCGGCCTGTTCTCCAGCCAGGCAGTCCGGGCGCTGCACCTTGTCGACCTGACCATCGGCCGTGGGGAGATCGTGGCACTGGTCGGGGAATCCGGTTCAGGCAAGAGCACCTTGGCCCGCTGTGTCGCCCGGCTCGAAAAACCCAGCGAAGGTGAAATCCTGCTCGACGGCGTCGACGTCCTCAAACGCGACCGTTTCCAGGCCTCACGGGCGTTCCGGTCCCAGTTGCAGATGGTCTTCCAGGACCCGTTTGGCTCCCTCAACCCCGTACACCGGGTCGAGCACTTCCTCCGACGGTCCCTCATGATTCACGGCAAAGGCGGCACCGGCCAAGGTTCCGAAGAGCAGACCAGGCACCGTCTCGAAGAGCTCATGACCACCGTCGGGCTTCAGGTCGACATGCTCAACTCCTACCCCCACGAACTCTCCGGCGGACAGCGTCAACGGGTCGCGATCGCGCGCGCCCTCGCCGTCGAACCAGAAGTCATCCTCGCCGACGAACCGACATCCATGCTGGACGTATCGGTCCGCATCGGCGTGCTGAACCTGATGCGGAAACTGCGCGATGAGCAGGGCATTTCCATGCTCTACATCACCCACGACCTCGCCTCCGCCCGGTACCTCGCGGACCGGACGGCCGTCATGTTCGCCGGTGAAATCGTGGAAGAGGGCGAATCCCTGGACCTGCTGGCCAATCCAGCCCACCCCTACACACAATTGCTGGTCTCAGCCGTCCCCGACCCGGCCCGGGCCGGATCCTACGACCCCGTTCACCGCGCCACGCTGAGGCAGGCCGTCATGGCTTCCACCACCTGCGCCTTCGAAAACGACCCGGACCAGCGCTGCTCATCTGGGGAACCCGTCCGTCATCAGGTGGGCGACCCCCTCAACCGCCACTGGGTCCGCTGCCACCTCTACCGCCCGCGCGCCGGTGCCGGGGGCCATGCACTGGCGACAGAACCCCTACCGGAACCTCAGCCTGCGGACTGAAGTTTCTGTTATTCACCCCAAAAGTGGCACTGCCCTGTGCTGCCCAAAAACATCAACATGCACCCGTAGCAGCACCGAGGCTGCCCACCGAAAGGTAACCGATGGAAGATTCACCCGCCGTCTCCCGGCGTGCCCTCCTGACCGGGAGTGGGGCCGTCGCCCTGACCGGATCGCTCGCACTTTCAACGTCATTCGCCCAGCCAGCGGCAGCAGCGCCCCCAAACACTCCTGACACCGCACCGGCCAAACCGCCCTCAAAAGGACCAACCCGCATGCGCCCGACCTATCACTTCAGCGTCCCGGACAACTGGAAGAACGACCCTCAGCGGCCCATCTTCATCGACGGCGAGTACCACTACTACTACCTCTACAACGCCGATTACCTTCAGGGCGGTGGAGGCACATCGTGGCGCCGTGCGACCACCACCGACCACGTCTCCTTCCGCGACCGCGGCGTCGCGATCCCCAAGTTCAGCAACGGCAACGGCGACTGCTGGTCAGGAAGCCTTGTCATTGATGAACGAAACACCGCCGGATACGGTGAGAACGCTGTTATCGCCCTCGTTACGCAGGCACCCCAGGGCCGCCAGGCCCAATACCTCTGGTACTCAACGGACCGTGGGCGCTCGTTCCAACCCGGTGACACCGCCCCGGTACTGCCAAACCCAGGCGTTCAGGACTTCCGCGACCCGAAAGTAATCTGGGACGCCGACCGGGGGAACTGGTTCATGGTCAACGCCGAAGGGCAAAAGCTCGGCTTCTACACATCTTCCAATCTGCGCTCCTGGCAGCGGGTAGGCGAATTCATCCGCACGGATTTAGGGGTGCTTGAGTGCCCGGATCTTTTCCTTATGACGGCCGACGACGGTACTTCGCACTGGATCCTTGGCACCAGCGCCAACGGCAAAGGCCGTGGCCTGCCGGCAACCTACGCATACTGGACAGGGGCCTTCAACGGCACCACATTTACTCCCGACCATGCCGAACCGGAATGGCTGGACTACGGCTATGACTTCTACGGAGCGGTGACCTACCCCCATCACGACTCCTCCGGCGCGGAGGATGCCACCCTGCGCAGGGCGCTTGGATGGGCGAACTTCTGGGACTACCCACACAACACTCCGACCCTGGCGACCGACGCGTACAACGGCGACGACATGATCGTGCGCGACATCCGCCTCAAGAAGGGAAGCGGAAACTACCACCTCGTCTCAACCCCCACCGCCGGCCTGGGCAACCACGTTAAGCGCACCCAGCGCCTTGGTGACGTGACTGTAACTGGCACCCATGACCTCGATATCAGTTCACTGGCCTACGACCTGAACTGTGAGCTGGCATGGGATCCGGCCAGCCCGCCGGCCAACATAGGTCTAGAGATCTGTCGTGCAGCCGGCGGAGGGCGGCACGTCGCCGCCGGGGCATTCCTCCGCGGCCCCTTCGCATACGTCAACCGGCGACCCACCATCAACCCCACCGGCGGGGAAAGCCAGACGCCCATCGACCCCTCGGCAGGGCGCCTCGCGCTCCGAATCCTCGTGGATCGGACAAGCGTCGAAATGTTCGTGGGAGACGGACGGGTGGTGCATTCACACCGGGTGTTCCCCCTTGAAGGGGACAACGGCATCCGGCTTTACGCACACGAAGGCACGGCCACTTTCGGCAACCTCACGATCAACGAGATGAACGCAGCGCCTTAGCCCAACCCGACACCCTTCCTTCAGGTCATTCTGCCGCCGCCCCGGGCGGCAGAATGACCTGCCCGCTCCCCTGCCAGCACTGCCCGAGAGACAAACATGGAAAACTTCAAAGCAGCACGGCATGAGGCCCAACAGCCCCTGGACGCCGTCGTTGTGGGTGAAGCGCTGATCGATGTGGTCACCACTCCAAACAGCCAGGTAGAGCACCCCGGGGGATCGCCCGCCAACGTTGCCTACGGCCTCGGGCTCCTGGGGGTCACCACGGGTCTGCTCACGGCCATCGCACCCGATGCCCGGGGAATATCAATAGAGAACCACCTCCGCCGGGCAGGAGTAACTCTCCTGCCCGGATCAAAATCCCTCACCCGCACGGCAACAGCCACAGCAGCCATGGGGCCCGACGGGTCCGCCACGTACGACTTCGACATCCACTGGGACCTGCCAACACCAACGCCGGCATACTTCCCCAAAGTCCTGCACACCGGTTCCATAGCCACCTTCCTGAACCCTGGGGCCGGTGCAGTCAAAGCCCTGCTCAAACGAGCCCACACGCAGTGCACCGTCACCTACGATCCGAACATCAGACCATCCCTGCTCGGCAGTCACACCGAAGCGAAAGCAACCTTCGAAGAACTCGTCTCCCTGACAGACGTCGTCAAACTCAGCGACGAGGACGCCCACTGGCTCTACCCTGGAAAAACACTGGAGGAAACCGCGGCCCACATCCTCCGGCTCGGCACCGGGCTGACAGTAATAACCAAGGGGGCCGAGGGCTCCCAACTCACCTCTGCCGACGCAAGCGTCAATATCCCCGCTGTCAGAGCCAGGGTCGCGGACACTATAGGTGCCGGAGACTCCTACATGGCCGCACTGATCCTGGGCCTGCTCACCCGCGGTACCGGAGGGTTCGCCCCTGCAGTCCTGGAGCAGCTGGGACGTACCGCAGCCACCGCAGCGGCCATCACCGTTCAGCGCGCAGGGGCAAACCCGCCAACCCTGGACGAGCTGACATCTGCAGTCGAAGCACCGACGTCCGCGCCTCGAGCTTTCGCGCACGATCAGGCATAAACAAACCAATTCTGTGGGCAAAAAACAACGGACCCCGTTTACCCTGTTAGGAGGAGCCGACAATGACGTCTGAAAAGACACCGGGGCAACAAGCCCTTTCGCATTCGCTGCAGTCCAACAGCAAGCTTTCACAACTCACCCGGCGTTCCTTGCTGGGCCTGGCCGGGATCGCGGTGGCGGGAGCCACCGTGGGGGCGTGGCCGCGACTGACTGGCGCTGATATTCCGGGCCGTGGCAGCAAGGCCCTGCATATCGCCATTTTGGGGACGGCAGCCGATGCCGCAGGACGCCAAGGCCTGATTCAGGCCTTTACCGCCGCGCACCCCGATATCCCAGTGCAGCTGCAGGCGATTCAGGGTGCGGACTGGAAGGACTTCTTTTCCAAGATTCTGACCATGGTTGCTGCTGGGACGCCCCCGGATGTCGTCTATGTCGCTACCGAGGGCGCCCAGCTCTTCGCCGACAAGCTGGCCGAGCCTCTGGATAGTTATGTCCGCCGTGACGCTGCGGCGATGAGCGATTACTTTGATGACGTTCATCCGAGCCTGTTGGAAGCCTTCATGTACCAGGGCAGCCTGTACCAGCTTCCGCTGGACTGGAACGCGGCGAACATGTACCTGAATACCACAACCTTCGCCCAGGCCGGGCTTGACCGGCCAAGGGAGGACTGGACGAAGGACGACTTTAGCGCCACCTTGAGGGCCCTCCGCAAGGCCCGCCCGGCGGATTTCACCCCGTACTACTGGACCAACCGGCTTTTTGGCGGAGTTGTGCCGTGGCTCTACGCCAATGACACCAGCTTCCTGTCCGAAACGAAGGCTCCCGGAGGGGACTGGCTTTGGGACCGCTTTTACCCTGACGACCCTGCCCGGGCGACCCGCGGCGGCGGGTATCAGTGGCTGAGCCCCAACGCCGAGGATGGGCGCGTGATCGAAACCTTCGACTATCTGCGAGAACTGGTAGCCGAAGGACTGGGCGTGCGTCCCGAATCCGGGGGCGGCAACGCCTTGGTCGGCCTGTTCGGCAACAACCGCATCGGCACCACTCCGGCAGGCGGCTACTGGGCGCAGGGCCTGCACGAGGCCGGGATGACCGCCGACCAGTTCGACGTGCAGTTCTTTCCCCGGTGGCGTACCCAGCGGCATCAGTTCGGAGCCGCCGGTTACGCAATCATGCGCACGGCGAAAGACAAGGACGCAGCATGGGAATGGGTCAAATTCTGCTCCAGGCGCGAAGCGATGCAGCTGGCCATTCCCAAGCCGAACACCACACCCACCCGCCGTTCGATGGTGAACGAGTCATTCTACGCCGCCACTGGGCCCCGGCACTGGAAAGTCTTCTACGACACCCTCGACAGGTTCCCCACCTCCGGGCCCATCCCCGCACCGCCCCAGCAGGCCGCCGTCGAAACTGCCCTGATGAAAAACGTTTCCACCGCTGTCAGCGGCAGCTCTGCTGATGTGCGGGCCGCGATGGGCACCCTGCAGCGCGATCTGGAACTGGCTCTGAGGAGGAACTCATGACCACCACGTCCACCGTTCCACGCCAAACCATAGAGCCATCGGCCGCGCGCCGCACGTTCGTCGAGCGATGGTTGGTGATGATTTTCCTTGCTCCCACAGTGCTGGGGATGGCCCTTTTCACCTTCCTGCCGATCATCGGCTCACTGGTCCTGGCCTTCTTCCGCTGGGACATCATTTCAGCGCCCCAGTTCGTCGGTTTCGCCAACTTCGCCTCCCTGGCACAGGACCCCACCGTCCGCGTGTCGTTCCTGAACACCATCGTGTTCGTCGTTGTCGCGGTAATCCTTCAACTGGGCATCGCACTCAGCCTGGCTTCCATGCTGCAGGCCAGGATGCCGGCCTGGCTCAGGGTATTCCTGCGTTCCACCTTTTTCTTTCCCCTGGTGCTGTCCGCCGCGTCGGTGTCCATTTTCATGCGGTACATGTTCAACGAACAGTTCGGCGTGGTGAACTGGCTCCTGTCGCTCGTCGGCATTCCCGCTGTGCCTTGGCTGACCAGCCCCACGGCGTCCGCCGCCGTCGTCGTCCTGGTCTATGTCTGGCAAAACTTCGGATTCTCCTTCCTACTGTTCCTCGGCGCCCTGACCAACATCCCGAAGGAACTGCACGAGGCAGCGAGCCTGGATGGCGCCACAGGCTGGAAACAGTTCAGCAATGTCACCCTTCCGCTGATCAGCCCAACGGTTCTCGTCGCCTCCGTCGTGGCAATCATCAGTGCACTGCAGGTCTTCGACCAGCCCTATGTCCTGACCAACGGCGGTCCGGGCGATTCCACCCGCACCGCCGTCATGGTGATCTTTGAATCCGCCTTCCAACAACTGGAGTTCGGCAAAGCCTCAGCCATTGGCCTGGTACTGACCGTGCTGATCCTTGCCGTCACCGCCCTGCAATTCCGCCTTAGCCGCCGCTTCGTCTTTTACCAGTGAGGTCCCTCATGTCCAGCCAGACCCTGCACACCGGGGCCGACAAGCATCCCGGATCCACCACCACCAGCAGGCCCTACCGTAGCCGCCGCCCGCCCGCTGCAGGGACCGTCGGCACGTACGCGGGGCTGGCCATGGCCGCGGCGCTGACCCTCGGCCCTGTGCTGTGGACCTTATCCACCTCGCTGCGAACGCCGTCGGAATCATTCAATC
Organism: Arthrobacter sp. ISL-85; assembly: GCF_018613675.1. GTDB lineage: Bacteria > Actinomycetota > Actinomycetes > Actinomycetales > Micrococcaceae > Arthrobacter. The sequence goes on along the minus strand of NZ_JAGGPQ010000034.1, from coordinate 31,675 downwards.
TGCCACCATCCTTCTTGCCCCTCAACCCTGACTTCACCGCTTACCAAGAAGTGTTCAAGCAAATAAACGTCGCTCTCCTTGTCCTGAACAGCGCCCTGGTCACCGGGCTGATTGCCCTTGGCCAAATGGCATCGGCCACACTGGCCGGCTACGCCTTCGCCCGCCTGGACTTCCGCGGCAAGAACGCCATCTTCTCGCTGGTGCTTGCCACCATGATGGTCCCAGTGCAGGTCACCATCGTCCCGGTGTTCATGCTGATCCGTGGGATGGGTCTATCCGACACCCTTCTGGCCCTGATCCTGCCAGCCATTCCCACAGCGTTCGGAACCTTCCTCATGCGCCAATACTTCCTGGGCCTGCCAAACGACTTCGCAGAAGCGGCCGCCCTGGACGGTGCCGGACCGTGGCGGATCTTCCGATCGGTGTACGTCCCCCTGGCGGTCCCCGGCATGGCTATCGTCGGGATCCTGGCCTTTAACTTCCACTGGAACGAGTTCTTCCGGCCACTGATCCTCACCATCAGCGAACAGAACTTCACCCTTCCCCTCGGCCTGGTGACACTCCAAGGCAACCTCGGCACAGGCAGCATATCCGTAGTGCTCGCCGGCGTGATCCTGTCCATGCTGCCAGCACTGGTCGTCTTCATCTTCGGCCAACGAACCCTGCGGGAAGGCCTCACGGCCGGCGCCAGTAAGTAACACAGATTTTGTAAAGGAATACGGACATGGGGCGGGGTGCAGTAGGGCACCCGTAGACGACGGCCCCTGGACGTGCGAACTATGGATGCTCCCAAGGCCTTTGAACTGCCTTGCATAAGCACGCGGCAACGAGCGGATACTTACCTCCACAGATGCGTCGCGTCCTGCCCTTAGGAAGTAGCGTCAAGCGCTCCAGAGACAAACACCGCGACCTTGGTCCTGCGTGCCATGTCAAGTTTCAGCAGCACCGACGAGACCATGTTCTTTACTGTCACAGGCTATTGTCGAAAAAAGCGACGGACTTGCCGACTCGCTTGCTAGCCCCGGAAGCAGCATCCGGACACCCGCCCGGGTTCCAATGCAGGACAGCACGTCGCTGCCAGCGCAGTCGACCTGGCAGCCAGAGAGGGCGTCCAGGGCCCCCGGCCGGGGTGCTGTGGGCCTGCCGGTTTGGGTCAGTGCCGGCTGGGCAACCAGGACACCATTGCCTCTAAGGGCGATCAGCTCAATCTTTCTCCTCCCCGGTGTCCGCCCGGCCGATGGCCGGACGGCTGCTCCCGCCGCGCAACTCAGCGGCCATGTGCTGGTGCGTGGGAGTGTTGCCAATTCCCTTCAGGTTGGGCTGCCCTTCCCCGGTGTTGATCAGGTTCCGCAGGCTGCCGCCCAGGTAGCCGCCCCACGCGTTGGAGCAGACCTCGAAACACTCATACTGCGGAACCAGGCCCACATGGGTAAAGTGGACCTCCGCTCCGCCCTCTATTTCAGAGATCTCGAAGACTACCCGGGTGTCCTTCCATTCGGCCTGGTCTTGAATGAAGTTGAAGTAGTTGTCCAGCACGAGCCATGCAACTTTCCGTCCGGGCACGAGTTCCGTGACCCGGATGCGGCAGTGGTGGACGTCCTGGTAGTGGTAATTGAACTCACCACCGACCTGGTCGGTGACGCCCTCGACCTCTTTCGACCACCAACCCCGGACGTTTGTGATGGCCTCAAATGTTTCCAGGGGAGTCCGCTCCACGGCGAAAGTGGCGGTGAAGTCCAACATCTTGTTACCTCATTCTCCTGTGCCCGCTCATATGTCGGGTATGTTCGACAGCACCGCCACGGATGTGGCGTCGTTCAGCCGTGAGACGTCAGCCTTCGCGACTATGCTGGATTGCTTCAGCGATTCCCTTGATGCGCTGCAGTCTGGCGTCCCAAGTGGCCCCGACCGACGACAGTTGCGCGACCGCTCGGGCGAGCTGGGCCTGGCTCACCTCGTAGATGCGCTCCCGTCCCAAACTCGTGACGTGGACCATTCCGACGCGGTGGAGTACCCCGAGGTGTTTCGCTACGGCCTGCCGAGTAATCGGCAGCTGCCTGCTCAGCGTGGTTGCGGTGCCTCCGCCGTCGTTCAACAGCAGGTCAAGCATCCGACGCCGGGTCGAATCCCCCACCGCCGACCAGAGCTCGTCGTCGATGGTCACGCTCACGGCGCCGATACCAGCCGCGCGACGTAGGTAACGAGTCGCGGCAGGAAGTAGTCCCAGCCGCGCACGTGATCCCGGTAATGCTCCTCGAGCACGGCCGACTCCCAACCCTTCTCCCGGAAACCCGTCTCGGTAAAGCGCAGGAGCGTGCCCCTACCCGACGGGATCAGGTCAAAGGTCACCAGGAGCGAGTTGGAGGACGTCGCGGTCGCACCGTCGTCGTACACCCACCGGAAGGAGAACCGGCGGGACGGACTGGCTTCCACCACCGTGAGAGTAACGATCTTTGCCTCCGGCGCAGACCTATCGCCAAACGAGATGACCCCGGTCGCCCCGGGCACCGGTTCGAACTCCGCCTCATCCGGCCACCATTCCTGCAGGTGCTCGGGCATGGTGATTACCTCGTACACCACCTCCGGCGTGGCCTCAATGTGGACCTCCCGCTCGATGCTGCCGTACTCCATCCTGAACCCCTAACTATTAGCAACCATTCGTTGCACAAACTATAGGGCACCACCCAAGGTATGTGCAACGATTGGTTGCTCTTTGATTTCGCAGGCATAGAGCCACTCTCCAAAGGCAACTGCAGCGTCTCCGTTCGAATGGCCAGACGATAGCTGGGCGGGCCGTCCGCAACCAGGCCCACTCGGCCCGACGAAGTTTCCGAACCCCGACGCCGGTTCCCCAAGTTGCACTCCATCCCCTCAGCCCGCAACTGGTCCCCTAAGGGCAACCCCGGGCATCCTTAATCCCGAACCAATGTCGAGACGAACTTCCTCGGCCCAATCTTCCTCGCCCGCCCGTTCGCACCGACCCTGTCCGCCAAGGACAAATCCGTGATCATCGATATCCACTCCGGTATTGGAAGCCGTCCAGGCCGGCGAGTACGAAGTTCTCGCCGACGAGGCGTCCGTGCAGCTCAAGGCCGGGCTCGGCGGCCCCATCGAGGCGCTCTACCCCAACTTGCGTCCGCCAAGTCTTAATACCATCTGCCCCGTTGTGGTGATGGATCCGACCCGTCGCCAAGGCGCCTTTTCATTAGCCCTTGACATTTAGCTGAGTACAGTCATAATTGATTGCAGTCACTTTAATTAGAGGGAGCATCACGGCATGCGGGCGTTCGTTATCAACAAGTACAAGGAACCACTGCGCGAAGCCGAGGTTGCTGAACCGACCGTCGGCGAACGGGACGTGCTGGTACAGGTGCAAGCCGCCGGCCTGAACCAACTGGACGAGAAGATCCGTTTGGGCGAGTTCAAGCAGATCCTTCCCTACAAGCTCCAGCTGGTCCTCGGCAACGACCTGGTCGGCACCGTGCTGAGCGTCGGGGGAAAAGTAACGGGGTTCAAACCCGGCGATGAGGTCTACGCCCGCCCCAACCAAGACCGCATCGGCACATTTGCTGAACGCATCGCCGTCGCGGAGGAGGACCTTGCGCTCAAGCCCGTATCGGCCAGCATGGAGGAGGCCGGCTCGCTGCCGCTGGTAGCGCTGACGGCATGGCAGGCCCTCGTGGAGCAGGGCAATGTGCACCCCGGGCAAAAAGTCCTTATTCATGCCGGTGCAGGCGGGGTCGGCTCCATCGCCATCCAGCTCGCCAAGCATCTGGGCGCGACCGTTGCAACTACCGCCAGCAGCTCCAACGCCGGATTTGTCCGGGACCTGGGCGCTGACACAGTTATCGACTACCGCACCCAGGACTTCGAACAGCTTCTGAGCGGATACGATCTGGTGCTCGACAGCCTCGGAGGGGAAAACCTGCAGAAATCACTGCGCATCCTCAAGCCAGGTGGGAAGGCGATTGGGATCGCAGGCCCGCCCGACTCGGCCTTCGCCCGCACAGCAGGCCTCAACCCCGTGCTGCGCCTGGCGCTCACCGGGCTCAGCAGCAAGATTCGGTGGCAAGCCAGGAAACTCGGCGTCAGCTATGAGTTCCTCTTCATGCGTGCCAACGGAGACCAGCTACGTCAGATCAGCGCACTGGTGGACGCTGGAGTACTGCGCCCCATCGTCGGGAAGATCTTCAGCTTCGGCCAGGCTCCAGAGGCACTGCAATCCCTGGCCGCAGGAGGCTTCCGGGGCAAAGCAGTGCTCACCATCACCAACTGACCCAGCGCCAGCCACCGTTCAATCAGGGAATCCAGGAGGAGAACAATCATGGACACAACCGACGCCCGGAACGAACCAGTCGTCACCTCATACGCAAAAGCACCAGCCAGTACTGTCACCGCCGGAGGTGTCAGGTACGCATATCGCGAGCTTGGGCCGAAAGGCGGCATCCCCGTGGTGTTCTTCGTGCACTTGACAGGAACCCTTGATAACTGGGACCCCCGTATCATCGACCCCATCGCCAAGAACCGCCACGTGATCACCTTCGACCAGCCCGGAGTCGGCGGTTCCACGGGACAAGTTCCCAACAACATCGAAGCAATGGCCGATGACGCCTATACCTTCATCAGGGCACTCGGGTTCGAAAAGATAGATGTATTCTCCTTCTCGTCGGGCGGAATGGTTGCCCAGGACCTGGTCATCAAACATCCCAATCTCGTCCGAAAGCTCGTACTCACCGGAACCGGCCCGCGAGGAGGCAAAGACATCGACAAGGTTATCGGCACCACCTATTGGGACATCCTCAGGGCAACCCTCACCCGGTCCGACCCCAAGGAATTCCTGTTCTTCAACCGCAACCCCACCGGCAAACCAGCTGCTAAAGCCTTCATTAAGCGCCTTCAGGAACGGACTGAGAACCGTGACAAGCCAATCAGCACCCGAGCATTCCAGACGCAGCTGAAAGCAATCAAGAACTACGGCCGGTCGGCCCCGTCGAACCTGTCCACCCTCACTCAATCCACTCTGATCGTCAACGGCGACAACGACCGCATGGTGCCATCGGCTCTCTCCGAGGACCTGCACCGCCGCATCAAGGGATCCGAATTGATCGTCTACCCCGACTCCGGCCACGGCGGTATCTTCCAGTACCACACCCAGTTCGCACCCGCCGTCGTCGACTTCCTCGCCCCTTGACCACCATGTCCGCGTGAAGAAGGCAGCCATGGGCACCCCACCTGCAACAACCGGGCCGCACCTGGAAAAACACCTGACTTCCTCAGTCCTGCTATGGGTACGACGGGATCAGCCCCGCCAAACCGGCATGGACTACTGGAAGGGCCCGCACTCGGGCATCATCGCCGCCACACCGGGACGGAAGAGTACCGGCAGATCCATCTCGCCGAACACCGCCGCCTATGGCCCCCAACCACAGACGTGGAAACCGCCATCCCGGCAGATCGGAAGATCGACGGCGTCGCGGAAGTCACCTTCCAATCGGCCCTTTCGCCGCTCAAGGGTCGCAAGCAGACAGCATTGGCCTACAAGGACGAGGTCAAGGTGTTCCGCGCACCCTTCTCTATGCCGGCCCGCCCAACACCTCGCGCTGGTACGACATAGCCTCCCCGGCAGAGGCTGTCTGGGCCCGCGCAATCATTTACCTCCGGCGCCGCCCCAATGTTCGCCATGGCGAGTTCCGGCGGAGCGTGAAGAAAGGGCTCGTTCCCGCCCTGGTTGACACTGGAATTCTGACGGAACTCCCTCATCGGCCGACCCCACTTGTTTCGGCCATCCACGCCTATGAAGTTGAAGCAGCCCTGACGTATGTCAAGCGAGGCCGGATCCTCCCGCTACCAAGAGTAGGGCGCCGACTGAAGAGCGTGACTCTCCGCGGCGTCGATATACTCATTATTGAGCCCAGTCAGTTTACGTACCGAGGGAACCATATGCCTGTCACATCCCAGCCGCTCGGACGGCGCGAGCGGAACAAGCAGGAAAAGCTGGACCGCATCACGGCCGCAGCCTCTGAACTGTTCGCCAAATACGGGGTCCAGGACGTCACCACCCAGCAGATCGCCGACAAAGCCGACATCGGCACCGGAACCCTTTTCCTCTACGCCAAGACCAAGGGAGAACTCCTCCTCCTCGTTCAGAACGCCCACTACGCCGACGCTCTGGAGCGGGGCAGGGCTGATGCGGAAACCATCCCGGACGCCCTGGATGCGGTGATGGCCATCGTGCGGCCAATTGTGGAGTGCAATCGAATCCAGATCGATAACGGGCGCTTCTATCTACGGGAAATGGTCTTCGGTGACCCCACGGAACCACACCACAGCGTTGCCCTATCCATCGTGGGGCAAACCGAGGAAGCCATTGCCGCCATCCTGGACCGGAAAGAACTGGCTGGTGAGTTTCACGCCGCGATGACGGCGCGCATTGTCTCGGCGATAATGTTTGTGAGTATGGCGGCAAGTGTGAACGCTGGATTGGACATTGAGGCACTGGTGACGGACATCAGAACACAAATCAGCCTCCTGATACCCCGCTGAGGCCGCCGGCAAAACTCAACCCGACCGGTAGCCGGTGTTGGAGTACTTGCGTCCGTTCTGCAAACTGCGCCGAGCAGTCCAGGCGGGTTGGTTGTCATCATGCTGCGTTTCAGCCCACGGGCCCGGATTCCCCGCGCCCAAGCGAGGACGCTAGTGAAGGTGTGTACTTCGTACCCGAGAAAGGGCCAGTCGCTGCCGAATACGAGTCCTTCTGCGCAGGAGCTCTGTGAACATCATTCCGCCTCGTATGTCAGTTTCAGGAGCCGGGTACCTACGGGATAAAGACGGGCGACGGGCGGGCTCTGCCCCTTTTCGAGACGAGACGGGGCAGAACCGATTGGGTAACGCCAACCTGACGTTGGGCTGAAGCGTCGGCGCGTCAGCTCGGCTCAGTTTCTTCCGATTCTGACCCCGCCAGCAGGAACCCAAGATATGAACCTGACGTTCGACAGCGTCGCCTACCGCCCCCTCTGGTAAAGCAGACGTACACAGCCAACACCCTCTTTCACGGGACAAACATCGGCACACCGCTTCCACGCCGGCCTTGTAACAGCTCACCAGAAAGCCCTGCATTCATTCCGCAACGGTCATGTCGTTCCTGCTGCCCTGAACCATGAACTGGTGTTGGCCAACCGGGGCAACCCGACCGCACCGGAATGAGGTACCGGCATACCCGCGCCGGTCAACGACCTGCAACGCGTCCTCAATCTCAAGGTACGCGGTCGCGCATCCTCAAGGCGCGTCAAAAGCTCAGCATCATGGCTCATCACGAATCCAAGCCCCTCGCCGATCTCGTGGCTTCGGCGGTGGCGCTGCAGTACAAGCTCTGCACCTTGGAGCAGCAACGCCGATTTGGAGGTGTGTTCCTCGGCCGCGAGCTGGTCCAAACGACGATCCACGTCCTCGGGGACGCGCAAATTCTTATCCATGACCCCAAGGTTCCAAAACAGTTCCAGGCACCCATGCGGGCCGCCGTGGTGGCCAAAGGCACGCCCTGGTCAACGGAGACGACAAAATATCAATTATCGGCGCTGAGAGTAACTGATATGCGTCCCATTCTTGTGGTGGAGTCGTCGATTGACGTGAGGTCGGCGTACAGCGAGCTCCCCACCGAGACGTGGCTGAACGTTGCCTATAGGCTTGCTCGGCGCGCTGTGCCCGTCGCGAACAGACCGTCAGCTCGCCCCCGACGCGGCTATGGACGAGTGGTTGGTGGAGGTGAAGCCCCAGGCTGGCGCAGGAACGGGTGTGTCCGCGGCAACAACGCACTGTAACGGATTGGTCACGAATGCCAACCACGTGGTTGACAGCGCTGTCAGTAAGCGAGTTAGATCACATTCATGAATGACAGCGCTGTCGGAACATCCTCCAAAGAAGCATCGAAACAGGCGTTGCCCCGACTTGCGGACGTCGCAGCTCATGCCGGGGTTTCGTCCAAGACGGTGTCCCGCGTCGTAAACAACGAAGCGAATGTGCGGCCACAAGTCCGGGCCCAGGTCCTTCGTTCGGTGGCGGCCTTGGGGTATCGCCCGAACGCAGCCGCTCGCGCCCTAGTTACGCAACGGACCCATCAGATCGGACTAGTCGCAACCGCGAGCTCGCTTTACGGTCCGACCGCGGGGTTGTTCAGCCTGGAGCAGGCCGCTTGGAAGGCTGGCTACGGCCTGACACTCACCACGGTCAGAGAGGCATCCGAGGCGCAACTTGAAGAAGCCATCCATTACCTGATGGTGCGTGGCGTCGAGGGAGTGATCGTTTCCGGCGTGGCGGGAATTCTCCATCTCGAAACGTCGGCCCTGGCCGAGATGCCTCTGGTCAGCACCAGCCCCATTACGACGGAGTCGGTAAAGCACGTGCTGGTCGACTCTGATCAGGTAGCTGGCACAAGAGCTGCCGTGCGCCATCTTTACGATTCTGGGCACCGTCGGATTGCGCACCTCGCTGGCCCGTTGAGCTGGGACTCGGCAGCCAGGCGCCGCGACGGATGGCTGCTAGAGCTGGAGGACCTGGGACTCCACCCTGGACCCCTCCTTGTGGGTGACTGGTCCCCCAAGTCGGGATATGAAGCGGCGCTCACCCTCGATCCAACAACTGCGACTGCAATCGTAGTCGCGAACGACCACATGGCGATGGGCGCTATCCGCGCCTTCACCGAGCAGGGCCTCCACATCCCGGATGACATGTCAGTGGCCGGCTTCGACGACGTCCCCGAGGCTGCCTATCAGATGGTTCCCCTTACGACGGTTCGCCAAAACTTTTCATCCGTCGCCGAGCGTTCCGTCCGCGAATTGATTCACTTGATTGAAGGACGCGCGGCGGAAAAGACGAGCATTCATCTTCCTACTGAGCTGATCGTGCGGGCATCCACGGCACCTTGTCTCGGCAACCCGCGCTGAGTGATCAGCTTCTTAAACTCCCGTAAGAACGAACATCATCCACGTTCCCCGGCGCAGCGGCGCGCCGACCTTACGGGCGAATTGCCGCATCCACATCACCTCCCATTCGAAAGCAGAAGCCATGTCACGAGATATTTCACGTCGCTCCATCCTGGCCGCGTTTCCTCTTGCTGCCTTAAGTGTTAGCGCTCTCACTGCCTGTGGCGGCGGGACGTCCTCGGCGTCGGGCGGCGCCTCCTCCCCCGTCTCGCAGGCTGATATTGACGCGGCCATGAAAAAGGACACCAAGCTGACTTTCTGGACATGGGTGCCAGACATCCAGAAAGAAGTCGACTTGTTCCAAGCCAAGTACCCTGCCATGAAGGTCGAGGTGGTGAACGTCGGCCAGGGCGGGGCCCACTACCAGAAGCTCCGGGCGGCAATCCAGGCCGGAAAGGGAGCCCCGGATGTGGTGCAGATGGAGTTCGACAAACTGCCATCGTTCACCCTTACGGACAACCTCCTGGACCTCACGGCTTACGGTATTGGCGACTTGAAGTCCGACTACCCGGCCTGGGTTTGGGACGGGGTGTCGCCCGGTGGCAAGGGTATCTACGGAGTACCGCAGGACACAGGCCCGATGGGCATGCTGTACCGCGAAGACCTGTTCACGGCCGCCGGACTCACCGTCCCCAAAACGTGGGACGACTTCGCGGCCGCGGTCTCCACATATCGGGGCAAGAACCCCTCAAGCATGCTTGTCAACTGGGCCCCCAGCTCGGAAGCGAACATGCTCGGTCTCTTCTGGCAGGCCGGCGGCCGACCCTTCTCCTACGACGGAACCAAGAACGTCAAGATCAACCTCACCGGAGACGCCGCCTGCAAGAAGGTCACCTCCTTCTGGAACGATCTCTTCCGGTCCGGGAACATAGGGAACGAACCCGACTTCGCCGACGCCTGGTACCAGGGCCTGAACAGCGGAAAGTACGCGTCGTGGCTGACAGGTGCATGGGGGCCGGTCTTCCTCCAAGGAACAGCAAAGAGCACGGCTGGCAAATGGCGTGCCGCACCACTGCCCCAGTGGGACCCCTCCAAGCCGGCCAGCGGCAACTACGGCGGTTCCACCGACGCCGTCCTGAAGTCCAGCGAGAACCCCATTGCCGCGGCAATGCTGGCCCGCTTCGTCAATACCGATGACAAGGCCGCGCTGACCCTTGCCAACGAACAGTTCCTCTTCCCGCCATCGACGAAAACCCTCAAGAACCCCGCTTTCGCTGACGCCCCGTCAAGCTTTTATGGTGGCCAGAAGGTCAACCAGCAGTTCACCGACATCTCCTCGACTGTCCAGGAGGGCTTCCAGTTCCTGCCCTTCAACGACTACGCCGCCAGCAGCTACGACAAGACCATGGGCAAAGCCATCGGTGACCGCGGGGATCTCAACGCCGCATTGTCGGCCTGGCAGGATGACCTGGTGCAGTACGCCAAGGGACAGGGCTTCACCGTTGCAAGCTGAGACTTCTTCCCGACAAGCACAGCGGACCCCGCCCAGGAAGACAGCGAACATCGCGCGGCGGCGCCAGTACGTGGCGGCCTATGCATTGTCCATGCCGTTTATGATCGCCTTCACATTGATGATTGCTGTACCTCTCGCCTACGCCGGCTATCTCTCCCTCTTCAAGAAGCAGCTCATCGGCGGCGTCTCATTTGTCGGGATGGACAACTACGCGCGTGCCCTGACCGACGCATCGTTCCTCGGTGGGGTCGGCCGTATGGCCCTCTTCCTTGTCATCCAGGTTCCGGTCATGCTTGGCCTGTCTCTACTCTTCGCCCTCATTCTGGACAGCGGAATGCTGCGCCTGCAAAAGTTCATCCGTCTTGGCGTGTTCCTGCCGTACGCAATCCCAAGCGTGATCGCCACCTTAATGTGGGGCTACCTGTACGGAAAAGACTTCGGCCCGTTCGCACAACTGGCCAAGTCACTTGGGCTTCCGGCGCCCGACTTCCTCGCCGGGGGCAACGTCCTCTTCTCGATCATGAACATCGTGACCTGGGGATTCGTCGGCTACAACATGATCGTTATGTACGCGGCCCTCAGGTCCATACCCGCCGAACTGTACGAGGCGGCGCGGGTCGACGGGGCTGGCGAATGGAGGGTGGCATGGTCAATCAAGATACCCGCCATCAAAGGCGCCTTGTTGCTGACCACAATCTTCTCTGTCATCGGGTCATTCCAGCTCTTCAACGAACCGAACCTCCTGCGCGTCATCGCCCCAGCAGCCATTGGTCAGGACTACACACCGAACATGTACGCCTTTCAGCTCTCCTTCGTCAACCAGGACGCCAACTACGCCGCGGCCATTGCCTTCCTTCTCGGGATCGTCATCATGGCCGTCAGCTATGGCGTCCAGCTGACCGCAAACAGAAAGGAAAAGGCATCGTGACCGCCACAGTCGCTGACCGCCTCACACTAGGAAGCCAGGCCACAACGCCACCGCGGCGCAAACGTTCGGGCCGCAGCACGCTTCTCACCGTTGCCATGCTGCTGTGCCTTGTCTATTTCCTCCTGCCTATCTTCTGGCTCATCGTTGCCTCCACCAAGGCAAACGAGGACTTGTTCAGCAGCTTCGGTCTCTGGTTCTCGAACATGAACCTGGCCGAGAATCTGAACAACGTTTTCACCTTCCAGAACGGCGTCTTCGTCCATTGGATGGTCAACAGCATCATCTACGCCGTCGTTAGTGGCCTGGGCGCGTCAGTCCTAGCCACCGCTGCTGGCTACGCCTTCGCAAAATACAGGTTCCCTGGCGGGAACGCGATGTTCACCGTAGTGCTGGGCGCAGTGATGATCCCGTTGACGGCCCTGGCCATCCCCACGTATCTGCTTTTCGCTGGCGCGAACCTGACCAACACTCCCTGGGCAGTGATCCTGCCCTCGTTGGTGAGCCCCTTCGGCGTGTACCTCATGAGGGTCTACGCAGCCGACGCAGTCCCGGACTCACTCATCGAAGCGGCACGCGTCGACGGCGCCAGCGAAATGCGCATCTTCCTTCAAATCGTTCTTCGGCTCCTCGTACCCGGCTCCATCACAGTGCTGCTTTTCGCGCTCGTGGCGTCCTGGAACAACTACTTCCTGCCCCTCATCATGCTCAACAGTCCCGAACTGTTCCCGCTTCCGGTCGGCCTTGCCCAATGGCAGGCGGCATCAGCAGCAGGGTCTGGCTCCCAGGCACTGTTCTCCACGGTCATCACCGGGTCACTGGTATCGGTGCTACCCCTCATGGCCGCGTTCCTGTTCCTCCAGCGCTACTGGCAGTCCGGCCTCGGCACCGGTGCCGTCAAAGCTTGACCCCACCCTTCCCACAACGAAAGTACGAATTCATGTCTGAACGACCCCGCAAAGTGCTCTTCGGCGCCGCCTACTACCACGAATACCAACCCTCCCCCCGCCTTGAGCAGGATCTCGATCTCATGGCAGCGGCCAACATGACCGTCATCCGCGTCGGCGAATCCACCTGGTCCCAGTGGGAGCCCGAGGACGGCAAATTTGACCTGGAATGGATGACCCCGGTCCTGGACGGCGCCCACAAACGCGGCATCTCCGTGATCCTGGGCACCCCGACCTACGCCATTCCCATGTGGCTCGCCCGCCGCTACCCGGAAATCGCCGGAGAGCCGAAAACCGGCCAGCCCCTGGGATGGGGAGCCCGCCAGGAAGTGGACTACACCCACCCGGCCTTCAAATTCCACGCCGAACGCATCATCCGCAAAATCGTCCAACGCTTCGCAACCCACCCAGCCGTGATCGGCTACCAAGTCGATAACGAGCCGGGCCTGCTCGCCTTCCACAATCGCGGCGTCTTCCAGCGCTTCACGGACGAACTTAGGCACCAGTACGGAACAGTGGAGAACCTCAACAAGGAATGGGGCCTGGTTTACTGGTCCCATCAGCTCTCCACCTGGGCCGACCTCTGGACACCGGACAACAACGCCCAGCCGCAATACGACCTCGCCTGGCGCCGTTTCCAGGCCCGGCTCACCACCGAATTCCTTCAATGGCAGGCCGCTCTCGTCCGGGAATACTCCACCCCCGAGCAGTTCGTCACCACCTGCATCGCCTACGACCGGCCTTCCCAGCACGACCAGGACATGACCCGGGATTTCGACGTCACTGCAGGCAACCCTTACTACGCCATGCAGGACGCTTTCGCCATCCCGCCGTCCAGCAGCACACCCCAGGGGTGGGCAACCAGCGGCGCCTGGACGCTCTTCCAAAGCGGTGACCGTATGTACTCATCCAAACAGGCACCGTTCCTGGTCACCGAAACCAATGCAGGAGCCATCGGCGGATCAGCCATGCAATATCCGGCGTTTGATGGACAATGGCGGCAGGCCGCATACGCGTTCATCTCCCGCGGCGCCGAGATGATCGAATACTGGCATTGGGCGACCAACCACTACGGCACAGAAACCTATTGGGTTGGTGTCCTCCCGCACGACCAGAAACCCGGACGCGTCTACCATGAGCTGGCGCAACTCGGGGCGGAACTCAAGACGGCCGACAAAGCACTGGTCGGCCTCACCCCGGACGCAAGCATAGGGATGATCTACTCGAACGACTCCAAATGGGGCCTGGCAGGCCAGCCCTGTTTCCTGTCCGAGGCGCCAATGACAGGAGACGAACGCTCCTATCAGAAGATTTTCGAAGCCTTCTACCAAGGTGCCTTCCGGGCGGGAGCCCCCGTCCGGATCCTGCATGACCGCCAGATCACCGGCAATGCGGGCCAGAGGCTGGATCCTGCCCAAGTAGCCAGGGAACTGCCCGTCTTGATCGCCGCCGGCCTGTACATCGCCGATGACGAACTGCTGGACTGGCTCCGGGCCTACGCGGAAGCTGGCGGACACCTCGTACTGGGCATGCGCACCGCGTACGCAGACCACGAGGCACGGGCCCGGCTCGAAACCAAACCTTCCCGCCTCGCCAAACAAGCAGGAGTCAGCTACCAGGAATTCTCCCAGCTCACCGACCCGCTCGAACTGGAGGCAGCAGAAGGATTCCAGCTTTCGACGGGAAGCCTCGCGACCCGCTGGGTCGACTACCTCGAGCAGCACGATGGCACCGCCGTGGCCAGCTACATCCATCCGCAGTTCGGCCGCTACCCCGCCATCACAACCTCGCCGCCGCGGGCCGGGAGCGGCAGGATCACCACGATCGGCACGCTTCCAAATACCGAACTGGCAGCAGACCTGATTCGCTGGCTCGCCCCGGACCACAACGCAGGCTGGGAAGACCTGCCCGAAGCGGTCACCGTACACTCGGCGACAAACGCCGACGGTCGCCGTCTACACTTCGTGCACAACTGGGGGTGGGAACCCGTCACGATTGCCGCGCCGGTTTTCGTGGACGACCTTCTCCACCCCGAGCAGAACAATTTCACCAAGATTGAGCTCGCGGCCTGGGACGTGCGAGTCCTAATCGAAACTTCCAAGCAGGAAGCCGATAGCTAACTGGCTGGAGCGCAGGGAGGAGGGCGGGACACTCCGGTCCTCCTCCCTACCTTCCCGTCCGCCTTCGAAGCTGGCGCCACGACAGGGCCGCAGGATGAATGGGGTCAGACTCTGGCTGACGGGCGAATCAACGACTCGCAACGACAGGGAAGTGCGCCTCGTAGCTCCACCTGGCAGGTCTCACGAACCGTCGCGTGGCTCCCATCCGCGGACCACCGTTTTACAGCCGCTCAACATCAAGAGCGCACACGGGAGACCAATTGCTAACTGCCGCACGCATGGCAGATGTCGCAGTGGCAGCAGGCGTCCCAGTGGCGACCGTTTTCAGTGTTCTCAACCACCGGTCATTGTCACTCCCGGTACGGGCAAGAAAGTACGGGAGGCGATACGCGCCCTGTAATATACGCGGTCCCACAGGTGGGACGTCGTTTGGAGGAAACCCAGCGGACAAAACCAGCCCAAACCTAACCCCGCCCCGGCGAGGGAGTGGGAAAGGCGCGAAATTCCAAAGACGAAATCGGCTGCTCACATCAACCCATATTGCACGGCCGATCATGCTACCCAAGTCCGCGCGGCACTTCAGGCCGCCGGGCCGGGGGAAAGGTATGCCTCGCTCTCGGATCTGGTGGTTGCCGCGACAATGGATGAAGTCAAGACCTCCCACTCCCCATTTAACCGGCGAAAAGCGCCGTGGCCTATGGCTTCACCGACAGCATTGATTACCAGCACATTGGCAATGACGTTTTGCCGTGGCAGAGACAAGACTTTTCTCGGCGCTTCGAAGAGCTGGTTTTTCCGTGGCGTACCTGGCGAGAAGCTCGTCGGTTAACAGATCCCGCAGACGGGCTGCCCTGGATCATCAAAGTCAACCAATTCGAGTGTCACTGCCGCTCTTCGACCTTGCCGTTACTGGTCCGCCGGGATCGCATCGCCCTTAGACACAAGCGGTCCCAGCATCAGGCTGCCCAGTCGGAATTCCTCGCCGCATTCCGCGCACGTCATCACCGGTTTCAGCTCAGCCCCGCAACTGTGCCGGTACGAGGCGCGGGGTGTCTCGTCGCGCATCCAGGTACTGCTCCACGCCGCGAGTGAAATCAGAATAGGAGCGACCTCGGCCCCAGAGGTTGTGAGGTGGTACTCATAGCGCGGGGGGCGCTCCGAATATTGGACGCGCTCAATAACGCCGTGGTCTTCCAAGGTCCGCAGTCGGCTTGTCAGGATGTCCCGGGAGGCGCCGGTATTACGGGCTATCTGGTCGAAACGATGAACGCCCAGGGACATCTCCCGAAGGGCCAGCAGCGCCCACCGCTCACCCAGCACCTCGAGCCCTGCTGCGATGAAGCACGCCCTGGGCGCATCCCTGGCTGTATCGGTTGGTGTCATGACTTCCCTGCTTTCAGTGCTTTCTACAAGCATACAAGTTAGTTGGAAAAACCAACCCAGTCCGCTAATCTGACTTTCGAGGGCTGCACAACCGGGTCGCCGCCTTGTCTGAGCTCAGGAGAATCCATGCCACAGCTGTCTGAGGCCGTCGTCCTTGTCACGGGTGCGAATGGAGGGCTGGGCCGCGAGTTCGTGGAACAGTCCCTGGCCAGGGGCGCCGCCAAAGTGTATGCGACGGCCCGACGTCCCCAGGAGTGGCACGATTCCCGGATCGTCCCTCTCACTCTCGATGTCACCAGCCCCGCCTCGATCCGGGCCGCCGTCGCGCAGGCTCCGGACGTCAGTGTCCTGATCAACAACGCCGGCATTTCCGTTGAATCCGACACTCTGGTGGGACTCTCCGAGGAGGAATTCCGTAGGGTCATGGAGACTAATTTCTTCGGGCCGGTCGCACTGACCCGGGCCTTCGCCCCGGCGCTCGCCGCCAACGGGACTTCAGCGGTCCTCAACATCCACTCGGTGCTCAGCTGGATCGCGCTCACCGGTGCCTACAGCGCATCAAAGGCCGCGCTGTGGTCGGCAACCAACTCTTTCCGGATGGAACTGGCCCCTCAAGGCACGCACGTTACCGGTGTCCACGTCGGCTACATCGACACCGCAATGACTCGAGGTATCGACGCCCCAAAAATATCTCCGGAGGAAGTCGTACGGAAGTCCTTCGATGGGCTCGAGCAGGCAGAGTACGAGGTCATCGTGGACGACACCACGGCAGGCGTGAAGCTTGGCCTCTCTGGTCCGATCACGGATCTCTACCCGGCGCTGGCCGGCAACGCCGCGGCGTCAGCCGGCAAAGCCTGATGACACCTTCAGAACTCAGAGAGATACATTCATGACAACCAACACCTCCGCCGAGCGCTCGGAGACCTTCACGTGGACGGATCCGGCGATCGCCCTCCAACAACTGCCACTACTATCCGGCATGGACTACTTATCCAGCCTCCGCGACGGCAGCATTGCGCCGCCACCGATCGCGTCCCTGATGAAATTCGATCTCACCGAAGCTACACACGGACACGTCGAATTCGAGTGCCGGCCGGGAGAAGCCCACTACAACCCCTTAGGTATGGTGCACGGCGGCCTGGCCTGCACACTCCTTGACACAGCCCTCGGCTGCGCAGCACACACCACCCTGGCAGTTGGCCTCGGCTATACCTCCATCGACCTGGCGGTGAAGTATCTGCGGCCCGTCACGCTCCGGAAGGGCGCCCTTCGAGCAGAGGGGTCAGTGGTAAAAACCGGTTCCCGGCTGATTTTCACCGAGGGCCGCCTGTGCGCCGCCGACGGTGAACTCCTCGCCACCGCCACAAGCACACTCCTCGTTTTTCCCCACCAACCGGATGCGCTGGCACCATGACACACAGTGCCACCGCTGTTGCCCTGGCACCCGCCACCCAGGAAGCTGTGCAGCCTCCAAACGCTAAGCCGGGTATGCATGAGTTGAGCCGGTTCGGCGTACCGTTGGGGCTCGCAGGACTGGGCGGCGGCTGGTCCTCCGCGAGGAGCTATCTCGGAGCCCCGGTCTGGCCGGAGGAAATTCTCTACGGAGCGGCTGCCGCCGTGTGGCTTGTCCTGACCGCCATGTACGTGTTCCGGGGCCTGCGACGGAAAGGAACATTCCGCTCTGATCTCAAGCACGAGGTGGCAGGGCCTTTCGCCTCCTTTATTCCACTGGTCGGGATCCTGCTTTCCTCCCACTACAGCCAGTACCTGCCGACCTGGGGCGCCTGGCTGTGTGGCGTGTTCATCGCAGCGCTGGCTATCGTCGCCGCACAGCTCTTCGCCCACTGGGTCACCGGTGGGGTATCAATGCAGTCCATCCACCCCGGCTACCTGCTGCCTGTCGTAGCTGGATCCTTCGTCGCCAGCATCGGCTTATCAATCATTCACGCCCATGATGCCGCCATAGCCACATTTGGGGCCGGCATGTTCTTTTGGCTTCTCGTTGGAACTGTCGTCACCGTCCGGCTCATGACCGGAGGCGAACTGGCACCAGCAGCCAAGCCCGGCCTGTCCGCATATCTGGCTGCGCCTGCAACAGCAAACATCGCCTGGATGGTGTCACACCCCGGCCCAATGGGGGCCGTGCAACTCGGCCTCACCGGCGTCCTGGCAATCATGACGCTACTGCAGGTCACACTCCTCGCCGAGTATCGGAAGCTCCCCTTTACATCAGGGTTCTGGGTGTTCACCTTTCCCGCCGGTGCAACCACCAACTACTCCATCCGTTGGCTGGCGGCAACCAACCCCCCGGGCTGGGAAATCTACTCCTGGTCGATACTCGGCCTCGCAACAGCCTTCACCCTCGCCATTGCCACCCGCACCGCGACCACCGCAATGCGCCCAGACATGGCGAGACGAATCGGACGAAGAGAAAAGGCGACTGATCATGATGAAGGCCGCAGAGTTCAAATTCCTGCCCGGAATTGAGGACACCTCAATTCGAGCTGTACGGCCGTGACGGCGAGGCCGTCTGCAGCGCCCGTGGTCAGTAGGGCGTCCACTTGGGCCTCGAAGCAGGAGGCACTCCACGTGGCATTAACCGACGTGGCCTTAACATCGAGGGTAACCACATGGTTGTTGAAGACAAAGTTGCCGGCCCCTTCCATCAGCCGGATGATGACCGAAGCTGCTGCGCGGGCTGGTTTTCCGCCCAGCCCGCGCAGGCGTGCTGTGGGTTCCTGTGGTCGTCTGGCGCGGTTGGGGGCCCGGTCAGTCGTCCTCGTGGTTGGTTGAACCGGCAGGGATGCCGGGCACCTCGTCAGGGCCGTAGATCTTGGCGTCACCGGGGTACGGGCTCTCCCATTTGTGGGTCTGGTACCAGGTCCAGCGGTTGAACAGGTTGGGGTCCGCGTAGTCTTCCTTCGCGCCGTTGCCTGTCAGATGCTGCTGCTCGGACCAGTCCTCCCACTTTTCGGCGGTTTCCTTCATCGGGGCGGGGACGGCGGCGGCTTGGGCTGCGGCGTCGTTTACCGCGGCGGCTGCCGCTCCGGTCTGGCCCAGGGTGTCGGGGCCGCAGGCGGGTGCGGTCTTGACCCCCTCCGTGAGCGGGACCTGGTTCGGGACCGCAGCGTATGGTGTCAGGTCGGCCTTGTTGGTGAAGGCGTCGAACATCGGCGTGGCGGCGGCCACCTTCTGGTTCAGCGGCTGGGCGCCGAGGATCTGTTCAATGGTCCGGACCATGTTGATCTGGGAGTAGTACGTGCTGACGGTCTTGCCGTGCGCCGCGTAGGGGCTGATGACCTGGACCGGGGCGCGGTGGCCGTCGACGTGGTCGGTGCCGTTCTGGCTGTCGTCCTCGGCGATGAAGATCGCGGAGTCCTTCCAGTACTGCGAGTGCGAAATCTCATCGACGATCTTGCCCACCGCGAGGTCGTTGTCGGCGACCTGCGCCTCCGGGTCGGCCGTGCCGCCGGTGTGGTCGCTGGAGAGCCATGTCATCTGGAAGTTCTTCGGCCCGTTCTTTTCGAAGTCCTGCTTCCAGGTCTCATAGCGGTAGATGTCCGGCACCGAGGTGTCGAAGGGCGCCGCGTTCGGGTCCGTGATGTCGTTGAGTGAGGGGATGGCCGAGCTGGCATGCATCTGCAGTGCCGGGGTGAAGAGCTGGGCCGGATCACCGCCGGCCATTGTGCTGGTAGCGGCGCAGTAATACTGCTGCCACGTCGCGCCGGCCGGCTTGCCCTCGTCGGAGTCGAACTCGCCGTAGTTCCTTGCCGTGTTGCCTGCTGCCTGGATCGCGGTCCAAAGGAAGCCTGAGCGCTGGTGGCCCAGGACGTCGTCCTCGGTATCGTAGGACCGTTTGTACTCGCCTGCGCTGGTCTCTGTGTAGGCCGGGTCGTCGCCCTGCATCATCCAGTTGTGCCCCTCGGCCGAGTTGGTGCCGATGTCATACGTGTTGTCGTACAAGCCGAACTGGCCGGCAAGGGCGTGCTGGTTCGGGGTGACTTTTGCCCCGAACTGGGCGAGGGAAGCGTCGCCGTTGCCCTGCTTCATGTCGCCGTAGACCTGGTCGTAAGTGCGGTTTTCCTTGACGATCAGGAAGACGTGCTTGATCGTCGAGGGCTCCCCAATCCGTTTGGGTACGGCGACCGCCGGGATCTTGGCGGCCTCTGCCGCCGTCGCTTCCTTCACCGAGTTGCCATTCCAGCCGTTCTGTTCGAACACCGTTTCTGTGGTCTTTTGGATCTCTTCGTCATTGGGCAGGGTGAATCTGGTGAGCGAGGCCGTGGTGGAGTGGGTGCCGTGACCGGTCGCAGTTGTAGTGTTCGGGCCCTCGTTGATGGTCACCGCCGGGCCGCGCGCGTCGATGCCGCGGATGTTAGTGACAACAATCTGGCCGTTCACCGCGGTGACGTTCCCGGGGTAGTAGTCCGTGGGCAGCAGGCCGATGTAGCTGGCCGGGTCCTTCGGGTCCTGCTTGTTGACCTTGTAGACCGCGACCGCGTTGGCGCGGCCGAGCGAGATCAGCAGGTGGTCACCCTGCATGGTGATGGCGGTGGGTTCGTAGCCGATCTGGGAGGAAGCCCACGGCTGGGTGGCGATGGTCTGAAGGACCTTGTTGCTCGCCGTGTCCACGACCGAAACGGTGTCACTGTTGGTGTTCGCCACATACAGCGTGGACCCGTCCAGGAACATGGCGGTCGGGTGCAGCTGGACGTCGATCGAGGAAACTGCCGCCGCGGCGTTGGCCGTGTCGATGACGCTGAGCGTGCCCGTCGTCGAGGTGCCGAGGGTGGTGTCGGCCGGAACGTCCGTACCGTAGGAATTCATGGTCGGCTCCCCAGGGAGCGCCGGGCGGCCGCCCTCGTTGGAGACGTAAAGTCTGGTGCCGACGAACTTCAGCTGGCGCGGGGCGATACCCGTGCCGAAAGTCTGCTTGATTGTGCCGGCGACGGGGTCGATGGCGACGACGGTGTTCTGGCCGTTCACGGCAGCGTAGAGGGTCGACCCGTCGGGGGAAAACGCCATGCCGGCGGTCAGGGCTTGTTTGTCCCCTGCGTTCGGGATGTTGATTTTCGTGCCCCCGCCGAGGGAGCCGTCAGGGTTGAAGGGGTAGCGGACGATCCCGGTCGCAATTGGCTCGTAGAGGAACTTGCCGTCGGGCGAAAAGACGGGGCCGTCCTGGCCCACGGAACCATCGGTGATGTGCTGGTAGGCCATGTTGGCGTAGCCGGCGTTTCCTGCCGCGGCGGTGAAGGAGGTGGCCGCCAGAGTGCCTGCCGCGGCTACGGGCTTGTACGTGGTGAGGTCGAAGACCTGCAAATCGACGGAGCGGTCAGTGCTCGTCCCGACGAGGTAGCGGCCATCCGGACTGACGCTCGAGCCCATGATCTTGCCGAAGGGCGTCATCAGCCGGTCACCTATGGGCTTGATGACCTGGTTCGAGGAGACCTGCTCCCCCTTGTCGTCCTCGGAGCCGACCTGTTGCTGGCCAAAGGCAATGGTGGAGGCGGCGGCGATGCCCGCGCCACCCAGGACGGCGAGGGTGCAGCTGGCGGCAACAATCGCAAGTGGCTTACGGCCCCGGGTATACCGGGGCAGCTTTCCCGGCCCGAAGCCACTTAATTGGTGCCCGCTGGTGGATGTACTGACGGATTTGGAAGGTCTTTTCACGCATACGAACCTACGGAGCGCAGCTTAAATCCAGGTGACGGTTTTGGTTACTTCAGGCAACGATTCAACGCCTAGGGCGTGCCACTGTGCTGTTCGCGAAGGCTGTCATCTCGTGTTCATGAACCCGTCCCCGGTGGTTTAACGACCAGTTAGTAGCAATTGGAGAGCGCGCTTTACAAGCCACCCCCTTCACGCACGAAAGACTGGATCCCTCCATGCCTCATCTCCAGGCATAACGCAGGTTCACCCGCAAAGGCGCCTGGGCCACCGGCGCAGCCGTCCTCGCAGCTTCGTCAGTGGCGGCCGGACTGGCGGGCTCCGGCACCATCGCAACCATCACCCACAACGGGCATGGCAATGCCGGCGGCTAATCGTGCCTTGCCGCCCTGCCCTGGGCAGCCCTAAGCCACAACAACACGACACGCGCTGTCCGGCATACCGCCTGGCAGTGCGTGTCCGCTTATCCCACCGGCAGCAGATGAAATTCTGTGCGGTAATGGCCCCGCGCATCTGCCACGATCGCGGGGAACATCCGGACATGGGTATCCGAACGCCCGGTGAACAGTTCCCTAAAGCGGGCTAAACGTCGGTGTGGGGGTTCCAATTCCGCTCCCGCAGCGCCCTAGTGTCGGTAACCATGATCAACCCCAATCATCGCCATCGGCGCCCCGTTATCGCCGCGCTGGCCGTGTCCCTCCCCTTCGCGTTCCTCACCACAGCGGGCGCTTCGGACGCGGTGGCGCCGGCCCCGGACCGGCAGACTGCCGCACCATCGCAGCCTTCCCACTTGGATCTCGGCGCGCAGGACCTGCCCGAGACCCGGGATGTGACCACTCTGGCCCCGGGCCTGACCCGAACCACGATCACCCGCGGCACCCCTAACCAGGACTTCTTTTGGACCGCCGAAGTGGCGGTCCCGTCAGCGTCGCCCGACCCCGACGCCCCAGCCTCGGCTCTGTCCACCCAGGCGCAGGCACAGGCGGTGACCGACAAGCTCGATGCCGCAGGTGTTACCGCCAGGGTTGAGCACGTCCAGTCACCCCAGCTGGCTGATGCCGGCGGGGACCTCGGCCACCGGGTGCGTGTGGGCCAGTTCGGGTCCAAGGCCGACGGCTCCCCCACCCTCGATCAGATCAAAGCCGCCGGCTACAAAGCATCGGTGATTTACACCGGCTGGGATGGCGACGCCGGCTCCAGCGACGATGACCGCGGTCCTTGGATCCTGCAGGTGCTGACCATTGACCCGAAGGACTTCCGCGGCAGTCTCACCTCTTCCTTCGGCCCCAGCCTGGAAAACCGCGAAACCACAAGCCAGCTTTCCGCCGCAGCCGGCGCCCTGGCAGCCGTGAACGGCGGCTTCTTCACCATGGACCCAGCAGCAGGCGCCCCGGGGGACCCCGCCGGAACCGCAGTGCACGATGGGAAGGTCCTCAGCGAACCCGTCGGCGACCGCCCCTCCCTGGTTCTCGATAAGAACAGCACCTCCATCCAGCGGCTGCACTGGCACGGCACCGTCTCCGCACCAGGCTCGGCAGAACTCCCCCTGGACGGGATTGACCGCGTGCCCGGGCTCATCCGCAACTGCGGCGGCACCGACGACACCCCAACGAATCTGCCGCTGCACGACTTCACCTGCACCGACGCTGACGAAATCGTCGCCTTCACCCCCGAGTTCGGCCCCACGACCCCGGCCGGGCCCGGACTCGAAGTGGCCTTGGACGCTCAAGGGACCGTCACCGCGGTCAACCACACCCGCGGCACCGCGGTCCCTGCGGGAGGGCGCACCCTCCAGGCCATCGGAGAGGACACCGACAAGCTCGCGGCGCTGGCCGTCCCGGGCTCCAAGCTGAAGGTCGACACTGATCTGCTCAATGAAAAAGGCAAGACCCTGAAGAGCAGCCCTACTACCGACGTCGTCAATGGCGGCCCAACCCTAATCCAGAACGGCCAGCTGGACGTCACGGCCAAGCGCGACGGTATGGTCCGGACCAACGACAGCAACAGCTTCTTCTACGGGTGGGTCCACAAGCGCAACCCCCGCACCTTCGCGGGTGTCGACGCCCAGGGCCGCACCCTGTTGGTCACCGCCGACGGACGCCAAACCACGTCCCTTGGCCTGAGCCTGAACGAAGAAGCACACGTTGCCCGCTCTCTCGGCATGGTCAACGCCATCAATCTGGACGGCGGCGGATCCACCACCATGGTTCAGAACGGCCAGGTCGTCAACTCCCCGTCGGATGCCACGGGCGAACGCCCCGTCGGCGATGCGCTCCTGCTGCTGCCGGGCCGAAAAGACTAGGCGCACGGGAAACCCGGCTTCTGGCGGCGCCCGTCGGGAGCCGGGCACTTCGATGCCTGAACAGTGGCACGTAACCAGTCATACCCAAGGAAAGTCGCTGCCTCAACGGCTAGCAAAATCCCGCTAGCCAGGTAAGGGCTTCCTGCTCGTCCGCGAAATACCTGACGGGGCAATTAGGCCAAGCGAGTCCACGGAGGCTATGGGCGATAACCTTATCCACCGGTGAGCGGCCGAGAAGGGCAAAGGCAGCAACGGTGGACGCCTCACTGTAGCCCGCGACGGCTTCCTTGCTGACCGATTCGACACCGGTGATAACCAGGAGAACGCCCACAGGTTTTCCGTCCGCCAGGGCCAGCAGCCGGGTGCTCGCCAAAGTCCCATCGGCGGGGCTGATTCGTGACTGAGGCTGGAGAACTATCCGGAGGATACCTGGCCGAACGCAGGTAATGGCGACATGCGGGGTCGGCTCGTCCACGGTCGGCTCAACTTCCCCGATGCTGTCCCTATCGCTGAAGACCGCAGACGCCATGCCACTTGCTTTCACATTGCCAGCCGTGCAGCTAATGAAGTAACGGCTGTGCTCCCCTCGCCCGGCTTCTTCAGGCCTCCCGTCACGCTACGGGAAACACGCGGCAAGGTCGAGCACAAGACGCTGTGCCGGCACCGGTTACGCGTAGACACAACCGGGGCCGGCATCCAGAAGATGCCGGCCCCGGGTTTCATCGTCCGGCTGCTAGTTCTTTCCGAGGAAGATGGGATTGGTTAGTGCTGCCATGGGTCCGAGCAGCAGGGTTGCGCCCATGTTGGTGCCGTTGCTGGGCGTCCCGTCGGCCATGGGGTGGCGCACTTCGGCACGCACGTAGGCGGAGAGCTGTGTGGTGGTGATCCAGGTGTGGGTGCCCTTGCCGGAGGCCGGGAGGCTGACCTGCTGGGTCTGCCCCTCGTCGGTGATGATCCGGACGACGCCGTTGGGGACACCGCTGACGTTGATGCTGACCGTCACGGGGGTATCGGCTTTGACGTCGAGCCGCTCCCCCACGCCTGCCTTCTTGCCGCCTGCGGTGGCGGTGAAGTCCAGGGAGATGTTGGCGGATTCAGCGATCCAGGTGCGGCCGTTGCGGATACCGTCCAGGAGGGCGTCGTGAGAAAGGGCAGCGGCGTTGACGACGTTGTGCGGCAGGCCGATGACCTGCGGCTCACTGTGTGCGTCGCTGTTGCCCATCGCAGGGACCCAGCGGTCGCCGGTGCGCACCGAGTGGGCGAGCATCCCGTCCCACATGTTGATGGCGTACTCATCGTCCGCGGTCCACGGGCCCGTCCAGACCTCTACGGCGTCTGCGTCGTCATAGCCAAACTTCCAGCGGCACGCGACATACGGGCAGAACGGGTGGGCGGGCACGACCAGGGCGCCGGAGGCGTGGATGTGCTGTGCCTCCTGCTCGAACCCCTTGTCGCGGGCCCGGTAGCGCCAGTCGATCCAGTCCCCCGGTTCGATGCCGAGGGCCAGGTAGTGGCCGTTGCGCGTGGTGACTTCCTCACCCGTGAGGATGAGCAGGTCATCGCCCGCCAATGGACCCCAGACTCCGTGAGAGGCTGGGGTGTTGTGGTCAGTGCTGATCATGAAGTCCAGCTTCGCGGTCCTCGCGCCGGCGGCGACCTCCGCCGGGGTGCGCTTGCCGTCGGAGTAGATGGTGTGCAGGTGCGCGTCCCCCCGGTACCAGCCCGCACCCTTGCCGTTGACCTGTTTCGGCGGGTACTGGGGGCGGAACGGAGCGCCGTCGGGCCCGTAGTCCAGGGTGACGTTCACGGTGTAGTCCATGCCCTGTTCGGCCACCTGGTAGGGTCCCAGGGCGATGTTCCAGGTGCCCTTCCCGACCGGGCCGGGCAGGTAACCTGGGGTTGCTTCGGTTGCACTGATGAAGAACTCGGTCCGGAAACCGCCCGACCAGCCGCGAAACCCCTTGCCGGCGAGGTCGGTGCCCTTTTCGTCGAACACACCGATGTCACAGGAGTTGGACAGGAGCCCCGGCGTGACCGTGGGTTTGCTGTAGCTGTAGGACACGCTGATCTTGTTTACGCCCGCGGGAACCTCGACCGGCAGGTATACAAAGTCCGCCGCACCAGGATCCAGGTGCCCGGTGATGGTCTTGGTCCTACTGGTGCCCGTATCGGCAGCAGCGAAAGACATCGGCGCCAGCGTCACGGCAGCACCGGCCAGCGCGGCGGCGAGGAAACCCCGGCGGGAAGGGGACAGGAAAACATTTTCAGCCTCGTGGGCTTTACATGGTGAAGTCACCGCCCGAGTCTCACCATACGGACTGAACGGCAAGCGACGTGGTGGCGAACACGACCTGAACCGGAGCGATTAATTGGGAGCGGCGTTGCAGTTCACGCACCGCTGCGGGGTCTCAGCCGGCAGTCGACCGAGTACCCCGGCTGGCACGTGGCCTGTTAGCTCCCTCCCGGCTGCCCGGGCGGTCACCAAAGCGGACCCGGGGCGTAGATTGTGGGCATGAGAGAGAATTTTCGTCGCGACGTCCTCGCCGATCGGCTCCTGGACGCCGCAGAGTTCACCCACGCGCACTGGTTCTTCGGGAACCTTTACGAACTCCTTGCCAAAGTCCCGCACCGGGTGGCCGCATCGGAGGCAAGCCGTGAACTCTCCAGGTCCCCCTTTGGAGCAGGCAGCCCTGGCCGGTACTACGCCCCGGTCGCCCCGCTCAACGCCCCGGCCGCCATTGGCGCACTCGCGGCGGGGTGGAACCGTCCCGGGACTAGGGCATCACTGATTGTGGGGGCTGTAAGTTCGGCCATCGGCGCCGCTGCTACCGCGTATGTGCTCCGTTCCCTCAACCCGAGATTGTTCTTCAGCCCACAGCCTCTCAGGGAGGACCAGCGCCGGCCTTTGCTGACCCGGTGGTACCGAATCCACGCCGTTAGGCTCACAGCCAGCGCCGTTGCCCTGGTGGCCATCCATCACGCCCGGACCATCCGGCTCAGGGACCGCCGAATGGCTGCCGACACCCGGTGACGGTGGCCACGGCCGAACGTGCCTGACGTCGATTTCGCGCTGCGGCTGCTCGCCGTGGCCCGGAAGGTCTCCACCAGTGCCGAACTTCGACGAATACCAGGCCTTGACCTCGCTGATCCTCGGCACCAGTGAAGCCGCAGACCGGCAGGGCATTTGCACGTCCCTCACTCCGGTCTGTTACACCTACCGGACATAGCCGCTCAGCCCATGCCCTGACCTTCGCGGGCCACCTCCTCCAGAATCCTGGTTGTCGGGGCTGCCGTCATCAGTTTCCCCATCACATCGGGCTTATCCAGCACCTCGCTGTGCAGCCGTTCCAGAAAAACACTCGCTGCCTCCTTAGTATCGAAGTCAAGGTGCACGGCCACGCTGCTCTGGTCGTCCGTGTCCCGGAACAGGCGGACAGACCGGGCGCCCGAAGCTGCGCGGCCCGCCGGATCACTATCGAATACCTCTTTAAAAGCCGCGTAGTCACGGACTGGATAGCTGACCTGCAGAGTGAACATCGTCGTTCCTTTCCTTCTGGCTGTGTCAGGACCACAATAGGCCGGTCCACCGTCAGTCTGGTAGGGCCTGGAAGCCCTTCGCCCATCCACTACGCGTACTGGTGCCAGGCGGGGAGCGATCCGCGGCCGCCCATACACATAGGGCGGGGTCGGGGCTTCGCACCTCGTCCTTGGCGTGATCCGATTCGTTCATCGTCCCCGCCATCGTTTTGTTCTCCCCGTTGTAATTCCTCTTTGCGTTCTTCCTGGGCCTGGCGGCCCGAGCCCCCTGCCTGGCGGCCGTGAGCTCCGCGGCACGTTTTTCGCCACGGCTTGCATTTCGTTGTTCGTGCTTCGCCCCGCTCCGCGTCCGCGCTGCGCCGCCCGTCGTGGTTGTATCCCCGTCTCCCGCCTCGGTATTCTTTTGTGGTTCTGGCCGCTGCGCGGCCTGGGCCTTGGTCTTCCCGCTCCCCTGGGTCTTCGTCTTCGCTGCGCTCCGCCTGCGGCCCCGGCGTCGCTTCTTTCTCAGCGGAGCTCATGATGTTTCCCTGGAGCAACATGTTTTCCGGCTGGCATGAGCCGGCGGCATCGACACAAACCTCACAACCTTCACGCAGCGGGCAGGAGAACCTTCGCCTGCGCCGCGACCAACACCGGCCACGCCACCTTCCTGACCCGGCGCGAGAAGACCGGGCCCAACGGCTACCTGATCCTGCCGGCCGCCGCGCTCGGAACGAATGCCCCGCTGCACCTGGCCCACACTGTCGGTGCCCGCGCCGAGGAAGCGCAGATGCCCGACGATCGGGGCGACACCCGGCCATCGGAACGCTGAACTACAAGGTTTCCAAGTAATTCCCTGCCGGTAGCGATGTGAAGGAAGCCAAAGACCCGGAGTAGGCCAGGAAGTACTACGCCCTACTCACAGCGGGCCTTCCATTCGATGAACTCTTTGGAGAACCTGTGATGCAGGCCGGCGCGTGAAGTGCCAAAGGACCGTTGACGGCGCCGCGCGCGAAGCGTAAACCGGGGACTGTCAGTTCGATCGCGGGTCGCAATTTGCGTGCCTGCAAGTGCAAAGGAGCACGAAATGGCCGTCGCAATCATCATGGAATTCAAAGGTGCCACCCTGGCGCAATACAAAGAAGTCAACCAGAAAATGGGCCTCACCCCAGGCGGACCAGGCCCGGCAGGATCCATCTCCCACTGGGCCGCCGAGACGGACGGCAAGCTGCTCATCACCGACGTATGGGAATCCCGCGAACAATACGACAAGTTCGCTCAGGAGAAGATCGGGCCGCTAAGCATGGAGGCCGGCTTCCCCGCACCCCCGACAACCACGTACTACGAGGTCGCCAACTACTTCATCCCCAACACGGCCGTATGACGCAACACTGTCAGGCCGTCACGAAAGGAACCGAGAACGCCACGACAGGTATGATCCGCAAAGCCTCGACAGCGTTCCCGCCGTGGTCGCCCGAGCCATCGCAGGGTCAGCCGGGTTAACCCCAACGGCGATAGGTTACACCGCAGTTGTGATGGCCCTGGCCCTTTCCGTCCTCCTCGGCCTGCAGCTGCAGTCCCGCCGGCCTGCGACCAAAAACACCCCCTAGCCAGACCTTCAATCCAGCAATTCTTCGTTCAGCCCAGGCCCGACCGGCGCAAGCTGGGGGTTCTGCCTCCCCGGCTGCTTTCCCTTCAACTTCCCAGTGCGGCCAGGCTCCGCGCCAAGTACTGCGTCGCGGCCGACTCGGTTCCGACGGTGTGCTACCCCTCGACGGTTTCGGGTGTCATTCCGCGGCGCCCAGGAGCAGAATTGCCTTCAGAAGATTTCATCGCCAGCTATCCCCCGGGGACCGAGGACGGTACGCCATGAACACTGGGAAATTAAGGATTTCGCTGTTTTTGGCAGCGCTGCTGACAGGGACCGCCGGATGCGCTTCCGGCGGCGGGTCACCAGCCCCAACGTCGGCGCCGACCAGCGCATCCCCGAGCATGCCGATGGAATCGTCGTCCGCCACGCCCGCAACTACACAAGGGATGCCTGGCTCTGCGGCGACCGCCATCACCATAAAGGACTTTGCCTTTGGGGCTCCGATCACCGTATCTCCAGGCGCCACTGTGACGGTGACCAACGAGGACACGGCGGCGCATACCGTGACTGCGGATCAGGGCCAGGCGTTCGACGCCAAGGTCAAAGGCGGCGGGGGTACTGCCACTTTCACGGCTCCATCAAAGCCGGGGAGCTATGCGTTCCACTGCACATATCACCCGGACATGCACGGGACGCTGACGGTCAAGTGAGCGTTTAGAACATTCAGCAGTCTTTCGGGCGTGGGACAAAGCGTTCTCGCCCTGCAGGCGGCTCCGCATCCGTAAGCGAAGCCCAGTACATGCTCTCCTCGGAAGCCCGGTCCCTCGGGCTTTGGAAGATCGAGGCGCAGAATCTACGCCCACCGGCACGATCTACGCATCACATGTCGGGCCCTTAGCCCCTGCTTGGCGCCGGACGAGGAGCTCCTGGTTCCGGTGGTTTCCCGCGACCTTGGCGGGTCGATTGCAACGGCGGACTCGATCACCCTCGCGGAAGAACGGCACCTTCTTGTGGCTGTAGCCTCGGGACGAACAAGGTCGGCGGCATACAGGTCGAGATCCTTGGAGCTAGTGCTCGCTGGATGAGGGCCAGTTCGGCATTGGCGCATTGGCGACCGCTGGTCAGGGGCGCAGGCCGATTTGGCGTTCGGATGGCTAGGCGTCATAACGGGAGTCCGGGCATCCAGGGGTTAGGCACTCGAGTAACGCCAGTTTCCACTTCTCAGTTGACCCCGGGTCGGTTTCATCGTAGAGGCGCTGCCAGGTCGGGTACGCCGTCACAGAACGGACAGATGGCGGTGAAGCTCCGCCGTTCTTCCGCCGGGTATTCCCGATCGTCTTCCACCCATTAATGCTAGAGCGCAACGGCGGATGGCGGTCCAAGCGCTGTTCAACTACGCAGCCAGCAGGCAACCGGTTGACAGGAACCTGCGCCAGGCGGGAGTCAACGGGAGCGCTCATATCTCACGTCCAACACCAGCATCGCCGGGGTCCGGCCTGCGCCGCTGGAAGAGAAATGCCGTGACAGCGTACCCCGCGCCGAGAACCAACATGCTGGTAAACCATCCAGCCGTCAAGATGAGCTGGGTCGCTTTATCGCTGCTTTCGAACAGGGTGAGGGATTGCCCCGCAACGACGACTTTGCCCGAAACCTGCCGGGTGACGACGGCCATCCGCAGGGCAGGCTCCGGCTGCCAAGTCACGGCGTCCGCACCTGCGGTGCGCGTCGTATCCAGGACACCGACCGGCAGGTTCGGCGCTTCCCCGTGCAGAGTCACCGTGGTGAAGACCGGTTTGTTGTCCTCCCCGTAGACGATGATGAAGGTGCCGCTGTCCTTGGTCAGTTCCAAACGCGGACCGGGCGGGTACGAGTCGATCTGCTGAATCTGCGCCGCCGCAGCCGCCGCCGGCGCATCGTTGACCGCCTGTCGGCCAGTGTGCTGCAAGGTCAGGTACACAGTCCCGAAGACAATCGTGACGATGACGACGGCCACCAACCAGCCCGAAATTCTCTGCATACGACAATCATCCACCCCGCCGTGGACCGTGGACGGGCTTCTTATTGCCTGGGTGATCGTTGCCTTCTACTTTGGGTTTTCGTCGTTGGCGGTCTCTTCGATCCAGTCGATGGCTTCGTCAGGGAAGACTGGTCCCTCGGCTTCCATGCTGTCGCCCCACCATGGGTCGCCGGTTGGCGGACCACCGGCCGCAACAATTTCCGAAACAATGCCGCCAGGAATGACATCACCGTTGTTGTCCATCAACCATCGCTGCGTGGAGGGCTGAAGCTTTGGCCACCACTGTCGGATACTCATGCCCACAGTTTCCCACCCAGGAGTATCCCAGGGCCATCTCCCCTCCGGTCAAGGCATTGAGCGATCCTTCTTCAACCTCGTCTCCGCTGGCAGGAGCGTACCCGTTCCCCGAGGACACCTGACACCTGCCTGGCAACGAATCTGCGAAGCCGTCCGCCTCACCACCTGCAAACAAACAGCCAACACGGATTTGACGACTTTAGGAGCATCCCCGGATCAAGCAGCGGAGCGAGCCAGCGGACGCCCAGCTGGCTTTGAGCGCAGCGGACAACAGGACGAGGCAGCTGTGCACTGTCAGCGATGGTCGAAAACTGAGCCGTTTCGCGGGCTGAAAAGTGAGCCACTTTGACGCTGGTTATTCTGCCGTATTTTCCGGTCTTGTCGAGGGCAGCGAGTCGACCTGAGTGTGTTTGAGCCGGTAGCTGGAGCCCTTGAGGGTGATGACTTCGGCGTGGTGGACGATGCGGTCGATCATGGCC
>NZ_JAGGPQ010000033.1 GCF_018613675.1 Arthrobacter sp. ISL-85 | reverse complement strand
CCACCCCGTGGTGTGCATGGTGTTTTTAGCTGGTTTCAAATTTTGTGCAGCTTTTGCCGCCGTTATTTCCGGTGGTTTTGGTTGTGTCTGTTTGTTTTCAACGGAGAGTTTGATCCTGGCTCAGGATGAACGCTGGCGGCGTGCTTAACACATGCAAGTCGAACGATGATGCCCACTTGTGGGTGGATTAGTGGCGAACGGGTGAGTAACACGTGAGTAACCTGCCCTTGACTCTGGGATAAGCCTGGGAAACTGGGTCTAATACCGGATATGACCTTCCATCGCATGGTGGTTGGTGGAAAGCTTTTTGTGGTTTTGGATGGACTCGCGGCCTATCAGCTTGTTGGTGGGGTAATGGCCTACCAAGGCGACGACGGGTAGCCGGCCTGAGAGGGTGACCGGCCACACTGGGACTGAGACACGGCCCAGACTCCTACGGGAGGCAGCAGTGGGGAATATTGCACAATGGGCGCAAGCCTGATGCAGCGACGCCGCGTGAGGGATGACGGCCTTCGGGTTGTAAACCTCTTTCAGTAGGGAAGAAGCGAAAGTGACGGTACCTGCAGAAGAAGCGCCGGCTAACTACGTGCCAGCAGCCGCGGTAATACGTAGGGCGCAAGCGTTATCCGGAATTATTGGGCGTAAAGAGCTCGTAGGCGGTTTGTCGCGTCTGCCGTGAAAGTCCGGGGCTCAACTCCGGATCTGCGGTGGGTACGGGCAGACTAGAGTGATGTAGGGGAGACTGGAATTCCTGGTGTAGCGGTGAAATGCGCAGATATCAGGAGGAACACCGATGGCGAAGGCAGGTCTCTGGGCATTAACTGACGCTGAGGAGCGAAAGCATGGGGAGCGAACAGGATTAGATACCCTGGTAGTCCATGCCGTAAACGTTGGGCACTAGGTGTGGGGGACATTCCACGTTTTCCGCGCCGTAGCTAACGCATTAAGTGCCCCGCCTGGGGAGTACGGCCGCAAGGCTAAAACTCAAAGGAATTGACGGGGGCCCGCACAAGCGGCGGAGCATGCGGATTAATTCGATGCAACGCGAAGAACCTTACCAAGGCTTGACATGAACCGGTAAGACCTGGAAACAGGTCCCCCGCTTGCGGTCGGTTTACAGGTGGTGCATGGTTGTCGTCAGCTCGTGTCGTGAGATGTTGGGTTAAGTCCCGCAACGAGCGCAACCCTCGTTCTATGTTGCCAGCACGTGATGGTGGGGACTCATAGGAGACTGCCGGGGTCAACTCGGAGGAAGGTGGGGACGACGTCAAATCATCATGCCCCTTATGTCTTGGGCTTCACGCATGCTACAATGGCCGGTACAAAGGGTTGCGATACTGTGAGGTGGAGCTAATCCCAAAAAGCCGGTCTCAGTTCGGATTGGGGTCTGCAACTCGACCCCATGAAGTCGGAGTCGCTAGTAATCGCAGATCAGCAACGCTGCGGTGAATACGTTCCCGGGCCTTGTACACACCGCCCGTCAAGTCACGAAAGTTGGTAACACCCGAAGCCGGTGGCCTAACCCCTTGTGGGAGGGAGCTGTCGAAGGTGGGACTGGCGATTGGGACTAAGTCGTAACAAGGTAGCCGTACCGGAAGGTGCGGCTGGATCACCTCCTTTCTAAGGAGCACCTCCAACTGTTCATTACCGGTGCATGCTGGTGTGGGGGTTGTCAGGAAGCAAGCCCGTTGCGCAGGCGATTGTTCTGCGGCGGGTGCTCATGGGTGGAATATCAACAAATAGCGGCTGTCGTGTTGTCCTGTGTTGTCCTAGTACGAGCCCTTGTGGTTCTGGAACGGTGGCCGGGGGATGTGGGGGTTTAGTGTTTGGCACACTGTTGGGTCCTGAGGCAACAGGACCGGGGTTTTGGCTTCGGGAGTGTTTGTTTCTGGTTTCCCTGCCATGACGGCCCGCGCATGCGTTTGTGTGGGGTGTGTGGTGTGGGGTTGTTGTTTGAGAACTACATAGTGGACGCGAGCATCTTGTATAAGAAGCAATTTCCAAGATATATGAACCTGGATCTGGCTGCGCGTGGTGGTATCGCCCTTTGGGGTGGTGTTGATCGTGTGGACAGTTTTCGTGGTTCTCTCGAAATTAGTTTTTGATCTTTGTGGTCAAGTTTTTAAGAGCACACGGTGGATGCCTTGGCATTAGGAGCCGAAGAAGGACGTAGGAATCTGCGATAAGCCTGGGGGAGTCGATAACCGGACTGTGATCCCAGGGTGTCCGAATGGGGAAACCCCGCCAGGGGCGCGAGTTGCCTGGTGACCCGTACCTGAACACATAGGGTGCGTGGGGGGAACGCGGGGAAGTGAAACATCTCAGTACCCGCAGGAAGAGAAAACAATAGTGATTCCGTTAGTAGTGGCGAGCGAACGCGGATCAGGCTAAACCGTTCCATGTGTGATAGCCGGCGGGCGTTGCATGGTCGGGGTTGTGGGACTTTCCGTACTGTTTCTGCCGGGACAGTGGGGTGTGATGTGCGCGCATAGGTGAACGGTTTTGAAAGGCCGGCCAGAGAGGGTGTTAGTCCCGTAACCGTAATGTGTTTGTACCGCCTGTGAGAGTATCCCAAGTAGTACGGGGCCCGAGAAATCCCGTGCGAATCTGTCAGGACCACCTGATAAGCCTAAATACTCCCTAATGACCGATAGCGGACCAGTACCGTGAGGGAAAGGTGAAAAGTACCCCGGGAGGGGAGTGAAACAGTACCTGAAACCGTGTGCTTACAATCCGTCGGAGCCAGTCTGATTCTGGTGACGGCGTGCCTTTTGAAGAATGAGCCTGCGAGTTAGTGTTACGTCGCGAGGTTAACCCGTGTGGGGCAGCCGTAGCGAAAGCGAGTCTGAATAGGGCGTGTGAGTGGCGTGATCTAGACCCGAAGCGAAGTGATCTACCCATGGCCAGGTTGAAGCGACGGTAAGACGTCGTGGAGGACCGAACCCACTTCAGTTGAAAATGGAGGGGATGAGCTGTGGGTAGGGGTGAAAGGCCAATCAAACTTCGTGATAGCTGGTTCTCCCCGAAATGCATTTAGGTGCAGCGTTGCGTGTTTCTTGCTGGAGGTAGAGCTACTGGATGGCTAATGGGCCCTACAAGGTTACTGACGTCAGCCAAACTCCGAATGCCGGTAAGTGAGAGCGCAGCAGTGAGACTGTGGGGGATAAGCTTCATAGTCGAGAGGGAAACAGCCCAGACCACCAACTAAGGCCCCTAAGCGTGTGCTAAGTGGGAAAGGATGTGGAGTTGCGAAGACAACCAGGAGGTTGGCTTAGAAGCAGCCATCCTTAAAAGAGTGCGTAATAGCTCACTGGTCAAGTGATTCCGCGCCGACAATGTAGCGGGGCTCAAGTACACCGCCGAAGTTGTGGCATTCAAATTTTAGCTAAGCCCTTGTGGTTCAGGCGTTTGGATGGGTAGGGGAGCGTCGTGTGGGCAGTGAAGTCGCGGTGTAAACCAGTGGTGGAGCCTACACGAGTGAGAATGCAGGCATGAGTAGCGAAAGACGGGTGAGAAACCCGTCCGCCGAATGATCAAGGGTTCCAGGGTCAAGCTAATCTGCCCTGGGTAAGTCGGGACCTAAGGCGAGGCCGACAGGCGTAGTCGATGGACAACGGGTTGATATTCCCGTACCGGCGAAAAACCGTCCATGTTGAACAGGGGATACTAACCGCCCGAGACCTGCCTGACACCCCTTGTGGGTGAAGGGTTTTGGTGGAGCGCGGGACCTGATCCTGGGAGGCAAGCGTATTAACAGGTGTGACGCAGGAAGGTAGCCGAGCCGGGCGATGGTTGTCCCGGTCTAAGGATGTAGGGCGAGTGGTAGGCAAATCCGCCGCTCATTGAGCCTGAGATCTGATGGGACCCCCTTTGTGGGGGGATTTGGTGATCCTATGCTGCCGAGAAAAGCATCGACGCGAGGTTTTAGCCGCCCGTACCCCAAACCGACACAGGTGATCAGGTAGAGAATACTAAGGCGATCGAGAGAATTATGGTTAAGGAACTCGGCAAAATGCCCCCGTAACTTCGGGAGAAGGGGGGCCCCAACCTTGAACACCACTTGCTGGTGGGAGGGGATCGGGGCCGCAGAGACCAGGGGGAAGCGACTGTTTACTAAAAACACAGGTCCGTGCGAAGTCGCAAGACGATGTATACGGACTGACTCCTGCCCGGTGCTGGAAGGTTAAGAGGACCGGTTAGCCGCAAGGCGAAGCTGAGAATTTAAGCCCCAGTAAACGGCGGTGGTAACTATAACCATCCTAAGGTAGCGAAATTCCTTGTCGGGTAAGTTCCGACCTGCACGAATGGAGTAACGACTTCCCCGCTGTCTCAACCATAAACTCGGCGAAATTGCAGTACGAGTAAAGATGCTCGTTACGCGCAGCAGGACGGAAAGACCCCGAGACCTTTACTATAGTTTGGTATTGGTGTTCGGAGTGGCTTGTGTAGGATAGGTGGGAGACGTTGAAGCCCGGACGCCAGTTCGGGTGGAGTCATCGTTGAAATACCACTCTGGTCACTTTGGACATCTAACTTCGGCCCGTAATCCGGGTCAGGGACAGTGCCTGACGGGTAGTTTAACTGGGGCGGTTGCCTCCTAAAAAGTAACGGAGGCGCCCAAAGGTTCCCTCAGCCTGGTTGGCAATCAGGTGTCGAGTGTAAGTGCACAAGGGAGCTTGACTGTGAGAGAGACATCTCGAGCAGGGACGAAAGTCGGGACTAGTGATCCGGCGGTACATTGTGGAATGGCCGTCGCTCAACGGATAAAAGGTACCTCGGGGATAACAGGCTGATCTTGCCCAAGAGTCCATATCGACGGCATGGTTTGGCACCTCGATGTCGGCTCGTCGCATCCTGGGGCTGGAGTAGGTCCCAAGGGTTGGGCTGTTCGCCCATTAAAGCGGTACGCGAGCTGGGTTTAGAACGTCGTGAGACAGTTCGGTCCCTATCCGCTGCGCGCGCAGGAAATTTGAGAAGGGCTGTCCTTAGTACGAGAGGACCGGGACGGACGAACCTCTGGTGTGTCAGTTGTACTGCCAAGTGCACCGCTGATTAGCTACGTTCGGATGGGATAACCGCTGAAAGCATCTAAGCGGGAAGCTCGCTTCGAGATGAGATTTCCATACACCCTCGGGTGTGAGAGGCCCCCAGCCAGACCACTGGGTTGATAGGCCGGATGTGGAAGCGAGGACTAACGACTCGTGAAGCTGACCGGTACTAATAGGCCGATAACTTACACCACACAGATACATACAAACTCTGCTTGCGTCCACTATGTGGTTCCCAACCAACAACCCCCAACACACGGGGCCCTGGTACGGAACCAACAACTGAATACACAACACCACAATGTTGTAACCACAAAGTTTCCCCACCCCAGCCCATGATGGCTGGCCGGTGCGGGGCAAGGGTTACGGGTGGCTCTTCTAAACA
>NZ_JAGGPQ010000032.1 GCF_018613675.1 Arthrobacter sp. ISL-85 | reverse complement strand
AATACGGCAGAATAACCAGCGTCAAAGTGGCTCACTTTTCAGCCCGCGAAACGGCTCAGTTTTCGACCATCGCTGACAGGGCGGCCGAGGCTTCGAAAGTCTTTCGAGGCCCGTGACACAAAGGCCTCTGCTTGGGTAGCTTTGAGCCGGGGTTGAGCAGTCGGCCGGCTTGGCACTCGAAGAGAGCCCCGATCTTGAACTCAAGCGCTGATTGCTCCCATTCCGAAGACACAACGCTCGGCCGCACCGCATCCGGCAGGGCCTTCAGGTCCTTCCACCGGTTGTCCGCGGTGCCGGTCTCGGACCTTCTTCGACTAAGGCATGCGCTTGGGCTTGCCACCCAGCCTGACGAGGCATCGGCGGGGATCGAGCTCATCCAACTCGTGGACGCGGAACTCGCCCGGCGCTCATTATCGCCAGGCGGATTTATCCCGCCACCTGCAATCGACCACGGCCCGGAAACGGGGTAGAGCCCCTGGTGCCCCAACGACGTGGCAGCAGGAGAAGGGCGGCCAGGAGGAACTTCGGGCCGCAGCCGTGGGCCGGTAACAGCCATTGGGGGCCGGCCCACGGTCATACAGAGCCGGTCAGGCGCTTG
This sequence comes from Arthrobacter sp. ISL-85, assembly GCF_018613675.1. GTDB lineage: Bacteria > Actinomycetota > Actinomycetes > Actinomycetales > Micrococcaceae > Arthrobacter. The sequence continues at coordinate 32,268 of NZ_JAGGPQ010000032.1, read as the reverse complement.
ACTCCTCACGCGATGTGTTGGCTACCAGCCGGGCACCCAAATACGCTGCCAACCTTGTTCCGCCCTTGTCCATGACTTTGTGGTGGTTCCATGAGAAGACTGGGCTGAGCAGCGGCGCTGTCACGTTCATCCACCGGCTCGTGGTGCGCACATGCCAGTAGTAGAGGGCTGTGGTTACGTCCCCTGCATGAGAGAGCTCCCTGCGGCCTATCCCTTCCAGTTGCCCGGTGGACTTGGACTCCAAGAGTCGCGGAGGGTCTTGCCGTACGTTTTCAAGGGTGAAGGACAAGGAGTACGGAAGTTTGCCTCTGACTTTGACGCGGTAGGCGCTCCCCACACCTGACGCGTCCCCAGGCGCAATCAGGGTGACCTCGGAGATATACGGGAACCAAGTGGGGTAGGTCGTCAGGTCGGAGATGGCGCCCCATACGGTCTCGATCGGGGCCTGCAGCTCCCAGCGCGTCAGGAACCTGTAATCAGCCACACCTAGCTCCTCCCGGTCGTCTTTATCGCTGGATCCTGCCAGTCAGTCAGGACCAGAAGTCGGATGCTTTGGCCGAATCATCCGCCGCCTCCAGGACTTCAATCACCTTGCCGCCAGCGATGGTGAACACGATGACGATCCGCTGGTCCAGGGTTTTACCATCGCGCTCCGCGTGGCCCGACTGGATCCCGATCGTGTACTTGTCTCCCGAGGCCACGTCGTCCAGGGTGACCTTGAGCGACCCATTGGAGCGTGAATACAGCTCGCCGAAATAGGCCAGGATTGCGTCCCGACCCTTTTTGTCTCCGGACAGCCCCCCGGTTCCGCCGGTATGCCAGAGGGCGTCCTCCGCGAACAGATCCCTGAGCGTGTCCATGTCGCCTGCGATGAATGCTTCATAGCCGCGCCGCACCAGTGCGACGTCTTCCTGTGCTCCCATTTCACACACCTCTGTCATTGTTGTGGGGATTTGGCGAGGCCACAGTAGGCCCAGTGGTATGGATCGAATAGAGGCGAATGGCCCATGATCGCAACGTTTTCGCCAGGACGCGGAAAGGGTGCGCCCCGTTCGCTGAGCGCACCCTTTTCCTTCCGCTTCACACCGGATCCCCATCCGAATGGTGCCATCATAAGCATGCTGATAGTTAGGCGGTCAAGATGATTGCTTATTCGTGGCGGAAACGCCACCAATATGAAATCGGTGTTGTTCCTGCGGCGAACGGTGGCCTGTGCCCCTTGCGACCGCGTCGGTGAGCATGTCGTCCAACGTGACCCAGGTGGAGGTCCAGCCATGCCAGTAAGTTCTGCAGATCCACTCCTCCCGGACGGGCACTTTGGTGCCGGACGGTCCACCCTCCGGAAGCAACCGGTACAGTTCCGCGTCAGTACCGACGGCAAGGCCTGTGTCGGGGAACAGTAGCCAGCCTGAGACTGATGTACGCCACCTCCGGTGGCCGTGGTTCGTCTCCAGTGGCAGGGGATCGATGCCGCGCGCGTAGGCCGTCTGGACGAAGTCGAGAAGGCGCCTTCTGAGTTCCTGCTGCTGCGCCACCTGACCTGGGTCCTGAGCGGCGGTGGGGTTTTGCTCCGCGCGCAGCGTGTCCAGATCGTCGGAAAGGGCCATATGCGTATGCTTCCACAACCGGGACCTTGGTGTGAATGAGTGCAGGCCCCTCTTTATCCCCGCACGCGCCCAAGGGTGGCTGCTGCGATCGAGGACAATCCCGTGGCCCTCTGGCCGGCCGACTACTGCTTGCGGTCCAGGAGCCAGGAAGGATCCATGTCCGGCTGCGGCCGCCGGCGAAGCCTCTTGAACAGGGCAATGAACGGCAGCAGAAGCAGCTGCAAGATCCCGCCGGCGATCAAGAGTGCAACGAGCAGACTGATGACCGGCAGATAGAGGAGGAAGACTCCAACGACGGTGGCAAGGTATCCGGCGGTGTACCCGAGGATCGTCCCGGTATCCATGATTGCTTCCTAGTACTGGTGCGGACGTCGAATTCGCTGGAGTCTCAGCCGATGCCTGGGTACGGGGTTTTGGCCCGTTACGGACGGGACCCGTCGCCATGGCCTGTGCGGCCGGTAGCTGGCGAGCTCAGGCGGGGGAGCCGAAGCAACTGCTGAGGAGCCTTTCCTGCGGCGTCGCAGCGTCAGGAGGACAAGCAAGGTCAAGCCGATCCATGCGAAGGCGGCGACGAAGATCAGCGCGACGGTCTGGGCCGTACTCATGGCCGGGACGTGTGCCAGGAGGAGGGCACGGTGCGTTGCTGCGGATGCTTGGGGGACGAGTGTTGGTCAGCGTTGGACATGGTGCCCCGGCTCTTGGTGGCTACCGTTGGGCTGGCTGCATAACTCGGTGGATCAAGTTTCCGCCCGTTGGGACCGGACGGCAAGAGCGCCGGCCCTACAGCACGGGCACGTTATTGAGTCGTATTCAACACGACCGCCGGGGGAGTCCCCGTGCTCGGAACGTGATCAACAGTCCCACGTTTACTGCCCCGCCGGCCGGGGTGCAGGGCGAGCCCGAAGCCCCTTCCGGGGTCGGCGTCGCGAAGGCAAAGTCGGCCCAAGGAGGCATGGACGTGGAGCGGGGACGGTCAGCCGGTCGGCGTGAGGCGCGCCCAGAGCCATTCGTCGATGCTGCTCAGTGCTGATCGAGCCATCGGTGTCGCGTGACCGGTGAACGCGTGGGGCGAAGCGGGGTAGACGCGCAGGTCGACCTCATTTCCGGCGACGGCGAGCCGAGATGCCACCGCCAGGTTGTCCTCGAGGAGGATGTCCTGTTCGCCAATCACGATCAGCACGGGCGGCAGGTACCTGACATCGGCGAAGACGGGCGACAGATCATGGTGGGTGCGGTCAGCTGCGGATCCGGCGTAGGCGTCCAGGAACTACTCATCCGATTAAGCGACCTGCCGGGGTCGCGACTCATCAGCCAAAGCCCAGAGCTTCGGATCGATCATCGAAGGAAGCTCGAACCGCACCCGTCAACTGTATAGGGCGCCGCCGGGCAATCGATGAGCCCGCCCGTTAGTCGATCCCTTTTACCGTGGTGAAGGTAAAGATTGTCACGGGGGACGCCGCGGCGCCCTGTGCCAGGTAGAAGTCAAGAGCGTGAGTGTCTTCGTTGTCGACTGGCACAAATACGTCGCCGAGGCCTGCTGCCGCTGCGGCCTCGCGCAGTTCGAGGATCAGCCTGCTGCCCACACCCTGTCTCTGGTGATCCTGGCGCACCGCCAGGTCATAAATGAGTACCTCTGACGACGGGGATCGAGTCATTGACAGAGTGTGAGCGGTGATGCCGCCAACAATGTGGTCCCCGGCGAACGCGGCGATGGCCCAAAACGAATCTCGATCGAGAAGCGAAACGAGATAGTCGTCGGTGAGCGGCTCGGCATCCTCTGCGAAAACAGCAGCCATCATCGCGAACATGTCACGCGCCGCTGTCAGATCACCTCGGGCGAGCCGTTTTATCGAGAGATCAGTCACTGTGCAATCGTGGCACGCCGATCGAGGTACGGCTGTCCGTGCACGAATGTTTCCGTTCTCCATGGAACCCAACGAAGTGGCCCGGCGCTTAGATGGCTTCGAGCTTGGCCAGGTGCTCTCCGATGCTGCTGCGGGTACGGTAAGCTTCCGGGCAGGGCGCCAGCCACCGCTTCAGGACCGCGGTCTCCTCGTCTCTCTGGCCCAGCTTCCTGTGGACGATGGCTGTCTGCTCTGTGTACCAGGGCGCAGGATCGCGGCAGTCACGGCCCCGTTCGGCTGCGCCAATCGCCAGGTAACCTTGGGTCTCACACTTCTTCTGCCAGCTGGGTGGCCTGGTCAGATCCCTACAGCCTGCTGCGACATTTGGCCGCGGTCGTGACATTCCCACTCGCCCTGGCCGGGGTGGCCGAAGTAATCTGGGCCCGTGGGCACCGGCAGCGGGCGTAACGGCCAGGCGCCGTCTCCCGTGCCTGGTCCACGGCCGTGCCGTGCACGTAACATGCGAACTCGACCACAGATAAAAGACCCCAGTGAAGCAGAGTATTTTCGCCCGCGTCGCCCAGCTCGCGAAGGCCAACCTGAACGCCCTCCTGGACTCCGCGGAAGACCCGCAGAAGATGTTGGACCAGATGGTCCGCGACTACTCGAACAACATTGCCGAAGCAGAGGCTGCCGTCGCCCAGACCATCGGCAACCTGCGCATGGCCGAGGACGACCACAACCGGGCCGTGGATGACGCGAACACCTGGGGCCGCAAGGCGATCGCCGCGTCCCGCAAGGCTGACGAGTTCCGGGCCGCCGGGAACAGCGTGGATGCTGATAAGTTCGATGCCTTGGCCAGGGTCGCCATCGGCCGACAGATGACCGCCGAATCCGCGGCCAAGGCCCAGGAACCGAACCTGGCCGCGCAGAACCAGGTCGTCGACCAGCTCAAGAACGGCCTGGACATGATGCGCGGCAAGCTCGGGGAGCTGACCGCCAAGCGCAACGAGCTGGTCAACCGCTCCCGCGTCGCCGCGGCGCAGTCCCAGGTCAATGACGCGCTCAAGTCGCTGGATGTCGGTGACCCGACCTCGGCCATTGGCCGGTACGAGGAGAACATCCGCCGCCAGGAAGCCAGTGTCCGCGGCCAGCAGGAACTCGCCGCCTCATCCCTGGACGCACAGTTCGCGTCCCTCGAAGACCTCGACGAGCAGACTGAAGTGGAAGCCCGGCTCGCTGCACTGAAGTCCATCGACCGGAAAGCCATCGACTACTGAGGCTCTTCAAAGCCCGTGGACTACGCCCGTTCGGGCTTCATGGGTATCTGTGGATTCGCTCAGGGTATACGCAGGGTGATCGGCAGGGTTGTGACCGGTCCGCCACACTGCTCGGATCCGCCCACTCTGGTCCAGACGAGATCGTTGTGCTGCTCGGCCAGGACCGACCCGTCGGCCGCCAGGGCTCGCACGGTCACGTGCTCTGGCAGCCCAGCCTGGGAGATGCTGAAGGCCCAGACATTGGTATCCGTCCTTGTGCCAAGGAAGGCGCCCGGGGGAGTGGCCGGGATGAAAGGGCTTGGAGTGTTGGGAACGCCGGGCGTCACCGACTTTATAGGTACGGGTGGACCGTAGTCAGGTAACCGCTGCGAGCATCCCTGTTCGCTGCACAGCTGCACCTCATCAACACGAGTCGCATCCCCCTGCACGTTCACAGTGATGATGCTGGCGTACCCTGTCGCCGGGCAGACGACGCTGCAGCCTGCCGCAGGCAGCATGAGCCCACCCAGCAGTAGCGTTCCCAGGATCCCCCAACCCCTTCTCATGGACCGAGTCTACGGCCGGGCACCCGCGGTGCCGCGCACAAGGATGATCCGGCGACCGAGGAACCCAAAAACCTGCGGCGTCGACGACCCGGTCCGGTACTTCACGCTTTCCAATTGATGGAACGCTCCGTCATGTCGGTGGATCCGGAAAGCGGCTCCAGGATGACCTGCGCGATAACGTCCGGGCAGTTGAACAGGGCGAAATGATCGGTGTTGATCTCCCTGACATCCGCAACGGCTTCGCGAGCCCACGCCCTTTGTTCGGCGCCCGTCAAGTTGTCCTTTGCGCCGAGGAGCACTGTCGTGGGTATTTCTGTCCAGGCCTGGGCCGGGACGGGATCGCTGCGGGTCTTTTTCGTGGCAAATCTGCGCGGGTGCTCTTTCAGGAAGGCGCGTACGTCATCGGGGAGTCGCAGGCCGGCTTCGTCTTCGCTTAGCCACCAGTCGCCGTCGAGAGCGTTCCGGCCGTGTTCGTCGTGGAGCATATGTTCCATCTCATCAACCCAGCCCACGTCCCGGACTTCATGCTGCAGCCTCAGGGGAGGGGAGGAGACGTACACAAGGCGGACGACGTTTCGCATGCCGTGTGCGGCGATGCCCACCACATCGGTTCCGTAGGACCAACCGACAACGACGGCGGGTGCCGGGCTTGCAGCGATAGCTGCACGGACCTCCTCAGCGTCCTCAAGCAGTCCCGCGTCGAGCGAACGGTGCGAGGGAAGATCCGGCGTGAGCACATGCAGGTTCGGTTGTTTTTCGAGGGCACGCTGTACCCACGACCAGTCTTCGGGGACACCCCACATGCCGTGTACGAGGACAACTCCCTGCGGCAGCTCGCCTTGCTGGTCACCCATGGGTTGAAGGTAGTACCGGGCGGCAAGCGGCTGAAGGGAATAAGGTCCCGACCATGTTGCTGCCCTAGCGTGTATACGTCTGCGGCAGCATGGTGTAGCGGGCCGCGTCTTCCTCAAGAAACATACGTCGCGGTTCGGCTCCGCGGAAGACGAACCAGACGATGGACCCTTCCTCGGTCAGGTCATCGACAATGCGGATGCCCAGGTCGCGGCCGCCGGCGCATTAGAGGACTTAAGAAACTGCCGCCAGGATAACGGCCAAGACGAGGCTGATCAGCGCCGTCGTGCCCGCGCGTCCTCGGGCCAATAGGTCTGAGCTCCTGCAGCGGCCTCCCGGAGTTGGGTGCCATCCAGGGTGATGGAGGATTCGGGCATGCCCATGTCGGTCCACTGGGAGACCAGGCGCAGGTCCCCGGCCGGCGGCAGTGGCCATAGCCACAGCGCCCCGTTTGCCGACATGTCGTCTTCGCCGCCGTTGCCGCCCCTGGGTCGGTATTCGAAGACCGGCCCGTCAGGTTCCTGGGCCATGGGCCCAGTCCTTCCGTACATCGCGAGCGATGACGTGCTGGCCTTGGTGCCGTCCGGAAACCGTACTCCGAACAGGAGGACAGAGTCCGCCGAAATCCCACCGTTGCGCAGCTGCGGGGCAGGACGGTGAAAGACCGCATTGATCTCCGCCCACTTGCGGTCCTCCTGGTCCGTGCGGCGGAGCATCCAGGTCACGTCAAAGTTGCAACCGGTGGAGTAGACCTTAACGGCCTCAATGGCAATCACGAAGCTTGGGGACTTGTAGATGAACTGACCAACAGGAACGACGGCGGGCAGCTCATGACGGGGCGGCGCAACCCACGGAGGCGGCGTGAACTGCGGCGTCCGCGGGCGAGGAGGCGGGGCGGGGATCGAATAGTCCTGGAAGAAGGTCATGGTCGTTCCTTTGGTTCCGCTGGCTGCGACCGACCAGCGGGACAGCGGTCCTGCCGCCGTGGATCCCCCAATCCGTCTTTACCCGGCCCAGTCTAGCCACCGGTCACTCGTACTCCGCCCACTGCTCCTGTCCAAGGTGTATCCCCAGGGCCGGGCAGAGATAAGTGCGCGGAAACATAGCCCTGTTGAAGCGTGATGACCTGTGAAGCGGTTCCTGGGCAGCCCACTGTGAGTTCGACGGGCCAGAGTGTGACTTTTGGATTCTCCTGTCTGATGAAAATCGTGGCATTGGGAGCGCCAACACAGGCGGCCGTGACTGTGTACTGGCCTGCCGCGGGCACCGGTTCGGTCGTGCCAAAGCCTCGGGCAGGGCCGTCCAAGGGACCTTCTTGAAACAGGAGGACCGGCCCCGGTGCGACCTTCAGGAGCCCGTCCAGTTCCTGGTAATTTTTGACCTCACGCTCAAGGACCAGAGGGTCAGTGGGGCGTACCGCGGATTCGGTCATTATTAGTGGTGCAGATGTGCCGGTGACACCAGCTCCGACTGTCGGGGTGCGCGCCGGATCGGGGTAGTCGTAGGCGCATCCGGCCGTTCCGGCCACTACGGCCAGCAGGCACAGGTGAAAGGCGAGCCGGCGCCAGATGCCTTTCATTCGCACGCTTCCATGGTGGACACCCCGGCGGGTCAAGGCAACCACTGACGACCAAAGAAGACTCAACAGCAGGGGAGTGGCCCTTGGCGCCGGCGTAGACTTCCCACGGCCGCTCCGCGTCAGTCTTGCATCGCTCGTCGAGAACAACGCGGCCGAGCAGGACGATAGCGCTCGGCTCCAGGATCATAAGCGCTCACGGGCAGATTCTCGTCGAGACGACGCGGGGTTGGGCCGGCGGCGGTTTGGGGGGCGGCATCCAATTTAAGGATGCCCTGGCCGCCGGCCCTGTCCCCATCTGTAGAACCCTGCCCCAGCGGCAGGATCCTGACCTCAACGATAAGACCCGTTGCTAAACGGCAGCCCATGATGAACACAAGTTTGGCTCAAGGATGGCTCCGCATTCGGTCGAATCTACGGCCGCGGCCGACCCCTGCTCCCAAAGGATGAGCCGTAGCGGAGGCAAGGATCCGGCCCCTAGGATGGCGCCATGAGGAAGTGGGGCGAAATTCATCCCGCGCTCCGGGCCGTCCTGGTTGGCGTCGTTGCCTTCGCCATCACCCTGGCATTCGGTCTCATCGTCGAAGGCAGTCTCGAAGACGCCGCCGCCAACGCGGTGTTCTACGCGCTGGTGGTCGGGGGCGGCGTGTTCTTCATGACCAAACGGTTCACTGCGGCCGCGGAGAAGCTGGATCAACGCGGCGACTTAGTAGTTTTCCTGCGATTCCCGGATTCAGCGCCGGGCTCGTTGAGCAGCATTTGGCAGATGGGGATCGCCAGTCCGGGCACTCGTCGGATCGATTTCCAGCCGATCGTGGATGACAAGTTGGTACCCAATGGCCGCAGCAAGGCTCTCACCGGGCTTCGGGCTTCCGACCTCCCGATGCGGAGGGCTAGCCGGCATGACTTTGAGCAGGACGTACCGTTGGGCTTCCAGATCATCACCCTGGACTCAGACGGTGGCGTCATTGAAATCGCCGCCAGCCCGGCTACCCGCCAAAAAATACAACACGCCGTCGATTCGACTTACCCATAGCCTGCGGCCGGCAGATCGCGGGATCAAACCTCGGGAGGAGCGCAGACATGTCCGTCGGCGTCCATGGGGTAACCGCAGAGCGGGCATATGGGACGGCCGGCGCCCACCACTTCACGGGTGCGCTTGGTGAATGCGCGGGCGGTACCCACAGGAATCCGCACCAACAGCATTTCGGGTATCTCAGCGCCGTCCTGATCAAGGGAGTCGTCGCCGTCATCAGCATCGACATCGGTGATGGGGTACGCCTCTATGACCACCTGCGCCGTCGTTGGGTCCCAGCCCAGGCTCATGGCCCCGGTTCGAAACTGCTCCTCAACGGCCTCGAGCGGATCGTTGTCCACCAGTTCGATGGGAGTGCCGGTGGGAACGCTGAAGGGGTTGCCGTCGAGGCTTATGAGCTGATCGAGAATTTCGTCTATTTTTTCGGCGAGCAGAGCCGATTGCTGCTTCTCCAGCGCGATACTCACGAGCTGCGTCCCTGTGCGAACCTGCAGGTAAAACGTGCGCGCCCCCGGAGCACCGATGGTGCCGATGACAATGCGGTCAGGCCAGACAAACTCGTGAACAAGTGTAGGCATGCCAATATTTTAGGGGACATGAGGTTCATGGCGGGGTTGCCCTGCCGCAGGATGAAGCTCACGGAGCTCGCAAGTGAGCCAGCACCAGCCCGATGCAGTCCCACCGATCACCGCCGCGGATGCGCTGTTCCAGGCCACCAGCTCTGCAAGCACTTTCCAGCCGATATAGCGTTGTGGGGCCAGGAAGTACTGGCTTATCCCCAAAGCGCCCTGTGCCGCTCCTCCCACAAGCACAAGATACGCTGCGGCCCAGGACCCATGCCCAAGATGGAGCGGGCCGGTTACCGCGGCAACGAGCCCACCTGCCACAACGCACAACAGAGCCACCGCGCCGAATGCAGCGGCCCCCCTCAGGTGGCTTGCCTGCTACGCGTGACGAGTCGCTCATGCGGTCTAAGCTACCCCGATGCCACAGTTCTGGAAGCTGACCGCACGCGGAAACTGCATGCTTCCCGCAGCGTGGCCCAAGTATTCAGGAAAGATGCGGCCAGGAAACCCGAAAAGCGGTCCGGGACAATCGGCGCAGCCCCTACGCTCGTGAGGCACAACCACAAATTGGGGGAGAGAATTATGCGCGTTGATTCAGCACCACCGCATCTGGGTGCACGGGTGCCCGGCCAGGCCGTCATCGAGGAATTGCTGATGCTGCAAAGCCAGGTGCGGCCGCGCTCCATCCTGGAGCGCATCTTCGGAGTCAGCCCGCTCGGTCCGGAAAGTTCGCCCTGGTACCGGGGTGCCATCGGCGAGATGGCGGTGGGAAGCATCCTGGAAAATTTGGGACCGGAGTGGCTGGTTCTCCATGCCGTCCCGGTAGGTGCAGGCTCATCCGACATCGACCACGTGCTGATCGGTCCCGCCGGCGTCTTCACCATCAACACGAAGAACCACTCCGGCCAATCCATCTGGGTGGCAGGCAGGACCCTCATGGTGGCCGGAAGGAAGACCCGGCACCTCTACAACGCCGCGCACGAGGCAGCCCGTGCCTCAAAGCTGCTGACTGCCGCGGCTGGCTTTCCCGTGAAGGCGACAGCCGTCGTCGTCATTCTTGAACCGAAGACCTTGACCATAAAGGCGCGGCCCGAGCAGGCGGCCGTAATCACCGACGCCCAGCTGCTGCGGTGGCTGCGCGGATTCAGCCCGGTACTCGCCTGGGATGAACTCGCCCGTATCTCGGCGGCCGCCGTCCAGCCGGGAACTTGGCACAAGCGCCCGTCCGCTCACAGTGACGCGTTGGCGCTTCAACAAAAGTTCGCCGCACTCCGGCACCTTGTGATCCAGGCACGACGGCGGCGGGCGGCATGGGTGCTGAGCGTTCCGGCAATGGTGTTCCTGACGCTGATGAACGGGGCAGCCATCCTGCAGGGGTTGGGCGGGCGCTGACGCTCCCGTCAAGGTGGAAGGCCGACGAGCCACTACGCCTCCCCGGCCTTGGCATATAGGGCCAGGAGGTCACGGCTGAACTCGTGCGGGGACGTCTCGCACGGACTGTGCCCGCCCCTGTAGACGCCAATCCGGGCCCGGATTGCCTGCGCAAACAGCCGGTGGAGCTGGAGCGGCCACAGGTCATGCTCGCCCACGGCCACGAACTTGGGAAGCGGAGCCTCCGCCAGCGCCGCCCGAAGGTCCGGAACCTTTTGCATCAGGATGTAGATATCCCGGACGGAGGCACGGCGGGTGAAGCGGAACCGGTAGTTGACGAACCGCTGCCGTCCCGGCGGCACATGCGCCACCCTGCCGCTTCGGATCCCCCAGATCAGCAGCGCTGCTCCGGCCCGGCCGTTCACCCACGTGCTGAACCGGCCGACGCGGCTCACGCCCCGGAAGCTCTGCCCGGGCCCAGGCGGGCACCCCAGGAAAGTGATGGACCGGAACAGTTCCGGCCGCTGCACGTAGGCGAGCTGTGCGATGACGCCCGCGAAGGAATACGCCACAACGTGCGCGGGGGTGGCTGTGGTTTCCAGGACCGCCAGGAAGTCATCCATGAACAGCTGGTAGTCGTAATGCTTCCTGGGCGGCACCAGGTTCTCCGGGCCGGCGCCGGCTGACTGGTACTGGCCCGCCAGATCGTACGTCAGCGCGTAGTAACCGGCCTGAACGAGGTCCGGCATCATGAGTGAGAAATCTTCTTTCGAGCCCGTGGCGCCGGGGACCAACACTACGCAGGGATCCTCCGGATCGCCCAAGGCCATGGCGGCCAGCTTCCCACTGGGGACTTCGATGGCGAACAGTGCAGCGCCGGCCGGAGGAACCGACCAATCGACGTCGCCCAACTCCGCATCCAGCAGGGCGGCCGCATCCACCCGGGCAGACCCAAACTCCTCGGGATCAACCCCGTACTCTTTCCGGCCCGGCTCCGCCATGGTCCCAAGATAGTCCAGCAGTACTACATCTGGCCGCCCTCGAGGATCCGCCGCGCATCCTCCTGTGCCCGGAGGGCCACATCCGTGACCACCTCACCCCTTACGTGGCCCGCCGCGGAGATAATGCTCCGGAGTTCAGTAACGGTCAGCGCCGGGCTGGCACTGTGCGCCACGGCGTGGCAGTTATGGCAGAGCGGAATGAGGTCGGCGATGGGGTCGAGCTGATAGGGGCTGTCAAGCATGGCCGGCGGCGCCAGGTGGTGGACGCCCATCACTCCTGCCCCGGCCCCGCTGTAGGTGGACTCGAAAGAAAAGCCGCAGGCTGCGCACCACGTGCCATGGAAGGCCAGGCAGGCCCGCCGCGCGTCTGGATCGCGCTCGTAGCGGTTCACCTGGACGGTGCTGACGGCCTCCGGGGGAAAGGTTCCGCCTGCCACCTCGGCGAGATCCGCCGTCGAAGGCCCGTGCTCACGCCACAGCCGGCGCAGCAGGGGAACGGACGACGGCGGCAGGGCCACCACGGACGCGTCCGTCGCCTTGGCCCACAGGTCACCGGGGAAGGCCTCGCCAAGGACGCCGGGACGAATCTGCTCACCGAGCGGCAGGAGGGAATCCAGCGCCAGCGCGAAGAACCAGTCAGTGGGGCCGGCATCGGCACCGGCGGCTGCCTGGTACGGCTCGGAGGTCACGAACCCGTGACCGATGAGGCCGCTCGCGGCGTCGTTGCTGCCCTCCAGGAGGAGCCACGCCTCGGTTCCCGGACTGACGTCAGGAGCGAAGCCGGTGTGCCAGCGGTCCAGGAAGGTTCCGGACCCGGTTACCTGCGCGACGACGGCACGGTAGTTCCAGCGACGCAACGTGCTGGCGTCGCAGCCGAGAATTACTGCAGCCACTGTCCGCCAAGCCCTGCCACGCGCCGTCGACCGCTAACCCCGGGCAAAGGGACTCAGATCTGTTCCTTGGCCAGCGCCTTGGTCTTTGCGGGTGTCTCGCGTCCCAGGCGCTCATCAAGCGTGACGCGCAGCCGCGCGGCGGCAACCTGGACGCGGTGCTCTGCCGGGGTGGCTTTTTTCCTGGCCGGACTGGCAGCGCTGTTCCGGGGAGCGTGGACAAACCGGTGTTCAGGCGACGCTGCGCTCATGGTCCAACCTCCTTGGTACTGTCTTCATCCGTCGTTCCATTCTCGCCTAAGTTGCGGTGGTCGTCCACGATGACCGCTTCCTGCCCTGAACTGTTCCCGGCGCCGGCATCAGGCTCAGCGTCCCCGTTCTCGTCGCCGGACACACTCTTCCAGGCAATGTCGAACAGCTCGAGCTCCTCGGTGCGGGCCAGTTCGCTCCTGGCCAGGACTTCCAGCGTCGCCAGCCCAAGCGCCTTGGTCCCTTCATCCGGATCCAGAGCCCGGTCCAGCGCCCACTGGGTCCGGCGCCACCATTCCGCCCGGCTGTCCGCCTCGGTCTTCTGCCGCAGGGCATTGGCGTCAGCCTCGCGCTTTTGGTCCAGTGCCGTTTTGTCGGCTGCCGTACGCTGCTTGAGCGTGCGCCAGTTGATGTAAAAGGCCAGCAGGGCGGCGATGAGAACAGCCAGGGGTCCCAGCCCGGCCAGGATGACCCACCAGTCCGGAGGCCCGGAATGAACCACGACGTCCAGCGGGCCGGGGGAGGGAACAGGAGTCATCGGAACAGCATAGGCCGGGCCCGTCCGGCAGCCGGGCCGACACTCGCAGTCCGCTGCATCAGCCGCCGTGCCGTGAAATGAGGACGGGGCCGCGGGCGTGGTGCAACACCGCGTGGGCGGTTGAACCTATGGTCTCCCTGAGGATGCCCCGGCCTTGGGAACCCACCACCACCATCCGGGCTTCTTTGGCGGCTTTCAGGATTGCACGCGGGACCGAGCTGTCCGTCAGTACCGCACCGTCAACGCGGACGGCAGGCGCCCTGGCCGCTGCATGGTCCAGGGCGGACGCCAGCACTTCCTGGGCCTCGGATGCCTCCTCCCGTCCTCCCGCCAGCAGATAGCCGGGGGGTTGGTGCCGGACGTGGACCACGATGAGGGGTGCATGCCACGCCGATGCCACGGAACACGCGTCTTCCAAGACGGAGGGCGAACCTGAGGCATCGACGGCCGCCACAACCGGCCCCTCAGGGTGGAGTTCCTGCCGAATCACGGCCACAGGGCAGGAGGCGGTGGCTGCCAGGTCCAGGCTCACGGAGCCCACGAGGAGGCCAAGGAAACCGCCCAGGCCGCGGCTGCCAACCACCAGCATCCGTTCGTCGACTGAAATTCGGGCCAGGAGCTGCGACGGCAGTCCATGGAGCAGGGTGCTGGTGATCTGAAGCCCTGGTACCTCGCTGGCCGCCAGCGCCACGCCATCCTCAAGAATGGACCTGGCGGACTCTTCCAGGCCGCTGCCTGACACGCCTGGAACCGGACCGAGGTGCCGGGTCAGCAGCGGCCACAGCGAACAGTGCACCACGTGGAGGGGACAGTTGCTGGCGTGCGCGTGGCGGGCCGCCCAGCGGACGGCGGCGGCAGCCTGGTCCGACCCGTCAAAGCCGGCCACGACGGACCCTGCAGCCTGAGTCACGTGACAGCGCTCCTGATCCACTCGATCTTCACCGGCGGGACCTTCGGCCCTTTGGCGGGACTGCTTCCTGGTTTCATCCTGATTCTAAGCAGCGGGGAGGGACATGGGCAGCATGAAATGTCGGATGGCCGTGACGCTGCTCGCCCTGGCTGCCTTGCTGGTGGGGGTTGCGGCACCGGTAATCGCTGAAGCGCCGGTAGCTGTCATCGTGGAGGACACCGCAGGGGTGCTTGACCAGAACACCCTGGTGCCCGCCGTCGAACATATCCAGTTCTATGAGCCCACCCGCGTTGCCGTCTTCACTTACAACGGCAAGGCGGAGGACAACCTCAATGAAGAGGTTTTGAAGTTCGCACGGTCCAGGCATCCGGAGTGGATCAGCCCGGACGGGCAGAAATGGGCTGACGGATTGTTCATTTTCGCGCTCGACCCGGTGGGCCGGCACGTTGGGACGTATATGGGCGAGGACCGGAAGGTATCCCTGGACCAGCGCAGCGACATCCAGGACGCGTCCAAGGAACTGTTCCGCGATGCACAGTGGACCGACGGCACAGTGGCCGGGATCCGCCGCGGGGCAGAGCTCATCAACCAGCCTTGGTACCGGTCCGCTGCCTTCCTGATTACAGCCTGGGTCACCGCGGGAATCGCAGCCCTGGCCGCAGCCGCATGGCTGATCGTCCGTGCCGTCACCAGGGCCGGGTGCCGCAAGCAGATTGAGCGCGGGGACCGCAGTTACTCCAATGTCAGCCTGGACTTGGACGTAACGGAATTGAATGCCGGCACCATCCCCGAATCGTCCCGCTACGGCAGCCAGGTCCTGGAGAAACACCGTACGTTCCTCAGCCGGTATGCCGCCGCCACCGAGCTCTCCAACCAGGTGCACGCATTGGGCAAACGGGCATTGAGCAGCAGGAAGAACCTCAAGCTTGCCCGGCAGTTCGCGGACAGTGCTGCTGAGCTGGATGCCCTGGATGACGTCATCGCGGACAGCAACGCTTTGCTGAACCGCGCTGACACCTGGCCCAATGCCTGGGACCGGCAGCTGGCGCCTTTCCGCAAGGACCTGGCCGGGCTGGAGCAGCTCCTGGGTAAACGCCACGGGCAGGGGGACTCCGCCACGGCCACGGCGCTGCGGTCCTTCCGCGACGAAAGCCTGCGGGAGATCGAGCGGTGGACTGCTGAACTGGCCGACCGGCGGATCACGCCCGAAGAGGCGCTGGACCGGCTATATCAGGCTCGTTCCCGCCTCTCGGAGCTGTTGGAGAACCATGCCGAAACGGTCATCCAGGGATTTGCCAGGAATGACCGCGAGGCACGCCTGATGCGCGAACAGATGGAAACGGCCCATGAGGGCATGGACCACCGCAGGCAGCGGACCTATGAACCGAGCATCCTGGGTACGGTGTACCCGTCCTACACTTTTTTCTCTGTGGCTACCTTCAACTCCGGCATTAATACCGGGGTCAGCAGCGTCAATGCTGCCAGGGGCGGCGGCAGCACCACCGGTTATGGCAGCAGCGGTGGCAGCTTTTCTGGTTCCGGCAGTTCCTCGGGCTTCTAGTGCTGGGTATTGCACCGTGCTGCGGAACCGCGGTGCCGTGGACACGCACAAAAGTGGGGCTCGTCCTGGACGAACCCCACTCCTTGAATGCGTGGCTTTCGATGCCTGGCTGAGCGGCGGGTGCCGCCGTCGGCCTTAGGCCGCCCGGGTCATGCGGCTCCGAGCGCGTTGAGCCTGCGGCCCCCACTGCGGACTGTGTAGCGCGGGTGCGATGGCGAAGCGCGGAAAACGCCCGGACTAGGCGGCGCCACGTCCCGGATCAAACCTGTACCTGCGCACTCACGGACCTCTTCAATGGCGGCCGCCGCCGCATGCTTGTCATTAAACTGCCCCGAAACCGCCAGCACATGTCCATCGGGCATCACAAGCCGGAACCGAATCTGTGAATCATCATCGACAAACAGTTCGAACGTACCTGCCATAAGCCTTGTTCTCCTCAATCGTCCTGCCTCCGTTGGTGAGGCCGCGCCGCGCCGGCATCCGGCACAGCAAAAACCCAGGGTGCACAACAACAGCGGGTGCGCACCTTTCGACCTAAACCACCATCTCAAAGGCCCGGCACGGCTTTTAGGGACCAAAGTCCCTGATCTCAGCGGCCGGGGATGCTAGACCGCCGCGGCGCGACAGGCGGATCAACGCGACCCCTGCGGCGGTGAACCACACCCAGAGCAAAATGCCATAACCCCAATAGAAGGCGGGGGCGGCATGGCGAAGGACCTCGCTGGCCACACCCAGGGCTCCGGTGCCAATACCAAGCCACGCCAGGTAGCGCGGGAAAGATACTCTTCCAGCCTTAAGCATCGCCAGTCCCATCAGGAGGATTCCGAGGGCGGAGAGGGCGCCAACGATGGCAGGGGTGTTGTTTTCGGCAATGATGGCTTCGGCGGCGGTGGCGTAGGTCCGGCGTTCTTCCTCTGTCCCGGCAGCCATGAAGCGGTCGCTGAGATAGACCAGGTTGAGGGAGCCCCGGCTGCTGACCGGAACGGCAAGCAGCAGCGCCCAGGGAAGGGCTCCCAAAATCAGGGCTATCAGGGGCAGGCTTTTCCGGAACGCCGAGAGGGCCACGAAGAGGGCTGCAAAAACCAGCACCGGGAAGACATTCGGCAGGATCCACAGGATCTGCTCCGCCACGTAGCTTGCCTTATGCGACGCGATGAACTCAAGGGTGGCCGCTCCGCCATGAACGGGTGGAGGAGCCATGAAATCGAGCACCAAGGCAGCTATCAGCAGAAGCACAAAAAGGATCGACGACGTACCCGCCACGAGGTAGAGGAGCGCCCAGCCCTGCTGGTCACCCCGTTCGCCGGCGGCCCCGGCTGCTGGCCGGCGCCGGGTGCCCGGCCGGTTGGTCATGATGAACCGTTCCTGGTCATGCCTTGACTCTGCTACCTGTACCGGGGGCCAGACAGTGCCTTTGGGCCCGGCCGGGCTTCAGGTTCTTCCGGGTTCCGTGACAAACGGCCCTGGTCAGCGAAGCGCGGTGCGGGAAGACTGCTGGATTGAATCATGGTCCCGCCCCGGAGGAAGACATGGCGACAAATGCCCAACGGCTAAGCGACGGCATGGAGGAGCGGCTGCGGATGGAACTGGAGGACGCTGCGTCGCAGAAAGGGTGGGCGCGTATCCTGTACACGCTAGGCTCCCAGTACGGGCGGACGCAGCTGCGGTTCGTGGCAAAGGCAGAGGACGGCCGGCGGCTCTATACCGGTGACACGTTTCCCGGACCGCCCTTGAACCGAACACCTCCTGAGGAGGCGTGGGCACCCGGTCTGCAGGCCAGCCTCAGCCGGCTGCGGCAGGAGATCACCCGCGACGGATGGGCTGAAACCAGCCGCGGCGCCCAGCCCTGGGAGTTGACCTTCAGCCGTCGCCGGGTGTCCTAAGCCCCCGGGTTTCCCAGCTCCCGCATCACAGTCGCGGCAGGTCCTGCTGCAGGCATTCCGGGCCTCAGGCGACAGGCCAGACCACCCTGGTCTGCCACGTAGCAGGGTCCGGCTGCTGTTCCGGATCGGTCAGGTAGTACTCCCACATGGAGTCGGCAGGAGAGGCGCCGTCCGCCTCAATGCTCTTCCTGATGGCATCGTAGGTAGTGCCGAGGGTGTCGTAGGGTCCGCTGTGGATAGCTTCAAAAGCATCCGTGTCAGGAAGCGTGCCACTGGCAACCTCACCGGTGCTGTGGAAGCTGCCGGCGACAGGGAACCCTGCTTCGACGTCCACCGTTTCGCCCGGCATTCCGTGGTACCGCGCGAACGGTGGCCCCGCAGGTGTGGCTCCCTGCATCTGGACCGCGGCCATGACGGCGCCCAAGGCCCGCCCGAAGAAGCTGGTCAGCCCATCCATGGGAACCCGTTCCCGGACCACGGCTACGGGTTGTTCGGTGATGTGGATCTTCCGCGGTTGCTTGGCATTCTCAGTCATGGCCCCAGCCTTGCCACCCGGGCCGCCGGGTGACAGGGCCATAGGACTCTAGAGACCATCCGGGTCAGCCAACGGCATAACCCGCTTTCAGATCAAGCCACGACCTGGACATCGAGTTGGGTGCCTTCCGTGAGCTCCGGGAGTGCGTGCGCGGTGGCCGGGGCCAAATGCCCTAGCCCGGGTTGCGGCATCAGGGTAGGTTCGGCTTTATGTGCCATATCCCTGACGATCCCATGTCAAAGTGGCCTGGATGAGGAAGCAGGCTGCCCCGCCTGCGGCAACCGGGGGGAACCCCGAAGGCTTTGACGCCGACGCCTCTGCAAGCCCGCACGTCGAAAAGGCCTTGGGCTTTGTAAGGCGGTATCCCGTCGTCGCACTGACCTGCCTGGTGCTCCTGGCGGCCTTGGTGCTGCTGCAGTCCGGCCTGGGACCACAGGTCCGGGTCCTCGCGTCAGCCTACGCGGCTGTCATCGTGGTGGTACGTGCGGCGGGCATGGTCCGGTCGTTGCGGGAGGGACGTTGGGGGATCGACCTCCTGGCCCTGATGGCGATCGCCAGCACGGTGGTGGTGGGCGAGTATCTCGCCGCGCTGGTGGTGATACTGATGCTCACGGGCGGCGAGGCGCTGGAAAACTTTGCCCAGGGACGCGCAGCGCGTGAACTGCGGTCGCTGCTGGACCGGGCTCCGCGCTTCGCCCACCGCGAAGGACCCGGTTCGGTGCTCGAGGACACCCCAATTGGCGATGTAGCGCTGGGTGACGTGCTGATGGTCCGGCCTTCCGAGCTGGTGCCCGTGGACGGTGAACTCCTGTCCGATGCGGCAAGCCTTGACGAATCATCCCTGACCGGCGAAAGCCTGCCGGTGGAGCGAACCAGGGGGCAAACGCTGCTCAGCGGCGCGGTGAACGGCGAGGCCGCCATCCGAATGCGGGCATCGGCCTCCGCGGCGGACTCCCAGTACAGCCGGATCATCGCTTTGGTTGAGGAGGCGTCCAACAGCCGGGCGCCCGTTGTCCGCCTCGCTGACCGCTACGCCGTTCCCTTCACCCTCCTGGCCCTGGCCATGGCCGGGACAGGCTGGCTCCTGTCCGGCGAGCCGCTCCGCTTCGCCCAGGTCCTGGTAGTGGCCACGCCATGTCCGCTCCTCATCGCAGCGCCGGTGGCATTCCTCGCCGGTACCAGCCAGGCCGCCCACAAGGGCATCATCATCAAGAACACCCGGACGCTTGAGCAGCTTGCCAAGGCACAAACAGCGGTCTTCGACAAGACCGGCACGCTAACATCAGGGCGCCCCCTGTTGGACGGCATCCAGGTGGCACCGGGTCACGGCGAGGCCCTCGGCAGCCAAAGGATCCTGCAGTTGGCTGCCTCGGCCGAGCAGTACTCCTCGCACGTGCTGGCGGGATCCGTCATTGAGGCCGCCAAGGCAGCCAACCTTGGTCTCCTGTCGGTGCAAGAGGCCACGGAAAGCGCCACCCACGGCGTGGAAGCCGTCTGCGACGGCCAGAGGGTGGTGGTGGGCAAAGCCGGTCTGGTGCGGAGTTTAGCAACAGGGTTCCGGGAGGCGGCAGTCCGCAGCGGACAACTGGCCGTCCACGTGGCGGTGGATGGCGAGTACGCAGGTGCGCTGATCATGAAGGATCCGTTGCGCCGCAATGCAGTGGATACCCTGGCCCGCCTCAAAAGCCTGGGTGTACGGAACACCATGCTCTTGACCGGCGATGCGCACGCCACGGCCGCGCACATTGCCGAGGAAGCGGGAATCGGCCGCGTCCAGGCCGAATGCCTTCCGGAGGACAAAGTCAACGCGGTGGCCGGCATCCTGGAACGGCCGGTCCTGATGGTGGGTGACGGCGTCAACGATGCCCCCGTCCTTGCCGCGGCGGACGTGGGAATCGCCATGGGCGCAAAGGGTGCCACCGCAGCAAGCGAGTCAGCTGACGTTGTGGTCATGCTCGACGACGTCTCGAAGGTTGCGCAGGCCGTGGCCATTGGACAGCGGACCGTCTCGGTGGCCCTGGTAAGTATCTGGACAGGGATAGGGCTCAGCCTGGTGCTGATGGCCATCGCCATGACCGGATACATTCCCGCCGTCGCCGGCGCCCTCCTGCAGGAGTTGGTGGACCTGGCCACCATCCTGAACGGGCTGCGGGCACTGCACGGGGCCGATGGGAAAGGCAAAGCGGACCGGAAACGGGCCGCGCAGCCAAGGCCCGCCACCTAGGGTTAGCCCGGCAGCAGGGCCATTGTCGGGTCCGCCGGCATGACCTTTGGCCCTTCCCACCGTAATCCCCAGCCGGGATCGTGGTGTCCATGAACTCAGAAACAGGGGCCAAGCCCGTCATGGTGGGTGTGGACGGTTCTGAATACTCCTCGGCCGCCCTTCGCTACGCGGGTACGCTGGCAGCCCGGCTCGGGACACGGCTCGAAGTCATCTCATGCGTCGGGATGCCGGACTACCTGGTGATGTCACGGCTTGAAGGGGCGGACCGGCAGTTCACCGCCAGGCTTGAGGATGCTGCAGCCCGGCTGGTGGAGGATGCCCTGGGCCGGGCATTCTCCGGGGACCGGCCGGAGAACATCGACGTCACGGTCAAGTTCGGGCCGCCGGCAAAGGTGCTGGTGGAGGAGAGCCGACGTGCGCAGATGCTGGTTGTCGGACGGCATGGCGAAGGCGGCCTGCTTAAATCGTCCATGGGTTCAGTCAGCAAGGCCTGCGCAGCCCACTCCAACTGCCCCGTGCTCCTGGTAGGTCAGGAGGCGGACGCCGTGTGAGGGCCCCGGAGGGCCTGAGGTCTGAACGGGCGGCGCAACTCCTGAAGGAGGCAGGCCCCAACCAGCTTCCCACGGAAAAACCCATACCCCAGTGGCGGAAACTCTGGGGGAGATGACGCACTTCTTCGCCCTCATGCTGTGGTGTGCCGCCGGACTGGCCTTCATCGCAGACATGCCGCAACTGGCAGTGGCAATCATCGTCGTCGTGCTTGTCAACGGGGTGTTCGCCCACATCCAGCAGGAACGCGCCCAGCACGCCGCCGCAAAGCTGCGGGGACTGCTGCCCGCCGATGTGGTGGTCCGCCGGGACGGGAAGGTCCGCAAGGTCCACGCCAGCGAACTGGTGACCGGGGATGTGGTGCTCCTGACCGCTGGCGACCGCGTACCGGCAGGCATGGTTCTCATGACGGCCTTGGCCTGCGCGGTGGACGAATCGATGCTGACAGGCGAAAGCGATCCGGTGCCGAAAGCCGCTGGTGACCAGGCATGGGGCGGGACCTTCCTGGTCAACGGCTACGGGGAGGCCGCCGTCTCTGCGACAGGTGGCAGGACCCGGTTGGCAGGGATCGCTGCCCTCACCAGCGGAGCGGTTCCTCCCCCCACGCCGCTGTCCCTGGAACTGCGGCGGATTGTCCGGGTGACGGCGGGCATGGCCCTGGGCATCGCGGCGGTATTCTTCCTGGCTTCGCTGCTGGTGGGATTTCAATGGCGCGACTCGTTCCTGTTCTCCATTGGCGTGGCCGTGGCGCTGGTCCCGGAAGGGCTGCTGCCCACGGTCACGCTGTCCCTGGCCATGGGCGCCCAGCGCATGGCATCGCGCAAGGGACTGGTCCGCAACCTTGAAGCAGTGGAAACCCTGGGCTCAACCACGTTCATCTGCACGGACAAAACAGGGACGCTGACGCAGAACCGGATGAACGCCGTGGAGGTCTTCACGCCGGAAGGGGCCGTCCAGGTAACCGGCCAGGGGTACGCCCCGGAGGCGCACATCGAGGGCCGGGGTGTAGAGAAGGCAGCCCAGGCAGCGCTCGCCGCCCGGACAGCTTCACAAGGCCGTGCCGAACTGCACGACGGACA
The DNA here is from genome assembly GCF_018613675.1 of Arthrobacter sp. ISL-85. Lineage (GTDB taxonomy): Bacteria > Actinomycetota > Actinomycetes > Actinomycetales > Micrococcaceae > Arthrobacter. The sequence goes on along the minus strand of NZ_JAGGPQ010000032.1, from coordinate 10,172 downwards.
GTGGCGTGCCCAGGGTGATCCGATGGAGGCGGCCATGGACGTCCTTGCCCGTAGGCTGACGGGCACAGAGTCCGGTCCTGTACCGTCGCGGAGGCTGCCGTTCGATCCTGTGCGGCGAAGGGAGTCCGCGCTCGTGGGGACGGACCTGTTCTGCAAAGGCGCCCCCGAAACCGTACTTCCCGTGTGTGGGTCCGTGCCGGGACCGGTCTGGGAACAGGTGGAGGTGATGGCAACACGCGGCCTGCGGGTCATTGCGGTGGCCGGCCGGCGGCTTGGGGGAACCCCTGAAATATGGCAGTCCAGTTCCGCGCACGAGCTCGAGACGGACATGGAGCTCCTGGGCCTGATCGGGCTGCAGGACCCGCCCCGGCCGGACGTTGGTGGCGTGATCCGCACCGCGCGGGAGGCGGGCCTGAGGGTGGCCATGATCACCGGCGACCACCCTGCCACAGCCGCCGCGATTGCCCGGCAGATCGGCCTGACCGGAACACCCGAATACGTGCTGGAGGGCGCTGACCTTCCTGACGACGACCAAATGCTCGGAGCGCTCCTTGACCGGGACGGAGTGGTGGTCAGCAGGGTCTCACCGGAGCAGAAGCTTCGCGTCGCCAAGGCATTGCAGTCCCGCGGGCACGTGGTGGCCATGACGGGCGACGGCGTCAACGACGGCCCCGCCCTGCGCGAAGCTGACATCGGGGTGGCCATGGGCTTGAGCGGAACCGATGTGGCGCGTGAAGCCGCGGACCTGGTCCTCCTCGATGACCATTTCGGCACCATCGTGGCCGCCATCGAACAAGGCAGGGCAACCTACGCCAACATCCACCGGTTCCTGACCTACCACCTCACCGACAACGTGGCCGAGCTGACCCCTTTCGTCATTTGGGCGCTCTCCGGCGGCCACTTTCCGCTTGCCCTGGGCGTCCTTCAAATCCTTGCCCTGGACATCGGCACCGACCTGCTGCCGGCACTGGCCCTTGGCGCCGAGCCGCCGGGCCGGCGGGTGCTGGCCCGCCCGCCCGAAAGAAGGCACCTGATGGACCGGCGCCTGATCGTCCGGGTCTTCTGCATCCTGGGGCCGGTGGAAGCCGCCGTGGAAATGGCAGTCTTCTCAGCTGTCCTGGCCATCGGGGGCTGGACCCGGGGGCAGGTTCCCCAGCCGTCTCTGCTGATGGCGGCCTCCGGTGCCGCCTTCACCGCCGTCGTCCTGGGCCAGCTCGCCAATGCCTTTGCCTGCCGGAGCGCGACGGTGCCCCCCTGGAAGCTGGGCTGGGGCACCAACAGGCTCCTGGTATCGGCTGTGCTGGCAGAACTGGCCATCCTGGCCGTGTGCCTCTACGTGCCCTCCCTCGCTGCGTTGCTGGGCCAGTCCCCGCCGCCCCCGGAAGGCCTCCTCCTTGCCCTCCTCGCGGCCCCCGCGGTCCTGCTTGCGGACTGGATCCACAAAAGTGTCCGGACGCGGTCACGGCGGACCTAGGCGCGCCTGGCAGCCGCCGTGCCCCTGCAGGAGGCCCCAGGGACCAAAGACCCTGCATGCCCGCCCCGGCGGAGGCCAGAATCGAGCCATGAGTGCCGCCGCAGAATCTGCCCTTCCTGACCCCTACGTGATGTGGATTGAAGACACCGGGATCGCGGACATCCCGTCGGTGGGAGGAAAGAACGCTTCCCTTGGGGAGCTGAGCCGGGCACTGAAATCCGCTGGGGTCAGGGTTCCTGAAGGGTTCGCCACCACGGCCTCCGCCTACCGCGCTTTCCTCGCCGCCAACAACCTGGAAACCGGGATCCGGAAGCACATCGAGGACCAGCGCAGCGGGAGGTCAACACTCCGCCAGGCCGGAGCCGCGATCCGCGAACTGTTCCTTCAGGCCACCTTCCCGGAGGACATCGCCGCCGGCATCCAGGAACATTACCGGACCCTGTCCCAACGGGCCGCGCAGGCCCAGGCCGCCGTTGCGGTCCGCAGCAGCGCGACGGCCGAGGATCTTCCGGACGCCAGCTTTGCCGGCCAGCAGGAAACCTTCCTGAACGTTGCAGGGGAGCGCGGCGTCCTCGAGGCATGCCGGCGCTGCTACGCCTCGCTGTTCACTGACCGGGCCATCAGCTACCGCGAAATAAAAGGTTACGACCACCTGGACGTTGCATTGTCGGTGGGGGTGCAGCGCATGGTCCGGTCGGACCTCGGCGCGTCCGGAGTGATGTTCTCGATCGACACCGAATCAGGATTTCCCGGGGTGGTGGTCATCAGCGCAGCCTGGGGGCTGGGGGAGACGGTGGTCCAGGGAACCATCAACCCGGACAAGTACCAGGTGTTCAAGCCGCTCCTGAAAGATCCGCGCTTCAGGCCGGTCATCGAGCGGGAAGTGGGCGCCAAGGAACGCAAAATGGTGTACAGCCAGGGCGGGGATGCGCGGACCAGGATGGTCGAGACCACCGGGCGGGAGCAGCGTTCGCTGGTGCTGGATGACCGGGAAGTTGTCCACCTGGCCCGCTGGGCGGCTGCGGTCGAGCAGCACTACGGGCGGCCGATGGACATGGAGTGGGCCAGGGACGGGATCACCGGAGAACTCTTCATGGTGCAGGCGCGGCCGGAAACGGTGCAGGCCCGCAGGAGCACCTCCACGTTCCGGACCTACCATCTGGCACAGCCCGGCAAGGTCCTCCTTACCGGCGCCGCGATCGGCGACGCCATCGCCCGCGGCCACGCCTGCGTGGTGAGGGATGCCAAGGACATCGAATCCTTCGTTGACGGCTCCGTGCTGGTCACCCGGATGACTGACCCGGACTGGGTGCCCATCATGAAACGGGCGGCGGGCATCATCACGGACCACGGCGGCCCTACAAGCCACGCGGCCATCGTCAGCCGCGAACTGGGCGTGCCCGCCGTGGTGGGAACGCACAACGCCACGGAAGCACTTTCCGACGGCGGCGAGGTCACCCTGTCCTGCGCGGAAGGCGAGGAGGGCCGCGTCTACGAGGGGATGCTGGAGTTTTCCGTGGAAGAGGTGGACATGGAGAGCCTTCCGGCCACCCGCACGGAGGTGATGGTCAACATTGCCAGCCCGGCTGCTGCCTTCAAGTGGTGGCGGCTGCCGGCTGCCGGCGTGGGCCTGGCGCGGATGGAGTTCATCATCAACAACCTGATCCGCATCCACCCCATGGCCCTGGTCCACCCGGAGAAGGTGGCTGATCCGGAGGAGGCGGCGCTGATCCGGCAGCTCACCAGCGGCTACGAGGACCCGCAGGAGTACTTTATTGACGTCCTGGCCACGGGGATCGCCAAGATCGCCGCTCCGTTCCATCCCAAGCCGGTGATCGTGCGGCTCAGCGACTTCAAGAGCAACGAGTACAGCCACTTGATCGGCGGCAGCGCCTTTGAGCGTCCGGAGGAAAACCCGATGCTGGGGTTCCGCGGGGCTTCCCGCTACTACAGCAGCCACTACCGGGAGGGGTTCGCCCTGGAGTGCAAGGCCCTCAAGCGGGTACGGGAACAGGCGGGCTTCGGCAACGTCATTGTCATGGTTCCCTTCTGCCGCACCGTGCGGGAAGCGGACCAGGTCATTGAGGCAATGGAAGAACACGGGCTGGTGCGCGGCGCGGACGGGCTCCAGCTCTACATGATGTGCGAGATTCCTTCCAATGTGGTCCTGGCGGAGGAATTCGCCACGCGCTTTGACGGCTTCTCCATCGGGTCCAACGACCTCACCCAGCTGGTGCTGGGCGTGGACCGCGACTCCGAGGAGCTTGCGGGGTTGTTCGACGAGCGGGACCCGGCTGTCATGTCCATGATTGCCCAGGCCATCAGCAAGGCCCACGCCGCCGGCATCAAAATCGGGATCTGCGGGCAGGGACCCAGCAACCATCCGGACCTGGCGGAATTCCTGGTCAGGCAGGGGATCGATTCGGTATCCCTGAACCCGGATACCTACGTCAAGACCCTGCCCGTCATTGCCGCGGCGGAGGCCGCGGCTGCCACGCTCCATGCGACTGACCGCGCCGTCACCTGAACGCTGTCACCTGAGTCCCTGACGCTGGAAGTGTCCGCCCACCTGAAAGTGCCTGGCACCTCAAGGGGTCCGTCCCCCAGGGAGCCAGGCACCGGCGTCGTACCCGTCCGTGCTCAACCCCTGCTGATGGGGATCCTGGACGCTGCGGTTCCCTGTTCCTGGTCAGGCATGGGTGCCCGGACTTCAAGGAGGCCGTCCTTGTAGGAGGCGGTGACATCGCCCTGCTGGACGCCGCTGGGGAGGGGAATGCGCCTGACAAAGGACCCGTACCGGAACTCGGACCGGTAGCCGTCCTTGTCCTTGTGCTCCTTCTTCTCCTGCCGCTCTGCCTTGATGGACAGCACGCCGTCGGAAACCGTCACGTCCACGTCCTTCTCCGGATCGATGCCGGGCAGCTCGGCCCGTACCACCAGCGTGTTGCCGTCCACCAGCTCTTCAACCCGAATGGCCGAGGCACCCACGTCACCTTCGAAAAGCCTTTCGATGACATCCATGGGGGAGCGGCGGTTATCGAACCATTTCATCAGGTCAGTCATTCTTGCCTCCTGCTCATGTGGATGCCGGACCATCGCTGCGCCCGGCATTTCCGCCATCCCCTTCCCGTGACGCCGGTTCCAGAGTCAAAGGTCCCAGCCCCGGCTGGTCAGCAGCCGCGCGCGGACGACGGGTCAGGCGGCCAATGAATTCAATGGCCAGGCATCCTGCCGCGGCCACTGCAACCGCGGGCACCAGCAGGCTGGAGGGCGGCCAGTCCACGCGAAAGAAGTCCTGCGTCAACGGCACAATGAACAGCAGGACCAGGCCGGCGTACATTCCAGCAAGGATCAGAACCTTGGTCCAGTTGAGGGGTCGGGATGCCATCACCAGGATCCACGCCGCCACGAGACCCAGGGTCACGGTCGCCGCCGACTGCGCGGATTCCAGGCTGTGGCCGGTCCACATCTGGGCATAGCCGCTGACCGCCAGGACACACAGGGCCGCACAGATACCTGCCGGGACGGCAAAGGCAAGCGAACGCCGGAGGAATCCCGGTGCATAGCGCTGGCCGCCGGGCTGCAGGGCAAGGAAAAACGCCGGCAGCCCAATGGTCAGACCGTCCAGCGCGGACAGTTGCCGGGGCAGGAACGGAAAGGCCAGCAACAGGATGCCGGTGACCACCGAGATGACCGTGGCGTAAACAGTCTTACTGAGGAAGACCAGGGAGACCCGCTCAATATTGCTGACGGCCCGGCGCCCCTCGTCCACCACCGCCGGCAGCCTCTCGAACCGCCCGTCCAGGAGTACAAGCCGGGCCACGGCCTTGGTAGCCGGCGAGGCAGAGTCCATGGCGATGCCCAGATCCGCCTCCTTGAGGGCCAGCACATCATTGACCCCGTCCCCGGTCATTGCCACCGTATGCCCCCGCCGTTTCAGGGCCAGGATCAGATCACGCTTCTGGGACGGCGTCACACTTCCGAAGAGGTCCCAGGCCTCCACGGCCTCCTCCAGTTGAAGCGGGTCGTCGGGCAATTGGCGCGCGTCATAGGCAACCCCGGCTCCAAAGCCCACAGTGCGAGCCAGCGCTGCCACTGTCCGGGGATCATCACCGGAAATGATCTTGACGGACACCTTTTGGCGCCGGAAGTAGTCGAGCGTCGCGGCCGCATCCGGGCGGATGCTCTCGCGGAAAGTCAGCAGCAGGACCGGCACCAGCTCCAGCGGCAGGCCTCCCTCCGGCGCGCCGGGCGGCAGGGGGGCCGGGAGGTGCGCCAGGGCCAAAGTCCGGAGGCCGGTGGAGGCAAGGGCAGCCGCCTTGCCGTGCACCCCGGTGCTGCCAGCAGAGCCCAGCACGGCATCGGGCGCCCCCAGGATCCACGTGCCGGAAGCGGCTGACTCCGGCGCGAAGGTTACCGAACTCCATTTCCGGGCCGAAGAAAACGGAACGGAATCCTGTGCCTGTTGCAGACGCTGCACGGGAAAGGCGGCACCGATGGCAGCGGCGGTGCTGCTGGCGTCCGCGTGGGCGCCGAACCATTCCAGCGCCGCCCGCCAGCCTGCCGCCCGAGCCGTCCCGGCATCGTGGAGGGCGTCGAACATGATGGAGCCGGAGGACAACGTCCCGGTCTTGTCGAGGCAGAGGACGTCCACCCTGGCCAGGACCTCCACGGCGGCAAGTTCCTGGATCAGGACCTTTTGGCGGGCAAGCCGAAGCCCGCCCACGGCAAACGCCACGCTGGTCATCAGGAGCAGCCCCAGGGGAATCATGGCCATGATGCCGGCTATCGCCCCCACGGCGGCCGGTATCCAGCGCCCCGATCCCATGGCTCCAGCCCACCCGCCCTGGTCCTGCATCTGCGCATTCGTCAGCAGCAGGGCGGTGGGGAGAAGCAGCCAGGTGATGACAGCGAAGACTTTTTCCAAGCCCCTGCGGATCTCAGAAGTCACCAGGGAGAACCGCCGTGCTTCGGCCGCAAGCCGGTAAGCAAAGGTATCGGGACCCACCCGGAGAACCGTGGCCCGGCCGCTGCCTGCCAAAATCAGTGAACCCGACAGCAGCTCCGCGCCGCCCGTTTTGGGGACCGGCTCGGATTCGCCGGTCAACAGGGACTCGTCCACCTCAAGCGGGCTTTCGCCCAGCAGCAACAGGTCCGCCGTGACCTGGTCTCCGGCGGTGAGGACAACGAGGTCGTCCGGCACCAGTCCTTCAGAGGAAATGGTTTCCCTGGCACCGTTCCTGACCACCGTGTTCCTGGCGGCCTGCAAAATGGCCAATTCATCGAGGGACCGCTTGGCCCGGTACTCCTGGATGATGCCGATCAGCGAGTTGCTGATGGCGGACAGGCCGAAGAGCGCATCACGCCACTGGCCGAGGACCAGGAGCAGGATGAAGCACCCTCCCACCACTGCGTTGAAGAGGGTGAATACGTTCGCCTGCACGATCTGACCGATGCTCCTGCTGGTTGCCGTCGGCACGCTGTTAATGCGGCCGGCAGCGGTCCGCTCTCCGACTTCAGCGCTGGAGAGTCCGCCCACGGCATGGCGCAGGCCCACGTCGGGGACCGGTGTCCCGTTTTCCCCAGCTGTTGACATGGTGCGGCCAGGCAGTAGGCCCGGTCAGTCGTTGTGCTGCTTGTGCATGCGGGTGATCACGGTTGGGCACGGCGGCTGGCTCAGCACCGCATGCGCCGTAGATCCCAGGAAGAGCCTCTCGAGGCCGCCCTTTCCACGGCTGCCCAGGACCAGCAGCCGGGCACCGGCGGCAGCGCGGAGCAGCGCGTCCGCCGGCTCCAACACGGTTTCCATCACAGTGTGCACTACAAGGTCCGGGTAGTCCTGCCGGAGGCCGGCCTCGGTTTCGGCCAGCACGATCTGCTCCTCCTCGACCACGTGGGTGGCGAAGCTGCTCTGCGGGAGCCCGGCGGCGATCCACCGGTTGGGGCCGGTGAAAGCGTAGAGGACCGTCAGTTCCTCGCCGAGCGCGTCCGCTTCGGCGGCCGCGAAAGCCACCGCCTGGGTTGATTCGCGTGACCCGTCCACGCCCACCAGGATGCCACGGCCGTCCGCCTGGCCGTCGCCGATGACAGCCACGGGGCACTCCGCCGTGGCAGCTGCCTGGAGAGCCCGGTCCGTCACGGCACCGCGGTTTTGACCGCTGGTCCCCAGGACCAGCATGGACGCTGCGGTGTCAGAGATGCCGACGGCGATTGGCTTGGCAGGTGCCATGGGGGACCATCCTTTGGGGGTTCTCGTGAAGGGCGTCGGGTGGGGTGGATTAATCCGCGTCGGGCTCCCGGGGTGGCCACCAATGGGTCGGAGCGGCGATGACGAACCGCCGGCCACTGATGTCCTGCGGCGTGATCCGGATCAGGACGTTCTTTTGTCCCGGCTGCCAGGGTGACAAACCCGCCTCCATGGCGTCCCTGACTTCCTCCTCATCGGACACCACCATTGCATGGCCTTTCAGGATGACACTCCACGCGATGGTGCCGTACGGGTTCATTCCGTCCGCTTCGACGGCCACCACTTTCCGGTCCGTGAGGGAGGCAAGCTTCGTTTCTTCGCCGGTACGGATAAGCAAGGTTCCGTTAGTGGGGACAAAATTCACCGGATAGTTTTCCACGGTGCCGCCGTCTGTGAAGGCAATGCGGCAAAGGGAGGTTGAATGGAGGTATCGCCAGCAATCGTGGGCGCCGAGTTCCTTGATTTCCGGTTCTGCCGCTGCGCTGTTCATGGCCGTAGCCTAGGGCCGGCAACCCGCGGCGGATAGGGAAGAAGGTCCCGCGCCGAGGAGCCGGTCCAATACCAAGGTTACTGAGGGTATTTTTCGCCATGCTCTCCTAGAATTGGCGGTGAAGCGTCTTCATGCTCAGGTGAAGGCGGAATTGGGGGGCGGAGGCCGGCACTTCCGTTTCGGACACTTAAACCGCGCCAGGGACCCGCAGCGCCGCAGGTTTTTGCCGCAGGAGGTGGGACGTGAGCACTGAGCGGCCTTGGCGCTCTCCGGTGAGGGGCAGGGCGGAGGACCTGTTGAAGGAATTCACCGTCCGGGGAGACGAACTGCTGGATAGCCAGGAACGGATCAACGGCTTGTTGGCCGCAGTGGTGGCCCTCGCCGAGGACTTGAGCCTCGAAGCGGTCCTGGACCGTCTTGTACGGTCCACCTGTGCCCTGGTGGGCGCGAGGTACGGTGCTTTAGGCGTCATCGGCGAGGATCGGCGCCTGAGCCACTTCATCACCGTGGGAATTGATGAACAGGGCATCCGTTCCATTGGCGACCTGCCCACCGGCCACGGAGTCCTGGGCCTGCTCATCCGTGAACCGAAGCCGTTGCGTCTCCATGACCTTGGCCAGCACCCCATCACCTCCGGTTTTCCTCCGAACCACCCGCCCATGAGGACGTTCCTGGGTGTCCCCGTCCGCGTTCGGGACGAAGTGTTTGGGAACCTTTACTTGACTGAGAAGCAGGGCGGGGAGGACTTCACCGCGGAGGATGAAGACCTTGCCGTTGCCCTGGCGGCTGCGGCCGGAGTGGCAATCCAGAACGCCCGCCTCTTTGAAGACAGCAACCGCCGGCAAAAATGGCTGGAGGCGGGCATGGAGCTGAGCAGCCGTTTGATCATGACGTCCTACCCGGGGAATGAGGACAACCTGGACGTTGTTGCCGACAGCGCCTTGAAGGTGTCCGGATCGGCGCTTGCAGTCATTGCCGTGCGGGCGGGCGACGGAGCGCTGCGGTGCCGGTCGTGCCTTGGCGTGCAGGGTCTGCAGGCAGGCCAGGAATTAATGGCCTCCAGTGCGGTGTCAGGCGTCATGGAGAACGGCGGCTCTTTCGTGGCGAGGGACCCGCGGCAGGTTTTTGAAGCCGGGGTGGCAGCGAAGCTCGGCTCGGTGCTTGTATTCTCGCTGGGGCACAGTTCCGGGGACAACGGAGTCCTCCTGCTTGCCCGCGCACACGGAGCCCCCATATTCACCCAGGCGGAGGCCGAGTCCAGTGCCATCTTTGGGAGCCGGATCGGGCTGGCGCTGGACCTGGCGCGGGTGAACGCCGTGCGCGAACAGAACCTCCTTTTCACGGACCGGGAACGGATCGCCCGGGACCTCCATGACCAGGTCATTCAACGATTGTTTGCTTCTGGCCTAAGCATCCAGAGCCTGCGCCGCTATACCCTGGATCCGGTGGCTCACGAGCGGATCGCGGCGGTGACCACGGAACTCGACGACACTATCCGCAAGCTGCGGGACACCATCTATTCGCTCAGGACCGCGGACGAGGAACGCGAGCCGCTGACGGGCCGCATCCTGCGCGTGGTCCGGGAAAGCTCCCGCAGCTACGCCGTGACCCCCAAGGTGTCCCTTGATGGGCCGGTGGATACGATCGGGGAAGACGTGGCTGTCCATCTCTTGTCCGTTGTGTCGGAGGGGCTCAGCAACGCTTTGCGGCATTCGGGTGGAGACGAAATCCAGGTCACGGTCGCCGTGGGCCGGGGCGTCGGTGTGGGCAGCAACCAGGTGCAGCTTCTCATCAGCGACAACGGCCAGGGCTTCACCGAACCTGTCCCCGTAAGCGGCCTGGCGAACATGCGCCAGCGCGCCGCACAGCTGAAGGGCAGTTGCGTCATTGACAGCGTCCCCGGCGGCGGTACCTGTGTGAAATGGTCGGTTCCGCTGGCCTAGACGATATGGGTGAAGGAG
>NZ_JAGGPQ010000031.1 GCF_018613675.1 Arthrobacter sp. ISL-85 | reverse complement strand
ACACCGTTTATCGGACAGTCCCGGCCCCGGCAGCGATCATGAATAGTTCCGTACTGCCCCGTGGGCGTGTCGTGGCCGTCGGCGTAAGTCGCCCCCCTTGGCCGAAAGCGGTGAAACCGATCTTGCCGCCGGAGCCGGATCCTGGGTCGTCGGCCCCGGGCTACTGCACCCTGTCAGTGTTGATGCCATCAGGCCCCCGGCTGTTGCAGCCCTGATTTTCTTACTCGGCTTAGAGGAGCGAGTGATGCCTCGGCAACGGGGTGCTGGAGGGTCCCGGACCGCTGGTGTTCAGGCGCACGTGCTGCCCACTGAAACGGAAGGATCCTTCCGTCGGGGCGGGAACGTGGTGGTGCTAGTCGTATGTTTCGACGCCGGTGAGGCGTTGTTCTTCGATGTCGAGCCGGGTTTGGATGCGTCGTGCGACGGTATCGTCGACGGTGCCTGTGAGGCGCAGCCCGAGGAGCACTTCTCGCTTTTTGTCGAGCAGGGCGTGACGGAGCTGTTTTTCCGCTTCGCGGGCCTGTGTTGCAGTGTCCGGGTCAGTGCCCTCTGTCTGGGCCTGGATGGCTGAGTGATGGGTTCGGTATTCGTCTGCGATGCGGTCGTAAACCTCGGGTGTGATTCCGAGTTGGTTGGCGAGTTCGTCGACGGCTTTGACGGCTGCTGAGGAGATGGCCAGTTCTGCCAGGCGCAGTTCTTCTTCCTCAGGTTCATGGGGCAGTCTGGCCCAGCGGACCACGGCTGGGAGCAGTGGCCCCTGGATCAGCATGGTCAGCACGATCACGCCGGCGCTGATAATGATGATGTCGTCGCGGCCGGGAAGGGGAGTGCCGTCGTTGAGCATGGGTGGCACGGACAGGGCGATCGCCAGGGACACTGCACCGCGGAAGCCTGCGAGGGAGCTGACGACCCGGGCTCGGTAGGTCATTCTGCGTTGACGCTGGGATGGGCGGCGGTCCAGGAGTCGGATGAGGGTGATGCTCACGCTCTGGAACACAAACCGGATCACGATAAGGGCGGCCCACACCACGGCTGTGGACAGTAGAAGCCGGCCCACGTCCCCGGGCTGAATCTCGTGGACGACGGCCTGGACCTGAAGACCGATGAGAACGAACAGGGAACCGTTGAGCAGGTAGGAACCCAGCGGCCACGCTGACTCGGTCTGGCGGCGGGATGCTGCGGTGCTGATACGGCTTGCGGTGAAGGAAATGATCAACCCGGCGACGACTACGGCCAGCACGCCCGAGGCTCCAACAGCTTCGGCGAGCAGGAAGGCGGCGAATGGGGTGATCAACAGGGAGATGTTGATGGTGAGCGGGTCGCGGATCCGGACCAATAGTAGATAGACCGCGGCCGCGACCAGCACACCCGCTGCAGCGCCTCCTAGGTAGGAGAGGGCGAACAGCCCGGCAACATCGATTGGGGTGTAACTGCCGCCCAGGGTCAGCCCGACTGCGATGGCGTACAGCACCAGGGCCGTGCCGTCATTGGTCAGGCTTTCAGCCTTGAGCAGCATGAAGTTCCGGCGCGGGAGCATCCGCCCGAGGGCGGCGACGGCGGTCGCATCCGGTGGGGCGAGGGCCGCGCCGAGGATCAGAGCCGAATTCCAGGGCAGACCCAAAAGGTGGGCCACCCCGGCTGTGGCGAGGGCGGAAGCGACGACCAGCAGGGTGCTCATGATGACGATGCCGCGCAGGTCCCTGCGGATGGAGCGCAGTGAGGTGGTGAGACTTTCCCAGAACAGCATGACCGGCAGGAAGATCAACAGCACGGTCTCCGGTGGCAGCTCAACCTGCCGCAGCTGGGGGACGAAGCCAAGGAGAAGGCCGAAGACCAGCAGCAGCAGGGGGACGGCGATGCGGAGCCGCGGAGCCAATACTGTCCCGGCAAGGACGGTAACGCCCAAGAGCACAACGGTTTCCAAGCCCTCCATCAAGCCCTCCTACTACTAGTCTTCTTCTGATCCGGTCGGGCGCGATTTCACCCTTGTGATGAGGTGGTTACCAGGTGGACGCGACCGTTCGTGTGATGACCCATTCCGTGTCCCGCACCTCGAACCAGGAACGCAGCGTCAACCGCCACGTAGCCCTCGACCCCCAGATCGTGGCGTCCGTGAGCGTGCGCGCAGTCAGTGCCGGCGCGGCTCCCTCCGGAGTTGAGCTTGCCTGGACTGTCTCCATGCGGTGGTATTGCATCTGGCCGGAGGCGATGGCGTCCAACCACTCAGTCTTCGACTGCACGTATCCGGTCATGTGCGTAAGCGTGAACCCGTCGGCCAGGATGCTGTCCAGGGTGGCAATGTCACCGGCAACCATCGCTTCACACATCGTGTCGTAGAGGGTCCCCATCACCTTGTCGCTCATGGTTCTTGCCAGTGACGTACCAGAGGCCTTAGTTCGTGTGCCCGGAGGTACACGGGGCTGGCCTTCCCCCGGGCGTGGCCAAGCGGGCGGTATTCCATGTTGGCTTCCCTTCTATCTGCTGGTTCTGAGGAGCCTAGGCTTCGGGGATGGAGACGACGAACCACTGGTCGCGGGCGGCGTCAGGGTCAGGGCCGTTGCGCACACAGGTGTCCAGGGCGTCGATGGCAGTAACCTCGCCGTCGGCCAGTTCGAAGTCGAACACGTCGAAGTTTTCCGCGATCCGGGCCGGGTTGGTCGATTTCGGGATGGCTGAGCGGCCCTGCTGCAGGTGCCAGCGCAGCATGACCTGCGCGGGGGTTTTGCCGTGCGCTTCAGCGATCGCAGTGATCGTGGGGTCCTGCATGACGTTCTTCCGGTCCTCGCCGTAGCCGGGGTAGAAGGTGATACCGCCGATCGGCGACCAGGCCTGGGTGAGGATACCGTGCCTGGCGTTGGCCGCCTGAACATCGGGCTGGCTGAAGTACGGGTGCAGCTCAACCTGGTTCACGGCCGGAACGACGTCGGTTTCGGCGAGCAGCTGCGCCAAGTGGTGGGGCATGAAGTTGCTGACGCCGATTCCGCGGACCCGCCCGTCGGCGAGCAGGGTCTCCAGCGCCTTGTACGCGGCGATGGCCTTCTCGAAGCGGGCCGGCACCGGCTGGTGCAGAATCAGCAGGTCGAGGTAGTCCACCCCCAGCTTTCCGACCGCTTTCTCCCACGCATGCAGGGTTTCCTCGTAGCCGTAGTCGCTGACCCATACCTTGGTCTCGATGAACACGTCGGAGCGGTCCAGGCCGGAACGGCGGATGCCGTCGCCGACCTCCCGCTCATTTCCGTAGGCGGCGGCAGTGTCAATGTGCCGGTAACCGGCAGCCAGGGCGGCCACGACCGCGGCTGTTGTTTCTTCCGGCGGGCTTTGGAAGACGCCGAGCCCGAGTGCGGGCATGGTGACGCCGTTGTTGAGTGTGATGTCCATAATGTTCAGGTCCTTTTCGTTAGGGGCGGACGAGTACTTTGAGTGCTTCACGGTCGGCCATCGCCTGGTAGCCCGCGGGGACCTCATCCAGGCCGATGGTGCGGTCGAAGACCTTGCCTGGTTCGATGGTGCCGTCCAGCACGAGGGGCAGCAGTTCCTCGATGTAGGCCCTGGCCGGTGCGACACCACCTGTGAGGGTGATGTTGCGCATGAACTCGGCGAATCCGAGGGGGACGTCGGAGAACTGCGGTGCGCCGACGCGGCTGATGATGCCGCCGTCGCGGACCACGCCGATGGCCATTTCGAGTGCTGGCTTGAGGCCCACGGCTTCGAGTACGGCGTGCGTTCCGTCTCCGTTGGTCAGTTCCCGGATCTTGGCGATGCCTTCCTCGCCGCGTTCGGCGACGACGTCGGTGGCGCCGAACTCGCGGCCGAGGTCCGTGCGGGACTGGTGCCGGCCCATGAGGATGATGCGCGAGGCGCCCATGAGCTTGGCGGAGAGAACCGCGGAGAGTCCCACTGCGCCGTCACCGATCACGGTAACGGTCTGGCCGGGCTGGATGCCGACCTTCTTCGCTGCGTGGTAACCGGTGGACATGACATCGGAGAGGCTTAGCAGGGACGGGATCAGCTTCTCGTCGAACCCGGCGGGGACCGTGACGAGGGTGCCTGAAGCCTGCGGGACCCGGGCATATTCGCCTTGGCCGCCGTCGCCGTGGCCGCCCCAGTGGGCGCCGTGACGGCAGGAGGTCTGCAGTCCTTCCTTGCAGAAATCGCAGGTGCCGTCAGAGGCGACGAACGGTGCGATGACGAAGTCCCCGACGGCCAGGCCGGTCACATCGGAGCCGAGTTCTTCGACGATACCGACGAATTCGTGGCCCATCCGGGCCCCTTCATTGGTTTCGGGTTTGGAGCCGTAGGGCCAGAGGTCGCTGCCGCAGATGCAGCCGGCGACGATACGCACGATGGCGTCGGTGGGCTCCTGGAGGGTGGGGTTGGGGACGCTCTCGACGCGCACGTCTCCGGCGCCGTACATCAGGGTTGCTCGCACAGTGGTTTTCCTTACGTGGTTATTAGCTGGTGTTCAGTCAACACCGGGCACGGGCTGCTGGGGGAGTGCCTGTCAGTACCCGCATGAAGCACAGGGGATGCTGGCGCAGCGGCGCGTCCAGGTGAGGGTCGGTAGCGCCAGCATCCTGACTGTTTCGGTCAGCGGTCTCGGTCAATGGCGGCGTCGAGCCCGGCAGAGAGGGGTGCACCGACCAGGTCCAGGGCGGTCAGGGCTTCGTCGATCCTTTGCAGGTCGTTGCCGCTGAGTTCGAGGTCGGCTGCGGGAAGGTTGTCGTCGAGGTGGGTCAGGCGGGTACCGCCGGGGATCGGAACGATCCACGGTTTCTGGGCCAGGAGCCAGGCAAGGGCGATCCGGGCGGGGGAGGCGCCTTTTTCGTTACCGAAGTCCTTGAGGAAATCGACGAGGGCGAAGTTCGCCTCAAGCGCCTCCGGGGTGAAGCGTGGGAAGTCTGCGCGCAGGTCGTTGGGGTTGTCGAACTTCATGTCACGGGTGATGCCACCGGTGAGGAAGCCCTGTCCGAGCGGTCCCCAGGCGACCAGTCCGATTCCGAGTTCTTCGCAGACCCCGAACTTTGTGGTTTCCGGTTCCCGCATCCACAGTGAGTAGTGGTCCTGGATGACGGCGACCGGGTGGACGGCGTGCGCGCGGCGGATAGTGGTTTCGCTGGCCTCAGAGAGACCGAAGTGGCGGACCTTGCCTTCGGTGATGAGTTCCTTGACGGTGCCTGCGACGTCCTCGATCGGGACGTTCGGGTCGACCCGGTGCTGGTACAGCACGTCGATGTGGTCGGTGCACAGCCGGCGCAGCGATGCATCCACCACCTCCCGGATGTGGTCGGGTCGGCTGTTGAGCCCGACAGTTTCCCCGTCGGCGTTGATGTCGAACCCGAACTTGGTGGCCACCAGCACGTTGTCGCGGATGGGCTGCAGGGCTTCGCCCACGAGCTCTTCGTTGACGTAGGGTCCGTAGCCCTCGGCGGTGTCGAACAGGGTGACGCCGCGTTCGGCGGCCGACCGGATCACGGCGAGGGCTTCTGCCCGGTCGGTAGCGGGGCCGAGGCCAAAGCTCAGGCCCATGCATCCGAGACCGATGGCCGATGTCTCAAGGCCGTCGCCAAGCTTGCGTGTTTTCATCGTGGTTTCCTTTTGATTCGTTGAACGTAATGGAGGCTGAAGGCAGCCCCTTTCCGAGGGGCACCCGGTTGAGTTGGTCAGCGGGCGTGTGCACCCTGTGGTGCCGGCACTGCTGCCGGTTCGCGGGTCCGGCGGGAGGCCAGGTCTGCGGGCAGGATGAGTGCTGCGGTGACAACGAGGGACAGGAACAGAAGGACGCTGCCGGTGGTGAGGGCGGCGCTGACCTGCGCGGCCAACTGTTCCGTGGCCGGGCCGACCGCGGGGACGGTGGCTGCTGCCGCGACCGCGATGCCCAGTCCCAGGCAGGTGCCCACCTGGTGAAAGGTGTTCACCAGCCCCGACGCGGCGCCAGCGTCAGCGGCGGGGGCACCGATGATGCCGAACGAGGTCAGAGGGGCGAAGGCAAAGCCCTGACCGGCGCCGATGAGGACCATCGGCAGGGCGACTCCGGTCCAGTAGCTGGAATCGGCTCCGGCGCGGCTGAGCCAGAACATTCCGGCGAGGGTGATCAGGACGCCGGCCAGCAGGGCCACTGAACCCGGCATGCGCCTGACGAGTGGCGGGATGCTCATGGCGACGGCGAAGTTCACGGCGGTCATGGGCAGGAAGCCGAGACCGGCCTGCAGGGGGTTGAAGCCGAGGACTTCCTGCATGAACTGGGTGGTGAAGAAAAAGAAACCGATCATGGCACCCAGGTAGAGGAAGCGTGCCACATAGGCGCCGGTGCGGCGGCGGCTGGCGAACAGCGTCAGCGGCATGATGGGCTGGGCGGCCTTGCGTTCGATTAGCACGAACACGATCAAAAGAACGACGCCGGCGATCACCGCGGCGAGGGCGGCCGTGTCCCACCCGGCTTCGGCGGTGTGGATGGTGCCGAACACCAGGGCGCCCACGCCAAGGGTCGCGCTGAGCGCCCCGAGGACATCGAAGCGGCCGCGGGCCCGTCCGGTTTCGGGGAGGAACCGGGGAGCAAGGGCAATCATCAAAGCTCCGATCGGAACGTTGACGAAGAACCCGGCCCGCCATGAAATCCAGTGGGCCAGGGCGCCGCCGATGACCAGCCCGAGGCTGGCGCCGATCCCGGCCGTGGCGCCGTACAGGGACACGGCCCGGGTTCGTTCACGGCCTTCCGGGAAGCTTGCTGTCAACAGGGACAACGACGCGGGAGCGACGATGGCAGCCCCGATTCCCTGGACTGCGCGGCCCGCGATCGCCCACCATCCTGCCGGGGCCAACCCGATCAGGAGTGACGCAAGCGAGAAAACCACCAACCCGAACACGAACACCCGGCGCCGGCCCAGCAGGTCCCCGGCACGGGCGCCGAGGAGGAGCAGGCCGCCGAAGACGAGTGTGTAGGCGTCCTGAACCCAGGTCAGTTCACCGGTACTGAGCTGCAGGTCGTTCTGGAGGCTGGGCAACGCGGTGAAGATGACCGAGTTGTCCAGCAGGATCATGAAGTAGCTGGCGAGAATGATCGCCAGGATTGCTGCCGGGTGCGCGGGGGTGGTTGGTGCCGGTTTCATGTCTTCCATGCAACCGTGCTTCCCCTAGGGCCGGGAGTCACTGGTGTTCAGGGTAATGCCAGTGCCTCCCTCGCCCCGAAGTGCCCGCGTAGCGTGGATGCCATGACACACAGCGATGATGTGCGGAAGTTCCTAAGTTCCCGCCGTTCCAGGATCACACCCGAGGAGGCCGGTCTTCCCGCGTACGGCGGCAACCGGCGGGTGGCGGGCCTGCGCCGCGAGGAAGTGGCGATGCTCGCCGGCGTGAGTATCGACTACTACATCCGCCTTGAGCGCGGAAACCTCTCCGGCGCATCGGACAGCGTCCTGGAAGCACTGGCACGTGCCCTTAAGCTCGACGACGCCGAGACGGCCCACCTTTTCGACCTGGCCCGGGCTGCCACAGCCGCCCCCCGGATCCGGCGCAAGCGCAGCCCGCAGACAGTGCGGCCCAGCGTGCAGCGGGTCATCGACGCGATAACGACCGCGCCTGCCTGGGTCCGCAACGACCGCGGCGACGTCCTCACAGCAAATGATCTGGGCCGGGCCCTGTACCTGGACATGATGACCGACACCAACGCCGCTCCGCCGAACAGCGCACGTTTCACTTTCCTGAACCCCAAAGCACAGGAATTCTTCATCGACTGGGAGCGGGCCGCTGACGACGTGGTCGCTGTCCTGCGGTCCGCCGCCGGAAAGAACCCCTACGACAAAGACCTCTCGGACCTGGTCGGCGAACTCTCCACCCGCAGCGAGGAGTTCCGCATCCGCTGGGCACGGCACGACGTCAAACACCACCGCACCGGCCGCAAACGGCTCCACCACCCCATCGTCGGAGACCTCGATCTGACCTACGAGGCAATGGAGCTGCCGGCAGACCCGGGACTGAGAATCAACATCTACACCGCTGAACCCGGCACCCCGTCCGAGGACGCCCTGAAAGTCCTCGCCAGCTGGGCAGCCACACAACGCCAGGCGGCTCCAGCCGCCGTCAAGGAGAACACATGAACACCCGCCCCTCTTCCGTCCTGATTGCCGGCGCCACCGGCAGTATCGGCCGCCACGCCGTCAGCGAGGCGCTTCGCACGCCGACGGCCAGGCGGTAGCACAAAGGGGTCCCTGACGCCCTGCTCCCCGACGGTGGAGTAGAGGAACGGGCTGCCGCCGTTGAGGCTCGTCCAGTCGAGGGGGCTGGGACCGGTGCTGAGTGCGAAACGTACCTGTTCCCCGTCCGGCTCCGCGGCGGAGGTGAAGTACGTGAAGAGGTAGCCGGCGGTGGGCGCGGTCATCCTTTGACGCTTCCGCTGACCAGTCCGCTGACGATGTGCCGTTGCATGAAGATGAAGAAAAGGACCATCGGGATCAGGACGACGACGGTCAGGGTCATGAAGGAGGGCCAGTCGGTGGTGAACTGCCCCACCGCGGTGTAGACCTGCAGGACGAGGGTTTGTTTCTCTTCGGAGCTGATGAATACATTCGGGGTGATGAAGTCGTTCCAGACCCACATGGTTTGGAATACGCCGACGGTGACCAGGATCGGCCGGATGAGGGGCAGCACGATCATCCAGTAGATGCGGAAGGGCCCGGCACCGTCGATCCTGGCTGCTTCGAGGAGCTCTGCCGGGATGGTTCGCATGTAGCCGAGGATGAGGTAGTAGCAGAAGATGGACCCGCAGGCGTAGATCACGATGAGCCCGTTGAGCGAATCCACCAAGTGAACACCGACGAGCATCCGGTAAAGGGGCACCAGTGTGGCCTGGCCGGGGATGATGAAGGCTGCGACAAGGACTGCCCCGATAATCCGGGAAACGCGGCTCCGGTCGGTGATCTGACCGAACGCGGCAAGGGACCCGATGGCGAGCATGAGGAAGATCGAGATCACCGTGACGTAGATCGTGTTCATCAGGCTTTGGACGACCGGGGTGCCTTCGAAGACCTTGACGTAGTTGTCCAGGACCCAGTGGGTGGGCAGGGCGAGCGGGCTGTTGGTGGTCTCCTCCTGCGTTTTGAACGTGTTGACCACAATGTAGTAGAACGGGACGCTCATGAGGACCGCAAGCGCGATCATGAGCACGGAGGTCAGGACGTGCCGGTTCCTGGTCATGAGTATTTCCTTTGCAGTGCATTCGTGATGGCCATCTGGCCGAGCACCACGAGGCCGACGACGAAGAGGAAGAGGACAGCGAGAGCTGAAGCGGCGCCAACGCGTGACTGGGCGATGCCGTCCTCGATCAGGGACTGTGTGAGGGTCCTGGTGGAGAAGCCAGGGCCGCCGCGTGTGAGGGTGAACGGCAGGTCGAAGACTTTCAGGCCGTTGGTCATCAGCAGCAGCTGGCTGACGGCCATGGCCGGGACCAGCAATGGGAGGGTGATGTACCGGAAGCTCTGCCAGCCGCTTGCCCCGTCGATTTTGGAGACCTCGTAGTAATCGGCGGGGATCGCCTGAAGATAGGCCAGGTACAGTACCGCGTGCCATCCGGTTTGGGCCCAGATTGTGACAACCACTGTGGAGAGTTGGGCGAGGGTGCTGTCGGAGAGCCAGGGGATGGGACCGAGTCCGGTGAGGGAATGGATGATGCTGTTCAGCACGCCTGAGCCGAGGGGGTTGAGGATGAACCCCCATACCAAGCCCAGGATGGCGACGCTGGGAACCGCGGGGAAGAAGAATGCTGACCGGACGAGGTTGCGTCCCAGGAATTTCCTGTTCAGTGTAAGTGCCAGGGGGATGGCTGCGACGGTGACCAGGATGGTGGTGGTCACGGCGTAGAAGATGGTGTAGCCGAGCGCCGAGAGCATCGACGGGTCTTTGAAGAGGTGGGTGTAATTATCGAGGCCGACGAATTTGGGGTTGCTGACGTAGCCGTTGAAGTCGGTGAAGCTGTAGTACACCGACTGGGTCATCGGAATGATATAGAGCGCCACGAAGACCACCGCGATGGGGGCCATAAAGGCCCACGACGTGACGGACAGCCGGTGAATCCGTTTCCGGGGCAGCGTCTTGTCTCTGCCGTTGGGGGACCGCATCGGCTGCAATGCGGATGTAGTGGAGAGTGCCAAGGTAGGGATGCCTTTCTGGGGGAGAGGGGCCGGCCGCGGGTGTTCCTGTTCCGGCCGGCCCCTCGGGGTGCTACTTGCCTTGGAGCGAGGCAAGCTTCGCGTCAAGTGCCGATGCCACCTTGTCGGGTGTGGTCTGGCCCTGGATGAGCTGCTGGAGGAGGGAAACCGTCTCGCTGTTCAGGGCTGCGGAGTTGGTGGGCCAGGTGACCTGGGGGAGATAGAACTTTCCATCGCGTACTGCGGGGGCCATGGTGGACAGGGCCGGGTCGAGTTGGGGTGTGAAGTCTTTCGTCGTTGTGATGGCGGCGGTCTGCTTTTGGAAAAGCTCGACGGCGGTCTTGCTTTGCAGGAACTCGACGAGCTTTTCGGCTGCGGCGCCGTGTTCGGTTTTTGCGTTGATCGCGTAGCCAGGGGAGACGGCCCCTGCCCAGTAATTGCCGGAGTCGCCAGGTACCGGCATGAAATCCAGCTTCAGGCTGGGAGCGGCCTTTTGGATGCTGCCCAAGGCCCATGAGCCGGTGCCGATCATCGCCACCGAGCCCTTCTCGAATTCGGAGGTGACCTGGTCCCCGGTCAGGCCTGCCACCGATGGCAGGACGAGGCCCTGGCTGAACAGTTGGGACCATTCCTCCAACGGTTTGGTCCAGGTTTTGGTGAAGGACGTCTTGCCGGCCCAGATGTCAGCGTCCATGGTGCCTCCGTTGGCTTCGTTCTGGAGCCCGACCAGGGCCGCGAGGCTCACCGGGATTCCGTCCCCGCCCTCGTAAAACGGCGTGATGCCGGCGTCCTTGAGCTTCTTGCACAGGGTCAGGAACTCATCCCAGGTCGCTGGTGCGTTGGTGAAGCCGACCTTGGCCAGGAGGTCTTTGTTGTAGAGGATGCCGCCGCCCCAGGAGGCGGTTGCTGCACCGTAAACCTTGCCGTCTTTGGTGTAGGTGGCCTTGGCGGCGTCTGCGATGTTTCCGATCCAGGGCTCACCGCTGAGGTCCTTGGCGAATCCGCCGTTCATGATTTCGGTCTTGTTTTCGGCGGTGATGATGAAGACGTCGGCTGCGGTTCCGCTATTGATGCGAGTCTGGAGGGTGGAGATGTAACCCTGTACCGGGGTGCCGTAGGAGACCTTGAGGTCAATCGAGGGGTTTTCTTTCTTGAACTCGTCCAGGACCGGCTTCAGGGTTGCCTCGTTGTCCCACGAGTAGAAGCTAACCGTCTTATCAGCGTCAGAGCCGCCGGGGGAACCGGAACACCCCGTCAGGGCGGTCGCGGCCGCGAGTACGGTTCCGAGAACTGTCAGGCGCAGGAAAGTCTTGCGGCGGGGACGGGAGACAGGTGTGTGATCGAGCATTGCAGGTGCCTTTCCAGTGTTAGTGTGATGTTTTTTCGGACTCGGGGCGATAGGTCGCCAGATCCCTCACGACGGGTTCGGAGGAGGGAATGACTTTTTGAAGCAGTCCGTCATCGGTGTGGACCAGTGGATCGATGGCCAATTCCCGCCGGTATCCCGTCCCTCCGGGGATGGCAAAACGGTGATAGGCGATAAGCCATTCATCGGTGTGGGGGATCCTGACGATGGAGTGGTGCCCGGTAGCCCTGATGCCCCGCTGGGGAGCCTTTTCCAGGAGCACGCCGCGCTCTGTCCATGGCCCGAAGGGGCTCGTGGAGGTTGCGTAGCGAACCCGGTAGTTCTCATCGCGGGTATCGTTCTCGGACCACGAGAGGTAGTAGGTATCCGCGCGCCGGTGCAGGTTCACGGCCTCGCGGAAACCCGTCGGAATCCAGGAGATCACCAGGGCCGGGTTGAACGAGACCATGTCCTCATTCAGGGGCACCGAGTGGGCGATGCCGTTGCCCCAGCACAGGTATGCAGCCCCGTCGTCATCAACGAAGACATTTGGATCGATGGCCCGGCCAGGGAAATCGCCTTCTGCAATGAGTGGCCGTCCCAAGTCCGCAAACGGACCGGTGGGGGAGGAGGAGATGGCAACTCCAATGTTTTCCTGTTCGGCGGTGTAGTAAAGGAAATAGCTGCCGTTCCGTTCAGCGACAGCCGGGGCCCATGCGTGCTCTCTGGCCCAGTGCGTGTGGTCCGGCAGCGAGAAGACGATTCCGTGATCGGTCCATTCAAGTAGGTCCGGGGACGAAAAGGCCTTGAAGGACGTGGAGTCCCAGGAGTCACTGCCGTCGGTCGTCGGGTACAGATAGAAGCGGCCGTCAAAGACGCACAGGTGTGGATCGGCGTAATAGCCGTCAATGATGGCCGGAACAGCCTGCTCCCCGCTATTGGGATTCAAAAGGTTCTCCTTGGGGTATGGATCGATACAATAGTCATTGATCGATACAACTTCGTGGTTTCATTTGATCAGTCAGTTCACTGTTGTGCGGGAAGAGGTAAGAGGATGGCAACCATCCAGGACGTGGCCAGGGCAGCGGGGGTTTCGCCAATGACGGTGTCCAATGTCATCAACGACCACCCGCACGTGAAAAGCAGTACACGGGCGAAAGTGGTCAAGGCGATGGAAGAGCTGGACTATCGCGTCAACCACGCGGCGCGGAACTTGCGCGCTGGCCGGACCTTCACCATTGGGCTCGCGGTCCCTGAATTCGACCGCCCCTTTTGGGGGCACTTCGCAACCCGGGTGATCGAGGAAGCTGCCGCGTACAACCTCCGCGTCCTCGTGGAACAGACCGGCCGCAGCAAGGAAAATGAGATCAACGCCCTGGCGTTGTCCCGCAACCGGATGTACGACGGACTGATCCTCAGCACCGTTGGCCTGAGCGCCGGGGACGCCAACATGCTGCGCGTGGACTACCCGGTCGTAATCCTCGGAGAACGCATCTTCTCCGGCCCGGTTGACCACGTCGCCATGGACAACGTCGACGGAGCCAAGGCCGCCACCGCACACCTGATCGAGCGCGGCTGCCGCCGCATCGCAGCGGTCATGGGCCCCATGGGAACCGACCCTGACGCATCCTCGCTCCGCTACGCCGGCTACCTGCAGGCGCTGGAAACCGCAGCCATCGGCAGCGATTCCTCGCTGCACGTCACGATCAACGAATTCACTCTGAAGGGCGGACGTGAAGCGGTCGACCGCCTCCTCCACGCCGGGACCCACTTCGACGGGCTGTTCTGCGCCACCGACACCGTTGCCCTCGGCGCGCTCCGCGCCCTGCACGAGGCCAAACTCCGCGTCCCCGAGGATGTCAAAGTGATCGGCTTCGACAACTTGGAGGAGGGCGAGTACAGCATCCCTGCCCTCTCCACTGTCGATCCGGACAGTACCGACATGGCGCGAACTGCAGTCAAACTGCTGGTCCAGCGGATTTCCGGTGAGTCGCCTGAGCGGGAACCATTGGAATTTATCAGTTCCGTTCGAGTCATAGCCCGCGGGTCGACGGCGGCAAGCTGACGAACGTACCTCAGAAACCCGTGCCCGGAACGGGCCTGTAAGCTCTTTCATTTCTCCACCTCCCCGTCCGCACCGACGAGCGCTAACAGCAATTTGTATCGATAAAAATAATGCGTGGTACACATCACTTGTGTCAAGGGCGTGCTCAGCAAATAATCCTAGAAGGTCGCTGCGCCGAGCGGAGATGGTAAACATCGACCATCATGTCTTGCTTGTCCCGTGGTCGATGATCAGGATCGCCCACGGAATCGCTCGTACTGGAGTGCACGAGAGGGGCAACACGCACGTACTGGACCGCCCGCCAGGATTCAGGACCGTGCGGCCCCGGCCGCGACCCATGCCCGTACCGCTTCGGGGGCCGCTCCGGTTTCGACGGCGGCGACGAGGCTGGCTGCCAGGGTGTGCGCACGTTGGGCTCCTGTTTCAGTAAGATCAACGTATTCGTACAAGCGGCCCTTACGCGGGGGTGGATGTGCAGAACAAAGTCCGCGATTTCCGCATCGCTGCCGGAATGTCGCGAGGGGAACTCGCTGCCGCCCTTGAGGTCTCGCGGCAAACGATCCAATCCATTGAGGTTGGCCGGTACCTTCCTTCCCTTCCCTTGGCCATCGCCATGGCCCGCTACTTCCGCCGCCCGGTGGAGGAAATATTTGATCCCGGCTGGGCGCGACCACCGTCATTAACGGCAGATGCCAGCGGCCGTCCCGGACATGCCGGTAAGAAGGCAGGGATGGGCAGTGAACGCGGCGTTGCGGGTGAGGCGAGGGGTGTGGCCCGCGTCGGGTCATCGACGCCGGCTGTAGCGGAGATTTTCAAGGCGGTCGCCCACCCAGTGAGAGCGCAGATCCTGGAGCTGGTCTGCGGCGGCGGGTCCTCCCTTTCGCAGCTGTGCGAGGCAACATGAGTGAAGACTTTGCACCTGTCGCGTCATTTGACGCGCATGCGATCCCAGCACCTGGTCCAATGCGACAGCTCGGGAGACCGGATCGTGTACCGGCTGGCCTGCCCGGAAGTCGCAGACCTGTTGGTAGCGGCCAGATCTGTTCTGCACGCCCAGGTGGCCACCGCCGCGACCCAAAAAGGCTACACAACGCGGGCCCGGCGCGTCTAAAACGCCACCTTCTGCAGCGGACTTGACCGGAACACCTGGGGTCGTTCTTCCAGCAACGTCATCCACTGAGCAGTTGCCGAGCTGGAATACACCCTCGCGTCCGCGTTCAATTATTGCCGATGCCTCTGCCGCAATCGCTGCCCCCAGCGGGTGCATTGTGGACGCCGCAGCTCATCAACTTATCCTCACCGCGCACAACGACAACATCACCCTTACTGGTACCCGCTTCTCTGCTGACTCCGCGTAGTCACTGGGCGAGTAGGGCTTTGGACACCCCTGGTGCAGCACGTCACACCAGCAGCGCCTCGAGCTCCGGAAGCCGGCCAAACAGGTCGGGGAGGCCGGTCACCCCGTTGCGTACGGACTCGTGCGATAGCGCGAGGTCAGGGCCGGTGCTCGCCTCGACACCGGCGAGGCACCGGAGAATGTTCCACCTCGTGTGCTCCAACCAGGCTCCGATCATAAAGACAAACCAGCTTGGCCCTGGTGGCGGCAGCGCTCCGCCTCCCGCGACATAGCCGTCGAGAACGGAGCGGAAAACGGCGGGCTTGATGTCCTCCAAGCCGGGTCCCTTTGCGAGGCTCAGCGCGGTCGAGCCGAGTTCACTGGACAGGTCGAGCATCCCCGAGAGCTCCCAATCGAGCACCACCGGCCGCCCCTCTCGAGCGAGCAGGTTCCACGGTTGGATGTCTCTGTGGGTCAGCACGATGGGGCCTGGCCGTTCGCAGGAGTCGACGAAGTGGGCAATCGCGAGGAACGTCTCGACGTGAGAGGCGAGCTCGTCGGCCCATGGCTGTCCTGTTGCCGTCGCCCGAGCGGCGAGCTCGGACCAGTCTTGTGACGCCGGGTCCTCGATCGATACATTTGTCCACTCGACGTCGAGCGCATGGATGCGAGCAAGGATCTCGCCGACCTCAAACGCGTACGCCGCCGACACCGGCGCTTCGGGCACCTTTTCGCCTTCGACCCATCGGTGAACGAGCGTGAAGTGGTCCGCCGAGATCGGCTCTGGCATCGGGATGCCGACGGCGAAGGCCCTCCGCTCAAACCTGAACACGTGCTCGACGCGACAGGTCCAGCGGCGGTCGACGCGGTTTAGCTCCTTTATTGCAAACGACCCCTGGTCGGTGTCGAGCCGGTACATCCGGTTGGCGAACCCGCCATGCACGCGGATCATCGGCCCGATCGGGGCGCCGAGGTGCGAAAGGTCCACCCACCCATTCTAGGAGCTGGCGCTTCATCGATGCACCGGGCTTTCCCGCAATGCATGCTGACGATCACGGGCAGGTCGAGGAACGGCCACCGCCCGACCACCTACCAAACGCGCCTCAGCCCGATGCGGTGTCTCGAAACCTCTGCGCCTCGAAACCCAAGGGATTTGAGGCGCAGAGGTTAGTAGACACAGGGATCCAGCTGTCCGGTAAGAGGTCCTATACCGGACAGCCTTAGTCGTGGACATTTAGCTCTCGAGTATGCGACGTCTGGCTGCCGAAAATTCTTCTGAGCTGAGGGCACCCCTCGAATGGAGGTCCGCCAGACGGGCAAGATCGGCTGCAACCCGAATCTCGTCCGGTGTTTCCATACTTCACCTGGCGCTTGCCAGCCTGTCCAGAAGCAGCAGCAGCCACAGCCTTTGTTCGGCTCTTTGTCATTGCGTACAAGACGAGCATGATGGCGCCCCGAACTGCTACTGCAATCCCAAGCGGCATGGATAAGTAGGAATGGAAGGCGTGTTCCCTATGGGCAGCCTCGGAGGCAAACCACCCATCAGCACGTGCAACCAACCTACTGACTGAGTACACCTAGACGAGACCGGTTTCAGGAGATGTGCTTGACAAGAGGCACCAGGGAAACTGGATTCTCGAAGTGACCGGTTTGACCAGTGCCCACGCCGTCGTGCCTGCCGTTCCCACTACTCTGAAGGTGTTCTATGCCTGCGCGGCTGCAGCGCTCCAGTCCATCAGGGTCTGCGCCGTTTTGAGCAGGTTGTCGTCCGCGTGGAGGTTGCCGACCAGTTGAACGCCGACAGGCAGTCCATTCGGTCCCTCCAGAATCGGAAGCGAGATGGTCGGGCAATGGAGCAGAGTCCAGGAACGGCAGAACAACGGGTCCCCTGTTGCCTGCAGCCCCAGCGGGGCTTCACCGATCACCGCCGGAACCACGAGGGCGTCGACGCCGTCGAATAGCTCGGGAAGCATGGCCTTGCATCGCTCGGCCAGTTCAAGGGCCGCCGAGTAGTCCCCTGCCGAGATGGAAGCACCGCGCCGCAGAACCTCCATCAGGCTCTTACTGACCAGGTCAGGATTCTTTTCGCAACGGCTCTTGAGGGCCTTGCTGACTTCAAAATCCATGACGGTGCATTGGGCGGCGGTAAGCCCTTCGAATTCAGCGGGAAGGCCTGTTTCCACTACTTCGACGTCGCTGTCCATCAATTGAAGCTTCAGCGCGTCAATGCCGTCGCGCGTTGACGGGTCGGCCTGGCCCCATTCGATGGGCCGGGCAAAGCCGAGTCTGGTCGGCTTGGCAACCTCGACCTCCCGGCCGGGGCCGGTTCGCCTGCTGCCCCGCGAGGCACTGGTCCGGGCAACATCGAAGACGGCGGACGTGTCGGCAACGCTGCGGCTGAGCAGCCCCACCGTGTCCAGGGTTTCGCTGATCGGGAAGACGCCGTCGCGGTCGATCGCGCCGAAGGTGGGTTTGAATCCCACGATTCCGCAGAAGGAGGCCGGCCTGATGACCGAGCCTGCGGTCTGGGTTCCGAGCGCAACGGGAAGCATTCCCGCTGCTACGGCGGCCGCCGATCCGCTCGAGGAGCCGCCCGGTGTGCGCTCCACGTCCCGGGGGTTTCGTGTCTTGCCCGGGCTGAAGCAAGCGAACTCCGTGGTGACGGTCTTGCCCATGACGAGCGCTCCGGCGTCGCGCAGCGTGCGGACCACGGCCGCGTCGCCGGCGGGACGGTGGCCGGCAAACAGGCGCGAACCGTACTCGGTGGGCTGGTCTCCGGTGTCGATGAGGTCCTTGACGCCGACCGGCAGCCCCAGGAGGGGCCTTTCCAGAGCGCCCGGCGAAACTCGGTCCAGTTCGCCGGCGGCAGCCCGCACGGCCTCCGGATCCAGATGCGCGAAAGCCTGGATTTCGGGCTCCAGCGCAAGGATGGTGTCCAGGTGCGCCTGGGCTACCTGGCACACTGTCTTCCGGCCGGAGACGACCTCGGCGAGGAGGGCGCTAGCGGGGGCTTCCGCCGTCGGGGTCAAGGGCCGGTCCAGGCTAGACATACGGCATGACCAGCATGGCGACACCGAAAATCACGAAGCCCACCAGGAAGGCGGCCACGGTATAGCCCATGACCTTGCGGACGTTCAGTTTGGCGATGGCCAGCACGGGGAGCAGCCAGAAGGGCTGGATCATGTTGGCCACGGCTTCACCGGCCGCGACGGACATGGAGATCTTCCCGAGGTAGGCCGGGGATGACTGGCCCATCTGCAGGGCAGTCTCCACAGCGATCGGTCCCTGGACGGCCCAGTGGCCGCCGCCGGAGGGAATGAAGAGTGAAATGAGGATGGAGCCGAGGAAGTTCAGGAAGGGAAGGGTTGCCACCGACGCCCCGGCAACAATGGCCGAGGAGATGACCACCTGGAGGGGGCTGGTGTGGGTGTCCGGTGCGTAGGCGAGAAGTCCGACGATGCCGCCGTAGAGCGGGTACTGCAGCAACAGCGGACCGCAGGTCTTGGCCGCTTCGGTGAAGGCACGGATGAAACGGATCGGTGTGCCGTGCAGGGCGGCGGCCAGGATGGTGAAGAGCATGACCATCGATGAGATGTTGAGCGCGAAGCCGCTGATCACAAAGAAAGTGGCACCGGCCAAAAAGAGGGCGATGTTCAGGATCCAGAGTCCCTCAAGGCGATCAGCGAAGGTCCGCGGACCTTCGTTGCGGGGAGCTTCAACCGGCTCGCTTGCGAGCAGCGCTTCGCGGTCAACCTGGTCATCGGTCTCGTGCGGGGCCATCTTCCAGATGAGCAAGGCCAGGGCCGCGATCGCGACGAGCACGGTGACGTAGCTGTACGGCTGGAGGATGGTCAGGTCCAGTGGAACCACCTGGTGCGTCAGCGTGTAGATGACGTTCAGCTTGCTGGTGGTGTCGGTATTGGCCAAGGCGATCGAGCTGGAGAGCCCGTTGGTCCACAGCATGTAGCCCATGTAGCCGGCGGCGATCATGTAGCCGAAGTTGGCGTTGGACAGCCTGGCAAAGACGCGAAGTCCGAGCAGCGCACCGACCACGAGGCCGAGGCCCCAGTTCAGGAGGTTGGCGGCGGCGGCCGCGCCGAAGCACAGCAGGGCGCCTTCGACCTGGTTGCGCGGCTTGGAAGCGAGCCAGTTCAGGCCCTTCTTGACGACCGGAGCCTCGGCCAGGGTGTACCCGCTGACCAGGATGAGCACCATCTGGAGGGCGAAAGTGAAGATGTTGTTGGTTCCCCAGACGCCCTGGTACCAGCTCTGGATGATTCCGGATCCCGACGCACCCGGCACCCAGAGCAGAATCATGAGCACCACAACCAGCGTCAGAATGACGGCGAAGAGGTACGGGTCAGGCATGAACCGCTCAACATACCGCACACAGAGGTCGGTGAACCGCTGGATCAAATTTCGTCGACGGACCCCAGTGCTTGTGGCTCCGGACACGGAGGCCGGGGAGGCAGATGACATTGGTATTCCTTACTCGCGGCTAAAACTGGAATGCCGTGACGGACGGTGTCAGGGCACAGCACAGCCTCTTATTTAGGACACTAGAAGTTAGGAAACAGCTCTGCGGCTTGTATTCCCTTTGTCGAGGAACGTCAATGCCGCGGCTCGCAGTGCTGCGCGTCACATTTGTTCGACTGGCCTATCCAATAGGACACCGGGTCTCCTGTCAAGTAAGGGGCCCGGCGCGCACCAGCCCTTCAAGAGCCGGTGCTGGATTTTCCGTCGAGTACAAGCCACCGAGTACAAGCCACATGGGCGTCAGAATATGGTGAACCAACCAGTTTCACTAACAGCCGCGGTGGATGATCTCGAGTTCCCCCATGACACTCGGTGAGTGAAAAAAGCCGCGTCTCGTAGCGGAGGGCGGCTGCCTTCCAGCAGAGGC
This sequence comes from Arthrobacter sp. ISL-85, assembly GCF_018613675.1. Classification (GTDB taxonomy): domain Bacteria; phylum Actinomycetota; class Actinomycetes; order Actinomycetales; family Micrococcaceae; genus Arthrobacter. Next base: position 46,208 of record NZ_JAGGPQ010000031.1, on the reverse strand, counting down.
GCCTTTGCCTCTGCACCGGCGTCTTGTAGTTCGGTGAGTTCGACCGCGTCGCTGACCAGCACCACGCCGCATTCCTCCAGCAGCCGGTGACAGCCTACTGAGTCAGCGATGTGGACACTTCCGGGAACGGCGACACATGCCGGGTAATGGTTTCGGCGTGGCCAGATCATCCACCCGGAGCGGGATGGTCCAGCTGACACTTCCGCCGGACACTCCCTGGTCAGGCGCGTAGGAAACCATGCGGGCAGGAAATGCCTGGGTTACCGCGCGGTTCCGGGGCCGGCACGGTAGCGCCCTGGTTGCGGGACCCGCCCAGCGATTATGGACTCTGCAGAACAGACCGTCTCGGCAGTTCGCTCCTTAGTCGCAGGCATCGAATTAAGTGCCGTGACTTCCGACGCAGTCTTGAACCGGTACGGGGTCCTCACGAACCGGGTCTCCACAGACGTTCGTCTGGAGTCGGGATCGTAGAACACAGTCCCCACGCCCGCTCCCGGCCCGCGGCCGTCCGACCTGGCAGCTCGTCCCGGACAATCACGGGAGCGGATGATCCTGCCGCCGCCATTGCGGCCCCACCGCTCGGAAGCCCACCTGCTCTACAGCTCCGGGGGAACGGGCTGACGATCCTGCCGCCCGAGGACAGCCTCCTGGACATCGCTCAGGAAGTCGGGGGAGAGCGTAGCCACCAGTTGGTACGGCACAATCGCCCAGGGCGAGCTGAACGAGCTCCTGGCCGACCGGCCCATCCTGCCGGTGGAAGTTGATTGGGTCCTGCTGAAGGACGGCGCCCAGCGGATTGGCGAATACAAGACCGACCTGCAGGGCGTCCCCGGGCACTCCGGGAAGCCTTCTGGAGCAAGCTTGACCAGCTGACCCGAGCCTTGTTGGCGGCCGAGACGTCAGCCGCCGACTTCCAAGCATCGTTGGGCAATGGGAGTGCAGAAACGCGGCGCCGATGAACAATCGGTGGCGAATGGAGCGACTACCGAACCGAGGCCCGAAGCCGTAGAGGCTTCGGAGTACAGGTCGCTCATGTCGTCGTCGAGCCGGTACTGCTGGAACCGGGTGGCGGCGGTTGCCGCCTGCGGGTCGGTCCTGCCTAGTCCAGAGTGGGCCGAATTTGGAGTCAGAGCGAGGTGGTCGCATAGTTGGGCCATGGCCAATTCATCGACAGGCGAGTCAGTGATTGCGAGGCTTTCCCGCATCCTGGCATCGTTTGATGATGAGCACCCGTCGATGTCGCTGACATCGCTGGCAGCGCGTGCCGCGCTTCCGATTTCAACAACGCAGCGGTTAGTGGTGGGTCTGCTGACCCACGGCTTCCTGGAAAAGGACACGAAAGGGTGCCTAAGAGTTGGTGCCTTAATCCGCGAAGCAGGGTTAACAGCTCCGGGAAGTACTTTCCTCGTTTTGCGAAATGCCGCGGTTCCCCTCATGGAGTCGGCCCATGCAGTCCTGAAACAGCAGATAACACTTGCGGTCCTAGACAAGGACGAGGTGCTTTATCTCGAGCGGGTTTCCATGGGCTCAACATCGGTCAACATGACACAAAAATTCGCCCGGCTTCCTCTCCTGAAAACTCCGTCCGGTCTTGTGCTGCTCGCCCAACAGCCGCTGGCCTTTCAGGAAAAAGTAATGGAGGCATCGCTCAACCCTGAAGACCTCCGGGCCACCTTGGCCGGGGTACGGAATGAAGGATTCGTGACGCGGCCCAGCATCATGACCAACGAAGGCCTCGCCGTCTCGGTCCCTGTCACCGGAAACCGCGGCGGTCTCCCCGCCGCCCTTACCGCAGTTATTCCCCGCGCCGGTGCCGACGTGAACCTCACGGTGGCCGTACTCCGATCAGCCGCCTTCGCGATCTCGAAAGCGCTCGACGGGGACCAACAGCTTGGCTTGGGATCCCGCCGCCTGTGAGAATTCCCGTTGAACGGGAAACCCTGTTCGACCGAGACGGACAGTTTGCCATGATGTTTTTGCAGCGCAAGCTGGCGTTCCGGGGTCACCCCCGAAGATCCCGGCACGGGAGTCGGCGGGCCAGAGTTAAGAAAACGCTCCGTGGCCCGCCGACTCGATTAACGACACGTGTCAGGCCGCCAGGCATATGAAGGCCGGGATCTTGAACGGCAACACTGACCGCTCCCATTCCGGACGCAGGTCTCGGCCTTACCCAGCTAATAGGGTATTCGATCTTTCCGCCGGCTGTCCGCCGTCTCCGTATCCAACCCCATCCGGCAGTGGCATGCGCTCCGGCAGGCCTCGAAGCTCAACGTCGAGAAGGCCATGGCCTGGCTCTTAGGGCCCCGGCAGGAGGGAGCTGAAGCGGCAAAAGGGCCACTGCGCCCGGATTTGTCCTCCACCGGAACAACTCGCCCAGCTGATTTCCGGCGGCCTGAGATTCTTGCAAGTGCACGGCTACGTCACGCTCGCCAAGCACGCCAGTTGCGGCTCCCTTCAAGATAGTTTGGAGCGCGGGAGTCCAGCCGCCAGGGCTTAGTCCGCAACTGACTTCACTCGAAAAGGAACTGCCAGCCCCAGGGTGGGACGTTGGACCCTCAGCTTCTCGCCCGTCGTCAGCGCCGGGCGGCTGGCGCCGGCCAAGTTTCCCCTCCACGACTCGGCTGACGCAGATGACTGGCGCCGGAGCAGCCACGTGCCATGCCGCAGACCCTAACGGCCATCGCTGCACGTACTACTGTCCGGTCAACTGTTCCGAACGAGCCGGCGTGGCTCGAGACCAGGAGCTGCTGGAGCTGCTTCAGCGCTTCTCCCGGAACCCGCGTGTTCTTTCCGTGGCCGACTCGCGTGCTGAGCCGGTAGATCGCGTCGCCCCAGGACATGAGCTCCTCCAGAATTGCCCGGTTCGCGGCAATCCGTGCCTTGGTCTGGTCTCCGGGCACCAGCAGCCTGCCTATGGCTACCGCGACGAGTTCCTCTTGCGCCATCGGCAGGTGACTAGGGGTCACTGGTTGTCATTGCCTCCGCAACCAGCGGGTCCTGTGCGCCTGACCCGGCAATAGACGACCGGAAAGCTCGCGTCGTTATCCGGGTTCGCAAACCGCCCACCGGGCAAAGGGGTCTGGACTCAGATGCAGGAGTAGTCGTAGTCGAAGCCACCAGAAACGTATTGGGTGAGCGTGACTTTGCCTCCTCCGGTTAGCGGCGCCGTGGTGCACATACGCTTTGCGGACGTCAGCGAGCTGGCCCCGGCGAGCCAGCTTCTGGCGGTGTAGAGGGGGCTCGATGATGGCACCGTGCCCGCTATTTGGGACCACTGGCTGCTCGTGGAGTAGATTCCGGTCGTTGCGCCGGTGCTGGCGAAATAGGCCATCATGCCTTCCAGGTCGGCGCGGTTGGCAGCCTTGTCGGCGGACCAGCTGTTGCCGGTTTCGACGTCAAGCCACCAAACGAACGAGGCGGGATTGCTCACGCCTCGGATGTTGGCGTCGTCGTAGGCCTTGGCGTACCCGTACATGAACGAGCAGGCCGCCCCAAAAGACCCACTCGTGCACTGGCCGTAAGGGTTGGCCACACTCGTTCCGCCGTACGTGTTGCTTGTAGGCCACCACGAGCCGGCCGACCCCGGATTAGCAGTGTTTACGTAAAGTGCGACCTCGGGCTGCCCGGTAGCGCCTGTCGAGGAGCCAGCCCAGGACAGCTCGGTGGCGAGGCAGGGATTGGTCGTGTTGGCTGTGCCGTTGTTGACCCCAACAATTCCAAAGCTCTGACCGTTGGGAAGCGCTTTGCCGCACTGCGGCCACGAGACGTCATTGCCACGGCCCGTCGTTGCGGCTTCCGCCGGAAGGCCGAAGAGCATCAACAGCAAGGCCGCAACGGCGGCCAGTGGATAGCGAAACCGGAAGAGCGGTGACGTGGCGCGGGTGATGTTCATGGTCGACCCCATTTCAGCGCTGGGCAATCAAGTACCCAGCATGAGCGCCCCCCGCTATAGAGGTCAAGGTATCGCGCCGATTCAGTAAAGATGGACCGCTTAGCCTCATTCAAAGAATCATCTGCAAGTGTCTGGCATGGACGGGGTGCCAGGCGGCCCGGCGCCGGCCGCGTCGGTGTCCTGAGCCACGAGCCTTCGATAAGTGAATGCAGGGCGGTCACAAGGACCCTCACTGCGCCAAGCCAGGCCGGGCGGGTGGTCGGCCTCGTTGTTGTGAAGGTAATCCGCGCGGAGTGGCGCAACGGCCGCGGACATCGGATTCTTGCCGGTGCGCCGGCATCCGCTCGCCCGTCGCTCGTACCCTTCACCAGTCGTGAAGGGCATCAATTAGGAATTCGACAGTCAGAACACGGTGACGGAACGCGTTCCACCTTGACATAGCGCGGGTGCCCTCTGGAAGGAGGGCCAAGAGGGCACCCGCGTTGTAGTGGTTGTCAGCCGCCGTAGGTCGTGACTGCTTCCGGGCCCTGGCGCGTCGGCGTGACGGTGTCCGTCACCTTGTAGGCGGCGTAGCCGAGCGTGCCGTCGAGCTGCCACGCGGCCTGGTTGGGAGCGTCATAGGGCAGCTCGTTTTGGAAGAACACTGTCCGGCCCCGTTCCCCGTTCCAGATCACGTTGTCCTTTTGGAAGTGTTCTACGAAGAGGCCGGTGGCAGTGACGTCGTCGCCGTTCACAACTAGGCCGGTGTCGGAAGGCTGTGGCGCTTTCCCTAGGTCTTTGGGCTCGGCTGTGCCGCGATATTCCTGTAAAGGTCCGAATCGAACGTCGTATGGCCATGGTCGTCGGTGACATAAACCTCGAAAGTGAAGGTGGTGTCGTCGTGGTCCAGTGTGAACTCGATGGTGGGGTTCTGAACGGAAATTGTCCCCTCTGAGATGATGCGCCCGTACTTCTGCTCCGGACCTGTAAGGTCCGACCCGTGCTGGGAGGGGTCACGGATGAAGTATCGGACTGTGTACTGCCCTGACGGCAGCGGCCGCAGGGTAGGGAAGAAGGTGAAGTCTCTCGTTCCGGGCTGGAACTCCTTGGCGCGCCACTGGTAGCTGGTGACGGCTGGTGTGAGGTCGTCGTCGAGGTCACGGATGCCGGCGCGGTTCGTTTGGGCGTCGGCGCTGCGGCTTAGCCCAAGGGCCTTGGAAGCTGGTGCTAGCCCGAACCCGAGCCCCAGTCCCAGTGCGATCGAGACCAGGGGGAGGAGGATGGCTACCAGGCGCGCGCGTCGCAGCAGGCTGGTCCGCACTGATTGCCGGTGCCTCACGAGTACGTCCGGCACAGCGCCGGTGAAGACGGCTCTCGAATAGGGGCTACTGGTCGAACGTGCCCACGCCTCGATAAAGGCCGCGCGGGGAGGCGGGCTGGCTTCCGTGCCGCCGACCGGGTTCCAATAGGACAGGAACGGCAACGGTATGTCCCGGAGCCGGTCGCGGGCGTCCCTCACGGTGAAGGTCGGCACCATCCGGTACTGGGGGCCTCCACGGCCCGGGTAGCGGTGCAGGTAGGGATGGAAGTCTTCCAGCTGGGCCCGCTCGACCCGCGTCCGCGTGATGAAGGCTGTTGTCACAATTGCCGCATCCGGGGTGAGGATCACCCACTCCCCGGCATACCAAAGCAGGAAGGCGCCAGAGATCGCCGAGACGATCGCCGCTCCCACGATAAGACCCTCAACCCGGGACGGAATGAGCGTGCTGTCGCTCTCGTTGACCATGATTGAACCAGGGACCGCCGCAACGGCGACTACGAGGAGACCCAGGGCCAAGGTAGCAGCCGCCCAGGGCGGCATGCGTAAGGCACGGATTCGCGACGGCAGTTTATCCTCGCGGAACTGATCGCCCGCGCTCGGAACAAACATCCCTACCCCCTGTTTCGCTCGGCCTCCACAGGAGAATGAAGAGCCGAACATTTTCGCGGGCGTGGCCCTCATGACTCTGGCGACGTGCTCATCGTACGGTCTGGAAAACCCAGAGGGTGCCTCTTGAGCCTTTCTTTGTCGAGAACTTCGGCACCTTGCTTTTCGTGAGATTTCCCGCCAGGTACGACAGGTTATTCATGAGGGCGCGCCGCCCCGGACAGCAGACTCCCAACTTCGCAGTGGAATGATCAATCCATGAGCACAACAAAGACGTCAGGCGGGCGTTCTGCCCGCTTCAACACACCGGCCCATCACTCCCGATTGCGGGTCGTCGCAATGCTCGTCATCGGACTGGGCGTGGCCCTGGCAGTAGGGGCCCTGAAGTCCTGGGCCTACGCGCCGGCCATGGGCTGGGCCGCCGCCTCGCTGACCTACCTCATCTGGGTGTGGTCCGTCATCGGGCGGCTGCAGCCGGAGGCGACTGCGGCACATGCACTCCGGGAAGATCCGGGCAAGGGCCCTGCCGACATACTGGTTCTCACTGCCACCATCGCCAGCTTCGCTGGTGTGGCCCTGATCCTGCTTGATGCTGCCGACGCCCAGGGCGGAACAAAGGCGGCGATCATCGCTATGGCCCTCGGCAGCGTGGCGCTGTCCTGGTTCCTCGTCCACACACTCTTCACCCTCCGCTACGCCTCCATCTACTACCGGGACAAAGCCGGCGTGGACTTCAACGAGGACAAGCAGCCCCGCTACATGGACTTCGCCTACCTGGCCTTCACCGTCGGCATGACCTTCCAGGTCTCGGACACCGACCTGAAGACGGACGCGATCCGCACGACGGTGCTGCGGCAGGCGCTGCTGTCCTACCTGCTGGGCACGATCGTCCTGGCGACGACCATCAACCTCGTGGCCGGCCTGATCCACTAAGGCAACGCCAGGGGCCCAGGCCGGCTCTCAGCTGCGGAGCGCGGCGACGGCTACTGCGGCTTCCTGAATGCTGGCCCAGCCGCGCTGTCCGGCCGCGGCGGTGGCCGGCGACAGGACCGTCCCCTTGTTCTGCAGGATGGCCACGAGAGTCGCATTGACGACGTCTTCGCGCAGTTCGGCCAGCCAGGGGCCGCGGAGGTTCGGCATGACCGGGACGCGGGCGCGGATGGTCAGGAAGTGCCCGCCGACAACGGCGGCAACCAGGCAGACGGCACCCACAATGAGCAGCTTCAGAACATCGGTCTGGTTGGTGGCCACGATGAATGCCGGCGGAGCGGTCAGGGCGATGATGAGGCCCAGGCGCAGGGCCAGGGTCCCGCGGACGCTGCCGGACGCTTTGCGGCGCGCCATGAGGCTGGCGAGCTGCTTGTCGCGGACAGCCTGGGCCTTCATCCGCCACTGCCGCTGGGAGCCCAGGTGCAGCTTGACCAGGGCCTCCGGGTTCTGGTCACGCATTAGGGCGACTGCCGTGTCCGTGGTGTCCGCCCACGCGCTGGTCAATCGCTTGTCGATGGCGGCGGCCATCTCGTCCAGGCCGAGCCGGGCGGCCCCTTCTGCTGCTTCTTCGACCCTGACCCCGGCGGTGGGTGCCGGCTGATCGGCGGGTGTATCTGTCCGGTGCCCGTAACGTGGCGAGCCGTCGGCGAGGGGGTATGCGTTGCTCATGATGATCCCCATAAATAATGGCCCGGTGCTGACCGGGCTGGGCGGCGCTGCCCGGAACCATTGTGAGGTTCCCGGCAGCTCGGCGAAAATTCCGCTGCTTTCATTACGTCCCTGAGTGCCCGGCGGCGTAATAGGGGTGGCCGCGCGCAGCGACAGGCGGCCATCTATCTCTATGTGTACGGCCGGGCAGCAATCCAGCTCCGTCCGCGCACAGTGCTTCCATGGACACAACAGCTCCGAAGCTCACCGACCTTGTCCTGGCTACCCGCACGATCTCTGAACAAGGTGGTGCCTGCCCGTTCCAGGCTGAGGGAACCATCCTGGGCCAGCATTTCTATTTCCGCTTCCGCAACGACTACGCCTCGCTCACTGTCAACCGGCAGCGTCCACCGTCCCTGGCCGGTAGACGAAGAATCGGTCAAGCTCCAGCCTTACGGCTTTGACGTGTCGTAGGCTGAGCGCACCATACGGACAGCGGGCGGGGAGCAGTATTCCATCCGCGGTGAACGAAGGAGATATTCATGTTGCTTTGGATCGCCATCATTATCGCCGTTCTTTGGCTGCTCGGCCTGTTGGCCAACATCGGCGGGGGACTCATTCACATCCTGCTGGTAGTGGCCGTGATAGTCCTGATCATCCACTTCGTCCGCGGCAGGTCCCGCGTCTGACCAACATCGACACGAAACCTGCGGGACAAGGAAGAGGGGAAGGCCAATCCGGCCTTCCCCTCTTTTTGTCTACTCGGTGCCTATCGGCCGAGCAACCGTCCCAGCAGTGGCTTCTTAGCCTGTTTCGGGGCGGCTGCCTGTCTTGCATCGTCCTGAGACACTTCTGGCATGACCAATCGCCAGTTCCCCTTCAGCCCAAAAACCAGTAGAGGCTTGCAGCAGGGCGACATCATTGCTGTTCCTTGTGAGGGAGGCCGTTGGGCCTGTCTTCAGGTCGTTGAGATCAAGCGCGAAGGAGTTGGTGCCCGATCTACCTTCCTAGTTGGGCCGCTGCCTTGGAGTGGGGCAGAGCCACCGACGGAAGGAGATGTGATGGGACTCGCAGTCACTGAGCAAGCGCTCACACGGATTGAGCTTTTCACGGAGGGAGGTCTGCAAGTCGTCGCGAACACCCAACTTGTGCCGACCGTCTACGCGCCGAACTACCGGGACTTTGAGGTTGGTACGAGGCACCGCGTGTGGGGATGGAAGGCAGCAATCCGCAAGGCAACAGCAGCGGCGGATGCCCCCTGAAAGTCGGCGTCCTGCCTGGTCCACGACGGGCCCGGATGGAGCCAGGGCAAGTCCCGGTAGAGATCGGCGCCTTGAGCCAGCCCCAGGAAACTGCAGGCTGCGTGCGAGGCTGTCCGCCCATGAGGGATGCCTTCCCGTCCTATAAAGTAAGCAGGGTGACTAACAGCATCAGTCCGGCCCAAGCATGGCAGCGCCTGCTTGATGGCAACGAGCGTTTCGTGTCCGGCGCCGCCCAGCACCCGAACCAGGGTGCCGCGAGGCGCAGCGAGCTGGTCGACACGCAGAACCCGTTCGCGGTCATCTTCGGCTGCTCCGACTCCCGTCTGGCCGCAGAGATCATCTTCGATCTCGGTCTCGGCGACGCCTTCGTGGTCCGCACGGCCGGCCATGTCCTCGACGACGCCGTCCTCGGCTCACTCGAATACAGCGTTTCGGTGCTCAACGTCCCGCTCATCGTCGTCCTCGGCCACGACAACTGCGGCGCCGTCACCGCCACCAAGGAGGCACTGGAAACCGGGGAGATGCCCCAACGCTTCATCCGCGACCTGGTCGAACGGATTACTCCGTCGGTGCTTAGTTCGCAGCGGGACGGCAGGGCAGAGATCAACGATATGGTCGTCGACCATGCCAGGCTGACGGCCGAGCGGCTACTGGAAAGCTCCCCGGTAATCGCCGCCGCCGTGCACAACTCCTCCACTGCCGTGGTCGGTGTCGCGTACCGGCTCGCAGAAGGCCGCGCGCAGCTCGTCACTGATCCCGCCCTGCTTTAGGGCCGGTCGTCCCGGCATCTGGAACGACGCACGCGGAGGGCTCCTGAAGAAGTACAGGCCCCCGTCTCCTGTAGGGAGGCCGGGGGCCTGCGCTTTACCGGTTCGTTCTGGTTGCTCAGCCGTCGGTGTCGGTCGTGGAGGCGTTGGCGGGTGCCTGGGCCGTTCCTGCTCCGACTTCGTCGGGGGTGAGGATCTTGTCTTCACCGGGGTAGGGCTGGGTGAAGTTGTGAGCGGCGTACCAGTCGGCGTGGTTCAGCTGGGCCGGGTTGGCGCGGTCAGGGCCCTTCCAGTCCTGCTTCTTTGACCAGTCCGCCCATGACTGGGCGGCAGGCTGCGCGGCCGCTGGAGCCGAGGCCGCGGCTGACCCATTGAGGGTGTCCAGCGGGATCTGGTTGGACACTGCGGTGTAGGGGGTGGTGTCGGTCTTATCGGTGAAAGCATCGAACATCGGCTGAGCGGCGAGGTCCATCTGGGTCATCGGGGGCAGGGCGAGGATCTGCTCGATGGTCCTTACGATGTTCAGCTGGGTGTAGTAGTTGTCCACCACGGCGCCCTTCTTGGCGAAGGGGCTCCAGACCAGGGCCGGCTGGCGGTGCCCGTCGACGTGGTCCACGCCGGCCTGGCTGTCATCTTCCATGACGAACACGGCCGAGTCCTTGCCGTACTTGGAGTGGGAGATGCCGTCGATGATCCTGCCTACGGCAAGGTCATTGTCCGCGACCATCGCTGAGGGTGTGGGCTGGGACGGGTCGGTGCCGGCGGTGTGGTCGGCCGGGAGCGTCATGACGTTCAGCTGGGGCAGGTTGTTGTCCGTTTCGGCCTGCTTCAGGTCCTTGAGGAACACGTCGGCACGGTACTGGTCCGGGACCTGGAGCTGGAACCCGGGAAATGCCGGGTTGAGGATCTTCTCCAGGGAGGGCACGTCCGTGGAGGCGTGGTACTGGTCCGCCGGGATGGTGGCCGGCTGTCCGGCTTCCTGGGCTTTGGTGTTCTGGAACCACTGGATCCAGGTGTGGCTGTCGTCCTTGCCCGCGTTATCGGTCCACTTGTTGGTGTATTCGCCCCAGTCTTTGGCGCTCACGCCGTGGCGTGCGGCGTTGTCCCAGAGGAACCCGGTGGCGCTGTAGGCCATCGCGTCGCCGCCGTTGTAGGGGTAGCTGCGGTCGTAGTTGCCGATCGAGCGGGTGAGGTATTCGTCCACGGTCGCCTGGGTGAGCCACTGGTGGCCGTCCGCGGACATGGTCCCGGAGGAGTACGTGTTATCCAGCAGGGGACCGGCGGTGGAGGCCAGTGCGTGGTGGTTCGGGGTGGTGGTGCCACCGAACTGCGCCAGTGCCGGGTCGCCGTTGCCGCGTTTGTCGTCGCCGAGGACCTGGTCGTAGGTGCGGTTCTCTTTCACGATCATGAAGACGTGCTTGATCTGTGAGGGGTCACCGTCACGGCGGGGAATGGCGACAGGGGCCTTGCCCTGGTCCGGGTTCTTCTTCAAATCGGCCAGGGCCTGGTCCCACTGGTTGTTGGCCCAGACCTGCTTGGTCATCTCCGGCAGTTGTTCCGGGGTCGGGGTCGGTATGGTGCTGACCAGGCCCAGGTCGGAGTACACGGTGTGGCCCCCGTTCGCTCCGGGTGCGCCGAGGGAACCTTCGCCCTTCTGGGAGGCGACCACGACCTGGCCGAGCGGCTTGTCGTACTGGACGCTTCCGGGGTACCAGCCGGTGGGGATCAGGCCCTGGAAGGACGCCGGGGTTGCCTGGTCCTTGAACTCGTAGACGGCGACGGCGTTGGCCTGGCCGAGAGCCACGGCCAGGTGGGTGTCATCGAGCATCGTCAGCGAGCTCGGGGAACTGCTGGCCGGCGCCCCGGGGAGGGGGTTGACGTTGATGGTCTGCCCGACCTTCCCGGTCTTGGCATCGATGACCGAGACGGTGTCGGAGTTGGAGTTGGCAACGAAGACGTTGTCGCCGTGGACCAGCAGCGCGGAGGGGGCCAGTCCGGTGTCATAGCTGCGGACGACGGTGCCGGTAGCGGGGTCGACCTCGGAGACCGTACCGGTGGAGGGGGACCCGTCCTCCTTGTTGGTCACGATGTCCGTGCCGTAGGAGGTGTTGGTTTTGTCCCCGGGCTGGGCTGGCCGGCCGCCCTGGTTGGCGACGAAGGCGTGCCCGTCCTCGACCACGACGTCACGGGGTGCGTTGCCGACCGGGACCTGGCGGATCAGGGCTCCCGTCTCGGCGTCCAGTACGGCGAGCATGTTGGTGCCGTTGAGTGTGGCCAGAATCTGCTTGCCGTCGGGGCCGAAAGCCAGACCGGCAGGGATCGGGTCTTTCCCGTCCGCGCCGGGCAGCGCTACGCCGACCGGGTTGGACAGCGTGCCGTCCGCGGCCACGGCGAATTTGGTCAGGCCCTTGGTGTGGGCGGCCCAGAGTGTCTTCCCGTCCTGGGAGTAGAGAAGCCCACCGTAGGACGAGGAGCCGTTGCCCGCTGCAGCCGGTGGAGAGGCCTGCTGGATGACTTTGTGGTTGACCAGGTGGGTGACGGTGAACTGACCGCTACCATCCCAGGTCTCGTTGACGGCGGTCTTGCCGTCCGGGGCCACGGCCATGCTCATCGGCCGGCCGCTCTGTTCGACGGCGGTGCCGGCCGGGGTGATCTTCTGGTTCGTTGCGGTCAGGACCGATCCGTCCGCCTGGCGGCCGATCAAGGCATTCCCCCAACCGGTCTGTGTGGCGGCATACGCGGCACCGCCCGCCATGACGACGGCCAGAGCCGCTGCCGGGACGGCCACGCTTTTGCGCATCCGTCTGTTCTTATTTTTGTTCTCACTCATGACTGCTTCTTCCCTCAACCAGGATGGCGCGAGTGGTATTTGCACACTCGTATGGTCACCGGAGTGTCCCCCGACGGCATGAGGAACGAATCAATCCACAACTGGACAGCACCCCCGGCTGCTACAGCCTTATGGTCTGACCTTACGAAGACGTAAGCGAAGCGTGAACAGGGGTGTAACGAATGGGGCCCGCCAGGCAGGAGTGGCTGGCGTGGCCCATGAAAGCCTATTGCGGAGGTGCTGGAGCGCAGCCTGACTACCGCCCGGAGGGGGCGGGGGAGGCCGCCTCGGCGACGGTCAGCCGTATGGTGCTGCCTGTTTTCACCTCGGTGCCGGCCGCCGGGTCCTGGCCGGTCACCGTCCAGTTCGCCGCCACGAGGACCTTCTTGCCATCCCCGGACACCGCCTCGTGCTTCAGCTTCAGCTGGTCCAGGGCGTGCTCGACGTCGTCGAGCTTGTCTCCCACAAAGCTCTCCAGGACCACCTTTTCCGGTGAGGCCGCCGCCGGCGGTGACACGGGCGGCGGAGCCGACGGACCGGATCCCGGCTGGGCGCTGCAGCCCGTCAGGCCCATAACCACGGCCAGCACCACGCACGTTTTACGCATAGCCAAAGCCTAAAGGGATCACCCGCGGCACCTCGGGATTGAGATGTCCGGCCCTTTTCCCGGATTACCGACGCCCTAGACTTCAAAAATGAGTCAGCAGGATTGGAACCGTCGTTCGGAATGGCCGTTGACCGTTGCGTCGCTGATCTTTTTGGCGGCTTACTCCGCCCAAGTCATCGCCAACACAGAATCCCTCATCGTCGAGGTTCTCATCTGGGTGACCTGGGCGGTGTTCGTCATCGATTACCTGGTCAACCTGGCTCTGGCGCCGCAGCGCGGGGCGCTGGTTCGTCAGGAATCTTCACGAGCTCGCCATCGTGGCCCTGCCTGCACTGCGGCCCTTGCGGTTGCTACGGTTGGTCACCTTGCTCCGGGTCCTGCACCGCTTCGGCGGCAATGCCCTCCGCGGCCGGGTGCTCACGTACGTGCTCGGCGCGGCCGCGCTGCTGATCTACGCCGGGGCCCTGGCCGTCCTGGACGTCGAAGAGAACGCCCCCGGCTCCAACCTGACGACCTTCGGTGATGCGATCTGGTGGGCCCTGACGACCATCACCACCGTCGGCTACGGCGACCACTACCCGGTCACCGTGCTGGGCCGCTGCGTCGCTGCCGGCCTCATGATCGGCGGCGTCGCCGTCCTGGGCGTGGTGACCGCCTCGGTCGCCTCCTGGATGGTGGAGACTGTGGCCGAGGAAACGCAGGCCGAACTGGACGCCGCCGAGGCGCCCGTCCAACAGGAACTCCAGAGACTCACCGCACAAGTGCTGCATCTGGCCGCTTTGCTGGAGGGCAGGATGTCGAAGGACGACGGTCGCATCCGGGAGGAGTGACCGGGGGCCGGGCGGCGTCTCATGAACTTCTAGGTAAGAAGAAGCGGGTGCCCGCCCGGCGGTAGGGAGTGTGGAAATAACGGTGTATCCGGTTCGACACGGCGGGCGGTAAGCCTGGCGGGGGGAGGAGCCCGATTCGGTGGGGACGGAACGTTGCGGTCCGCGGTCGTGCCGACCTGCCAGCAAGACTTTGCGGTGCCTGTTGCTAGGGGGCGTCCGTCGTACCGCTCGGGACGTCGAAAGACTCGAGGATGCGTGTGCCCTCCGCGAGAAGGGGCTCGCGATCGGCTGGCTGGGGCACGAGCCGGGTCACATCGTTCAGGAGGGTTTCTACGTACTGGCGTACGACGGCGCGGTGGGGCGCGCTGGCGAACCACACGAGATCGCTGCACACCCGCAGCAGAGCCCGGACGACACGAGGCTCGTTTGCGCCGTATCGGCGCACCTGTCCAAGGGCCAGATCCACGAGATAGGCGAAATCGCGTGCCGGGACGTGCAGCCTTACGACGCCTTGCCCGTCTGTTACGGCCCGCGGGCCGTGTTGCCGGAGTGAGAGGGCCGCGAGGATCGAGCCGAGATGGTCCACCGCTTGGTTCGCCGTGTACGGGTCATTGATCGCGGGGGAGAGGGCCTTGGATGCTATGTCGGCGAGTTGCCTGATCCCGAAGGCAACGTCCTGCTCAAGGGTCCGTTCGTAACCGATTCGGACGCTCTGTGCGAGTGCCTGCCGCAGTTCGGCGCTGGCATCGGGCGCAAGTGAACCGACGCCGTCGTCCGTACCCTTCCACACCCAGGCGAGCGGCGCCCCGGCGATAACGTGTCGGCCGATCATAGGCACCATCCGGGCGGTGAGGTCCCGGCGCGCGAGTGCCCCGATGAACGCCTCGACGTGGAACGCCTGAATGTAACCTGACCGCGGCGCAGGGAGAGCCGCGGCACCTTTTGGGGGGTTGGGCATGCGAATAGCGGGATCGCCCGGGACGAACGAGCGCTCGATCATCCTGAGTGTCGCGCTCTGGACGTTTTTCATTACTTGGTCCACCTGGATCGAATGCGACAGGTGGTGGACGAAGAAGACGAGCATGACCATGCTCACGAAGAGCAGCAGCAGTGCGCCGCTTACTGCGAGGCGCGGGTAGTTCTCGGTGCGCTGGCCGGCTGCGATCCCTACTGTGTACAGGCCCGCCGTGCTGTAGGCGAACGTCGCGACGAACGCGCTTAGGGTTAACTGGTTGGGAATGTCGCGGAGGAAGTTCCGCAGCAGCCGCGGGCTGAACTGCGTCGACGCGAGCTGCAGGGCGACCACCGTGAGCCCGAGGACCAGGGCGATAACCGTGACCATCGTGCTCGCGATACTGATGAGCAGATTCCGGGCGTCGTCGGACGTTCCTTGGAACAGGAGGATCGCGAGTGGCGACCCCGCGTCCAGCTGCACCGCGGACAGGCTCGCCCCCGCGATGATCGCGAGGACGACGGCGCACGTCGGCATGGCCCACAGGGCACTCGCAAGGTACTCACGAACGGCATCACGCCTCACACCTGAAACTCTCAGGCCACGGCGCTCGCCAGTCAAGGTCAACGCAGCCAAGTTATCGGGGCCATCCGGACCGAACAGCGCTTCCTGCGGAACCAGCAGCTGCAGCTTCGGGGCAGTTCCTGCTCGCTCTGCGGACAGTCCTTCCGCCAAAGCTACTTGTCGCGCGCATATCAAGCCTCGGTCCTTCTGTTCAGGGAAGCGGCGGCGCCATCGTCCTGGCATCCGGCGTCCCCGCCGCCCTCGTCCGGACCATGCCTTGGTACACAGGGCCGCACAAGGACGCAGTGGAAGCGTCCATCAAGAAATACAGCCCGCAGCCGGAGGACGAACCAGTACCGGTGGCAGCGGCGCCGGCCGCAAATCCATGGGTCACCTGGGGGAGCAGGGCATGACGATCGATATCGGCCGCTTCGGTAAAGCTCCCAGCTCGGACGTAGAGGACGCCGGGTGGAAGTGCTGTGGCGGGCGTGGGAACATCTAAGGCTGGACGGAGCCACCGGCACCAGTGTCTGGTTCAAAGACCACGCAGACCACCATATGAGTGTGCTCTTGGACCCGCGCGGGCCGTTCTACAAATGCGATATGCAAAAGCATCGCGACCCTGAACACTTGGAGCCTAGGAAGGCCCCGGCCGGATGGTTTCCGGATGTGCGGACTATTCCTGCCTGACAGGGATGGTCGCAGCCAAACAAAAATCAGGGCTGGAACACGTTAATGTTCCAGCCCTGATTTTTGGTTTTTGGCTCTAATGAGCGGCTTCGTATTTTTCCACGATGTTGCCTGACCAACGGAAAGAATTCTGGACCAGGGCGTTTGGCGTGTGAGACGGCGGGGATTCAAGGCCACGAGCGGAATCAGGAGGCCCAGCCCGACGACGACAACGGTGTAGCGAAATCCCGGCAGGAATGTCGTCGGCAGCGTCCCGTACAGGCCCAGTGCGGCAAGGAGGCCAAAGACGGCCGGCCAGCGATGCTCCGCAGCGTTCGGCTTCCCATTGTCGATGATCACGAATAGGACTCTAGGCGCCGCTGTTTCGTTCCGTGGAGATGTTGAGCCGTCCTTAAGGTTCCTTTCAGGGTTCTCCTGCACCATGACTCACGGCCCCTGCACTCGGAGGTCCGCTGGTAGACAACAACTCAGGGAAGGACAAAGATATGAGCTTCCAAGACCTCAAAACCAGGAGAAGATCCCCCTAGGAACTGCAGGGCATTGCCGCCTTGGCCGCCGTCGCCTTGGGGCGCTGAAATCCGCAACACCCACGCCCGTTGCCCGCCACTCACAGACGCTCCGAGGCCAATGAAGGCACCAGATCCCGTCGACGCTGGCAGCCCAGGGAATCCCGGAACGAATGAATAGACCGGCGGCGCTGCCGACGCCGTTGACGTCCCGGGGCACCGGCCGAGGCGGCCGCGATGGAGTTGGCCGAGAGCCGGAGCCGGACTGCAATGCGGGCGCCCAGGCGACTGCATACAATGAGGAATTTCCAACCAAGATGCATTTTCAGCAGTTCCGCCAAGTGTCGATAGGAAGCGTGAGATTTATGGGCACCCCTGAGATGACGTCCCTGCGCTCGACCAGTCCGTGGCTGAGCAAGGTCCCCGAGATCACAATCTGGTTCTGGATTATCAAGATCCTCTGCACCACGGTGGGTGAGACGTTCGCAGACTTCGTCAACGTCGAACTCGGAGTCGGACTAGCCCCCACGGCAATCATCTTCACCGTAATCACTGCCGTCGTGCTCACGGTTCAGATGCGTCTCCGGCGCTACGTCCCGGGTGCGTACTGGCTAACAGTCGTCGCGATGAGCATCACCGGAACCCTCTACACTGACCTCCTCAGCGACCAGGCCGGTGTGCCCCTTTGGGTCAGCGCCGGCGTGTTCTCGGTGCTACTCGCCCTGGTCTTCGCTATCTGGTTCAACAAAGAACGAACCCTCTCCATCCACAGCATCGTCACCAGGCCCCGTGAGGCCTTCTACTGGCTCGCCGTTCTGGTGACCTTCGCTCTGGGTACGGGCTTGGGTGACTGGACGCTTGAGCTCACCGGATGGGGACCTGGCGTCTCGGTCCTACTGCCCCTGGTCCTGATTGGCGTCGTTACCGCCCTCTGGCGGTTCGGCGCCAACCCAGTACTAGCCTTCTGGATCGCCTACATCCTCACCCGCCCCCTCGGGGCGAATATCGGCGACTGGCTCGGCCTCATACCCGCCGAAGGCGGGGTGGGTCTTGGCACCCTTCTAACAAGCATCATCTTCCTCGCCGCGATCCTCGCCACCGTCGTATACCTATCCATCAGCAAAACCGACGTCATCGAACACGTATCCGGCAAGACAACACCGGAAGCGTCGCCCGCCCGCCAGCGGACCGCTCTGGGCATCCTCGCTGCGGTCGCGGCCGCTACAATCGCGCTCCTCGCCTACACCAGCAGCCTCCCGCACGCCAGCGCTCTCGCCGAAAAGGCCAACGCCCCAAGCTGTGGCCCCGGTTCCGCCAAGTTGACACCGTCGGAGGCCCAACAGGCGGCCCAAGCACACTTCCCCTCCTCGAACATCGCCGAGTTCCGAACCATTGCCTCCGACACCCTCGCACTCGTAAACAAGGGTGACCAGGCCGCAGCAGCGGCCCGCGCCACCGATCTGGAGACAGCCTGGGACAACAACCAAGCTGCGCTCAACGCCGCGGACTGCGCTGCGTGGACCTATATCGATAAAGAAATCGATCCCGTCCTGTCAGCCGTCCGGTCACGCACTCCCAACCAGGCGACAGAACAGAAAGCCCTCACCACCCTGCTCACCACCCTCGGAGGCGCCTAACCACCGCCAAAGCTAAGATCACAGCTGTTGGACCCTTGATGTCCCCGCACACCTCGGCCAAGATGTCAGCAGCCGGCGTTACCGATAAGGACCAGAGACCGAGGCACCGTGCCGTCAGCAACACCCCCTGGACCGCATTGGGGCCGCACTCGAACAGGGTCACACATAGCCTGGACGACCAAACTGTCCACCCATGGGGTGCCGCGGACGTCACGGTCGGTCCCGTCTATTGCCGTGGAGTGTCAGTTTCACAGTAAGCTCCGTTCGGGGCCCAGACTAGTCCAGGGCCTATTGAGTCAACGCCGAGGAGTTGTTTGGGTTTGACGGGGCAGAGCCCCTGGCGGGGGAGGGTTACTGCCTCTTCGCTGGCAACCGTGGCCTGGTTATGTGCCACTGCCCTCTTGTGCGCAGGCGACGGAGTGTTCGGGTCCCCTGCCTCTTGGGCCCGTCCCCAACCCGCCGTGACGGTGAGCCAACCAACTACCCCGCTGGTGCTCCCGCCAGCCTTTCTGGCTGCGCATCAACCTCCTGCCAACGTTCCAGGCGGCTACACGATGTCCTTGACCGCTGTTGTGGGAGGACGCCAGGTCAGGGCGTCATGGACGTACCTGGATGGCCTGCCAGGATTGAACTCGCACGTGGATGCCTGGCTGCTCGCCACCCTGGACAAAGCGGTTGCAGCGGCCAGCCCCTACGGTGGCCGCTACCGTCCGGGGATGGCCTTGAATGCTTCACCGTCTCAAGTCCCTTCCCTCACCGTCACGGCCGAGCCCGTGCTGGCCGGTGGAACCGTGGTTTTGTTCCGGGAGAAAGCCAGGGATACCGGCGCGGACGGCAAAATTACGGAGAGTTCTGAAACTTTCACCGTCGACACGGTTTCAGGAGAAGTGCGGCGTGCTGTTGAGCTGTTGCGGCCTGAGGCCCTGGACGGGATCCGCTCACGCGTCAGTGGGGTTCCGGCCGACATCGCCGCGCCCGCTGCGAAGCAGCCCGCACCAACCGACGTGGTCCTGGGACCGGCCGGAGAGCTTCAGGTCGCCACGGTACAAGGGCCATCGCGTCGGGCGGGGATAACAACCATCCCTGCCTCGGATGCCGAGGCGATGCTCAACGATGCGGGCCGCAAAGTACTGGCACAACTACGGTCCCCTGCAGTCACGCTCCCGGCTACCGCACCGGCGCTCCGGCACGTCAATTGCGACCTGGTCCCGTGCGCGGCCCTGACTTACGACGACGGCCCGGACGCCAAGACAACGCCCCAACTCCTGACCATTCTGCAAGACCAGAACGCACAGGCGACCTTCTTCATGACTGGGGCCAACGCTGCCGCCCACCCGGCGACAGCCCGGCAGGTTGCCGACGCCGGGCACGCCATCGGCAACCACACCTACAGCCACCCTTACCTGACCAAACTCACCCCCGCAGCGGTCAAGAGCGAAATGGACCGCACAGATGCCGCGATCCGGGCCGCTACCGGCTCGTCGCCGCCGCTGATGCGCCCCCCGTACGGGGCGGCAGACGCCATGGTGCAGGCCGCCGTCGGCAAACCCCTGATCATCTGGGCCGTCGACTCCCTTGACTGGCAAAGCAAAAACCCCGCACTGTTTGTGCCCAAAGTACTGAGGGAGATCACACCCGGCGCGGTGGTTCTCATGCACGACGTGGATCCGACCACCATCGCAGGCCAGCAGGAACTGGTCACCAGCCTGCAAACGCAGGGCTACCAGCTCGTGACCGTGCCGCAGCTTTTCGAGGGAACACCGCTGCTGCCCGGTCATGTCTACCGCTCACGGCCAGAACGTAAATAGTCAGCGAACAGGTGGACTGTTGCTTCACCCCTGTCACCCTCCGCCTTGGCGGTACCGTATTTCGCCAAGGCGGACGGCTACTTGGCGGCGGCGCCGTCGGTCGCCGCTGTGAGGCCAGGGTCTGACTGCCCGCCGGTTCCATTCACTGCGCTCCTTCGCTCCGCTGTCGCTGGCGTCTGGCTTGGAACAGCGTTGGTGGCTTTTTCCAAGGATGCGCGGGTCAGAGGCACCGCAACAGCGGAAATAACGCTCAGGATGAAGGCCGTCACGGGAGGAACGTAATCAATGCCTTAGGCGTGGGGCGGAAAGGACGACGCGGGAAATGAGGCCGGACGTGGCTGCAAGGCTATGTACGCCCGTAGGGCGCGGCAGACCTATAAGACAGCACGGTCATTGAACCGCAGCCGCGTGAATGGAGGGGGAGTCTCTTGGCCCGACATGCGATGATCACACCTGCACACGGGACGGTCACTGGAGGTCTCTCAGTAGGTCCACGGCCGGCGTCGTTCCCGCTGACGGCGGGCAGATCGACTGCCCGGATGCTTCCGGTGCCTGCGAGCCAGCACATGTCCGGCTCCGAAGGGTCGGCCACGCGGGGGACTTTCATTTTAGTAGCCGAAGGCGCTCCGCATGGACGGTGCGGTGGCCGCGTTGCCCAAATGGTTGGTGATACCCAGGACGTCCTCGGTGTCACGGAGCATCGAGTAGTGGTTGAACGCTGTACCTGACGTTGTCCCAGCCGGAATGGTCGGCGCGATCACGGCTGTAGCCACGGCCTGGGTGGAGGGGATAGTAGTGAAGTCCTCCGGCTCATCCCAGGTCACGTACACCAGTACGGTACCTGCCTTGTAGGCCGCGCTGTTGGTGATCTTCGGAATCCAGCGCTGCAGGAACAGGTCGCCAGGTCCGGGGTCAACTTCGCCGCCGCAGGAGGAGCATCCGCCGTCATCGGTTGGCCCGAGGGTTGCAAAGGCTGGCAGGGTGTCGGAATCCAGGGCGGTGGCCAGGGGTGAATTGGTCACGTCCGTGGTGTCGGTGACCAAGTTCGGGCTTCCGACCGGAACATCCCAGTTGGCGCAGTCCGCAGCGATATTCGAATAGTAGTTCGCGGCCTCATGGTGTGCCGTGTAGATCAGGTTGGAGCTGTCGTTGTGGTCACAGTTGAAAGGCATCCCGAAGGCGTAATTCCGCCACTGCCGCCCGGACTGCTTGACCTGATTGTAGATGTTGTCCGCACTCAACACGTCCGATGAGTCCGCGCTGATGCCTTGGGTCGAGCCGGAGGTCATGGCAATGTAATTGGGCAGGGACGGGTGCAGTTCGGTCGTGAAGTTGGTGGCGAGTCCGCAGTTCTTCACCACGGTGCCATTGAAGTACGGCATCTTCTGCTGGGCGTGCTGCAGAGTCAGGTTCTCAAAGGCGATCCAGATGACGTGCTGGTACTGTACCGGCGCCGGTCCGGTTGCCCCGCACATACCATTGGCGGGCTGCGGTGGCGGGGCGGGTGTCGGCGTAGAGGGCGCTGTCGCTTCGCTGCTCTGCCTCTGGGCAGTTGGGGCCGGACCTGTAGGCTGTACCGGTCCCGCCTGCGGTTGGCAGGCCGAAACCGTGACCAGAGCTAGGAGCAGTAGCCCAACGGCAGGGGCGCGCACATGAGAGATTCCTGTGCCGGCCCCGGGCCTGGCTTGAAAGGAAAACATCAGCTGCTGTGCTCCGTTCACCCCAGAGGACTATTAGCCGACCAGGATTTCGCGTCTAGAAAGGACTTGAAGCCAGCCGCGTACTGGCCGTTCTGACACTGTGACATACCGGATCTGCGCGGGGAAGCTTATAGGCTGCGATTTCGTCGCGGACTTCTGGACCCGCAAGAACACCAGCAGGGCGGGCCTAAATGCACCACTGTCCCTTCGGCCGTCAAGACGGCCGCTCAGACGGTAACTACGTCGGATCCGCCAGTCATCTGTGAGGTTACCAGCAGCCTTCGGCTGTCACAGATTGTGCTGGGTGCCGCGTTCGCGCCACGGCCCGGCCCCATTCACCTGTCGAGGGAGCCGTTCTGCCGAGACGCGGGGCTTGAACCACCAGTAAGTTGCTGGCTCCAGTAGCGGCCGTGTGGCAGTTTATGCCCGGCTGGATTGTCGGGAAAGGGAGGGCTCGGTGAGCCTCTGCTCTATCGAGCATGTGGATGTGATTCACTCACAGCGCCATCTTCCTACGTTTATCCGTCATGGCCGACTGAAGAGTCGATCCTGACGCTCTTTCAGGACCAGTACGCCCGACAATTTCAAAGAGCCGATAGTGGAGATTCCGGCAGCCTGGACTGCTCGGAGGCTGGATGTCCGAGCCTCTCCCTGTCGTCGCTGGCGGTAGGGAAGATCCGTCGGCCTGTCACTTGTGCACATTGCCTTCGCTTTGCGGGCCAAGAATTACGGCTTCTCGAATAGTAGGGCTGTGTAAGTCGTCTTCATGTTCCAGTCGCGTGATACCGGTGTTGGCTGCAGGAACGGACAGACATGAACGCACCAGAGCTCCACAGGAGTGAAGGTCTTAGGTCCCAGCGCTGAACGCTGCGGCGACGGGCGGCTGGCGGGACCGGGACCATACCCCGGCGGCCGGTCAGCCTGCCGCTATCGCCGAATCGAAGAACGCGCGCTCGAGCCGGACAGCTTCTGTGAAGGTGGCCGCCACGCGTGCACGGATCACCGCGTCGGCGGGCTCGACGGCGTTGAACTCCTCGCGCAGCCACGCCACCCAGCCGTTGTACTCCGGGTTGTTGTGCAGCCGGATCCATTCGGCGTGCTTGGGTGCTGTCGGCCAGGAGTCTGGGTCGCCGGCACGTGCCGCCCAGTCGCCGTACAACCACTCGGCCACCAGCAGCACCGTAACAATGTCGGGGTAGGTGCGGGTGTTCAAAGCGCGGCGCATTAACGCGTCGAAGTCGCGGGTGGCGACCGTCAGATCGGGGCTGTCGCGCTCCGCTTCGGGGACGGCAAGTTCCTCGAAACAATCCTGGAAATAGCTGTTTTCGTCCGATGCGAAGAACCCCAGCACCTTGGCGAACACCAGCCTGGACGACAGCGACGGGGCGGAGGCCACTGCCTGCCCCAGCAGGGCAACAAAGGCATCGCAGAACTGGTAATCCTGTACCAGGTAGTGCCGCAGCACGGAATCCCGGAGGCTGCCGTCCAGCAGCCGGTCCACGAATCCGTGCCCGACGGCGGCATCCCAGTCCTCGGCGCAGCTGCTTCTTAGCTCTTCGGCAAAGCCCATGGTGTTTCCTCCTAGAATGTCCATTCTCAGTGCCTCTACAGGTTCGCATGCATCATGGACGCCTCGCGCCCGGCGTAGGGCAATTGCCGAAGTCCCTGTCCCTCGGAAAGTTCCCCGGCGCGGCCGACAGCCGATGCGGCGGCCTGCCCAGACACGTGATCAGGATGAGAGGAAATCTCTCACCTTCGCCGCAGACCCCATGAGCCAGGGCACTGCCCCCATAGCAGCAGTGTCTTGGCCTCAGCAGTAAGAACGGTTCCCCAAGGGGGATACACCGTCAGCGCAGGTTTTGATCGAGACCGTCGGGCTATCCGTGGCGCGCCGGTCGTGCGAGAGGTGAACGTTCCGGGGAAGAATACACGTCGGCGGGTTTTTACCGGCGGCTGGGAGGCAGGATCTGTTTGGGATGAGCCCTGGGCCGACCCCTTAAGGCTATTCTCTCGTACAGACCCATTCCCAGCGCCCGTGCGGCCATAGGAGCAAAACTGTGGAGCCTCCCTGGTGTCTCCTCAGCGAACACTCCCGGTCGGACGGCCAGACACCAGAGGAAGCCGCGCAGAATCTGGCGGCCTTCATCGCTCGGTACGACGCGGATCGATCAGATGCGCGACCAATTACCAGAAGCGATGTCTCAGCGCACCGCGGCCATCTATTACCTTCTCCGGCGCATTCAAGGTCATGGTGGAGGGATCAGTATCCCGCGATTTCGTGCGGCACGTACGGATTTTCGAGTTCTGTCTTTTCCTCCGGTGTGAGCGTTAGCTCGAGAGAGCTCACAGCGTCGTGGAGATGTTGTGGCTTGCTCGCACCGACGATAGGCGCGCTGACCACAGTGTTGGAGCAGACCCAAGCCAGGGCCACTTGGGCGCGTGACACCCCTCGGCGTTCGGCGATAACGCGCACGGCGTCGGCGACCGCCCGGTCACCGCTCTCGGCACTGTAGAGCGTCTTACCGAACTGGTCCTTCTCCGAACGGTTGGTTTTCTCGTCCCAGTCCCGGGTCAGTTTGCCGCGGGCCAGCGGACTCCAGGGCAGGACCCCGATCTTTTGGTCGGCGCAGAGGGGAAACATTTCGCGTTCCTCCTCCCGGTATACGAGGTTGTAGTGGTCCTGCATCGTCACGAACCGAACCCAACCATTGATCTGCTGCAGATACAGGGCCTTGCTGAATTGCCATGCGGCCATCGAGGAGGCCCCGATGTAGCGGACTTTTCCGGCCTTGACGACGTCATGCAGGGCTTCAAGCGTTTCCTCGATGGGTGTGGCGGGATCCCAACGGTGAATTTGGTACAGATCCACATAGTCCGTCCCTAGCCGGGTCAGGCTGGCGTCGAGCTCCGCGAAAATGGCCTTGCGCGAGAGTCCCCTTCCGTTCGGGCCGGGTCGCATCACGCCGTGGACCTTTGTGGCAATCACGATTTCCTCGCGACGGGTGAACTCGGCCAGCGCGCTGCCGACAATCTCCTCGCTGGAGCCGTTGGAGTAGACGTTTGCGGTGTCGAAGAAATTGATGCCGGCATCCACGGCTTGGCGGATCAGCGGGCGGCTCTCACTTTCAGGCAGCGTCCACGGATGGGGACCCCGGGCGGGATCCCCGTACGTCATACATCCAAGTGCCAGCGGCGAGATGTCCATGCCGGTGTTGCCGAGCTTTATGTAATCCATGTTCGTCCTCCGCCTTGCAGTCCCGGGTGCAGCTGCAACCCCTGCCCCCACGCTATGTGAAGAACAGCCCCTTGTGGGACCGCCTGGCGACACGGGCGATCCCACTGTCCCGGCCTCGCAGGCACGCGAGATTCCGTTGAGGTTGGAGAAGCTACCTCGGGCATAGGCCCGTGGACCTCACCGATGACGGTCGCTGCCTACACCTACGACAAGCTCATTGCGGCAAAACCGCAGGCCCTCCCGCGGAGGCACCTCCTGGCCCCAAGGGAATGGGTCGACCTGGAGAGCGACAAAACGTAGGCAGGAAACGCCTTGCCGAGCTCCTGCCCTTGGCATTTCAAAGAGCCGATAATGGACGTTCGGTAAGAGCTGCCAGGACTCGTCGGATTTAGGCGCGCCCCGATTGACTGAAAGAGACAGACAGCGAACTTTACGCCGGCGCCCCGGCCCCTTGAACGGGGGACTCGAATCGAAGGTGCGTGCAGTCGGCTGAGCTGTCAGTACCGTTTTGGTACCATAAGGGCATGGCTATGAATCTCCGTGTCCCTGAAGACCTCGATCGTCGGCTGGAGAAGCTGGCTGCCGAGGAACACACCTCCAAGTCGGCGCTGCTGTTGCAGGGGGCAGAGTTGGTTCTGCAGCGCCACGCGCGCCGGCGCGAAATCAGCGAGGGACTTGATTTTGTTATGACTCATGACGCTGATCTGCTGAAGCGCCTCGAGGACGCGTGACCGCGTACCTGGACATTGAGGATGCCCTTAACGTAGTCGATCGGTACGGCTTCCATATCCGTGATGTTGGCTTGTTGACCTCGGCATTGGCCCGGCCGGCTTCGACTGTCATGGGCGCGGACGCTTATCCGGAGCTGGCTGTGAAGGCGGCCGCTTTGTTGGAGTCGGTCGCCCGGTTCCATCCACTCATTGATGGGAACAATCGGACTGCGTGGACGCTCATGGTGCTGTTGCTCTGGATCAACGGTTACCGGCATGGCTTCACCACAGATGAGGGCTTCGACCTCGTCGTCGGAGTGGCCGCGGGCACCATGGACTTGTTGGACTCTGCCGCCCAGATTTCTGGGCACCTGCTACCCCGGTAGTCCTTCACCCCCCCGAAACGACGTGTGGACAATGTCAACACTTTTCTTCTCGTACTAGGGCCAGACAACCTTCGAACTGCCCCGGATTCCGCATGTTCGCGGGTGACCAGTGTTTGCAAGGCCAGGAATGTAGTTCGAGTCCCACCTCGGACACGACATATTCCCTCCTCAGGGGCCGATTTTGCTCTGACGTGTTGACAAAGCATGCGGTCGCGTCAGCTGACGAGTTGGGTGGCGGCTGTGGCCTGGCCGCCGCGGTGCCCTACTCAGGTGTGTGGGTGACGGGCCCAGGACCCTGGCTGGTGGTCCTCCGCCTGCCGTGACTGCCTTCTTACGCTGCATCGTTCCGATTTTGTCGGGTAGGCCCGGGGTCGCCTACACCTCGGATTAGGAGACGTTGAGGTACGGGCAGGTAAGGGTTAGTTGGTGTCCATCAGGATGACCGAGCGCCCGATGTTTCCGCTTGTCAGCGAATCGAATGCTTCGTTGATCCGGTCCAGGCTGAACTTCGCGCCGATGAGGGCATCGAGCGGCAAACGGCCTGCCAGATACATGTCCAGGATCTGGGGGATCTGCACTGAGAGGTTGGAAGAGCCGTACAGGCTTCCCCGCACCGATTTTTCCTGCTGGACCACCTGGTTCAGGGGCACGTTGATCTCCGCTTCTGCGCTGGACAGTCCCACCACGAACGCCGTGCCGCGGGGGCGAAGCGCCACCACTGCCTCCCGAATGGTCTGGGGCCGGCCGATGGCCTCGACAGCCCAGTGTGCACCCCCACCGGTGATCTCGTGCACGGAGGTGGCCAAGTCGTGTTCGCCTGTGTTGATCGTGTGGGTTGCCCCGAGCTCCCGAGCCTTCGCGAGCTTTTCGTCGTCAATGTCCGCAACGATTACCGGATAGGCCCCGACTGCAGCGGCGCCGATGACCGCCGAAAGCCCCACCCCGCCGGCTCCCACGATAAGGATCGACTCCCCGGCCGGAGCCCCCATTCCGTTCAGCACCACGCCCATCCCCGTGATCACTGCACAACCCATGATGGCTGCCACAGCGACGGGAACCTCCTGCGGGATCTTGATTACCGATTCGCCGGATACCACGCATTCCTCCGCGAAGCAGGACACCCCCATCAAGTGATGTACGGGCTTTCCGTCCTGTGACAGCCGCGTTCCGCCGCGCAGCAGTTCGTTATGGGTAGCGTGCACCGCGCCGAGGCGGCAGAGTGCAGGCGAGCCGCTGGTGCAGTACTCGCACCTGCCGCAACTTGGCCGCCAGGTCAGAATCACCTTGTCGCCCGGCCTGACATGGCTGACTCCGGCTCCCACTTCCTGCACGATGCCAGCGCCTTCGTGGCCTAGCACGATAGGCGTCCGGCACGCCAGGTCCTGGACCAGGTAGTGGTAATCGCTGTGGCAGACGCCCGCCGCGTCGACGCGCACCCGGACTTCACCCGGACCGGGCGCCTGGAGATCAACATCGACGACGGCAAGCGGTGCGCCTGCTTGGTTCATGATTGCGGCCTTCACAGGTCACTCCTTGCTGCTTAGCTCTCGCATCCCCGTGCTTCGGATCACGGGAACTGGGCATAAGCATCAGGCGCTGGCCGCCGTAGTCAAAATCCGCCTCTCACTCAGTGAGACACTTATAGCTTGGCCCAGTGGGGCGCTGCTGCCGTTTGGCGGTTCAGTCCCAGTGTCGCTGCATGGACAGCGGGACCAACCAGCCTCATCTCCACCACCCCGACCGGAGCGGTGATGGAAATGGCGGCCACAGCCGTACCATCGCCCCGGAGAATGGGACTCGCCGCGCAAGCCAGGCCAGCATGGGATTCTTCCCGCTCGTAGGCAATACCCTCACGCCGGGCAAGCTCCAGTTCGGCGCGAAGTTCCTGGGGGTCGGTAATGGTGTTGGGCCCGATCTTCTCCAACTGACCGTTCAGCAGATCCTCGACCACCTGGTTAGGGGAGTGTGCAAGCAGGGCCTTGCCACCAGCAGTCGCATAGCATGGTACACGTCCGCCAACCCGGGATGGGATCGTCAGGTCCCGATACTGGCCACGCAAGATCTCGATATAGACCACGTCGTTACCTTCGAGAACACCTAGCTGAACGGTCAGGCATGTAGCTTGCCGCAAATCAAACATCGTTGCCAGGGCCAGTCGGCGAAGATCCTTGGGCTGCTGCGCCATCTGCCCCAATTCAAAACATCGGATACCAATCTGGTATCCGGACTGAACCCGATCGACGAAATCGTGCTTGGCAAGTTCCGAGAGTATCCGCGCAACGGTCGCCCGGGAAAGTCCGGCCCTGCGTGCGATCTCCCCTCCTGTTAGGACCGGCTCTTCAGGACTGAATACGTCAAGGATCATTGAAACCCGCTCAATCATGCTGGCAGCCGGCTTCGATTCGATTGAATTCACACTGAGCATTCTGTCTCACTAAGTGGGACACGCAAAGAAGATCCGTTCTGGCGTGCGCTGTTCCTGACGGTTCTGTCCGGAGGCTTCACCTACTGTGCATTCAGGCTGGCCGGTGAAGAATCCCAGGGCCGCCAGTTCCGCAAGCGCCCGGCATCCCCGAAACCATCGCTTCCGGCAACGTTGACGCCAATCTCCTTGAGCTGTCAGGAACGTCCATAGGGCGCGGTACGGCCGGGTACCCCTTAGTCTTTGCTGCTGAAGGCGGCGTCGAAGCTGGTTTGGGAGGCGGGGAAGTCGTATTTCTTGAGGGCGTTGAGGGCTTCGGGGGCGCCGTGGAGGCGGTCCATGCCGGCGTCTTCCCATTCGATGCTGATGGGGCCCTCGTAGCCGATGGCGGTGAGGGCACGGAAGGAGGCTTCCCAGGGGACGTCGCCGCGGCCGGCGGAGACGAAGTCCCAGCCGCGGCGGGGGTCGCCCCAGGGCAGGTGGGAGCCCATGACGGTGTTGCGTCCGGTTTGGCGGATCTTGGTGTCCTTGCAGTCCACGTGGTAAATCCGGTCCTTGAAGTCCCAGATGAAGGAGACGGGGTCGATGCCCTGCCACATCATGTGGGAGGGGTCCCAGTTCAGGCCGAAGGGTTCGCGGTGGCCGATCGCTTCGAGGGTGCGGACGGTGGTCCAGTAGTCGTAGGCGATCTCGCTCGGGTGGACTTCGTGGGCGAACCGGACTCCTTGTTCGTCGAAGACGTCCAGGATGGGGTTCCAGCGGTCGGCGAAGTCCTGGTAGCCGGCGTCGATGACTTTTTCGGGGACGGGCGGGAACATGGCGACGTACTGCCAGATGGAGGAGCCGGTGAAGCCGACGACGGTGTCCACGCCGAGTGCCTTGGCGAGCCGGGCGGTGTGCTTCATTTCCTCCGCGGCGCGGGTGCGGACGCCTTCGGGGTCGCCGTCGCCCCAGACTTTGGTGCCGACGATGGCTTGGTGGCGGAAGTCGATGGGGTCATCGCAGACGGCCTGGCCCTTGAGGTGGTTGGAGATGGCCCAGACCTTCAGGTTGTACTTGTCCAGGATTGCGAGTTTGGAGTCGACGTAGCCGGGTTCGTCCCAGCGCCAGGCGTCCAGGTGGTCCCCGGAGACGGCGATCTCGAGGCCGTCGTAGCCCCAGCCGGAGGCGAGCCGGGCCACTTCTTCGAAGGGCAGGTCGGCCCACTGGCCGGTGAACAGGGTGAACGGACGGGGCATTCGGGGCTCCTTGGGCGTTCGGTGGAGATCAACTGACAGGCGTGAGGGGAGTCACGAAAAACGGTACCGCCAATAGCGGGTCCACTCCCTTTAAAAAGTCCACTACGTGGTCTTGTTCGTTGTGTGCTTCGAGGTCCTCTTGGCGGGCCCATCCTTCGAAGAGGACGAAGGTGCCGGGTCGCCCCCCGTCTGCGAAGACGGTGTACTCCAGGCATCCCGGGTCTTTTCGGCTTAGCGTCTGCAGCGAGTGGAGGACTTCTTGTAGCTGAGCTTCGTAACCGGCCTTGGCGATGAAAACCGGCATTAGCCAGACTTCGGCAGTTTCCTGACCGTGTGGAAGGGGATGTGGCATCTGATGTTCCTCGGTGATGGTCCTGCGGTTCGGGGAGGGGCGGTGCGGTGCCGCCCCTCCCGAGGTTGATGGGTCAGGCCTCGATTTGTGGGACCTCGACCCATGATTCCTTGGCCGTGGATTCGACGATCGCGTCGTCGATCAGGGCGACCTGGTAGCCGTCTGCAAAGTTGGGACTGACGCTGCCGCCCTCCGCGATGGCCTTGAAGAAGTCATGGGCTTCGATGATCTTCGTTTCGCCGTACCCGATCCCGAGTGCAGGAATGGGCCAAAGTCCTTCTCCGTACGGGTGGGCCGGCCCGGTGTAGACCGTGCGGAATCCGCGGCGATCGGCCTGGTCGGAAGCGAAGGCGACCTGCAGTTCATCGCGCCGTTCGTAGTTGAACACGATGCTGCCTTCGGTTCCGTGGATTTCGAAGGTGATGTAGTTGTTCCTGCCGTGGGCGTTGCGGGTTGCTTCCACGGAACCTACAGCGCCGTTCGCGAAGCGGATCATTGTCATGACCTCGTCATCGACGTCGACCTGGCCCTTGGGGCCTTCCCCGCCCCGTACGTTGCCGAGGGCGTCTGCTCCACCTGTCTGCAGTGGCCGCTCGGGGATCCAGGTGGACAGGACAGCGTTGACGGCGCTGAACTCGCCAACGAGGTAGCGGGCCATGTCTATGACGTGGGTTGCGATGTCACCGAGGGCACCGGAACCGGCGATGGACTTCTGGAAGCGCCAGGACAGCGGGGAGCTGGGGTCTGCGGACCAGTCCTGCAGGTAGGTTCCGCGGAAGTTTAGGATTTGTCCGATGGCACCTTCTTCAATGTATTTCTTTGCCAGTGCGACGGCGGGAGTGCGGCGGTAGTTGAAAGCGACCATGTGGACGATGTTGGCGTCCTTGACGGCGTCGTACATGGCCTTGGATTCTTCGCCAGTGCGGGCGAGGGGCTTTTCGCAGATGATGTGCTTGCCGGCTTCTGCGGCGGCGATGGCGATCTCGGCGTGCAGGTGGTTGGGTGTGGCAATGTCGACGACGTGGATGTCCGGGTCGTCGATGATGCTGCGCCAGTCCGAAGTGGAATTTTCGAAGCCGAAGCGGCGGGCCGCCTCGGAGGCGAGGTCCGCGTTGGCTTCGGCAATGACTTTGCGGACCGGCATCGCGGGTGCGGGCCAGAAGAACATAGGCATGGCGGCGTATGCCAAGGAGTGGGCCTTGCCCATGAACCCGCCTCCGATGAGGCCGACGTTGAGGTTTTGCATGTGAATCTTGTTCCTTCCAGAATTTACGGGCGGCGCCTGGTGTGGCTTCCCGTGGGTCAAAGTGGGGTCAGAGGAGCTTGTCGAGGTACTTCTTGCTAATTTCTGCTGCAGCTTTGGGGTCGCCGTCGTAGCCGTCGAGTTCAACCATCAACCAGCTGTCGTATCCGCTTTCGCGGATGGCGGCGATGATGTCCGGGAAGTCCAGTTCGCCTTCGCCCAGGGGGAGGAAGTTGAACGGATCCTGCTGGAAGTCCTTGAGGTGGACGTGCTGGATCCTGTCGGGGTACTTGCGGATGACTGCGGCCGGGTCTGCTCCGCCGGCTGCAAGATGGGCGGTGTCGGGGCAGAAGCCGATCCGGGTGAGCGGCATGAGCTTGTACAGCTCGTCCGGGCTCTCGACGATCGTGCTCAGGTGTGGGTGGTAGCTCGCGGACAGTCCGAAGCCCTCGGCGATGTCGGTTACCCTGTCCAGAGCTTCACCGAGGCGCAGGTAGTCGTCTTCCCTGGTCCCGGCCGCCCGCCTTGCCCCGCCGCCCACTACGAGCCGTTCCGCTCCGAAGGTCGCAGCCAGTTCAGCGGCCCGCTGGATCCGGTGCATCTCGTCCGGGAGGATGTCAGCGTAGATGAAGTTCGCCCCGGTGTACACGCTGGTCAGCGCGACGCCGTTGGTGCTGAGGATCTCTTTGAGTTCTTCGGGCCTGTCGGCGTATTCGGCGAGGTTGCCGTCAAACATTTCCACGCCTTCGTAGCCGACCGCGGCAATGTCCTGCACCGCGTCCCGCATGGAGCCATGGGTCATATAGAAGAGGTCCTTGACGCTCGTCACGCCTTGGGGGTGTCCGACGACGCCGCCCCATGTGATGGAACAGTAACCAAGTTTCATTGCTTTTGCCTTTCTACTGCCGGGGAAGACTCGAGGGATTCGAATGTGTCAACCGTGGCAACGGTGACCCACGATTGTTGTGCCGCAGAGGTGACGAGGGCGTCGGTCAGGAGGGCTGCCCGGAGGCCGTCACGGAACGTGGGCAACCCCTCCGGCTCTTGGGCCCGGACAGCCGCATACGTGTCTGCGACGAAGGCGTTGAAACTGTCCTGGTATCCCTGCGGGTGGCCGGGTGGGAGCACGGCGTAGCGCCGGCCGCCCGGGGTGGCGAGGGTCTGCGGGCCTACGGGGATAGTGGAGCTGGAATCCGTGCGCCCGATGTGCAGCGTGTCCGGCCGTTCCTGGTTGAAGCTGAACGACGCTTCGGTTCCGTCAAAGGAGAACCACAGACGGTTCTTCCTGCCCGGGCTGACTTGGCTGACCACCAGCGAACCCGTGGCCCCCTTGTCGGTCTCGAACAGGAGCACCGCCCCGTCCTCCGTGGCCACTGAGTACGGGGTGCGGCCGGTTTCGCGCTGCTCATAGGCCCGGCTTGTCCTGGCCATGACCCTGGTGATTTGGTGTCCTGTAGTGAATTCCATCAGGTCGCACCAGTGCACACCGATGTCACCGAAGGCCCTGGACGCCCCGCCCAGCTTCGAGTCGACCCGCCAGTTCGTCGCTTCCGCACCGGCCAGCCAGTCCTGCAGGTAGGATCCGTGCAGCAGCCAGAGGCGGCCGGCCTCACCGCCGCGGATGCGGTCGCGTGCCTCGCGGACGGCGGGGTAGAAACGGTAGACAAAGGGCACAGCCGCGACGACGCCTGCCTGCTGCGCGGCGCGGGTCAGTTCGAGGGCGTCTTCCACTCTGGTGGCCAGGGGCTTCTCGCAAATGACGGCTTTTCCTGCGGCAATTGCCTTGCGTGCGAGGTCGGCGTGGGTCGCGTTCGGGGTGCAGATGTGAACGACATCCACATCCTCGCGTGCGATCAGTGCCTCGGGGGACCCGGCCACGGACTGGGCCCCCAGCGCTGCGGCGGCCGCTTCAGCCCTGGCCCGGCTGCTGCCGGCAACTGCGCTGACCGTGCCTCCTGCCGCGCGAACCGCGTGGGAGTGGACGGCGCCCATGAATCCAGTACCGATAATCCCGGCTCGTGGGGTGGCGGTCATGGGCGCTACTTCTTCCGGGCGAGGGCGACGGCGAGGATGATGATGGCGCCACGGACCACCTGCTGCTGGCTGCTGTCGAGTCCGGCCAGGATTAGTCCGTTGTTGATCAGGCCGATCAGGAGGGCGCCGAACAGGGTTCCGATAATGGAGCCGAATCCGCCGAAGAGGCTTGTGCCGCCGAGGATGACAGCGGCGATGGCGGAAAGTTCGTCACCGGCTCCCCACTGGAACCGGCCGGACTGCAGGCGGCCGGCATACAGCATGCCGGCGACGCTCGCGACGGCACCTGAAATCAGCAGAACCTGGAACTTGATGCGTTTGGTGTTGATGCCCGTGAACTCGGCGGCGTTGCGGTTTCCGCCGGTAGCCAAAACCTGCCGGCCGAACCGGGTGCGGTTCAGGACGACGGCGCCGATGGCAACAAAAATGGCGCTCCAGACGACCAGGTCGGGGATGGGGCCGAAGTCACCGGATCCAAACAGCATGTTGAAGGTGTCATTCAGGATCGGTTGCGGGGCCGAGGCGGTAATCCACTGGGCTACACCGGCGGCGATGCCGAGCATGCCAAGTGTCACCAGGAATGAGGGGATGCCGAGGAGACTGACCAGTGCGCCGTTGATGGACCCGACCAGGAGTCCGACGGCCAGGCCGGCGAGGATGCCCGGGACCAGGCCCCACTGGGAGAGGGCCATGGCGGTACAGACGCTGGACAGGCCGGCTACGGATCCGACGCTGAGGTCGATTTCGGCGCATGAGATGACGTACGTCATGCCCACGGCGATGACGGTGATGGTGGCGGTCTGTCGGAAGATGTTTAGCAGGTTTTGCGGTGACAGGAAGCCCTGGTCACGCAGCAGAACCGCGAAAAAGAGGAAGACGACGACGAAACCGATGTAGATGACGTAGCGTCGCCAGTCCAGCTCCTTCAGTTTGGTTCCGAAACTGCGGGTTGCCACGGTGTCCCGGGGCGTGATGGTGTTTGCCTTGCTCACTGTTCAGACTCCCTGGACTGCAAGTTGGAGATATTCCTCGTCAGCGATGTCGCTGCGGGGGATGTCACGGATGACGGAGCCGTCCTTGAGGACGAGGACGCGGTCACTGACCGCGAGTAGTTCGGGGTATTCGGAGGAGATGACGATGACGGCTTTGCCGGCACTGGCCAGCTCACGGATCATTTCCAGGATTTCGCTCTTGGTGCCGATGTCGACGCCGGCTGTCGGTTCATCCAGAATGAGGATGTCCGGGTCGGTGCCCAGCCACTTGGCGATGACAACCTTTTGTTGGTTGCCGCCGGATAGCAGGCGGACCGGACGTTGGGGGTGCGCCACTTTGACTGCGAATTTCTTGATCAGCGACGAAGACAGGTCCTTGCCTTTGGTCGAGTCAAGAAGAGGTCCGCGCTTGATCTGGCCCAGCAAGGGCAGCAGCAGGTTGTCCCGGACGGAGTGGTCCAGAACCAGTCCTTGCGCCCGCCGGTCCTCCGGGATGAGCGCTATCCCGGCGTCGATGGCCTGTTGTGGCGAGTTCAGGCTGGCTCTCTCACCGCGGATCAGGATATCGCCGCTGTCGCGGCGGTCGATACCGAAAAGAGCACGTGCAAGTTCCGTCCGGCCGCTGCCCATGAGGCCCGCCAGCCCCAGGATTTCCCCGGGTTGAAGCGAGAATGACACGTCCTGTACGCGCTTGCCGGCGTTCAGGCCGCGGACCTCGAGCAGGGGAGCCCCCTCGTGTGCCACGCTCACGCGTTCACGGTAGGCGAGCCCGCCCTCGATCTTCTTGCCGACAATGCCTTCGACGATCTGCTCGGGGGTCACGTTTGCCAGCGGCTCGGTGAGGAGCCGGGTGCCGTCCCGGAGGATGGTGATCCTGTCTGCCAGCCGGTAGACCTCGTCCATGCGGTGCGAGATGTAGATGATGGAGATACCGCGTTGCTTCAGGCGGTCGATGAGTTCAAAGAGGGCTTCGGACTCGTGCCGGGCGAGGCTTGCGGTTGGTTCGTCCATGATCAGCACTTGGGCGTTCTGAGAAAGTGCCTTGGCGATCTCGGTCAGTTGCCAGTAGGCCGTCCCGAGCCGGGACACTTCAGCCTGGGGGTCGACGCTGACTTCCATCTCCGCGAAGACTTCCCTGGCCCGCCGTACGGCGGCGCGGTCGTCGATCAGGCCGGCGGAGCCGAGCGGTTCAGCTGCGAGGAAGATGTTTTGAGCGACTGTCAGGCTCGGGACGAGGCTGAACTCCTGGAAAACCATGCCGATGCCGGCAGCCTTCGCATCCTGGATCGAGGTGATGAGAGTGGGTTTGCCGTCAATGAGGACTTCGCCGGCGTCTGCCTGGTATACGCCTTGGAGAACTTTCATGAGGGTGGACTTGCCGGCCCCGTTGCCTCCGGCCAGGGCGTGGACTTCGCCCTTCCGGATGTCGAAGCTGACGTCCTTGAGAACTGGAACGCCGTTGAAGCTCTTGGATATGGAGCGCATCTCGACGGCATTGTCTGCGGTGTTCATTGTTGCCCTTTCGGGACGGTGCGGGGGCGGATCCCCCCGCACCGTCGGTGGCTACTTCTTGTAGGAGTCCTGGATGTCCTTCGGAGCGTCCTCGTGGTAGACCTGCTTCCAGGCATCCAGGACGTTGGAGTGGTCAACCGGCAACGCGCTCAGTGCCACATAGGCCGGAGCCTGCTTGCCGATGAGTGCTCCTGCCGCGAGCCGCGCCTCGGTTACACCCTGGTCGAACGGAACCTGGGCTCCGAGGCCCACGACCAGCTGGTCTTTGGCCAGGGCGATGGCAACGTTCTTGCCCAGGTCTTCAGTGGCGATCTTCAGGTCCTGCCGTCCAGCGGCACGGGCAGCAGCCATGACGCCTTCAGCCGGGACATCCCAGACCGCCCAGAGGCCCTTCAGGTCGGCGTACTTGCTCAACATTGCATTCGCGGCGGCCTGTGCATCACCGGCGAAGTCGGGGCCGGCAATGCCTTTTTCCTCAACGATCTGGATGTCTGGGTACTCCTTGGTGATCGTATCCTTGAAGCCCTGGTAGCGCTGTTTGGTAACGAAGAAGTCAGCCTGGTGGAAGACCAGTCCGATCTTGCCTTTGCCGCCGATGGCCTTCGCCATCTGGTGGGCGGAGACGACGCCGTTTCCGTAGTTGTCGGCGGAAACAACGGAAACGTAATCCTGGCCGGCAGTCAGACCCTGGGGAATGTTGTCCATGAAGACGAGCTTGGTTCCGGCTGCGGCGGCCTTCTTGTAGGCGCCGGCGGTGGCCACC
The DNA here is from genome assembly GCF_018613675.1 of Arthrobacter sp. ISL-85. Classification (GTDB taxonomy): domain Bacteria; phylum Actinomycetota; class Actinomycetes; order Actinomycetales; family Micrococcaceae; genus Arthrobacter. The sequence goes on along the minus strand of NZ_JAGGPQ010000031.1, from coordinate 9,732 downwards.
GGGTCGGTGGGAATGGAGACGATAATGTTCGGCTTCTGCGTCATCACTGTTTCGAGGTCGGAGACCTGCTTGTCCGGCTTGAAGTTCGCGTCGGTTGTGGCGATGACCTTGATGCCGAGCTTTTCGAATTCACTCTTAAGTCCGTTGGTCTGGGCAGTGGCCCAGTCGTTGCCGCCGTAGTGCATCACAATGGCGGCGGTGGCATTTAGCGACTTGATCTTCTCAATTTGTTCGGGCGTCAGGTCTGCAGCGGACGCCGGCGAGGGGGTCTCCCCGTTGGGGCCCTTGCTCAAGACCTGGCCCGTGATCTTGTCCAGGGCTTGTTGCGCCTTTTCTGAGACTCCGGCGTCAGGAGCGTTTGTGGAGGCCGTGGTCGAACTGCTGCAGGACGCGACAGAAAGTGACAGGGCTGCGGCCAGGGCCACGAGGGGAAGCCTGCGGATCATCATTGTTCTCCAGTGCTTTGGGGTGGATGGATGGTTGGATTGCCTTGTTTCAGGCGAGGGCTATGGCGAGGGCCGGGGGAATTGGCGACAGGACTAGGGCGCCTGCGGCTGAGGCAGCGCGGACAGACTCCGCCTTGTCGGAAGCCCGCAGTAGCGCCTGTGCGTGCTCTCTGTCGACAAAAAAGCCAAGGGAGCACGGCCCATAGTGGGCCTGGACCCAGCTCACTACCTCGCCTGCGGCGTGGGTCATGTCACCGCCGGCTTGTGCGCCCGCGCCGTCCAGGGTGGAAACCGAGGCGGCGTGGCCGGATTCGTCAACGGTGATGAGCATGCTGGTCCAAAGCACGCTGTCATCGAAGATGCAGGCAACGACCGAAGAGCCAGCGGGGACGAAGGTGCGGACAGCTAAGGCGAGATCATCGACTGCGTCGTCCGTAAGGAGCAATGCCAGATTTGCCGATTGCATCCGGTGGAGATGCCGAAGACTGAAACGGGAATTGAGCGGAAGTGTGTCTGCAGCACTGCCAGGCATCTGCGCTCCTTCGCCGTTGAATTCTGTCTTCCGTAAACGCCAAATAAAGACCGTGAACGTTTACGGAACTGATCGTAAACGTTTACGGTCGAGGGTGTCAATCCTCACATCGGCCCTGAGTCGAGGCGCTTCCAGGCCACATGGGCGGACGTAGGATTAGGACGCAGGATGTCCCTTCCGGCGCAGGCCGGGGCGGTGCAGTAAAGGAGAGAGCATGACAGGAGCTGCGGTCCCACGCGGGACGAATCGTCGGCGCCCGGAGGCCTCGATCCGCCGGAAGCCGACGATTAACGATGTTGCACAGATCGCGGGAGTCTCATTTGGGACGGTCTCACGGGTGCTCAACAATGCGCCGGATGTCAGTGCCGCGACGCGTCAGCGCGTCTTGCAGGTCATCCAGGACATTGGGTACCGCCGAAACAGGGCCGCGACCGCGCTGGTCACAAGCCGGCCAACGTCCATTGGGATAGTCGCTGCTGGCTCCCCACGGTTCGGCCCCGTCGGGACGTTGATGGCCTTGGAAAACGTCGCCCGGAAGAAGGGCTACGCCACAACTGTCATCAGCGCCGAAACGCCATATGAGGACTCCGTGCAGGCCGCACTCGACACCCTCGACGACATCGGTGTAGGGGGAATCATCGTCATCGCACCCGTGGTTAGTATGGCAGCGGCTGTCTGGAATGCCTCTTGCCGCGTACCCGTGGAGATGATTGCGGCAGGAGCATCGTCGACTCCAAGCGTCTTCACCTACTCAGAAAACCAGGAGCTCGGGGCCCGGCTCGCCACCCAACACCTCATCGACCTCGGCCACACAGACATCGCCCACGTCGCCGGTTCAATGGACTGGTTCGATGGACGCGTCCGCAAACGCGGTTGGGAGGCTGCGCTCCGTGCTGCCGGGCTTACACCAGGGCTTTGCCTCGAGGGCGACTGGACCCCCCGCTGGGCCTACGAAACCGGCCTCCAGCTTGTCCGCGGCGGCACGGTTCCCCAAGCGATTTTCGCAGCCAGCGACCACACCGCCCTCGGGCTCATTCGGGCGTTCGCGGAGAATGGTGTCCGCGTCCCGGACGACGTAAGTATCGTCGGCTTCGACGATATCGAAGGCTCAGACTATTTCCTGCCGCCGCTGACCACTGTCCGCCAGGACTTCACCGCATTGGCACTAATGAGTATGGAAGTGCTTGTCGGCGCGATGGAGGGGAGGGAGGTGGATCGCACACCGATCGCACCCACACTTGTTGTACGCAACAGCGCCACTCGGGCCGTTCCTCTGAAGGGGCAGCCGCCCAAGGACAAGTGACATCCTGGACCACGGCGGTGATGGGGCGGGCTGGCAACTCCGCATTCCGCCCAGGTCCGCTCGCATGGCAGGGCAGGTACGCTCTCGAGCAAGATTGCGAAAGGGCGGCCCGACCGGACGATTCGCCGACGGGTTGTAGTCGTAAGATGCTCCGGCTAGCGTCCCTTGAGCGCCGATGATTGTGATTCCGTCAGGTAGCGATTGCGTTTACCCAGGGGAGCAGAAACCCAAGCGGAGGTCGCTGCCTCCCTGGCGAGGGCACCTCGGGGTAGGGGTTGCGTGAGTGAGGACCGAGATCCACCCCGTGTCCAGTCAACTGGACTGGCCGAGGCTGACGACGAGGTTGATCGCCACTGCGACGACGAAGGTGGCGAAGAAGTAGGAGAGCAGAGCGTGCCCCAGGGCGATCCTGCGGGAGGGAGTGGAAGACTCGTTCACATTGCTCGCGTTGTATGACATGCCAATTGAGAAGGCTGCGTAGGCGAAGTCGCTGTACGACGGGTCCTCGTCCTGGTTGAAGCGGAAGCGATGGCGGTCGTCGTGGTAGTACATCCGAGCGTACTTGAAGGCGTAGACAGTGTTGACGAGAGCCCAGGCGAGCACCACGCCGAGAGCGGCCAGGATGGCCGCGGCCACGCCGATGAAATCCTTCTGCTGGCTGCGGATCAATGCAAAGACGACCGCCACGAGACTGACGAACGTCGCGCCGATGATGAGGGAGTCAACGAGCCTTCGAGATCGACCTTCATGGCGGGCTAGTTCACCCGTAGCCTCCGGACCAGCGGACCACGCCTTTGTCCACGACCAGATCAGGAAGACGCAGCCAGCGACAGACCATCCGATCAAGGGGGCGAGTTCGGGAGCACCGAGCAGCGCCGGAACGAATGCGATAACTAGACCGATGATGGCCGAAACCAGAGCCTTGCGATCAATGTGCGACATTGCAGAAGCTGCCCTCCAGACGAGATTGACCGTGACGGGCCGATGGTCCGCTGTTTGGGTCAGAGCGGATCTCAAGATCACGGGACTCCAGCCGCGGTGCCCACTTCGCATAGGTCACCGCGGCAGGAAATGCGGCGTACGCTGGTTCCGGTAAACGCCGGAGTTCTGCCGCCGCGGCGGCGGAACGGGTGTCAGGCTGTGCGGCGTTTTCGCTGGGCCTTGAGTGCTGCTGCGAGCCCTACGGCCGCCAGCACCCAGGGGCCGCCGACGATAATCGGATCGATCCACTGGTGGTTGACGTCCGCTCGTTTTTGCCCGTACCGGGAGCGGAGACCGCCCCGGCGGAACTCGCTGGCCACACCGGTTTCGGTGAAGGGGTTGTCGGGGTGCAAGGTGGCAAAGGACTTAAGGTGGTGTTCCCAGGCGTCTACCCGGTCGGCTCCGATCAGCAACAGCCAGTGCGCGGCCCGGCCCTCACTGTACTTGTAGGCGTACCTTCGGATGGCGCCGGAGACGCCGGCCGGAGGGGTGGAGGTCCCGAAAACCGGCGGGAGGAAGGCATGCTCGACGGAGCGTTCCCGAGGCCATTTCTCCGGTTGCCGTTCCGGAAAGTCCCAGTGCGCGCCGGTCTCGATCCCGGGTTGCTCCCGGGGGTAGGAGGGCCGGTCGGCCGGGTCGAGGTCAGCACCCCATCCCGGGATCTGGGCCCGCAGCTCTTCCGCGGCCCTCCTCGGTATGCGTTTTTCGGCGATATATGGTGTGGCTGTCTCAGTCATGGTGCGCTTTCCCTTCAGGACTGGTCGGCGACAACGAGCGGCTTGATGATGTTGTCCAGTTTGGCGGAGAAGAGGTGGTACCCCTCCGCGATGTGTTCCAGCGGGATCCGGTGCGTGACCAGCTCGCTGGGTTTGAGGTAGCCGTTGCGGATGTGCTCGAACAGGCGTGGCCATTGCCGTTTGACCGGGCATTGGTTCATCCGCAGGGTGAGGCCTTTGTTCATGGCGTCGCCGAACTTCACAGCGCTGAAGATGGGCCCGTATGCGCCCACGACGGACACTGTCCCGCCTTTGCGGACGGAGTCGATGGCCCAGTTCAGGGCGATGGGGGAGCCGCCTTGCAGCTTGAGCTTGGAAGCGGTGACGTGTTGGAGGAAGTTGCCGTCCGCTTCGGCCCCTACTGCGTCAATGACGACGTCGGCGCCCAGGTAGTCGGTCTCCTTCTTCAGGTGCACCACAACGTCGTCATACTCAGCGAAGTTGAGCGTCTCTGCGTGGGCGAAGCTGCGGGCTTTCTCCAGCCGGTACTCCAGGTGGTCGACCACGATCACCCGCCCTGCGCCCATAAGCCAGGAGGACTTAGCGGCGAACAGGCCTACCGGGCCCGCGCCGAACACCACCACGGTATCGCCTTGGGCGATGTCGCCCAGTTGGGCGCCGAAGTAGCCGGTGGGGCAGGCATCGGTGAGCAGCACTGCGTCCTCCTCGTCCATCCAGTCCGGAATCTTCGACGGCCCCACGTCAGCAAAGGGAACGCGTACGAATTCCGCCTGGCCGCCGTCGTATCCTCCGCAGGTGTGGGAGTAGCCGTAGATGCCGCCCACCGCCGTCGCGTTCGGGTTGACATTGTGGCAGTTGGAGTACAAGCCACGGGCGCAGAAGTAGCAGGAGCCGCAGTACACGTTGAACGGCACCATCACCCGGTCGCCAACCGCCACGTTCTGCACCGAGGAACCCACCTCATGCACCGTGCCAACGAACTCATGCCCGAACGTCATCCCCACCCGGGTATCCGGCATCATGCCGTGATAAAGGTGGAGGTCGGACCCGCAAATGGCGCCTTTGCTGACCCGGACGATCGCGTCGTTCGGATGCTCAATCTTTGGAATGTCCTTTTCTTCGACCCGTACTTTGTACGGACCGCGGTAAACCATTGCCCGCATCAGTACCACGTCCTATGAATTGCTTGTCTTACCATCGAAGGTTCTCCTGTCCGGGCTTTCTTAGGCGCTGGCCGGGTGGAGGACGACTTTGGTCCAGCCGTCTTCACGGCTGTCAAAGTTCCTGTAGCCCTCAGGGGCTTGGTCAAGTGTCAGCTCGTGGCTGACGATGAAGGAGGGACTGGCCTTTCCGCCGGCGATGAGGTCACGCAGGGCCCGGTTGTACTTCTTGACCGGGCACTGTCCCGACCCCATCGTCTGTCCTTTGAACCAATAGTTTCCGTAATCGAAGGCCACCTGGCCCTGCTGCTCAAGCTTGTCCGGGCCGCCGGGGTCCTGGGGCAGGAACACACCAACCACACCCAGGCCGCCGACGAACCGGACGGAGTCCACCAGCCGGTTCAGGGTCATGTTGGGATGTTCGTTTCCGCCGGGATCGTGCGCCTGGTAGCCAACGCATTCACAGCCCCGGTCTGCCCCGAAGCCCATGGTCTGGTCCTTGACGAACTCGACAGGATCCACTTCCGCATCATTGACAGGGATGGCGCCAATTTGTTCCGCGAGCTTCAGCCGGTCGGTTTGTCGGTCCACCACCATGACCTTGCCGGCGCCTTTGATGATGGCCGAGTAGGCGGCCATGAGCCCAACCGGTCCCGCACCATAGATGACAACGGAGTCGCCCGGGTACACCCCGGCCATCTCCGTGGCATGCCAGCCCGTGGGGAAGATATCCGCGACCATGACATAGTCGAGTTCCTTCTCCACCGCGTCCTCGCCCAGGCGAAGGCAGTTGAAGTCCCCGTACGGCACGCGCAGGTACTCGGCCTGCCCGCCCTGGTACGGGCCCATGTCCGCGAACCCGTACGCGGCGCCGGCGAGCTTGGGTTCAGGCTGCATCGTCAGGCAGTAGTTCGTGAAGCCCCGCTCGCAGTTCTTGCAGAATCCGCAGGCGATATTGAACGGCAGCACCACCCGGTCCCCGACTTTTACCTTGCTCACCGCGGGGCCGGTCTCCACCACCTCACCAAGGTTCTCGTGCCCGAAAGTGCGGCCGGGTTCAAAGCTGGTGCGGCCTTCGTACATGTGCAGGTCGGAGCCGCAAATGTTCGCTGAGGTGATGCGCACCAGCACGTCCGCGGGGTGCTCAATCTTCGCATCCGGTACGTCCTGGACGCTGACGTCGTTCGGTCCTTTGTAGACTACTGCCTTCATTGTTCGCTCTCTTTCCTATGTCCACCCCGCGGCCGCGCACAAGCGCGCTCAAGGCGCGCGTCATCTAGGTACGCGTGCATCAGTCACGAGGGAGTGGGATATGTACAGGACCTCTGAGTCCCCCAGATGGGCTGGAGGTCTCGAGGGTTTGAGGTGGCTGGCCGGCCGGGAAAACCCGGCTTGCCAGCCCCTTCGCGAAATAGGTTCTTAAGGGACCCCAATACTAAGCACCCTTAGTAAAGGATATCGATGGGTAGTGCGCCGCAACAATTTCGGGAGTTCTGCTTCACGCCCACCGTTGCCTACGTTAGCGCCAAGTCGACCGGGGGCCGGATCCGCACAGAACAAGGGCGGCAGCTTTGTGTTCGGCACGATCGCTCTCAAGCAACATTGCAAAAGGCCAGGGCCGAACATGAAGACTCACCGACGCGTTCTAGTTGCAAGACAGTCAGACGGTAGTACCCGGGACGGAGAAGACGGAGATTCCGTCAGCCGTATCAGACATCGCCGATTCGCTAAGGCGCGGACAGATTAAAGGTTGCCAGGGTGGCACCGACCTTGTGTTGGCGTCCCCTCTTCAAACGCTGTCGACGCGGACCCGGGAGGTTCTTGGTGATCGCACACGGCGATATCAAGGCGGTCAGTGCGAAGACTCGCTGGCCCAGCCGGCAGGGTCGAATGCCGCTGCAGCGGCCCGGTCGGGCGTAAGGGTGCTGTCCCAGCGCGTCGCATCCAGGCGGGTGCCCGTGATATCAGCCGAGGCCTCTGAAGCCAGCCACAGCAGCGGCTCGACCATCACCTCGGGTCGGAGCAATTGGCTGCGCACTGCTTCGGATACACCGTCGGGGATCATGCCCGTATCGGTCGCGCCGCCGGGCAGCAGGCCATTAACAGTGATGCCCGATCCGGCCAGGTCCTGTGCCCAGATTACGGTTTCGGATTCGAGCGCCGCCTTGGAGGGGCCGTAGGGCGAGAAGCCGGCGCGGCGCATGGTCTGGTGGTTCATGGTGATGTTGATGATGCGGCCCCAGCGCTGGTGCAACATGTGCGGCACGGCCGCCTTGGCCATCAGGAACGGACCGTTCACGTTGGTGTCGATAATAGTCCGCCAGGTGTCACTGTCGACTTCCCAGAACCGCGTAGGTTCGGTCAGGAAGGCCGCGCTCACGTATTTCATGCCGCGTCCGGCGTTGTTGAGCAGGATGTGAAGGCCACCGAAGGTAGCGAGTGCTTCGTCGACCAAGCGCCGGCAATCGGCTTCCTGGGTCACGTCCGCTTGCACCGCCAGCACGCGGCGAACGCCGAGCATGACGTTTATCTCATCGGCGACCCTGCCGATCTCGTGGCCCTCGCGCGCGGCCGAGATGACGACGCTGGCGCCAGCGCGGGCCAGGCCGAGCGTCATTGCATGCCCGAGTCCGCGTCCGCCGCCGGTAACGATGGCGACCTTGCCCTCTAACAATGCCGTGTTCATTCCTGCCTCCCTGGATGTACTGTCGCGCTTGGGGTGCGGGCTACATCGTACATCCGGAGTGTGATGCCCCTCTGCGCCGCGTGTCGATAGAAAGATGAGGTTGGCGGGGGGATCGATTCATCTCGGGCGCGCCGCACGTGCTTAGCCCAGGCCTGAACTCCAATACTCTGCAGTTTCGCAGTTGTCCATGACGCAAAGGCATCTCGGATCCAATTGCCAGACAGCTCACGGGTCGCATTCACCGAGCTGCCCAGCCCAGTACCTGTGAGGTTGGCGGAACCGAGCATCCCTCGACTCCCCAAGCTGAATCACTAACCGTGCAGGTGGTCTACGTGGCGAACGTCGACTCCCGCGTCGAGTTTGAGCACCATTCCGGGGACGGAGAGGAATCCGTTCGCCACGGCGAAAGGATCCAGCACCGTGCAGAGGGTCCATGAGCGGGATGACCCCATCGCCGCGGCAGCGATGCTCCTGCAGACTCTGTAGGAGCAGTGATGGCTCGTGAGGACGACGCCGCCGTCGGGATCCGAAAGGGCTGTCCTAGAATGGCCCGAAGGCTTGATCCCGCATCATTGATCGGAAGGTTCATCACCGTGAGTCATGAAAATGTAGCGCCGGCGGCCACAACCGCGGCCCGCACACTGTTCCGTGCCGCACTCGGCGGTGTGCTCGTCGCTCACGGGTCGCAGAAACTCTTCGGATGGTTCGGCGGCGGCGGTATTGAGGAGACCAGCAAGGGCATGGATGCCATGGGCTTCCGCCCTGCGAAGACCAGTGCCATGCTGGCCGGTCTCGGTGAAGCGGGCGCCGGACTGGCGCTTGCTCTGGGCTTCGCCACGCCGGCGGCCGGAGCGGTCGCCGCCACAACCATGGGTGTGGCTGCCAGCGTCCACGCGCCGAACGGCTTCTTCGCTATGGACGGAGGCCTGGAATATCCGGCTGTGCTCGGGCTGGCGGCCACGTCCTTCGCGATCGGGGGACCAGGGCGGGTTTCCCTGGATGCCCTCACTGGTCATGCTCTGGACAGGCCGTGGATGCGGGCAGTAGCCGTTACTGCTATACCGGTGGCTATCGGTATCCAGATCTACCGTCGCCGCCAGGCGCTTGCTGCAGACCACAAGCCTGCATGGAGCGCCACCGCGGCGGACGACGGATCGCCTTTACCGGCCTGAATCGACGTCGGACTGCCCGGGCCACGTCACAATAACAACCGTGGCGTGGGTGGACGATGTCCACACTATTCGTCTCGTACTGCCTCGTATAGACTTCGATCTGCTCCGGTTTCCGCATGTTTTCGCGGCTGCCCTGTGTTTCCAAGGGCTGGAATGTAGTTTGAGTCCCACCTCGGGCACAGTGTTACCACAGGTCTGAGGCTTATTGGCGTGACTAGTGTTGACAAAGCTTGGCATTCCGGGTTCCGGCGGGTCGCCAGTTATTGATAGGTATGATCTGGCCGCCCCCAAGTCGGCTACACCGTGCCGCCGACTCTGCAAAGTGCGGTGGCCTTCTCCCGGTCGCTCGGATGTGTGGCGCGTGACGGAGCCTTATCTCGATTCGGTGGAAGTCGCCTCTGCAAAGCGTCGGGTTGCGACTCGGCCCTTAAGAACCTCATGCGGGGCCTTCGTGAGCTGCACCGGCCGGGGTGCACTGGCGTGTCGAATCGACGACACGCTCACGACTGGCACTGAGAATGAAGCGCGCCCTAAGCGCAGCCCAAGAGTCTCGAAACCTGGGACCTGGGACACCCTGGCGCGAGGCAAGGGAAGTTCTTACGCAACTTTGTTTGTTCGGCAGTTGGGCTCGCGCGCGAAGTTGGTTTCAAAGTTTCTGGCAAGAGGCGTGTCTGCGCGGAGGCATCATGGCCTCTAGACGATATGGGTGAAGGAG
>NZ_JAGGPQ010000030.1 GCF_018613675.1 Arthrobacter sp. ISL-85 | reverse complement strand
ATGAACACCCATCACGGCAGAACATTCACCACGAACCGTGAAGAGCCATCAAAAGGACTGGCCGGGGATTCACCAACGCACGCAACTACAAAACGCGTATTCTGTTGCGCAGTGCCGCCAGAACAGCGGCATGAACACCCATCACGGCAGAACATTCACCACGAACCGTGAAGAGCCACGTAAATGGCTAGCTGCCGCGTGGTACAGAAGCTGGAGGAGGACTTCGCCCCGCCTTTGGTGGAACGCTGCTGAACCAAGTCGAAATCCTGGGCGCCAAGCCCGCTGGTTCCAGAGCGGCCGCCTGACTTCTTCACTCTATTCAGAGTTTCTTGCTCCAGATGCGACATCTTAAAGCGTTGCAAGTAGCGTATCTCGACATCTATTTGAGGGTTCGGGGTGAGAGCCTTAGGCCTGTAAGTGATGCATCACCGAGAGAGTCCCACGGCCCGGACCGCAGCTTGGGCCTTACTAACGTTACGTGTCGAGATACTTGCCGAGAACCAGTGGCCTGAAGGTCTCCACGAGGTCTGCCGTTTCTGGGTGGTCGCTTAGATCCAAGGGCAGGACGTCGCCGATGGCGCCCCTGCGCGTGAGCATCGCTCCCTCTGCCGTCAGGAGGCTTGCCACTGGCTCCCTAGTCGTCCAAGGGCCTGCCATTGCTGCACGGCGGAAGCGTGCGATGTAGATGGGCGCAACGAAGTCTGCCGGCTTGAGTGCCCCAGGGTCCTTGCGAAGAACTACGACTCGAAATTCGTCCACGCTTGGTCCAGCGGCTAGTCCCTCTTTCACAGTTGCCAAGACAGTTGATCCGAGTGCGGCGACAAAGAGCGCATTCCGCTCGGTCTTGGACCGTTTCTTGACCGTGAGGTTTCCGGCAGGTGTGAGCCAGGGCATCCGATCAGGAATCAGGTCTGCAGCCCCGAACAAGATGACGACCGTCGCATAGCGAATGCTGCCCTCAACTCCCACGTCAACGCAGGTGGCATCGGATATGTTGTCTGCGTAGGCCGCTTCTAAGGCACTGATCACCACCGCTGGGGCGTGCTCGTTCAGCAGCCGCCACTGCGCCTCCGCTTCCCGGGACTGAGCATAGTGTTGTTTGGCTGACTCGCGTCCATGCGCGCCGCTTCGGCCGTTGCGTACCGCCGGGCGAGGTCCTTCGCAGCCTTGCGTTGTGTGAATTTGAAGAAGTTGATGTTGGCCAGGAGTTCCTTCTCCCTATTTAGCCTGATCTTCTCTCTGTCTGCAGGGGCAGGCAGTGGAACGTGGTAAGGCGCAGCTGCGGGAACAGGCTCATGGTGGAGGGTGACGAGGGCTCTTTCAAGCCGCGCCAGTTCCCTGACCGCAGCGTCCTTATCGGCACGACTAAGTCCAGCCAAGCTTGGCTGGAGGCCGCCAGCTCCTGACCAATTCTGGATGCGAACACCTCCCATCTTCGCGGATGTATAGGTTCCGCCAGCTCCAAACGACACACGGGCCCTGCTGTTACCGATGCTGGTCCTGATTCCGCGGCTAGAAGCACTGACGCGTACACCTGGAGCGACCCTAAAGCTCATGCGTGCCAATCTTTTCCCCTCACATCATCATCGAATCTTGGTCTGAGCCCATTTCTGCATTGATTGAGGGACCTGCCAGTTTCGTCAGGGAGTTTTTCTGCTCCTCCGAAGACCTTGGCGCCCGTCAACGCGGCGGAACTCCATCGGGGCGGTGGCTCGCGCTCGCCCACACTGACAGAAGACTCCGTCGCCAAGTACTCCACTCGTCGTCGTTGTATCCGAGGTTGCAGGCCCGGTGACGGTATCCTTGCCCACTTGGCGTGGTTGCATCTAGCGCAGGCCGCGACGAAAATCTGCAGGCTGGTCGACCCGCCCTTGGACCAAGGGTAAAAGTGGTCGCAACTTTCAGCGGGACGTCGGCAGCGCCGTCTTAGCCCGGTTTCCAGCTCGCACAGGCCGCCGGCCCGAGCAATTCCCTCGCTGCGCTGCTGCCGGGTAAAGCGCTTACCGGGTCGGGCCGCCGGAAATCCCGGCTAGCAATGACCGCGGCGGTCACGACCAACACCACGGCCGCCATGACGGGAAACACGACCGCTGCGATAAGGCCATTTATCGAGCCCCGCGACCCGTCAACGGCGGAGGATGGGACCGCTTCGATAGCTGGTGTCTTCTTTGTCAGGACAACTGTCATAACTGCGGCGGCGGGCCACATCAGCTCCACCGAGTACGCCAAATCAAGCCCTCGTCGGGTCCAATAGATGCGGCCGAGTTCCGGCATTAAACCCCCATTTTCAGTTCGCCCAAAAGCCTACAGGCCTGGGATATCCAGCGAATCGCATAGGTTACCCGCGGGATTCTGCCCTAGATTTGGCTCAGTTTTTGCACAATTTCCGCATCGGAAGATTCACGGGACAACGCACTTATGATCACGTTCCTTGGTGAAGCAGCGTGTAACAACGACGCCATGGGACCTCAACCATTTAGCGTTGCCTCCACACTGCCCCAGGTATTGCCGTCAAGATTCCCGCAGAAATTGGTCAGTTCTATATCAATACGGTCTTCGGTGTTAGGGCAGCTGAGATGATTCATGCACCTTGCGGCTCACGCGTAACTTGAACGATATTGGGGGTCTCCAACAATGAAATACAAAAGGTCCTTATCACCCCTGGGTCTGGTGGCCCTGCTTGGTCTGAGTCTGTCTGCCTGCGGGGGCGGGCCTGCCGTCTCGACAACGTCGCCCTCTGCGGCCCCTGTTGTTTCCTCGTCTTCAGCTTCGCCGACCGCCGCTTCGACAGCAGCGCGGGCAGACAAACCCACGCCTACCCCGACACGTACTCCAACACCTACTCCGACGGCCACGACTCCGCGGATAGGCGATATGTCAGTAAACGGGGGAATCGGAATAAAAGTCACCTCGGTGACGGCCTCTCCAACGGTAACGCTTAATACCTCCGGCTATCGGTCGGGTAGCGGATTTGAATCATATGAAGACGTAGCAGCTCAAGCCGGAGGGAAATACATCATAGTCAATTCGGTGGTGACGAATAACTCAAAGGCTCCCATGGACCTGACATGTAGCGACCCTATTGACATAAGGGTGTTCAATGTAGAGGCGCAGGTTTATACTCCGATCGGGGATATTCGGAAAATCAAAGGCAACCCGGCATGCCATGCCCAACTGCAGCCGGGCTTTGAGTCACCGATGATCTGGGCCTTCATGGTGCCCCAAAGACCACGATAATAGCTGCTATGTTTGCTGAAGTTGATCCTTCAACCCATAAAAAAGTTGACCCTACGATCATCTCCTTCGGCGCCGGATTTTAAATGAAGCAAGGCCGGTGGCGGACGCTGGAAGGAGGCGCATCGAGCGGTTCATCGTGGGTCCTTCAGGCAGCGTCGGGCTCCCGATTGTGCGGTGGTGAATGCCAAAGCCAGTCAGGTTCTGATCAACCGGATTAGCCAATGGCTTCGGGGCGGGATTTAGGGGCTTGCGGGTGAACTGGTGTGGCCGCTGCGTTTCCCAGCGCCGTTGACCACGGGCTGTCGGTCAGCTCCGTCACCACGCCGGTGATGTCGGTCCCGTAGGAACAGCCTCCCTAGCGACGCTCGGCTCGACCTCGCCAGAACGGTGAAGCTGCCGGCGTATAGGACCTTCACAACGGCCTCGCGGTTTCGCCGCCCTGGCACCCGTGGTGCGCGCCGCCGTCGACACCTCCGACGGGCCCGGCCGCGGGCAGACCGTGTGCGACGTGCACGGACTGTACGCGGGGTACCCGGAGGTGAAGGGCGCGCGCTGCCGCGTGGTGCTCTCGCTTGAAGAGGACTTTGCCCCGCACCTGGTGGAGACGCTGCTGGGGCACTTCTCTGTGGTTGAGCCTGTCGATACCACGACGATGGCACTCGCCGAAGCAGGTTCACTCGCCTGATCCGGATGGCGGGACCATGGCCTCTACACCTCGGGAGCACGCTTCGCGAGACTGGCGGCAGGACCACGGGAAGCAGGGAAGTGGCGGGCCGTGGATCGCTGGGACTTGGGAATCGCCGGACTGGGACTGCTCGTGGCCATGTCATTGGCCTTCGGCCTGGTGGCCCACTGGATCGTGGGCAGGGGCGTGTCACGCTGGCTGTGGCTCTATGCGGCGGCCGGGTACTTCGTGGCGGGCATTCTGGTCAGTGAAGTCTGGTTCGGCTGGGCGACGGGGGAGGAGCTCCAGCCGAACATCGACGGCCTGTCCTTCGACGAGGTGCAGCTGGTAACCCTCGCCGGCCTCATCGCAGCCGTGACCGCCAGGATCGTGCTGCGGAAGAGGGCACACACCAAAGGCGTTCGGCAGGCCCCGCCGCCGGGCACCGCACACTGAACCAGCAGCGGCAAACAAAGCGGAGCTTGCGGCATACGCCGCGGGCACCCGGGTCTAAACGCTCTGGGATCCGGACGCCAGCCGTTGCCCCTCGGGCCGTCCCTCGGCGGAGGCCCAGTGCCGGCGCAGCGCCTCCGCCAGCCGCCCGGGCTCCGTCCGGTGCGGCGGGTCGAAGTGGTGGCGCCCGGGGAAGACCTCCAGGTGGAAGTCGGGAAAGAACACCCGGGCCAGCCGGGCCGCCACCTCGCCAAAATCATCCGGATGGCTGAGGCCGCCGAGGGCGAAGAACACCGGCTTGCTGAAGGCGGCAAGCCGGGACCTGTCCAGGTGGTAGTCCTTGAAGGTCTGCATGAAGGCGTTGATTCCGGCCGGCCGCTTGGCCATCCACGGCGGTGGGGGACCTGCCTCAGGCGGCGGCAGGACGACGTCGGCCCTGACCTGCAGCCGCATGAACGCCGGCATGTACTGCTCCGGCGGGAGGTCGTCCAGCTCCCCGAATTTCTTCCAATGTTCCGCGTAGGCGGGGCTCCAATCCCAGTTCCCTGCCCACGCCGGCTCCAGCAGGGCCAGGCTCTGCAGCCGTTCCGGGTGCCTGGCAGCCAACGCCAGGGCCGCCGCGCCGCCGCCGGAATAGCCCAGGAGATGGAAGGTCTCCCAGCCCAGCGCGTCAGCTTCCCTCAGGACTCCGCCTACCTCGGTGTCCAGGCTCCACCTCGGGGGCACGTCATCGCCCTTGTACAGCTCCAGCTCCTTGGCAACGGCATGCACGCCCGGACCCAGCGCCTCAATCAGGCGCCCATAGGCAAGCTCCGCGGGGAGCACTGAACCGGGAAGCAGGATGACCCGAATCGGTTCCATGCAAGAACCATACGCCGGTGCAGGTGGGGAAGCTGCTGGCCATTTTGAAGGCGCGACGGCGGCGCTCGCCTTAGCCGGTTCCGCAGCCTGACGCCGGGCAACGCTGGACTAATGCTGGTCGCGCGGCCGGGCGAACGCGTGCAAGGCAGTGGGGTGCGCGGCGCCACAGGTTCGGGCTGCTTTCAGGACTGGAACTGCTGCATCACCGAGAGGTGCCCGGCCCGGGCGGCGATGAGGCACTTGGCCAGGTAGAAGGGCCGGTTGCCGTGCCGGACGTACTGCGTGAGTACGAGGACCGGGTCCGTCGGACGCAGGTCCAGCAGCTTCGCCCGGCCGGGGCCCACCTGGCTGAGGTTGATCTGGCACTCGCCCGGGCCAACCGGCCCAGCTGGGTGTTGAGCGTGGCAAGCAGGGTGCTGCCGCCGTCGTCCTTGATCTCCAGGGGCGCGGCGGCGCCCTTGCCGAAGCTGACGGGCTGGGCGGTGACGTTTTCCTGCAGCTGGGCGATGGCCTCGCCGTCCCGGATGAGGACGGATTCCGGAGCCAGCATTCGGTGCCGGGCTCGACGCCGATGCCGGGGGCGACGAATTCTGACGCGGCCTGGCGGATGGTATGGGTGCGTTTGACCTCGAGCGTCTGGCCGGGGCCGGCGAGGACCTCCTCGAACGGGCGGATGCGTTCGATGCCGATGCGGGGGAGCGTGTCCGAGACGAAGCGTCCGACGCCGCGCCGCGCCCTGATCAGCCCGTCCTCCTCGAGGAGCATGAGGGCATGCGGACTGCGCCGGAATCATCCTCTTCGGCTTCCCCATGTTCCTGCTGGTCAACACCGCAATGCCGTTACTGGTGGTCCTCGTCTACATCATTGACCTCCCGGTTCTGCACGACATGCTGGCCGGCTCGCAGGACCTCCGGGGCTTCCATCGGGTACCAGTTCTCCGCAGCCCTCTCCGGCTTCATCCCGCTGATCGCCACCGCGACGGCGGCCGCGTGGGGCTGGGGCGGTGTGTCCATCGTCTACATCGGCTGCGGCCTCATCGGCCTGATTGCCGCTCTCGCCACCAAGGAGACCTGGAGCGGGCGCGAGATAGCCGAAGTAGACGAGCTCATCGCCTCCGGCAAGTAATCCCAAGAGGTCCGGGCCGTCGCCCGGAACTCTTGGGCGATCTCGCTTTTAGAAGGGGTCTGGCACACCCTCTGGTTGTTGTTGGGAGCGTGAGGAAGGACGACGCAGGGACACGCGTTCCGCCGTCGCCCGTCCCTTCCTCCCTGCCGGAGCGCCGTTGTAGTGTCATGGCGTGATCGTGCCCGATATCTCGCAGGACGCCGAGGCTGTGGCGGACCACTATGACGACCTCGACCCCATCTATCGCAATGTCTGGGGAGACCATGTCCATCACGGGCTGTGGACCACGGGCTCGGAGACTCCCAGCGAAGCGGTCGAGGCGCTGGTGGACACCGTCGGCGACCGGCTGGGTCTCATGCCCGGCCAGGAGTGCGTGGACATAGGCTGCGGCTACGGCTCCACCGCACGGCGGCTCGCGATGACCCGCGGGGTCCGCGTCACAGGCTTCACGCTTTCTGCTGAGCAGGCCGACTACGCTGCGGCGCATTCCGTGCAAGGTGTGGACATCCTGGTCCGGGACTGGCTCGCCAACAACCTGTCTGACTCCTCGGCGGATGCGGCGTGGGCGATTGAGTCGAGCGAGCACATGGTGGACAAGCCTAGGTTCTTCGCCGAGGCGCATCGCGTTCTGGCGCCCGGCGGCCGACTCGTTGTCTGTGCATGGCTCGCCGAGACCGGTCCCAGCCGGTGGAAGGTCCGCCACCTGCTCGAACCGATCTGTCGCGAAGGGCGCCTGCCCTCCATGGGCACCCGCGAGGAGTATGAGGCCATGGCAACCGGGGCAGGCTTTGCGGTTACTGGCTATGAGGATGTCAGCAGCCGCGTTGCCCGCACGTGGCCCATCTGCGCTGGCCGGCTTGTGAAAACGTTACTGACCGACCGCGGGACACGGCGCCTTGCCCTTGGCGCACGCAATCGCGGCGCCATCCTCAGCATTCCCCGCCTGATCCTGGCCTACCGCACAGGCGCCATGCGCTACGGAATCTTCACGCTGACGAAAGCTGTAGAGACCGCGATTTAGGACAGCGGCTGACGTTCGCCCACGCTGATGGAGGACGACGGCGGAAGGTACTCCCGCCGTCGTCGTTCCATACGGCGCTGCTGGCCGGGAGACGGAATGCTGGCGCGCTTGGCGCGGTTGCACCTGGCGCACGCGGCAACGAAGTTCTGCAGACTGGTGGAGCCGCCCTTGGACCACGGGTAAAAGTGGTCGCCATGCTCCGCCGGGCGGCCACAGCGACGACCGAAGCCGGCTTCCAACTCGCACAGGCCGTTAGCCCGGGCTATCCCTTCGCGGCGCTGCTGGCGGGTGAAGCGGCGGACTGGGTCGCGGCGTCGCACATCCCGCCTGGTGATGTCGGCTGCGGCGATGCCGAGCACGACTGCAATTACAAGGGGGAGCGCAGCTGCAGAGACGACGCGGTCGAACATGCCGAGCAACACTGCAGCGGCGAGGGAAGGCCCCGCTCCGGAAACCGGTGGTGCCTTGACCGTGAGAGCCGTCATCACCAAGGCGGCAAGCCATATCAGCACCGCCGAGTACGCCAACCGAAGCCCCTGCCGGGTCCAATAGATACGGCCGAGTTCCTGCATTGCTTCCCCCATTTTTTGTTCGCGGGCGTCCATGATCGCTGATGCCCAGGGAATGCTATAGGCCAGGTGCAGGCAGGTGGCCCAGGATTGGCTCAATTTTTGCCGAGCTTCCCGCCCTGGCCCCGCCGTCGTCCATGCTCGGGTTGCTGACTCGTCGAATAGACGTACGTCACCACCAGGTGCAAGGTTGGTCGGATGGATGCCGACATCAACTTCTACTTTGACCCTGTCTGCCCCTTCGCCTGGATGACCAGCAAGTGGGTGCGGCAGGTGCAGGCGCAGCGCGAGTACACGGTGGACTGGCGGTTCATCTCGCTGCGGCTGATCAACTCTAATGTGGACTACGACGCGCATTTCCCGCCGGAGTACGAGGCCGGGCACACCGCCGGGCTCCGGCTCCTGCGGGTGGCGGCCCGGGCCCGCGCGGAGCATGGCCGCGAGTCGATGGGACGGTTGTACGAGGCGTTCGGTAAACACATCTTCGACACCGCCCCGGACCCGGCCGAACAGCGCACCGAGGCCGAAGTCCGTGAGCGGCGTGGGACAGGTGAGTTCGTGGAGCCAATCCTCGCCGACGCAGGCTTGCCCCTGATACTTGCGGAGGCTCTCGACGACGAGTCCTGGGACCGCGGGATCCGCAAGGAGACGGATGAGGCGCTGGCATTGACGGGCAAGGATGTGGGCACGCCCATTATCCACTTTGAGCCCCCAGTCGGGGTGGCGTTCTTCGGTCCGGTGATCAGCCGGCTTCCGGACGACGATTCGGCCGCAGAGCTGTGGGACCACGTGGTGGGGCTGGCACGGTTCCCCGGTTTTGCCGAACTCAAGCGGAGCCTGCGCGAGCAGCCACAGCTTGCTGCCTTCGGAGTCGAAGCCGGCACCGTCGGTCAGCAGGAGGACTGGCACGGAGGCAGCCGGCGGCAGAAGAAATGACGTCAATAGAGGATGGATCGATGAAGACAAACACCCGCCAACACCAGGAATCCGTCACCGTCCAGTTCTCAGCCGACGCGCTCTATGACCTGGTCTCCGACGTCACCCGCACCGGCGAGTGGAGCCCGGTCTGTACGTCGTGCTGGTGGGACGACGAGGCCAGCGCCGGCCAGCCCGGCGCCTGGTTCACCGGCCGCAACGAGATCCCGGGGCGGACGTGGGAGACCCGGTCCCAGGTGGTGGCTGCCGAGCGCGGCCGCGAGTTCGCCTGGCTGGTGGGCGGCCGTTTTGTCCGTTGGGGCTTCACCCTGACGCCGGCAGGCAACGGGACGACGCTAACCGAATCGTGGGAATTCCTGCCCGAGGGGATCGCAATGTTCGAGGAGAAATACGGCGATGAGGCCGACGCCCAGATTGCCGAGCGCACCCAGCAGGCCCTCGACGGTATCCCGAAAACGCTCGCAGCGATCAAGCGGATCGCCGAGTCGCTCGACGCCAACGGGGACGTGCGCGCTTAGGCGGGTGCCGCCGTCGTCCGTCCTTCCCCAGGTGGTGCGGATCCCTGCGGTAGGCGGGTCAGTCCATGCAAGAATGACGCCATGACTCACGAGCAGCCACATTCCCATGCGCCGGAACTGGACAGCGCCGACCTAGCCGCCTTCGAAGCCGCATTTGAAGCTGCCCAGAAAGGCCTGGCCGAAGGCGGGATTCCCATTGGGGCAGCGCTCGCCCGGGACGGCGTGCTGATTGCGAGCGGGCACAACGAACGGGTTCAGAACGCCGATCCCATCGCTCACGGGGAGATGTCCGCGCTTCGCGCCGCGGGCCGCCAAAGGAGCTACCGGGACACCACGCTCTACACCACACTCGCGCCGTGCGCCATGTGCGCCGGAACCATCATCCAGTTCAAAATCCCCCGGGTGGTGGTGGGGGAAGTCCACACGTTCGACGGCGAGCTGGAGCTTTTGCGGTCACGCGGGGTTGAGGTAGTGCTGCTGGATGACCAGCGCTGCGTGGACATGATGCGTACGTTCCAGGCTGAGCGTCCGGAGCTGTGGGCAGAGGACATCGCGGAGTAGCCTCATGGGAACTGCGCTCAAGGACGCCACCGCGCTCGCCTCCGCAGTCCGCAGCGGTGAAGCCTCCGCCGAGGATGTCATAGCGGAGTCAAGAGCGCGGGCCACTGCAGCCCCCACTCTGTGTGCTTTCGTCCAGGAGGACTGGGACGGGGCTGCTGTTGCGGCGGAGGAGGTGGACCGCCGTCGGGCCTGCGGGGAGGATCCCGGGCCGCTGGCCGGTGTTCCGCTCAGCGTCAAAGACGTCATCGCCGTGGCGGGTCTGCAGCTGACCGGCGGCAGTGCGGCGTACGCCGGAAACATCGCCTCCTTCACCGCCACCGGCGTCCGCCGCCTGCAGGACGCGGGCGCCGTGGTGGTGGGTAAAACAAACTGCCCCGAGTTTGCGTTCGGTGCTGTCACGGAGAGCGCCGTCGCGGGCCGGACGCTCAACCCGCGCTTTCCCGGTGCGACGGCGGGAGGCTCCAGCGGGGGAGAAGCTGCCGCCGTCGCCGCGGGCATCTCGGCACTCGGGCTGGGCACCGACTACGGCGGGTCACTGCGGTGGCCGGCACAGTGCGTGGGTATCACCGCCCTGCGGCCCACCCCGGGCACCGTTCCGGACCGGGGCATCGTTCCCGGAGCGGGAGGCTGGTTCGGGGGCGCCAACCAGGCCCCGCCCGCTGCCCGCCTTCAAGCCGCCACCCAAGTCATCGGCCCGCTCGCACGTTCAGTGCGGGACCTGCGGACAGCGCTCGCAGTGCTTTCGGGGGCGCGGTTCCGCGGTCAGGCCTCGCCTGGCGGGGCCGACCCCCATAACGTCGCGGTGGCCTGGAGTGACGGCTCGGCGCTGGGGCCGGTACGGCGTGAAGTCTCCGCGATGATCTCCCTGCTCGCGGACCAGATCGCGCCGGAGGTCCGGACCTTGACGCACGTGCCGGACCTGTTTGCAGGATCATTGGCCGCCTATAACCGGCTGCGACCCCTTGATCCGATGATTGACCATGCCGCAGCCGTCGCCGGCCGTGAGCACCTGGTTCTCCGGGCGAACCTCGACGCCATCCATCGCTCCGTGCGAGCTGGCGCCCGGGAACTCGAAGCGGCTATGGCCGAATCCGTAAAGGCAAAAAGACGGGACCTGGCGGTCTTCGATACCGCTGACATCGTCCTGCTGCCGGTCGCCGGCGGTCCTGCATGCGACGTGTCCGGAAAGCTGGACATTGACGGCCGGTCCATCTTCGGCTGGGACATCATGGGGCAATGCAGGGCCGTGACCATGGTGGGCGCACCCGTTGTTTCGCTGCCCGTCGCGATGTCATCCGAGGGCCTGCCCCTGTCCGTCCAGGTTGTCGCACGCCCCGGGGCGGACGGGCTGGCGCTGGACTTTGCCGAATGGCTGGAGGGCTTCACCCGGTAAGCCACGTACGACGACGGCAGGCAAGTTCCGCCGTCGTCGTACCAGCTGGGACTTACGGGTGTACGGGCGTTGCCGCCTCTTTTCCGAGCACTGTTGTCCACGGGCTGGCGGTCCACGACGTCACGACGCCGTTGATGACGTAGGGGTCTGCGGATGCGAAAGCCTTGGCGGCCTCGAGTGCGTTCTCGCCGGTGAAGACCAGCAGCCCCTTGAAGGGCGGTTCGCCGACGGCCCCGCCCAGCAGAAGCTCGCCGCGTTCGACTGCTTCCCACCCCGCCTTCAGGTGGTCTGCGCGGTATTTCTCGCGGGTCTCAAGGTAGTTGTCCTCATAGGTGTATTCGAGTACGGCGTGCATGGTTCCGTCCATTCGTCGAGGGGTTTCGTTCGTTGTAGAAGCAGCGTACCCAACGAGACTCAGCCGGAAACCTGCGCCACTCCAAACCGCACCCCTGCGTCCCGGAACGTGTGCACCTGCGCGGGGTGCCGCCGTCATCCGTTACCACTTGGGAGTCAGTGGAGGATGCCGAGCTGGCGGAACCGGGTGAGGTTGTCCTCGATACCCCAGGCACCGTCGATGAGCCCGTCGCGGAACGTGAAAAAGTACACCTCGTCCACCCGCTCGAACCGCCTGCCGCTCGGGGCATGCCCACGCCAGGCACCGAGATGGGTGCCCGAGCAGCGCAGCCGGGCCACCACGGTATCGCCCTCGCAAACCATCTGGACAATCTCCATGGCGGCATCCGGAAAAGACCGCAGGAACGGTTCCACCCACGCCTTGGCTTTGACCGCCGCCCGCGGAGTGTACAAACCGTCAAACGCCGCCAGATCCCCGCGGCTCATGGCTTCGACCAGCAGGGAAACGACGCGTTTGTGGTGCTCGGCCGGCTCGGTCATGGCTCCACGGTACGCGCCACGGCACGCTGCTGTCTTGGGACATTCCGGCCGGGCAAAGCAATGGCCCCGATGACAGCAGATGCTGCGATCGGGGCCATTGCCCTTTGGCGGGGAGGGCTGCCGCCAGAGAAATCCCTACGCGCGTGCCTTGGCGTGCCCCCTGGTCAGGACCAGGGCCAAAGCCACCATCCCGACGCCGAGCAGCAGGTGCAGGACGTTGTCGAAGCCGTTCAGCGGCACGAAGTTGCCTTCCGACTCCATCGGGATCACCAGGCCGTAGACGAAGAGGACCAAGTAGATGATGCCGCCGTAGAGGAGGAAGGAGCGGGCGCCCGCGGCGGTCCGGGCCAGGGCGAGGCCGGCTGCGCCGAAGAGCAGGTGGACGATGTTGTGCAGGGCCGAGACCTGGAAGAGGCCCAGCAGCATGGCCTCGGAGTGGTGGCCCGCGAAGCCGAGCTGGTTGTAGTTGCCGGTGATGCCGGGAACGAAGCCCAGGACCCCGACCAGCAGGAATACTGCGCCCACAACCATCGATGCCTTCTGGACGTTGGTGCGGGATGCCAAACCGGTGCTGGTGTGTGTTGCCATGGTGATCTCCTGAATGCGGTGTGTATTCATGGATCAGCTGGTGTTGCCGGCCGACCCAAAGGGTTACACCAGCTATTCGTGCCGTACCGCAATTCGGATGGGCGGCGTTGGATGGTTTTTGCCCGCACCAAGGCAAGGATTACGCACCATGTATCCCGCCGCCGTCGGGCTTTCCTGCGCCTCTATGCGGCGGGAGTGCTGGCTTCCACCGACGCCCAGTGCCGCCGGAGCCCCTCGGCCAGCCGTCCGGGCTCGCTCCGGTGCGGCGGGTCGAAGTGGTGGCGGTGCGGAAACACCTCCAGGTGGAAGTCCGGGAAGAAAACCCTGGACAGCCGGGCCGCGATCTCCCCGTAGTCGTCCGGATGGCTCAGGCCGCCCAGGGCGAAGAACACCGGTGCGCTGAAGGCGGCCAGCCGCGCCCTGTCCAGGTCATACTCTTTAAAGCTGCGCAGGAACGCCCTGATACCGGCGGGCCGCCGGGCCATCCACGGCGGCGGGGGACCGGGCTCCTGCGGCGGTAGGACGACGTCGGGCCTCACCTGCAGGCGCATGAAGGCGGGCATGAACTGCTCGGCGGGGAGGGCCTCCAGCTGCTCGTACTGGTTCCAATGCCGGGTGTAGGCGGGGCTCCAGTCCCAGTTGCCCGCCCAGGCGGGCTCCAGCAGGGCCAGGCTTTGCAGCCTTTCGGGGTGTTTCGCGGCGAACGCCAGTGCGACGGCGCCGCCACCCGAATAGCCGACGAGGTGGAATGTCTGCCAGCCCCGTTCGTCGGCTTCGCGGAGGACACCGTCGACCTCCGTGTCCAGGGTCCAGCCCGCGGGCGGCTCAGCAGTTTTGTAGAGCTCGAGTTCTTTGGCGACCGCCTGCACATCAGGCCCAAGGGCTTCGATCAGGGCCTTATAGGCCAAGTCCGCGGGGAGCACTGAGCCGGGAAGCAGGATGACCCGATACGGTTCCATGGCAGTACCCTACGCCCGAACCGAGTGTGCACAAGGGGGAGTGAAGCGGCTGCGATGCGGCCTTAGTTTTGGCGGGCTTAGCCACCTGCGGCGGCCACCTCAACCTGAACCCCGGCGTCCCGGAACTTCTGCACCTGCTCGGGGTCGGCGCCGTCGTCCGTCACCAACGTCCAGGGCAAAGCAAGCCGCGCCCACGCGTGGAACGGCCGCAGCCCGAGCTTGGACGCGTCGGCCAAAACATAAACGGAACGGCCACGCCGCGCCATCAGCTCCTTGAGCCGGGTCTGGGCGTGATCGGCTTCGCAGATCCCGTCCTCTGCGGTGACGGCGTCGGCACCCAGGAAAACGCGGTCGAAGCTCATCCGCTCCAGCGCCGCCTCGGCCAGCGGCCCCACGAAACTCTGCGAAACGCCCCGCAACCGGCCGCCCAGGCAGTCCACCTCGATGCCTTCGGACTCCGCCAGCTCCTGCAGGGTGTTGAGGCCCGGCGTCGTCACCGACAGGGGACTGAACCCGCGCAGCTCGTGCGCCAGGGCACCCGCGGTGGAGCCGGCGTCGAGCAGGATGTTCTCCCCGGGCTGGATCACGGACGCAGCCCAGCGGGCGATCGCGTGTTTCTGCTCGAATGCCTCGCCGGTGCGCTGCCGCAGCGACGCCTCCGGGTGCGCGCCTAGGGCCATCGCGCCGCCGTACGTGCGGGCCAGCCGGCCCTGGGAATTCAGCAGCGCCAGGTCCCGGCGGATGGTGGAGGCGGTCACCTCGAACCGGGCGGAGAGCTCCTCCACGGACGCCAGGCCGGTGGTCACGGCGAGGTGATAGATCTCCTCGCGCCGCGCGTTTGCGCTTAGCATTCCCGGTCTCCTTCCCGTGGGCATGGCGGTGGCAGTGCTACCCATGCTAGTTCCGGCCCCTCCAATAAACGGCAACGGCCGGCCAGCTGCGCTGACCGGCCGTACCAACAGGACTGACTTCAGCTACACAGCTTCCTCGCGTGCCGGAGCCAGGTCCACTGCCTGCCGCAGCGCCTCGAGCAGCGACTCGTGGTCGGCGATGTTCTTGCCCGCAATGTCGAAGGCGGTGCCGTGGTCCACGGACGTCCGCACCACAGGCAGGCCAACGGTGATGTTCACGCCGTTCTCCAGGCCGAGGACCTTGACGGGGCCGTGGCCCTGGTCGTGGTACTGCGCCACCACCAGGTCGAAGTCGCCGCGCCCGGCCAGGAAGAACAGGGTGTCGGCCGGGAGCGGGCCGAAGGCGTTGATGCCGTCCGCCTGGGCCTTCTCGATGCCCGGCTGGATCTTCTCCGCCTCTTCCCCGTACCCGAACAGTCCGTTCTCGCCGGCGTGCGGGTTGATGGCGCACACGGCGATCCGGGGGTTCTCGATCCCGGAGGTGCGCAGCAGCTCGTAGCCGCGCTTGATGGTCCGGTAGACCAGGTCGCCGTTGATCTTGGCGATCGCGTCGATGAGGCCGATGTGGGTGGTCACGTGGATGACGCGCATCTTCGGCGCGGTCAGCATCATGGACACTTCCTCGGTGCCGGTGAGCTGGGCGAGGAGCTCGGTGTGGCCGGGGAACTTGTGGCCGGCGGCGTGCAGGGCAGCCTTGTTCAAGGGCCCGGTGCAGATGGCATCCACCTGGCGGTCCATCGCCAACTGCACGGCCTTCTCGATGAAGAGGTAGGAACCGTGGCCGGCGGCGGCGGACAGCTCACCCCAGGCGAGGTCCTCCGGGATGCAGTCGATGTCCAGCACGTCGATGGTGCCCTCGTCGAACAGTGCCTCGGCCGGTGCCGACACCTTGCGAAGGGTCAGCGGGCTGGAAACGATGTCCGCGGCCAGCTGCAGCCGGCGGAGGTCGCCGATCACCAGCATCCGGGCCTTTGACCGGAGCTCCCCGTCGGCAAGGGCCTTGACGATGATTTCCGGGCCGATGCCGGCGGCATCGCCCATGGTGATCGCAACAATCGGGCGTCCCATTATTTGCTACTCATTTCAGTCGTTGTGCCAGTAAGAAATTGTGTGGTCCGGGCCAAGGTGCCCGCGTCCCCGAACGCGCCGGCCTTGGTGACCAGCAGGGGGAGGGGTTCAGGCAGGAGGCTCATGACGACGCCGGGTTCAACCTCGCCGAGGACCCTGAAGCTGCCCACGCCGAGGGCTTTCAGGACGGCCGTGGCGGTCTCCCCGCCGGTCATGACCAGGGCGTCGCAGTGGCCGATGCCCGCGGCGGTGGCACGGGCCAGGGCCTCTGCCACAACAAGTGCCTGCGACTTGTCCACGGCCCCCATCGGGTCCGGCGTCAGCACCACGTTGGTCCGGGCCATCGCCTCGGCCACCTTGCGGGGAACTTCAGCGCTGTCCAGGCCGGAGTGATCCAGCGTTACATGCTCCGCGCCGCCCGCAACCAGTGCCTCGGTCTGCTGCCGGGCGAGGCTGGAGTAGCTGCCGATCACGGTCAGGGTCCGGCTGATATGCCGGGCCTGGGTGTCCCGGGCCTGCCGTGCTTCACCCGCATCCGCGATGTGCCCGGCCAGTCCGCCCGAGCCCACCAGGAGCGTCGGGAAGTCCAGCAGTTCCGCAGCGGCGGCGATGTCCTTCAGGTCCTGGTCGGACCCGGCGTCCAGTACGACGGCGGCAATCCCACGTTCCTGCACGTCGCGCAGGTCCGCCGCCAGTTCCTCCGGGGAGCGTTCCGTCTGTCCGCTTACCGCTTCGGCGGCCAGGCCGCCGTCGGCAAGTGCTCGCGTGACGTCCCCAGCGAAGGGACCTTCGCTGTGTTGAACGCCGTTGACGTGCACCAAACCGCCGATGGTGGTCCTTCCCGTCGCGGGAAACGCGGGAGCAACGATGGCGAGTGCGCGGCCGCTGCCCTGCGCGATCTGCGCAAGTGTTACCGCGACTTCCATGCCCACGTTGCCGCGCAGCAGCGAGTCGATCTTCTTGAACACCCGGCGGTGCTGCTCCAGCGCGCGCTGCGTGGCGGCGCTTACAGCCGACGAGGCATCCGCGGGAGCCAGGTAGCGGCTCTCGGTGTTGATCGACAGGATCTGGGCCTCCGGCCAGGCGCACTCCAGGTCCAGGATTACCGAACTGGTGTGGGTGGGACCGTAGGCTGCGGCTGCATCGGCGGCGCCGGTGAGGTCATCGGCGATGATCGCCCAGCGCGGGGTGGCGTTGGTGTTCATACTGCCGCGGACACCTCGGGAGTTTCCACAGGCTGCTTGGTTTTCAGGCGCTTAGCGTACCAAGCGACCATGAGGGGGCAGCCGATGGCGGTGACCACCACGGACGCCGCCACCAGGACGGTAGCGGGTCCGGCTGCGGGAGCGTAGGCAGGGTTGGCCGCGGCGACCAGCATGGGGACGGTGGCGGCGTTGCCCGCGGTGGTGGCTGCTGCCAGGCCTGCGATGCCGGAGCCCCCGGTGAGCTTGTCAGCGAAGAACAGGACCGCGCCGCCGCCGATCAGCACGAACAGGCCAAGTCCCACACCCAGCAGACCGGCGTCGAGCACCTGCTTCAGGTTCAGGCCAAAGCCCAGCGCGAGAGCGAAGAACGGGATCAGGACAGGAGCCGCGGAGGAGAGGAACTTGCGCATCGCAGGGTCGAGGGCGCCCAGGATGGCTCCGAGGAGCAGCGGGATGATGGCGCCCACGAGTGCCTGCCACGGGAACGCGGACAAGCCGGCGACGCCGAGCGTGACCATGGTCAGGAAGGGACCCGATTCCAGCGTCATGATGGAGTAGGCCGCCACGTCCTTGGGCTTGCCATACTGGCCCATGAGTGCCATATACATGCCGCCGTTGGTGTCGTTGAGGGCCGCCAGGATGGCCAGGACCGACAGGCCGCCCAGGAGTCCGCCGTTGATGGGAAGTTCACCCAGGAACCGGCCGGCCACGACGCCGATGATGATGGCAAACAGGATCTTGCTGCCGAACAGGACGCCACCCTTTTTCAGGATGTAGGGCGTGGCCTTGATATCGATGCTGGCACCCATGCAGACGTAGAACACGGCCAGGATGGTGGTGCCGCCGGTGAAGAGCGCACCGGTGAAGGACCCGAAGAACTTGGCGGAATCCGGAGCGAAGGTGCCAAGGATGGCGCCGATGAGAAGGGGGATCAACATCATGCCGCCAGGGACTTTTTCCATGGTGGCCTTGATTGGGACAGACACGAAGCAACCTCATTGTTGGTGGGGGAGGGGGAGGTCGAGCATGGCAGCTCGAAGCATGATGTAAATCATAGCTACTGCTGCGCGTTTAGCGCAAGATCAGTTGCGCGAAACGCGCAAGCCGGCTGCTTGGCATCCAAACCGACCGTCCGCCGTCGTTATTGTCAGGGCCCGGCCCTACGCTCAGCCTGTGCCGAACTTTCCCGTTACCCGTGCCCGCGCTGACCGTGCAGTCCCAGCCGGCCGCGTCGGCTATGACCTGGATGCCGACCGTCTCCTGCTGCACACCTTCCAGACCGAGGAGGCCTTGGGCGAACTCCTGTCGACCGGGCAACTGATTCCCGACCCGAGCCGGGCGGAGCCGTTGTTCGCTGATGCCTACGGCTGGATGCTCCGGGAGATGGACCGGCGGCTGCCCACCAGTGGCGAGGGTGCCCTGTGGTTTTGGGCGCGCATTACCCGTGACTGTCTGGTGGACAGCTGCAGGAACAACCGTAGCGGGGTCCTGCTGACGTGCCGGATCCCGCGGGAGCGGGTGTTGCTTTCCCACTTCTGGGACTGGCATTGCGCTCTGAACGGATCTCCGCACGTACTCGAGCTGCCGGGTGAAAGCGACGATGACTACGCCGCGCGGCGGGAAAGGATCTGGGACGAGCTGGACGACCGCAAGCACGCAGCCGGTGTGCTTGGCAAGGGATTCCGGGAGTGGCCTGAGGATGTACGCCGGGACCTTGAGCGGGGCTGGGAGCACTTCCTTGACCCGGCGAACCTCGGCCGGTGGGATGCGGTGCAGGCAACGGCGCATATCCTCCGCGCCGAGGACGTGATGAAGGCTGTGCGGCTGACCCGGTGACTCGGCGGGGACGCGGGCAACCGCTTCCGCCGAAGATCCTGACAAGCGCGAGCGTTACATGTAACGCTGTTGTGATGAGCGTTAGCGATCGCGTCGCGCGGCACAGGGCAGCCATGCGCGAGCGGGGGTTTCGCCAGATTCAGATGTGGGTGCCTGATGCGCGAACCGATGAGTTCAAGCGTGAAGCAGAACGCCAGGCCCTCGCTGTGGCCGCCTCTGACCGTGCATCAGATGACCAGGACTTCGTGGAACAAATCTCAGAGGATTGGCCGGAGTGAACCGTGGCGGGCTGTGGACGGTGTCCTGCGGAACCTACGCCCAGAAACCGCGCCCAGCACTCATCGTTCAGGATGATCTGTTCGCTGCATCGGAATCAGTCACGTTACTTCTGCTGACCTCATACCTCTCGGATGCTCCCTTGCTCAGGCTGACAGTTGAGCCGGGCCCATTGAACGGACTTGACCGCGTCAGCCAAATCATGGTCGATAAGCTCACCACCGTCCGTCGAACCAATCTTGGGCGCAGGGTGGGCCGCATCGATTCCGAAACGATGGTGGCGGTGGAGCAGTCGTTTGCCGTCTTTCTAGGCCTGGCGCGCTGACGGCATTAATAGCCGCTCCTGTATACATGGACGACGGCGTGGTGCCCGGCAATCAAGCCGGGCACCACGCCGTCGTACTCCCCGTTGCAGCACGCGCCGGCCTTTAGGGGCGACTGCGTGCACGGGCGTGTGTCAGTCCCGCGCCAGGGAGGGCCTGCCTGAAGAAGATGCTGCTTCCGCCGCCGCACGGCGGTGGGCCGTGTGGCCTGTCACCGTGACCGCCGTCGCGATGAGGGCAGCCAATGTCAGCGCAAGCGCCAGGTGCACATGCAGCGCTGCCGCTCCGGCCAGGGCTCCAAGCATGATCAGGGCGATGGCCAGTGCGCGCCGCTGCCAGAACGTTCCCTTGCCGCCTGCCAGCCGGGAGTCGGAGGCGAGTCCGGTGATGGTGGACGTGACCACCACGGTGGTGATCTCGGCGACCTTCAGGCGTTTCGCCGTGGCGGCCTGGGTGCCCATGAGCAGGGCGAGCGCGCTGGTGACGGTGCTCCCGAGGGCGGGATCGGCCTGCACCGGAGCCAGGAGCACGAAGACCGCCAGGAGCCACAGGCCCAGCGATACGGCGGAGAGGGCGGCCGAGGTCTGCGGCGACCAGCCTTCGCCGCTGCGCCGGAGGAGCCGCCCTGCCAGGGCCGCCCCCAGCATGAAGAAGGCCAGCGCCAGGGCTGGCCGCAGCACGGGAAGGCTTGTTCCGCCGGCCATGGCCATGCCCAGCAGCACCACGTTGCCGGTCATGTTTCCGGTGAAGACGCGGTCCAGCCCGAGGTATCCCATCGCATCCACCACGCCCGTGGAGAACGTCAGGGCCAACATGAGCACCAAGTGCAGGCGGTCAGCCGACCCGAAAAAGTGTGTCTTCACGGTTTATTCTCCGATTTTCCTTGAAACAAACGTATACCAAGGTTATCTTCATAAGGCGATTGTATTCAATCTCACAATGTAGTGATCGATCCAAGGACTTGTATGAGACTCCCGTTCTGCCACCGGACGCTTCCGGGCGGCACTCCACCCAGGGCCAGAAGTGCCGTCTTCGCCGGCGGCGTTGCGGTCTTTGCGCTGGCGACGACTGCTTGCGCCCCCATCCAGCCCATCCCGGAAGCGGTAGTGCACAACGATGTGACCTCCGTGCGTATCGGCAACCAGAAAGTGGTGGAGGGCGGGGACCTGGTGATGGCCCTCTCAGCTGAACCGGATCGCCTGGACCCCACCACGTCGTCGTCCCTCTACACCCGCTACGTCATGCAGACGATGTGCCAGAAGCTCTACGACATCGATGCCAAGGGGCAAATCGTGCCGCAGCTCGCCACCAAACTGCCCGAGGTGAGCAACAACGGGCAGACGGTCACCATCCAGGTCCGGGACGATGCGGTCTTTGCCGACGGAACGAAGTTCGACGCCGAGGCCGTCCGCGCCACCCTGGACAGGGACCTCACCATGAAAGGTTCCGCCCGCAAGAGCGAGCTGGGGCCGATCAGCGGCATCACGGCCCTGAACCCCACCACGGTCCAGATCACCTACAAGAAGCCTTTTGCCCCTCTCACCGCGGCGCTCGCGGACCGGGCCGGGATGATCCTGTCGCCCACGGCCGTGGCGGCGGAAGGGGACTCCTTCGGGGACCACCCGGTGTGCGTGGGCCCGTTCAAGTTCAAGCAGCGCATCCCCCAGACCTCCATCCAGGTGGAACGGGATCCGCTGTACTACGACGCCAAGAACGTCCACCTGGACACGGTCACGTACCGGATCATGACGGACTCCAATATCCGGACCGCCAACCTGCGCTCGGGTGACGTCCAGGTGGCGGACTCCATCGCACCGCAGGACGTGGACGCGCTGGCCAAGGAACGCGGCGTCGGAGTCCTTCAGGTCGGATCGCTCGGCTACCAGGGCCTGACCATCAACCTCGGCAACACCAACGGCGTGGGCAAGCCGGTGGGGGACATCAACACCCCGTTGGCCAAGAACGCCGCCGTCCGGACTGCCCTGTCGATGTCGATCGACCGCGCAGCCCTGGTGAGCACGCTCTTCAACAACTGGTACGAGCCCGCCTGTTCTCCGGTCGCGCCGTCGAGCCCCTTCTCCTCGGACGCCAGCAAAAGCTGCCCGGCCTATGATCCTGCCAAGGCCAAGCAGATGCTGAAGGATGCCGGGGTCCCGGTGCCCTTCCCCGTCAAGGTCCAGGTCACCAACTCGCCGGACTCGCTGCGGTACGCCCAGGCGCTGCAGGCGGCAGTTGCCGACGGCGGATTCGCGCTGACCATTGCGCCCGTTGAGTACTCGACGCTGCTGGATGTCCAGAGCCACGGCAGCTTCGAGGCGCTGCTGCTGGGCTGGTCCGGCCGCGTGGACCCGCACGGCAACATGTACAACTTCCTGGCAACCGGCGGCGGCAACAACTACTCCGGCTACAGCAACCCGGCCGTGGACAAGCTCCTCACTGACGCCTCCACCACCACCGACCAGGCTGCGCGCTCAGCCATGTACGGGAAGGCCGTCCAGCAGGTGCAGGCGGACAACCCGGTGATCTACCTCTACCGGATCCACAGCCTCACCGCCTACTCCACCAAGGTGGCCGGAATCGAAACGTTCGCCGACGGTGTGGTCCACCTCAGCAACGCGGCCTTCGTGAAGAAATAAGGGACTCCCACCATGATCCGTTACCTGTCCACCCGCCTCTGGCACTCGGCCATCACCCTGGCCCTTGCCTCCGTGGTCATCTTCATTGGCATCCGCCAGCTCCCGGGCGACCCCGCCATTGCCATGGCAGGGGAGGAGGCCAGCCCTGAACAGCTGGACGCCATCCGGGCCAAGCTTGGCCTGGACCAGCCCCTTCCCGTCCAGTACTTCTCCTTCATCGGCAGGCTGCTGCAGGGAGACCTTGGAAAGTCCACCCGCACCGGAACCCCCGTGACCGACCTGCTCGGAAGCACCCTGCCGGTGACGCTGTGGCTGGCCGCCTACGCGATCGTGGTGGCCGTCGTCGCGGGCGTCCTGCTCGGCGTGGTGGCGGAGCGGTTCCGCGGCCGCTGGCCGGAATGGCTCTCCAACGGGTTTGCGCTCATCGGGCTCTCCGTCCCCAGCTTCTGGCTCGGCCTGCTCGCCATCCTGTACCTGGCCGTCAACCTTGGCTGGTTTCCGGCATCCGGATATGTCGACGTCGGCACGAACCCCGTGCGCGGCCTTTACTACCTGACGCTCCCGGCGCTGATCCTGGGCACCGGCCTCGCCGCCGTCATCCTCCGGCAGACGCGGGCATCCATGATCGAAACCATGAGCACGGACTACGTCCGCACCGCCCGCGCCAAAGGCCTGGGCGGCGGCCGGATCCTGTTCCGCTACGGGCTCCGGAACTCGCTGATCGTGGTGGTGACCATCGTTGGCCTGCAGCTGGGCGGACTGATCTCCGGCGCCGTGGTCACGGAGCGCATCTTCGCGCTGCCCGGCTTCGGCAAACTCACCCTCGATTCCGTCTTCACCCGCGACTACCCCGTGATCCAGGCCGTGGTGCTGGTCATCACCGTTGGGTACATCCTCATCAACCTTGCGGTGGACATCCTGTACTCCGTGATCAACCCGCGAATCCGAGTAGGAAGCAACTGATGGCCGTCACCGACATCCGCACCGCCGCGCCGAGCTCAGCGGGCCTGGGGTCCGGCCGCGGGCGCATCTGGAAATCACTGCGGCGGAACCCCCTGGGCATGGCCGGCGGCATCCTGCTGGCCCTCGTGGTTTTGGTCGCCCTGCTGGCACCGCTCCTCGCCCCCTACGATCCGGCGCAGGTCCACTTCGCCACCCCGTTCCAGAAGCCCGGCACCGTCGGCTTCCTGCTGGGCACCGACGACCTGGGCCGCGACATCTTCTCCCGGCTGGTCTTCGGAATCCGGTCCTCCTTTGAGGTGGGGGTGCTGGCGGTCCTGCTCTCCGTGATCATCGGAACCCCGCTGGGACTGCTGGCCGGCTACTGGAAGTGGCTGGACGCCATCATTTCCAGGCTTAACGACGTCACCCTCGCCTTCCCCTTCCTGATCATCGCGGTAGGGCTCGTGGCCATCACCGGCCCGAGCCTCGGCAACGCCGCACTGGCGATCGGCATCGCGCATATCCCCGCGATGATCCGCATCATCCGTGGCGAAACTTTGCGGATCAAGGAAAGCGACTTCGTGGTGGGCGCCAAGACCATGGACGCCTCCGGCGGGCGGATCATCTTCCAGCACATCCTTCCCAACACCGCCTCCTCGCTGATCGTGCAGGCCACCGTGATCATGCCCGCGGCCGTCATCGGCGAAGCCGTGCTGTCCTTCCTGGGCCTGGGCATCCAGCCGCCCGCACCCAGCCTGGGCATCATGCTCTCCGACGCCCAGCAGTACCTCTTCCGCTCACCCACGGCGGCCATCGTCCCCGGCCTCGGCATCGCCGCCATCTGCCTGGCCTTCAACCTGTTCGGGGACGCCCTGCGCGACGCCCTGGACCCCGCCGCCACCAGCCGAAAGAAATAACCATGACTTACACCCCTGCTGACAGCTTCACCACCCGGCCCACCCTCCAGGGCACGTTCGGCATGACCGCCTCCACCCACTGGCTCGCGACGGCGTCAGCACAGGCGGTGCTGGAACGCGGCGGCAACGCCTTCGACGCCGCCGTCGCCGGCGCCTTCGTCCTGCACGTGGTGGAACCCCACCTGAACGGCCCCGGCGGGGACATGACCGGCGTGTTCGTGACGGCCGACAACCCCTCCGAACCCGTCGTGCTCATGGGCCAGGGCCCTGCCCCCGCCGCCGCAACACGGGAACACTACCTGGCCGAAGGACTGGAACTCGTGCCCGGAGCAGGCGCGCTCGCCGCCGCCGTGCCGGCCGCCGTCGACGCTTGGCTGCTGCTCCTCAAGGACCACGGCACCTGGGAATTGGCGGACGTGCTGTCCTTTGCCATCGGCTACGCCCGCAACGGCCACCCCATCGTGGGCCGCGTGGGGACCACCATCGAAACGGTGGCGGAGCTCTTCACCGAGCACTGGCCCACCTCCGCCGCCCTCTGGATGCCGGACGGGAAAATCCCCGCGGCCGGAGACATCGTGAAGAACCCGGCGTATGCCAACGTCCTGGACCGGCTCATCGCCGCCGCAGAGGCGGACGAATCAGCCCCGCGTGAGGCCCGGATTGACGCCGCCCGCAGGGAGTGGCGCGAAGGCTTCGTGGCCAAGGCAGCCGTCAAGTTCCTCGCCACGCCCCACCGCCACTCTTCCGGCATGGACCATGCAGGCGTCATGACGGAAGCTGACTTCGCCGGATTCTCCGCCGGCTACGAACCCGCCACCACCATCCAGTTCCGCGGCCACACCATCGCCAAGACCGGTCCCTGGGGGCAGGGCCCGGCGCTGCTGCAGACCCTCGCCATCCTGGAAGGGTTCGACGACGACCGCCTGGACCCGTCCACAGCCCTCGGCGCGCACACCATCCTTGAGGCGCAAAAGCTGGCCATTGCGGACCGCGAGGCGTACTACGGCGACGCCGCTGTGCCGATGGACTACCTCCTCAGCCCCGAGTACGCCGCGGAGCGCCGGCAGCTGATCGGAGACCGGGCCTCGCACGAATTCCGGCCCGGGAACGTGCCCGGCCACGAACCTTTCGTTCCGCCGCTGCGCACGGAGTACCTCCCGCCGGCGGTGGCGGAAAACGGCGAACTTGCCTTCGCAGGGGTGGGGGAACCCACCGTGATACCCACCGGCGAAACCCGCGGGGACACCTGCCATATCGACGTGGTGGACCAATGGGGAAACATGGTCTCGGCAACGCCCTCCGGTGGCTGGCTCCAGTCATCCCCGGCCATCCCGGAACTCGGGTTCTGCCTGGGTTCGCGGCTCCAGATGACCTGGCTGGAGGACGGTGCTCCCTCCACGCTGACCGCCGGCAAGCGCCCCCGCACCACACTGACACCCACCCTGGTGCTGAAGGACGGCAAGGCGGTATCAGCCCTGGGTTCCCCCGGCGGGGACCAGCAGGACCAGTGGCAGCTGCTGTACCTGCTCCGCACCATCGTGGGCGGCTACGAACCCCAGCAGGCGGTGGACGCACCGTCCCTGCATACCACCTCCATCCCGGGATCCTTCTGGCCCCGGACCTGGACGCCGGGCGGTGCGGTGGTCGAAGACCGCCTGGGGGAAGACGTGATCGCGGAGCTCGAAGAGCGCGGCCACGTGGTCACGAGGGCCGGTGACTGGGCCCTGGGCCGGCTGTCGTCAGTGGTGAGTGATCCGGAAACGGGCGTCCTCAAGGCCGCCGCCAACCCGAGGGGAGCCCAGGGCTATGCAGCAGGACGCTAGGCAACACGAAAACACGCTGCTTTCGGTCCGGGACCTGGAGGTCAGCTACGGCGGCAACCCGGTCCTGCATAAGGTCTCCTTCGACCTGAAGAAGGGCGAGCGGGTGGCGATCGTCGGCCAGTCAGGGTCCGGCAAGTCCACCGTGGTCGCCGCCATCCTGGGGCTGCTGTCCGGCGCCGGCCGCATTTCCGGGGGCTCCATCCTGCTCAACGGGGAAGACCTCGCGGACGCCTCCGAAAAGGACCTGCGCGGCATCCGGGGCAAGAAGATCGGGCTTGTCCCGCAGGACCCCATGTCCAACCTGAACCCCTCCATGAAGGTGGGCGCACAGATCGCAGACGCGCTGGCAAGCAACGGCATGCGCGGCCGGGAGGCCATCAAGCAGCGGGCTGTGGAACTCATGACCGAAGCCGGGATACGGGACGCCGAACGCCGGTACGACCAGTACCCGCACGAGTTCTCCGGCGGCATGCGCCAGCGCGTGCTGATCGCCATTTCCCTGGCCGGTGAGCCGGACCTGCTGATCGCCGACGAGCCGACGTCCGCCCTGGACGTCACCGTCCAGCGGCAGATCCTGAACCACCTCCAGACGCTGGTGGACGCCCGCGGCACCTCCCTGCTGTTCGTCACGCACGACCTGGGGCTGGCGGGGGACCGGACGGACCGGATCATCGTCATGGCCGAAGGCCGGATCGTGGAAACCGGCACCCCTTGGGAGGTGCTGCTGAACCCACAGGAGGACTACACGCGGCGGCTGGTGGCCGCCGCCCCCTCGGCAAGCCTTGCCGCCGACCCGACGTCGGCTCCTATGGCGGAGCGGCAGGGCCCGGAACCGGTGCTGTCGGTCAGGAATCTGGCCAAGGAGTTCAAGCTGCGCGGCCAGCGCGGCCGCCGCATCCAGGCCGTGGACAACGTCTCCTTCGACGTCCAGCGCGGTACCACCACCGCAATCGTTGGCGAATCCGGATCGGGCAAGTCCACTGTTGCGCGCATCATCCTGGGCCTGGAGACACCCACCGCAGGGGTGGCCTTGATCAAGGGGGAGAGTATCGCCACGAGCGATCCACGCACCCGCAGCGCCTTGCGCCGCATCGCGCAGCCCGTCTTCCAGGACCCGTACGGGTCCCTGGATCCCACCTTCAGCATCGAGCGGTTGATTGATGAGCCGCTGCGGATCTTCAAGGTGGGGACGCGGGAGAGCAGGCGCGAACGGGTTGCTGAACTGCTGGACCAGGTGGCGCTGCCGCGGACCGTTGCCCAGCGCAGGCCGCACGAACTCTCCGGTGGCCAGCGCCAGCGGGTAGCCATCGCCCGGGCCCTGGCGCTGGAGCCGGAACTGCTGATCCTGGACGAGGCCGTCTCGGCCCTGGACGTCCTGGTCCAGGAGCAGATCCTCGACCTGCTGGGGGACCTGCAGGATAGGCTGGGCCTGACCTACCTCTTCATCACGCACGACCTGGCTGTTGTCCGCCAGATCGCGCACAACGTGGTGGTCATGAAAACAGGAAAAGTGGTTGAAGCAGGCAGCGTGGACCAGGTCTTCCTGGCGCCCTCGGCCGACTACACCAGAGAACTACTTGGAGCGATACCCGGTGCAGCCTTCGCTAGTTAACGGTGATTCGACCCCACGGGCCCGCGTGCAGGACGAGATCCGGCGCGACATCATCTTCGGGACGCTGCCCGCCGGGACCAGGATCACCGAGGCTTCACTGGCCGCGAAATACGGGATATCCCGGGTTCCGGTCCGGGAAGCACTGCGGGCCCTTGAGGTGGAGGGCTTCGTTGAGTCGAAGCCCTTCGCCGGGTCCACGGTGTCGGAGATTCCGGTGGACGACGCCGATGACCTGTTCGCGGTGCGCGAGGCGCTCGAAGCGGCAACAGCCCGCCGGGCTGCCCGGCGGGCTGCAGCCCACTTTTCCTCCGGAGGTCCGGATTCACACTGGTGGGAGACGCGGCGGGAACTGGCCGCAATCCTGGACGAGGGCGACGAAGCGGTTGGCAGCGGCCAGGTGGAGCTGCTGCCTGAGCTCAATATCCGCTTCCACCTGGGGATCGCCGAACTCAGCCGCAGTTCATCCTTGACGGCGCTGCTCCGCCAGATCGCCGGCAAAATCGAGTGGCTTTACGCCGCGGACGTCGGCTCCCGTGGCATCCGGTCCTGGGCCGAACACCGGGGCATCATGGCCGCGATCGACGCCGGCAATGCGCAGGCAGCCGAGCAGGAGATGGGTGCCCACGTCCACGGGTCCCGGCTCGGGTACCTTAGCCGCTTCACGGAAAAGGACGGCTGAGCGTCAACCCCCGGCTGTCTGGCTCCGCTATCGTCGCGGTTTCATGCCACCGTTGCCTTTGTGCCTCGACCGGCCTTGACGGGCTCTGACATTTCCCCAGCTGCACATTCGTGCAAACGCCAGTGAGCGGGCGGACCCGCTGCACGGGCAGCTTCAAACGCTACTCACCAGTAACAACGGCTCCCTCCAGGCCTTTGAGGCGGGGGAGAATGCCCAGCCTAAAAGGGCCCGTTTGGCCGCACGTTCGTGCAGTTCCGCTGCGGAGGAGGACCAGCGCTGCCAGCATGGAAACCCCGGCCGGAACTGGCGGGCACCCCCAAGACCATCAGTCCCGGCCGCCCCCAGGACAGACGAACAAAGAGGTTTCCATGTCATTGCTT
Organism: Arthrobacter sp. ISL-85; assembly: GCF_018613675.1. Lineage (GTDB taxonomy): Bacteria > Actinomycetota > Actinomycetes > Actinomycetales > Micrococcaceae > Arthrobacter. The sequence goes on along the minus strand of NZ_JAGGPQ010000030.1, from coordinate 6,970 downwards.
ACCCGGGCCCTGTCCGTGGCCGCCGCCGCAGTCCTCGCCTCATCCCTCGCAACCGCTCCCGCCCAGGCCGTCGACGTCTCCCCGCCCGGAGCCAACGACTGGTCCTGCAAACCGTCCGCCGCGCACCCGTATCCTGTGGTCCTGGTGCCTGGAACGTTCGAGAGCATGGAAAAGAACTGGTCCACCCTGTCGCCGTACCTCAAGAGCCAGGGGTATTGCGTCTTCGCCCTCAACTACGGCGAAACGAACGGCGTTTACGCCACCGCACCGGTCACCGAATCCGCCAAGCAGCTCTCTCCGTTCGTGGACGCCGTCCGCTCCGCCACCGGGGCCAGACAGGTGGATCTTGTGGGCCACAGCCAGGGCGGCATGATGCCCCGGTACTACATGGGCTTCCTGGGTGGCGCCAAGTACGTTCATCAGCTGGTGGGCGTTGCCCCGTCCAACCACGGCACCAAGGGCGTGATCCTCCCGCCGCCGGACCTGGTGCCCACGCCCGACTACACCGCCGCCGGCTGTGCCGCCTGCGCCGACCAGCAGGCAGGCTCGCCGTTCATGCAGACGCTCAATGCAGCCGGCGATACCGTCGCCGGTCCGGCTTATACCGTCATCTCCACCATCCACGACGAGGTGGTGATCCCCTACAACAGCCAGTTCCTGAACGGCTCCGCGCGGCAGGTCACCAACATCACCATCCAGGACAAGTGCCCGGCCGACGTCTTCGAACACGACCAGACCCCGAATGATCCCGTGGTGCACCAGCTCGTGGCCAACGCACTGGCCCAGCCTTCCGGTCCCGCGGACCCCGCCTACCAGCCCGTCTGCCTCTAGCAGGGGAGCTCAACTATAAAGCATAACGGCGGCGGGAGGCCGGCCCACAAAGCCGGCCTCCCGCCGTCGTCAGTTCCTGAACCGCCAGGCAACCGGGCTCAGCTGATGTTCTCCGGGACCGTGCGCGCGGTGGCGATGGTGTGCGGTACGGTCACGAGCGCCACCACAGCCAGGGCGCCGGCGGCGGCGAACGCGTAGAAACCCCACGGGTACGCGATGCCGGCGGCAACCAGGCTGCCGGTCACGGCAGGTCCGGCGATGGCGCCCACGCGACCCACGCCGGCGGCGAAACCGAGGGCGGTGGCGCGCAGCCGGGCCGGGAACAGCTGGCTCACCCAGGCGTAGACGAGCACCTGGGAGCTGAAGACGAACACTCCCGTGACGAAGACGAGGGCGTTGAGCAGGATGGCGTTGTCAACCTTGACGCTGAGGAGGGCAAGGCACACGGCCGACAGGCCGAACCAGAGCAGCACGATGGGCTTGGTTCCGTGCCGGTCGGCCAGGATGCCTGCGATGATGAGGCCTGCCACGGCGCCGAGGTTCAGTACGAGGAGCAGGGAAAGGCCCGCGCTGACGGGGTAGCCGGCGGACGCCATGAGCTGCGGCAGCCAGGTGTTCAGGCCGTAGACCAGCAGGAGCCCCATGAACGAGGCGGCAGCGATGGCCACGGCCACCAGGGGGTACGGCTTCTTCGCCAGGTCGCGGAAGCCGGTCTGCTCCTGTTTCTTGGCGGCCAGCTCCGACGGAAGGGTCTCCGGCAGCTTGAACCACAGGAAGGGCACAAGGGCCAGGCCCGCCAGGCCTCCCACCACGAACATGGTGCGCCAGTCGGGAATGACCATCAGCGCCAGGAAGGCCGTCGCCACCGCGCCTGCGTGGTAGCCGGTCATGGTCCGGGTGGTTGACTTGCCTGCGGAGCCGGCCGGTGCGTAATCGTTCATGTAGGCCAGGGCGGCCGGCAGGCAGGCGCCCAGCCCGAGGCCAGCCAGCAGCCGGAAAGCGCTGAACACCGCCACGTTGGGAGCCCACACCACCGAGATGGTGAAGATCGAGAACCAGAGCACGCAGACAACCAGGAGCTTGCGGTGCCCGAAGCGGTCCGACAGCGGTGCGATGAAGAGCGCCCCGAGGCCGACGCCCACAAGGGAGATTGTTGCGGCCAGCGTGGCGCCCACCGCGTCGAAGCCGAGCTCGCCGGTCTTGATGAGCGTGGGAATGACGGTGCCAAGCACCACCAGGTCAAAGCCGTCGAGGACCATGGCCAGCCAGCAGAGCCAGACCGGCCACCGGGACGCGCGGGTGGAAGGGGGAGTAGTCATGTAATCCTCATCGATCAGGGAAGTGGGAGAAACAGGCCGTTCCGCGAGCCCCGTCACAGGGAAGGGTGATCCACGGCATGGTTTCGCATTGGAGACTACCTCCAAGTTCATTGCACGCACAAATGTTCGTTATGCGAACGAAAGCAGCCAGTAGTCACTGCCGGAAAAGATTAGCGACCACAGCCCTGTTCAGCTGTTACTGGTGGGGCGCAAGATAAGCGCATGAAGAAAGTAGCCTTATCCGGTCTTGGAGTGGTGGTGATGGTGTTCGGCGGCATCACCGTTGTCGTTCCGGGCAACGCTGCCGTGCCCGCATCACCCGTGGCGGGACAAATCATGGTCAAATTCCGCGACGACGCCGCGGCAGCCGGAGTGCTCGGCCAGCAGGGCCTCAGCGACGGCCCCCCGATTGGCAGCACCGGAGCCCACCTCGTCAAAGTGCCGTCCGGGAAGGAGCTCCAACTCGCCGGTGCGCTGGGCCGGAACCCGGCCGTTGAATACGCCGAACCGGACCAACTGGTTACCGCTGCCACGGCCGACCCGTACTTCGACCGCCAGTACGCCCTCCAGAACGTGGGGCAATCCTTCACGAACACCGCCGGAACGGTAACGGTGGCCGCAGGCAGGAACGACGCCGACGTGGACGCCGTCGAGGCATGGAACGTCACCACCGGCGGGGGTACCCGGGTGGCCATCATCGATTCCGGGGTAGCCGCGGACAACGACGACATCTCGCCGCAGGTTGCCGAACGGGTCAACTTCAGCGACAAGACCATCCTTGGTCCGGACGATTACGACAGGTACGGCCATGGCACCCACGTTGCGGGCATCGTGGCGGCCATTGCCAACAACTCCGCCGGCGTCGCCGGCGTCTGCCCGGGCTGCAGCATTCTGGACGTCAAGGTGCTCAACGACAGCGGAGCCGGCTCCTCCGCGGGCATCGCCAAGGGCATTGACTGGGCGGCCACCCACGGAGCGAAGGTGATCAACATGAGCCTGGGGCAACGGGTTTCTTCCCGCACCCTCGAGGCTGCCGTTAACAACGCCTGGAACCAGGGTGTGGTGATCGTTGCCGCCGCCGGCAACGCCGGGACCCAGGCCCAGGTGTACCCCGGCGCCTATCCGAACGTTATCGCCGTCGCCGCGACTGACAATAATGACGCCAAGGCATCCTTCTCCAGCTACGGCAAATGGGTGGACGTTGCAGCGCCTGGCGTCAGCGTGTATTCGACCTTCCCCAACCATCCGTTCGCGCTGGAGACTCAGTACGGCAGCTCCGAGGGCTATGACATCCTCAGCGGCACCTCGATGGCGTCACCGATCGTTGCCGCTACCGCCGCGCTTGTTTGGAGCACGACGGCGGGCACGTCGAACACCGCCGTCCGCACCAAAGTCGAATCTTCGGCCGACCCCATTCCGGGGACGGGATCGTACTGGGCCCATGGCCGGGTGAACGCCTGCAGGGCAGTCGGAGCCCTGGCTTGTTGAGCGCGGCAAGCCGGGGGAGAGGCACCGTCCTCCGATGTGCAGGGGCCGCGGTGGCCGCGGCCCTCCTGGCGATCGCCGCTGCGGGGTGCAACAGCACGCCGCAACCCCCCGACCAACAGTCACCGGTGCCGGATGTCCAGATTGCCGCTGTTGGCGATATGAACCCCGACCATAATGTTGACCCCGACAGTCCGTCCGGCCGCAACGGTGCGGCGATTGCCCGGCTCGTCGGGAACAACGAGATTGACGCGTTCATGGGACTGGGGGACTTCCAGTACAGCACCGCGCACTGCGAGGACTATGTGAACTACTGGAAGCCGCTGTGGGGCGGCACCATGCCCAAGTTGTACTGGATATCCGCCCCGAACCACGATTGGGAACCGGGCCGCAACGAGGACCTGGACGACTTCATGAACGGCCAATGCCCCGGATCGTCCGCGAAGGCTGCGATCAACCAGCAGCGTGGATTCATCCCGAACGGGCAACCGTATTCGAAGGACTTCGGAAAGTGGCACTTCGCCTTCCTATCATCCGCGTTGTGGCGGTACGACCCCTCGCAGGCTGCGGCGGCCACCGCCTGGCTGGACAAGGACCTCGCTGCCGCCCAGGCCGCGGGCCAGCACCTGGCGGTGGTTTACCACGAACCGTACTTCACCTCCGACACGAGCGAACACGGGCGGGCTGGTGACCAAAAGCCGTGGATTGATGTGATGTGGAAGTACCGGGTCCGGCTGACCCTGTCAGGTTCGCAGCACAACTACGAGAGGTCCTGCCCCGTGAACAACGCGGACAAGTGCGTCGATGACGGGATGACGGCCTTCCAGGTTTCCACCGGAGGCATCGATACCCGGCCCTTCACCAGCAAGCCGACATACATCGCAAAGCGGTTCAGCGACTCCCGCGGGTTCCTCCGGCTGACGCTTCACGGCGACGGTTCATTCGACTGGAACTTTGTGGCAACCACCGGGTCCAATACGGATTCGGGGACCCGCTCCGCGCCGTGACCATGCCCCGGCATCCGTGCCTGGGCACCATGCTTGGGACTTTTACCCCTATCCGGGCTGGCCTGGGCCGGGCAAAGATGGCCCCCATGAGAAGACTCTTTACTGCTGGTCTCGCGGCTGGTTGCATGGTGGTTGGCCCTGTCCCGCTTGCCTTCCCCGCCGAGCCGGCGGGAGGGATGCCACCAGCTGCGGGACAAGTCATCATCAAGTTCCGCGACGACGGTGCTGCCGCCGGCGTATTGAGGCAGCATGGCCTCGCTGGTGGGCTGCCCGTTGGCAGTACGGGTGCCGAGCTGGTCAGCGTCCCTGCCGGCAGTGAACGCCGGCTCATCGAGGCACTCAGCCGGGACCCCGCCGTCGAATATGCCGAACCGGACCAGCCGGTGGACGCCGCCACCTCAGACCAGTACTTTCCCCGGCAGTATGCCCTGCAGAACGACGGCCAATCGTTCACCAACGCCAAGGGCGACATCACAGTCCCGGCGGGCACGCCGGACGCCGACGTGGATGCCGTGGAAGCATGGAACACCACTACCGGCAGCGGCATCAAAGTCGCCGTGCTGGATTCCGGAGTCGCCAGCGACAACCCGGACATCGCTCCGAAGGTGGTGGCCCGTGCCAACTTCAGCGGCTCCGCCACCAAGGCCGGGGACCCCGTGGCCGAGGATTACTACGGCCACGGCACCCATGTGGCAGGCAACATCGCCGCTACCGTGAACAACACCATCGGCGTGGCAGGGGTCTGCCCGGGCTGCACCATCCTGGCGGGCAAGGTCCTCGACGACAGTGGGGTCGGTTCCAGCTCCAGCCTGGCAAGCGGCATCGACTGGGCAGTCAGCAACGGCGCCAAAGTGATCAACATGAGCCTGGGCGTGCGGGCGTCGCGGACCCTTGAAACCGCCGTCAACAACGCCTGGAGCAAGGGCGTGGTGCTGGTGGCCGCGGCAGGCAACGGCGGCAACCAGACCAAGATCTACCCGGGCGCCTACACGCACGTCATCGCGGTGGGCGCCACGGACAACAACGACGCCAAGGCATCGTTCTCCACCTACGGCGCCGGCTGGGTGGACATCGCGGCTCCCGGCGTGAACGTCTACTCCACCTTCCCCAACCACCCGTTCGTCCTGGCCACCCAGAACAACCGCTCACAGGGTTACGACGTGGGCAACGGAAGCTCGATGTCCTCAGCCATCGTCGCAGGAGCGGCAGCGCTGGCCTGGAGCTCACATCCCGGTGCCACGAACACCTCAATCCGCGCAGACGTCGAGTCCACTGCTGACGAGGTTCCCGGCACCGGCACCTACTGGGCATACGGCCGGGTCAACGCCAACAGTGCGGTCAAATAGTGGCCGGTTGGTTCATGGCCCGGCACGGGGCACAGGCCTTTGGGGGCCTCGCCCCACCAGCCAGGGAAAGAAGGCATCATGCCCCGCGCTTCCGTCATTACGGGCTCCGCATCCGGCATCGGCAAGGCAACAAAGGAGTTGCTCGAGCAGCGCGGTGAACGCGTCATCGGCGTGGATCTCCATGACGCCGAGGTGGTGGCCGACCTCTCCACCGCTGAAGGCCGCACCGGCGTGGTGGACGCCGTAAGGAAAGTCAGCGGCGGCAGGATCGACGCCATCTACGCGAACGCAGGCCTTGCGTTGCCGGATCCCGCCACGGTGGCCGTGAATTTTTTCGGGACCGTCGCAACGCTTGAAGGGCTCCGGCCGCTGCTGCAGGGATCGGAAGCTCCGCGCGCCGTCCTGGTCTCATCCATGGCTGCCCTGATGGCCAGTGACGATGAGCTGGTTGCGCTGCTGGCCCCCGGGGACGAGCAGCCGGCCCTGGCACGCGCGGGGGTCCTGGCGAAGGAACCGGCCACCACTGGCCGGCTCATTTACGCGTCCACCAAGCTGGCGCTCTCCCGGTGGGTCCGCCGCCAGGCGGCCACTGCGGAGTGGGCCGGTGCCGGGATCCCGCTGAATGCCGTGTCACCCGGTGTCATCGCCACGCCGATGACAGCGGACCTGATCGCCACAGAAGAGGAGCGGGAGTCTCTGCTGAAGGTGGTCCCGATGCCGCTGAACGGCATCGCCGAGCCCATCGTCGTTGCCCGGCTGCTGGCCTGGCTCAACAGCGTGGAAAACACGCACCTGTGCGGGCAGATAGTCTACGTGGATGGCGGCAGCGACGCCGTCCTGCGCGGGGACTCCGTCTGGTAAGGGATGCGAACAGCCCCTAGCTGATGGCGATCATGACGTTCCAGCCGTCGCCGACTTTGATGCGCCAGCCGAAGAGGCCGTTGCCTAGGCCGGGGTAGGTCCAGAGGGTGCCGTTGGTGTC
>NZ_JAGGPQ010000029.1 GCF_018613675.1 Arthrobacter sp. ISL-85 | reverse complement strand
CACGCGGAGCTAACTCGAGAAACCGCTATGAGCAGACGGACCAAACCGTCGACGCTCGATCCTAGACACCGATAACGCTCCAGCCGAACACTTCGTCATGCGGTAACCAACCCGCGAATGTCAGCCTGACACTGCCAGTCGAAAACGACTCGCCACCACCACTCACACCACGACCGGACCGGCACACGATGAGCGGCCCCCGGAACCACACGGGCCCAGGAGCCGCTCATCTCTGCCCTCTTGACAATCCAACCTACATATCAGCGGTAAGTCCTGACGGGATAGGTGCTTACAAACGGCGTATTGGTGGGCACGATCTGCTTGCCCAGGGGCATCAGGGACACCGGGATGAGCTTCAGGTTGGCGATGGCCAGCGGGATGCCAACGATGGTCATTGCCATGGCGAATGCAGTGACCACGTGGCCAATGGCAATCCAGATCCCGGCCACCAGCAGCCAGATCACGTTGCCCAGCAGTGAGAAGACACCGGTACCGCCGGGCTTGTCCACCACCATCCGGCCAAACGGCCAGAGGGTATAGGCGGCAATCCGGAATGAGGCAATGCCCCACGGAATGGTGACGATCAGCAGGCAGCACACCACGCCCGCGAGGAAATAACCCAGGGCCAGCCAAAAGCCGCCGAAAACCAGCCAGATGATGTTCAGAAGTGTCTTCATGCACCCATTGTGCCCTCGACCCCTGACAAAAGAGCCTGCGGCCAAAAGATGGGTGACATCCCTGGTCCCGCCCCGATCCCGCCTCCGCTTGCCCAGGAGGCCCGGGCGGCTAAACCGTGGCAGCCGCTTTGGCTGCCTGAACGAACGCGCGGATCTTGGCCAAATCCTTCACGCCGCGGGACGCTTCAACACCGGAGGACACGTCCACGCCCCAGGCGTGCGCGGCCGCTGATGCCTGGCCCACGTTGGTGGATTCCAAGCCACCGGCCAGCAGCCAACTGCGCCCCTGGAGCACAGGAAGGGCCGCCACGGAGGCATAGTCCCAGGACTCGCCGGAGCCCGGCACGGCGGCATCGATCAGGAGCAGATCCTCACCCCAGTCTTCAAACTCATCCTGGCCGGCACCCATGGTGATGGCCCTGACCAGCTTCATGCCGGCGTCGTGCACTGTTGCCACGTCCGCGCGTGACCGGGCCCCATGCAGCTGGATCCATTCCAGGCCCGCGGCCCGGGCGATGGCAATGGCGTCGGCTACGGGCTCGTCGCGGAAGACGCCGATCGGGGAAACGCTGTCCGGAACCCCGGCCAGCAAGGAGACAGCCTGCGACGGTGAGACGACCCGGGGGCTGGCGGTGAGGACGAATCCCACGGCATCAGCGCCGGCATCCACTGCTTCGCGGACGGATTCAGGGGTGCTGAGACCACACACTTTGACGAACATTCCCGGGCTCCTTCAGGCTGTTTTCGTGTTGACCCCCCGGAGGAGATTAGCAGGGACCCGGGCACAACTGCGACGGGCAATCATGGTGGGGAACTAGGCTGGGCTGATGCAGATCATCCGCTTCGCAGACCTCAAAGCCGAGCCATGGCGCAACGGCGGCGGGGTGACCAGGGAAATCGCGCGCCGGGGCTCGGCAGACGGCGGCTGGGACTGGCGGGTGAGCATCGCGGATGTGGGCAAGGCGGGAGATTTTTCCGCGTTCCCCGGCATGGAGCGCGTCCTGACAGTCATCGAGGGGGAACTGCTGCTGCTCACCGTGGACGGCGTGGAGCAGCCCCTGGAGAAGTACCGTCCCTTTCGGTTCGACGGCGGCGCTGCCACCGGGGCGAAGCTCCCCACCGGGGACATCCGGGACCTCAACGTGATCACCCGTTCGGCGGCATTCAAGGGTTACACCTCGATCATCGAGCTGTCCAAGAAACGCGCCCACCCTGTGTTCGAGGGTCAGTTGGGGGTATTGCTGCAGGGACAGGCACAAGCCAGCCAGGGCGGCGCCGAGCCGGTGGAGCTGGACCGATATGACGCGGTAGTCGGCTCGGATGCCGACTCCCCCGAAATCCTGGGCCGCGGTTTCCTGGCAGTGGTATCCATCGACCAGTTGGATCCCGCCTCGTAACCACCCTGCCGGTGAGGTTGTTCACCAACGGTGGCTGGCCGCCGTCGGCCGTTGCTACGCTGGAAGCCAAGGCCCCGCACCCCGGGCCTCCGGACGACGGTTCAGTACCCGGCACGCGACAAGACTGGCCAAAGGAACTGTCATGTCGTGGATCATCCTCATTCTTTCCGGCGCACTGGAGGCCGTCTGGGCAGCGGCGCTCCACCGGACCGCCCAGGTTTCCGGACGCCGCCGCCTCGCCCCCGCAGCCTTGTTCCTGGTGGCCGTGGCGGGCAGCACGGGCGGCCTTGCCGTCGCCATGCAGTCCATCCCCACAGGCACCGCCTACGCGGTCTGGGTGGGAGTGGGCGTAGTCCTGACCTCCGCCTACGCGATGGCCACCAAGGTGGAACGCCCGACGGCGGCGCGCCTGCTGCTGCTGTCCGGCATCGCCGCGTGCGTGGTTGGCCTCAAGGTGGTGGCGTGATGCTGAAGCGGTCCGTTCCCTGGCTGGTACTCCTGGCTTCCGCAGTCCTGGAGGCAGTCTGGGCCACGGCCCTTGGCCTGTCCGACGGGTTCAGCCAGCCCCTGCCCACCATCGTCTTCGCAGTCACCGCAACCCTGAGCATGCTGGGCCTGGGCCTGGCCATCCGGAGCATCCCGCTGGGCACCGCCTACGCCGTCTGGGTGGGCATCGGCGCGGCGTTGACCGTCAGCTGGGCCATGGCCACCGGCGTGGAACCTTTCAGGGTGGTGAAGCTGCTGTTCATCGCGGCGATCGTGGGCTGCGCCGCCGGCCTGAAGGCACTCCCGGCCGGAAAAGATGCTCCGCAGGCGCAGAAGGGTGACTAGGCTTTTGCCATGGACTCCCCCGAGATCACCGTGGCCGTGGACGCGCTCCGGCGCCGCCTGGTGCCCGGAACGCGGACCATCCTGGGCATAGCGGGGGCGCCGGGATCCGGCAAGTCCACCTTTGCCGCCTGGCTGCAGGAGCAGCTCAGCCCCGGGACATCGGTGGTGGTCCCGATGGACGGCTTCCACCTGGGCAACGCGATCATCGATGGGACCCCGCTCCGCCAGCGCAAAGGCGCCATTGATACGTTCGACGCCGGCGGCTACCTTTCGCTGCTGCGCCGCCTGGCGCGCCGGGATGAGGCGGTGGTGTACGCGCCGGAGTTCCGGCGCACCCTGGACGAGCCGGTGGCCGCCTCCATCGCCGTCCCGGCCGAGGTCCAGCTGGTCATCACGGAGGGCAACTACCTGCTGGCGGACCAGGAGCCGTGGAAAGAGGTGCGGGCGCAGCTGGACGAGGTGTGGTTCCTCGAGACCCCGCCCGCGCTCCGGCTGCAGCGCCTGGTGGACCGGCACATCTCGTTCGGCATGGAGCGGGACTCTGCACTTGCCTGGGCCACCGGACCTGACGAAGCCAATGCCCGCCTGATCCAGGCCACCCGCCACGCCGCGGACCGTGTCATACCCTGGCTGTAATTTCAAAGCAGGAAACGAAGAGGAGAACCATGGCAAAAGCACCTGCCCAACCCGGCAACACGGAACCCGCCAACACTGAAAGCGCCGCCAACACTGTCCAGCTCGGCGACGGGCTCACCGTCAGCTCCCTCGGCTTCGGCGGCATGGCCCTCACCCCTGTGTACGGCGAGGTGGACCCTGCCGAGGCGCTGCGGACGCTGCACCACGCTGTGGACGCCGGCGTCAGCTTCATCGACACTGCGGACATTTACGGCGGCGGCAGCAACGAGGAGCTGATTTCGCAGCTGCTCAAGGACCGGCGGGACGAGGTCCAGCTCGCCACCAAGTTCTCGCTGGTGGGCACCCCGACGGACGGCTACACGGACATCCGTGGGGACGCCGAATACGTACGCCAAGCGGTGGAACGGAGCCTGCAGCGGCTGGGCACCGACGTGATCGACCTCTACTACATGCACCGCCGCGACGTCCGCGTCCCCATCGAGGAGACCGTGGGTGCCATGGCCGAACTGGTGAAGCAGGGAAAGGTCAAGCACCTGGGCCTGTCCGAAGTGACGGCCCAGGAACTGCAGGATGCAGCTGCGGTCCACCCGATCGCCGCGGTCCAGAGCGAATGGTCCATCTGGAGCCGGGACGTGGAGAGCAACGTTGTTCCCGCCGCCGCCGGCCTGGGAGTTGGCTTCGTTCCGTACTCTCCGCTGGGCCGCGGATTCCTTACCGGAACCGTCGATACCTCCAGCCTGGGCGCCAAGGACTTCCGCAGGAACATCCCGCGCTTCGCCCCCGATGCGGCAAGCGCGAACCAGGCGGTGGTGAACACCGTCAAGTCCGTCGCGGATCAGCTGAAGGCCACCCCGGCGCAGGTTGCCCTGGCGTGGCTCTTCGCCAAGGGCAAGCGGCTGGGCCTGCCGGTGGTCCCCATCCCCGGCACCCGCAAGGCCGCGCGCATCGATGAAAACCTTGGCGCCCTGGCCCTGGAGCTCACCCCGGCGCATCTGGACGCCCTGGACGCTGCTTCGGACGCCGTCGTCGGCTCCCGTTCCGCGGACCCCAAGTGGGTGTCCGAAGGGCGGGAATAGCCCGCATTATTCAAAACGAACAGACCACACGCCTCAACACCACGCTAAGGAGCCCCATGCCCGCCATCGTCCACTTCGAAGTCCAGATCGACCCCGCCCGCCGGGACGACGCCGCCAAATATCTGTCCGAAACGCTGGCGGCCACCCGCGCCTGGCCCGGCAACCAGGGCATCGAAGCGTTGGTGGATGACGCGGACCCGTGCCACATCCTGGTGGTGGAAACCTGGGCCAGCGCGCAGGACCACGACGACTACGTGGCGTGGCGGAAGACGCCCGAGGGGCAGCACAGGCTCAGCGACGTCCTGGCCGCTCCGCCGTCCAAGCAGGTCTACTCCACCACCATGCCGCTTGACCTGTAGTCCGTCCCTAGACTGAAGCCCATGGACTCACTTCTGTACGACCTGCCTGCCCTCACCATCCGCAGCATTTCCGTCAGCCAGATGGACAACAACGTGTACCTGCTCACCGCGAAGGAGAGCGGTGCGCAAGTGTTGATTGACGCCGCGGACAACCTGCCCGCCATCGAGCAGCTGCTGGCGGACGGGGCCGGGGACACCAGTGCAGGGGCTCACCTTGCGCTGGTCGCCACCACGCACCAGCACTGGGACCACGTACGGGCCTTGAAGGAACTGGTGGACTCCACCAGGGCGCCAACTGCCGCAGGAGCGGACGACGCCGACGCGTTGCCTGCCGCCGTGGACCGGCGGCTCGGGCACGGGGACACGGTGGCCGTGGATGGGTTCGAACTGACAGCCGTACACCTGCGCGGCCATACGCCGGGCTCGATCGCCTTCGTCTACCAGGACCCGGAAGGACCGGCGCACATCTTCTCCGGGGACTCCCTGTTCCCGGGCGGCGTGGGCAATACCCAGAAGGACCCGGAACGGTTCAACCAGCTCCTGTCCGACGTCACGGAGCGGCTGTTCGGCGCCTACCCGGACACCGCCGTCGTGCATCCCGGGCACGGCAAGCCCACCACCCTGGGTGCGGAGCGGCCGCATCTTGAAGAGTGGCGCGCCCGCGGCTGGTAGCGAATAACAGCTGTCGCCACGTCCCACGAGGAGAGGTTCCGGGAACGCATGAAGAACATTGCCGTCGGCATCGAAGCCCAGGACAACGGGCGGCTGAACCAGAAGCTCACGCCAGACCCGGGCCAACGCCACCGGCGCAGTGTGCTTGTGGGAACACTGGTCACGGCCGGGATAGCCATCGCTGTCCTCGCATGGGCCAAGTGGTACCCATACGCCCTCAAAATTCCGTTGGTAGCCGGCAGCCACTCCTTGGGAAGCTCCGTCCTGTCCGGCAAAGCAAGTGCGCCGCCATCCCCGTCCTGGAACGCGGCCGTCGAGTACAGCCTCGCCTACGTGGCGTCGATCTGGCAGGCGCTCGTGGCAGGCCTGCTCGTGGCTGCGGCGGTAGAGGCGTTTCTGCCAGCCCGCCGGCTGCTCGCGCTGTTCCAGGCCAGGCGTGGCCCGGCGGTGAGCACGGTGTGCGGCGGACTTCTGTCGATGTCGTCGATGATGTGCACGTGCTGCGCGGCACCTGTCGCCTTGAACATCCGTCGCAGAGGTGTTCCGGTCAGCTCCGCGCTGGCGTACTGGCTGGGCAACCCGGTGCTTAACCCGGCAGCCCTGGCATTCATGGCCTTCGTACTCCCCTGGCAGTTCGTCGCCGTCCGCGTTGGCACGGGTGTGGTCCTTGTCTTCGGCGTCACGCTGCTCGTGGGCCGCCTGGCGAAAGCGACCAGTGTCGCCGAGCCGGAGGACCAGCCCGCCGGCAGCGGGACTGCCGCCGGCGCTGTTCGCAGGTTCGCCAGGGCCCTGGTCCGGTTGGCGGTGCGCCTCCTGCCGGAGTATGCGGTGGTTGTGATGCTCCTTGGCGGCTTCCGTGGCTGGCTGTTCCCGGAGGCCGGCACACTCGCATCGTGGGGCCTGCCCGCAGCCGTCCTGCTCGCCGTCGTCGGAACCCTGTTTGTGATCCCGACGGCCGCGGAGATTCCCATCCTCGGTGCTTTGATGGCCGCAGGGGTTGGAATGGGGCCTTTGGGAGCCCTGGTGCTGACCCTGCCGGCCCTGAGCCTGCCCTCAATGCTTATGGTCCGCGGTGCTTTCCCCGGCCGGGTCATCGTTGCCATGGGGTTCGCCGTCATGGGCATGGGCCTGGTGGGCGCGCTCATCATGACGGCACTGACGTGACCAGACCCCCGGCTTGAGCGTTTGCCGGCGGCAGGGGACGCGGTCCCTGCCCCGGCTCCCACAGATCCGGATCTTGGTGGGAGCAGTGCGCGCGGTTGGTAAAAGCCGGTTAAACGACCCAGCGGGCCCGCCCGGAAGGCAGGCCCGCTGGGCTATCTAGCGATTAGCGGCCGCGGCGCTCGTTCGACGCCGGGGCGGATGCGCGGCGCGGGCCGCTGCGGGCCGCGCGGCCGGAACCGCCGTTGCCGGAAGCACCACTGCCGGAGCCGTAGGAGCCGCCGGACGTTCCGCCGGTGTTGGAGGACCAGACAGCCTTGTTGCCGCCAGCTGCCCCGGAGGAGCGCTGGCCGGATGCTGCTGCACGCTGGCCGGTTGCGGGGCGTCCGCTGCGCTGTCCGCCGCCGGCGGGGCGTCCGCCTGAGGCCGGGCGGCCGGTGCCGCCGCGCGGGGCATCGCTGCGGGTGATCCGGGAATCGCCCCGGCCCTCTGCTGCACGGCCGTCCGAACCGCGGCCGGCCGATGAGCGGCCACCTGCTGCGGGGACGTCGTTGCGGTGGGTCGAAGCGGTGCCGCGGCCACGGGCGTTGCGGCGGGCAGCGGCTGCTGCCACCGCGCGGTCCTCATTTTGCTCGGCATTGCGGTCGAATGCGGCGCGGGCTTCGGTGCGGCCCTCGAAAGCGACTGCGCGGCGCTCGGCGCGTGGAACATCGGTGCGGGCGGGTTCGGCCGAAACCTTGCCGCGTCCGCCCCTGCCGCCGCGCCCACCGGCTGATGGTGCAGCCTGGCGGCGTGCACGCTTTCGCTCCGCATTGGCACCGGTGGAGGTGCCGCCACCCTGGCGGGGAGCCTTGGCAGCCATCAGTGCGGCGCGGGTGCGGGGGTCAACCTTGTCGGCGATTTCGCCCACCAGGTCAGCCACGATCGGGGAGTTGGCCGTGACGCGCTCAAAGTTCACCTCGACGCCGGCAGCCTTCATGAGCTTCTTGACGTCGGACTGCTGCTCCGGGAGGGTCAGCGTGACCACGGTGCCGTCGGAGCCGGCACGCGCGGTGCGGCCGGAACGGTGCAAGTACGCCTTGTGCTCGGTGGGCGGATCCACGTGGATGACCAGTTCGACGTCGTCAACGTGCACACCGCGGGCAGCGACGTCGGTGGCCACCAGGACGCGGACGTCCCCGTTGGAAAACTCGGCGAGGTTGCGGTCCCGGGCGTTTTGCGACAGGTTGCCGTGCAGGTCGACGGCGGGGATCCCGGCGTCGGTCAGGGTCTTGGCCAGCTTGCGGGCGTGGTGCTTGGTCCGCATGAACAGGACACGGCGGCCGGCGCCCGAAGCGAGCTCAACGATCAGCTGCTTCTTGACAGTCTGGTCGTTGACCACCAGCACGTGGTGCTCCATCGTGGTCACCGCAGCCTGCGGATCGTCCACCGAGTGGGTGAGCGGGTTGGACAGGTAGCGCTGGACGATCTTGTCCACGCCGTTGTCCAGGGTGGCGGAGAAGAGCAGGCGCTGGCCCTGGCTGGGCGTCATGTCCATGAGCTTCTTCACCACGGGCAGGAAGCCGAGGTCGGCCATGTGGTCGGCCTCGTCCAGGACGGTGATCTCCACTGCCTCGAGGGTGAGGATGCGCTGGCGGATCAGGTCCTCCAGGCGTCCGGGGCAGGCGATGACGATGTCCACGCCGGCACGCAATGCCTTTTCCTGGCGGGCCTGGGAGATGCCGCCGTAAATCACTGTGGTGTTCAGGCCCATGGCCTTGGCCATCGGTTCGATGGTGGCGTTGATCTGGGTTGCCAGTTCACGGGTGGGCGCCAGGACCAGGCCCATGGGGCGGCCGGGTTTGCGGAAGTGCTTGGCTTCCCGCTCAGCGAGTCTTGCTACAAGCGGGATGGCGAAAGCGATGGTCTTACCGGATCCGGTCCGGCCGCGGCCCAGGACGTCACGCCCGGACAGCGTGTCCGGGAGGGTCTTGACCTGGATGGGGAACGGTTCAACGATTCCCTGCGCGGTGAGGGTGTCTGCAAGGGCCTTGGGAGTACCGAGGGCAGCAAAAGTAGTCATGTAGTTTTTTACGGTCTTTCAGGCGGTATCCATGCGGATATCGGCCCCCGATGCCGGTTGGACCAGGGGTTCGCCGAAGAAAAGTCAGGTGATCAACCGTGCCGCTGCAAATAAGGACAGCCGGCAGGGACCAAATGGAACGCGTTCATCGACGCAGGATGTGCCTCTCACATGAAGAAAGCCCACTCCCTGGATAGGATCTCCAGATCAGGAGCAGGCGGCATCACTGCACATCAAGTTCCACCAGTCTAGCATCCCAACGCCCGGAACCTGTTCCCGGCGTTGCCTTGGGCGCCACAGCGGGGCAGTGTTGAGGCATGAGCGAACACCCGGGGCAGCAGGACACCCACCAGCACGAAGGATACGCGCACGACGCCGGCGGCCTGACGGAGGGGGCTGGCGGCGGCGGCATCGACGCGGCTTCCGCATGGGACGAGCGGTACCGCACCAAAGCACGGCTCTGGAGCGGGAAGCCGAATCCGCAGCTGGTTCGGGAGGCCGGCGGCCTGCGGCCCGGAAAGGCGCTGGAACTGGGGTGCGGCGAAGGCGCCGACGCCATCTGGCTGGCGCAGCAAGGCTGGTCCGTGACCGCCGTCGACCTTTCCGCTGTTGCCCTGGAGCGGGCGCGCTCGCACGAGCTGGCCGAACTGGCAAGGGAAAGCGTGGACGCCTCGAACGGCGATATCCAAAGCCGGATCACCTGGCAACTGGCCGACCTGGCGCAGTGGCGACCGGAGGGCTCCTACGACCTGGTGACGTCGCAGTTCCTGCATTCCCAGGAACTCGATTGGCGGGTCCCCCTGCGGAATGCGGCCGCAGCCGTCAAGCCGGGCGGAACCCTGTTGGTGGTGGGCCACCACCCGGACCGGCTGCCGCCCTGGGGCAACGACCACCACAAGAACCGGGACATGTTCTACACCGGGGATCAGCTGGTCCGTGAGCTGTCGCTGGACCGGGCAGCTTCCAGCGGCCGCCCGGAGTGGCAGCTGGAGGTCCTCACCAGCCGGGAGCGCCCGGTGACCGGGCCGGAGGGGCAGGAGACGACCATCGCCGACGTCGTCCTGCGTGCCACCCGGCTGCCCTAAGTGTCCAGGGGTTCCGCGGCGGTGACCCGCGGTGCCACCAAGGCAGCGGCGACCCCGATGGCCGCGGTGAAGGCGAAGACGCCTGAGAAGGACTGGACCGGCGTCGTGAACGCCGCGAAAACAATCCCGGTGGTGGCCAGTGAAAGCGCGCCGCCGAGGGAGTCTGAGATGGACATGGCGGAGCTGTTGAAGCCTTCGTCCTCCCTGGTGGAGAGCGCCAGGGTCATCACGCTCAAGCGCGGGTAGAGCAGGCCCATGCCACCGCCTGCCAGGACCCAGCCGGCTATGGCGATGGCGGCGGACCAGTGCAGCGCCGTGGTGGCCAGGGCCAGGAGCACTGCCACCAGGACCATGAGCGATCCTGCCTGGACCGCGCGCCGGTGCGGCAGGCGGGTGCCCAGCCGGCCCTGGATTGCCGCGGCGCCTGCCCAAGCCAGCGCCCCGCCGGTGAGGGTCAGTCCGGCCAGGGTGGGCGGGAACGAGTACTGGTCAATCAGGAGGTACGGAAGGTAGACCTCTGCGCCGAAAAACGACGCCGACGCAAGCCCGCGCGCCAGGATCACGCTCGGAAGCCCGCGGCGGGCGGCGAGGGTGCCGGAGGGCACCAAGGGACGGACAGCCACCATTGCAAGCGCGACGGCGGCGAGCGCCAGGACAGGCGTGGCGGCGGGGAAGGCGGGGATATTGGCGTCCGCGGACAGGTTGAGCCCCAGCACGGCAAGTGCGGCCAGCGCCGCCCATCCCAGACGGCCAAGGGCCCACGGCGGCGCGGTTTCTTCGGAGCGGCCAGTCTCTGCCGGCTGGCCGGCCTCTCCGGATCCGTCCAGTCCGCGCAGCACCGGCACGATCATTGCCAGGGCGGGAATCACCAAACCCACCACGCCCAGGAACACCCAGTGCCAGCTGAAGACCTGCGCCACCACGCCGGCGGCGAAGGGTCCCACCAGTGACGGGACCACCCAGGCTGCCGAAAACGCGGCGAAGATTCGGGGATGCAGCGGGCCCGGGAAGAACCGTGCCACCAGCACGTAGAGGGCAACGGTGAGGGCGCCGCCGCCGAGCCCCTGCACCAGGCGGCCAGCGACGAGCATGGGCATGGATACCGAAGTGCCCGCGATCAGCAGGCCCAGCACGAACAGGGCTACGGAGGCGTACAGGGGCAAGGCGGGGCCGCGGCGGTCGGACCAGTTGCCGGCCCCCACCATGCCGATCACGCCGGTGGCCAGCGGTCCCGCGAATGCCAGGGCGTAGAGGCTTCCGCCGTTCAGCTCCCGGCTGACCAGGGGCATGATGGTGGTCACGGCAAGGGATTCGAAGGCGGCCAGGAACACCAGGGCACAGGTTCCCACGGTCACCCAAAGGTATGGGGCCCGGAAGATCCCGGCGGCAGGGTGGGCGGCTGGAAGGGTGGAGTCCCGCACGGCGGCTCCTACTCCACGTAACGGTTCCGGCCGGACCGGTAGCCGAAGACCGCAGCGAGCAGGCCCACCACCATGAACAGGACTCCGGCGGGAACAAACGAACCTGTTGCCTGGTGCAGTTGCCCCACCATGAGGGTGCCTGTGGAGCCCACCCCATAGCCCACACCCTGCATCATGCCGGAGAGGTGGGCGGCGGTGTGCCCGTCGCGGGTGCGGAGCATGATCAGGGTCAGCGCGGCGGCGGTGAGGCTTCCCTGCCCCAGTCCGAGCAGGCCGGCCCACACCCAGATCAGGTCCAGCGGGCCCAGGATGCTCAGCACGAATCCCGCACCGGTCATCAGTGCCACCACGGTGTTGATGGCGCGCTGGTCGCGGAACCTCGCGGCCAGGGCGGGGGCGAACAGGGACCCGAGCATCTGCAGCACGATGCAGACGGCAACGATCAGCCCTGCGGTGGCCCCGTCCACGCCCCTGTCACGGAGGATGGGCGCCAGCCAGGCGAAGCCGCTGAAGGACATCATGGCCTGCAGCACCATGAAGATGGTCACCTGCCAGGCCACCGGTGAGCGCCACACGTTCACGCCGTCCCTGACCGCCTGGTGCCGGACGGTCCCCTGCCGCACGGCCACGGGAAGGAACAAGAGAAGCACCACGGCGGCGGGCACCGCCCAGACCCACAGCGCCCGGGTCCACTCCCCCGTCGCCGTGTAGACCGGGTAGGTGAAGCCCGCCCCGAGCGCGGCCGACGCACAGATCGCGGTGGTGTACAGGCCACCCATGAGCCCCAGCCGGTGGGGGAAGTCGCGTTTAACCAGGCCCGGAAGAAGCACGTTGCACAGGGCAATCGCCGCACCGCACGCTGCCGTGCCAACCAGGAGGGCAGGCAGGTGGCCTGAGCCGCCGGTGGCTGCCCCGGTATCCACGGGCCGCAGCAGCAGCCCGGCGGTCAGCAAGGCCATGGCCCCCAGCAGCACCCGCTCTGCACCGAACCGGCGCGCCAGGACCGGGGCGAGCGGGGCGAAGACGCCCAGCAGTGTTACGGGAACGGTGGTCAGCACCACCACGGACCAGCCCGGCAGCGCCGCCTGGGATGTCACTTCCGGCAGGACTGCCGAAAGGCTGGAAAAGACGCTGCGAAGGTTCAGTCCGATCAGGACCAGGCACACGCCAAGGTAGGCCAAAGCACGCCGGCTGCCCACCCGGGTGGGTTCAGGGGCCGGCAGCTCGTCAATTTCTGCATCCACCAGGGTGCTGAGGTCCACCAGGCTGCTGCCCGTCCTGGTCCGGAGGTGCGCTTCCCCGGAGTCGGCCCTTCGCTGCTGCATCCCCGGTTCGGCATTCGTTGCGTCGGTCATTCGCCCATTCTTGCAGGATGGCGCGGCACCGGTCGTTATCCACATACGGACCGGCGCAGGTTCCGGAGGGCTGCGCAAATTCATACGTTGTAACCAGCCGCGGCCAGCCACCTGGCCGCACCAACCCACGGGAGCACTATGGAAACGACGCCGCCGCCGGAATCACGCCCTGCACCGCTGGAAGGCGCACCGCCCGGCGGGGCTGGCCCGCCTCCTTTGCCAAGTGGCCCCGCGCAATCGCCGGGGGCGCCCAACCACAAAGGGACGAACAGCCTGGTCCTGGCGATCCTTGCCCCCGCCAGCATGTTCCTGACCGGGCCATTCGCCGGGCTGGCCATGCTCCTGACCTATTCGGACAACGGACACTCCTCCGCTCCCTGGGTGGCTCCCTTCGTGCTGTTCAGCCTGCCTCTCCTCTTCGCCTCGCTCGGTCTTCGGTTGGCACTCCCGGCACTGAAAGAGTTGCCACGGGGATCAGGAAGCCGGTCCGCTGCGGCAGTTGCCCTTTGTATCTGCGGCCTGGTCTTCGCTTTGGCACTCGGTCCGGCACTCGACCTCATAGGCGTGTTCTGAGCATCGGAGCGTCCCCGGCCAAAGCGTATTCCTGGCGCCGATCTTCGGCTGTCCCCTCAGCGCTATTCTGGAAGGGATGAGCGAATCCCCCGAGAACCCCCAGCAGCCGCATGTCCCAAGGCCCGTAACGCCCGGAACCCAGGCCTCCTTCGGTACCTACGGCGGCCGCCCGGTCAGTTTCGTGCGCCGCGGCACCAGGCTGCAGGGCCGCCGGCAGGCTGCCTGGGCTGAGCATGCCGAGCGGTGGGCAGTCGACGTCCCACGGCACGTGGCCAACACCTCGGTCCACCCCGATTACACCTTCGACGCCGCAGCGGAATTCGGCCGTGAGGCCCCGCTCATCGTCGAGATCGGCTCAGGACTCGGCGACGCCATCTGCCACGCAGCTGAACAACACCCGGACACGAATTTCCTGGCCGTGGAGGTCTACACTCCCGGGCTTGCCAACACCATCATCAAGATCAACAGCCGGGGCCTCAACAACGTCCGCGTGGTGGAAGCAAACGCCCCTGAAGTTCTGGCCACCATGCTGCCCGAAGGGTCTGTCAGCGAACTGTGGGTCTTCTTTCCGGACCCCTGGCACAAGTCGCGGCACCATAAGCGCCGCCTCATCCAGCCCGAGTTCGCCGGCCTCGCGGGGCGCGCGCTGAAACCGGGGGGCCTGTTCCGGATCGCCACCGACTGGTCAAACTACGCCGTCCATGTCCGGGACGTCATGGCGGGCTCAGCGGACTTCGAGAACCTGCACACCGGCGAGCGCCGCGGCCCGGAAAGCCCTTTGACGCAGGTGTGGCAGTCCGGCGTCGAATCGGTGGTGGGCGGCGCCCCCGTCCGTGAGGGGCGCGCACCTGTGAGCACCGAACACACCGGGCCCAATGAAGGCGT
Organism: Arthrobacter sp. ISL-85; assembly: GCF_018613675.1. GTDB lineage: Bacteria > Actinomycetota > Actinomycetes > Actinomycetales > Micrococcaceae > Arthrobacter. Next base: position 35,997 of record NZ_JAGGPQ010000029.1, on the reverse strand, counting down.
GGACGAAACCGGCGGCTGGGCGCCCCGGTTCGAGGGCAGGGTCCGGACCAGCTTCGAGGCAAAGGCCCACGAGGCCGGCCGGCTGATCTTCGATCTCTGCTACCGCCGCCGCTAAGCGGCGGGGCGGGGAAAGCTCCTAGCCGACATTGATGGCGGCCACGATCTCCTTGAGCATGTCCAGGCGCGGTTCCGCTTCCGGGTCCAGGTGGGGCCAGACGACCACGACGCCGATGAACCGGCCGTTTTCCCACACGCCCACGGTGGCTGCAACCTTCGCCGGGCCGCCGTCGTCGCCATATCCCACCACCACGGCGTAGGCAGCCTTGCCGGGCAGGTTCAGCTCGCCTTCCGCCAGCAGGGTACCGCCGCGGTCCTCAAGGTAGAAGCCCGACATCAGGTGGGCCCAGCCGTTGGCCTGCGGCGCATCCTGCACGGAGGCGTCGTCCTTGATCACGGTGACCAGGACGCCGCCCAGCAGGCCATACTGCTCGCTGTTGGGCCCGGCCGTGGAGTCGTCCAGGACCTGGGTGTGCTCGGGAAAGTCTGCGGTGAAGCCCAGCGGGGATTCAATGTGCACTGACATTGGTTTCAGAGCCTCTCGAGCTTGGTGTCGTTGGGGACTTTATAGTACGTGGACACGTTGGTGGTGGACTGGTTCTCGGTCTTGACTTCCACTTCGCCCACCTTGACGTCGAACCCCGCCTCGTTGGTGGCCGTCACCACGGAGTTCACCTGCACGGTGGCGGAACCGGCCTCGTACAGCCTGGCGGCATCATGGGCGGCGCCCGTGTCATTCCCCAGGGCCACGTTGCGCAGGTAGCTGTCGATGATCGGCCGGTTCTCCGGGGAATAGTCGACGTCGATTTTGACGGTTCCCTGGGTTCCGGCCGTCACGGTGGAATCGAACTTAGCGGCCTCGGTCTTCACTCCGGACGTGATGCCCTGGGCCACGGTCCCGTCCATGGAAACGGAGACGGAATCGATGTTGTTGGCCTTGTCCATGTTGACCTGCAGGCCACCCTTGCCGGAGGCCTCGAAGACCCGGCCGTCCAGCTTGAGCTGGCCGTGGGCGGAGACCTCACCGCTGGCTGTGGAGGTACCATCCGTCAGGTTCCGCTCGTAGGCGAGGTCCAGCTTCGCCCCGCCGGACGCCGTGCCGGACTCACCGCTTGCGTCGAGTGAGAACGTGCCCTTGGCCTTGTCCGTCTGCCCGGTGGAACCGTTGTCCTTCGCCGCATCATTGATGGTGTCCAGGATGTATCCGGGCGGGTTGCCGGCCACATCCTTGATCTCGCCAATGCTGTCCGGCGGGAGGTCGCGGTACATCTGTTCGCGGGCAGCCATGGCTTCCTCCACGCTGGCGAAGGTGTACTCGCGGGAGACTTCACCGGTCAGCGTGGCCCCCGCCGTGCCGGTGGTGTCGTTGACGCCCAGGCCCATGTTTCCGTACACCTTCATGGTGGCGGAGCCGTCGGCGTTCTCCACCACTTCGGTCCCGACCTCGGCGCCGCCGTGGACCCACGCAACCCGGGCTTCGATGGAGGCCTTGCCCGTTTCCGAATAGACCGGAATGTCCGCCTTGGCCAGCTCCTGCAGGTGCTGCTTGGCCAGCTCCTGCGCCGACGCGGGAATACCGCCGTCCATGCGCATGAGGTCTTCCGCTAAAGGGCCATCGCTGCCTTCACCCTGGATCAGGTACATCCGGTCGGCTTCGGACAGGCCGGCCCACCATTTTGCCTGCTCCTCCGGGCCGGCGTTGAGCATCCGGTCCAGCCCGGCTTCGAGCTCCCGGCGGTGTTCGGCGGCCGCCCGTGCTTCTTCGACCCTTTCCTTGAACCACTCCTTCGCCTGCGCGGCCATCGAGGTGAGCCGGTCCCAGGTGCCGCCACTGGAGCCACCGGTCCCGGCAGTGGACGCCTTCTCCTGCTCGTCGGCATGCTTCATCAGGATTTTCGAGTTCTCCCGCAGGCTTGCCACCACCTTGTCCAGGCTGGGGCGGTGGCTGGTGCTCCACTCCTGGCGGAAGCGTTCACCGTCCCGGCCCTTCCATGGCGCGGACTGGATCTGGCTGTGCAGGGACCCGGCTCGGCTGCTCAACAGTGACGCTGCCTGGTCCGCGGCCTTGGCCAGTGCCCGCAACTGGCTGATGTCTGCGCCGTAAAAAGTCATCGTTCCCCCGGAAAAAGTGCGGTGTGCGTCAATCGCTGGTCCTCATGGTTGCACAGGTAACGTGGCGGGGCGATGGGGATCCCTCCCCATCAGTGGAAGCATGGCCATCAGTGGAAGCATGCCCGGGCCAACTGTTCCGGGCCCTGCCGGCGTGGCACGATTGCTCATGTAAGAAGGGCACGCATACCAGCGCACTGCCGCACCGTCCATAAGGAAAGACGATCAAAGACGAACTGAAACAGGCCGTTGACAAGGCCGAGGACGTCACCAATTCGCGCGTCCTTGAGATCCTGGCCCGGTCCGGGTTCGCGGCCAGCGGCATCCTCCACTTGCTGGTGGGGGCCATCTCCATCCGGCTGGCGGTGGGCGGCACGGGCAGCGCGGATTTCAGCGGTGCGGTGGCGGAACTGGCCACCATGCCCATTGGACCGTTCCTGCTCTGGGGCAGCTTCGCGGCCTGCGCCGCGTTGTCGCTCTGGCAGGCTGGCGATGCGATCTTCGACTTCAACCACCAGGCCACCAAGAAAAAAATCAAGAACAAGGCCAAGGCCGCCCTCCAGGCGATCGTGTACGCCGTCCTTGCCCTGACGCTCTGGCACTTTGTCACCGGCACCGGGACCGGCGGAGACAACCGCAAGGCCACGAGCGACTTCACCGTTTCCATGATGCAGGCCCCGGGCGGCGTTGCCCTGCTGGTCCTGACCGGCGTAGCGGTTGCCGTCGCAGGCGTGGCCTACGGCATCCGGGGGCCGAAGAAGTCCTTCCAGAAGCAATTGCGGATGCCGGCTCCGGGACCGGCCAGGACGGCCGTGACAGCACTGGGAGTAACCGGCTACCTGGCCAAGGGAACAGTGCTCCTCCTGACCGGCCTGCTCATCGCCGTCGCCACGCTCAAGAAGCATCCGGAGGATTCCACCGGCCTGGACGGCGGCCTGCGGGCGCTCCGCGACCAGCCCCTGGGTCCCTATCTCCTGGCAGCAGTGGGAGCCGGGCTGATCTGCTATGGCGCGTACATGATCATGCGCGCCCGGATGGCCAAAATGACCAAGTAGCCGCCGCCGGCCTGGTTGGGTTGAGGCATGCCCCAGGTACGCGCAAGGGGTTGATTGAGGCCTTCGCCGGCGCCTGCCAGGACGAAGGCCTGGTGGCGGAGTTCAGGGCACTGGGAAACGTTGACCAAGCAGGCAGCCGGAACAGGGACCCGCAGATCTACGGAACCGTGATGACCGCCACAGCCCGCTGGGCGCCGTCGCGCAGTTCGACGCTCGAGATGCTGCCCAGCTGGATGGGCGTGGCCCCGGTGACCTTCACCTTTCCGCTGGGAGTGGCGGTCCAGGCGCAGGCCCGGTCCTCCGCGCCGGCCCTGTCCCGCACCCACAGCGAGAGCGTTCCATCCGACGGCAGGCTGCTGCCGCTCACCGCAAGCTCGGTTCCCCAGGTCTTCCGGGCCATGTCGATGTTCACCTGAAGCCCTCCCCCGGAGGTTACGGAGTAGGTGGCGTCCGGCTGCGGCGGCCTGACAAGCAGGGGCCCCACTGCCAGCCCGACCGCCAGGCACGCAGCGGCCACAGCCCCCGCCAGCGCCGCCCACCGCCGTCGTGCTGTCCTGCGGCGGCGGCCCAGTTCGTCAAAGAGCACGGCGGGGACGCCGGAGCCTGCCGCCTCGCCGCCGCCGGGCACGCCGCTGAGCGCCAGAGCGTCAGGGACGGGAAGCGAATCCAGGAGCATCGGCACTTTCTCCAGCACCGCCATTTCCTTCCGGCAGCCGGCGCAGTTTTGGAGGTGGTCCTCGAAAAGAGTGACATCCGCGGGGTCGAGGCCGCCCAGTATGTAGGCGCCGAGCAGGTGGTGCGGGTTGCTGTTCACCGTTCCACCCCCATTTCGTCAAGGATGGTGCGCAATGCCCGGAGGGCGTAAAAGGCGCGGGACTTTACCGTGCCGCTGGGGATGTTCAGCTGGAGCGCGGCTTCGTTGACTGTGAACCGGCGGTAATGCAGGGCCACCAGCACGTCCCGGTGTTCCTTGCTCAACCGCAGCAGTGCCTCCTCCATCAGGACCCGGTTGAGCAGCTCGTCAACGCGGCCCATCACCTCGGCGGGGTCCGTGAGGCTGCTTTCCAGCGCCTCGTGCGGGCGGCGCTGGCTCCGGCGGTAGTTGTCGATCATGATGTTCCTGGCTGTGCGGTACAAGTAACTGCGGAAGCTGCCGTTGACCTCGGGGGCGTGCTGCCAGACCCGAAGCACGGTTTCCTGGACCACGTCCTCCGCGAGCTGCGGATCGCGGGTGGCGCTGAGCACGAAACGGCGCAGGGCGCTGCCATGTTCACGGTAGATGGCCTCCACCACGTCGTCGTCGAGCGGCATCCCGCTCCTCCCATCACTGGCTGATACCCCCACTGCCCGTCCACGTCACTGCCCGCGGGGAACGCCACGGCATGCTGCGCTCCCGGCTGTTACCACGAACGGAAGCAGGAAACGGTTCAATTGCACGCGCCGCAGCGTACCTGTGAACCATTCTTCCCCCGGAGGCGTCGTAGGGGTTAGCGTCCCGGTGATCCAGCACGGGGACGTCCATAAAAGGCGCCAGCCAAGAAAGCACACAGCCAAGGAGCACACCATGAAACACCATCTCGGGGCCGGTCTTGTCATCCTGGCCCTGGCGGCAGCCCTCACCGGCTGCGGCAGCAGCACCGGCACCACGCCGGCAGCCTCCAGCCAGGCCGCGGGCGGCTCGAACAGTGCCGCCGGCAGCACCGCCGCCTCTTCCGGGGCGGCATCCTCCAGCCCCTCAGCAACCTCCGCGTCATCGTCGCAGGCAAGTGCCGCCGTCGACCTTAAGACAGCGTCCTCCGCGGCCGGCACCATTGTGGTGGACGCGAAGGGAATGAGCCTCTACTTCTTCACCAAGGACACCAAGGATTCCGGCAGCAGTGCCTGCACCGGCTCCTGCATGGTCCAGTGGCCGCCGCTGACCACCACCTCGGCGTCCCCCACCGCAGAGGGAGTGACCGGGAAACTGGGCACCATCACCACGGCTGACGGCAAGAAGCAGGTGACGTTGAACGGCATGCCGCTCTACTACTTCGCGAAGGACACCAAGGCGGGCGACGTCCTGGGCCAGGGCGTGGGCGGCGTCTGGTACCTGGCGGACCCATCGGGGGCGATGGTCAAGGCGGCCGGCCAGGCGGGCTACTAGCCCGGGCCTACTTCAAGGGAACGTCCGGGGCCTTGCCCGGGAGCGGGATTTCGGTGGGCACGGGAACGGGCAGTTTGGGGCCCTGTTCCAGGCCCTTCCTGACATCCCCCGGGACACCGGCAGGCAGTGCCGGCTCCGCCGGAACCTCCGAGGGCTTCTGCGGAGACGCTCCATGGCCGGGGGTGTTTCCCTGCCGGGCCGGAATGCTCGACGGCGCCGCGGCGGCAGGTGCCGAGGCGGGCGCGGGTGCCGGCGGAACGGCATCCGCGCTGCTGGTTGCCGACGGCCGGGGAGCCGACGGCACGGGCCTCGGAACCGTCATGGTGGCGTTGCCCGCGGGAACCGCTGCGGAACCCGCCACGAACGAGGTGACGGCGTGGTTGAGCTGCGAGATGGAGTCGCGGAAGCCCTGGTCCGAGGCGGCAGCGACTGCGCCGCCGGCCGCGAGCGAGGCTGCCACAGAGAGTGTGGTGAGGGTGATGCGGCGCTTGGCCCTGCGGCGGGCAGCCAGTTCGTCAGCCGGCGGCCCCGAAAGCAGGGACGGGGCGGCGGGCGCACTGGCGCCGGCAGCTGACGAGCCTGCCATCAGCGCTGCGATTTCCGCGGAGGGTACCGGGGCCTCTCCCGCCACGGCACGCAGGTTGAGCAGGGCGTGGCGGAGCTGGCCGTCGTCGTCCATGCCCGCCTCCAGCAGGAGCTGGTCAACGGCCCCGTCGTTGCGGGATCCTGCGGTGTCACTCATGATGTGCCTGGTTTCTCTTGAGCGTTAGTGCCTTGAGGTTCTGCAGGGCCCGGCGCTGGAGCTGTTTGATGGCTCCGGTGCTCTTGCCCATGATGGCGGCTACCTGGTCGATGGACAGGTCTGCCACGACGCGAAGGGCCAGGACCTCCTGGTGTTCCTCGCTGAGCCCTTGCAGCATCGCTTCGGCCCCGGCTGTCATTTCCACGGCCTGGTCCTCGGCGGACGGAGTGGTCCTGCCGTCGTGCAGGGGATCGTACGGTGTCAGCTGCGGCCTTCGCTCCAGGCGGCGGTAGTGGTCCACCATACGGGCGTGGGCGATGGAGAAGATCAGGGACTTTGCGCCCTGCAGGCCGCCCGTGAGGGTGCCGATTCTGGGATAGAAGGCCAGGAAGACATCCTGGGTGACGGCCTCGGGGTCATCGAGTCCGCGCGCTTTGAGGTATCCCTGCACCGGGCCCGCGAAGGTTCGATAGGCAGCAGCGAACAACGCGGCCGGGTCGGTTCCGGCTGCGTTGTCGAATATGTCGATCTCATTTTGGGCCACAGTGTCCAGCACCAGTTGGCTCCTCCATTCCGGGGTCCGGCCTGCGTCCGGCCCCGGTTTCCGGTTTGGACCGGCCAGTCCCCGCGGTACTCCGGCTGCCTCGTTGCGGGGCTGCCAGGGGCCGCTCTTCCAACCCCTCCGCACCCCGCCCGGCTGCCCTGACTGCGGCCGCAGCCGCAGTCCAGACTAGCCAATGTCCCTTAGCGGGCCGAAACTGACGGCGTGTGGACCGTGTTGCCGCCCGCAGCGGGAACAGCGGGAACAGCGGGAACGGCAGGAACTGCGGGAACAGTGGTGTTGCCGTCGACACCCGGGACGGCCGGTACTGCGGGAACCTCGGGCTTTTCAGCCTGGACGGATGCGGAACCCTTGGTTTCGGCGCCGGCCTTGGCGGCGGCGTCTGCCTTGGCTACGACCCCGGTGCAGTAGCTCTTGATGTTCGCATCGCCGTGGGCCGCCACGGACAGCGAGGAGAACGCCTTGGAGGAAGCGTCGAGGCCGCCGTGGGTGAACGCGGTGCAGAGGCCCAGGGCTGCAGGACCGGCAGCGTCAACGGCGGTGTTGGCCGTGGCGGATGCGGTTGCGCCGGCGGTAGCCTTCGAGTCGGAGGCCTCAGCCGTTTCGGACGCCTTGGCAGTGGCGCCTGCAGTGGCGTCGGCGCTCTTAAGGGCATCGGCTACTGCGGCGGTAGCGGTGGGAGCCGGGGTGGCCTGGGCATCAGCCGCTGCTTCAGCTGCGAGCTTGGGGGCAGGTGCGCCAAAGACTTCGTGCGCGGCGTGCTGGGCCTGCGTGGGCAGGACGCCGGAGACGGCTGCGGCGCCGGTTCCGCCGACAGCCAGGGTTCCGGCAGCGAGGACTCCTGCAGCGACTTTGCTGGTGGCGAGAACGGTGAATACAGACATTTACTTCTCCAAAACCTAGACAACACATTCAATACGGGGCCCGCCGGGCGGACCCATCATTGACTACATCGCCTGCGGTTGCGGAAAGGTTACGGGTGTCCGGGAATCTTTTTTCTGCATCCGAATCGCTCAAGAAGTGCGGGCAGACCGACCCGCTACAGCGCGTTCGTGGCTTTCCCGCGCACCGGCGGCCTCCCGGGCGTCTTCCAGGGCCATGGCCGCCAGCCTCTGGATGTACGGGCCCACTTCCTCGTCGTCCAGCACCAGCAGGTCCGGCTGGCCGCGCAGCCACCGGGCGTTGAGGGCGGTGATGTTCTCGTGTTCCAGCAGCTCCTCGAACTCGCCGTCCAACTCATCCACCCGGAGGACTGCGCCGGGAACGGCCCCGCTCTCACCGCTGCGGCCGGCCAGGTAGGACGCCGCAGTTCCGGCGGACACGGCGCCGTAGGCCTCCACGGCGCGGTTGAACAGGTCCAGGTGTGCGGTGGCGCCCATCCCCGCCATGCCCTCGCGGACCAGCGGATCCGTGGCGATCCGGCCGCCCGCCATGACGGCATACTGCGCGAAGCCGCCCTCCAGCGCCTGGGACAGGTAGAAATCCACCAAGCAGCTCCGGACGGCCACCGGGGACATGTCCTCGAGCCGCAGCATGGCCTTGCGCATGGCGTCGATGATGGCCGCGTTGGCCTCCACCACCTCCTCGTCCCTGCCTCCAATGCTGCTGCTGGTCAGGACGACGGGGTGGTGCGTGGTGGTCATGGTGATCCTTGCTGGGCGGTGATGTTGCTCCGGACGCTTTCACGCTACGGCGGCCGGTTCACGGCAGCATCGGAAGGAAATGAACGTCAAGCGAAGTTTTCGGGACCGCCAGGCAAGGCGCCAGGCGGCATGGGCCAGCCGCCGGGCGAACTAAGATGGATCAGATAACCACCCACCGGACCCGGACCCGCCGCGGCCTGCCGAAAGTAGCGCTCACCATGCCATCCCAACCGGACGAAAGTGCGGAACTGGCAATACAGACACCTGCCATCAACGACCGCTCCCTGGCGGCCGGTCTGGCCTATGCCATGGCGAGCAGGGTCTCGGGCATATCGTTCGACGGCGGCACGGGCCTCATGCTGGGAAAGGTCCGGGGCGGCGCGGAGGTTCCTTACTCCACCACGGCCAAGCTGGTCCGCAGGGGCGGCGGCTGGAGCTGCACCGTGGGCGTATGCAGCTGCCCGGTCCGCAAAGACTGCAAGCACGTGGCGGCCCTGCTCTTCGCGGCGGAGGACAACCCATCCGTCCGAATGCAACTGCTGGCACCGTCCACCTCCACGCAGGTGTCCCGCACGCCATCCGCGGCCCTCTCCGACTGGGAACAGGCCCTCAGCCCGCTGATTTCCCACACCGGTTCCGCCCCCACTGCCAGCGGGATTCCCCTCGCCCTGCAGTTCGAGGTGGAGGAACCACCGCCGCATTTTTCCTACACAGGCCGCCGGGACCCGGTACGCGGTGTACGGCAGCTCAAGGTCCGGCCCGTCATCATGGGGGCCAAGGGCAAGTGGATCCGCGGAGACGTTTCCTGGAACACCCTGAGCTACCTGAACTTCCGGCGTGAATCGAACCAGGCCCACGTTGAATGGCTGCAGGAGTTCCTGGCCGGCCATTCCTCCTCCGCCAGCCGGATGCACAACTCCGCGGGCCTCTGGCTGAGCCTGAACTCCTATGCCGGCAGGAACCTGTGGGGCCTGCTATCGGATGCCAGGAAGATCGGGCTCGCCCTGGTCCACTCGCGCGGCACGGAGCCGGTCCGGGTGGATGAGGCCCCTGCCGCCGTCGGGCTTTCCCTGAGCCGCTACGGTACTCCCGTTGCTGAGCCGGCCGGCGCGGAGGGCGGGGCCGCAACGTCCGACGCCGGTCTGGAACTTTCGCCCACCATCACCATCGAGGGGGAAGAGGTTGATCCGGCGTCGGTAGGCACGATCGGCCGCCCTGCTCACGGCCTCTTCTTCACCGCCGGCGAGGCGGCCCTGCCCGGGGTCCCCGACCCCAACGGAACCATCACGCTGGCCCCGCTTGAGAGCGGACTGAGCGAAGAGCTGCTGGCGTTCGTCACCGCGGGCAGTATGCTGCACATTCCTGCAAAGGACGAGTCGAAGTTCCTGACCGGCTTCTATCCAAAGCTCAAGCAGGCGGCCCGGGTGACGGCGCGCGACGAATCGGTGGAGCTGCCCGAACTGGCGGTCCCCACCCTCTCCTTGCTGGCCAACTACGGCGCGGACCACCGGGTACGGCTGCACTGGGAGTGGCACTACAAGACCGGCAAGCTGGTCACAGCCCAGCCCTTGTGGCGGCACCCGGGCGACCAGGGCTACCGCGACGACACAGCGGAAGCCCGCATCCTGGAGGGCATCGGTCAGCCATGGGACGTGGTGCACGCGCTGGGCGAGTCCGCCACAGGCGGCTGGGGCACTCCCCGGCTGGCGGCCTCCGCCGAACTGACAGGTTTGGACACACTGGCGTTCACCGAGGAAGTGCTCCCGCGGCTGCGGGAAGCGCCGGACGTGGACGTGGACACAGTGGGCGAGATCGCCGACTACCGCGAGGCCGAGGAGGCGCCCGTGGTGTCCATCTCCACCAAGGCAACGGAACAGCGGGACTGGTTCGACCTGGGCATCCAGATCTCCCTGGAAGGCCAGCCCGTTTCCTTCGCCGCCGTGTTCTCCGCCCTCGCCGCCGGGCAGACCAAGATGCTGCTGCCCAGCGGCGCTTACTTCTCGCTGGACCTGCCGGAACTGCACCAGCTGCGGGCTTTGATCGAGGAAGCCAGGTCGCTGCAGGACAACAAGGATGCGCCGCTGCAGATCAGCAGGTTCCAGGCGGGACTCTGGGATGAGCTGGCGCAGCTGGGAATCGTGGACGAACAGGCCGCCGCGTGGCGTTCCGCCGTGGGCGGGCTCCTGGAAGGCGGCACGGACGGGCTGCCGCTGCCGGCCACCTTGAACGCCGAGCTGCGGCCGTACCAGCTGGAAGGCTACAACTGGCTCAGCTTCCTCTACAAACACGGCCTGGGCGGCATCCTGGCCGACGACATGGGCCTGGGCAAGACCGTACAGGCGCTGGCGCTGATGTGTGCGGCGAGGGAGTTGGCTGTTGAAGCCGCTGCCGCCCTGGACGCGGATGGTTCGTCCGACGGCGGTGCGGCCGCTGACTGTGGAGCCCCGCCCGCCGCCGTCGCGCCCTTCCTGGTGGTGGCGCCCACCAGCGTGGTGGGCAACTGGGCCCTCGAAGCGGCGCGGTTTGCTCCTGGCCTCACCGTACGGACTGTCGGCGAGACCTTTGGGAAGAGCGGCCGGGACGTGGCGGAGGCACTTGGCGGGGCCGACGTCGTGATCACTTCCTACGCCCTGTTCCGCATCGACTACGAGGCCTACGCTTCCCGGACCTGGAACGGGCTGGTGCTGGACGAGGCGCAGTTCGTGAAGAACCACCAGTCCAAGGCATACCAGTGCGCCCGGAAGCTGCCGGCGGCGTTCAAGCTTGCCATCACGGGCACCCCCCTGGAGAACAACTTGATGGAGTTCTGGGCGCTGACGTCCATCGTGGCGCCGGGCCTGTTCTCCAGCCCCAAGCGCTTCGCCGAGTATTACCAGAAGCCGGTGGAGAAGAACGGCGACAAGGGGCAGCTGGAGAAGCTCCGGCGCCGTGTGCGGCCGCTGATGATGCGCCGTACCAAGGACCAGGTGATCAAGGACCTGCCGCCCAAGCAGGAGCAGATCCTGGAGGTGGTGCTCAATCCGCGGCACCAGAAGGTCTACCAGACGCACCTGCAGCGCGAACGGCAGAAGATCCTGGGGCTGATCGAGGACGTCAACAAGAACCGGTTCACCATCTTCCAGTCGCTGACCCTGCTCCGGCAGCTCAGCCTGGACGTGTCGCTGGTGGACCCGGCCCTGTCCGCCGTCCGGTCCAGCAAGCTGGATGTGCTGTTCGAGCAGCTCGAGGACCTGGTGGCCGAGGGGCACCGGGCGCTGATCTTCAGCCAGTTCACCGGCTTCCTGGGCAAGGTGCGGGAACGGCTGGACCAGGAGGAGATCGAGTACTGCTACCTCGACGGCGGCACCCGGAACCGCGCCGATGTGGTGAGCGAGTTCAAGAACGGCAACGCGCCGGTGTTCCTGATTTCACTCAAGGCCGGCGGCTTCGGACTCAACCTCACGGAGGCCGACTACGTCTTCCTGCTCGACCCCTGGTGGAACCCGGCCTCCGAGGCGCAGGCCGTGGACCGGACGCACCGGATCGGGCAGGCACGGAACGTGATGGTGTACCGGCTCGTGGCCAAGGACACCATCGAGGAAAAGGTCATGGCACTGAAGACCCGCAAGTCGCAGCTGTTCGCTGACGTCCTGGAAGGCGATGCCATGGCCGGCGGAGCCATCACGGCCGAGGACCTGGCAGGGCTGTTCAAGGAGTAGGGCGTGCGCCGCGCTTTCGAGGTTTTCGACGCGCACGTTCCGATTCGCGGCCCAAACATCCGTAGCGCCGGGGAATGTGCGCCGCGCGAAGGCATTTGCGCGTCGGAGTCCGCAACACCTGCTGGTATCCGCCCGGCTGGAAGTCCGCGACGGGAACCGAATCTGCATCCAGCATTAGTCGCGGAACATCCGGCAGCTGCCAGGCGCGCCGAAGGGCCAAACCCCGGAACTATAAGCCGGCGGTTGCCGGCACCGGTCCAAGGTTTGGCCCTGACTCGAGCGCTGGGACGCGCCTTGCGGCACGTGGCTCGCGAATGCGTTACGCCCGCACCGGGCGCCGCCCCCAGCAGGCGGGCGCCCGGCAGCTTGTGCGGGAAGTGCGGGCTAGACCCGCTGCGGCGAGCCCAGGTCCACCGGATCCTCGTCCATCAGGTAGGCGAGTTCGGAGTGCGCTGCGAGGTCGATGCCGCGCAGTTCGTCCTCGGGCTTGATGCGGAGTCCGCCCATCGTCTTGTCCAGGATCTTCGCCAGGATCCAGGTGACGCCGAAGGAGTAGGCCAGGACGCTGACGGTGGCAATCGCCTGGATGCCCAGTTGCTCCAGGCCGCCGCCGTAGAAGAGGCCGCTGACACCGTTCGGGGCCTTGTCCGTGGCGAACAGCCCGATGAGGAGCGTGCCGATGATGCCGCCCACCAGGTGGACGCCGACGACGTCGAGCGAGTCGTCGAAGCCCAGGCGGAACTTCCATTCGATGGCCAGGGAGCAGACAGCCCCCGCGATCGCGCCAATGGCCAAGGCGCCCAACGGGCTGACCGCACCACAGGCCGGCGTGATGGCAACCAGCGCGGCGATCAGGCCGGAGGCGGCGCCCATGCTGGTGGCTGCGCCGTGGCGTACCCGCTCCACGAGGGCCCAGGCAAGCAGTCCGGCAGAGGCGGCCACGGCTGTGTTCAGGAAAACCACCGACGCCGACTGGCCGGCGGCGAGGGCGGAACCGGCGTTGAAGCCGAACCACCCAACCCACAGCAGGCCTGCACCCAGCAACACCAGCGGCCGGCTGTGCGGCTTGGCGTGTTCCACCTTGGGCCAGCCGGAGCTCTTGCCCAGGACCAAGGCAAGAGCCAGTGCTGCGGCGCCGGCGTTCATGTGGACCGCCGTGCCGCCGGCGAAGTCGATGGCCTTGATGCCGTTGGCGATCCAGCCGCCAACGGTGCTGCCGTCCGCCGAGTTGAACGCGAACACCCAGTGGGCGATGGGGAAGTACACAACCGTGGCCCAGATGCCGGCGAAGAGCATCCATGCGCCAAACTTCATACGGCCCGCGGCGGCGCCGGCAACAAGTGCGGTGGTGACGCAGGCGAAGAACAACTGGAATGCGGCAAACAGGATGAGCGGAATGGACGCCGAATCGTCCTTGGCCAGCAGCTGCCCCATGCCGGGGAACTCGGTGACGTCACCGATGAGTCCCAGGCCGCCCACGGAATTTCCGAAGGCCATCGAGTAACCGAACAGTGCCCAAAGCACGGCAACCAGGCTGGCGCCGCCGAAGCACATCATCATCATGTTCAGAATGCGGCGGGACCCCACCATACCCCCGTAAAACAGGGCCAGGGCGGGAATCATCATGCATACCAGCGCCGAGCTGGCCAAAATCCAAGCGACATTTCCCGAGTCCATGGGAAACCCCTTTCAAGATGCGAAAAACAACGGTCGGTTGCCGTCAGCGCCGTTGCGCCAAGTGGAACGGTGGCGGAGAAACCACGTTCAGCAGAGGGGTGGCTTTTGCCGTCTGGTACCAATGTATGGCGGCAATTTTTGGGTAGGTTTCAGCCGTGTTAAATGATGGTTTCAGCCACCTACACCCGAGTTTCAGGCGTCACGCGGCGCGCAGGAGTTACCTGCTCCTGCCGGTATCCATGGCCAGCCACGGCAATTGCATGATCCGCGAAATGCAGGGTACGGGTGGTCACGCCAGGTAAGTCAGCCAGGAAGAGGTAGGAGCCCTTGAATAATGAGCAGTCCCCAGGCCAGCAGGCCCCCAGCACGGAAGAGCCGCCAGCCCAGGAACTGCGGGTTGGTGTCATTGGCATTGGCTGGGCCGGCCAGCAGCACCTGAAGGCCTACGCCGGCCTGAACGGTGTCAGCATCGTCTCGCTGGCAGGAATGGAGGAGGAACTCCGCGGCACCCTGCAGGCCGAATACTCGATTCCCAATGCCTTCGCCGACTGGAAGGACATGCTGGACCACGGCGGCCTGGACGCCGTCAGCGTGGCAGTGCCAACCTTCCTGCACGCCCCCATCACCATCGCTGCCCTGGAACGGGGAATCCACGTCCTGAGCGAGAAGCCCATCGCGCGCAACGCTGCGGAAGGCCAGGCCATGGTGGACGCCGCACGCAAGGCCGGCCGCGTCCTGGACGTCGCCTTCAACCACCGGCGCCGCGGCGACATCAAGGCGCTTAAGGACGTCATCGACGACGGCGGGCTGGGCCGGCCGTACTACGCCAAGGCATCCTGGCTCCGCCGCGCCGGCATCCCCACGCTGGGCAGTTGGTTCACCAACCCGGAACTGGCCGGCGGCGGACCGCTGGCGGACATCGGCGTCCATGTGCTCGACTTCGCCCTGCACCTCCTCGGCGAACCCAAGGTGGTGGCGGTCTCCGCGGCCACCCATGCCGAGCTGGGCCCGCAGGGCCGGGGCGGCGGAAGCCGGTACTCCGCGCAGGCCACCAGCCACGCTTTCGAGGTGGAGGACTTCGCCTCGGCGTTCCTGCGGTTGGAGGGCGGCGCAACACTGCTGGTCGAGGCGAGCTGGGCGGCGTACCGGGAAACGGACGACCAGCTGGACTTCACGGTCTACGGAACCGACGGCGGCGCCGAGCTCAGGGTGCACGGCGCCCCGTTCCCACCGGTGGGACAGCTGCGGGTGTTCACCGACAAGGACGGCGAGTCCGCGGACTACCTGCCCCCCGTCCTGCCGGGCCGTGCCCATGACGCAGTGGTGGAGGATTTCGTCACCGCAGTCCGCGGCGGCGAGCAGGTCTGGGCCCGGCATGATGGTTCGCTGGCGCTTTACCGTGCGCAGATTATCGATGCGTGCTACCAGTCAGCGCTGGAGCAGAGGGAGGTTCGACTTTAGTGGACGGCAAGCTGAAGATCCGGGTGTGGAACGAGGGCGTGCACGAGGCGAACAACGAGCCGGCCCACATCGGGGAGATGTACCCGGAGGGCATCCACGGAGCTATCGTGGCCGGCCTCCGCTCCTATTATCCCGACGGGGACATCACGACGGCGGTCCTGGCCACCGACCCGGAACACGGCCTCAGTGAGGAGGTGCTTGCGGAGACGGACGTACTGCTCTGGTGGGGACACATCGCGCATGCTGAGGTGAGTGACGCCGTCGTCGACCGCGTCCGCCGGCATGTACTGGGTGGAATGGGGCTGATCGTGCTCCATTCGGGGCACTTCTCGAAGATCTTCACCAAACTGCTGGGGACCAGTTGCTCCCTGGCCTGGCGGAACGACGGCGAACGAGAGCTGGTTTGGACCGTGAAACCCTCCCATCCCATCGCCGAGGGCGTAGACAGCCCCATCGTCATCCCCGAGCAGGAGATGTACGGCGAGCTGTTCGACATCCCGGACCCGGACGACCTAATCTTCATCAGCTCCTTCGCGGGCGGCGAGGTGTTCCGTTCCGGCGTCACGTTTACCCGCGGTAAGGGACGCATTTTCTACTTCAGCCCCGGCGACCAGGAGTATCCGGTGTACCACCACCCGCAGGTCCAGCGGGTCCTGGCCAACGGCGTGCGGTGGGCTGCACAGCCGGGCCTGGACCGCTCGGCACCCTCGGTGACCAACCCGGCGCGGGAGTGGTTCGAGCAGGAAAAGCGTCATTGACACGGGCTCCGTGCAGGAGCAGATTGAGAGCGTTAATCCATAGGGCCGGCAGGCTCTGGAGGGGCACATCCCTCCCTGCCAGGCCCATTCCCGGCGCGCACAGCCCCGGATGAACTCAATAACCACTCCTTATGAAGGAGCCAGCAATGCCCGCAGTTACCGTGAAGGACCTGGAGTCCAAATCCTTCGACCAACCCGATGAAAAGCGCCGCCCGCCCATGACGCAGGTCGACGTCGTTACCCTTGGCGGCACCACGCTGGGCCGCTTCACCTTCGAGCCCGGCTGGCGCTGGTCGGAAACCGTCAAGACGGTGGTCCATACGGACAGCTGCCAGGTCAACCACCTGGGCTTCTGCATCGCCGGGACGCTGACCGTGCAGCTGACCGACGGAACGGGCATGACCATCGGCGCCGGTGATGCCTACTCCATTCCGGCAGGCCATGACGCCTGGGTGGAGGGCGATGAAACCTATGTCGGCTACGAAGTGATGAGCGCAGCGGAATACGCAAAGCCCGCGTGATTACGCCAGGAGCAAGCAGCTAAGGGAGGCCCGCCAGGACCTCCCTTAACTACGGCTTCAGCCCTACGGTGGAGGGAACACAACGATCGGAGAGCAATGAAAGTCACCGTCATCGGCGGCAGCGGCCACATCGGGTCGTTCCTGGTCCCCCGGCTGGTCCGGGCCGGCCACGACGTTACCAACATCAGCCGCGGCAGCAGCAAGCCCTACACGGACGCACCGGAGTGGCAGCAGGTGCGCCAGGTCAGCGCAGACCGGCAGGCGGAGGACCGGGACGGAACGTTCGCGGACCGGGTAGCCGCCCTCAAGCCGGACGTCGTGGTGGACCTGGTCTGCTTCACCCTCGAATCAGCAACCGCACTTGTCCAGCGGCTGCGCGGCGAAGTGGGACACCTGCTGCACTGCGGCTCCATCTGGCGGTACGGCCAGAGCCTGAAGCTTCCCATCAGGGAAGGATCGGATTCCGCCGCTGAGCCCTTCGGCGAGTACGGCATCCAGAAGAACAGGATCGCCCTGATGCTCCAGGAGGAAACCGCCCGCGGCGGCCTGGCCACCACGTCGCTGCACCCCGGCCACATCGTAGGCCCGGGCTGGCAGCCCATCGGCCCGCTCGGAAACCTCGATCCCACCGTCTGGCAGACGATCTCCGCCGGGCAGCCCCTCCGGGTTCCCGGCAGCGGCGCCGAGCTGATGCACCACGTCCACGCCGACGACGTCGCCCAGGCCTTCGAGAAGGCCATCGGCCGCCCGGAAGCGGCCACCGGTGAGGACTTCAACATCGTTGCCCCGACGGCACTCACGGTCCGCGGCTATGCTGACATCGCCGCAGCCTGGTTCGGGCACGCCGCGGTGCTCGAGACGGTTTCATGGGACCGCTTCCGCGAAAACACCTCGCAGGAGTACGCGGAGTCCAGCTGGGGCCATCTCTACCGCAGCCAGTGCTTCAGCATCGAGAAGGCCGCGTCGATGCTGGGCTATGCGCCCCGCTACGAGCCCGAGCAGGCCATCTTCGAGTCCGTCCAATGGCTGGTTGACCACGGCCAGCTGCACGTCGCCCGCCCGCTGGGGGTCCCTGCCGGCTGACGCTTCCCGGCCTACCGGTGCAACCGCCGGAGCCGGGCCACCAGCGTGGCGGCGAGCAGCGCCGTGGCCAGTTCCAGGCCGATGACCAGCAGCAGTTGGGCGCTGCCGGCGGGGTCAGCAGCAGCGGACGACGACGGCGTCCCACCGTGCGCGTGTCCGGAACCCTTGGCGCCAAACAGCAGGACGGCGTGGAGGGCAGCCATGGCCACGGCGGCAACGGCGACCTGGTGCAGCGCAGCCACCCTGCTGTGCCGCCAGATGTGAACCGTGCAGGGAACGCAGCCCGCGGCGACCGTCACCATAAGGCCGCTGGGCCACGCGCCGTGGTGCCCGGACACCGCCAGGCACACGTGGGCGACGCACGATACGGCGGTGACCACGGCGACGAAGCGGGGATGCAGGACGGGACCGTTGGCACGGGCCCGCCCTGCCGCCGTCGTGCTTTCCCTGCACTGTGGGACGGACAGGCTAGTGGCAGCCACCGCTGCCGCCCTCACTATGGCAGGAGGATTCCGGCTTGTTCGGGTTGGCGGGGACGTCCAGGACAGGGCTGCGGTCGAAGAACCCCTCGGGCCGCAGCTTGAAGCCCACCGTGTCCACGGGCATGATGGGCCAGTCCTCCATCCGCGGGAAGTGGGTCAGGCCGAAGGTATGCCACACTACGATGTCCTGGCCGTCGAGGTCCCGGTCCTGCGCCATATAGGCGGGCAGGCCGGCGCCGCCCGAGTGCTGGTTGACGAGGTCGCCTGTGGGGTAGCGCTCCTCCTCGGCGTACCGGGTGACCCACAGGTCCTTGCTGGCGAACGCCGCGCGGCGGGCAATCGAGGAGCCAGGGTCAGCCAGCAGCGTGGGCTGGTTGTGGGAGTGGAGCTTGTAGCCCACGGGCTCCCCCAGCCGGTTGCGGGATTCCGGGTTGGAGATGATCCAGGTCCGGCCGGCCCGGGCATCGGCCTCCCGGACGCCCTCTGACTCGCGCGCCAGCAGGGTGCGCTTGCGGGAGAAGGCGTTGCCGCGCTCGTTCCCCGGCCCCATCGCCTGGCGGATGACGTCCTCCTCCTCCACCCGGTTGGTGAACCCGTCGATGGCCATGTCCAGCCGGGCGCTGAACAGATGCTGGTGGAAGGGTGCGCCCAGGCCGGGGGCCAGTTGGGAGATGTTGTCCGAGCCGCCCGCCGGAAACGCGGAGGTGAATACGATGCCGGTGGCCTTCGCCTCAAACTCGATGGTGCCGTCCAGGTAGAGGTACCAGTAGAAGCCGTAGTCGTAGTTGCCGATGGTGGTGAAGAAGGAGATGACCAGGCGGCGGTTGCGGCGGGTGTAGGTGACGCCGCTCCACAGGTCCGAGTGCTTGGCGAGGATGCTCCAGTCCTCCTCGTGCATGCAGATGCCGTTGCGGATTTCCCGCGGGTTTCCGAATGCGTCACTGATCACTGGGCTGAGGTACGTGATCTCGCCGAGGCAGTCGCAGCCCAGTTCCAGGGAGTTGGCGTATTGGCCCACCAGGTATTCGCCGGTGTCGAAGTAGTTCTGCCAGGACCGGATGGGTGACGGGTCGCCGTAGGGCACCACCATTTCGGCGATCGACGCGCGGTTGATGATGGAACGCTTCCGGCCGCCGTCCTGGAACGCCAGGTTGTGCAGGACCACGCCTTCGCGGACATCGAATCCCACGTCGACGCTCCACTTTTCCCACTCCACGTGGTTGCCTCCGGTGACGGTGAAACTGGGCCCTTCCGGCTGGGTGATGCTGATGGGCTTCTGGGTTTCGCGGATTGGCCCGGTCAGTTCAGGATCCGTGTAGTTGCCGTGCTCGGCGGGGATGGGCATGGCGCCGAGGTCGATCACCTGGGTGACTTCCTTGCTGACCACATCCACATATGCCACCAGGCCGTCCACCGGGTGCGCCCAGGCGCTGTCCTCCGGGAAGTCCTGCACGAACGCCAGCCCGCGCAGGATGCGGCGTCCCCGCTCCTCGCTGTATTCGAAAACGCCGGCCGAGAGCGGGGCAACACGAACCTTTTCGACGGCGAGACCGCGGTCCGCGAGCGCCTTGAGCCACCGTTCATCAGTGGCCAGAAGCGATTCCACCACTTCGAATTCCTCCTCCAGGACCGGCAGTTCGCCGGTCACCGCGGTGTCAAGGTCGACGGCGGAGAGCACCTTTTGCTGCGTGGTGGAGACAACGACGTCGCGAGGCGCCGCCCCGGTGACGTCGTGGATGAACACCCGGAAGCGGCGCTCGGCCGTGGTGGGATCGCTGCTCCGGGCCGGGTCCAGCAATCCCAGGTAGGCGATCCGGTGCTGCGGGCCCAGGTGGCCTTCCAGCCGCAGGATGGAGCGCACCTCCAGGATTTCCGGCGCGGAGGCCAAGCGAAAGGCTGATGCAGTTTCGGTGGGGGCAAGAGTCATGGGAAAGCCTTCGTCCGGGCCGTCTCCGGCCACTGGGTTTATTTTCTATGGTTGTAGAGAATAAACGTCCGTACGATGGATAACAAGAGTCTGAGCGAAAATTTCCGGGGAGTGGCCGCGGTGCCGAAGATAGTTGACCATGACGAGCGCCGCCTGGAACTCGTGGACGCCACCTGGCGGATCATCGCCCGGCAGGGCCTCGAAAGTGCCACAATGCGCGAGATTGCCACAGAGGCAGGTTTTGCCAACGGTGCCCTGAAACCCTACTTCCCCACCAAGGACACCCTGCTCGAATTCGCCTTCAGCCATGTTTTCAACAGGACCAACCTGCGGATCGCAGAGGTCACCGCCGGAAGGACAGGGCTGGACGCGCTGCGGGCCTTCTGCCTCGAAGTCCTCCCCCTGGATGAAGAGCGTGTCAATGAGGCACGCATCGTGGTCCCGTTCTGGCAGAAGGCAATCAACGATCGGCAGAAGGCCGCGATCCACCAGGAGTCAATGGCTCAGCGGCTGGTGGCGATCCGCCGCTTCCTGGCAGAGGCGAGGGACCGCGGCAATGTACGCGCCGCCGTCGACGATTCCATCCTGGCCGGCCAACTGCTGAACATGCTGCTCGGGGCGCAAATCGAGGCGGCCCTCGCCCCCGAGGGGCAGACGGACTTTGGCCACGCGGCCCAGCTCGAGGGCTACCTGGCGCTGCTGGAACGCGCCTGAACCTCCCGCCGCCAGAAAAAGTACGGCGTCGAATGGGCACCAAAAGTCGAAAGCATGCTTAGTATGGAGGGGTCAGGCTCTGGCTTTGGCCAGGGAGAGCACCAACTGTAAGGAGCAACTCCATGGGTTTGGATGACAAGATCGGCAACGCCGCAGAGAAGCTTGGCGGCAAGGGCAAGGAAGCTGCCGGCAGCGCAACGGGCGATGAGAGCCTGAAGGCCGAAGGCAAGACCGACCAGGCCAAATCGGACCTGAAGCAGGCAGGCGAGAACGTCAAGGACGCCTTCAAGAAGGATTAGTCCGACGCCTCAAGAATGGGTGCAGCTCCAGCAGGAGTTGCACCCATTGGCGTCTTCAGGGGTTTTTCCTCATGCCGCGCAACTCCTGTAGCAGCTTCAACTGTTCAGCATTGATATTCATGAGCATCTCGATCTGCGCGGCTGCGCGGACGTCAGTCTCGTAGTCATGCTGTGCCATCGCTGAAGCAATGGCATCCTGGCGCTTGGCTGCGATGAGCAGGATTGCACCCTGCAGGCCGGCCAGCATGGACAGGAAAAGATTCAGCAGGATGTAGGGGTAGGGGTCCCACGCATTATTGGCGAGGGCAAAGGAGTTCACTGCGGCCCACAGCGCCATGAAACCTACGAATATGCCCACAAAGGGCCAGCTGCCCATGCCGTTGCGAAGGGCATCCGCAGCCTTGTCGCCCCTGCTGAGGCCCTCCTTGTGCCGCCGGTGCCAGTTAACTCTCATCTCAGCCATGCGCCCAGAATATGCTCCCGGGCGCCGGCACGTGACGGCAGGCGAAGCGGCGGTGCTGGGAGGCTGGTGAATCAGCCCCGAAACCAGGTTGATGGTGGGTAGGCCCAGGTGCCGAACGTGCCAACCACCAGCGCCGCCACCAGGCCGACGAGCATCACCAGGATCCGGAGCCTGGAACGGTGCGCGCGACATGCGCGGCTGTGGGCTGCGGCCGTAAAGAAGCATTTCTTATTTTCGCCAACCGTTGAAAAAAGAATGCCAGGCCGCTAACCTGATTGGACTGTGTCGCAGGACACAACCCGGGGGACGTCGAGTGGCCATCCGTGCGCAAGGAACATCATGCCAGCAGCTGCAACAACCGGGACAACAGCCCGGAGCCCACACCAGGACGTGACCTCCAGCGTCGCGAGGTCGTTTGACCACTGGAAGCACCTGGTGGCGGAATCCTTCGTTCCCCTCAACGCCCGGACGGCCGACGTCGACGGCTTCCACGGGCGGATGCGCTCCCGGGTGCTGGACCGAATGTCCATCGTGGAAGTGAGCGCCTCCTCCCACGAGGTGCACCGCACCCCGGCGCTGATCGCCCAAGCCCATGAGCGCTACTTCAAGCTGAACCTTCAACTCGAGGGCACGGGCCTGCTGATCCAGGACAACCGCGAAGCCGTCCTCCAGCCCGGCGACCTGGCCATCTATGACACCAACCGGCCGTACACCCTTGCATTCGAGGACAGCACCAGGATCATGGTGCTGATGTTCCCCTGCGACGCACTATCCCTGCCCGCCGACTATGTGGGGCAACTGGCCGCGGTGCGCATGGGCGCCGGGGGTCTCAGCGGAATTGTGGGCCAGTTCATTCGGGAGCTGTCAGCGAACCTGTCCGTCCTGAACGGCCCCAGCGGGTCCAGGCTTGCCACCAACGCCCTGGACCTGGTGTCCACTATGCTGCACGCGGAAATGGACATCAGCCCGGACCGCATGAAGCCGCAGGCGATGCTGGCCGTTTCGGTCCGCGAATACATCGAGGCCAACCTCGCCGACCCGCTGCTGTCACCGGCAAGCATCGCCGCCGCACATTTCATCTCCACCCGGCACCTGCACAACGTCTTCCACGAGTCCGGGACCACCGTGGCCAGCTGGATCCGGACCCAGCGGCTCGAAGGTGCCCGCCGCGACCTCCGCGACCCGCTGCATGCCGGGCAATCCGTGGGCACCGTGGCTGCCCGCTGGGGCTTCCTGGATGCCGCCCACTTCAGCCGGACGTTCCGGGATGCCTTTGGCGTGCCACCCAGCGAATGGCGCCGGGGCTGCTGACGCACACCCTTAGGGTCAAGCCCTCCCAGAGCAGCCCACCTGGACCAAACCCTGCGCCAGGGCTTTCGAAGATCTCCGCCACGGCCCGGCAGAAGGTCCACTCTTCACCTATCGGATTACGACCGGAGGCCAGTAGGCGGAGCACGGCGGTTCGGCTAATCTCCGTACTGTGACACAGATATTCCACACTGCGAGAGATGCTCCGCGGCCCTCCTTCACATCCGAGGCGCGCTGATGCCCTTCATTTGCCTCCTCCTTTCCGGTGCAGCGCTGCTGGTCAACGGGCTGGCGACGCTGGGGCGGCTCCCCCGCCGCGACGCCGCCACCTTCAGCCTGCTGCTCGGCGGCACCCAGCTGGTGCTCGGTGTCGTCCATCTTTCCGCTGGCGGTACCGGCGCCGAAGCCCTTATGGGGGCCGCCGGCATGTTCCTGTTCGGGCTGACGTACGCCTATGCCGGTCTGGATGGCCTGCTGGGGCTGGGCTCGATGGGCCTGGGCTGGTTCTGCGGCATGGTGGCATTCTTCGGCCTGCTGCTGGCGGGTGCCTGGCTGAGCACCGATCCGCTGCTCGCCGTGCTCTGGGTGTGCTGGTCGGTGCTATGGGGGCTGTTGTTCGCCTCGGCTGCATTGGGCGTGGTGCGGCTGGACCCGTTCACCGGCTGGGCGCTGGTCCTGGCCAGCCAGGCCACGGCCACTATTCCCGCATTCCTGGGCCTGGCCGGTCTGTGGCCCGTCAGCGCTTGGGCGGCCTGGCTGGCAGCGGCACTGGTGGCCGGACTCTTCGCTGCGGCACGGGTCCTGGCCCGGCGCGGACTTGGCGGTCCGCGCCGGGCCAGGACAGGGAGCCTTACGGCTGGCTGAGCGCAGGCCGGCCGGCGGTGGCGTGGTGGCGGCGCTCGATGCCGGCTTCCACCAGCACCCCCGCCACGAAGACAATGGGCACGGCGGCCAGCAGGGCGGCGGCAGTTTCCGCGCTGCCGCCGATCAGTGCCGTGAAGTTGCTGGCCACCAGGAACAGGACCCACGCGAGCAGCACCGTTGCCAGCATGGGGGCGACCCGGGTTTGCCACAACTGGGCGCCGGCACGTTCACGGCGGAAGAAGCTGACCACCGCCACCGAGCACAGCATGTACAGCACCAGCAGTGCCGCCACGGCGAGTCCGCTGAACCAGGAGAAAAGGGTCAGGACCGGGTCAAGGGTTAGGACCGCGAAAGGAAGCACCAGGACGACGGCGGTGGCGGACTGCACCCAGGCGGCGGCGGCAGGTGCGCGGTGCCGGTTGGTCCGGGCCAGCACGGCGGGCATGGAACCGCGCAGGGCAAGGGAGTGCAGGTAGCGGTTGATGCCGTTGTGGAAGGCGATGATGCCGGCGAGCAGCGAGGTGACCAGCAGGATGCCTGCCACGATGCCCGCCCATGGCCCGAAGAGCTCCACCAGCGGCCCGAGCACGAAGGAGGTGGCATCACCGGATTCAAGGGCTGCCCCGGCCGCATCCATCACCTGGGACGGGCCGTAGTAGCTGACCAGCATCCAGGAGATGAAGGAGAAGAAGACGGAGATGACGCCCACGGACAGGTAGGTGGCCCGGGCAACAGTCCTGTGCGGGTCCTTGGCCTCGGCCGAATAGATGGCGGTGGATTCGAAACCGAACATGGACGCCACGGCGAACATGATGGCCACGCCGGGCGCTCCGGCCCCGATGGCTTCCGGCGAGAAGGACGCGGCCACACTGATGCCTTCCGGGCCGCCGCCGTGGAGCAGCACGGTGAAGCCGAACAGCAGGAGGATGGCCACCTCGAGTCCCACCAGCAGGGCCAGCACACGGGCACCGAGTTCGATGTTCAATGAACCGAGCACCTGGACCCCGGCCATGGTGGCCAGGGCGAGCAGCCACCACGGAATATCCAGCCCGATGGAAGCCAGCAGCCCGGAGAAGGCGGAGCCGTAGAGCCCGTACATGGCAGCCTGGACGGTGTTGTAGGCAAGGAGTGCCAGCCAGGCCGCGCCCGCACCGGTCTTCCTGCCGAATGCCGCGGTGACGTAGGCGTAGAACGCGCCGTTGGCCTGGATCCTGCGGCTCATCGCCACGAATCCGACGGCGAAGATCACGATGACGATGCCCACGATCAGGTAGGCGCCGGGCGCGCCGGCACCGTTGCCGAGCGCTGCGGCAAGCGGCGAGGCGCCCACGATCCCCGTGAGGGGCGCCTGTGCCGACAGGACGAAGAAGAGGATGCCCAGGACGCCGATGCTGCCGGCGCGGAGTGCCGTTGAATGCTCCTTGGCCGGAACGTCAGTGGTCCGGGGCTCGGAATTCGAAATACTCATTTGATCCTTCTTAACGGTCATGAGTTCGGAAAAATTGCTGTGGAATCCAGCTTGGCAGTGGGGTGTCGAAGCCCTTTGTCCCCCAGCGACGAGTTGTTGATTGTCAGCGCAGTGCACGGCGCGGCCCGGAAGTGGCGCGGTTTGTCTTCCACACCCGAAAGACCCCTGCCCAGGAGCTTGCGGGCTCCAGGGCAGGGGTCTTTCGGTTTATTGGGCGATTGGGCCCCTTAGGAAGCAGTGACCTCTTCTGTGTGCTGCCGGCGGATGCCGCGCCTGCTGCTGCGGCCCGTGCGGGCACTCCAGCGCTGGTGCCGGTACTCGACGTCAATGGGATGCCCGAAGGCTGCACTGATGTTTTCACTGGTGATCACTGAGGCAGCGGGGCCGGCGGCCACCGCTTGCCCGCCTGTGATCAGCAGCGCGTGGCTTGTGGTGGCAGGAAGCTCTTCCAAATGGTGGGTAACCAGGACCGACGCCATCTGCGGGTGGGTGTAAGCGAGGTCGTCGATGGTTTCCAGCAACTGCTCCCGGGCAGCGATGTCCAGGCCAGTGCAGGGCTCATCCAGAAGCAGCAACTCCGGGGAGGAGATGAGGGCCCGGGCGATAAGTGCCCGTCCACGCTCGCCTTGGGAGAGGGTAGGCCAGCGCAGGGCGGCTTTGCGGGCCAGGCCAAACTGTTCCACCAGGGCGTCGGCCTTGGCCAACTCGGCGTAGGTGGGCTCCCACCGCGGGGACAGTTCATTGCTGCCCGTCAGGCCGGTGAGGACAACCTGGCGGACCGTGAGGGGTGCCAGGACCTGGTGGCGCGGATTGACGTGTCCTATTGACTGGCGGAGTGCCTTCATTTCCACCCGCCCCAGGCGTTCACCGAGGACGGATACGGTCCCGGAGCTGGGGTGGTTGACGGCTCCGCACAGCCCCATGAGTGTGCTTTTCCCGGCCCCGTTCGCACCGAGCAATGCCCAGTGCTCTCCGGCCCTGACTGACAGTGAAATACCGCTGATGATTTCGCGGCCGTCCCGGCGGAACGAAACATCGTGGAGTTCCAGTACCTGGTGCTCCGCCGCCCGTTCGTGCATCCCTGGTTCTCCTCAGAAAGGGTTGGTGTTTCTCCTAACTCTCCTGCCCCGTCCGGCCTCAATGCAAAATGGGGTGGTGACGCTGCAGCGGCCAGCCGCCCCCGAGGGCGACCGGCCGCGCCTTTGATATGTCGTTTTGTTCCGTTACCGGAGCACCACGGTGCGGCTGCCCTGCAGGATGACCCGGCCCTCGCAGTGCCACTTCACGGCGTTGGAGAGTGCTTTGCACTCAGTGTCCCGGCCGGCGGCTACCAGGTCCTCGGGCCCGTAGGTGTGGTCCACGTCCACCACCTGCTGGGAGATGATGGGCCCCTCGTCCAGCTCGGCGTTGACGTAGTGCGCGGTGGCGCCGACGGTCTTGACGCCGCGGGCGTAGGCCTGGTGGTACGGCTTGGCGCCCTTGAAGCTGGGCAGGAACGAGTGGTGGATATTGATGGCCCGGCCGTCCAGCTTCCGGGTGAGATCATCGCTGAGCACCTGCATGTACCGCGCCAGCACTACGAGTTCGACGTCGAGTCCGTCCACCAGTGCCATCAGCGCAGCTTCGGCAGCTGGCTTGGTGTCCGCCGTGACGGGGACGTGGTGGAACGGGATGCCGTGCCACTCCACCAGGGCCTGGTGGTCCCGGTGGTTGGACACCACGGCCACCACGTCCACGGGAAGCTCGCCGATGCGTGCCCGGAACAGGAGGTCGTTGAGGCAGTGCCCGAACTTGGACACCATGATCAGCACCTTGCGCTTGGACCCCTGGCGCTCCAGCTGCCACCGCATGCCGAACTTTTCGGCAACGGGGGCGAAGGAGGAACGCAAAACATCCAGCGTGGACTCGTCCCCTTCGGACGCGAAGTGCACGCGCATGAAGAAGTGGCCTTCGGACCGCTCACCGAACTGCTTGTTGTCGATGATGTCGCAGCCGTGTTCCAGCAGGAATCCGGAGACTGCGTGCACGATGCCGGGACCTTCGGGGCAGTCGAGGGTCAGGACGTGCTCCACGGTGGTGGGCGCCTTGGGGGCGGGGATATGGGTTTCAGTGGCAGTCATGGCTCAGCACTCGATCACATTCACGGCGAGTCCTCCTCGGGAGGTTTCCTTGTACTTGGTTTTCATGTCGGCGCCGGTATCGCGCATGGTCTTGATCGCCTTGTCCAGCGAGACCTTGTGGCTGCCGTCCCCGTGCAGGGCCAGGCGGGCCGCATTGATCGCCTTCACGCTGGCGATCGCGTTCCGCTCGATGCACGGGATCTGCACCAGGCCGCCCACGGGATCGCAGGTCAGGCCCAGGTTGTGCTCGATCCCCACCTCCGCGGCGTTCTCCACCTGTGCGGGCGTTCCGCCGAGCACCTCGCAGAGTCCGGCCGCGGCCATCGAGCAGGCGGAGCCCACCTCGCCCTGGCAGCCCACTTCGGCACCGGAGATGGAGGCGTTCAGCTTGAACAGGATTCCGACGGCGGCCGCCGCCAGCAGGAAGCGGACCACACCGTCGTCGTCGGCCCCTGGAACAAACTTCACGTAGTAGTGCAGGACGGCGGGCACGATCCCCGCGGCGCCGTTGGTGGGGGCGGTGACGATTCGCCCGCCGGCGGCGTTCTCCTCGTTCACGGCCAGCGCGAACAGGTTGACCCATTCCATCGCCAGGAGCGGGTCAGCCGGTGCTTTAACGGGCGACGGCGTTGCTGCCGCGGCTTCGGCGGTGGCGGCCGAGGCCGTGAGCGTGCGGAACAGGGACGGCGCGCGGCGGGTGACGTTCAGCCCGCCCGGGAGGATGCCTTCGGCGTTGCAGCCGTTCTCCACGCATTCGCGCATGACGGCCCACAGCCCCAGCAGCTGCTCGCGGAGTTCCGCCTCGCTGCGCCAGGTGAGTTCGTTGGCCAGCATGACGTCGGAGATGGACATTCCCTCGCGCCTGCAGATCTCGAGCAGCTCATCGGCGGTGGTGAACGGGTAGGGCAGGACAGTGGCGTCGGCAACCACGCGGTCACCGGCATCCGCGTCGCCGTCCACCACGAAGCCGCCACCGATGGAGTAGAAACTCCGCTCGCTCAGGACGGCTCCGGCGTGGTCCAAGGCCCGGAAGGTCATGCCGTTGGGGTGCGCCGGAAGGGACTTACGCCGGTGGAGCACCACGTCCTCTTCCCAGTTGAAGTCCACCCGGTGCACTCCGCCGATTTGGAGTTCGGCGTCGAGCGCGGCGGCTGCCACCTGGTCGTCCGCCGTGAACGTGTTGACTGTTTCCGGTTCCAGTCCTTGAAGTCCCAGGACCACTGCCTTGTCCGAGCCGTGGCCCCGGCCGGTGGCGCCGAGGGAGCCGAACAGTTCGGTCTTGACGCGGGCGGTGGCGGCCAGCTGGCCGTCGCCCTTCAGCCCGTCCGCGAACAGCTTGGCCGCCCGCATCGGGCCCACCGTGTGTGACGACGAGGGCCCGATGCCGACGGAAAAGAGGTCAAGGACGCTGAGCGCCATCAGGGGACCTCTGGCGAGGCGTACTCCCGCATCGCGTCCAGCAGCCACCGGCCCAGGAACTCGGCGAAGGAAGCGCGGGGGAAGATCCGGAAGGACTCATCACCGGTCTTCCACAGGATGGCTGGGATGTTCGCGATTTCCGTGGAGAAGGCGGTGCCGGCTTTGAAGACCCGCGGGTGCAGGTCCAGCGAGCAGCCCTTCTCCAGGACGGCGCGGGCCCGGGGGCCCGTCAGTTCGAACGTGGTCCGGTTGGCGGACAGGTCCACCACTTGGCCCGCGTCGCTGCCCAGCGCGTCCCGGAGCGCGGGAATGAGGTCCCCGCCCAGGGATTCGTGCGCCTCGGTGGGTGCAACCACCAGGAACTCGGCGGGGCCGAGCCACAGGACGGACACGTCACCGCTGCCTGCCACCGCGCCGGAGCCGGCGGGGAGGCCGCCGGTGACACCGGCCAGGCGCTCCGCCGCGGCGGATCCTGCGAGGGTCCGGAGGCCCACCATGGTCAGGAAGGGCACCTCGGAGATTTCAACGGTGCCTGCCAGGGAGCCGGCCGCGAATTCTTCCGCCAGCTGCCGTGCCGGACTGACGCGGGCGGCGAGGTTCTTCTCGGCGTTGGTCTTTGCGGAGGTCGGGGATGCTGCTGTTTCAGCCATCTTTACGGGTCCCTTCAGAGTCAAAAAGCACTGTTTCTGCGACAACCACGTCCACCAGCTGGTCGCCGGCAGCTGCCACCAGCGTTTCGCCGATGCGGTTGCGTCCGTTCTTGATCAGGGCCAGGCCGAACGACCTGCCCAGCGCTGCGCTGTGGTAGCTGGAGGTGACGAACCCTTCCATCGGCACGGGGCCGTAGGCGGGGTTGGTCGAGCGTCCCTTTTCCACCAGCTGGGTGCCTTCGGGCAGCCGCAGCGTGCCGTCCACGGGGAGGACGCTGACCAGGTGCTTGCGGTCTTCACGCTGGGCGTCCGACCGGGTGTAGGAGCGCTTGCCGATGAAGTCCTTGGCCTTGGAGACGATCCATTCCATGCCCGCGTCCTGCGGGGTGACGGTGCCGTCGGTGTCCTGCCCGACGATCGGGTAGCCCTTTTCGGCGCGCAGCACGTGCATGGTTTCAGTGCCGTATGGGGTGATGTTGAATTCGGCCCCGGCAGCGGCCACGGCTTCCCAGGTGTTCAGCCCGTACCAGGCGGGCACGTTGATTTCGTAGGCGAGTTCGCCGGAGAACGAGATGCGGCAGATCCGGGCCCGCACGCCGGAGGCGAGGGTGGTTTCGCGGAACGTCATGAACGGGAAGGCTTCCGCGCCCAGGCCGCCGTTTGCAGCGAGTTCCGGTGCCACCTGGGCCAGAACCTCACGGGACTTGGGCCCGACGACGGCGATGGTGCTCCACTGTTCCGTCACCGAGGTGCACTGCACATCCAGCTCCGGCCACTCGGTCTGCAGCCATTCCTCCAGCCAGTCCAGTACCTTGGCGGCACCGCCGGTGGTGGTAGTCATGAAGTAGGTGTCGTCGTCGACGCGGAGGGTCACGCCGTCGTCGAAGATCATCCCGTCCGGGGTGCACATGACGCCGTAGCGTGCCGAACCCGGGGCGAGCTTCTTGAACGCGTTGGTGTACATCCGGTTCAGGAACTCGCCCGCATCCTTGCCGCGGATCTCGATTTTTCCCAGGGTGGTGGCGTCCATGAAGCCCACGGATTCGCGGACGGCGGCGCATTCGCGCAGCACGGCGGCGTCCATGTCCTCCCCCGCCTGCGGGTAGTACCAGGGCCGCTTCCACTGTCCAACGTCCTCGAACAGTGCGCCCTTGGCCACGTGCCAGGGGTGGATGGACGTGACGCGGGCGGGGTCGAACAGTTCCCCGCGCTGCCGTCCGGCCAGTGCGGCGAAGGCCACCGGGGTGAACGGGGCGCGGTAGGTGGTGGTGCCGATGTCGCCGATCCCACGGGAGGCTTCCCCGGCTGTGCGCAGGGCCGCGGCGATGACGCCGATGGCGTTGACGCCGGAGGTTTTGCCCTGGTCGTTGGCTGTGCTGATGGAGGTGTACCGCTTGATGTGTTCCACCGAGCGCATGCCGGCTCCAGTGGAGCGGAGGACGTCCGCCACGGACTGGTCGCGCTGGAAGTCCACGAAGTGGTGGTGCCAGTCGTCCGGGGTGCCGCTCTCGCCGCGCACCAGCCACAGCTGGCGGGTGGGAGCGGAAACCTTCGGCTCACCGAAGGAAGAAGGCTCGACGGCAGATTCGAAGCCGGCAGCGATGGCCGCCTTTGCTCCGGCGGAGATGCCCTCAGCCAGGCAGTCTTCGGTGGCGAACGAGCCGCGGCCCGAACCGATGGTTTGCTGGTTGGGAACCTCGGTGCTGGGCACGAAGGCCGCCAGCTCATCGTCCCAGCGGAGCTTGCCCTGGCGCTGGGAGTGCAGGTGGACCAGCGGGCTCCAGCCGCCGGACACCGCCAGCAGGTCCGCTGCGATCTGCTCGACGCCCGAGGTGAGCTCGTCGTCGTCGTTAATGCTGCGAACGGTGACGCCGTCCAGCCGGCCGTCGGCGCCGGCGGAGGTGTTGGCCACCGCGCTGCCGATCAGCACCCGGATCCCGGATTCGACGGCGGCAGTCGCCGCTGCGGTCAGGGCAGGACGGGCGTCCACCACGGCGGCAACCTTGACGCCTGCGGCGGCGAGGTCGGCGGCCACGGCGTAGGCGCTGTCGTTGGTGGTGCTGATGACCACGCGCTTGCCGGCGGCAACCGCGTAGCGGTTAAGGTAGCTGCGCACGGCGGAGGCGAGCATGATTCCGGGGCGGTCGTTGTTCTCGAACACCAGGGGACGTTCGTGGGCGCCCGGGGCGAGGACCACCTCGCTGGCACGGATGTGCCAAATACGCTGGCGGGACACACCCGCAGCTGCGGGGCTGGTGAGGTGGTCGGTGCGGTTCTGGACGGCGATGACGTAGTTCGCGTCGTAGGCGCCGAACGCGGTGGTGCGGTTCAGGACCGTGGACTCGGCGCCGGATACCAGCTCGGCTTCGACGTCGGCCACCCATTCCAGGGCGGGCTTTCCTTCGATGGTCTCGGCAAGGCCCGGAACCGTGGAACCGGAGAGCAGCGAGCCGCCGAGTTCGGGCTGGTCATCGAGCAGCATGACCCTGGCGCCGGTGCGGACAGCCTCGCGGGCTGCGGCGAGCCCGGCGGGACCGCCACCGATGACCAGGATGTCGGTGTGGACGTACTTCTTGTCGTATTCGGCACGGTCGTCCTCCGGATCCAGCTTGCCCAGGCCGTTGAGCAGGGTGGCCTGGAGTCCGTCCACCAGGGAAACGGTGGTGGCGGGGAGCATGGATTCGGCCACGTGGCCGGGGAAGCGGGCTTCCACGCGGACCAGGGCGTTGGCCTCCTCCACCCCGGCGGACATGATGCCGCGGGGACGGCCCTCGTACAGGGAGTTGCCGGCGGCGATGAGGCCGTTGGCCAGCAGCGCCGAGGCCAGGGTGTCACCGGGGTGGCCGGTGAACTCCTCGCCGTCCACGGTGAAGCGCCAGGAGATGGTGCGGTCGATGCGGCCGCCGGTAGCCAGGCGGGCGTTCTGTGAAGTCACTTGGTGGCTCCTTCCGGGGCGGTTGCGTGGGAAATGCTGGTGCCTGGGATATTGGGCGCGTCGGTCCCGGTGGTGGTGCTGTCCGCGGCAAGGCTGGCGGTGCCGGATTCGGCGGCCGGGGCGCCGGCCGAGTCAGGCCGGGGCGTCCCCATCGGGTAAATGGCCTTGATGTCGTAGCTCACGGTGTCGCGGAGCATGTTGAACCACTGGCGGCAGCCGGTGCTGTGGACCCAGCGCTCGGCGAAGATGCCTTTGGGGTTCTCGCGGTAGAAGAGGTAGCGGGACCACTCCGTGTCGGTCAGCTCGCTGGGGTTCTCCGGGTACGGGACGTGGGCCTGTCCGCCGTAGTGGAATTCGGTTTCGTCCCGCGGGCCGCAGTTGGGGCATGGGATCAGCAGCATGTGCGTTAGTCCTTTTCTGGTGGCGGCGGCTAGTGGGCCACGGCGGCGGCGCCGTGTTCGTCGATGAGGGCGCCGGTTTCGAAGCGTTCCAGCGAGAACGGCTGGTTCAGCTTGTGCGGGGCGCCGGTGGCGATGGTGTGCGCGAAGGTCATGCCGGCGGCGGGGGTTCCCTTGAAGCCGCCGGTGCCCCAGCCGCAGTTCACGAACATGTTCTCCACGGGGGTCAGGCCAACGATCGGCGAGGCGTCCAGGGTGGTGTCCACGATGCCGC
This sequence comes from Arthrobacter sp. ISL-85, assembly GCF_018613675.1. GTDB lineage: Bacteria > Actinomycetota > Actinomycetes > Actinomycetales > Micrococcaceae > Arthrobacter. The sequence continues at coordinate 3,167 of NZ_JAGGPQ010000029.1, read as the reverse complement.
CCCAGGTCCGGAGCACGTGGGCCCGGGCGAAGATGGGGAAGAGTTCGACGGCGGCCGCCATCTGCTGCTCGATCACATGGAAGGAGCCGCGCTGGCCGTAGCCGTTGTAGGAGTCCACGCCGGCGCCCATGACCAGTTCGCCCTTGTGCGCCTGCGAAACGTAGACGTGGACGTGGTTGGACATGACCACGGTGGGGTGGACGGGCTCGTGCAGTTCGGAGACCAGGGCCTGCAGGGGGTGGGACTGGATGGGGAGCTGGAATCCGGCCATTTCGGCCAGGACCGAGCTGTGTCCGGCGGCGGCCAGGCCCACCTTTTCGGTGTTGATGGTGCCGCGGTTGGTCTTGACGCCCACCACGCGGTTGCCGTCCTTGAGGAAGCCGGTCACTTCGCAGTTCTGGATGATGTCCACGCCCATTTCGTCGCACTTGCGGGCGAACGCCCAGGCAACGTGGTCGTGCTTGGCGATGCCCGCGCGCGGCTGGTAGGTGGCGCCCATGACCGGGTAGCGGATGTTGTCCCGGATGTTCAGGATGGGGCAGAGTTCCTTGACCTGCTGCGGGTCCAGCCATTCGGCGTCAACGCCGTTGAGCTTGTTGGCGCCCACACGGCGGATGCTTTCACGGACGTCACCCAGGGTGTGGGCAAGGTTCATCACGCCGCGCTGACTGAAGAGGAAGTCGTATTCGAGTTCCTCCGGCAGGATTTCCCAGAGCTTGAGGGCGTGCTCGTAGATGGCTGCGCTCTCGTCCCAAAGGTAGTTGGACCGGATGATGGTGGTGTTCCGGGCCATGTTGCCGCCGGCCAGCCAGCCCTTTTCCAGGACGGCAATGTTGGTCATCCCGTGGTTCTTGGCCAGGAAGTATGCGGTGGCCAGGCCGTGCCCGCCGCCGCCGACGATCACGGCGTCGTAGGAGGACTTGGGTTCCGGGTTCCGCCAGAGGAAGTCCGGGTGCTCCGGAAGGTGCTGGGTGCTCACTGGGCGGCTCCGATCAAGTCTGCCTCGATGCCGGCCAGGTTGGCGCCGGCGGAGAGGTGCGGGTAGAGGGGGTACTTTTCGGCCAGGGCCGTCACGCGTGCGCGGAGTCCGACGGCGGTGTCCCCGGGCAGGGTTCCTGTGCCGGCAGCTGCGACCAGCGCCGTCGCAATGATGTCCGCGACCTCGGTGAACTCGGCGGCGCCGAAGCCGCGGGTGGCCAGGGCAGGGGTGCCGATCCGGAGGCCGGAGGAGACCATCGGCGGGCGGGGGTCGAACGGGACCGCGTTGCGGTTGACGGTGATGCCGATCTGGTGGAGCGCGTCTTCGCCCTGCTGGCCGTCGAGTTCGGAGTTGCGGAGGTCCACCAGGACCAGGTGCACGTCCGTGCCGCCGTTGACCACGGAAATGCCGGCCGCTGCCACGTCTTCCTTGAGGAGGCGCTCGGCCAGCAGCTTGGCTCCCTGCAGCACCCGCTCCTGGCGTTCCTTGAATTCGGGAGTGGCGGCGAGCTTGAACGCCACGGCCTTGGCGGCGACCACGTGCTCCAGGGGTCCGCCCTGCTGGCCGGGGAACACGGCGGAGTTGATCTTCTTGGCGTATTCCTCCTTGGCCAGGATGACGCCGCCGCGCGGACCGCCCAGGGTCTTGTGGGTGGTGGTGGTGACCACGTCCGCGTAGGGGACGGGGTTGGGGTGCAGCCCGGCGGCCACCAGGCCGGCGAAGTGGGCCATGTCCACCATCAGGTAGGCGCCCACGAGGTCGGCGATGCGGCGGAACTCGGCGAAGTCCAGCTGGCGTGAGTAGGCGGACCAACCGGCCACGATCAGCTTTGGCTTGTGCTCCAGGGCCAGGGCTTCCACCTCGGCCATATCGATCCGGAGGTCTTCCTGGCGGACGTGGTAGGGAACCACGTTGTAGAGCTTGCCGGAGAAGTTGATCTTCATGCCGTGCGTGAGGTGGCCGCCGTGGGCCAGGGAGAGCCCCAGGATGGTGTCGCCCGGGTTCAGCAGGGCGAACATGGCGGCGGCGTTGGCCTGGGCGCCCGAGTGCGGCTGCACATTGGCGAACTCCGCGCCGAACAATGCCTTCACGCGGTCGATGGCCAACTGCTCGATCACGTCGACGTGCTCGCAGCCGCCGTAGTAGCGCTTGCCCGGGTATCCCTCAGCGTACTTGTTGGTGAGCACCGAGCCCTGGGCCTCCATCACGGAGGACGGAGCGAAGTTCTCCGACGCGATCATTTCCAGGGTGGACTGCTGGCGGTGCAGTTCCTGTGCCACAGCGGCGGCGACGTCGGCGTCCACCGTGGCGAGCGAGGCGTTCAGTACGTCCTGCATTGTTCTCCTTTTGAGCCCTTCGGAGTCACTGATCTATAACTGATCTGTAACTGATATATTAGAACTGACGTAATAGTATGTTTGAAGTCACAGTGCCGTCAATAGCAACCTTGGGAGAGCTTGAATATGAGCGTCACATTGGAGAACCACCTGGCCGGGGAGGGTGAGCTGTCGCTCGCCGAGCAGGCCTACCGGCATCTTCGGGACCGCCTCATCATGCTGGACATCCGGCCGGGCGAGGCAATCAATGACGGCAAGCTCGCCGCCGAACTCGGAATCGGCCGCACCCCGGTCCGGGAAGCCCTCAAGCGGCTCGAAAGCGACCACCTGGTGGTGTCTTATCCGCGCCGCGGAACGTTTGCCACCGTCGTCGACATCACCGAACTCGCTGACGTTTCCGAACTGCGCGAGTCCCTGGAACCCCTGGCGGCCCGCCGCGCCGCAAAGCTGGCAACGCCCGCGCTGCGGAAGGAGATCCGGGAAACCGCGGCGGCGATCGCCAAGATGGGCGGCGGAGACGATCCCTATGACCTCATGCGTTATGACATCAAGGTGCACCGCCTGATCTACCGTGCGGCCGCCAACACGCACCTTGAAGACGTCCTGATCCGCTACGACAATTTGGCCACCCGCATCTGGTGCATGGTCCTGGACAAGGTTCCCTCCGTGGCGGAGCACATCGAGGAGCACGTGGAACTGCTGGAAGCAGTGGCCGACGGCGACGCGGACCGGGCGGGCAAGCTCGCCCTGGAGCACGTCACCAGTTTCGAGCAGGCCATCCGCAGCGTGCTCTAGGTGTATTGACCTGCGAGGTTGGTGACGCGGCTGGCCGGTGGCTGACCTTTGAGTGA
>NZ_JAGGPQ010000002.1 GCF_018613675.1 Arthrobacter sp. ISL-85 | reverse complement strand
TTGCTTTCATCCCCGTTCTCTCAATCTTCCTGGCCTTCCAGCGCTGGTTCGTTGCCGGCATGACGTCCGGCGGTGTCAAGGGATAACTACAGCAGGAGTTCTGCTGCCCAGGCCCAACCTAGAAAGGGCACGCCGCATGACCGCTTCCAAGCGGTCATGCGGCGTGCCCTTTCGCGACCAACCCACCCACCGGAACTGCAATCCCTAAACCCAAAGCCTGACAGCGCTCCCACCCGGACCATTCCTGCATGTGGTCGGCGACGACGTCGCTGCTCGCGGCCGGGGAGATTCCCTCAGCTACGGAGAGCTTGGTCAGGGAATCAAACTGGCCTGCGGGCGGAACACCGGGGCCGCCTGTGTTTCCGCCCGAGCGGCCCCTCCCAGGGGCCTCGACCTGGCGGGTAGTCTCATCGTCAAGCTTCGAGGAAACAGGCTGCAATCCGCGCCGATGCAACCTTCCTCGCTATAGGACACGGTTTGGTGCTCCTAGCCGTGGCGTTCGCTGAATGTCGAGCAGACTCGGGAGGGTACCCGTGAGCCAAACCATTAGATGGCGCAGCAAGTCCTTGCCTCAGACTTGTGCCACTGGATCGGCTTCTGGGCGGAGGTGTCGTTGCTGTCCAGGAGAGGCAGGTCTTGTTTGATGACAGCGGCCCCCTGCCGGCCGGAACCGTAAAAGCGCTGCTGCTTCCATGCGGCATTTCCCCAACTCGCCCGATTTGGTCAGGTGGGGTTTAAACATTCCGAGCATGTTTGAATGGGTGCGGGTGGCTCAAGAGTTGTCGCTTGGCTGCCAGTCTGGCTCCTGAATTAGCTCCACACGGTTGCCGTCTGGATCGAGCATGTAGATCAGCAGGCCTCCTGCAACTGGGCCCGAGGCGGGCGCGACCGGTTCGGACAGAGCCTTATACCCGAGTGCCGTCATTCCGGCGTAGACCTTGCGCACGTCGATATCGGTAAAGGCAAGATGTGCCGTTCCCGGCTGCGCCTCTGATGGGTTGACAGCGGGTGGCGGATCCTCCACCTGGACCAGCTCCAGGTTGAAAGTCCCGTCACCCGTTGTGAGCATCAGGGCTTTGACCTTGACGTTGGGACGGCCGTAGAGTTCGCCGATGTATGGGCCCGACGTCCACTCTTTCACGCGGGTAAGGCCAAGCCCTTCCACGTAGAATCGTGCGCTGCGCTCTATGTCCGTGACGTGCAGGGCAGTGTGATGATGTCGGATTGCAGTTTTCATTTCTTCCACCTACACATTCTTGAGGGGCTGAACTGGACAAAAAGAACGGACATATCGTTGTCTCCTTGGTAGGTGGGGGCTTCAACTTTGCTTGGGTTGCAGGGTCACAGTAAGGACGTCAGAACGGCCTTGAGGGGCCGGAGCGGGGTTATGGTTACGCCTGGTGCGAGGCACCGTGCAGGGTTTCAGGTTCCTATTCCCAGGTGTGCTCCGCCGGCCACATCGAGAGACACGCCGGTGATGTAGCGGTTGTCGGGATCGGTCAGGAAAAGGATGGCGCGGGCGACTTCGTCGGGTTCGGCGAACCGGCGCATCGGCAGTTCAGCTGCCCTCTTTGCCCTATTGGCAGCCGCATCCGGGCCTGAATCTTTGGCAAACTGCGCCCACATGGGCGTGTTCACCGGACCTGGCGCAATGGCATTGACGGAGATCCCCTGGGGCCCAAGCAATTCTGCAAATGACCACATGATGTGTAGGACGGCGAGTTTGCTCGCGTTGTACGGCAGGTAGTTCAGGCGCGCTTCCTTGGCCGCGACGGAGGATAAGATGACGATCGCGCCGGCCGTTCCGGACTCCAGCATTGACTTGGCTGTCTCCCGTGCCATCGAGAACGTTGCCGAGGCGTTGATCCTCAGAATTGAGTCGAATTCCTTTGTGGTTGTTTCCATGATGTCGGGGGTGGTGCCGAGCACTCCTGCTGCATGGACGAGGACATCGATGCGGCCGAATCTGGCCTTGATGTCCTGGACAACCGTTGCGCATTGTTGCTCGGAAGTGATGTCGAGAGGATAGAAGGCCTCCAAGGCCTGGTCCTCTTTAGGGGACCGATCAGCGCCAATGACGACGGCACCGGCAGCCCTAAATGCGCTCATAGCGGCATCGCCAATCCCCCCGCTCGATCCGGTTACCAGAACCACCTGGCCTTTGAGGCTCATCGGTTTCCTTCACTGTCGATGCGGCCGCACCGCAGTTCTCCAGCGGGCGGAGCGTAAGGTGGTCGCTTCATATCAAGTTCCTTAGTTGAGGTTGTTCAGTCGACGGCTTGGTGGTGTCGATTTGTTTGGGACGCTACGGCGAGACCATGCCCTCAGCGCGGGAAAGTGCATCTGCCCGGACTGCATCAGAAATTTCTGTAGCACGGAGTGCCTGGGCGAAAGTGACCGCCGGGGTTCCACCCCTGCAGAACTTGAGCGCCGCCTCTGCTTGGAGAAGGAAGAGGTCGGAGGGGTCAAAGGTCTTTTCGTTCTGGCCACCGTCACGCTCCCACACGCGAAGGGAATCGTTGGACCACAACATCCGGCCCTCACTCGTCAGGACATCGACGGTGAGACTCCAGTCGCCCTGATTGAGACCTTGAGGCTCCCGCCAGGGAGACCAGTAGCTCTGCATGGTGAATACGACACCCTCAGGAAATTCGAGGGCGCAAACGACGTGCTCCGGCACCGGTGACCCGTACAAGCTGCTGCTCGCGCTGCTGGCCAGCAATTTCGGGTCGCCGTCGAACCATGATGAGACTAATTCGATGGCATGAATGCCATTCACTACAGCGACGCCGCCCTCCTTCGGGTCAGCGCGCCATGAGTGGACGTTCTGTTTGTGGGCGACGGAACGGACGGACACGGCGATCACGCTCTTGTTCCTGATCCATTGAGAGACCAGTGCGGCGGCGGGATGGTGGTGGAGCGTGTACCCGACCATAAGCCTCTCGTTCACCCCGGAAGCAGCGGCCAGGACGGCAGCACCTTCGGCATCTGCGGCCACCGGCTTTTCAGTCAACACACGGAATCCCCGGTTCAGCAGATCTGCGCATATGACCGGTTGCATGGTGGTGGGCAGTGCTACGACGACCAGGTCCAAATGTTCGGGATGGAGTTCTGCGGTACTTGGCACCAACCGTGCGCCCAGCTCCTGGGCGAGGGCGAGGCCGCGCTCGTCCTTCTCCACAAGGACGGTGACCTTGGCCCCTGCCGCGGCGAAGGCCCTGGCGTGCCGTGATCCGGCCCAGCCGGCCGCTCCTACGACGGCGACGCGCGGGGCATGTGACGTCGCGGTCATGATGTGGCGCCACGGAAGGTCAGGCCGGGGATGAACCAGTTGATCATAAAGTGTCTCTCCCTTGAGATCGGCTACGTTCTTAGCTCAGTGAGATCGGTTGCTGAGATCGGTTGCAACAAACATATGGTCGTAAGGATGGTCTGTCAAGGAGCTGGTTGGTTCAGATCGGTGGGCCAAGCGTTCTCGGTTGTCGGCGTAGGCTATGTGGTTTTTTGTTGATCTGTTGCCATCGGATTCTCCAGTCCTGGCTGTACCACCCGGGAGGCGTCTTCGAGCAAGCGTGGCTTGTTGACCATTACGGCTCCTGCCGTAAGCACCAGGAGCCAGGCCCCGAGCATGCCGAACGAGGGCAGCCAGCCATCCCCTGGATGATGCAGGAGACCAAAGAGGAAGGGGCCAGTGCTTGCGAGGGCGTAGCCGACTCCCTGGGCGAAACCAGATAGCGCGCCGGAGCCGGCTTGGGTTCGTGCTCGTTTATTGATCATCGTAAACGCGAAGGAATATGCCCCTTGGCCAAGTCCCGCCATGACGACCCACACCATTGCAAAGGCTGGTGGCGTAAAGACGAGGCCTCCGTAGCCGGCGGCGAACGTGACGACGAACAGGATTGCGATGGGTAGCGGGCGAGACATTCTCACCACTGCCACAGGCACAATCAGGCCGACAGGCAGGCCGAGGATGGAATAGAGCGCCAGCATGGATCCAGCGGTCTCCTGACTCATTCCTTTGTCGATGAGAACAGCTGGAAGCCACGTGAGCGCGGCAAAAGTATTGCTCGAGCAGCCTGCGAAGATCAGTGCTGCACCCCAGCCAATTGATGATCTCCACGGCTTGATCGCGTCCGTATGGGGCGACGGGGCGTGGGTGGCTCGCGGCTTCTTGGTGCGGGCAACCGTTCGCCTGCCTGCGAGAACTATTAACCAGGGTATGGCCGCCACCGTGCTGAGGACTGACCAAATGCCTGTGGAGAACCGCCAGCCATAAAGGTTGGCCAATGGTATGGCAGCTTGGGCGGCCAGCGCGGTGCTGATGCCCAGGAGAGTTACGTGGAGGGTTGCGAGGACCCCGGTTTTATCGGGAAAGTACTTCATCAGCAGAGGCGGAATCACCACATTGACCACCCCGATCCCCAGCATGGCGATCCAGGTGAACACTAAGAACGCAGAGATGTTCCATCCCAGTGCGCGTCCAACCTGCCCAAGTGTTGTCATCAGGATCGAAACCAGCAGCAGGTGTTCCAGCTGGAAACGCCGGAGGAGCGGCAGAGCCAGGAAGCCCATCACTGCGAAGCCGGCGGTCGGCAGCATCCCGAGGATCCCTGTGATCACCGCGTCGAGGGGAAGGTCCTCACTTATTGGACCAAGGAGCGGGGACACCGCCGAAACCGCTTCTCTGGCGCTGAACGCGACCAGCAGGATGCCGGCAAGCGCGGTGAGCCGGCCGCGTAACGGGTGACTTCCCGCTCCCCTGGTTTGTGGTCTGCCCTGACGGAGGCGAAGAGGAGCTATGTTTGCACCTCCCTATTTTCAGCAGGTTCGTTCAGGCCACGGTTCCACAAAGCTCCCATTAAGGTCTGGAAGTGCAGCGGGAATGGGCGGGCTCGGTTGGTTGTTAGCTTTCGTTTACTGCGTGGCTGGCCCATTCCCGGCCGGCTTGCTCTTCTGTCGGCAGTCCGGCGGCAGCGAGAATCCGGTCGAGCAGGCGTTGGGTGTGGACCGCTTCCCGGCCTGAGGTTAGCGGCTGCGCCCTGTCAGCAACGCGGTCCAGGAAATGATGAACGGCAGCCGAAAATCCTAGAGTTTCTGTCGCAGTAGCCCACCCATAGGCCTCGGCGCTAAGTTCCCGGGATGTGGTAACGCCCTTGACGGTGGTAGAAACCGTCTCCGGTGCCCTGACTTCGACGGTCTTTCCGTCGCCGTAGGCGTCCAGTTTTTCGTTCCATGCTCCTGCCGTACGGGCTGCCATCAGGACGCCCGTGTTCCCGGTGCTAAAGCGGATAGTTGCTGCGACGCCGTCTTCTTCCCAAGGGTCGTCACCGGCCGCGTGGGCGGCAACGTCTACTGGTTCGCCGCCGCAGTACCAGCGGAGGAGATCGACCATGTGAATGGCGTTCTCGAATGTCGCCCGGTATTCCGAGCCAGGGCGGTTTTTCTGGGCGACGCAGAAGGTGGCGCCGTTGGTGCCGAAGACTTCCCGGCCTGCGGTGTAGACGGGCGCGTAGCGGCGGTTGAAGTCCACCATCAGGACTCGTCCGCGCTCGTCGGCGAGGTCTGCCAGGCGTTCTGCTTCATCGGTCGCTGGAGCCAGGGGCTTTTCGCAGAACACGTCGATGTCACGGCTGAGACATAGCTGGACGGCATGGGCGTGCTCAGAGCGTGGCGTCAGCACGAACACTGCATCCAGCTCCTGCGAATCCAGCATGTCCTCCATGGTTTTGTAGGCGGCGTTGAACCCCCAGCGTCGGACCAGGTTGCCTGGATCCTCCCGCCGCGACACCAAGGCGGCCAACTCAACGTCATCGCGTTGGACGAGGGTGGGTAGCTGGGCAATGGTGGCGATGTTGCCGGCGCCGACTACTCCGACGCGGAGACGGGTGGTGTTCATCAGGCGTTCCTCACGTCAGCCAGATCAGAGAGCATTGAGCGCAGGACGGCGGCGGATTCCCGGAATCCGTTCTCGGGCGCGGGGAGGTCTTGCGGGTGCCATCGGTACTCGAGCTCGATGCTCAGCACGTCGTCGTAGCCATGCTTCAGCAGCCCGGCGAGGATGTCTGACCATGGAACAACGCCGCTTCCGACGACGCGGGAGCGGACGGCCCGCTCGGAGGCGTTGACCCGGGCCGTTTCCGTGGCGCGGAAGGCGGCGTCGGGGTCGGTGAAGACGAGGTCCTTGACGTGGACATGACCGATCAGGTCACCTTGAACAGCGAGGGCCTGTTCGTACTTTTCGTCGTGGGTGAACGTGAGGTTTGCCTGATCGTAGAGCACCCGGACGGCAGGGTGGGCAATTTCGCGGACCAGGGCAGCGGTGTCCGCCGCGGTCTGGGTCATGGTGCCGAAGTGGTTTTCCACGCAAAGACGGACCCCGGCCTGGTCTGCAACAGGCGCCAGGGTTTCCAATGCCTGACGCAGTTTTGCCCATCGCGCCGCGTGGTCGTTATCGCCGGGGTGCCAGGATCCGGCGTAGACACGGACCCGGTCAGCGCTGAGCAGGTGCGCGGTCTCTATGGCGCCACGGAATTCATCGACGGCGTTGCCCCATTCCACGTTGTCCAGTGAGTTGATGGCGGTGGTGTAGGGCGTCAGACCCACGATGGGAATGGCTGCGCCTTCGGCCGCTTTTAGGGCCTCCATGGCGGCGCGACGATCACCTAACGGCAAGCCGGATTTGTAGTCATTCTGGTAGATGACTTCGGCGGCATCGAGCCCTGCGGCTCGGAATAGGTCAAGTGCTTGGGGAACCGTGTGGTCCGGGGTGCCTAGTGTGTGACCGGCTAGCCGCATTGTTCATGTCCTTTCTGGAGTGTTTGGAGCTGCTGTCCAGTCCGCGGGACCGACCAGCCGGGGCGGGGATGCGACGCGGCTTCGATCCACGATTTCCATCAGCAATCCCCAAGGGGTGACGAAGTAGGTCCAGCGGTTGCCGGCTACCCGGGGGCTGTCACCGGCGACTTCTTTGCGCTCCCCGAGCACGCGTACCCCAGGTGTTTCCTGCAGCACTGCGATCGCTTCATCGACGTCGTCGACGATGAAGCACAGGTGGTGGCCACCGGCGTCACAGTGCCGCGGTGGGGTATCGCGCCGCTCAGCGCTGCTCCACTCGAAAAGCTCGATGTTGAGGTTCGGTGGCAGTCGCAGCATTGCGAGCGTGAGCTTGGCATCGGCCGGGACTTCGAAGTTTGTGGGCATGAATTCTTCGTCGGGCCCGCGTTCGGAGCGGTACAGCTCTTCAGCTCCCAGGACTTCGACGAAGAACCGAATGCCGTCTTCAAGGTTGGGCACTGTCAGGCCGACGTGGTCTGTGTGCTGGATCCCCGGCAGACGCCGGAGCGTGGACTCCTGTCCCCCGCTCATGTGCGTGGTCCAGAGGTGGAGCCGCGGACCAGAAGCTGAGGTTCGAGGACGATATGGTCCACCGAGCCATCTGCGTTCTGCTTCTCGGCGAGTTCGATGGCGATATGTCCCATGTCGGCGATCGGCTGGCGAACCGTGGTTAGAGGAGGGTTAAACCGGGCCCCGAGAGCGAGACCATCGAAGCCGATGACCGACACGTCCTCAGGGACGCGTACGCCACGTTGGCCGAGTGCCGAGATGACCGCAAAGGCCACCATGTCGTTGGCCGCGATGATGGCCGTGGGCGGATTGTCCATCTCAAGGTAATGTTCTGCCCCCCGCGTGCCCGCATCCAGATCCGACCCGCTGTCCAACACGACAGGTGCGCTGCCGCTCTCGGCGGACAGCTCCAAATAGGCGTCCATCCGGTCCTGCGCGGTGTGCGTCCCGGCGATCCCGGACACGTAGCCAATCGACTTGTGCCCCAGGCCGTGCAGGTGCTCCAGGGCCAGCATGATTCCGCGGCGGCTGTCCACGGTGACCGTGGGAACGGCGTCGTCCCCTTCAACCCGGTCGATCACCACAACCTTGTGGCCGAAATCGAACCGTTTCATGGCCTCGGTATCGACCTTTATGGACGGCGCAACGATCCCGAAGGGAGCATACATGGCCTGCATGGCGGTGAAGTATCCGTCGGTCTTGGCGGGGTCACCATTGGTGACGCAGAGCAACAGCTGGTAGCCGCGCTCGTCCGCCGCCTGCGTCATCGTCTTGGCAAGTTCTGCGAAGAACGGGTTCGTGATGTCAGGGACGATCAGCGGGACAAAAGTGCTGGTCTTGCGACGAAGCGCCTGGGCGAGCGGACTCATGGTGTAGCCGAGTCCCTCGGCGACCCGGAGGATGTGCTCGCGTGTTTCACTTTTCACCGCCTCGGGGCGTGAGAACGCCCGGGAGACCGTTGATCGGTGGACGCCGGCAGCTTTTGCTACGACGTCGATGCTTAAGTCAGGCATGTTCTCTTCCTCCGTGCTGGTCGTCATAGGCCCGCCAGATGGGGCGCATGACATTTTCGAGCTGGGCCAGTGTGGTCAGGCCCCGGAATCCATCTTCCAGCGTCCGGGCGACGCTCCGCACGAACGGAGCGTAAAGAGGGTCGCTGTCCACGTTGATCTTGTCGACCTCGGTGGTGCCGTCCAGTGCCGTGAACGTAGCTGTGCCGTCCGAATCGACGGCGGCGAATCCTGCCTCACCGACTGAGGTGAAGCTGCAGTAGCGCTTAAGCGGGGAGCCAGGGAATGCGTAGCCGACCTCCACAATGGCTTCGCGTCCTTCGGGTGTCGTGATGATCAGGCTGGCGTGATCCTCCACGGCCTGGTTGTGAAGAACCGATGAGAGCCGGGAGCCCACGTGCGCTGCTGACTCACCGCTGCCCCGGAGGAACAGATCGACAAAATGCGGAGCCAGGTTGGCCAGGCAACCCCCGCCGGCCTTGACCGGATCGAGCATCCAGGGATTGGCATTGTCGAGATACCGGGAGGGTGGACCGGCAATGAATGAGGCTCGCTGGTAAGTGGCCCGGCCTGCCTTGGCAAGCCATTGCTCTGTGGGTCCGCCGCGCTGGACCAGAGGAACAGTGGCAGGCACGCCCGCTGCGTCGGCGGCTTGACGCACGGCGGAAAGCTCGTCAAGGGAAGTACCCAATGGCTTTTCCACGACGAACGGAATACCCCGCTCGATCAGGGCGAAACACTTTTCGGCCATACCCTCATGGGGACCAAAGACGTACGCGAGTCCGACGCCAGGGAGACCAACCAGCTTCCGCCAGTCGGCTTCAACCGGAGCCCCCCAGCCATCGGCCAGGTTCTGCACCTGCACGCGGGATACGTCGTCGTCACCGACTCCGATCACCTCGTGCTCTTCCGCAATTGCCTGCGCACAGAGCGGAACATGCCAATGGGAAGCACCGAGAATGATTGTCCGTACGTGCGTCAACCGCAATACCCCCTTGTATGAGATCGGTTGCTGAGATCGGTTGCAATAACAGTATGGATAGTGGGAGAGTTTGTCAACGGAAGCAAACACCCACACCGGGTCGGGCCCCTCAAAAGTTAGAGATTCCCGGCCAAGAGAGAGGCCAGCATGTATAAGAAACTTCGCACCCTGCAAACCATCGACGAGTCCGGGGCCGTCCTTATCGTGAGGCTGGAGAACGCGGAGGTTGCCGAACGCGTTGCAGAAGCTGCCATCGAAGGAGGATTCCGGGCGCTCGAAATCACACTTTCAATTCCCGGCGCCATAGACGTGATCCGTCGGCTCGCTGCCAAGCATGGACCCAGCGGAGTAGCCATCGGTGCCGGGACAGTGCTCGACGAGCACTCAGCATACGAATGCACCCGGGCCGGCGCGGAATTCCTGGTCAGCCCGCAGCTGAACCCCGCGATGATCCGCACAGCGAACCGCTACCAGATACCGACCATCAGCGGAGCCTACACACCCACCGAGCTCGTCCAGTCCGCCGAGGCAGGCGCCGACATCCTCAAGCTCTTCCCGACCGAGGCCGGCGGAGTCGCCTACGCAAAATCGGTGCTGGCTCCACTGGCACACCTGCCGATCATGCCCGCAGGCGGCGTCACCCTGGAAAACGTCGGCGAATGGTTCGCAGCGGGCGTGGCAGGCGTCGGCGTTGGCAGCTACGTAACAAAAGCATGGCAACCGGACGGCGACTTTACCCGCGTCACCGAGGCAGCCAGGGCGTTCCTTTCAGCGGTAGCAGAGGCCCGCAAATAATGTCCCCCCGCGTCTTCATTGTTATCGGGCCGGCAGGCTCAGGGAAAACCACCATTGCCCAGCAAACAGCACAACAGCATGAAGCTGCATACCTGGACAAAGACCGGGTCAGCGGCCGCTTCGTCGAATTCGCGCTGACCGCCAGCGGGCATGATCCCACCGACCGCGAGTCCAACGACTACTATCGCGCCAACTTGCTGCCCCTCGAGTACGAGACCCTCATGGATGTGGCTGGGATAAACCTGCGCCTCGGCCGGTCAGTAGTACTCGACGCTCCCTTTGGAGCCTATTTCGGAGACCCCGATTATTTGACTCGAGCGGCAGAAGACTTCCAATGGCCTTCCTCCGCTATCACCGTGATACGGGTCCGGGTGCCTCAAGACGTCCTACGTACGCGGCTCACCCGCCGCGCACTGGAACGAGACCAGTGGAAACTTGCACACTGGGATGACTACTGGTCCATATACGGCAACCTGGAGTGCGTCTGGTCCGGAGTGGATTTCCAGGACTTCAACAATGAGGCGCCCCTTCGGGTCAATTGACCTGAACTGGTGTTGGATGATTCGTCGCACGATGATCAGCGGGGCATGGTGGAGAGAAGCTCGCTGACAGGTCCGTCCCCAACCGAGGCTTATCTCGAAATCTTCGCCGCGACCATACAAGACGTTGACAAGAATCACATTCCATCCGTATCGTTGCTTGCAACCGATCTCAGCAACCGATCTCATTGGTAAAGACCTGGGACTGCATCAGCTTTTTGCACTGCAAGTCAGGCAGCGCCCATGCGTTGCACCGGCTGTGGGCCTTGGTAGCCGGTTGTCCCGCCGAGCCCAGTTCACAGCCGGGCGAGACCCGCGCACCGAGGTGTTCGGGAATACTCAAATGCCCCTTCGGCAACAAAGGTAAAAATATGGAGAGTTCAATGAAGACCTCAAAAGAAGCCGTCGGCAGTCCGGAGCCTTCGGAGCTTCCCGACGTGTCTGTGCACCCTCGCCGCACTGTCAATATGGTGGCAGGGACGATCGGCCACTTCGTGGAGTGGTACGACTGGTACGTTTACGGGCTGCTGGCAGCAGTGTTCTCGGGGCAGATATTTCCTAGCGATTCCCCCTTCGCCTCCCTAATCGCGGCACTGCTCACCTACGCGCTCGGGTTTGTTGTACGCCCGCTCAGCGGAATCATCATCTCCCCATTGGCTGACCGGTTCGGGCGCAGGCGCATCCTGACGCTGTCCATCTCGGGGATGGCACTTGGTGCTCTGATCATCGGCCTCACGCCCTCGTTTGCGACGATCGGGTATGCGGCACCTGTTCTCTTTCTGATTGCCCGCATCATCCAGGGCATCTCGGCCGGCAGTGAGGGGCAGAGCGCAATCGCGTTCATGGTTGAACACGCTCCCGCCAACCGGAGGGGCCTGTTCGGTTCGTTCACCAACATGGCAAGCGGCCTCGCGACCCTCGCAGCCACCGGGGCCGCGGCAATGGTGACATCGGCCTTTGCTCCAGCGGACCTCGCCGCCTTTGGTTGGCGCATCCCCTTCGTCGTAGGCGGCATCCTCGGCATCGTCGGTCTCGTCATGCGGGCCCGCTCAGATGAGACTCCTGAGTTTGAGGCAACTGCCCTCATCGATCAAAAGTCCGCCACGGCACGCCTGATGGACCTGCTTCGCGAACATCCGAAGGCTCTGCTGCAGGCAGCAGCGCTCTCGGCCCCGGCCGTGGCCTACTACACCTGGGCCACGTTCCTCCCCACCTACGCCAAGCTCACCACCGGCCGCGACCTGTCCTCCACCCTGGCCGGAAACGTTATCGGGCTGGCCCTGCTCGTTGTCATCGTGCCGGTCTGCGGCGCGCTCTCTGATCGGCTAGGCCGACGCAAAATCTTCCCCATCATTGGTGCCATCGGCATGATCGTTCTCTTCTACCCCATGCTCCTGCTGCTGAACCAGCCGGGCTTCGGTGTTTACGTTTTGGTATCGGCGTCCGGGTGGGTGGTGCTCGGTATCTGGCAGGCGGTCTACCCGACCATCCAGGCCGAACTGTTCCCAGCCGCGGTACGGGTATCGGGCATCGGCTTCGCACATCAAATCGTGATCGCCGTTTTCGGCGGCACGGCGCCACTGATCGCCGCTGCGTTCGTCGGCGCCGGACATCCCATGTATGTCGCGGTCTACATGATCGCCATTGTCGCCCTCAGCCTCGCCGTCTACTTCACGCTCCCCGAGACCGGCAGTCGCGCCGCCCGGGCCACCGTAGCTCCCGCCGACCCCGAAGTACTCGAAGGAGAGCACCTCCTCCTGAGCACTTCGTCGGCCACCGACAAGGCCAAGCTCTCCCGGTAGGCAGCATGTCCCTAGGAAGCCGTGGAGGCTCGACCAGACAACAAGGGGCGCGTCGGCCCCGGGTCTCGTCGATCCGCCCGGCTGCCCAAGGGCGCGATCCCTTCCACGACCAAAATTCACGTTGCGTTATGAACGAACCTTTTTCTCCCATAAACGCCGAACTGAAAGGATGCCTTTAAATGAACCAAATGATTGTTAATACCTTCTCCTATCTATGGTCGTCTACGGCAATTGACGCGATAGTTGAATTAGTCGATCATGGATATAGAACATTTGAAGTGCCCGTTAGCTCGCCACACTGCTGGCCGGATGAAATCTCGAACTCGGAGCGTTCGACAACCTGCGCGCGACTCACCGAATACGGCGCCAAAATCAGGTCACTCAATGCTGGCGGGTATGACATCAACCTGGCAAGCCCCGGTGCCAATATGCGTCGCAAAAGTGTTGAGCACATCAAGTCCGTGATTGACCTGGCGGAAGCCTGGGACGTCCCCGAAGTTGTGATATCGCCCGGCACCAGGCGCCCGATGATCTCCCCTTCGCTCGAAAAGACCTACGGGTGGATGTACGAGAGTCTCGAGAATCTCATTCCGCTGGCCAAGCAGGCCGGCACACGACTGCTCTTCGAAAACACCCCCTACTGCTTCACTCCTACCATCCAGGAACTGGCAGGCGTCGTAAGCGCTGTTGCCGACGATTCAGTCAAGATCGTGTACGACGTCGCCAACGCCGCCTACATAGGCGAGGATCCGGTAGAAAGCCTGCGCGCCCATCACGGGTCAATTGGGCTGGTGCATATTTCCGATACGGGCACGGACACCTGGGGTCATGATCCAATCGGCACTGGAGTGATCGACTGGAACGGACTGGGAAAGGCTGTCAGGGAAACGTGCGGAGTCAACAACGTTGTTCTTGAGATTATTCGCGAAGAGAACCCTGTGCAAGAGTTTAAGAAGGCAATGCAGGACCTGAAAGATCAGGGCTGGGAACTGGAAAATTAACCCAGGTTTTGCGATCGCGACGCGTTAACCGAAGATCCGCAGGAAAAATCTTAGATAGTTCACATTGCGAATTGAGACGCAATGAACTTGCAGGTCTTGATTTTAATGAGATTTCGCAGCAGCAATTGTTTTTCATGTGAACCGCTGATAAAGGAGTTGTGTGATGAGGGCTTTGGTTAGTGGTGGAAGTAGCGGCATAGGAGCGTCTACCTGCCTGCGCATCGCAGAGGCGGCTCTGGCTCGTGGCGTACACCCTATGATCGCAGTGGCTGGACACGAAGCGAACGGCGGCCAGGAGCAAGTCGTTCGTTCGATCCAGTCAATGGGCGGTACCGCTATCGCATTGGCGGGCGACCTCGGTGATCCAGAGGTGCCAGGTAAATTGGTAGAGGCTGCGGTAGCCGAGTTTGGTGGACTGGACGCACTTGTGGCAAATGCGGGGATCGCAAACCCTAGTGCCATCTGTGACGTGTCCCTTGAGGACTGGGACAGCATGTTCTCCGTCAACCTCCGCGGCCCGTGGCTTCTTGCCAAAGCAAGCTACCCGCATTTGAAGCACAGCAGGGGCTCCGCTTGTTTTACCTCTTCAATGTCTGGCCAGCTACCACATGCGGGATCGGGTGCTTACAGCCCCAGCAAGGCCGCGTTGACGATGCTGGCCCAAACACTCGCATTGGAATGGGCGCCTGACGGAATTCGCGCAAACGTCGTATCGCCGGGCATGACTCATACACGGATGACTGAAAAAATGTATGAAGATCCCCAAATCAAGAAGGCAAGGGAAGATATCATCCCGTTGGCAAAAATCGGAGATCCCATGGACATTGCGAACGTGATCGAATTTCTTGTAAGCCCTCTGGCGGGCTATGTCACCGGGCAGGACATCTGTGTCGATGGTGGCTTCTCCAAGTCCATTCTTAGCCATATTCCTGGGCGACCCAGCTCCAAATCCTGACACACGACCCGTACCGGCATCCCGGAAAGTAACCTATCGGTGTCGCCCCAGAACACCGGCGGCCGCGCCCCCGCGACGGTCACTACCCGGCGACGTCAAACCCGCGCATCTGCTTGGCCTGACGTCGCCGGGCGGAGCTACCTTGCGCTTTAATCAGCTTGTCAGGCTGCAGCACACCCCAATCTGACACGGAAGCATCAGTGGTTGGACAGGCCGGTCTCTGCGGCCTCCCGCGCTGCTGCCGACCGTTGCCGGCCGCCGGCAGCGCGGGAGGATTCTGGATTGTTGGACGGATGGGTCGTACCTCCGGGGTTATGACACCGGCTGCAGGTAGGACCTGAGTTCCTCTAGGGTGGGCGGATTTGCGCCCGGGCGCCGCACTGTGATGGAGGCGGCCATGGAGGCGGTGCGCCCGAGTTGTTCGAGAACGGCCGGGGCGAGGCGATCGGTCCCGCGGGTGAGCAGTCCCAGGATGAGGGCTGCCATGTATGAGTCGCCGGCGCCTATCGTGTCCGCGACTCTGGATGTCACTGACGGGATGTTCAGCTGTGTTGCAGCTGTGGCGAGCAGTGAACCCTGCGAGCCTTTGGTGATGACTGCAAGATCGGCGCCCATCCCCAGGATGTGAGCGGCGGTTTCATCCAAATCCTTCCGGGGGTAGAGCCACTGGGCGTCCTCGTCGCTTAGTTTAACGACGTTCGTCAGATGCATCAGGTCTTCGAAGATGGTTGTTGCCTCGGCGTGGCTGCCGAGGAGCGCGGGCCTGATGTTGGGGTCGTAGGTGATCGTGCATTCGTGCTGGCATTGCTGCAGGAGTGATTTGACCGCACCGGCACCCGGTGCGAGAAATGTGGCGATTGAACCGGTGTGAAGGACCTTAGGGGCATAGGCCGGAGCGGCCGGTTCCAGGGCCCAGGAAATGTCGAAGTCGTAGCTGGCGGACCCGTCCGGAGCGAGGGTCGCCGTCGCGGACGGCGTCCTGTCCAGGGAGTATGACCCGGGCAGGAGCGTCACGCCGGCACTGTGGAGGTGCCGCTGGATGGCGGCGCCGCGCTCGTCGTCGCCGATGGCGGTCAGCAGCCCGGTATTGATGCCGAGCCGGCCAAGCCCGTAGGCGACGTTGGCGGGTGACCCGCCGGGGTATTCGCTTGTTCCCTCCGGCGAGGTGGCGACGTCGATGAGCGCTTCGCCGACAACGACGACGTCCAGGAGTTGCCGGGTCGGGCCGGCGGACTCGAGATAGTGCATGTCATGTCTTTCTTCAGGTTAGGGGGTGCTCGGCCTCGTGGTGGAGGAGGCGGCGGCGTGTGCGCTGCCTGCCGTGCTCAAGCCGAGACGGCCGGTGCTGCTTCGACGGCAGGCTCGGGGACGGCTAAGCGTATTGGGTGACGCTTAGGTTATTGAGCGTTGCTGTGCCGCCGGTGGCGTAGAGCGAGACGTCGGTGTTGGTGGCGGCCGGGAAGATCAGTTCGGTCAAGGTGATCTGGCCTCCTTGGGCGAAGACTTCGACGGAGCAGTGGTCCACATAGATGGTGAGTTCGTAGGAACCGTTTGTCGCCTGGATCGGGGCGGTGTCGATGGAGGCGAAGGTTTCGTGGAAGTCTGTTTGCCCGGATTCGCGGCGATCAACGACGATGCGGCTATCCGTGGGCCGGATGCCGATGCGGGTGCCCTGCGTCCTGTTGCCGCGGACGATTAGTCCGAATTCCTCGGCTGTTCCGGGTGCGACGCTGAGGTCGATGCGTTGGACGCTGCCGGCCGCGCCGTCCAGGATGTGCTGGCCGTCCGATATTTCAACTGCCGCTAGGTTGAACGACGGGCTGTGCCCGGCGTGTGGGGCCAGATCCCCTGCGGCCTGTTGGACCAGCTGCCAGCTCCCGGCCGCGCTTTGCAGGGAAACTTCACGGACCAAAGACATGGGACTGCGCCACGGGGAGGTGGGGATCTCGTTGGCGTATTGCCAGTTGTTCATCCACCCGATCATGAGTCTGCGGCCGTCGGGAGCGTCGCTGAACGAAACGGCTGCGTAGTAGTCGCGGCCCCAATCGAGCCACTGGTAGTCGCCCAGCCGGGCCGGATCCTGGAGGCCTTCGGTGACCGTGGTGGCTGAGGTGAACGTGGTGCCGTCAAAGTCTCCGATGAAGTATTGTCCGGCCGAGCCGTTGTTGGGGCCGCCGGGGTTGAGGTTTACGGTAAGGACCCATTGGATGTTGTCCGGGTCACTGTCGACGGGCAGCGGGAAGAGGTCCGGGCACTCCCAGACGCCGCCGGTCGCGTTTGCCGGGCCGAAGCTGCTCAGCAGTTCCCAGCTTTTGAGGTCATGGGACTTGTAGAGGACGACCTGGAACTCCTGGGCTTCCACGGCCACCATGACCCAGTAGCTGCCGGCGTCGGACTGGTAGCGGAAGACCTTTGGGTCGCGGAAGTCGGCTGATCCCCGGTTCAGTACAGGGTTACCGGTGTGTTTGGTCCAGGTGTAGCCGCCGTCCAGGCTGTAGGCCAGGGACTGGGCCTGGATGCCGTGGTGGGCGGAAACCTGTTTGTAGGCGCTGGTGTAGATGGCGACCAGCGGAGCGGTTGA
The DNA here is from genome assembly GCF_018613675.1 of Arthrobacter sp. ISL-85. GTDB lineage: Bacteria > Actinomycetota > Actinomycetes > Actinomycetales > Micrococcaceae > Arthrobacter. The sequence continues at coordinate 105,519 of NZ_JAGGPQ010000002.1, read as the reverse complement.
TCCTGTGCCGAAGCCGCTGGTGTTGTTCCGGTCGTAGACGATGCTGCCGGAGAAGATGTCTTCTGTCTCGTTGCAGGCGATGGCGACGGGGTGCTCGGTCCAGGTCAGCAGGTCCGTGGAGGTGGCGTGCCCCCAGGACATGTTGCCCCAGACATTGTCGAGCGGGTTGTTCTGGTAGTAGAGGTGGTAGACGCCCTCATGGAAAATCAGGCCGTTGGGATCGTTGAGCCAGGTATTCCGGGCTGCATAGTGCAGGGCAGGCCGGAAAGTGTCGGCCGTCGTGGCGGTCACGGCAGTCATGAGGGTTCAGATCTCGTTTCTGTGCTGGTGCGTGCGGAGATTTCCCGGCGCTGGTTCCCGGGCGGCGGGGCAGGCCGGTGTGGTGTCCGGCCTCCCCCGCCCTGCCGATGGCTAGGAGTTCTTCTTGTAGCGGTCGTAGGCCTGCTGGTAGACCTCGATCATTTTGTCGACGCCGATGTTCTTGAGCTGGGTGACGTAGCCGTCCCATTCCTGCTCGATGCCTCCGGAAACGATCCACTTGGCGATGTTCTGTTTGACCAGGGAGGCGGTGTCAGTCTCGATCGTGCTGATCTGCTGAAGTTCCTCGGTGGACAGTGCCACCGGGGGGTAGCCGTCGTTGCCTGCGAAGGGCTTGTAGTTTTCGGTGACGGTTTTCTGGCGTTCCGCGGCGCGCGGTTCGGGAGCGACGACGGTTTTGAAGTTCTCCGCGGTGTTGGCCTTCGGGCCGCCCGGGGCGACCTTCTGACGGCGTTCGCCTTCGCTGGTCCCGGCCGGGGCGGGGATCTGAGTCAGAAGCCCGTTGGCGTCCTTTTGGAGGGTTTCGCCGATCGGGCCCCAGTTGGCCTGGGCGGACTGGATGGGGTCGTAGAGGTTGTCGGCCCAGCGCATGGTCGCGGCGGGGTATTTGTCGGCCCTGGTGATGGCGAAGGCGCCGCGGGCGATTTCCTGGTTGTTGGACTGGCTGGCAATGCGTTTGCCGTCGACGCCCTGGAGTACGGGCACGAGGGCGTAGTCGTTGGCGCGGTCTGCGCCGACCATTTCGGGGATTTCCCACCAGGCGAACGAGCCAAGGTTTTCCGTGGCTGCCTTGCCCTTGGCGAGGTAGGCCTTGTCGTCCTGGGAGAAGGATTCCGGGTCGATCAGGCCTTCCTGGTACCACTGGTGCAGGGTCTGGATGGCTTTTTTGTAGCCGTCCTGGGCGGGGGTGAAGACGACTTTGTTGTCCTGGACGATGCGGTGGTCCATATTGTCCGGCACGCCTCCCAGGGCGGCGATCAGGTCAACGATGTCCCCGCACCAGGAACCGGGCATGAAGCTCAGCGGAATGGTTTTGCCGGTTCCTGACGCATCCTGGTTTTTGAATGCCAGAAGGGCGTCGTGGAATTCACCGATGGTCTTCGGCATGGGGATGTTGAGCTTTTTCAGCCATGCGGTGTTGATGGCTATTTCGTTGGGGAACTGGACCAGACCGAGCTCCTCAATGGAGGGCAGGGAGTAGATGTGTCCGTCCGAGGAGGTGATGGCTGCCTTGATGTCCGGGCGGGCCGTAAGCAGCTTGGAGAGGTTGGGTGCGTTCTTTTCAATCAGGTTCTCCAGCGGGATGAGGGTGCCGCTGGCGGAGTACGTGGCGATTTCGGCATCGGTCAGGCCGGTGTTGAAGAATGCGTCGGGAAGGTCACCGCTGGCCAGGATGAGGTTCTTCTTTTCCTGGAAGACGGTATCGGGCAGGTTCTGCCAGTCGATATGGACGTTGGTGTCCTTTTCCCAGTTCTTCACCACGGTCATGGTGTTGTAGTCCGGGGCCAGCGCGGTCTTGGTGCCTGAAAACTTCAGGGTCAGCGGCTTGCTGACGATCGGGAATCCTGTCTCCTGGAATCCGAAGTCAGCGGAGGCGTCTTTGATCTCCGGGGTGCCGGTCTTGCTGCCGGAGCAGGCGGTGAACGTCATCGTTCCGGCCAGGAGGGCGCCAAGGACGGCGTATTTGCGGCTGATTGCCATGGTCATTCCTATTCTGAGGTGTGTTTTGCCGGCCCGTGGCGGATGCCCCGGGACGGGTGGTGCGGGAAGGGTCCCTATTTCACGGCGCCGATCATGGCGCCCTTGGTGAAGTGTTTCTGCATGAATGGCAGGGCAATCATCAGGGGCAGGCTCGAGACGACGATCATGGCGTACTTGGTGAGCTCTGCGATCCTTTGCGCTGCCGCATAGGACTGGATGTCTCCTCCGGTGGTGCCGGTGGATGAAACATCGGATTGGATGAGGATGTTGCGCAGCACGAGCTGCAGCGGGTACTTGGAGTCGTCATTGAGGAAGATCAGGGCGTCGAAGAACGAGTTCCACTGGGCCACGACGTGGATCATGATCATGAGCATGATCAGGGGCTTGGATAGTGGCAGCACCATCTTGAAGAAGAACTTGAAGTCAGTGGCGCCGTCCATCTGGGCGGCTTCGCGGAGTTCGTTCGGGATGGTGTGTTCGAAGAAGGATCGGGCGATGATCAGGTTCCATACCCCGACGGCACCGGGAAGGACGACGGCCCAGACGGTGTTGAGCATGCCCAGGTCCCGGACGACCAGGTACTTGGTGATGAGCCCGCCGTCGAAGAACATGGTGATGACGAACAGGAGCATCAGGATTTTCCGGCCCGGCATATCTTTGCGTGACAGTGCGTAGGCGCCGCAAAGAATCGTAGTGACACTGATCGCGGTGCCCACGACGGTGTAGATGAGGGTGTTGCCCAGGCCGTTCCAGATCCGGCTGTCAGCGAAGATCCGCTGGTATCCCTCAAGTGTCACGCCCGACGGAAACAGCCAGACCTTGCCTTCGTAGATTGCGTTCGGATCGCTGACCGAAGCAATCACAATGAAATAGAGGGGGTAGACCACGGCCAGGATGGACAGCAGCAGGATGGCTGTGGCTGTGATGTTGAAGGCCCTGTCACCGTACTTGTCCCGCAGCGTCTGCTTGGGACGGTCTTGGATGACGGCCCGTGTAGGGCTTTCGGTAGTGCGGGGGTTGGTTGTCAGAGACATTTTGGCATCACCACAGGGTCGCTTGGTTAGCCCGGCGCGCCACCGTATTGAAGAAGAGCAGCAGTGCCAGGTTGAGGACGGAGTTGAACAGGCCGATGGCGGCCGAGTAGCTGAACTGGGCCTGCTGCAGTCCCGCGTGGTAGACGTAGGTCTGGATGATCTCGGAGTTCGAGAGGTTCAGTGGTGTCTGCATCAGCAGTGCCTTCTCGAACCCGACGTTCAGCAGGTTGCCGATGGCCAGGATGAACAGAATCGTTACCACCGGCATGATGCCCGGCAGGTCGATGTGCCGGATGCGCTGGAGCTTGGAGGCGCCGTCGACTTTCGCCGCGTCGTGCAGGGCCGGATCGATGGCCGCCAGGGCCGCCAGATACACGATCATGGAGAAACCGGCGTTCTGCCAGACATCCGAGATGACGTAGATGGGCCGGAACCATTCGGCCGATCCCATGAAGAAGATCGGTTCACCGCCGGCAAGCTGGATCGCGTTATTCACCAGCCCCGACCGCGGGGACAGCACCACGAACATGATGCCCACCACCACCACCGTTGAAATGAACGCCGGCGAATACAGCACCGTCTGGGTGAACTTCTTGAACCTTTCGCTCTGGAGCTGATTTACCAGCAACGCCAGGATGATCGGGATTGGAAAAGCCACCAGAAGGCCCAGAACCGCGATCCACAGGGTGTTTCCGAGAACCTGACCGAACTGGTAGGAGTTCACGAACCTGATGAAGTGCGTCAGACCCACCCATGGGCTGTCCGTAAAACCGTCAGCAGGGTTGTAGTTCTTGAAAGCGATCTGAACTCCGTACATCGGCCAGTATTTGAAAACCGCGATGTAGACCAGAGCCGGTGCTAGTAATACGTATAACTGCCAAGCGCGGGAAATCTTTTTCAAGCGAAGTGAAAAAGAAATCTTTCGCTGCGGCAGCGGTGCCGCAGACGGACGCCGGCGTAGGGCCGGGATGGTGCGGCTCATGGCATCTCCTTTGGATGGGTCACTGAGTTTCGTTCAATCAAAGGGCACTCCATCAACTCGACCCGGCCCTCGGGCTCGGTGCCCTGCAGGACCAGGTCGACCGCCCGGCGCCCCATTGCCTCGAACGGAAGTTCAAGGGTGGTCAGCGCGGGCCTGAGGTGGGGGGCCAGGGTTTCCTGGTTGTCGAAGCCGACGATTGAGAGATCGGACGGGATGGAGAACCCCAGGGTGGCCGCAGCCTGGTAGGCGCCCCAGGCCATTCGGTCAGTTCCGCAAAAGATCGCGGTAGGCCGGCAGGCGGCTGTGAGCAGGCTCGTGGCGTGCTCAAATCCGTCCGGCTCGGCGCCGTGTCCGAAGCGCACGAAGTCCGGGTTCACTTCCAGTCCGTGCTCTTGCATGGCTCTGGAGTAGCCCGCGAACCGGCCGACGGCGGCCGGGAGCCCGCTCTCAAGCACGTCGTTATTGATCAAGGCGATACGCGTGTGCCCGGCGGCGATCAGGTGCCGGGTGGCCGTGTAACCGCCTTCTTCCTCGTCGGGCGCGACGCTGCAGAACCGCCCGTCGCGGTCCTCGGAGTTGAGGACTACTGAAGGCACTTCGCCGAGGACCTCCGGAACGTCCAGCAGCTGGTGGTACATGGACGCATAGACTACGCCCGCGACCTTGTAGGACAACATCGTTTCCAGCGAAGCCGCCTCAAGTGCCCGGTCGCCCCCCGTGTTCACGGTCAGCAGCAGGAGTCCGGATTCCCAGGCCCGGTCCTGGGCGGCTTCAATAATACGCCCGGCGAAGGGGGACGATGCAACGAAGTCGCCGACGAAACCGATCATCCCAGCAACTCCCCCGCGCAGCACCTTCGCGTGGGCGTTCGTTCGGTAGCCCAGCCGGTCTACGGCGTCCTGCACCCGGCGACGGGTGTCTTCAGAAAATCGTGACCCGGAGGCTGAATTCAGCACGAGGGACACGGTGGCCTGGGATACCCCGGCGGCGGCTGCGACATCATGCATCGTCGGTCCGGACTTCGGTTTCGTTCCAGCCACGGGCACCTCCTTGGACCACTGGGACTTCATAGGTTATTCGTATAACTTCTGATGAACTGTAGCGTGCATCACAGCGACCGTCAACATGGCGGATCAACTTCTGCGGGCGGGTCTACCAGTTGCTGACGTGGCCGGTGTGGTGGGGACGTACGATCCACGGCAATAGGTACGCCGTTTAACCAGCCCAGTTCTACAAGCTTCGGGATTGCCACCATCCCGCGCCGTGAAGCAGGGGGCCTAAAGGAATCCACCATGTTCGTCCGGTTAGGGAACACCCAAACCTGACGTGAGAGCGGCCTGAAATGGGAGGACTCGGCCAGCGCGCGGAACTCCCACTCGTTCGCGGGAACCCCGCCCAGATCGAACATGTGCGACATCAGCACCCACTGCCCAACCGGGCTCCAGTAAGTCTGGAATCTTTGGGCTGTTTGGATTATTTTCGAACTTCCTCGCCCCGATTCCTTTCCCGCCCACTGTCAGGGTGTGATCTGAGAAGATCATGAGCGCACTCTCAATAAACCGAAATCTCACGGAATTCTGACGCCAGCGCAGGCAAGGTGCGTCCGGACGCAGGTGACGTTCTCTTGCAGAGACACGGGCAAAGTGGCTCTTCGCGGTTGGTGGTGAAACGGGTTCCGTGTCTTGAAAGCTGAAGGGCTCGTAGCCCTGCTGTGATGGATGTTCTCTACGCATTCATCAAGTCAGGAGCTACGAGCCTTGATCGAGCCTACTTCCCCGCGCCCCGATGCTGCCACCGCCATTTTCAACCTGCCTGACTACCGCGTGACCGGCGCTGAAGTCCTTGCCTTCGGGCAGCGGCGGATTCGCGTCGTGGCCACCTCCGAGGCCGGCTGCCCATCGTGCGGGGTGATCAGCAACCGCGTTCATTCCCGCCGGCCCCAACGCGTACGAGACATCCCCGTCGCCGGGCCGGTCGAGGTGCAATGGGCCAAGCGCAGATTCTTTTGCGACGAGTACTTGTGCCCGCGCCGGACATTCACCGAGGAGACCGCGCAGGTTCCGCGCCGGGCTCGGTCCACCCGCCGGCTCCGGGAGGCCTTGGTGGCTGCCGTGATTGGATCCGGCCGGGCCGCGGCTGAGGCCGCCGCTTCGTTCGGGGTCTCTTGGTGGCTGGTGCAGCAGGCCCTTGATTCCGCGGCGCTGACGCTGCCCGATGTGGATGCCCTGGCACCTCGGATGCTTGGCATTGATGAACACCGCTACCGAGCCGTGCGGTTCTACCGCGATCCGGCCACCAAGGCGTGGAAGCGGTACGAACCTTGGATGACGACCATCGTCGATCTCGACACCGGCCAGGTCCTTGGCATCGTGGGTGGCCGCGACAGCGATGGTGTCGGGGACTGGCTGTTCGCCCGTCCGTTGGAGTGGCGCCTGGGCGTGCAGGTCGTTGCGATCGACCCCTCGGCGGCGTTCCGGAAAGCATTGCGGATGTGGCTGCCACGGACCGCTGTCTCGGTCGACGCGTTCCACCTGGTCAAGCTCGGCAATGACATGCTGACCGAGGTCCGGCAGCGGCTCACCCAGCAGGTCCATGGCCGGCGGGGACGCTCCATCGATCCGGTCTGGGCCAATCGGCGGTTGCTCCTGCGGGCCGGGGACACGCTCTCGGGCCGGGCCCGGGACCGGCTGGCCACCGTGTTCGCCACTGACGACGCCACCGGGAAGCTTGAGGCCGCCTGGCTGGTCAAGGAACAGCTCAGGACGTTGCTGGCCACCGGTTCCCTCGCCGAGGCGGCCGTTGCGAAGGACCGGCTGAAGGCCCTGGTCGAGAGAGCCGCACAACCGGAGACGAACCGGCTCTGGCGCACCGTCTGCCGTTGGTGGAAAGAAATAGAAGTCCTCATTGTCACCGGCGCGACGACCGCGAAAGTGGAAGCCAACAACACAGCGATCAAGCACATCAAAAGGACTGGCCGGGGATTCACCAACGCACGCAACTACAAAACGCGTATTCTGTTGCGCAGTGCCGCCAGAACAGCGGCATGAACACCCATCACGGCAGAACATTCACCACGAACCGTGAAGAGCCGGCAAAGTGGTCAGCCTTGGAACGACAAGAGGGTAGACTCACAGGCGCTCACAAGACTCACAGGGACTCACAGGAGGTTTTGCGGTGAGGAATCCTTTCCGTCCGACGGCGGGCGCCACTCCCCCGGAACTGATAGGACGTGCGGGCATGCTCGACGAGTTCGAGTACGGCCTGCAGCTCGGTTCCGGGGCACCTGGACTGCTCACCATCATCACCGGCGCCCGAGGCATCGGCAAGACCGCCCTGCTCAGCGCAGCCCAGGACAAAGCGCGGCAGCAAGGCTGGATCGTCATCTCCGAAACCGCCACGCCCGGCTTCGTTGGAAGGATCGGCGAGGTCATGCGGCTTCACGTGGAGGAACTCGGCTCCGGCCCCAGCGGCCGCAGAATCACCGCCCTGGGCGTGGCGGGCTTCACCGTGACCACGCAGCTGCCGCCAGAGCGCCAGGTCGATTGGCGACGGTTGGGTAGCCAGCTCCTGAGCCTGCTCGCGGAGAAAAGGACCGGGCTGCTCTTTACCGTTGATGAGATCCACTCCGCAGACCGCACAGAACTGTCCCAACTTGCCGCGGACGTCCAGCATTTCATCCGGGACGGGCTTCCGATAGGGCTGATCTTCGCTGGACTTCCAGCAGCGGTCTCGGACCTGCTGAACGAGGGAGTCGCCACCTTCCTGCGCCGGGCAGACCGGATCGACCTCTATGCCGCGGCCGTCAAGGAAGTCGAGCGTTCCTTCACCCACACTTTCGCCCAGGCCGGAATCAAGATCAGCGACGAAGAGATCCGGCGCGCGGCGCAGGCGACCGGGGGCTACCCATTCCTGATCCAACTCATCGGCTACCAGCTCTGGCGGCAAGCCGAGATCAACGACCTTGCCCTCGAAGAGGACAACGTCACCCAAGCGATCCGTGCTGCCACCCGGCGCCACGAAATGACAGTCATTGAAGCCGCCCTCTCAACAGCCTCGGACAAGGACAAAGACTTCCTGCATGCCGTGGCACAAGACGAGGGGCCTGTTGCCGCCGGCGACATCGGAAAAAGGCTCAATGCCAAGAGCAACGTTGTGGCGAACTATCGGGCCCGGCTGATTGCCGCTGGCCTCATCGAAGCCCCAGGGTACGGTAAGGTCGACTTCGCCATCCCGGGCCTTCGCGAGTACCTCCGCAAAATACGAGGCACATAGCCGCCTCCCCACCGAGCACAGAGCTCAATCTCGCCGCCCAACCCGACAGAATCTTTATTATCGGCCCTCTAAGCAGGCGGGGGAGTATCCGCAGGAGGGGCTGATTCCGGCCGTCACTCGCAGCGCTTTTTCAGGAAGTCCGGTAAGTCAGACCAGCTTAGCCAGCGTCCGGTTCACGTCGGCGATGTCCGGGAACGCAGGGTCACGAGGCTCACCGGGGCTGGTCACACCACCAGGAAGCGTGTTCGGCGTGGTCAGGATGGTCGGGGTCAGCCAGGGCGAGCTCCCTTGGCGATGTCCTCTCGGCAGGCTGCCCCATCCGGAACGTGTTGGAATACGTCACAGTAGATGGGGACTGCTCATCAAGAACTGCACAGCCTTTACGGAAAGGTCCGTACACAATGCAGAACCTCTCCGCAACACTCCCTGACCTTAATCACCGCAGAACCCGAGCTGATTTAGCGTAATGACCCTTGGCCGGCGCCCGTCGAACCACGCCGGCCGCATTCGCGCACGTTGTGTCCCGGGATCCCGGCAGGGAGAGCCGGAACCTCGCTGACAGCGGCCCGTCCGCCTTGCCAACACCGAGGCCCGGCATTCGTTGCTTGTCCCCTTGGCAGAGCTCAGATCGGGATCCGCCGCAGCCTGGAAATCTTCACCCCCGCGATGGTCCTCCTAGCAATAGGCTAAGGATCCGTCAGGCCGGACGGGAAGCTGCCGCTCCCAATGGACATAGTCATCAGTGCCCAGCGCAGCTTCGTTGATCTCGATTCCCCAGCCGGGACGATCGGGGCGGAGTTCGAGGTGCCCGTCAACTGGGATGTAGGGGTCTGGGCACCAGGTGGTTTCTTCGAGTTTGTATTCAAGGATGGAGAAGTTGCTGCAGGCTGCGGCGAAGTGCAGGTTGTGGGCGACTGCCAGCGGCCCCATGGGGTTGTGGGGTGCCACGGTGGTGAAGTGCGCTTCGGCGATGGTGGCGATCCTCCGCATCTGCGATATTCCTCCGACAACGCAGATGTCCGGTTGGATGATGTCTGCTCCCGCGCCTGTAAGCAGGGTCAGGAATTCGTTGGGTGAGTAGAGGCTCTCGCCGGTGGCGAGGGGGACCTGAAGTTCTGCGCGGAGCCTGTGCCACGCGGGGAGGTATTCGGGCCGAATGGGCTCTTCGAAGAAGAGGGGTTGGTATGGTGCGAGGGCGTTGCCGAGTTGGATCGCCTGGTAGGGCTCGAAGATTTTTGCGTGGGCATCGAAGGCGAAATCCCAGGCGTCGGGGCAGGCTTCCCTTACACCGGCGAAGTAGTTGGCGGTTTCCTTCACCACCAGCCCCCAGCGTCGGTTGTGCAAGTCTCCGCGGAACGGGCTCAGTTTGAAAGCGGTGAAGCCGTATTGTTCGTTGAGTTCTTGTGTGATTTCCCTGCACTGGGCCGGATCCGGGGCTGAGTAGACGCCGGCGTACACTGAGACGCGGTCACGCACGGCTCCGCCGAGCAGGGCGTAGACCGGCACGCCGAGTGCTTTTGCCGCGATGTCCCACAGGGCATGGTCCACGGCGGAGATGGCTGCCAGGCCGATGGCTCCTTGTGGAAACCGGGCTTTGCGGATGAGTTTTTGCGTCACGTACTCCACGCGCCGGGGATCATCGCCCTGGACCTGTTCAAACAGGTAGTCCAGGACCGGCACCAAGGCCCGGTCCGGGCCGTGGTTGTACGCTTCACCCCATCCGAAAATCCCTTCATCGGTGTCTATCCGCAGGAGGAGCCGCGGCCGGTTGCCGACCCGCTGCATGAAGGTCTTGAAGCCGGTGATTTTCATGCGACCACTGCCGTTTCCGAGGGACGAGGCGGTGCGGGGAGGAGGTTGTGCGTGGTGGCCCAGTCTGCGAGGATGCCGGCGATTTCGTTTCTGTCGGAGTCGTTCACTTCGCGGCTCGGTGGCCGGATGGACCGGTCACACAGGCCCAGCTGCGCGAGGGCTTCCTTGACCACGCTGACGTTGTTGGCGGAGCGGTGCTCGGCCCGCAGTTCCTCAAATCTGGATATCCGGGCGAGCAGCGACCGGGCCAAAGCATAGTGTCCGGTGCGTAGGGCGTCACGAAGGGCAAGGGACAGTTCCGGGTTGACGTTGACGAGTCCGGAGGTAAATCCCGCTGCCCCGTGCGCCGCGTAAGACAGAGCGTACGGTTCAGCCAGGCCGGCAACCCACACAAACCGGTCGGCGCCTGCCAAGTCCCGGATCCGTGCGAACTGTGTAGGATCCGGGACTGCGTATTTGATCCCGATGATGTTCGGGCAACGGTCGGACAAGTCGACCAGCATGGACGCAGTCACCCACTCGTTGCGGATGTAAAGGACGAAGCCCATGTCAGGGACAGCTGAGGCAATCTGGGCATGGTATTCAACCCAGCCTGCAGCGGAGATATGCGGGTGAGTGGGCTGGTGGATCATGGCCATCGGGATGCCCATTCCCCTGCCGAGCCGTGCGTCTGTAGTGGCTGTCTGAATGTCATGCCCGATGCCCAGGAGCAGGAAAGCGTCATCACCCGCCGCTTCGGCCGACGCCTCAATAAGGGCATGGCGTTCTGCCGTTGTCAGAGCGTAGAACTCACTTGTATTCCCATTCGGGGTGATGGTCGTGACACCGCTGTCGATCAGCCGGCGCAGGAGCATCTTGAACGTGGAGATGTCCAGGTCGCCATCCCTGTAAGGCGTCACAGGGATGGCGACGATGTCTGCCAGCGCTGCCCGGAGTTCCGTGAAAGTCATGATTGCCCCTTGGTAATCTGCGCGGCAGCGCGGACAGCGAAGCTATTGATGTGGTTAAGTACGAGCTCGGCAGCCCTGCCGGCGTCTCCGCTCCGTGCTGCTGCCAGGATTTCTGCGTGCTCGGCCGCTTCTTCCTCCCAGGAGTGCTGCTTAATCCAGGCATTCGCTGAAATGAGAGCTGTCTGTTCCCGGAGCCCGTCGAGCATCTGAGTCAGAACGGTATTGCCACAGTTTGAGTAGAGCAACTGATGGAAGTCCCGGTTCGCCAGGCTCCGCTCAGCTTCGTCCACGGCTTCAGCTGCACGGTCGAGCGCCACCTGGGCTCGGTCCATGTCGAAACCCCTCTCGACCGTTCGCGCCACCGCGACGGGCTCGAGGAGGGAACGAACGTCGAAGACGCTCCTGGCCATCTCCTCATCGACAACGCGGACCGTGGCGCCCTTGTATTCGCTCATCGTCACCAAGCCGGCACCCGCCAAAGTCTTCAGCGCTTCCCTTACCGGCGTCTTTGATATTCCAAACCCGCGCGCCAGTTCCGTCTCGACCAGAGCCTGCCCGGCGGGAAGCTCACCGGTCAGGATCGAACGGCGGAGTGCCTCCACGACGAGGTGTGTCCTGGATGCGGCGGGCAGTAAGGCGCCGGGGACGACTTCCGTACTCACAATAAATTCCTTTCGACAAAACTGATCATATCAGGAACATCGTATGTAGTATACGATGTATCACCAGCGGCACTTTGAGGCCGGACCCTCACCGACTTGCATTGAGAGGAACGCGATGAAGCGTAAGAACAATGGGACTTCATTCACTAGGGGCCGTCGCCGTGGACCGGCATTGGCAGTTGCAGTGCTGCTCACGGGCGTGCTGGGTCTCACGGCCTGCGGTTCCGGCAGCGGCGCGGAGAAGCCGGCAGGCGACAGTGGTCCTGTCACGCTCGAACTCTGGGATACCGACACCCGCCCCGAGCGGACCGAAAACCTCAAAAAGCTGATCAGCATGTTCGAGGAGAAGAATCCGTCCATCAAGGTGAACTACCTTGGCCTGCCGACGGACTCCTACATGCAGAAGATCAGCACTGCCATCGCCACGAAGGCGACACCGGACATCATTACCCCTAAGGCATCCGACATTTCCGCGCTTGTGGCACAGAAGGCGCTGGCACCGCTGGACGACAAGTTCCAAAGTGGCGGATGGAACGACAAGATCTCCCCGGCAATGACGCAGTCCTCCAAAGCCGCAGCACCCGACGGAAAGCTGTACCTGACCCCGGCCACGAGCCTGGCGGACGTCATCTACTACCGCTCAGACTTCTACAAGAACGCCGGATTGTCCGCCCCCACCTCCTGGGACGACTTCTATGCCGCAGCGGACAAATTGACCGACAAGTCCGCCGGCAAATTCGGCTACACATTGCGCGGCGGCAACGGCTTCTTCTCCCAGTTCGTACAGATGGTCTACCCGCAAGCGGGGGTCGACAAATTTTTCCGGGAAGACGGAACCTCCACCCTTGACGATCCCGCAGTGATCGCCGCTGCGCAGGACTACGTTGACCTGTACGGCAAGGACACCGCTGAGAGTGACCTGACCGCTGACTTCAAAACGATGGTCGCCCAATTCGGTGCCGGCGGAGCTGCCATGCTCAGCCACAGCATCGGCTCATACCCCACCCATGTTGCCGCCCTTGGAGCGGACAAAGTCGCAGCTGTTGCGCCCTTCCCTTCCAAGTCCGGCAAGTCCATCCTGACGGGACGGATGACCACAGGATTTGCGATGTTCGAGGCCAGCAAACACAAGGAAGCCGCCTGGAAATTCCTCGAGTACACCATGAGCACTGAAGGAAACAGCTTCTGGGCCCAGAAATCCGGATACCTCCCCGGAAACCTCGAAGTCGCCAAGGAAGCATGGGTAACCGACAACCCCGCGATGCAGACGTCCATTAAGGCCGTTGATAACAAGGACGCCGTTGTGCTCGAACAGCCGTTTTACCTGCCCGAGTTCAACTCCATCACGACCACAGACATGCTCCCCGATTGGCAGCGTGTCCTTCAGAACCAGCTCTCAGTCAAGGATTTCCTGACCCAATCGGCCGTGAAGCTGACAAAGGCCCAACAGAAGTACATGAAGAAGTGACGCCATGACTGTCATAACCCCCAACCGGCCTGGACGCCTGACCCAACCAGAAGCGAACGCTCGGCTGCGACGCTTATACCCCTACTTCCTGATCGGCCCAGCAGCGATCCTGACGCTGGTGTTCCTCGTGTACCCGGTCGGCAGCGTCTTCTATTACAGCCTCCAGAACTCGAACGTGACCCAGCCGTGGAACGACGGATTCGCTGGCATGGACAACTTCGTGGCCTTGGGCCAAGATCCCCTCTTCTGGCGAAGCCTGACCTTCACCCTCCAGTGGGTGGTCGTCGAGGTCGGACTACAGTTCATCTTTGGTCTGGCGTTGGCGCTCCTTATCAACAAGACCTTCGTAGGACGAGCCATTGCACGTTCATTGGTCTTCTCACCCTGGGCTGTTTCCGGCATCCTCACAACCACCATCTGGATACTGATCTACAACCCCTCCACCGGGGTCGGCCGTTATCTCGCAGACATCGGCATTGGCGAATACGGCGTCTCCCTCCTCTCAGGCAGCGGGACAACGTTTTGGGCCGTCGTGCTCGCCGAAATGTGGAAGGGGATCCCCTTTTTCGCCATCCTGATTCTGGCCGACCTCCAATCCGTGTCCTTGGAACTCTACGAATCAGCTGACGTCGACGGGGCAGGCACCTGGAGGAAATTTCTATCCATCACCTGGCCCCATATCCGGCAGGCAGTCGTCGTCGCAGGTCTACTTCGGGCTGTTTGGGAGTTCAACAACGTTGACCTGCTCTACACGCTGACCGGCGGCGGCCCCGCAGGAGCTACCACAACTCTGCCCCTCTACGTCGCGCAAACGGCTATCCATGACCGCGACTTCGGCTACGGCTCTGCACTCACGGTGGTGGCCTTCCTGATCCTGACCTTCTTCTCGCTGGTCTATCTGCGCATCACCAAGTCCAAAGAGGATGACAAATGACCTCCTTGCTTCCCCAAACTGCGCCGCCCCCCCTCCAGTCCGAGGACCACGGCGCGTACCGGCCACTCAGCCCCCTGAAGAAGCGCGCCCGACGCATCGACCGGATTCTGACCTACGTACCGCTGGCCTTGTTCCTCGTCTTCACGCTCGTACCGTTCTACTGGATGCTGCTTTTCGCATTCCGGCCTACAGGATCAACGTCCCTGGTCCCGTGGCCAATCACGTTCGAACACTTCGAGACGGTATGGAACGGGTCCGGGTTCGGGATCTACTTCAAGAACAGCCTCTTCGTCGCCGTCATGAGCCTGCTGACCTCCACCGTCGTCGCCCTCCTGGGCGGCTACGCTCTTGCCCGATTCAAATTCCGCGGCAAAACATTGTTCCTGGTAGCCATGCTCTGCACGCAATTCGTACCAGGGGCCATGATGCTCATCCCACTCTTCGAGATCTTCAACGCAGTCGGCCTCACCAACAGCCTCTGGAGCCTCATCATCTCGGACACCGTCTTCCACCTTCCACTGTCCCTGATCCTGATGTCAGGGTTCATCAGGAACGTCCCCGTGGAACTGGAAGAAGCTGCCTGGGTAGACGGCTGCACCCGCATCCAGGCATTCCGGCTGGTCGTCTTGCCCCTCCTGAAACCCGGAATCGTTGCTGTTGGCTCCTTCGCCTTCATCAGCGCCTGGAACAACTTCCTCTTCGCGATCATGTTCATCAGCAGTCAAGACCAATTCACCGTCCCCGTCGGCCTCAGCTACCTCTTGGGAGAGTTCGGCGCCGACTTCGGGGCCCTTGCCGCAGGCGGCGTCATCGCCATCATCCCCGTAGTGCTCCTATTCGCCTACGTCCAAAAATTCCTGGTCCAGGGACTAAGCGCGGGAGCAGTCAAGGGATAAAACGGCAGCGGCAACCGCCGCTGCCGCTTTATCCGGCACCTCACCCTGGCCGCCACCAACCATCAAGGAACCACCGTGACCCTTACAGGACAATCACTCATCGCCGGGCAACCCGTTGCCGGTGCCGGCAAGACCACTAACGGTTTCAATCCCGCCACAAACGAGCCCCTGGAACCGGCCTACACACTGCTCACGGAAGACCAGCTGAAGACCGCCACGGCCGCTGCGAAGGAGGCCTTCCCGTCTTTCAGCAGCCTGGACCCGGAGGCCCACGCGTCCTTCCTCGAGGCCATCGCGGACAATATCGAGTCCATCGGTGACGAACTCATCACCCGCGCCGGCCAGGAAACCGGGCTCCCGGCCGCCCGGCTCCAAGGCGAACGGGCACGCACCACCGGCCAGCTGCGCCTCTTCGCAAACGTGGTCCGCCAAGGCGACTTCCGCGGCGTCCGCATCGACCCCGCCATCCCAGACCGCACTCCCCTGCCCCGCGCAGACATCCGCCAGCGCCAGATCCCGCTCGGCCCCGTCGCCGTGTTCGGCGCCAGCAACTTCCCCTTCGCTTTCTCGACAGCGGGCGGAGACACTGCCTCGGCCCTCGCTGCCGGCTGCCCCGTCGTGTTCAAAGCCCACAACGCCCACCCCGGCACCAGCGAACTCGTCGGCCAGGCCATCACCAAAGCCGTCAAGGACTCCGGCCTGCACCCCGGAGTGTTCTCCCTGATCTACGGCCCCGGCGCCAGCATCGGCCAAGCCCTCGTCGCCGACCCCGCCATCAAGGCCGTCGGCTTCACCGGCTCCCAGGCAGCCGGCGTCGCCCTGATGCGCACCGCCGCGGCCCGCCCGGAGCCCATCCCGGTCTACGCCGAGATGTCCTCGCTTAACCCGGTCTTCGTTTTCGACGGCGCCCTAAAGGGTGACGTTGACGCCCTGGCGCAGCAGTACGTCACCGCCGTCACGGCCAGCTCAGGCCAGCTCTGCACCTCCCCCGGCCTGCTCTTCGCCCCCGACAGTGAGCTGGGCGACAAACTCGCTGCCGCCGTCGGACGCGCCATCGCAGCCTGCACCGGACAAACCATGCTCACCGAAGGCATCGCCAACTCCTGGAACACCGGAACCGCCAGCCTCGGCTCCGCCGACGGCGTGGAACTGATCGGCCAAGGCACCCCCGGGCCCACCCGGAACGCCCCGGCACCCGCCATCTTCGGCACCGGCGTGGACCAGTTCACCAGCAACCACGTCCTCCACGAGGAAATCTTCGGCGCCGCCTCACTGGTGATCCGGTACACGTCTGTGGATGACCTGCTCCAGGCCGCCAACCGGATCGAAGGCCAACTCACCGCGTCCCTGCAGCTCACCGAGGAGGACTACCCGACGGCGGCACGCCTCCTCCCCGTCCTCGAGCAGAAGATAGGCCGCATCATCGTCAACGGCTGGCCCACCGGCGTCGAAGTCGGCCACGCCATGGTCCACGGCGGCCCCTTCCCCGCCACCTCCGACACCCGCACCACATCCGTCGGAACCCTCGCCATCAACCGGTTCCTCCGCCCCGTCGCCTACCAGAACCTCCCCCCGGAACTCCTCCCCGAGGCGCTGCAGGACGCCAACCCCTGGCACCTCAACCGCCGCATTAACGGCGATGTACAGCTGGCGACAAGTTACGTGTGAACAACCGGCGGGACGACACCTAGAAGAAAGCCAAGGTGATGCTTGTTCCGCCCATGGGCGGCGGGAAGACCATCCTCGCAGGCTCCCGCGGCCGCTTCCCCATGTCCCTGCTGTCATCGCTTCCTAACGTGATTCAACTACATGCCTGGGAAGCCACTGCAGGCTTTCCGGAATTTCGCCGTCGACCACCCGCAGCGGCGCCAAGGAGTCATCGCCGGTGAACCTGTGCAGGTGTATGTCCTCCCAGCCGAAAGCAATTTGCAGGACCTGGTGGACTTGGTCCAGGGTCAGGGAGCCGCGGCCTCCAGCTGGCGCCAAATTTCCGGCTCGCTGTCGACCAGCTCCACGCGAACAGCCAGGACCAGATCCGGTCGACCGTCGATCCCGGCCTCAACACGCTTATCCGTGCGGGCCATTCAGCCAAACTCCACTGGCCGGTCCCGCAAGACCGCGACCTCTCCCCCACGTGGAACGACAGCTTGACGAAATCTGCATTATCGGCGTTGCAGATCAACAAGGGGAGAGGCGCGGAGGGGACTGTGCCCTCCTGGCGCTTTTCGGTGCGTGCCGTAGCTCCCATCAGGGAGCGGCGCGGGCAACCCTATTACTCATCGTCCGTCTTTGCTATGAAAACGTTGCAGGGCGCATTGTGGGCGACACTGTTTGCGACACTACCCAGCACTCGGCCAAGGCCGCGCATCCGCTTGTTTCCCACCACTATCATCTGGGCACCGTATTGTTCAGCCTGCTTGATAAGCGCCTGGGCCGGCGAGCCGGGTACTGCGAAGTAGGCCACCTGCAGCTGAGGCGAGCTCAATTCCATGGCCAGGTCGTGGGCAACCTTTTTCGCAGCGTCCTCACTGGAGATGACCAGCAGATCGGTGCCGCTCCCTACGATGTCCTGCCGGTTGTTTTCAAACGCCGTGACGACGTGCAGGCTGGTTCCCAGGGCGATGGCCATCTCCCGCGCCGTCCCGGCTGCGCGCTTGGCACTTTCACTGCTGTCTACACCTACGACGATCACACCGGTCATCTTTAACTCGTTTCTCCAGTCAGGCCTGCCTACACATCAACATGCTGTAGCTATTGTAGGCGATAGCCTATAATCTAAGCAGTACCGATCCGTTGTCGTTGACCACGACATCGGTGAGCGGACAAAGCAGCACAGCAGTGTCGAACGCAGCGTCCAGGGGCCTTGCCGCCCGGCTGGCAGTTGCAGTGCAGCGTTGATTTTGCTTCAACAATGCCGGCTGGTCCTTCAATTGGTGAAGGTCCTCCACAGGCCCGCAACGACGCATCCAGTAAGAAGGTTCAGCAAACATGACGCAAATAACGTCCGAGCACGACGAATTAGAAGAAAACCTACTGGCACCACTTCAAAAATCGGCCGGGCACGTCATCGTGGACACTCTGGTTGCGCACGGGATCAAGCGGGCCCACGTGGTACCTGGCGAGAGCTTCCTGGACGTCTTGGACGGGCTTCACGGCTCCCCCATCGAAACGGTGGTTTGCCGTCACGAAGGGGGCGCCACCTATATGGCTGAAGCTGACGGCAAGATGAACCAGAGACCGGGCATCGCTATGGTCACCCGCGGCCCGGGCGCAGCGAACGCCCATGTGGGACTACACACCGCCTGGCAAGATTCCACGCCCATGGTGCTGTTCGTAGGCCTGATTCCCTTCGCGCATCGGGATCGCGAAGCCTTTCAGGAGTTCGACATCAAAGCCTGGTTCGACACCGGCGCTAAGCGCGTCATGGTTTTGGATCACGCCGAGCGTGCCTCAGAGATCGTCGCCGAAGCCCTGTTCGCCGCAATGAACGGCCGGCCCGGTCCCGTCGTTATCGGCCTGCCCGAGGACATCATCCGGCAACAGATCCCCGCCGAACTCCACCCGCCGATCCCGGTGGCCACTGGGGGCATGACCACTGTCGATTCAGAAGCCCTCGCCGCAGCACTGGCTGACGCCGGCAAACCGCTCTTCGTCACCGGCGGCAACGACTGGACCCAGGAGGGCGCCGACCAGTTCACCCAGTGGCTGGAGAAGCACAACATCCCGGCGGCGGCAGAATGGCGGACCCAAGGTACCGTTCCCTTCGACTCCCCCTCCTACGTCGGCCCTATCGGCTACGGCCGTCCGCGCCCGACCTACGACTTGCTCGAAGAAACGGACCTGCTGATCTTCGTTGGCACCGTCCCGGGCGATGTCATCACCGACGGATTCCTGTGCCGCCAGGACTGGACGAAGAAAAACTTCCTCGTCACCATCGACCCCTCCCTCCGAGGCCGCTCGGGTCCGTGTCGTACCAGATCGTCGCCAAGCCGGACGTGTTCATCCGGGATCTGGCGAGAATTGAACTCCCGGTCAAGGACGAGTGGAAAACATGGACGGCACGAATGCGCCGCGAACAGGAATCCTTTGCTGCCCTGCCCTCAGCGACGCCGACAGCCGGCCCGGCCCGGATGGACACCCTGATGGCCAACCTCGTGCCCACCCTGCCCACGGATGCCATGATCACCCTTGGCGCCGGCGAACACACCAACTGGGCCCACCGCTACTTCCCCACCCAGCGCTACGCCTCAATGATCAGCGCACGCAACGGCTCCATGGGCTACTCCGTCCCCTCGGCCATCGCAGCGTCCCTGGCCTATCCCTGCAGGCGCATCGTGACCATCGCCGGGGACGGGGAGTTCCTCATGAACGGCCAAGAGCTCGCCACCGCAGCCCAGTACGGCGCGACTCCCCTGGTGATCGTGATGGACAACCAGGAATACGGCACCATCCGCACCCACCAGGAACGCCACTACCCTGAACGGGTCTCGGGAACCCAACTGAAAAACCCCGAGTTCGCACTCATGGCCCAGGCGTTCGGCGGCTTCGGCATCAAGGTCGAAAAAGACGCGGACATTCCCGCCGCGGTCAAAGCCGCGCTCAGAGCGATCGATGAAGATCACGTCTTCGCGCTCATCCACCTCGTGGTCGAGCAACGCGTCAAGGCCTACTAAAAACACCACTCGGTGGTTGAGGTCGACGAAGACCCGGCCACGTAACCATATTTTCTGAGGAGCGCCATGACTCTTGCCCCTGCACACACTTCCGCCATCTCGCCTGAGCGCGAGGCCTCCCTGCTCGCGTCCGTGCCCACCGGCCTGCTTATTAACGGGCAGTGGCGGGACGCGTCCGACGGCGGCACGTTCGACGTGCACGATCCCGCCACCGGGAAGGTGCTCGCCACCCTCGCCTCCGCCACCAGTGATGACGCCGTCGCCGCTTTGGACGCCGCGGACGCCGTGCAGGCGTCCTGGGCGCGGACCGCGCCGCGGGTGCGGGCCGAGATCCTCCGCCGCGCTTTCGACCTGGTCACCGCCCGGGCCGAGGACTTCGCGCTGCTGATGACCCTGGAGATGGGCAAGCCCCTGGCCGAAGCCCGCGGTGAGGTAGCCTACGGCGCCGAATTCCTGCGCTGGTTCTCCGAGGAAGCCGTCCGGGACTACGGCCGCTACTTCACCACTCCCGAGGGCAAGAACAAGATCTTGGTCCAGCACAAGCCCGTCGGACCCTGCCTGCTGATCACGCCGTGGAACTTCCCGCTGGCCATGGCCACCCGCAAGGTCGCCCCCGCCGTCGCCGCGGGCTGCACCATGGTTCTCAAACCCGCCAAACTCACCCCGCTCACGGCCCAACTGTTCGCCCAGACCATGCTCGAAGCGGGCCTGCCCGCCGGCGTGCTAAACGTCGTCTCCTCTTCCTCCGCGTCAGGGATTTCCGGTCCGCTGCTGAAGGATTCCCGGCTGCGGAAGGTCTCCTTCACCGGCTCCACCCCGGTCGGCAAACGCCTCATGGCCGCCGCCGCGCACTACGTTCTGCGGACCTCGATGGAGCTCGGCGGGAACGCCCCGTTCATTGTGTTCGAGGATGCAGACCTCGATGCCGCCGTCGACGGGGCCCTGGCCGCCAAGATGCGCAACATGGGCGAAGCCTGCACCGCGGCCAACCGCTTCCTCGTCCAGGAATCTGTGGCACAGGAGTTCACCCGGAAGCTCGCGGCCGCCATGGGCGCCCTGAACACCGGCTGCGGCACCGAAACCGCCACCCAGGTCGGCCCGCTCATCGACGCCGGCGCCCGCGACGACGTCCACGCCCTTGTTAGCGCCGCCGTCGACGCCGGCGCAGTCGCCATCACCGGCGGCGCCCCCGTGGACGGGCCGGGGTACTTCTACCAGCCCACCGTCCTCGCTGATGTCCCGAACGACGCCGCGATCCTGGGCCAGGAAATCTTCGGCCCCGTCGCGCCCGTGACAACGTTCGCCACCGAGGAGGACGCGATCCGGCTGGCCAACAACAGTGAATATGGCCTGGCGTCCTACGTCTACAGCCGGGACTTCAACCGGCTCCTGCGCGTGGCCGAACAGATCGAGTTCGGCATGGTCGGGTTCAACGCCGGCGTCATCTCCAACGCTGCGGCCCCTTTCGGTGGCGTCAAGCAGTCCGGGCTGGGCCGTGAAGGCGGTTCCGAAGGCATCGCCGAATACACCACCACCCAGTACATCGGCATCGCCGATCCCTACGCGGGCTAAAAACCCTACACCCGGCCGTCTAGTACGGAGAGAGTGCACATTATGACCCGGAAGATTGACGTTGTTGGCTCTGTAGTGGAGCTTGATGGCGATGAAATGACCCACGTCCTGTGGCAGTTCATCAGGGAACGCCTGATCTGTCCCTACCTGAACATAAAGCTGCAAAGCTTTGACCTTTCCCTGGAAAACCGGGACGCAACCGAGGATCAGGTCACGTTGGACGCTGCCCATGCCATTAAGGAGCACAAGGTAGGCGTTAAATGTGCCACCATCACCCCTGACGAGGCCCGCGCGCGGGAGTTCGGCCTGAAAAAGATGTGGCCCTCTCCTAATGGAACGGTCCGCAATGTTCTGGGCGGTGTTCTGTTCAGGGAACCCATCACCATCTCCAACATTCCCCGCCTGGTACCGGGCTGGAACAAACCCATCATTATCGGGCGGCATGCCTTCGGTGACCAATACCGGGCCACTAACTTCAAGGTCGCCGGCCCGGGTACGCTCACCCTCACGTTCACCCCCTCGGACGGCGGGGAGGAAATCCGCCAGGAGGTCGTCACGTACCCCGAGGGCGGTGGTGTCGCCATGGGCATGTATAACTTCAATGACTCCATCCGCGAATTCGCCCGCGCGTCGTTCGCGTACGGACTGCAACGCAACTACCCGGTGTACCTGTCCACAAAAAACACCATCCTGAAGGCCTACGACGGGCAGTTCAAGGACCTCTTCCAGGAAGTGTTTGATGCTGAGTTCAAGGACAGGTTCGAGGCGGCAGGCCTCAGTTATGAGCACCGCCTGATCGATGACATGGTGGCATCTGCCATGAAATGGGAGGGCGGTTATGTGTGGGCGTGCAAGAACTACGACGGCGACGTGCAGTCCGACATCGTCGCGCAGGGCTTCGGCTCCCTGGGACTGATGACCTCAGTGCTCATGACTCCCGATGGCAGCACCATGGTGGCCGAAGC
Source organism: Arthrobacter sp. ISL-85 (assembly GCF_018613675.1). Lineage (GTDB taxonomy): Bacteria > Actinomycetota > Actinomycetes > Actinomycetales > Micrococcaceae > Arthrobacter. The sequence goes on along the minus strand of NZ_JAGGPQ010000002.1, from coordinate 83,280 downwards.
CGCTCACGGCACAATCACCAGGCACTACCGCAGGCATCAGCAGGGCGTAGCCACGTCCACGAACCCCATCGCCTGCATCTTCGCCTGGACCGGCGCCCTGCGGCACCGTGGCAAACTCGACGAGACACCGGAGGTGATTCACTTCGCCGAGACGCTCGAAGACGTAGTCATCAAGACGGTGGAGGCCGGCAAAATGACCAAAGACCTGGCCCTTCTCATCGGACCCAGCCAGCCGTTCCTGACAACAGAGGAATTCCTCGAAGCCCTTGATGATCAGCTCAAACAACGCTTGAGCTGATCCGACTGCCACAAAGCGCGGGCCCCACCCTTAGGGTGGGGCCCGCGCTCGTAAGGCCGGTTCTTGCCGCTGGTCCCTCGCGGACAGTGGGCTGTCAGTCGTCAGCGAAGCTAACGACGCTGGCCGTGACAGCATCGGCGAAGACGCTGGTGCCTGCGCTGCCGCCCATATCCCTGGTCGCGGCGCCGTTCAGGACGGTGGCTTCAATGACCTTTTCACGAGTTCGGCCGCTTGGAGAACCTTTTCGTCACCGAATTTCGCGCTGAGCCAGAGCAGCAGCATCGCGGAAGAGAGGATCATCCCGATGGGGTTGGCGATGTTCTGCCCGGCGATGTCCGAGGCAGATTCTTGGGAGGCCTGGGCCATGGCCCGCGTGTCGGAGGAGTTGATGGACGGGGCGATACCCAGGGATCCGGCGACTTCGCCGGCGAGGTCCGAGAGGATGTCGCCCAACATGTTCTCGGTGACGATGACGTCGAACTTGTTCGCGCATCTGACCAGGTGCACGGTCATCGCGTCGATGTGGAAGTCGTTGACGGACACGTCCGGGTACTGCAGCCCAACTTCCCTGCAGACGTCCAGGAACAAGCCAGTGGTCAACTTCAGTACATTTGCCTTGTGCACGATGGTCAGCTGCCTGGACCTTGACTGGGCCAGCTGGAAAGCGGCGTGGGCTATGCGTTCGGTGGCAGCTTGAGTGATGATGCCATGCGTGATCGCCACGTCCGGGGTGGGCATGAATTCCCCGGTCCTGGCGTGTGTGTTCCGGTCAGCATAGAAGCCCTCGGTGTTTTCGCGCACGATCACCAGGTCTGTGCCGTCGACGATGGCGTTACCGTCGGGAAAGGCCTTGGACGGACGGATATTCGCGAACAGGCCGAAGTGTTTGCGGATAGTACCTGAACGGTTTCAGCGCGGACTTGTGCGGCTCGGATAAGCGGCGCTGTCGTGCGGACCCAGGAGGCAGCCGGCGACAGTGTTCAGCGCGGCAAGGGTTTCTTCGGGGACGGCTTTGCCGTGTGGGTGTCGATAGCGTTCCTGCCCAGCGGGAGCGCGGTCCACTCGATTCCCGGGGCGCCCACGTCTTCCATCGCCGCATCCAGAACCTTCACGGAGTCCGGAACAATTTCCGGACCGATCCCGTCGCCGTTCAGAACTGCCAGCCGACACTGCTTCACTGTCGCCATTTCCGCTTTCCTATCTCTGGTGCATAACCAACCTGGTGGTCCGGGAATCGTGCAGGCCTCGGACGCGGTGCGGACAGCGCTCCGAAGCTCCCTCGGGCACAACGAGAAAGGAGTGTCAGCAGCTCTTAGCGTTTTTCCGCGGCCGCCGCTGCCTGAAGACAACAACGTCGTCCTCCGGAAGGATCATTGCCCGTCCTTGACCGTCGTGCTGGATGAGCCAGAAGACGCTGCCGTCTAAAGCGATCATGTCCACGAGGCCCGACGTCAGGGTCTTGCCGTTGTGGTGCACCAGATGGAGGTCGTCTTCCCGGGCCAGCTTTGTCCAATCCAGGACCGGTTCCAGATCCATGGGCCGGATTGCATCGGTTGCGGCGACGTTTAATACCATTGATTGATTTCCTTGCGTTTGCACGGGCGCCGGCCGACGTGTGTGTACCCTTAGTTGCTGTTTTGGGCCACTGTTCTGCGGAGGATCATGGGGATGACGCCGCCTACGGTCAGGAGTTCGCACTCAAGCCCGGTCTCTACGGCGGCGGTGGCGGTGAACGGCTCTTTGGTTCCGTCGGTGCGGATGATGGAGGCTGCGATGTCGGCCCGGGGATGGATGTGTTCTTCCCCGGCATCCAGGGCAATCCTGTCACCGGGTGCGAGGCTGAGGAGCTTTTCCCTCATGTTCGCGGGCATGACGAGCGGGAGGATGCCCATGCCGATGAGGTTGGACCGGTGGATCCGCTCGAAGCTGGCGGCGATGACCGCCCTGACACCAAGCAGCCGCTGCGCCTTGGCGGCCCAGTCCCGGGACGAGCCCATTCCGTAGCGTTCCCCCGCCACCATGATGACCGCCTCGCCGTCTTCGCGGTATCGCTGGGCCGCGTCCCAGATGGGCATGGTTTCGCCTGAGGGGGCGTGGATTGTTTGAGCGATCGGCGCTTCGGGGTGGAGCAGGTTCTTGATTGATTTGTTGTGGAAGGCCCCGCGGACCATCACTTCCCAGTTGCCGCGGCGGGATGCGAAGACGTTGAGGTCCGCCCGGTCCTCGCCTCTTTCGACCAGGAAGTCGGCGACGTCACTGGCGGCCGGGATAGCACTGGCCGGGGAGATGTGGTCGGTGGTGATGTCATCGCCAAGGACCAGGAGGGGGTGCGCGGTGAAGCTGCCCAGCAGGCTTCCTTCGCTCATGGCGGCAAACGGCGGCCTGCGCAGGATGGTCGATCCCTGGTCCCAGGGGTACTGGGCGCCGTCCGGGGCTTCGACCCGCCGCCACTGCGGGTCGTTGCTGGCGATGGCGAAGTCGCGTCGGAAGTCGGCGGGATCGTTGGCCTGGACGACCAGCGCATCGATTTCTTCCTTGGTCGGCCACAGGTCGCTGAGGTAGACGGGTGTGCCGTCGGCCATGTGCTGGAGGGGTTCGACGCTGAGGTCGCGTTTGGCGTCCCCGGCCAGGGCGAAGGCGACGACAAGGGGCGGGGACATGATGAAGCTCAGCTCCACGTCCGGGTGCACCCGGCCTGGGAAGTTCCGGTTTCCGGACAGGATCGCGACTGGTTCGCTGAGTTCGTCGTGCTGGGCGCTGGCGATTACCGGCGTCAGGGGGCCGGGGTTGCCGATGCAGGTCGTGCAGCCGAAACCGACGATGTCGAAGCCCACAGAGGAAAGGTCCTCGGTGAGCTCGGCACGCTTGAGGTAGCTTGCGGCCGCCGGGGAACCGGGAGCCAGGGACGTCTTGACCCATTCCGGCACTTTCAGGCCTCGTTTGCGGGCGTTGCGGGCCAGGAGGCCGGCGGCGATGAGTAGCCGCGGGTCCGAGGTATTGGTGCAGCTGGTGATCGCGGCAAGGGCAACAGGGAAGTCCGGCAGCACTCCGCTGCCGGCGAGTTTGGGTCCGGCCTCCTGTTCCAGGGCGTTGCGGATCCCGCCGTAGGGCAGGAGGTCCTGGGGGCGGCGGGGGCCTGCGGCGTGCATGGCCACGGCGGAGAGGTCGATGTCGATGACCTGGGTGTAGACCGGGGTTGCTTCCGGGTCGAACCAGACGCCTACCTGTTTTGCGTAGGCCTCCACGAGGCGGGTCTGCTCCAGGGTGCGGCCCGTACCGGTGAGATAGTCCAGGACGTTCGCGTCGATCGGGAAGTATCCGGTCGTGGCACCGTATTCGGGGGCCATGTTCGCGACGACGGCCCGCTCCCCCACGGTCAGGGTGGCGACGCCGGGGCCAAAGAATTCCACGAACTCACCCGTCACGCCGACTTCACGGAGGCGGTGGGTGATGGTGAGCGCGAGGTCGGTGGCGAGGGTTCCGGTGCGCAGTTCGCCGGTGAGCCGGACCCCGACGACGTCGGGAATGCGCAGGGTGGCAGGCATGCCGAACATGACGGTCTGGGCTTCCAGGCCGCCCACGCCCCACCCCAGCACGCCGAGGCCGTTAATCATCGGGGTGTGGCTGTCGGTGCCGACCATCATGTCCGGGACCGCCCACCGGGTTCCGTCTTTTTCGATGGTGGTTACGACGGTGGCGAGCTGTTCGAGGTTGATGGTGTGCATGATGCCGGTGCCGGGCGGGTTGATGTGCACATCGTTCATGGCCTTCGATGCCCATTTCAGGAACTGGTAGCGTTCCCGGTTGCGGCGGATTTCGTGCTTGATGTTCCGTTTGGCGGCGTCGGGGCGTCCGTACTCCTCCACCGCGAGGGAATGGTCGATCGAGACGTCGACCCGCAGCAGCGGGTTCAGGGCCATGGGGTCTTCGCCGCATTCGGCCAGGGTGTCGCGCATGGCTGCGATGTCCACCAGCGCGGGAGTGCTCGTGGTGTCGTGCATGAGCACCCGGGTGGGCAGGAACTCGATTTCGGCGGCGCTGGTTCCGGTGTCCAGCCAGCGGCGCAGGGCGTCCATGGCCTGTGCCCGTTCGTGCCCTGTCATGTTCCGCTGAACGTTTTCGGCCAGCAGCCGCAGCACGACAGGCAAGTGAGCGTAGTCCGGGCCAAAAGCGGCTTCGACGTCCACCGCCTGCAGCACCTCGCCGTTCACGCTGAGGTGGCTCAGGGACGGGTTGTTGCCGGCAGCGGTGGCGATGCTCATCGTGCTACTTTCTCGAGACAGGTGGGGGCCTGATACAGATTATAGGCTATAACCCCGCTTATGCGGAAATGCCGCGGAAATTTTTTGCGTCGGCGGGGAAGCTGCTCATACGCTGGCTTCCCCGCCGGGTTCTGGGCAGCTAGCGGGTGACAGCCATCAGCTCGGCGACGTCCCTGGAGACGACATTCGCGCGGGGGAAGAGCCTCACGGCCTCTGCAGGGGACCACGAGGGGTTAAGGCGGGCGGAAACACTGATGTGATCCAACTCACCCCACTATTGCATATGGCCTATACAGCCTCGTCAAGGCGGAAGTCTTCTTGACTTGACCTGGGTCACAACCTACGCTGGTTACAGCTTATAACCTATAGCCCCTTTTCGGAGCCTAAGCAGGAGACACCTTATGACCGTCAAAGACGACCCGGGTCAGGAACTTTTCGAGAAAAAGACTGTCCGCAAGATTACGATGCGGATCATCCCGTTCATGTTCGTTCTCTACATCGTCAATTACATTGACCGAGCCAACATCGGCTATGCATCACTGCAGATGAACGCCGAACTCGGCTTGACCAGCCAGGCATTCGGTCTGGCGGCGGGCCTGTTCTTCATCGGGTACTTCCTCTTCGAAGTCCCAAGCAACGTCGGCCTTGCCAAGTTCGGCGCCAGGCGCTGGATTGCCCGGATCCTGGTCACGTGGGGCATCCTCGCGGTTGTCATGGCATTCGTGCAGAACGACATCCAGCTGTATATCGTCAGGTTCTTACTCGGCGTCGCCGAAGCAGGGTTCTTCCCCGGCGTCATCATCTACCTGAGCTTCTGGTTCCGTGGCAAGGAACTGGCCACCACCATCGCGCTGTTCGTCGCGTCCATCCCCGTTTCGTACATCATCGCCTCGCCGCTGAGCACCTGGATCATGCACAGCGTCAACTGGGCTGACCTAAGCGGCTGGCGCTGGATGTTCATCCTCGAGGGCCTGCCGGCTGTTATCCTCGGCGTCGTCTGCTACTTTGTCCTCACCGAACGGCCCAAGGACGCCAAGTGGCTTACCGCCAAGGAACGCAACTGGATCACCGCCGAACTGGAGACCGAACAGGCGGCGAAGAAGGGCACGGTAGTCCACCTCAGCATCTGGAAAACGCTGGCCAACCCCAAGGTCCTCTACTTGGGCGCCATCTACTTCGTTTACCAAGTTGGAAGCCTCGGCGTCGGTTACTGGCTGCCCCAGATCATCAAAAGTCTTTCCAAAACCCTGGACACGACCCAGATCGGCTTCATCGGCATGATCCCCTACATCGTCGCTACCGTGGCCATGATCTGGTGGTCCCGCCGTTCAGACCGTAAGAACGAACGCAAAGCACACAGCTACATCCCCATGGGTGTCGCCGCCGTCGCCATGTTTTTGGCAGCAATCCTGGAATCGCCGTTCCTGGTCATTGCCTCCATCAGCATCGCCCTGGCCGGCCTCTACGCCTTCAAGTCCCCGTTCTGGGCAGTGCCCGGCCAGTTCCTCTCCGTGGCCACCGCCGGAACCGCCATTGCCGCTATCAACTCGATCGGCAACCTGGGCGGCTTCGTCGGACCGTTCGCCCAGGGAATGATCGTCGACGCCACCGGCTCCCAGACAGCCGGACTGTACTTCTTTGCCGGGCTCCTGGTGGTCTCCACCGCCATGATGGTTGCCGTCCGGCTGCGTAAGCCCCAAAATGCGGCTCCGACCGAGGACCTCGCGGCCAAAGTACCTTCAAAGACAAACCACTAACGTGAAGGAATCAATTGTTGCCTACATCGGTTCCCGGACCACGCCCGAGCGCGGGACGGGAACCGGCATCAGCAGCTACAGCATCAGCGACGGCCGGTGGACGCTCCTGCACGAAACACCGGCCGTCAACCCCGGGTACCTTGCCATTGATCCAGTCCATAAGGTGCTCCATGCAGCCCACGGGGACCAGGACTACCTCACCTCGTACAGGATGCTCGGCGACGGAAAACTGGACGAGTTGGGGCGCCAGCCCACCATGGGAACCAACCCCGCACACATCGTCCTGGACCCCAGCTGCAAGTATGTCCTGGTGGCAAACCACACCAGCGGGTCTGTCGTGAGTTTGCCCATCCTCAGCGACGGAAGCCTCGGCCCCGTCACCGGGCAACTGAAATTCACCGGCATTCCCGGACCGCACCGCACCGACCAAAACGGATCAAAGCCGCACCAGGTGTTCTTCTCCCCCGCCGGAGACTACTTCCTCGTTCCAGACAAAGGACTCGACACAGTCTTCACGTGCCGGCTCAACCCCGAAACGGGCGGCATCGACCCCGCAGGAAGCATCCACCTGCGGGAGTTCAGCGGACCCCGGCACGGAATCTTCCACCCGCACCTTGCCACGGCATACGTCGTCAACGAACTCAACTCCACCATTACTGTTCTTGATTGCGGAAACCCCGAGAACCTCCTTGCCATCCAGATCCTGCCCACGACAGAGGACACGGACACTAGGGACAGCAGGGCCGCCGCAGCGGCATTAAGCTCCGACGGAAGGTTCCTCTACGCGAGCAACCGCAGCGGCGCCGGCGACAAAACCCTGGGCGGCCCCGGTGAAGACACCATCGCCGTCTACGCGGTGAAAGGCGACGGCACCCTGTCCCCCACAGCCTGGATCAAAACCGGCGGAATCCGGCCCCGGTTCATCACCCTCAGCCCCGACGGTGAAACCCTCTACGCGGCGAATGAAAAAAGCGGCACGATCCAGGCCTTCGACCTTGACGCCCAAGCCGGCACTTCAGGACCGGGCCGGCAGGTCACAGAGAAAAGCTCCCCCGTCTGCATAGTTTTTGGATAACTCGCGGGGTTCCGCCGCTGTCGTAGGTCGCGCTTGCACCTCCCGGTGGTAACGCAAAAAGGCCGGTAATATAAGCCATAGCCTATTCCTTGGCTGTCAGAGGCAGCGTTGGAAACAGCCCTCTCACGATAAGGAGCAACAGGTGCCGACCCCGTCCCCGATACTGACCAAGAACGCCTACGCGTACGAGGAACTGCGCCGGCGCATTCTGACGGGGGACATCGAGCAAGGATCCGTCCTCAGCCAGTCGAAACTGGCGCAGGAAATCGGGGTGAGCACTACGCCATTGCGCGAAGCCCTTCGCCGCCTTGCCGCCGAGGGCATGGTTGAACTCAAATCACACAGCGACGCCAAGGTTGCTTCCCTTACCGCGGAAGAAGCACGAGACCTTTACGTCATTCGGGAAAACTTGGACCCTCTCGCCGCCGGCCTCGCTGCAGAGAGCCGAACACCGGCAGATATCGCCAACATCCGGTCGGCACTCGAGCAACTGAAACCCCTCCACGACGCCGCTGACCTCGCAGCCATGACGGCCCACCGCGAGTTCCACCGCGCCATCTACACCGCCTCCCACAACCCGCTCCTCATAGGGATCCTGGAAGGACTGTGGGACAAAGCAGACCGCTACCGCCAAATCGGACTGAAAAGCCAAAAAGACTCCGAAAAAGACCGCGTCCGCGTCCAAGAAGAACACATCGAAATCGCCAACGCCGTTATCCAGGGAGACCGCACGCGCGCCCGCGAAGTCATGCAGCGCCACGTCCTCGGAAGCCTCGGCCGCCGAGCAATCTCGGTACTTACGGACAACTAGGTGCTATCGCCGATCGGCGGCAATAACAGTCGGATTGGAACCCGTAGCATTGCCAACCTATGTAGAGGCGGGTTCAAAACCTCGAAGGGGACAGGCACGAAGTGCTGGTCCTTCGCCCTGTTTACATCTAAGCAGGAGGCGGCTGCGCGGGTCGGGGCTTTCATGGCCCCGCAGCAGGTGCTTCCAACCAGAGGGATCTCAAGCCAGCGAATCAAAATCGTTGCCTGTCTTGCACTTTTCAGACTTCGCCAAATTGGACTACACCCAAAACTGACGTCAGTGACCAGGCAAATATGTGTCAGGTCAGGGTCAGTTTTGTCCTTTCCTGGCACTGAACTAAGAGACTCCTAGAAGTCAATCTGACACGACTTTGCCTGACCAGTGCCTTATCCGTGGGAATGGTGGTTTGAGTTTGCCGGCTGGAAACTGCAGCAAAGTGAGTCAACGTCTATATGGAAGCGGGCGGGCGGGGATGCATCAGCAGCCGCCGTCAGTTCGCTACGCGGCAAAACAATCCAGCAGCTCCACGCCTGAGTCCGCCCGAGCCATGGTTGTGAGTTCTACCAAGCAGGTTAGTGAGGCCAGTACTTGGCACGACGCCACGGCGATGAGCGTGCCGGATATGGTCTTGATGGAGACTTGCGATCCCGCTTTGCGCAGTAGTGCTACCGATGCGCCCACGATGTCGTGCCCACCGGAGGTGTGGCGCGTCACGTCGGTTTCCGAAAATGCCGCTTCAACCTCTTCCAGTACCGTGGCGTCTACGACGAATTGCGGATTTCGGCAGGCGGCGTGGTCCAAGAATCGGATTAGGTTCGCAGGCTTGTAGCCCGGGCCAATCATGGGTGTGAAATTGTAACCTTTGAATGTGAGAGGGTACTGCTTCCTCTTTGCCGCCAGCCGGGCAGCAGCCAGTCTCGAGGTCAAAGCAAAGACTCCATGATCGACGGAGTCATCCAAAGCTTCCTCTATAGCACGAACACCCGATGCTGCATGGGCGCTTAATGACCTTCGCAAAACATCTGACGACGACATTACGAGATCGGCGATGAGGTCATAGGCTTCCGTTGCTACTACGTGAGCCGGATAGTGCTTGTCCAGCCCTTGTATGCGGTCGAAGTCGTTGTCGACCAGCCCGTACACGTTGCCATTACCGTTGCACTCCGCGAGGCGCACGGCACCAAGGACGGTCTTTTTACCGCCGCAGACGATCAACACAACATCGGCTGAAACGTGCCCGTAGAAAACAGCGCTCTCATCGGGACCCTCCACGAGTAAGAAGGCACTGGGTGACGTTTCGTCCATGAGGATCTCAGCAAAAATACTATCGGCGGTCACGCTATCGAGCATCGTCGGCCGTTTCCTCCTCGCTTAGGAAGCCAGACAGAGTCGGGCCCAGTCTGGTTGCATTACTCCACCATCGATCTATGATCTGCGGCGAATGCGTTGCCACTACGAACTGGAACCCCACCAAGTCTGAAATTCGCAAAACGTCTGCGATGAACTTTTTTTGCCAGCCGATGTGTAAGGAGATTTCCGGCTCATCGATCATCACGAGGGACCCCGGTTGCACATTGAAGAGAAGGTCAAACATGAGAATTATTTCGTGCTGTTCACCGGACGAGAGCGCTGTCAGAGGGACGCTTGATCCATCGAGTTCGCGCGTTACCACGAGCCCATCGTTGGCATCCACGTGGAGCGACTTCCGTAGCAGTCGAGCATTGACGATCTCTTCTAGGAGATTAATGCGTTCGAGCACGTTCGAGAAGGAGTCGAGCTTCTTGTCGGCATCTTCAAGGTATAGCTCCAGCATGCCCAGCTGCCAGGAGTTTAAGGAACCCTCGGGCAGAGACAATTCAGGGTCCACATTAAGATCGGCGATCTCCGTAAGGCGGGCGCGGCGAGTGGTTTGTTCGGCCCACTTGTTGCGAAGCTCTTGCTCGGTCAGTACCGACTTGTCACCCCGCTCCAGCATTCGCCGGGGGAAGGTGCTATCGAGGCTTTGGGTTAGTCTGGAGTTGGCGGACAGGTTATTGTCCAGTGATTGCTTGATCTGGTCAGAATAGCGAATGATGGTCGGGACGCTATGCGGAGAATTCTCGCGGAAAGGGTGGCGGTCCCCAGTGCGGACAACCTCCTGAAGGCTCAGCCCAAGTAACCTCTGCGTTTCAATTAGACGAACATCCAATGATTTAGCATAATCGCGAATCGCAGGGTCGATTGCGGAGGTCATCCTCTTTTTGTTTCCCACCGCGGAGTTACGAGCGTGGAACCGTGGCAAGTGTCGCCGTTCAAGGTGCTCAAAGGAAACTAGCTCCCCGTCATTGGGGTCTATCCAGATGTCTGGGTCATCCGTCGGCTCGTAAGGGGTTGCTTGCTGTAGGAATACTTGGAAATCGTTCAGGGTACTGACCCGCGATTTCACGGGGGGACGGGCGCCGTTCCAGAGACAAAACTCCAGCTCATCGACCTTCTCTTGAGGTTCTGTAATGCCGTCGATGTCCAAATGTCCTTTGGCCTCAACACCGGAAATACGCGTAACTCGAAATCTACTGCCGTCGGAGAATTTCAACTCGGCGGATCGGAAGGGCAATGAGCTCAGCCGCATAACGTTCATATTGCACAGGGCGTTGATGATCTCAAGAACCCTGGTCTTACCCACACCGTTGGGGCCGTACACAATTGCGAACTGGCCTGGGGATTCGAAATCGAACCTATGATCAAACTCCCCCAGTACTCCATCGGCCTGCGCGGAAATGAGTCGACGCTCTTCGAACCCGCTGGTTGCATTACTTGCTGTGTCCACGCACGCCACACTACCGACCCCGCGTCTGCCTGATGACATCGAGCAAGTGATTCCCGCTGATATGTGACGCGTACAGGCTGAATAAGCAACCGCCGGTGGGTAGTCCCTGACTACATGGTGACGACCCGTCGCCGACGGAGAGAATATCCACGACCGGAAGGCACGCCATTAACAGGATCGGAAGAGTTGCACCAGAAAGCAAAGGCCCGACATTCGGGCGCCAGCGTCAATGTTCGCTGCCCACAGCCGTGGACAATCCTGATGGGTTATCCACCGCTGCTGCTGTTAGGGGAGCTTTCCCGATGGCTCCCGATTTCCAGCCGTGGATAACCTGGATTGACCCCAACCATGGACAGCCTGCGTGATCACCTCGAGCGTCGGCTGACAACAGCCGGCTTAGAAGAGCCCCGGGGGCGGGTCCTCGCAGGGTAGAGGGGTGAGTTTGGCGCGGTGGCCGTCGTCCGGGGTGCAGCCCTTGAATGGCCCATCTGTTGAGAGCAGGACGGACATGTGGTGGTCTGCGTGGTCGCGCCACCACACGCTCATTCCTGTGGTTCCGTCGAGCCGCAGGAATTCCCAGGCCCGCCAGAGCGCTTCGAGGCGGCTGATCGCTTCCGCGTGCTTCCACCACTGCGGGCACCAAGTCACCCCTCCCTGGACGTTGAGTTGTCGACGGTAGCTGGTGGCCAGCTTCATGCGGACGAATTCGGCGACGTTTGGGTAGAACAGCTCAGGTGCGTCCTCGTTCTCCTCAGCCGGCTCGGTGGGGGTTGTGGTGTCTTCGATCTCGTCGTCCCACTCCCCCATGCCCTCACTCATTGGAGGCACCTGCGGCGATCCACCGGTTCCCGGCCGCGGCCGCCGGCTTGTTAGCGGGATCATGTGTAGCGATGGAGGCCCGCACCGCGCCAGCTTGGGGACCGCTCATCCAGGGCACCGTTTCTAGCAGGGCGGCGGGGGCGCCGGAGGCGAACATGATGGCGCGGCCGCGGGGGAACGCGGCCAGGTCCGAGACGTCCAGGGTGCGTTCTTTGCGGTCGTCATCGTGGCTGTAGGAGGTGCCTTGTTTGGAGCGGCTTCTGGTCGTGTTGGAGTAGCGGTACTCCCCCACGAGCTGCGCGAGCTCGTTCAGGAATTCGGCTTCGGCGACGCCGCCGCCGTAGACCTTGATGTTGGATGCGCTCCAGAGTTTGCGCATCCCGTCCCGGCCCCACACTTCGACGCCTTGGGACCAGGACTGGAGGATGGTCATCAGGACGATGCCGCGGGAGCCGTAGTGGCTGTAAAGGTTGGGTAGTTCACGCCAGCGGCAAACATTGGCTGCTTCGTCCAGGACACCGACCATGGGTGTGGCCAACCGGCCGCCGGGTGAGTGGACGGCGAGTTCTTCGGCGGCTTCGACCGTGGCTACGGTCAGCGCCGTCACTAGCGGGCCGGCGGTGCCTTTGCCTTCCTTGGACAGGCTGTACAGCGTGCCTTTGGAGCGGACGAACGCTGCGGGTTCGAACTGGGGCCGTTCGTCCTTCTCACCTTGGGGTGTGACCCATTGGGCTACTTGGCGGTTGGTGAGGCAGGAGGCCATTTGCAGTGCCGTGCCGTACACGCCGCCGCGTTGCTTTTCGGGGGCGTTGATGACGCCGCCGACGGCGTTGGAGGTCTGGGTGAAGCCGTGGGTCTTGAGGATGTCCACTGCTTCGTCGTCGGCGGGACGGGTCAGCCAGGTGTGAACCTGCGTGATTGGCCGTTCGTCGAGGGCGGCGGCGAGCAGGAGGCCGGCGAGAAGATCCTGGCCGGCCGGGTCGAAGTAAGCGTCCGTTTTGGCGTCCGGGCCGCGGGAACCCGCGGCGAAATGGTCGGCCAGACGTGCCGCGCGCACTTCGTCGGTGACGTAGGACAGGGGGTTCCACCACCAGGTGGGTTCCTCAAGGGCGACGGACTGCGGGTCGAAGACCCACACCCGCCCGCCGGCGGCCCGGACGTCGCGTGTCCCGTCCACGATGTCCCGCTTGTTCGACGTCACCAACGCAGCACCGGGGGCGGCAAGAATCGCCGGGATGGCCCGGGAGGTCGTCTTGCCCGTGCGAGGTCCCCAGATATCGATATGCATGTCTTCCCAGGAGCCGTAAACCATCTGCCCACCCAGAACCGTCTTACCGACCGGGACACCGGGTGAGCCTTTCACTCCGAGGCGTTCGGCGGTGGCCGTGGCCCCGCGCAGGCTCAGGGCGCGCAGGTCACGGCCTTTGGCCATGTGCTGGGCGGCGGCGTCCACGCGGGAACGCTTGGACCGACGGCGCAGCACGGCACGGACCACGAGGACGGCGCCGGCGATGGCGAGGACGCCGAAGCCGACCAGGACCCAGGTAGAGACCGCAGGCCAGGTGACCTTGTGGGAGAGCAGGCCGAAGACCAGTTCGAACGGGTTGGCAGGGAGTTTCTGGCCGTCACCTGACAGGAGCGATCCCAGATGCACGGCGCCGGTCACCGAGCCCACACCGAGCACCACGACGGTGATGCAAACCCAGAGCAGGACCGTTTCGGTGTCCAGCCGGGAACGCTTGCCGCTGCTTGGTGCACCCATCAGTTCTCCCCTTCCCCGCTCCGGTTGATCGTCCAGCGTTTATTTGTGTCATGCAGGGATTCTTCAACACTGGTCAGCTTGAGGGCGACGGGGATTCCAGGCCTGCCGCCGACTTTGAAGAGGAACTTGCCCAGGCCGGGGCGGACCCGTTTGCGGGATCCACCGACGTCGGTCCATGACCCCGGGTCAGCCCACGAGATGAGCCGGGATTGTTCGGCCCGGGAGAGGGTGACGGCTTTGTTGAGTTTTTCCATTTCGGCCCCGGGGAGTGCACCGCAGACGACCATGCCGGAGCGTTCGACGAATCCGCGTGCTTTCATCCGTTCGGATTCGGTAGGCAGGGCTTCGAGGTCACTCATGGTGTGCGTGATCATGGCCTGTCCCACGCCTTCGGTACGGTTCAGGCGGGTCAGGGAGTCAACCCGGTCCACCATGCCTTCACCGGAGCGCAGGGCCCGCCACAGCTCGTCCATGACGACGAAGTAGTTTCGGCGCGGCTCCAGGCCTGCGTCGGCCAGGGTGTGGGCGACCTGGACGGTCGCGAACCCGGTTGACCAGCAGGCCAGCAGGCAGGCGGCCTGGATGTCCCGTTGCGTGTCGGAGATTCCTGACAGGTCGAAGACCACGGGTTTGGTCAGGTCCATCGGCTGGTCGGTGGGTTTGGAGAACATGTCAGAGAACCGGCCCGAGCCGTCGAGGGAGTACAGCGACTGGCGCAGCTGGTCGGTCGCGTCGAGGTAGCGGCTCATGTCGCCACGGTCCAGGGCGATGGCCCGGAGCTCGTCGGGGGCGTCTTTGATGACCTCGATCAGATCCCCGATCAGGGGCACGCGGTCCAGGCGCTCGTCCAGGATGTGCAGCGCCCGGTCGATCAGGGATTCCTCGTGGGCGCTGGGCTTGGCGTTCCGCACGATGGTGATCAGCGCCGTGATCATGTTCAGGCGCCGGTTGTGCGAGTCGGCCATCAGCTGTTCGGCCAGCTTCTCAGCCTTCACTGCTGCCGCCAGTAACGAACCTGCTGCGGCTTCGTCCGTGGCCCGGTTGGCCTTGGCCCGGTGTTCTTCGGCTGAGGCGAGGAGCCTGACGGCGGCGCCGGTGGCTTCACCGGGGTCCAGGACGTTCAGGTGGCCGCGCCCGGGACCGAGACTGATGACCTGTCCGCCGAGGGCTTCGATGAGGTCAACGTAGTCCGGTTTCAGGTCACCGAGGATCAACGGGTTGATGCCCCGGCCTGCCAGGCCCAAAACGATGTGCCGGACGAGTGTGGACTTGCCGTAATGCGGCAGGCCGAGGACGAACATGGAGGGGTTGTTGATCATGCCTTGCATGAACCAGCTGATCGGATCGGCCCCGAAGGGCGCTCCGGTGTCGGTGTGCACGCCGATCGGCACGCCCAGGATCGGGGTGCCGGACCCGCCCACGAACGGCCACAGACCGCAAACCTGGACGGAGGTGCCGCGCCATTCGTCCGCTGCCGTGACGTAGACGGCTTCGCCCTGTCCGCGGCCGCGCCAGCCCCGCAGGCCCGGGCGGCGGGCGACCGCGGCCGCGAGCTTCGTGGCAGGGGCCTGCTTGGTGGCAGAGGCTTGTGTGCGCTGGTGCTTGGTACGGCTTTCGAACATCACATGGCCTCGCGGATCTCTTCGGGAACCTTCAAGTGCTTGGGCAGCACCAGGCCCAATGGCAGGGACGCGGCGAAGGCAGAATCCTGGGAGCCGTAGGCGCGCCGCAGCAGCAGACGGGCCGAGGGGCCGAGGTTGCCCTCCACCACGGCCACGGCGTCATCGAGGTCACGGGAGGACAGCACCGTGGCCGTTACGACCATGCCGAAGTTGACCAGACCGGCACCCTTGGCTTCCTCGGCTGCGGTGGCCTGCGCCGCGCGCGCATCGACCAGGGCGCGGGCTGTGGGCCGGTTCGTTGAGGAGGCCCGGGTGAGGGCGCTGGTCTGGTCGGACTCCACGATGGCGGCCGCGCGGCCGGCTTCGATCGGCCGGTACAGCAAGGTGACGCGCTTGCGGGCGATCTCCCCGTGGGGTGCGACCAGGCGGGCCAGGGCTGATGCCAGGATGTGGCCGCGGGGTGCGCCCGTCATGGACCAGGACACGGAGTGGCCGGAGTCGTGGCGGTAGCCATCCCAGTCGGCTTGGTGGGCGGAGGGTCCGACGTCGCCCCAGTTCAGCTCAACGGGTGTGCCTTGATAGTGGGCTTCGTCAATGAGGCGGGCCGCTGCAGGGTCGTACGCGACCCTAACGAGCTCACAGAGTTCTTGGGCGTTCAACGGCGCGCACGCGCCGGCGCCGGTGGATTCCAGACGCTCGGTCAGGCTGGGAAGCCGGGAGGCGAGATCCCGTGCGATTTCTTCGGCGGTGCGTCGTTTGCCGCCTGCCCGGGCAGCCGCGCTGAACGTCAGCGCGACCCACGCCCGGATAGTGGCCGATCCCTGCGGGTAGGTCTCCAAGGCTTCCCGGAGCATGGCCTTGGCAATCGCGGGGGCGTCGTCATGGATGTTCGATTCAACTTCCCGGCGGAGCCGGGCCCCGGAATCGGGGGCGGTTTCGACCGTGACGGACGCCGCGACAACGGCGGGTTCGTTCGACAACGAGGCCAGCCAGCCGCCCCAGTTAGCCACCCAGGCATCAATCTGCTCGGGATCAACCAGTGACGACCCGTCGGGCTGGGTGCCGAAGACGACGGTGTAGTGGGCGGTGGAGGGAAGGTGAATCAATGCGAACGGGCGGCCATAGGAGTCGGTGAATTCGTAAAGTTTGGACCCGGCAGAGATGCCGGGCAGCTGGAACTCGCCCCAGGGTGTCAGTCCCAGTGGGCCGGAGCGGTAGATGTTGGCCTTCCTGCGCCGTGCCGAGCGGAACGCCAGGCGGGCGAAGACCCGCTCCCCTACGGACTTGTTGTGCTTGTCGGTCACCGAGACGACGGCCAGCGCCAACCCCAGGACGAGCAGGGCAACCAGTCCGGGGAACCAGCCGCCGACGAAGAAACAGATCACCGTGATGATCAGGCCAACAAACAATCCTGCTGTGGCGAGCCCACCGAGCGTTCCGATGCCTGCCTTGCGCGGACGCCGCCAGTTGCCGTAGGTCGGTTCCCTGTAGTTGTTTTCGATAGCTGCCACTTTCAGGCACCCCCCGTAGATTCTTCGCTCATGTCTTTGATCGCCCCGGAAGCGGCTTGGCCGGCTTCAACGCCCTTCTGTGCGGCCAGCACGGCGACGCCGCCAGCGCCGGCTGCCGCGGCGGCACCGCCTGCAGCCGCTCCGCCGGATGCAGCTCCACTGCCTGCAGCTCCGCTTGTTGCAGCTCCACTGTCTGACGCAGCGCTGCCTGCGCCGGTGGATGCTGCCGGGCCAGTTCCGGGCTGTGCGCCCGTGGCTCCCGAGCCCCGGGTGCCGGCTTTTCCAGCCGTGCCGGACGTTCCTGCCGTTCCCTGGCTGCCAGTCCCTGAGGGGCCCTGCGACCCGGGGTTCTGGCTCGTTGTGCTGCTGGTGGCCGCCCCGCTGGTGGAGGGGCCGCCGCCTCGTCCGGCGCTGCCCATGCTGATAGCGCCGGATGCCAGTGCGCCGACTGTTCCCGCTGCCAAGGCTCCACCGCCGCCAGCGACGGCACCCACCATGGGGGTAACGAAGCGCATGAGCGCTGGCATGGCGAACAACGCAATGACCATCAGCGCCAGCCCTGTGACCGTTGTCAGGAGCGCTGAGCCAAAGTCCTTGCCGTCACCCACGTTTCCGAAGATCCTGGTGCCGCTCAGTTGGAAGGCCGTGGCGTAGACGATGGCGGCCGCAGGCTTGTAGAGAATGAAGGCGATCAGCCAGGCCGTGCACTTCTGGAACCATCCCTTGCCGGCTTCGGTGTTGGTAAAAGCTGCCGCCGTAGGAAAGATGCCCGTCAGGATGACGAGCAGGCCACCGCGGATGATCATGAGGACGATCTGCATTACGGAGGCCAGAATGGCGATCAATCCCAGAAGGATGATCATGATCGAACCGATGGGGCTGGTGGCCGAAAGCGCCAGCAGGGACGTGATGTTCTCGTTGAACGACGTTCCATCGGTGGAGTTCTTGATGATCCAGGCAGAGAACTGATCCGCTGCAACCGTCAGCAGACCAACTGCCGCCACGCCCGCGCCGGATACAACAATCAAGGTCGCAAGTGAACGCGCCAGATCACGCAAGGGTGCGCCCCTGCGTTCGATCACCATCTTTGCCGACCCCACAAGGACGGACAGCACGGCAAGGGCAGCCGTCCAAAAATAGAGGCTGTTCTGTAGGAACAACACCGGGTCACTGGCCGTGGACCCACCCGGAGCTGACGTTAGTGCGGGAGTTCCCACGTTTATCCAGAACGTGCCCAGTGTTTGCACTGTCTGTCCTACGGCTTCGGCGATAGCCTTCGCCATGTTCTTTACTGCATCATTGGCGACATCTTCGATGGCCGATCCTGCATAGCAGCCGATGCTGAAGGCGTCCCATCCTTCGCAGGCCATCACACACCAGACCAGGGAATGTACCCAGACAAGTCACTTATCTGTCCCCCGCCCGTGCTCCCGGTTGCTGGAACAACAACCTTCCAGTCGCCGCCGTGCCACTGGAGCGGAACAGGAACGGAAACCAGCGCACCGTTGCTGCCCTTTGCAGCAATTGCGATCACTGCACGCTCGGCATCATAGGAGCGGATCTGGAAGCCTGCGATCTGCGCTGTCACAGCTGATGTCGCTTGCGGCTCAGGCTGATTCAGCAGTGCATCTCGCTCGGGGCCAGGGACTGCGAGTTGCTCGTAGACGAGTCGAGCCTTCCCTGTCGCGGACAACACAGCCACGTTCGACGCGGCGTATAGCGCCCCTGTTGGTGAGTGCGCGAAGCAGGAACGGAGGCCGTTGGCTTCGGTCTTGCCGGGGCCGAATTGTGCTGGTGATGTTGGCGCGGCTATCTTGCCCACCAGTTCCCATTTGGTGTCAGTGGGCGTGGTGGCAGGTTTGGCCTGGTTGCCGGAGGGGAGGCCGCAGACGCTTGCGGCCGCCGTTGCGCTGGGTTGGACGCTGGCCGTGGTTGATCCGGGATTGCCTGGTGCGGCTGTCGGGTTTCCTCCCCCTTTGGGGAGCAGGGCCAGGATGATCCCGAGCGCGACAATGATCGCCACGACAACGGCCGAGATGATGAACTTAGGTTTGGTCAACGGGTTCTGGTCTTCGTTCACTGTCGGTTCAGTCATGGCTTGAGCTCCTTAGACCAGGGCGCCTACGACGCCGCCGGCGGAGGCTGCCAGGATGCAACCGCCGAGGACCCATGCCAAGCGGCCGGCGTGCTCGCCGCCTTCACCGCGCCGGTTGTTAATCATCATCGTGCCGGCGGTGATCAGGATGCCGGCCACGGCCAGGCCGAAGACGATCCATGCGACCCATTTGAGGATGGTCAGCAACCCTTCAGAGCCGGGAGGTGCTTCACCGGTGCCCGGGTTCGGTATCTCGGTGATGGCAAAGCTTGACCATTCCATGGCCTTGGAGAACAACATCAAGTTTCTTCTTTCTACTTGGCCGGGAATCCGGCAGTGGCGGTTACTGCGATGTGCACCTGCTCCAGGGCGGTGCGGGCTTCCTTGGGAAGTTGTTCGGGAGGAACGTCGTGGCCGTAGCGCCATCCGTCCACCCAGGGGAAATGCCACACGTGCGGCACTCCCCCAGCAACGACGCGGGTATAGTCGCGGATCTCTTTAGGGAGCCGGCCGGGAGTGTCGGCCATGACCACCAGGCCTGCGACCTGGATCCCGGGAAGGGAACCCGACGCCCATTCAGTTGCCGCCAGCCTGGCCGCACGCAGGCCCGGGATATTGGAACGGGCCACCAGGACCACAGCGGCTCCGGTTGCCGTCAAAGGCCAGTGATGTTCGGCGGCCCTGGTGTTCTTGTCCAGGCGTGCAAGTGACGTTTCACCCGCACCGCCGTGGACGCCAAGCCACCAGAAAGCCGGTTCCCTCCCGGATGCGTTCCTTCGGGGAAGCCGGTCCGCGAGGTCCGGCTGCGGCACGCTCAGCTGCGGCCTCGTAGCCCCCGTAGGAATGAAACAAGGCTGTTCCTGGTCCACTGGAACAGGTTCATCAATGGTTTCTGCGCCAAAGGTCACCCAGCGATTCTTTGAGACCGGCATTTCACATCCCCCTGTAATGTCCGCAAAGATCGTATCGGTACCATCCGACACGAAAGGCCAAAAGTGACCCCCAGCAACAGCTTTAGTACCTTTCAGTCACTTTCAGTACATCACAGTACCAATTTGTGGTCTACGATGGCTCTATGCGGTGCGACGGACTGATCGTGGACCCCAAGTACCTGGAAGCACTCTTCGCCAAGTACCCGGAGCGTCTTACGCCTCAGGACCTCGAAGAAATTTTCGGGCTGTCCCGGAACACCGTGTACCGCTGGCTCCAAACCGGAGTGATTCCTGCCTACCAAGTCGAGAAGACATGGTTAATCGCCAGAGATCAAGTCAAAGACTGGGTCTGGGAGAACCGGAACACCCTCAGGAAGGGCCAGACACCGGAAGTGAACGAGGACCAGCCGTAAGGCGCAGCAGGACAGATGTGAGGGGGACACATGCAAGCACGAACGAGCGGGCCTGTGCTGGCCGCTGGTGCCGTCCTCGCACCCATCGGGCTGGTGCTCTCCATCATCCTGTTCGGCGGAGGCTCCCAAGCGGATGCCGACGTCTGTTCACCCACCGGCGGCAGCGTCAGCGCTGACGAGGACCAGCTGCCCAAGGTCGCCATCGCCGGCTACCAAGGCGAACAGCTGCGCAATGCCGCCCTGATCATCAACGCCGGCAAAGCCATGGGCCTATCGGCCAGGGCCCAGACCATAGGCGTCATGACCGCCATGGGAGAGTCCGGCCTGCGCGTCATAGACCACGGTGATGGTCCCGGCCCGGACTCCCGCGGCCTTTTCCAACAGCGCGACAACAGCGCCTGGGGAACCTACCAAGACCGCATGAACCCCACGGTCTCCGCCACTAACTTCTTCACCGCCCTGAAGAAGATCAGCGGCTGGGAACAGCTCGAACCCACCACTGCCGCGCACAGGGTCCAACGCAACGCCGACCCGTTCCACTACCAGACCTATTGGCCTGCAGCCGTGGAAGTCGTGGCGGCCCTGGGCGACACCAAGATCACCGATACCGGAGGGACAAGTTCCTGCGGCATCCCCGGGGAATCCGGAAAAGGCGATGACCTGCCGTGGCGCGCATCCCAGGTGTACCAGCCCTCTCCCCTGGGCATGTTCAACCGTGAGTGCGTTGACTTCGCCCTCTGGCGCGTCAACCAGCAGCTCGGCAGCACCGCCGCCCCCTACAAGGTCCTGAACGGCACCTTCCGGCCCGACGGTGCCCTCCTCGGGTCTGCCCTGACGTGGAAGGACGGCTGGGACGCCAAAGGCTGGCCCACCGGCACCACGCCACGTGTTGGCGCTGTCGTCTGGTACTCCCCCGGTACGGGCGGCGCCGACGGCACCTATGGCCACGTCGGAATCGTCAAAGCCGTCAACGGCGACGGCAGCTTCCTCGAAGAGGGCTACAACGGCAACCCCGCCCCGAACGACCACACCTACTACACCCGCACTGTCCACAACGGCACACCGAGTGCCTTTCTCTACCTGCCCGGCAGCAACACACCGGAGGAACCATGAAACGCACCCTAACAGCCCTCACAGCCCTACTCCTGTGCACCGCGTGCGCGCCGGCGGCCAGCATCACGCCTGCGGAACCGGCACCCGGCACGTCCACCACCGCAGCGGCCACGCTCAGCGCAGGCGGCAAACCCCAAGCCCCCGGCGGCCTCGCCCCGGCCACCTTGGGCATCGCCTGGGACGAGGCAAGCAAAACAACCGGGCTGGACACCGCGACCAAGGCCATGACGCTCTACGCCCGCCCCGCCGTCACGGACAAGGAATGGATCCAGGACCTCGGCCAGGTCCTCACCGCCCAAGCCGCCGCCGACTACCAATACGTCGACCCCGCCAACATCCCGGCCACAAAGGTCACCGGACCCGGCCAACTGAAGATCGATGAGAACAACGGCTTCGGCTGCCATGTCGTGTTCCCCACCGACGCCGGCGACTACGACTTGCAGCTGCTCCGCAGCGCCGCCGACAAGCCCTGGCAGGTCAACCGATTCACACCCCCGAACGGCACAAAGTAAGGACAGATGATGGAAACCCAAGCACTCGACTTCCCCAAGATCAACGCCGTTCTCCGCACCAACGGCACCGGTGAAGTCACCATCAACGGGACCTCCCACGCGATCGAGGCCAATGACGAAGCCGCCGTCCTGAGCCAGGCGCTGCTCCTCATCACCGAGACCGCTGCCCAGCTCGGCCGACCTGTCCAGGTCAGCACCACCGACCCGGACGGACAAGGCCACATCATCGTCTCCCCCGAAGGTGTCGTCAGCGAGGCCGGGCCGACCAAGACCGCCTCCCGACGGGAGGACACCTTGCCCGCTAAGGTCGCACCGGCGGCCGCGGCCAGCGCCCTGGCCGCGGCCGCCCCTGCGATGGTTCCTGTTGCCACTCCGTCCGAAGAAGTGCCGGCTCATCCCGCCGGTGCTGTGCCGGTGACTTTCGGTGCAGCCGCTACCCAGGCACAGCAACCCGCGCAGGCTACTGAGTCGGCCGCTGCGGAACCGGCCACCCGGCGCAGCCTCAAAGACACCTCGTTCCTCATCAGCGCCCCCGTTCTCCAGCCGGCCACGCGCGGCTGGCGCGGTGCCCTGAGCCGCATCGGCTTCCGCATGGACCCATCTGCCGAAGAGCTCGCCGAACGAGAAGACATCCGCATCGTCAGCCAGCACTGGCCCGGGCCCCGCACCGTGGCTGTCGTCAACCGCAAGGGAGGGGCGAACAAGACGCCCACCGTCGTCATGCTCTCGGCCATCCTCGCCCGCTACAGCGGCGCAGCGACCGTCGCTTGGGACAACAACGAATCCCAGGGCACTCTCGGTTGGCGTACTGAGAAGGGCGGCCATGACAACAGCGTCCTGGATCTTATCGACTCATCCCAGGCACTGCTCTCCCCCAGCGCTCAGGCTGCAGAGATCGCCCAGTTCGTCCACCACCAGACCTCGGACAAGTTCGATGTCCTTCGCTCAGACGAAAACGACGAGGGTGACCACGAAGTCACCGCCGAGGAAGTGGATATCGCCCACCAAGTACTCACCCGCTACTACCGGCTCATCGTCATGGACTCAGGCAACACCGCCCGGGCGGCCAACTGGCGCCGCATGATTCACCACACCAACCAGCTGGTCGTCCCAGTCACCGCGATCGAAGACCGCGCAGAAGCCGCACGCCTGACCCTCCAAACCCTCGAATCCCGTGGCGGGCACGACGCCGAACTAGCACGGAACGCCGTCGTCATCGTCTCCGAATCCACCGACGCCAAGCGGAGCATGAGCGGCGACGCGCTCAAACGCGCCAAAGACGAAGCCCGCAGGATTGCAGACGGCTTCACCCCGCACGTGCGCGCTGTCGTCCGCATCCCCTACGACCCCGCCCTGGTCAACGGCCCCATCCGCTACGACGCACTCCAGCCCGCAACCCAACGAGCCTGGCTCGCCGCAGCCGCCGCCGTCGTAAAAGGCTTCTAAAAGAGATGAAGCCGACACGCCGTACTTTATGTCCAGTCCCCAGCGTTTCAGAAACTAACGTGAGGGACATGGCAATTCAGAAACGCGCACGCGGAGGACGCCCTTCAAAAGGGGACCGTCATGTTCTGACTACCCGGCTCCCCGTTGCAGACGCAGAAAAGTTGTTCGCTGTTGCAGATCACCAAGGGCAGTCGGCTAGTGAGTTCATCGCACACGCCGTTGCTGAAAAGCTCGCCGCTATCGACATGACATTCGTTAGCGGCCAGGAGGAACTGCCTATCGGCCGTATCGCCTCTTAAAAGAGGAAGGCCCGCACTAGGCGGGCCTTCTCGGAAGCATTAAGTCCAGATCCAGTTCTTGGCGGGACACGATCTGAACTTTTGACAACACCCACGCTGTGGGTGCCATTTGTGTTACCTCGAAAGGAACTACTGCACACCATGGTACCGGAACCGGTATCGGCGTCAACGCATGCCCTTATGGGTGTCGCGCCGTATGTGAAGCCAGAAGATGCATGGAGCCTTGCTCCGCTGATTGCTGGTGCACCTTCATACCGCTTAGGTCGGTGGGTTGGTTCGCGATTCCAGTACCCGCGACCGCGGGAGACGCAGAAGATTACGCGGTCGCTTCCGGAGCGTCCTGCGGCGGTGATGGTGCATGGGCCGGATGGCAGTGTTGCCACGTTGTGCTTGGACTTTGATACATCCAAGGCGCTTAAGGGTGTGGTTGATGCGGACACTGCCCGGTTAGGCCGCTTGTTGTCGTCATGCGGGGTGCTTTTTGTTGAGGATTTCTCCCCCAGTGGCGGCCGGCACCTTTACATCCCGCTGCGGGACCGTATGGATGCAGCCGAAGCTAGGGAGCTGGTGGAAGCGCTGGCGTTGACGGCGACGAGCCTGGACCCGAGTCCGCACCAGAACGTCACGGACGGATGTATCCGTGTCCCTGGATCGGTGCACAAGGCCGGCGGCCACCAAACCTTAGTCACGCCACTCTCTCAGGCCTACGACATCCTGCGCCGCCGCAACCCGGCCTCTGCGCTAAGGGAGCTTCGGGCAGCTCTGGCTCCAGAGCTAACCCGGAAACGTGCACTCAAAGCCAGGGCTGCCAAGACTGTGGCCGCGCTGCGTGCCGGGTCATTGCAGCAGCTCTCACTGACCACCAAAGCTAGTGAGTCTCCGCTGCGCAGGGTGGCACGGACTGGCCTCTATGACACGGCCAGGTATAAGAGCCCGTCCGAGGCTCGAATGGCTGTCCTGAATCACTTCAGCGCTTGCGGCTGGTCCCTTCAGCACGTCGAGAACGAGCTCGCCGGCCAGTTCCTAGGGCTGGCGGCCCTCTACGGCTCCTCGGAACGCCGTGCACGGCTTCTGCCCGTTGAGTGGGCTAAAGCTCAGGCATTCACCTCCAACCGAGCTCACCCGAAACGAGACTCCCGTAAACAAGGGAAAAGGAGTGCCCCTATTAACAACACAAGCCTCACCCAAATCACAGGGGGGGCAGGGAAACTTAGCAGCGCTGGTGTGCACCAGCTCGTGAACGATCTGGAAAATGTTCTGTACGCAGTCCTCGACCACAGACTGCAAGCTAAAGGCCGGCAAGGTCTCAGTCTCCGTCTTCTGATTCGTGGACTACTCGGCTACATGAGAGCTAAGGAAACGGACATTCTCGACGTCGGATGCCGCACGCTGGCTGCTGCCATGGGCAAGCACCACGTGACCATTGCGAGGCTTCTCCCCGTGCTTGTAAGTGCTTCAGATGGCATCTTGACCAAAGTTGCAGACGCACGGCATAAAGCTGCCGACGTCTACCTCATTCAACTGCCTCAGCAGTACCAACAGCTCGCCAGGGAACTGACCTGGCGAAAAGGAAAAATCCACGCTGTCAGGCCGGTTTTCCGAGCGCTCGGGGATGCTACAGCATTGGTGTACGAAGCAATTGAGCGGGGCCGCCACTCCCCCACCACTGCAGATCTTGTACGTACTACCGGTGTCAGCCGCAATGCATGCTCAGCCGCACTAGTGGAGATGGAGGCCCTCGGCATGATCCAACGACAAGGACGTGCTTGGAGGATCACCAATATCAGTCTCAGAGCATTAGCGGCGCGGCTGGGAGTACTCGAGGACTATCAGGAACATATACGCCGACATCGGTTTGAACGCGCTGCCTGGCATGCGTACCTGGACAGGTTTAGGACTCCCGATTCGATCGTTGAGGCCGAAATGCATGATCCCGAGAGGGATGACTACTGGCTTCCCCCGGATGATGCGGCCATGTGGTGGCGCCGTCAACCCGCTTAGGTCTGTAGGGTCATCGGTGGTGCGTATCCAGCGGTTCTGATGATGACACGCAGCCGATTTGGTAACTAGCTAAGCGATAAAGGCCTTAGTTGCTAGCTTTTTGCTATCAGTCTGCTAGCAGTGGTGTAGCTTTTCGGAGGTGGCTGGCCCCACTTTTCCTATCCTGTGGTGGACTTTTAACATGGGTTTTCGTTTACGATGACGCTGCTAAAGAGAAGTTGGCTTTTCGCTATCAGCCTCAGCTCGCATCATGATGTAGCGGCGACTTTATAGTTGTAGCAAGAAACTATCTGTGAGTCTTATCAGCAGCTGGTCTGGGACTGGCTGGCAGGATGGTATCGGCCCGTCCGCCTCGGTGGTTGTGACTCAAAGAAACTATGACCATTAGTGTCTTGCGTCCGACTTGTCCTTCCGTCGGGGTGGTTGGCCGGTACCTGTCCGGCCCACTTCGGTGACTTGATCAGAAGATTGTCCGCGTTGTTGAGCGCGTGACTCGTCACAGTGCTGTTCCGATGTGATTCCTACCCGGACCGGTACCGGCCTTTAGCGGCCGGACCTTGTCCATGGCTGAGGAAAGGTGCTGCACCGCCATGTCTATCGTTGCGCATTCCCACCCGTTTGTCGTGGGGGTTGATACCCACGCCCGGAATCATGTTTACGCCGTCCTCGCCGCCGGGACCGGCGAGCTGCTGGATACTCGGGAGTTTCCCACGACGCCTGCCGGCATCAGCAGGGCCATCGCCTGGGTCGCCCGCCGTACCGGGGCAGACGCTGACACGCTCTGGGTCATCGAAGGTGCCGCATCCTACGGGGCTGTCCTGGCCGGCACTGTTGCCGCCGAGGGCTTCCCGGTCGCCGAGGCACCACGCATGGATGCCAGGAAGCGCCGCGGCGTTGGGAAGTCCGATGCCCTGGACGCCCACCGGATCGGCGCGGCCGTGCTGCCGCTGCCGCTGGAGAAGCTGCGCCGGCCCAGGGTGAACGACGGGGTCCGTCAAGCCCTGCGGATCCTGATCACGGCACGCGATGCGATGAGCACCGAGCGGACCCGCTCGGCCAACGCGCTCACCGCGCTGCTGCGCACACACGTTTTGGGAATGGACGCCCGGAAGCCTCTTTCAGGCGGGCAGATCACTGACGTCTCGCGGTGGCGTGCGCGCGAGGAGGAGCTCTCCCTGTCCATTGCCCGCGCCGAGGCGGTGCGCCTGGCCAGGCGTGTCCTCGAACTCGATAAACAGCTCAAATCCAACGAGAACCAACTGACCGAGCTGGTGCAGATCAGCGAGGCCGCGCCCCTGCTTCAGGAACCGGGCTTTGGGCCCGTCGCTGCAGCGACCTGCCTCGCCACCTGGTCCCACCACGGGCGGGTTCGAAACGAGGCCGCCTACGCCTCCCTGGCGGGCGTCAACCCGATCCCTGCGTCTTCAGGAAACACCGTCCGCCACCGCCTGAACCGCGGGGGCGACAGAAGCCTGAACCGCGCCTTACACATGGTCGCGCTCACCAAAATGGCCCACGATCCCGAGACCCGGAAATACGTCGAGAAGCGGCGGGCAGAAGGCCACACAAATAGGGAAATCCGTCGATGCATCAAGCGCTACCTGGCCCGACGCGTACACCGTACGCTCAACGCCTCCTGCACTTCGAATGCCGCTTGACAGACATAGAAGAGTCGGATTGCTAGCAGATTCCTGTGGAAACGAGAGAGCATCCGCTCAAGGGCCGCCAAGGATGACGAGTTCAGACCGGACTCCCCCGACTGGCCCCCGAATGCGAATAGCACTCAATAGCACTTTTATAGTGCTACCCAACTGCTATGCAACTGCTATCTAAGTGCTATCTAGATGCTAGCGATACCCGACGGTTGGCCACTCTGCGGAGTTTGCTACTACTTTTAAATTGCTAGCGTCCTGAAACTGAAGCGCTAGTTTTTGCTACCAAGGTGGCCCAGCGCGGCGACTGCAGTATCAAAGTGATATCGATTTGATACTGCTAGCAATAACATAGCGTGTCGCTAGCCCTTTGCTATCAGCCGTGGCGTTAGGTTGAAGGCATGATCATTGTGGTGGGTAGTGAAAAGGGCGGCGTAGGCAAGTCCACGGTTGTAACCAACCTTGCCGTCGAGCTGGCGAAGCGAGGGATGCGGATAGCAGTGGTGGATGGCGACCGACAGCGATCTACTGCACGCTGGGCGGTGGACCGAGAAGAGGCTGGGCATGAACCCCGAATATTTGTCGTAGAGAAACTCGGCAGTCTGCACGAGACATTGCGTGAACTCGATACGAGCTACGACGTAGTCCTGGTTGATGTGGCAGGGAAGGACAGCAAGGAGATGCGCACGGCCATGACTGCCGCCCATCAATTGTTGATCCTGACGCAATCGAGCCAATTCGATCTCGACACACTTGCGACAGTGGATAGGTTGATCGAAACTGCCCGTGACTTCAATCCCTCGTTGCGTGTAAGGGGAGCGCTTACACGTGTATCGACTAACGCGTTCGAGTCCGAAAGCGGTGACGCCAGAGATTACCTATCCGATTATCCGAGTATCGAACCACTGCGAACCGTCTTGTATGAGCGCAAGGCTTATCGGGACGTAGTGGGGGAGGGGCTTGGAGTTGTTGAGTGGAAGAACCCTAAGGCGGCAAGGGAAATCCGTGGTTTGGTAGAGGAGTTGATGGGGTAGTGGCAATCAAGAAACGGTCCGCCTCCGAACAGGCTAGGGACGAGGCTATCGAGGCCTTCGGTAACGCGGCCGAACCACTGCTGAGCTCGTCGGCTGCCAGCGTTGATCGCGGGATTCCGGTTAGGCCGAGCGTCACGCCGACGCTGAGTGATTCGAGGGACAAAGGGAGCGCCAGGACGATGCTGCTTCGTTTCGACGAGGACCGCGAACTCATGGATTTGCTCGCGGTTGTGGCAAGGCTTGAGGGTCGCAAGAAGCATCCGATGGCGTTGCGTGCCCTCAGGATCGGCCTCGAGCAGGTTCGCGACAGCTATGAGTAAAACGAATGCTATTGGTCTGCTATTAGTTTGATAGCAAACTGATGGCAGTTGTGGCACCGGAATGCTCTATGGGCAGCTTTTGAGTTTCAACAGGATGTGTCCT
Organism: Arthrobacter sp. ISL-85; assembly: GCF_018613675.1. Classification (GTDB taxonomy): domain Bacteria; phylum Actinomycetota; class Actinomycetes; order Actinomycetales; family Micrococcaceae; genus Arthrobacter. The sequence continues at coordinate 54,637 of NZ_JAGGPQ010000002.1, read as the reverse complement.
TGGGACTCTTGAGTGAAAGTTGTTTGTACGTGGCAACTGTTCTGCCAGACTCCGGCGGCTTGGCGTCCTACGCTGCAGGTTCCGTAACCGGGGGGTAGCTGAGGGTGGATGCCAGCATCACGTCGTGTTTTAGGGATTTGGCCCACCGCTGAGTGCCCCATTCGAAATGCCACCATTCGTCGTCCAGCCCAATAAAGCCTGCGCTTCTCATTGCTCGGTTCAGTAGGATCCTGTTCCGATGTGCTTCCCACGCTTGCTGATCCACTGGAGGATTGTGAAGGTACCAGTCTCTGTGCGCCTGGTTGGTGAATTCATCGAAACCTGTTCCCATATTTGCCGGTTCACTGTTGATTGTCAGTGTCAGGTCCACCGTGCCCCCGGTGCCGTGGGGAAATACCGAGGACGGGTCACTTACGAACGTCAGAGCAGCTTTGTGCGCATCAATTGAGTTCAGTTGATGTTTGGTCATCAAACTGGCTTTGTATTCCTCGAAGATGCTCTGCTGGGCCTCTTCGGAACGGAAACCGTCCCATACGAGAAGGTCATAGTTCCGTCCACGTGTACAGAACTCTTTCAGCCGCTGGCGTGCTCGGCGAAGTTGGGCAGCGACCCGATAGTGAAGGTAAAGCTCTGGTCGAGTGCCTGGCCGGCCTTGGTGGTGGTATTCGGCGGAATGGGGGACATCCCACACTTCGATCAGTTCGGAAGAGCCGGGCTCGACTGCTGTAGTGGACATGATCATCTCCTTCATAGCTGGATTAGGATCGCCCGGCGGGCGTAGACCAGAGCGAATTGTTCCCACGGCAACTTGACCATCGCCTGGGTGTCAGGCCAGTAGCCGGAGGGGTTGTGGAAACTGATCCCTTCGGAGTCCGTTCCGAAGGCGAGGACTAGGTGGCCCCCGGAGGTTTTTAGGGTCGAACGAGGGGTGCCTGAAAGTTGTCGAATGGAGGGGTGAACGGAGGCGATTGCCACCCTGCCTGTTGGCAGCAGTTCCCTTTTCAAGTCCTCGACGGGCAGTCGCCCTCGAACCTGCGCTGACACCCTCCAGCGCGCCCAGACATAGGTTGCAAAGGGTTCATAAATGAGCCCGGTTGTGGTGCCGAGCGCTTGATCAAGACGGTAGGCGCCGTTTTCAAGAAGATCCTTCGTTAGAGCTGCGGCCGTAGGAGTTGTGGTGGTTTGCGCTGTGAGAAGAGATTGCAGGCAAGCCACGCCGCAGGTCTGCCATGCCCAAAAGGCGTATTCCTCTCTTGTTAGCCAACCGGACTCGGCCCAACGAGGATCACTAAGCGTGCTGCTAGGCTCGGCGAGAAAGCTGTTGACGAGTTCAGGAGAAGCAAACTGCGAAAAGTAGGGCGGCGGCGTGATGCTCATGCGGCCGCCGTAGTGGTTCCAAGGATCTGATCAAACAGGGCACGGTCGATATTTCCGCCCGACACTACGGCAACGTGGCTGCCCTGGATGCGGCTGCTATAGCTGGATGCGGCAGCGTAGGCGGCCGCTCCTGCGAGTTCGGCACGGATACCAGCCGTGTACCAGAGCTCGCGGACGGCTTCCTCGAGTTGGCCGACGGAGACGGCGACTACCGCAACTCGGGCGAGCGAGGCGATGTGGAAGGGGAGAGCACCGACTTGCCGCACGCAGAGACCTTCCGCAACACCACGTGGCACTTCTATGGTCAAGCGCCGGCCTGCTGCAAGCGACTGGCGTAACGCGTCGGCGCCCTCCAGTTCTACTCCAATAATGCGGGTACGGGATGGCATCGAAAGCAGCGAGGCTGAGAGAAGTCCTCCACCGCCAACCGGCACCCAAACACACGACGGCTCCTCGTCCAGTTCCTCAATAATTTCGCGGAAAAGGCCCATGTGTCCCCTGATGATGTCGGGGTCATCGAACGAGGGGATATACGTTGCACCTTCCCTGAGCGCCCATTTCTCCGCGGCAGCGGCGCACGAGGTGTAATCGCCATCAAAGAGCCTGAGCGTGGCTCCTGAGCGCACAATGCGTTCGGTTTTCGCCTGTGGCGTGTCGGATGGCACAAAGATCACCGCCTGCCTGCGAAGCAGCTTTGCTACCTGAGCGACTGCCGCGCCGTGGTTTCCGGTTGACGCTGTGCAGACGGGCCCATGTCCTGCGTCTTGCAGCAGCTTGGCACTTACGCCTCGGATTTTGAATGCACCTGTGAGTTGCTCGGTCTCGTCTTTGACATAAATTCCGGCTGCACGGCCAGGCACTGCTACCAAGGGCGTTTTGGTGAGTTCGATGATTGGCATCAGTGGTTCTCCTCAATGGTGTAGGCGAATTTCACGTCGAGTTCGTGGTTGCGGCGGGTGGAGTCCGCTGCGTGCAAGGCGACAACTAGGTCTGAGATGGTCATGCCAACCTCCCGGAGCATTGCCGGGTATATCGATCCCGCCATCAAGCCTGGAAGGGTGTTGGTCTCGAGGTAGACGGGAACGCCATCGGGCGGAACGATGAAATCAATGCGGGCCATCCCGAAGCATTCCGTGCCAGCGAAGATTTCAATTGCAAGCTCTTGAAGCAGTTGCGTGACGGCGTTGTCCTGGAACACTTTGGTAGCGTGCCCGGCGCTGTGCTTGGCGGTGTGGTCGTAGAAGCCGTCATGGCTGTTGATGGCGACTACTGGCAAGGCGATTGGTTTTCCGTCCAGTTCGAGTACTCCTACCGAATACTCGTCGCCGAAGATGCGTTCCTGCACGAGAGCGGTCGGGGCACTCTCGAAAATGTCGGCTACAAGTTCTTCGCAGTCGGCTGTCCACTCCTCGACGGCGAAGGTTTTGATCGATGCACCACTTGAACCCGGTTTGATAATGAGCGGCATACCCAGCGGCACGGCGTCCAGATCGTCGCCGAGCCGGAAAGTGAAGGTGCCCGGGATACGTCCACGCTGCCCCAGGATGGAGGCCACGATGGGACCGGATGCCCACTTGGCCATGTTGATCGCGTCTCCAGTGGTTGAACCCCATGAGCCGGGCAAGCCGTTGACACGGGCCCAGCCTGCAAACACCCCGTCTTCGCCCTCCTGGCCGTGGAGAAGATTGAGAGTCCACGCGCGGCTGAGAAGCGCTGCGGCCTCGTGTGCGGTAAGGAGCGGCAGTTGCCGCAGTTCCGACTCTTGCCGTACTTGCGGATCCTCGTCGAGGTGGAATCGACCATCACGGTCTAGATAGATGACGACATCCGGGATGACATTCTCTCTGAGGGAGCCTAAGACATTCGCGAAGCTCGCTTTGGAAGCGTCATGCTCTGAACTGCGGCCACCATATATAACAGCTTTTTTCATGGGGGACTCCTCGTTTTCGTGTTCCTCTATGAACTACAAGTTGCGCTTCCCCCAGCTAGCAACTGGTAAAAGACTACAGTGTGGTTTCCTGAGGTGTACAGAGGAATTCTCATGCCATTTGACTGCAAAAGGGAGCGCCGCCGCCTCCCCGCATGGGGACGCAGCAGCGCTCCTTTGGATTGTTGTCTGGGCACTTAGCCGGGGATACCCCCCACTAAGCGTCGGCGAGTTCGGCAAGCCTCCCAGATATCTTGTCGTACTCCCTCATTAACTCCTGCTTATAGCGCTCCGCCTGGGCTTCAATGGCCTCCGGGCTCGAAAGCGCGTGCACTTCCTTCACGATCGCTTCACGGGCTATCTCAGTTTTCTTCTTGCCGTACAGGCCAGCCACAAGGTCTAAGAGCTCGAGATCCTTGCGTGACATACGAACGGATAGCACGGTAGAGTCCGCTGCGCTCTCCTGATCGGGAGACGGCGCCGTCGTATCCTGTTGTGAAGCGGGCTCCTTCGTGGTTCGCCGAGCGGTTTGAACTTTGCCCTCTTTTGTTTCAGGCATCAGATGCTCCTTGGTGCTCTCTACTTACCCATCTCCAGGTCTTGAGCACAGTCGTAGTGTCCGCGCTTGCTGCAGCACACGTCGCTTGCTGAATCTCTAAACATTTGAATCGCTCCTCTTGTTGTAGTTGCAGAAGTTGCAGAAGTTGCGGATGTTACTTCCACTTCCCATGCAGATACAGAAGATAGTAGATCAACATTGCGAACTTCTATAGACCACACTGTGTTTCGCCGCATACAATCTTGCGTTAAAGAAGTAAGGAGAAGCGGATTGGAAGAGTACGACGAACCTGAACCTGCACCTTGTGCGCGAACTTGCCTCTCCCGTCTATGCCAGGCTTGCGCGATCCTTCGAAGGAACATGAGCAGAGAGGCTTTGCTCCTTCACATGCAAATGATGAAAAAGCTCCCCAGCCGCGAGGATTTTAGGAAGGAGATCGAACACCAGCTTCAAGTAATAGTGGCAAGGGTGGCAGTCCTGAGAGGTGACATGCCTGAACAGATGTAGTCCGCACCCACCTCTGAGACGAAGGGCCGTTCCGCATCCAGGAACGGCCCTTCTCGCATCAGTGCCCAAGTTGCCTCTTCGAGAACTCCGCGAATGCATTAGGTAACCGATGCCCGCCTGTGAGTGAGCAGACAACCGAACCTTCTGTAGGAAAAAGGCTTCTTAGACACTCTGTGTTGATTCAAATTCATGGTCATGCGGAGTGGAGGAAGATTCGTGCGGCGTGGGCTTACGCGCCGCCTCGACCTTGCTCAAAGCACCTAAGGGCCGGAGTGCTGCAAAAACGACCGTTTCTGACCCGCCTTCGGCCTGCCTCCAAGAAAAGTCGGAAACGCACTCTTATGGTTGTGACTGTTGGCGGTAAATGGCGGTCTTTTTACGGCGCTAAATGTCGCCCTGCTAGTCGGCAAGCGCTCGTGACCGCCGGTAGAACGTCGCTCGGGACATACCGAGATCCCGGGCAACCTGCGCCGCGGGCTCGCCACCTTTGACGAGGCGAACAGCGCTTCTGATCTGACTATCAGTGACCCGGCGGGGCCGGCCGCCAAGGTCCTTGCCTGCTTCTCTTCGCTTGATTATGGAATCCGTGACGCGTTCACGCTTGATCTCGTGTTCCATCTGCGCGAGGGCGGCCATGATCGTGAACAACATTGAACCCATCGGTGTTGCTGTGTCGACGTCGCCTCCGCCCAGGTTCAGGACGCGCAGGCCGGCGCCCCTGCTGCGGAGTTCGTCGGCAAAGGCAAGCATGTTCTGCGTGGATCGCCCGAGCCGGTCCAAAGTCGTGATGACGAGGGTGTCACCCTCCATAAGCGCATCGAGTGCTCGATCGAACTGGGGCCGCGACGCCCGCGCTCCAGAGACACCCTGGTCGACGTAGAGGTCATCGCGCCGAACGCCGGCGGCCAGTAGATCCGCTCGCTGCCGGTCCGTGGACTGCTGCCGCGTCGAAACCCGGGCATAGCCAATAAGTTTCGACATGCCTGCCTCCGATGTGTCTCATAACTAACTATTACTACGTCAATTCAAGCAGAAGGTTTCGAGACATAGTTATGAGAATCGCCGGGCTTAGAGAAAGTCGCGAGATTTCACAGGAATAAGGATCCCATGAGACAGAGCCGGTGAGACGTCTCGTATCCCAAGGGTTTCGAGACGATTCGACGATGCAGCTCACAGGGACGACGACTGCGGATTTAACCCATCGGAAGTGATTGCTAGCGGCGGGGAGAGTTGGCGCTGTTGAGGGCGAGCAGTCGGGCGTCGATGGTCGGTGCGTTATCGGCCGTTTGCCGGAGACTCCACATCTGCTCTCCGTCACTGCGGTGATGCATTTTGCGGGTCGAGGCTCCTCCGGGCCTGACCCATAGGACTGAGCCATCGGGTGTCATTGCGTCGACGCGGCCGGTGCTGGTTGTGCTGTCTTTTCGCCGGATCCAGATGACGTCTCCATGTTGGAGCTTCGTCCAGTCCGTTGCGAGGAAGGCGGTCCCTGTTATGGGTAGCCCTTCGATTGCATCAACGCCGGCCTGGTTGATGGCGGCAGCTAGGGAGCTAGGTGCTTCCGGGCGGTTCAAGCGTCCACGGTGACTTCGTTCTTGGCGGCTTCACTGGAAGCGGGCGCGGCGGCGGTGATGGACCGGTTGGTCTTTCCCTTCTGTATGCGGCGGGCGGTCCAGGAGAGGATGAGATTGGTGACGAGGTAGAACAGGGCAATGCCGGTGTAGACGGGGATCGCGTACTTTCCGCCGAGGTATTCGACGGCGATGCGACCGTTCCGGAGCAGTTCTTCGTACCCGATGATGAACCCGAGGGACGTTTCCTTGAGCAGGGTGACGATCTGGGCGATGAGGGAGGGCAGGACAACCCGGACGCCTTGAGGGATGAGGATGAGCCTCATCGCCGCGCCGCGGGTGAGTCCGATAGCGTACCCGGCTTCGGCTTGGCCTTTGGGCAGGGAGAGGATGCCGGAGCGGAGGATTTCGCCGATGACGGCGCTGTTGAAGACAGCGATGCTGATGACGAGCGCCCAGAACGTGGGTACGTGGATGCCCCACGCGGAGGGGCCGAGGAAGACGAAGAAGATCAGCAGGAGCAGCGGCAGGCCGCGGAACACTTCGACCCATACTCTTGCCGCTCCCCGCACCCAAGGGCGGTGCGAGAGGCGGCCGACGGCGAGCAGGACACCGCCGACGAGGGAAAGAGCGAGGGAAGTCAGGGCGACCTGGAGGGTGGCGCCGAGGCCTTTGAACAGCAGGGTCTGGAGATCTTTGCGGGCCAGGACTCCCCACAGCTCTGGGGAGAGTTGACCGTTGGCTGCCAGTCGGCTGATGGCGACGGCGGCGATCCCGGCGAGCAGCAGGGCGCCGGCGACGGTGCCGTAGGTGATGCGTCGGCGGGTGCGGGGGCCGGCGACGTCGTAGATTGCAGCGGTCATCGTGAAACAGCGACCTTTCGTTCGAGGCGTCCGGCGGCCAGGCCAGCGGTGAGGGTGATGGCCAGGTAGAGCACAGCGGTGGTGAACAGGATGGGGAGCACGGCGGTGGCGTCGGTGTTGATGAGGCGTTCCATGACGTTGAGCATTTCGGCCACGCCGAAGGCGCTGGCGATAGCGGAGGTTTTGACCAGGGCGATGAAGACGTTGATCAGGGGTGGGATGACGCTGCGCCATGCCTGGGGAAGGACGATGAGGCGGAGGGACATCCCGAAGGTCATGCCGACGGCGCGTGCGGCTTCGAGTTGTCCGACGGCGACGGCGTTGATGCCGGAGCGGACGGCTTCGCAGAAGAATGCGGCGTAGTAGACGCTTAGTGCGGTGACGGCTGCGGCGAAAAAGTCCAGCTGGAGATCGACTTGGGGCAGTGCGAACAGGGCGAAGAAGAAGATGACCGTTGAGGGAATGTTGCGGATGACCTCAACGTAGGTGGTGGAGGCGGTGCGGAGAATCGGTACGGGTGAGACCCGGAAGGTGGCCAAGATGGTGCCGAGGACCAGGGCTGCCACGGATGACACGGCTACCAGTGCCAGTGTCATGGCGAAGCCTGACCAGAGGATTCCCAGGTTGTTGATAATCGTGGACATCGGTTTCTTTCAGAAGGTGAGGTGGAGGATACGGGCCGGAGCGTGCCTGCACGCTCCGGCTCCTGGCCGCCTAGGTGCAGGCGATGAGTTTGGGGAGCTGCTGTTCTTTGGCGGCACCGAGGTAGGTGTTCCATGCCTTCTGGTAGGAGCCGTCCGCCTGGAACTGCGTCAGGGCCTTGTCCAGGAATTCGCAGAACTGGGTGTTGCCCTTCTTGATGCCGATGCCCCAGGAGTCCGGGTCGCCCATGGTTGCGTTGAGCATTTCCAGGTTGTCTTTGTCCTCGCCGACGTAGCCCGCGCCGATGGGTGCTTGGGTGGAGAGCGCGTCGACCTGCCCGTTCTTCAGGGCCTCGATGCACTTGGAGGAGACATCGAACTCTACGAGGTTCACGCCGGGGTAGGTTTTCCTGATGAAGTCCGAGACGGCGCCGCCGGCGGTGGAGCAGACTTTGGTCCCGGCCGGGGTGAGCGGGTCTTTGATGCCTTTGGGGTTGCCCTTCTGGATCAGGAGGTCGAAGGGGGCCTGGGCGTAGGGGCCGGCGAAGCTGATGACCTGCTGGCGTTTGTCGGTGATCGAGAGGGTGGAGACGACCATGTCGACTTTGTCCTGCTGGATGAACTGCTCACGGTTGGCTGAGTTGGTTTCGGTCCATTCGACCTGGTCTTGTTTGAGGCCGAGCTGGCCGGCGACGTAGTTGACCATTGCCACCTCGAATCCTTCGAGGTTTCCGGTGAGGTTTTTTTGGGACAGGCCGGGGTGGTCGAACCGTCCGCCGATGCGAAGTTTGCCTGCTTTCACGATGCTGTCCATCGTGGAGCCGGCCGGGAACGATACGTTCTGGGCGACGGGCGCGGCGCTGGCTTCAGGGCTTGGGCTATCGGTTCCGCACGCGGTGGCGGTGAGAACGACGGCGGCGGCAACGCTGACGGCCGCGATCAGTTTGTAGGGGCGCATGTTTTGTCCTTTATCGGTGCGGGGGAATTAGTGGGCGATGATTTTGGAGAGGAAGTCCCGGGCCCGCTCGGAGGTGGGGCGGGCGAAGAACGTCTCGGGGTCTGCGGACTCAACGATGGAGCCGCCGTCCATGAAGATCACGCGGTTCGCCGCGGAGCGGGCGAAGCCCATCTCGTGGGTGACGACGACCATGGTCATTCCGCTGGCGGCGAGCTCTTTCATGACTTCCAGGACTTCGTTGACCATTTCGGGGTCGAGCGCCGAAGTCGGCTCGTCGAAGAGCAGGACCTTGGGTTCCATGGCCAGGGCACGTGCGATCGCTGCACGCTGCTGCTGTCCGCCGGAGAGTTGGGCGGGGAGTTTGTCGGCCTGGGCTCCGACGCCGACGCGCTCGAGGAGTTCACGGCCGCGCTTTTCGGCGTCGGCCTTCTTGACCCCGCGGACTTTGATAGGGCCTAGGGTGACGTTTTCAAGGATGGTCTTGTGTGCGAAGAGGTTGAAGGACTGAAATACCATCCCAACTTCGGCGCGCAGCCTGGCGAGTTCTTTGCCTTCGCTGGGCAGCGGCCGGCCGTCCAGGGTGATCGTTCCGCCTTCGATGGATTCGAGCCGGTTGATGGTCCGGCAAAGCGTCGATTTCCCGGAGCCGGAGGGTCCAATGACGACGACCACTTCGCCGCGCTGAATGTTCAGGTTGATGTCCTTGAGGACGTGCAGGGCTCCGTAGTGTTTGTTGACGCCGTTCATGACCACCAGGGCGTCAGTGCCCTGGCTGGCGGGGGCGGGCGCAGGCTGGGCGGCGAGGCTCATGTGCTGGTTCCGTTCTTCGTTGTTGGGGTGTGGTGTGCGGAGGACCGCGGCGGTCGCGGCAGTTCCATACCGGGGAATTCCAGTGCGGCCTGGAGGAGGGTTCCGGTGGACGATTCGGTGATGTAAAGCGTGGTCCGGTCTGGACCGCCGAAGGCGACGTTGGTGCAGGTGGGCCCTGCTGCGGAGCGGACCCTGGCCACGCATTCACCGTTCGGGGCGAAAACGAAGACCTGGCCAAGGGATGCGTGAGCGACGTGGATGCGTCCTTGTTCATCAATGGCCATGCCATCGGGGCCGCTGGTGCCGAACATGGTACAGAACCTCCCGACCTTGGACACCCCGCCAGTGGATGTCAGCGGAGCCCGCCAGACGGAGTTGTCGCGGGTCATCGCGACAAAGAGGTTCTTCTCTTCGAGGTCCAGGACCAGGCCGTTGGGGCTGGGCAGGTTGTCCATCAGGCAGTTGAGCCTGCCGTCCGGGTGCAGGCGGTAGACGCGCCCGGTGGGGTCGTGCAGTCCGGTTTGTCCCTGGTCGGTGAAGTAGATCTCGCCGGTGGAGGCGATGGTCAGATCGTTGACGCCTTTAAAGGATTCGGCGTTGCGGCGTTCCAGGAGTGGCTCGGTGCCGCCGGTGGCCGGGTCGACCCGGACGAGCCCGCGGCGGTAATCGGCAACGATGATCGTTCCGTTGTGGTCAAACTTAAGCCCGTTGGGTTCGCCATCGTATTCAGTTACGAGCTGCCACTGCGCGTCGGGGGTGATGCGGAAGATCCGGCCGAATGGAAGGTCGACGATGTACAGGTTGCCTTCGTTATCGAAGGCGGGGCCTTCGATAAAGGAATCTACGCTCTGCCCAGGTTTGTTGGCCCGTGCCCACGCCGACCCCTGGGATCCGCGGCGGAGGGACTCGGGCATCGTGGTGAAGATGGTGCTTTCGACCAGCGTTGGTGGGGTATCGAGGTACATGCTGGTGCTCCCTTAGGCCGGGACTCGTTCGTCGGTGGTGGAAATGACGCCGCGTTCGACGAGCCGGTGGATTTCTTCCGCGGAGTATCCCAGGGACGCTGCGATGGAGGTGCTGTGTTCCCCCGCCTTGGGAAGGTCGAGCCGGGCTTCCAGGCGGTCGCCGTCGATCTCGATGGGCAGCGCCGGCAGGGGCAGTTTGGTTCCGTTGGCCAGGGTCAGAGGTGTCATCGCCCCAGGCACTGCGAGGTGCGGGTCGTTGAAGAGGTCCTCGGGACGCTGGATCGGGGCGAAGGGCAACCCTGCCTGTTCGCACCGTGTGGCGGCCTCGGCGCGGTTCATGGACGCGATCTTGTGCTGGATCACCGGGATCAGGCGGGCACGGGCGGCAACACGTTGGGAGTTGGTTGTCAGCCCTGGATCGGCGGCGAGGTCGGGAAGGTCGAAGGCCTGGCAGAAAGACGCCCAGTGCGTATCGCTGACCACGCCGATGAAGATCTTTTCCTCATCAGCGGTGTCGAACACTTCGTACACGGCCCAGGCGGAAAGCCTGACCGGCATGGGCTGGGCCGGGGTGCCGGTGACGCCGTACTGGGCCATGTGCTGCCCTACAAGGAAGGCGTTGTTTTCAAACAGCGAGCTTCGGACGATCCGGCCCTTGCCGGTGTGGGTTCGCTCGAACAAAGCGGCCATCACGGCGATCGCGCCGAACATTCCGCCCATGATGTCGTTGACCGAGGTTCCCGCCCGGAGGGGTTTACCGGGAGGGCCCGTCATGTAGGCGAGGCCGCCCATCATCTGCACGACTTCATCCAGGGCCGCGCGGTGTTCATACGGGCCGCTGAGGAAGCCTTTCATCGACAGGTAGATAAGGCCGGGGTTCTCCTGGCTCAGTTCCTCGTAGCCGAAGCCCATTTTGTCCAGCGCGCCGACGCGGAAGTTCTCCGTGACAACGTCGGCTTTAGCGATCAGCTTGTGCACCAGCTGACGGCCGTCGTCGGACTTGAGGTCCACGGACAGGCTCTTCTTGTTCCGGTTGAACATGGGGAAGTAGCCGGAGCCTGACCCCGGCAGGCGGCGTGTCTTGTCGCCCTCGCCGACGGGTTCGATCTTGATAACTTCCGCGCCGAGGTCGGCGAGCACGAGCCCTGCCGTGGGACCCATGACCATGTGCGAGAATTCGACGACCTTGACGCCGTCCAATGGCAACGCGCTCACGCTGTCACCTCCTGGCCGGCGTAGACGAAGCCCAACTGCAGGCCCGCGTCGGGGACGCTGCCGTAGATCGCCTCTCCCGGGAGGCCCTCGAGGATGATCGGGCGAGCGGCGATGAGCGCTTCGATGTCGATGCCTGTCCGGAGTCCCATTGATTCCAGCAGGTAGACCAGGTCCTCGGTGACGATGTTTCCGCTGGCGCCGGGAGCGTAGGGGCATCCGCCGAGGCCGCCGAGGGAGGAATCGAAGGTCGTCACACCGGCGTCAAGGGCTGCGACCACGTTGGCCAAGCCTTGGCCCCTCGTGTTGTGCAGGTGCGCGCCGCCGGCCTTTTCGCCCAGCTCGGCGTGGAGGCGGGTGAACAGCCTCTTGACCTGCGCCGGGTTCCCGTACCCGGTGGTGTCGGACAGGCCCACGCTGTCCGCGCCGGCCTCGGCGCAGCTGACGGCGAGCCTTAATACCCAGTCCTCTGACACCGGTCCTTCCATGGTGCAGCCAAAGGCGGTGGAAACTCCAACCTCAAGCGTCACTGCCTGCCCCGCGCTGTTTCTGCGCAATGCGTCCACCTTGGAAACTTCGGCTACCGCTTCCTCCGGGGTCTTGCCGATGTTGGCCTGGCTATGCATCCGGGACGCCGAGACGGGCATCGTCAGTGCGTGCGTTCCGGCCGAGACGGCGGCCTCGGCCCCGCGGAGGTTGGGGACAAGGGCGAGGACATTCAGGTTGTCGATGGTAATCGCGTGCCGGACCACGTCGCCGGTGTCTGCCATCTGCGGCAGTCGCTTGGGCGATACGAAGGACCCGACCTCGATCTCCCGCAGCCCGGCACCTGCCAGGGCGTCAATCCACTTGGTCTTCACGTTGGTGGGCATGGTGCGGTCCACGCTTTGAAGCCCGTCCCGAGGACCGACTTCGCTCACGAGGATGTCGATGTCCGAGGTTCTGCTCATGAAATGCCTCCCAGGGCTTCGTTGATCGGGGAACACCACCCCTCCGAGGAGGTTTCTACTGTACAGAACGGTAGTGCGTCTGATAGAAAGTGTAAGGACGATCACAGCGAGAGGTCAAGTGCCGGACTGTGGAGTGAATATCCGCATAGGATCAAAGACAGGCAGGATCGAAAGGCAATCCCATGGCGGAACAAAAAGTAGAAGCAGTTGAAAGGGCCCTGGCGCTCCTGGACTGCTTCAATGACGGCTCAGCGATGCTATCGCTGGCCCAACTCGCAGAGCGCACCGGGATGTACCGCAGCACGATCCTCCGACTGGCCGGATCCCTGCAGCGCAACGGCTACCTCACTCGGGACACCGACGGACAGTTCCGGCTTGGCGCCACCCTCTGGCGCCTGGGATCCCTCTACGAACGTAGCTTCAAACTCGCCGACTACGTCCGCCCTGTCCTGGCCGACGTCGCACAAATGACCGAGGAAACGGCCGTCTACTACATCCGGGAAGGAGACAGGCGCATCTGCCTTTACCGCCACGAATCAAGCCAAAGCATCCGCCACCACCAGGAAGAAGGTGTGGCACTCCCCCTTGATCGCGGTGCGGGCGGCCACGTCCTCACGGCTTTCACCACCGGAACCGGCGAATTCTACGAAGGCATCCGAAAGGCCGGGTACTACATCTCCATGGGCGAGCGTGATCCACAGACCACAGCCGTGGCGGTACCCGTTTACGGCATCGGCAGCGAGTTCGCAGGAGCCCTCGGAGCCGTAGGAGCCAAAAGCCGCATGGACCACGCCCGCGCAGAAGAAATCAAAGACGTCCTGCTCGAACGCGCCGCCACACTCTCAGCCACGCTCGGCGGAAAAATCCAACCGCGCGAAGCCGGCATCCAAGTCCCGTAGTTCGGGCCCACACTCTTCTCAATCGCTCCCGCCTGTGGCCGCTACCGCACGGACCACCCCGCCCGCGCGTCTCGGAACCTTCCCGTCTCGGATCCCTAGCCATATGAGCCAGTTGGACACCCAGGGGTGCGACATTTAGCGATCACAGAACACCGCCATTCACCGCCGAAAGTCACACTTATGGTGGTCAAAACTGGTTTCCGAAATGAAAGCTTGTCAAAACCTAAAGTGGAGGCTTTTTGACGTGGGCGGCAACGTGATTGGTTATGCAAGGGTCAGCACCCGGGGGCAATCTTTGGACTCCCAAGTGGATGCGCTCGTGGCCGCCGGAGCCGTGCGCGTATTTCAGGAGTACGCCTCCGGGGCCACGCAACTGAGGGCGCGCTGGAAGGAATGCCTGGACTACCTACAGCCTGGCAATGTCTTGACGGTGGCGGACTTGACTAGGCTGGGCCGCAGCACGGCCGACCTGGCTGACATCGTGACGGTGCTGGGACAACGGGGGATTGGGTTCCGTTCGCTGGCTGAACCGTGGCTGGATACCACCAGCGCACACGGCAAGCTGATCTTTGACATGTTTGCGTCTCTTGCCGAGTACGAACGGTCTCGGCTTTCTGAGCGGACAAAGGCCGGCCTGGCCGCAGCAAGGGCACGTGGCCGACTGGGCGGCCGCCCTCGAACGATGACTCCTTCTAAGACAGAGGCGGCACGGCAGCTGCGCAGCCAAGGAAAAACTCTGAAAGAGATTGCCCAGATACTCAGCGTCAGCGTCTCATCGCTAACTCGGGCCCTTAGCCGGAGGGAGGCCCAAGAAGTCATAACTACAGCGGCCTCAGGCGGCAGGTGAGTCCGAGGCCGGACCGGCAGCGGGCCACGGGTAAAGTCAGGTACGCCCGCGCAGGCCTAATAGGGCAGCGCGGCCCGAGATTCAAGGAGCATGGGTGGCACACCTCGACACGCTGATCGGTAGGATTTCAGATCCAAAGCTGAGGAGTGAGATCCAGGACCAGGTTAATAAGTTGACGGCCAAGACAAGCTTTGGCCTCGTTTTTGAAGAGCACCGCCCAGAAACGGTAACGCTTCCTGGGTTTGAGATCAGTCGAGGCGGCAAGGTTGCCTACAAGGACGGATCGACACCCGGTATATGGACCGTACTAAGGTTGGTCGACGGTGTGGCCACCATCGTAAGAATGGGCGATACCGCCGAACGTGGGACTGCTTCCATTGGTGAGCTTGTCGTCATTCGTGAATTTGGCGACCCAATCTATCCCGGTCTTGAGTCCGTCGGTGCTGTCACTCGGGGCGATGACAAACCATTTCATACAGTCATCAATGCCGAGAACTACCATGCGCTTCAAACCCTGATGTACACCCATGAGGGTAAGGTGGACGCAATTTACATTGACCCGCCGTACAACACAGGGTCACGGGACTGGAAGTACAACAACGACTACGTCGATGGTGATGATCAGTATCGGCACTCCAAATGGCTCGCTTTCATGGAGCGTAGGCTCAAGCTTGCGAAGCGACTCCTGAACCCCGCTGATGCCACGCTCGTAGTCACTATTGACGAGAAGGAAGTCCACCGCCTAGGCCTCCTACTGGACAAGGTCTTCCCTGAAGCTAGACGCCAAATGGTGACGATCGTCATCAACCCAAACGGATCTGCACGTGGTCAGGAGATGTCACGCGTCGAGGAGTACGCTTTTTTCCTCTTCTTCGGGCAAGCAGGTCCCGGGCTCGTCTCGGAAGATCTCCTTGGTGGTGAGGACATGGCGCCTGTTCGGAAGGATGTCCGCTGGGAGTGGCTGCTGCGAGGGGGCGCCAACTCTCGGCGACAGGACCGTCCCAACCTGTTCTACCCAATATTCGTTGACCCAGAGACAAAGAGGATCGTCGACGTTGGGCCCCCCCTGCCGATCGATGCAAACCGTGACGACGTCCAGGCGGCTAAGGGGCTGGTTACCGTTTGGCCGTTGAAAACGGACGGTCAAGAGGGCCGTTGGCGTGCATCAGCAGATTACATTCGAGCGCTTCTGGCTGCCGGGCATGCACGGCTCGGCGCGTATGACTCGAAGTTGGACAGGTGGTCGGTCCTCTACCTCGGGAAGGCTCAGATCCGCCGGATAGAAACCGGAGACATCGAAGTGACCGGGCGCCGGGAGGACGGTTCGGTCATCCTCCAAGAGCTTGTTTCGACAAGGCGCACGCCGAAGACGGTCTGGAACATGTCACGGCATACCGCAGGGGAGCACGGCAGTAACCTGCTCAAGCGGTTTGTAGAAGGCAGGGCCTTTCCGTTTCCTAAATCTCTTTATGCAGTCGAAGACTCACTTCGTGTTGCTCTCGGGGGCAAGAAGGACGGTGTGGTGCTCGATTTCTTTGCAGGCTCCGGCACCACCGCTCATGCCGTTATGCGGCTGAACCGGCAGGATGGTGGCCGCCGGCGGAGCATCAGCATCACCAACAACGAAGTGTCGGCTGAAGAGCAGGCGGGATTGCGTGCAGAAGGGCTACGCCCCGGCGATGCCCGCTGGGAAGCGCTCGGCATCTGCGAGCACATCACTATGCCACGGCTCCAGGCGGCTATCACGGGTAGGACGACGGATGGAGTGCCCGTGAAAGGTGACTACCGATTTGTCGACCCGTTCCCGGTGGCTGACGGTTTCGAGGAAAACATGGAGTTCTTTAAGCTGACCTATGAGGACAATCACCTGATCCGGCTCGGGAGGAAGTTTCATGCCATCGCACCTCTTTTGTGGATGCGAGCCGGTGCCGAGGGGACGCGCATAGACGACCTTCCCGAAGAAGGGTGGTCACTGCCCAAAGATAGTTTCTACGGCGTTCTGACCGACATCGACCAATGGGAACCATTCGTAAACGCGGTCAATGCGCGCGATGATGTTCGCTGCGTCTTCATCGTTACCGATTCGCAGGCCGAGTTTGAGGCCATCAACGTTCAGATCAACCAGGGCATCGACTCGGTAAGGCTCTACGCGGATTACCTGCAGTCGTTCGAGATCAACACCAGGCAAGGCTAAGCGTCTCTATGAAATTCAAGCTCCGCGGCTACCAAGCTGTTGCCAAACGCGATGTACTCGAAGATATAAGTGAGGCTCTGGAACGCTATGTAGAAACCGCTGGCGAACGCGTCACGGCCGTGCAGTTGACTGCGCCGACAGGATCAGGCAAGACGGTCATCGCCTCGGCTGTCATTGAAGCGGCCCTCTTTGGTGCCGACGACTTCACTCCCAAACCTGACTGGACGTTTCTCTGGATCTCCGATGATCCGTCGCTGAACGAACAGACCGCCCGCAAGTTCTTGACCGCCTCGGACAAGATTTCGCACGGCACGATCGAGATCATCGAGTCGAGCTTCGACCAGAAAGTGCTCGATCCAGGCAAGGTCTACTTCCTCAACGTCCAGAAGCTTAACTCGAGCGCTCGACTGTCCAAAGAGGGTGGCGGTGACCTGCGCGAGTATTCCTTCTGGTCCACGCTGACGAACACGATCGACATGCGGCCCGACAAGCTAGTAATCATGATCGACGAGGCGCACGTCGGCATGAAGACGGAGCGATCCCGAGACACCATCGTGTCGCGCGTCATCGGCGGAGCGAAGACCGGCCGTCCGCCAGCGCCGGTCATCGTCGGGATCACTGCCACCCCGAAGAGGTTCGAAAAGGCGATGGACACGATGAAGCGCCGTGTCCGTGCCACGCGCATTGGCGTCGACCAGGTGCAGGCCTCTGGCCTTCTCAAGGACGGGCTTGTGCTGGCTTCGCCGCAGCAGATCGCTGCCAACTTCAATGAATCGGCCCTGCTTCGTCACGCCGTATCGACCGTTCGTCGATACGAGCATGATTGGGCAACATACTCAGCTCAGAATAACGAGCCGCTGGTACTGCCGGCACTGGTCATTCAAGTGGGTAACACGCCGTCCAACGAAGAACTGTCATCGATCATCGGCGTCGTTATGGAGTCCTGGCCCGGTCTAAAGACCCACAACATCTGTCACACCTTTGGTGAGCACAGTGTTCTCAAAGTCGGCGCTTACGCAATTCCGTACTCGAACCCGGAGGATATCCAAGACGACCTCGATATCCGGGTGGTTCTCTGTAAGCAGGCCATCACCACAGGGTGGGACTGCCCCCGCGCCGAGGTGCTGCTGTCCTACCGTGTAGTCGAAGAAGAAGACGCCATTACGCAGATCATCGGTAGGATGATCCGGACGCCCCTCGCCCGGCGCGTGGAACAAAATGAAGCCCTCAACTACGTGCATTGCTTCCTGCCCCGGTTCAATAAGGCGGGCGTGAAGAAGATCGCCGACCGGCTCAAGCTCGGCGACGACAGCTTCCGCCAGGAGTGGGTCCATCCGGAAACGATGGACAGGGACACGCTGCCGGAGCTTGTCCCCGCTATTCCCTCGACTGAGATGACGCTGGCCGGCAGCACCGTGGCCAAGCGTGCGACGACCTTTAACACCGGCCTCCGTGACGAATTGATCCGCCGTCGTGAGGCAGAGCGAGACGATGCCAGGCTCTTTAGTGACGACACAGACCAGCTGTCAGCCCCTGAGGCTGAGCCGGCGCGTCCGGGACCCGAAGAGGAACTGATCATCGTCGAGGAGCAGGAGCTTGCGGACGGGCCTGGGCCTACTGGGGTCAGCGTCATCACGCAGGAGAATGTCCGGCTGGCGCTCAACCCGATGATCGATGCGAGTGTGTTCGGGAAGCTCCTCGAGTTGCCCTCCTACGTTATCCCCGGTGTGCAGTACCGGACGCAGGTTGACCGACTCAAGAACTTCGCTACATTGCTCACCGGCGGTGGCAAGAACGCTATCCTCCAGGGGGCGTCGAAGATTGCCAACGAACGCCTTCTCCAGGTGCTCCGGGAGACGAGGCTGCAACTCGACGCCAGCGAGAAGTTCCAAGAGCAGGCTGACAAGCTAGCCCACTTCTTCATCGAGAATGAGGTGACGACTCTCTTTGACGGCAACGCAGTGCTGGAGGTCGACCAGCTCGAGGAGGTCGAGATCGACAGCAAGGGCGTCGAGCAGCTTTTCGCTCAGGCGGAACGGCGTATAGGCCGCACGATGGCCAACGCTTACCTCAACGAGCGCTATGAAGCTGACGGCGACACCTTCACAATGATGATGTCCGTCGCAGTCGTAGCCCACCAGCCGGGCATTAAGGAAAAGCTCGAACAGGTTGCTAATTCCACCATCGTTGAATGGTTCAAGGAATACCAGACCCTGATTAACAAGGCACCTGCCGCTCTCAAGGCTCAGATTGACGAGGTACGGTCCGAGGCGACCGAGCCGGAGCCCACGGTCATCTCGCTGGTGGAAAACAAGCCCTTCCCTGTGGCCGAAGTCGTCTGGCCCAAGCACCTCCTGTCGTCACCGACTGGCGACTACCCGGTGAAGCTCAACGAGTGGGAGATTCACGTTCTAGACACCGAGCTGCAGGACGGCAACTGCCTGGGCTGGTATAGGAACCCCTCGACGGGCTCCGGTGCGCTGACGGTTCCGTACACGATGGGTGGCCGTCACCGCGGCCTGACACCGGACTTTGTCTTTTTCCACCAGTCCGACGACGGCGTAGTGGCCTCCATCCTGGATCCTCACGCGCAGAGCCTGAGCGACTCCATCCCGAAGCTGCGGGGCCTGGCCAAGTACGCCAAAGACCAAGGAGAGTACTACCAGCGCATTGAATCGATCATCAAGATCAACGACGTCTTCTACTCGTTGAACCTGAAGGATAAGACCGTGCAGGACGCGGTCGAGTCCTACCGGGATGCGCGGCCCGAGGCGCTGTACTTGGAGCATGCTGGAAAGTATTAGGAGTCACTGTGAGTGCGAGGCTGGGTGCGGCGGTGGTAGGCGGCTCGCGTGATTACAAGCGTTTGCGGCGCGCCATATAGAGGCAATCTAAGCTCCGTGCTGCGCAACTCGCTGCAACACCCTGCGTGCATGAGCTTCAGTCTGGGTGCGGGAGGGTGCGGTAAAGCGCGCTGCTCGCACTTCCCTCAATGTGGAGTAGCTCTTTCCGCGGCGAAGGAAAAAAGTGAGGGTTCCCTTGGTTTCCTCAATGCCGGCAGACCAGCGAGTGGAATCCGTTCCTGTGCCGATCCAACCCCCCTGATCGTCTAGCTCCCAAGACACACGAGGTTGAGCTTTCGTAAGTGCCAAGCGGAAATCTGCTGCAGTGTTGAAGCGCTTCATGGGGTCCACGTGAAGGGCACGAACGATCGCGCGCCTTAGCGGCAGATGGACGTACGGCTGCCAGGCCTTACGGTCAGGGAATTTTCCCGCGAGCACTGCCTCCGGAAAGCTCGCATCGAAGGGGAACGCTCCGTACAGCATGTCGTCACCGTTGATGAGGCGGTAGGCAGTGCCACCTAGGGCGTATACATCTCCAAGGGGACTATCAATGTAGGAATCATCCGCCCAGCACTCAGGCGGCCGCAGCGGCAAATAGCCTCCCTCCTGGAGGGTCGTGGGGTCGTCAGCCATACCAGCAAGGCCGAAGTCGCTAACCTTCACCTGACCACCCTCGGCAAAGAGAAGGTTCGCCGGCTTGATATCTCGATGCAACAATCCCTGCGAATGGAGGTGGTGAACTCCCCGGCACGCATCCTCGACCACCTGGAGCGCTTGCCGCACGGGTGCGGGACGGCCGCGATATCTGTCCTGGACGGTGCCTCCGGGAAGATACTCCATCCGGATAATTAATTCGCCAGCTACAACATCCGCATGGAAAACTTTTACGACGTTTTCATGCTCGGCAAGCGCCATTGCCTTTGGTTCGAAGTATTGAGCCAAGCCATGGGACCTGGACGTGTCGATGTACTTGACCGCGTACTGACGTCCTGTAAGAGCATCTTCTTCAAGCTTTACGACCCCGAAGCTTCCTGAGCCAAGTGTTGTCACTCCGGCAGCTCAGCTATGGCGACGATGACAGGGATAAGCCTACTTCTAGGCGTTCCTGCAGATGCCTGCAGTGTGGCCACATGATCAAGAATTAGGTCTTTCGAGCCAAGTTTGTATCGGCTCCTCAAGCCTGGCCACTTGTAGGTCAGAACTTCTTGCTGTGCTTGTTCGGCTGCAGCGAGCACGACGCCGTCCATCTGTGCGCGCTCCAGAGTAGAAGCCTTCATACTCTGCCCAGCCTCAGCTTCATTAAGGTGGATGCTTCCTGGGGAGTGAGACAGAACCATTTCAGTCACTTCGCGAAAGATCCAATGGAGCTTTTCTTGACGCGATTTCTTAGGCAGCGGCCTACTTCCAGACGACACCATGGTCGCCGTTCCGCGAGTGTCGCCGTCCATCAGCGCCCACAGCATGCGCTCTTTTTCACACTGCAGTCCTAGCATGGTGCTCATTCATTCCCAGTTTCTTCGAAGTTCACGTCCTGTGTTGGACTGTACCGCCCAACACAAAGAAGGCGGGGCCGCGTTAACACGGCCCCGCCTCCAACGCGCGCTACATCAATACGAGCTCACGAACGTTCTTGTTGTCGGCATCCAAGGTGTGCACTTTGCGCCCCTCGTGAACTTCATCGTCAATGAACTTGTACACGGAGATTGCTCGACGTACGGCCTCGGTGAATGAAATGCCATGTTCCTTAGCCATCTCTTTCAGGGCGTCCGCAGTCTCTTTGTTCAGGTTAACGCTCAACCGAACGAGTTCCTGGTCCCCCGTGGGCTTGGCATTTGTAGTTGGGGAGCTGTGGCGATTCGCAGGCATTTCCCATCTCTCCTTGGTTGTGACCTCGCGTCTAACCCCGTCTTAGAGACGACGATTAGACCCCCATCAGACGGAGGTCATTCAATTATTTTGAGTCGCCGGACAAGCCGGCACGTTCGGTTCCATTACTAGGTCGTACCTAGCTGCTGCTTATACCCGGGTTCACCCGAATATTCCAGCGCCATACGTCAAAGGTACACAGATGTAGAGATCGCTGTCAACAAAAAATGTGGCTATCGTGTGCGTCTGATGTACATTCGACGCACACGAGCGTAGCATGTGATTGCGCACGAAGTTTGTAAGAACTGCTCCGGTCTGCAGCCGGGAAAGGAGAGCACGCTGATGTCATCTTGTGCTCCTATCGGCGGGTCCGACGACCCGAACGGGCCCAACACGCCACCTTGGATCTATGTTTCCAGTGTCCGCGGGGCATGGAGTAGCTCACTCTCCATGCCCCTCGCCGTTAAAGAATCAATTTCCGACGATGAAAGCCCCCTCCATCCCGGTCTCAGCGGAGTGATGGCGGTGTTTGATAAAGATGTCGATTTCTGATCCAGAGGAAGCAGGGCAGAAAGGCGGCCTCGATGAGGCTGGCGATGGCGAGGGAGGCACACTGACGCCCCTGCCACCGGAAGAGTTGGAGGAATCCTTATCCCCAGGAGGGCCCGGCCTCTACCCTGTCGAAGCGAGGGATCCGCACAACCATGACCGCGTTCGCGCCAGGATCGCCTACTCCATCCTGGCGGGATTGGGTATCTTGTACGCCGCGCTGTTTGTTGGTCTGCTATGGCTGGACCTTCCTTTGGAACGCTTTACGGCGGCCGCTGCAGCACTTTCTGCACCTCAGTCACTAGCAGCGGCAGCGGTGGGTTTTTACTACGCCAAGAAATAGGGTCGCCCAGCTTGAAGGAGACGCTGAACGGCTCAGCGTCAGCGTCTCCCCAAAAATGACTGCTCTGACCTATATGGTTGCCCATCCCTCCTTAGGTGCGGATTCACTCGTCCGTGATTGACTCCAGCAGCCATTGTTCCGACAGGGGATCCCGGCGCAGTTCGAAGGTTCGCAGCGCCGATATGGAGGACCCCAGCCGGACTTGAAGTCTCCAGTGTTCGATGTCCACAACGTTCCCCACTCCGACCGGCACGGTCCGCTGTGTTTCCCACCAGTAGTCCCTGGTGAACCAGTGCAGCGGCTCCGCCGCGACCGCCCAAACGCGCCCGTCATAGCGGACGGCCAGGGGTGTGCCGGCTGCGGTGAAGCGGACGTCCACGGGGGCGTTGAGGGTTGTTTCACTTACTGTTGCTGTCACGGTTGGTCCGCTCTCCCAAATTTCTGTTCATCATTTCTTCCCGGCGGGTAACCGCCGAACTCCACACCCAGTTCCGGTATGTCACCGGTCCGTCCTTCCACGTCACTTCTGCTGCTTTCGCCGTCCAAGCGAACACTTCGCTGTCCACGAGCTCCGCGCAGTTGGGGAACCGGATCCACGCCTTTACTGGGATTCCTGGGTACCCGTTTTTGCCGGGAAGTGCTCGAAATCGAGCTCTTCCACGGTCAGCCCGATTGGGCCGGCGCGGCGCGCGTACTTCGCCTGCAGCGCGACAGCTTGCTCCGGTCCCATAACACAACCTTAGAACATATGTTCGAATAGACACGCCAAGAAAAAACGGCCCGTCTGACCGCAGGTTTCATTGTGGGGGAGGGGTACGACAAAGAACGTTCTCCACCAACTTGCGTCTGATGCAGGACACGAAGCCGGGGCTGTGGGGGCCGCTGCCCACAACCGGGGACAATCCTGATGGGGGTTATCCACCGCTCCGGCTGCCGAAGCGAGCTTCCCCGATGGCTCCCAGGAAAAAAACCAGCCGTGGATAACCCGGATTGCCCCCAACCGTGGACAAGGCCGCGCCGTCTTGGGTGCTTGGGAACCGGGGGGAGCGGCCCGTACTCGTGGGACGCCCTCTGCGGTGATCGCTTTGGGTGAAGTGTCGGGCAGAATGGGCTCCATGTGCGGCAGGTACGTGATGTCCAAGGCAACCGGTGATCTCCTGAGCCATTTCGAGGCGAAGGAGGTTGAGGGCAGGCCGCCGCCGCCGTCGTGGAACGTCGCACCGACCCAGGACGTGCCGATCGTGGCCGAACGGCTGGACGAGGACTCGATCGAACGGCACCTGCTCATCGCCCGCTGGGGCCTGGTCCCGTCCTGGGCCAAAGACATCAAAATCGGGAACAAGCTCATCAACGCCAGGAGCGAATCGATCCTGGACAAGCCGTCCTTCCGCAAGGCAGCAGTCAAACGCCGCTGCGTCGTCCCAGCCGAAGGCTATTACGAATGGCAGAAGACCGAGGACGGCAAAAAGATCCCGAACTACCTGTACTCGGAAAAGGAACCCCTGCTCGGCTTCGCCGGCCTGTACGAGTGGTGGGCCGATCCGTCAGTGCCCGAGGACGACCCCGGCCGCTGGCTGCTGTCCTGCACCGTGCTGACCACCAAGACCCAGGACGCCCTCGGCCACGTCCATGACCGGTCCCCGGTGATCATCCCGCGGGACCGGTTCGCCGAGTGGCTCAGTCCGGACCTGACGGCCAAGGACGATGTCCAGCACCTGCTCGATGCCCTGCCCGAGCCCACCCTCACACCACGCATTGTCAGCCCCAGGGTCAACAGCGTCAGGAACAATGGGCCCGAGCTCATCGAGCCGGCGCCCGCGGATGCGTAGGCTCTTGCGGTGATCCTTACCGGCAGCACCAGCAACCCGACGGCAGCGTCACCCGTATCGGCGCCGAGGGTGACACCTACGACGAGGCGCGGGAAAACCTGTAGGCGCTGCGGGAAGAAGGCCAAAAGCTCCTGGCCGTCCGCACCGACCGCTAACCAGCACAAGGGGGTTAGCGGTCCGGGAGTTGTACATCATCCGGTGGGAGTTCCGGCCCGGGGCCGGATGTACCGGCGGGGTGTACCGCAAAAGGCGGCGCCCCCAAAAATCGAAGCGGGTTATGCCCATTGTGGGCAGGTGGAGACCGGAGGATGAATCTCAAAGCTGTCCACACTGGGTATAACCCGCGGCGCCGTCAGCGGCGCCTGTTGTCCAGCTCCGGGGGAACACGGACGCCTGAGGGGTCCAGCTCGGGCCTTGCCCGCCGGTAGGAAACCGGGTGGCGGAAGGACATACCGGACCAGGCGACGTCGGCGGAGACCTCGACCACGACCGGCTCGACCAGAGTCAGCCGCACTGGGCCTTTGGCCTTGCTGAACCTGTTCAGGGACGATTCGCTGATCTCCTCGGGCCAGGGATGCCCGGGGCCGGCCGGGCGGAGGTGCTGGCTCAGTTCACGGCCGATCTTCGTGGAGAGGACTGTGGATCGACCGATAATTTTCAGTGCGCCTTCTATCGGTAGACCGGCGATGATGGCCTGAGGCTGGGTCACGGGCCCGATCACCGCAGCGCACACGACGTCCAGGACGTCCTTGTGTTTCAGCTTCAGCCAAGCCCTGGTGGCTTCGTACGGTTGGGCGGCGCCCTTGAACACGAGACCTTCGATTCCGGTGGCGGGCAGATCCTGCAGCCAGGTCTTTGCCAGTTCCATGTCCCTGGTGGTGGGGGAGAGGGTCAATGGTGCGGCCCAGTCCCGGGCCAGTTCCTCGAGCAGCTGCCGGCGCCCGGTGAACTGCACGCCCCTGGTGTCCTGCCCGGCGACGGCGAGCACATCGAAGGCCACGAACGAGGCGGGCAGTTTTTTGACCACGGCCGGCAGGGCGGCCCTGGAGGTGACCATGCGCTGCTGTAGGGCTTCGAAGTCCAGCCGGTTCTTGTTCCAGATGATGGCTTCGCCGTCCAGGACAACCCCGGGCGGTACCTGAGCTGCGAGGGCTGCAGCGAGATCCGGCAGGATCTTCGTAAGTTCTTTGCCCTGTCTGGACCACAGCGTCACCTGGTCAGCCTGAATGTAGGCGGTTGTCCGGTAACCGTCCCACTTGGGTTCGGCCGTCAGTCCACCGGGTAGTGCGTTGGGCCCAGGGAAAGTTTTGACGAGTTTTGCCAGGGCAACCGCGACCGGTGGTTGCAGTGCCGGCGGAAGGGACTCGGCCATGGGCCCAGCCTAGAGGAGAATCGTCAGCCTGGACGCCCGCGTTAGGCGGGCGGCAGACCTTCAGTGGCCGCGTCTTCCTTGCTGAAGCTACGGAGCATGGCCGCCATGCTCCGTACAGATGCGGGGTCTTCCTGCCAGGGCCTGCCGCCCCGTGAGCAGGCATGAAAGCTGGTGACAGCTGACTCTTTGGCCGCCTCGGTGAGCTCGGTCCACGCATCTTTAAGCTCTGACAGCTGCTCAGGAGTTAATGGCTCCTGCTCCTTGGGCTGATCGGACATCACGCGGTCGGCGTCGTCAGCACCCTTTGCCGGCTTGCGCCGGCCAAGCCAGCTCCACAGGCCCATAGATTTCCCCCTCTAGTGTCCGTTCGGGACTAAATGACTTCCAGCTCCAGAAGACCCCAGACATCACCGTATCAACACTGCTGCGGCCGCCCAGGGCAAAGCAGAGGACCACGACTGGTGGGAATGCGGCCCTCTGCCCTGGGTGTAAACATGCCTTTTTCGGCCGCACCGTCACCGGCCTACTGGGGGAGCGGCCGGTGACGGGGGCAATACAAGTTTATCGCCGTACAGGGGGTTTCCGGCTGCGCTCCAACCCCTCTAATGGGCGTCCGCTGCGCGGCCGACTGTTGGGTGCTGCCGGTCCGTCGCAGGGCTCCGGCCCGTCATCACCTTTGTGTTGACGACGTCTTTTGGCTGCTGTCCTTATGTTGTTATCGGGTTCAGTTCCGCGGCCGCTGTAGGGTCGTGGCTACCCAGGGGAGGCGGGTATGGCTTTGGCTGCTGTGCCGGACGACTCGTGCGTGACGGCTTGTCAGGATTGGCCGCCCGCCACCCCGCGATGACCCGACCGCTGATTGAGAGACGCGACATGATCGCCGGATAAGGACACGACGGCGTGGTTATCTGCTGGGCCCTTAACCCATCCAAAGAATGGAGCCTGTTCTTGGTGCACCTATGGGCCGGCATTGACGCCGGCAAAGCCCACCACCACTGCGTCGTGATTGATGCCGAAGGCACACGGCTGCTCTCACGAAAGATCCCCAACGACGAAGCGGCCCTGCTTGAGCTGCTCGCCGATGCCCTTAAACTCGCCGACGGCGGAAACCTGATCTGGGCCACCGACCTGAACCACGGTGGATCCGCGCTGCTCATCGCCCTCCTTCTCGCACACGGCCAGGACATTCTCTACATTCCAGGCCGTACCGTGCACCACGCCTCCCGGCTATATCGCGGTGACGGCAAAACTGACGCCAAAGACGCCGCCGTCATCGCTGACCAGGCCCGGATGCGCAACGACCTCCAACCCTTGCGCGCGGGGGATGAAATCAGCACCGGCCTGCGGCTTCTCACAGCCCGGCGGGCTGATAAAGCCGCCGACAAAACACGTGCAGTCAACCGGCTCCGCGCCCAGTTGCTTGAATACTTTCCGGCCCTGGAACGGGCGTTTGACTACAGCCGCTCTAAAGCGGCGTTGCTGCTGCTGACCAGGCACCGCACGCCCGACGGGATCCGCCGGGCCGGGCAGGCCAGAATCCAAGCGTGGCTGAAAAAGCACGGAACCCGCTCCTCGGCAGCAATCGCCGCCACTGCCGTTGAGGCTGCCAAATCGCAGCACACCACCGTGCCCGCCCAACACATCGGCGAGCAGATAGTCGCAGCCTTGGCTCGGGAAATCCTGGCCCTGAGCGATGAACTGGCCGAACTCGATGCCCTCATCAGCGCAAAAGTCACGGAGCACCACCACGCCACGGTACTGCTGAGCATGCCAGGTTTTGGGCCAGTCCTGGCTGCAGAGTTCCTCGGGGCGACCGGCGGCGACCTGAGCGTCTTCGAAAACCCCGGCAGGTTCGCCGGCGTCGCCGGACTCGCCCCGGTCCCCAAAGATTCGGGACGGATCAGCGGAAATCACCACCGCCCCAGACGCTACGACCGACGGCTCCTGCGCGTCTTCTTCCTTTCATCACTCTCCGCCCTCAAGAGCTGTATGGCATCACGGACCTACTACGACCGCAAACGGCTTGAAGGAAAGACCCATATACAGGCGATGCTCTCCCTTGCCCGGCGTCGACTCAACGTTCTCTGGGCGATGTTGCGCGACGGCACGAGCTATAGCCGGCCGCCTACGCAGGCAGCTCCGGTGGCAGCCTGAGGAACCCACGGGTATGCGTCAGTAAGCACCGGGACCCCGCTGGGAAGGCGAGGTTGGGGTCAGGTCCGGGAAGTCGTTTGGTTTACCAGCAACCAGGTGATGGCCTCGGTGTTGGAAGTGAAAAAGCGCGCCGGGGTGGGGAGGTTTCGCACGCCCAGGGACCAGTTGGCGAGCATCCGGTCAACTGGGCTCTTGCCAAGCAGCGCAATGCGGGAGGCCGCACAGCGGATGGTGAAGACGGAGCGTGCTTGGCGGCTGAGGGAGGCTGTGTCTGACATGTCCACTAACAAGGGGTACTCGGACCCATCCGCCGCGGCATTTACGGCTGCCATGGCGGCGTGGGCGTCGGCGGGCTCGATTCTCACTCCCGGGTGCCAACGCAGGCGAAGGATTCCATCATCGCCGAGGACGACTGTGCCGTTGCCACCTTCAACTTCAATTTTTTCCAACGACTCCCCACAATCGCTTCGCCGGCCGACGGAGCCTCCTCAGAAGCCCGTCGCCCCCCAATAACCGACAGAAGCACGCTACCGGGATATCTAACAAATGTACATACTCGTCAACAGAGTTTGTGCTTGGCCGGTCACCAGGGCTGCCCCATCCACCATCACTTCTCGGACAAAAAGGAACAACACCATGAACGCAGTAACAAGGAAGACCGTGACCCTGGCCGACACCGGGGAAACCATCGAGGACATGATCGTGCTGGGCGATTACCACATGAACGGCGGCTACGACTGGATGGACCTCATCGAACAACACGGCTGGACCGTGCTCTCCAACTGGGGCTCGGACGGCTGGGACCTGGGACAGTGGCCCTACGTTATGGTCGCGGCCACCCGAACCGCTGACCGGATCGGTAACCTGTTCGGCGTCGCCACCTACTGCGAGGGAGACGTCACCTGCACCTACTACCGGACCAAGGCCCGCCAGTGGGACGCGATCACCGAACAGGCGTTCTTCCACTGGAAGAACGGCCAGGCCCACGGCCCGGACGACCTGCCAGAAACCGCCGCCGAGCTCCCCAACCGCTACCGAATGCCCTGCACCGTCAACGTCGCCTAAACAACCGCAGGAGTCCGTTGACAACATCATTGAGATTCCTGACGGATTGTACGTGCCCGCTCCGGCCCGTCCAGCCCCTCCGTTCCTCCGGGGCCTGCGGTGCGGAATTCTTCGACGGCGCTCCTTCGTCGCTGATTTCCTTACGAAGATTTCCGCACCTTGCCCTGCGGGTGGACAGGCCTCCGTCGGCCACAGCTCCGCAAGCTCCGCCAGCAGCCAAAAAGCAACGGGGGAGGGAAGGGGAGCTGGCCGGTCACCAAATCCGCCCCACCCACCCCACTTCTCGGACAAGGAGGACAAATATTTATGAGCGCAACACCCGTACTGGAGATGATCGACCCGGCCACTCTGACCGTCGATGTCAACGTCCGCAAGGACGCCGCCCTGACCGCGGATTTTGTCGCCAGCATCAAAGAACACGGCGTGATGGAACCGGTCATCGCCCACCGCAAGGACGACGGTACCGTGCATGTGCTGATGGGTCAGCGCCGCACCCGCGCCGCCGTCGAGGCGGAGCGTCCGGTGATTCCGGTGATGATCATCGAGTCCCCCGAGGAGGCGGAGCGGATCGTGACGCAGGTGGTGGAGAACATCCAGCGGGCCGAACTCACCGAAGCGGACGAGGCCGAGGCCTACCATCAGCTGTCCCTGATCGGGGTTTCGGCGGCAGCGATCGCGAAGAAGACAGGCCGCACGCGGACCACCGTGGAATGCGCACTGAAGGCCAAGTCTTCCGACGCCGGTGCCGCAGCCCTGGGTAAAGGATGGTCGATTGAGGAAGCGCTGATTATGGCCGAGTTTGAAGGGAACGAGGAGGCGACCCAGGAGTTGGAGTCGGTCATCATGGACGAACCCGGCCAGCTCCTGCACATCGCCCAGCGCCTGCGCGACCGGCGTGAGAGCGCCGCTGCCCTCGCGGCCCTAATCGCCGAACTGGAAGCCCAGGGCAAGACCATCGTCGAAGGCGCCGGACACTACGCCGATGAGGAAAACCTTTACGTCACCGCGGCCAAAAGGGCTGGCGGGGAACCGGCCACCGAGGAGGACGCTAACGCAGTCCTGATCACCACAGACTACCGCGGTGATCACCGGACCCACCCGGTGATCACCGGCTGGAAGGACCTTGGTTTCACCCCGAAGTACGAACGCTACGACGGCGGCAGCCAGCCACAGAAAGGCCCGATGACGGACGAGCAGAAGGCGGAGCGCAAGAGCCTGATTGAGAACAATAAAGCGATGTTGTCCGCGCAGGTGGTACGCCGTGACTTTGTGACCGGCCTGCTGGCGAAGAAGCAGGCACCGAAGGGTTGGCAGTACTTCGCCGTTCACGCGATCACTCATCACCCGGAAACCGCCATCGGTTACGACGGGAAAGTCGCCGCCGGGATGGTTGGGGCGAAGGTCGAGGAGTCCAATGCCTGGGCATGGAATCCGCTTCGTGACCACGTCGCGAAGTCCACGGCACGGCCGGAGTTTTCCCTGCTCGCGTTGGTCTGCGCCGGGTATGAAAAGACGATCGCCAAGGACTCGTGGCGGTCTCCAAGCCAAGCCAACAGGGACTACTTGAACCAGTTGGTGACGTGGGGATACACCGTGAGTGAGGTCGAAAAGATCATTCTCGACAGCGGCGCACCAGCCGAGGACGACGCAGCCTAAAGACTCCCTTGCCGGGCGGCCGACAACGCATGCCCGGCAAGACCTCTGCCCGCTCATCATCCGAGGGCCAGGAACCTTCCATACGTCGGGCGGTCCGCCGCCCGGTTCGAACCACAGCAGCGACTCACCAGCGGCGGATCGCCGTTCGCGCAGGACTGGCGCCCCAAATGCCCGTGCCGCGTTGCACCTGCAGCGGCTGGTAGAGTTGGGACCAGATTTCCTTTGTCCGAGGAGAACAAAAAGGGCCGGCTATGCCGGCCCTTTTTGTGTCTGCATGAGTGCCCTGCCAGGGGCAGGGATGCCGCCTCGTCGTGCACTTGTGGTCTTAGTTCAGAGAAGCCGCGTGCTGCTCGTCCGGCTGCTGGGCTTCACCCTGAAGCGTGGAGGTGTCAGCGGCTTTAGTCTGGGCTTTGCGGCGCCGTCCTGCTGCGGCTGGTTCGAGACCGAGTTTTTTGAGTTCCTCGGGGCTCCATCCATCACGGGTTGCCTGTACGTAGGCGCGCTTGTCCTCACGCTCTGCTGATGCCAGCTGGTCTTTGAGATCGGTGATGCGCTGCCGTGTTCGTACCAGATTGGTCACTGACTCGATTCGTGAGTCCAGAAGTGCGCGGGCCTGGTTTCGTGTCTGTTCAATGTCGAGATTCGCCATGGGATTCAGCCTAACGATCGTCCCGACGCCGGCTGCGCCGGACGCGCCCATCCCGGCACGAGGCCTGGCCGTCGGCTGGAGGATCTTCTGCCAGGAGGCCGGCGTTCTCGGGGTCGTTGAACCAGTCTCGCAGGTAGTCGTCAGCGTAGCTGACGGTCCGGGCGGTGAACTGGAAGTATTCCGGGCCGATCCCGCGCCGCCGCCACTGACGCAGCTGCGTCGCAGAGATTCCGTATTGCATGGCCACTTCGGTAGGTGAGATGAGAGCCAAAACTGTACCTTTCGCTAGCCCTTATGCCGCGTTCCTTTCGGCACGCTTGCCGAGACTTGGCCGGTGAAGGAATTGGCCAGTCGGAGTGGCCGGACCGTGGAATACCGGAGCGGAGCGAGGATATGCCGCGAAAGCCGGCTGCGGAGACTTGCCAAGGAAGGACCGGGCAGTAGCCTCACCCAGCCGAAACGGAACGACGCAGTCGTTTGGGCAGCTCAGACGCGAAGCGTCCAGCAGGGCAGTACCCGGCAACCACCCAAAGCGCGGAATCCCGGCGCAGGTGATGTTCCGGAGCAAGCTAGGTGGTTATGTGCCATAACCCGCGTGTCGATCCACGGCTTGCGGACGTTGATCGGCGACACTGAGGTGTCGGCCCGGAGATCCCGGGGCGCTGCGCTGGGCACTGGGGGAGGGGACCGGATGAGCGAAGAGCAGAAGTCTCCCCGCCGGTTCGCCCGCCGGCGCCGCGCGAACATTGACGGGGACACTCAGTACGTGCGCGTGTCGATGTCGGAGTTCGAACGGGCGCAGCTGAAGGTCCTGGAAGAACGGACCGGGCGCAGTCCGTCGGAGATTTTGGTCAGTGCGGCGCTGTACGCCGAGAACTCTGAGTCGCTGGCTGAACGGCGGGCGATGGCGGTGGAGTTCATTGCGGCCCGCCGCTACCTTGCTGCACTGTCGAACAACGTCAACCAGTTGGCCCGGCACGCGAATGCCACTGATGAGTTTCCGGAGGCTGCCCGCACAGTGTTGAGCCGTGTCCGGGCGGTTGCTGACCGGATCAATACGATGCTGGATTCGATGGTGCGCTGATGATTCCCAACATCACCAAGGGCACCCGCATGCACGGGCTGATCGCTTACCTTGCCGGCCCCGGCCGTGCGAACGAGCACACCGACCCGCATCTGGTCGCAGGCTCACCGTCGATCATGGCCTGGCACAACGACGATGAACTCAACGCTGACGCCGCCGGGGCGATTGCCAAGGAAATTGACCGCGCCCATAGCGTCCTGGGTGTCGAGATTTCCGGGGGGCACGTCTGGCACTGCTCACTGTCGCTGCGTGCCGAGGAAGGCGACCTGACCGATGAGAAATGGGCTGCCATCGCCCAGGACTTTATGGACGAGATGGGGTTCACCGAAGCCAGCGGTCGGGCGCCGGCGCAATGGGTTGCCATCCGTCACGGCCACAGCAAAGCCGGAAACGACCACATCCACATTGCCGCGTCCATGGTCCGCGAGGACGGCACCAAATGGAGCAGCTGGCGGGACTTCCCCCGCGCACAACAAGCGGCCCGCGACCTCGAGAAAAAGTACGGCCTGGAAGAACTTTCACCCACCCATTCCACCCGCGGCCTGCGCCCCGGTGAACGCGAAGCATCCGCACGGCGCGGCGCCCCGGAACCGGAACGCCGCTCCCTGGAACGCAAGGTCCGCGCCTGCGCCACTGCCGCCCAGGACGAAGCTGAATTTATCCGCCGGCTCCGGCGGACCGGTGCACTCGTAAGGCCACGGTACGCGTCCGGACGCGACGACGTAGTGGTTGGCTACAGCGTCGCTGAACGGCCCCCCAAGGGTGGTCGGCCGGTCTGGTTCGGTGGCGGCCACCTCGCAAAAGATCTTGCCCTTCCCAAGCTGCGCCCCGAGTGGCACGACACCCCGCAAGCGGCGACCGAAGCTGTCGCCGAATGGCAGGCAGCAGCCCGGGGACGCCGCCCGGTCACCATCGGCCGTGAAGCCCATGAACCGGACCCGCAACTGTGGGAGCACTACAGCAATGAAGTCGCACGGCTGCGCGAAACCCTGCGAACTGTTCCGCTGGATGACCACGCCACCTGGGCGCACGTCGCCCGCGAAACCTCGGGTGCGTTTGCTGCCTGGTCGACAGCCACGGAATCAACGCCCGGGCCACTGGCCGCCGCAGCAGATGAACTGTCCAAGACCGCGCAGCTCCGCCGTTACCCGGTGCGTCCCTTCCGCAGCGTAGGACCCTCCGCCCGGGGAGCCTCGCTGATGCTCATGGCAGCCACCATGGGCGGCAACGGAACCGCCGCGCAGGCAATCATGCTGCGCCAGCTGCTCAACGTCGCCAAAGCCGTCCACGACATGCACAAAGCCTCAAACGACCTCCGCCGGGCCCGCCAGATCAGCCACATGGTGAAGCACCACCTGAGCCAGGTCGCCGCAGCACTGCCAAGCACTCCCGTGCCGACACCGGTTGTCGATCGTGAAGCGGCCGACGCTGTACGTACGAGCACTGCCGGCCAGTCCCAAGGACGGTCTGTCGGCTATGTGTTGCCACCGAAGTACGAGCAAGCACGGACCCAGGCAACCGCCCGAGGCGGGACCACCCGCCCGGACATTGAAAGATAAACACCAGGATGGGGAACAATGAGTGAATCTGACGGCATCGAAGAAGCAATCGAGGGAATGTCCAGCGTCGGGCTGACCGTCGCCGGCCGGCTCGGAGAGCAGCTGGCCAGGGCACGCGAGCAGGAGCTCCGCCGCGTCCAGACGGTCGAAGAACAACAAGCCCGGGAACTGCAGGCCCGGTACGACGCCGAACGCGCTGCTGCCCGTGCGCAGCTCGCGCCAGTCATGGACAACCGATGGTGGGACACCGCCAGCGGCCGCGACATCGAAAGGGTCCATGAGACGGCCACCGCGTGGAAGGACTACGACCCGGCAGCGCGCGACGCGGCCGAGGCAGTCCGCGACCGGGTACAACGCCGCTACGGCCTCGACGTGGACAACCTGGGCGCCGATGAAGCCTCGGTGGCGGAGGCCCTGGCCAAGGGTGAACGGGACCGCGACCAAGCCCAAAACGAGCGCACCGCCGGCCGTGACGAGAACACCCAGGCCGTGCAGCTGCTGGCCGAGGCCGACCGGGAAGATCGGGACCGTGAACAAGACGTCACCGAAGAGAACCAGCGCCCCGAGTCACTGGCAGAAGAGGCCGACCTTAAATACGACTCGGCCAAGCGTCGGCAGGAGCTGGCGACGAGCCTGGAAAACGTTGCCGACCGCGAGGCCGTGCAGGCACGGCTCAGTGCCGACCAAGACCAGGGAACGCCGCCAAGCGCAGCGGTGGCCAAGGGGCCAGGGCGTAATCCAAAGGCCCGCAAAACCCGCGGAGCCAACGGCCAGACCAAGCTCCTGCAGAAAGGCATGGGCCGCTGAGTCCAGAACTATCGGGGGCTGTCCGGTAGTGAGGGCGCTGATTCCGGCCTTTCCGCCGGCTGCCAGCAGCCAACTCGATATACTTCAGTCCAGTTTCTATCACTGGGGGATCCGCATGATTGGTGCACGAATGAATAGTGCACGAAGCCTTCTCGCTCTCTTTGGCCATTGGGAACTTCAGCCCAATGGCAATGCATTAGGCGTAAGAGGGGATTCCAACCCTTCATCGCAAGGATTTTGGGCGGAACATCGAAAGGCTTTGGACTGGCTCGCAGACATTGAGTCCGCTGTGAACGCTCTCGAGGCGTCCGGAACCGACGTATCGGTTTATCGAAAGAAGATTCCTTCCTGGTACCAGGGACTCTTCGCCATCAACACCAACTGGACTCCATCAACCAACACGCCGCTCGTTGAGGAAGCGGCCTTGGACGTTCTTCAGATCCTGGCCTCAACACTGGACTTAGTCGAGTGGGAACCTGACTTCGGTGAAGACCAAGCCAATGTCTTCGAAGCGTTGCTCCACGCAGAAGAACTCATTCGAGGAGACAACTCCCTTCCTGCTTCAACGAGGCGCTATCTTCTGCAGCTCCTTCAGGAGGCACGTTTTACGCTTTCCAGTCTGGAGGAACTTGGTGGGGCTGCGGCAAGGTCCGCTTCCATGCAACTGGTTGGTGCATTGACGACAGTTGCGACGACAGCCGAGACGCCAGCGAAACGAAACGCTTACTTCAAAGTAGCTGTCGAATTGGCCAGAACTGCAGGTGCCACCGCCGTAACCAAGGCAGTCGAAGCTGGAATCGATTGGATTCAAAGTCTGACCCAGTAAGCCGGTGTGCGATGAAGACGCAAACCCGGGATGCATAGGGGGCCGGTTGGAGGGCCCGGACCTCAGCTTCCAAATGAGCGGAGTGAACTGCCGTTCCGTTTGTGCCGGCACGTCGGAATGAATCGCGACGGCCGCCACATCTGGACGCGCGTCCCATAGGGACGCAGCAAACCCGGCACAAGGCGCTCTATGACCAAGATCCGTCGTCCGGGTTCCACCGGCTGTGGTCTTCTGCTGATGAATCGAACACCGGATCGATGAATACAAGGATTCTTTCAACCTGGTCGTCCAGGTTTGCCTCGCATAGGTCTTCCACTTTCTGTTTGCTGCGCCAAGCTGCCCACTTGGCTTGTCCAACCTCCCCGTATCCGGCAAGTAAGGCGCGCAGCGGCCCGAGCTCGACGCCTCGATGTTGAGCAACCTGCGTAGCCGCTTCCCGGACGTCTGTGGCGGCAAACTCGTATCGGTCGGACAAGGCGGCGACATCAAGAAGGTCGCGCCACCTGGTGCTGGTAGTGCCGCGCTGCAGCATGGTGACGGTTTTCTCTGCGATGACGGTTACCAGCGGATGGCCCTGCATCTTGACGGACCCGCCAAGTAGTGAGGGAAGCTCGATTGGCTCGGGAGCTGGCCAGATGGGATCGCCGGTGCTGATGTCCAGTTTGATGGTGAGTTTCGCCCGATGCAGCCGCGCCGGCAGGGTGACACGCAGCCCGGTGTACTCGTCCTCGTCGCGAATTTGCTCCACACTTAAGCCGTCGGACTGAAACGTGAGGCCGTCGTCGACGACCACGTTCGAGACTGCTGTGACCACTTCGGTGACATGGACGACGTCGAGTTCAAAGTCGAGTGCCTGCATGTCGATGTCCCGGGTAGGCCGGCGAAGTGAATGAGCGGAAAGAAGAACGCCACCTTTGAGGCAAAAGTCCCCTGCGTAAGGAGTGTTTCCGAGGCGAGCCAGGAATCGCTCAAGCGCGTACAGGACGAGGATTTCATCAAAGGGTCGTTTGCGGCCGCGCGCGACGGCCTGCAGCTGAGTGTAGATTTGAGACGCTGTCATAAGAGGACCTCGAGAGCGCGGCGGAGGGGTCCTTTGGACCGAGGGACCACCGATGCAATTTGCATAAGTCGTGCTGGCTGAGCTCCCGGCAGCTTCAGCCAGTTGCGAAGGGCTTCGATACCAGTTTCATACCCGGCACTGGCTCGCAGGCGAAAGGCGTCAACAATAGAGCGCTCGGGGGAGTAGATACCGATCCTTGTCCCGTCGGTGCCTTCGACTGGCATCAGCGACCGGCCGACGTCGAATGTGGCCTTATCGAACACATGCCAGGTAACCGGGGCCGAAATCTGTGGGGGAGTCCTTCCGCGCGGAAGTGCCAGATCAATGGATGATGGTATCTCGTCGATCAACCCATGATGTGCCAGAGCACTGTTAAGGCAGATGGTGGCCGAGGGGGCTTTGTGCGCGGCCTCCAACAAATCGAGATCTGCGTCCATGCCGTCTGGAGTTACATAGAGTCCCGGGCCGATCTGCTCTATGAGTCCCGAGTCTCGCAGTCGGTACAGACTTGCCTTTGGCACACCGAAATGCGAAGCCTCGCTGACACTGAAAGCCGCGCCACGGGGAAGACTGTCCAGAAGCGCGCTCCTTCTCTTCATGGATACATTCTACGACAGATAACCATATCTGTCGTAAAAAAGTCTCGGAAAGGCATGCGGGTCGAGGGGGAGTGGTGCGTCGTCGTCAGCGGCGACGACGACGACGCCGGTGGTGATGATCATGACGAGCATTAGGGTGCCCATGAAGTATGCGGCGACAGCAATCGAGCCGTTAGCCGGCCGCTGGTGTTAGCTGTCTTTGGTTTGGCCAAGGGCACCCGGGGACAGTGTTTCCCATCGTTTCTGCGCCCCTTGCCGAGTGATGCCAACCGCCCGGCCGATCTTGTCCCAAGAGACGCCCGCCGCCCGG
This sequence comes from Arthrobacter sp. ISL-85, assembly GCF_018613675.1. Taxonomy (GTDB): domain Bacteria; phylum Actinomycetota; class Actinomycetes; order Actinomycetales; family Micrococcaceae; genus Arthrobacter. The sequence continues at coordinate 17,786 of NZ_JAGGPQ010000002.1, read as the reverse complement.
GCGGCACCGACGGCGTCATCGAGCTGGCCTTCGAGGTCCTTTAGGCTCCGGCTCAGGGTGCCGATGGTGTGCAGCGACAGGTCCGGGGCGATGTGCCGGTGCCAGACGTCCAGGAACAGCGGCTCCAGGTCCTGCCGTTCACTTATGTCAGCGGCATCGGCGCTGGCCGGCGGTCCGGCATAGATGCGACCCGCGGCCAGATCCTCGTCGGCCGGATCCCAGGCACGCGTCCACAATGGGTCCAGGATGACGTGTTCCCGGAACGGAACACAGCTGCAGGCGACCCGCCAGCCGACCACCTGCGACGGCGGCCGCCAGGCCGCACGGCTGGGATCCTCCTCGTGCCCGACCGGCCGGCCGTCGGGCGTCATCAGGTCGATCTCCATCCACCTGCCACCGGACCCGTACATGCCATCCGCGAAGACGCACACGACATAGCCCTCATGCTCGCTGCCCTCGGTAAACCAGCCCATCGAGCTTCCCTCCGCCTGCCACTAATTGCTACAGTGACAGTATGAGCGCCGGCAACTCTAGTTGACAAGCCGTGATGCTAAAGCAACTTTAGTTGACATAATATCAATTATCGGCTTTCAGTCCGGCCGTCATTAGATATTGCTCCGGCCGTCTCCTTCGTCTCGCCACGCCGTGCACTTCATCACCTCCTGAAGCAGCGCATGTTTCAAGGCGGTACGGCGAGGGCCGTATATGGAAGGCCCCCTCCGTACTGTGCGACTGTATTCGTTGGCGGCTAGCCTTCGGCGTGGCCGGCGTGAATTCGTTTGCGGACCGCGAGCGTGGTGATGAGAGAGATGCCGCACACTCCTGCCATGTAGGACGCGGCCAGGTAGGAGGCGCCGTTGCCTACGCTCACGAGCCATGTGGCGACTAGTGGGGCTACGCCGCCGCCGACGGCTGCGGTGATTTGGTAGGAGAATCCGGCGCCGCTGTAGCGGAATTCCGGGCTGAAGAGTTTGGTGAAAATGGGCTGTTGGACGGTTGCCATGGTCACTTCGACTGCGAGCAGAGTGACCATTACGGCGAGAATGATAATCAGGACATTCCGTGTTTCGAGTCCCCAGAAGAACGGGAAGGCCAGGACCACGCCGGCGGCGGCTCCAAATACGTAGACCTTGTATGGGCCGTACTTGTCGGCGTATTTGGCGATGATCGGGATGGCGAAGAGTGAAGCGATTGCCGTTGCGATGATGGCGGTGAGGGAGATGGATTTGTCTACGCCCAGGGTTTTAGTTGCATAGGAGATGGCGAACGTCAGGATGATGTAGTTCGCGACGTTCTCGCCAATGCGCATGCCAAAGACGATGAAGAATGACTTCGGGTTTTCCTTCAGTGCCGCTATAAACGGCACTTTGCGGATGTCGTCGCTTTTCTGAAGGGTGGTGAATTCTTCACTTTCGCCTACGCTGCGGCGGATGATGAAGCCGATGGCAATGACGATGACGCTTGCGATGAAGGGGATCCTCCAGCCCCAGTCAAGGAAGGCCTGGTCCGGTGTGATGAGGGTGCTGGTGAGGTAATAGGCGCCATTGGCCGTGAGAATGCCTACGTAGGCTCCCGACTGGACCACGCTGCCATAGAGTGTCTTTTTACCCTCGGGAGCGCTTTCCACTGCCATGAGGGTGGCTCCGGCCCATTCGCCTCCGACCGCGAAGCCCTGGGCGGCTCGGAGGATGATGAGCAGGATCGGCGCCCATACTCCGATGTTTTGGTACGTGGGCAGGAAGCCGATGAGGACGCTGGCGGCGCCCATGATCAGGAGGGTCAAAACGAGCATCTTCTTGCGTCCGATGCGGTCGCCGAAATGTCCGAAGACGAGGCTGCCGATCGGACGGAAAAAGAATCCAATGGCGAAGGTCGCGAAGGCCAACAGCTGCGATGCCACTGGGTCGTTGCCTGGGAAGAACAGCGGTCCGAAGATCAGCGCGGATGCGGTGCCGTAGAGAAAATAGTCGTACCAGTCGACGACGGCACCGACGAGGCTGGCGGCAGCGGCTCGCCGTCCTTTAGTGGCGGCGGGCTTGCCGGTTACAGACCCGGACGTGATCGATGTTTTCATTTGGTCTCCATTGACGATGAGGATGGGCTTACGGAGGCAGTGCGGTCGAGGACCTCCCGTGTTGCTGCCAGGGCCAGTTCGGCCCGGACGGATGCCTGCAGGGGCTCTGGAGTATTGAGCGGGACTTCGACGCTGATGACGAGGTTGTCGGGGAGGTAGCGAAGCTGGCCCAGCAGGTCGATGCCGCCGCGGCCAGGCAGCAGACGGTCATGCCGCGCATGATGGATGAGCTGTTCAGTGGTGGCTGGTTTTTCGGCTGGGCCGTCGCAAATCTGCAGGTAGTGGAACCATTCCGCCGGCAGTGTCCTGAGGTCCTCGACGTTGCTCCCGGATCGGTCGAAGTGGATCGAGTCTATGAGCAGGCCGGTGCTGGGGTGCCCGACGGCCTGCATCACGCGGGCGGCATCTCTTAGGTCAGGAACATCGGTCCAGGGCATGAACTCCAGGTTTGCAATCATGTTGTGTTCGGCGGCGAGTTCCGCCAAGGTTCGGAAGTTGTCCGTGAGGCGGTGACGTTCCGGATCGTTGCCTGCGACGAGGATGTGGCGGGCACCCAGCGAGGCTCCGGTCTCGACGAATCTGCTGTAATCGGCACGAACGTCTGTTTCGGGCTGCAGGCGCAGGGTTTCGATATCCAGAATCAGTATGCCCAGGTCGTCTGCACGTTTCCTGGTCTCGCGAACGAGCGGGGTGTCTCCGATGATCGGATACACGGTTTCCTCCGGTGTGGAGGGAATCAGCCGCAACCCGACGTAGTCGTACCCGGCCGCTGCTGCGGTCTCGACGGCCTGGGTGGGTGATAGCTCCAGAACTGTCAGGGGTGCGAGGGAGATTTTGTGCGTCATGGCCATTCTTCCTTGAATGAGGTTGCGCGTTGAGCGGTGCAGGACGTTGCTATTGCAGCGGTGAGAAGGGTGCTGGAATGTAGATCTCTGAATTCAGGGTTGTCAGGTTGGCGGGTCCTCCCTTAGGTGGCCAGGTGCCTTCCTCGACCGCTTGGGCGCGGGATGCGTTTCGGGCATCCAGTGAGGCGTACGGCCAGATGTTGATGAACCGGGGGCCGGGACCGTCCAGTGCATAGGCGGCCAGGGTGAGCGGGGATATCCGGGTCCGCGCTGGAACGGCTTTCTCCCAGGCGTCGATGGTGGCTTGGACCGCGTTGGGTTTGATGCCGTAGGTGCGAACTTCGTAGAACGGGCCGGACGTACCAGGCGTGACCGGTTCCAGGAATGGGAAGAGGGCATAGGTGGAGACCGAGAGTGAAGCAGCGACGGACGAAACGCCGTAGGGGTCAGCGCTCAATTGTGCCCGGTTTCGGTCCTCTGCTGCGTCAGCATCCGTTTCGAACGCACGCAGGACCAAGACCTTGTTCAGTTCACCGATTTCGGTGGTGAATGCGCCCAGTAGTGTTCCGCCGACTGCCGGGGGCTGCGTAAATGCATGGATTCGGTCGAAGGCTTCCTTGACTCCGCCGATGGCTGTGGTGATGGTGATCGCTTCGATGCGTGACATGTTTACTCCTTACGTTCAGTGCTGGTGGTCGGTTTCTTCGGCCATGATGGCCTCGGTAGCGCGGAAAGCGCTGTCGGCGGCAGAGACGCCGCAGTAGATGGCGGACTGCAGCAGCACTTCCTTGATGTGCTCGGGCGTGGTGCCCAGGCGGAGGGCCGCCCGCACGTGTGCCTTGAAGTCATCTGACCGGTTCAGGGCAATCATCGTGGCGATGGCGACCAGGCTGCGTGTGTTGCGGTCCAGTTCCGGCCTGGACCAGACCTCGCCCCATGAATAGCGGGTGATCATCTCCTGGAAATCAGCGCTGAATTCAGTGCCGTGGGACTGGGCGCAGTCCACGTGCGCATCCCCCAGAACTGCACGTCGCTGCTCCAGCCCCAGTTCGTATCGGCATTTTTCGTCCATGACTTACTTCCTTAGGTGATGCTTATCAAAGATTTGAGTTTTCACTGTAGAACACGTTCTCACTCGTGAACAAGTGCTGGCCATGGATATGCCGTTGGTGTATCGAAGAGACGGGTCAGTGGGCGGCGGCCAGCCTCGTGAGCTGGCGCGAAATACGCTCGATGGCAGTGGTCAGCCCGCGCGTAGCTTGCGCCTGCGACTCATCGGTGAGGCGGACGCTTGGCATGACGACACTAATGGCACCAATTGGGAATCCGTCGTCGGCCAGGATGGGCGCCCCGATTCCCACGATGCCAAAGGTGAATTCTTCATCGACGAACGAGTACCCCGTTCGTCGGACTTCCTCCAGCTGGCGGACAAGCTCATCTGTGCTGGCGATGGTGTTCGGCGTGATGCGCTCAAACTCAACGCGCCGCAGATAGTCGGACAGCATGGCCTGCGGCAGGTGGGCAAGAATTGCCTTACCGCCGGAAAGCGCATAGAGCGGTCCGCGGTCGCCCGCGCGCATGTGTGAGACCAGCCGGTGCGGCCCGGAAACCGAGTCGATCGTTTCCCCTTGATCGCCTTTAAGCTGAGTTACGGTCACAGATTCCCCCGTGGCTGACGAGAGGTCAACAACAATAGGATGAATGAATCCCAGCAGCGACCGTTCCCGTCCGGTACGTTGCGCGAGCTGCACAAAGGCATCCCCAAGGCGATAGCCCTTCGAGATCGGGTCATACTCGACAAAATTTCTTGCCACAAGGTTGCGCAACAGTGGAGTGAGGCTGGATTTGGGAATGTTCAGCACCTCCGCCAGCTCGGCATGCGACATCTCGCTGCCCCATCGACCGAGCAGTTCGAAGACATCCAGGACGCGGTCCGCTGACTTCACAACCCCTTTGGGCTCAACAGCCATGTGCTCCTCATCCTGTAACGCCTGCGCTTGCGGCCCCGTCGGACCGCGTTTCAACTCTAGCCGGAACCGCCGCCTGGGGACGGTCGGGCGATCGCGTTATGGATCATGCTTAGGTAGGCACTGACTCCGACGACTGCTAATCTGTGTTTACATACTAGAACTCGTGCAGTTACATGAACACTGATTTCGCGGGGGCTGGAGATTCTGCACGTCGCGATGAAGGGACGCATAATGTCAAAGATCGATTACCACTATCAGGGGCGCACAGCTGTCATCACCGGGGGCGCCCGCGGGATCGGACGCGGCATTGGCGAAAGGCTTCAAGGGGAGGGGGCTGAGGTCGTTGTGTGGGACCTCGATCCCTGCCACTTCGACCCAACACTCAACGATTTCAAACCGGCGCTAATACAGGCCGTGGACGTTTCGAGCCTGGCATCGGTCGAAGAAGCCTGCCGTGCCACACTCGCCGTTACCGGCCGTATCGACTTCCTGATCAACGGCGCTGGCATCAACGGACCGGTCGCCCCCGTATGGGACTACGATCCCGAGGCCTGGCAGCGCGTTATCGACATCAACCTAACGGGCGTTTTTAACACATCCCGCACGGTTGCTCCTCACATGCGGGCGGCCGGATTTGGGCGGATCGTGAATATCGCTTCCATGGCCGGCAAAGACGGCAACCCACACATCGCCGCCTATTCCGCGGCAAAAGCCGGGGTAATCGGGTTCACCAAGGCCTTTGCCAAAGAACTCATTACTGACGGCGTGTCCGTCAACGCAATCGCACCCGTTATTACGGAAACTGCACTTTTCAAGGAAATGACCCAGGAACACATTGAAGCCAGCAAGGCCAAGATCCCCATGGGCCGGTTCCTGCAAATTGAGGAAATCGCCGCCCTCGTCAGCTGGATCGTCAGCGATGAATGCAGCTTCACCTCCGGGTTCACCTTTGACATTTCCGGTGGCCGGTCCACCTACTGACGCCGGTCCTCTGCCGCTAAGGGAGGGCCGTCACGGTAGTTCGTGGACAGAGTGTCTGCCCGGGAACCTGTTTCCTCGTTGGCCGATCCCGGTCATCCCAAAACTGACCACGGCTGTTCTTCCTGGGCCGCAACAGGTAGGTCCCCGCACCGGCCTGGAGTACTTCGAGTCCCTGCTGGATCCGGCACTGGTCCTGGAAGTGGACAGCTACTGGCAGCCAGGACCCCGTGGAACTGCTGTGCAGGCTGGGCGACCGGGTGAAGTTCATCCACATCAAGGACGGCCCCTGAACAAGGACAACAAGGGGAAACTTGTGAAAAAGTCGAATATACGACGCTAAGGTCTTGCCGGGCGGGGACTGTGGAATTAACGGTGTATCCGGCTCCACAAGCCGGGCGGTGAGCCTGGCGGGGAGGAGCCCGATATGACCGCAACACTTGAGGCTGTGCCGAGTACGAAAACCCCTGAGAAACCGACAGAGAAATCCGAGGCCGAGGCCGCCCGTGAACTGGTGAGGATGGCCAAGGAACAGGGCCTGTCCCTGACCGGCCCTGACGGGCTGCTGAAGATGCTGACCAACGGGCAAGAGTCTTCATTGGCCCTGGCGCCCCGGCTGACCATGCATTTCTATGAGATGACGGACTGCGCCGAGCAGACCGACCTTATCCTGGCAGCACGGGCAACGCAGCCTCCTACTGTCCCGTGGCATCGACAACTGCGGGAGCGTGGAAAATAAGGGTGGAAAAGAAAGTAGGGTGGGCCGGCGCCAACCGCCGGGGGTTGTTCCCGAGAGCGGAACGAGGGCGTGTTCACAGGGCATGAGGTACTCCCCCGGTCAGGGCCGCAACGGAAAGCAGGGCGCTCACCCTCCGATTCGGCCTCTTAGGGGCCAAGTCCCCTCGACCCCTGCGGCCTGGTTCCCGGTGGTGCTGCTTAGCGAAAGGCCGGACTCGGGGAACCAGGCCGGCAGCGCGATACTGGCGTGTCAGCGCCAGCCCCGGCCCGTAGGAAACCCCAAATATGGTTTTGGATACCGCGACCTTGCGGAGCTTTTGGCCTTACGGCCCTGGCTCTGATCTTCCTGTTCTATTTTTGACCTACCGCCCTGCCGTTCCCCGTACAGCGCCGCTAACGAAACGCTATATCTGGCAAAGGCACAGGGAAGGAACCATGCCGTACGAAACGACCGGATGATCCGCGCATAGCCCCTCCGTGCCAAGCGGCAGAACGAACCCAAAGGAACCGCCTGCGCACGGCAAAAGTTGGAGTGGCAGGTGCGCGATAACCTTGTTCGTGTTGCTACCCGAAAGGGGAAGGCTTGCTGCTGACCGCATATATTGCCAGCGCCTCAGATGGGTTTTTCATGGTCAAAACCATAGAGATACCCGAACTAGCGGTTCGCACCGGCAAGATCGAACAGATACCGGAAGCAGTACGCGCCGCCGCCGCCATCACGGGCAAGGGCCCCGCAGGACTTCGACCTAACTACGGACTACTAACACCTAACGCGATGGATAAGGCGTTTGAGTCCAGCGGCTTTTTACGCTTGCCTTGACTAGAGAGCGGCAACGCGAAGGCACTGCCACGCCCGCCAACGCGACGCGACCCCGCCGGATCGGGCACCCAAGCCCGCGGCACCGGTTCCGAAGGAATTACGGGCTCAGCAGAGAGACGCTCTACCAGTACCTGCGCCAGGCAGGCCAAACCGGGGAACCCCTCCCCTGCCGGCGCGACTGGCGGGGCGAAGCACGCTGTATCAGCCATACAGAATCATCATTATCGGCTCTCGCAAAGCGCCGGTGGAGTGCCTGTAAAAAGGGTCACCACTGAGGTGTAAGAATTTCTCGCGTTAATGCTCACGAGCACGGCCTGGCGGTGTTCTCCCGGTGCTATATAGCGGCTTCGGAGCAGATGCCCTGAACCGGTGTCGCGCGCTGTCGGCCTGTTCGGCAGCATCGATCCTCGGGCGCGGATCCCAGAAGCATCCGCGGCGCAGGTACAGGTCGGCTATGGGCGGTCGATTCCTCTGAAGGTCTCGAGCACGTTGGTGGCGTGGGTGGTGGCGTCGTAGGGCATGTTGCCGATGCCCTTTGTGGTGGGGATGGTGGTCACCGGTTCCCACAATTCATCGCTGTTGCCCGATGCGAGGGCGAGGAGGGCGTCCCGAACGAAGGTGTCGCGGAGAACTTGCTCCTCGCTGGTGTCAGGCCGAATCTGGCCGACGATGCCGTACATCTCCGTGCCGTGGACGGCGGGGGCTCCCTCGACGGGGCCGACGGCGATCAGGTGTGCGTTTCCGCCGGCCGCGGCGTGGGCGAGTGCTCCGCGGGCCTGGGGCAGGGTGAAGGAGAAGTCGGTGAGCAAGGCTCCACGGACCTGGACGGGGGTGCGCCCGTCGACGTCGTAGGCGGCGATGATCTTTCGGGCGCGGCTGCGTGGGATGCGGTTGCTGTTGGCGAACTCGGCGACGAGGGCGTCGATGCTGCCGGGATCGAAGTCCTCGGTCTTGTGAAGTACCCACCAGTCGAGCTCATGGGTGGTGCTGCTGAAGAGGATGTCCACGTCACGGTGTCGGCCGGACTGGAGAACGTGCATGGGAAGGTCGGCGAGGACGCCGTTGGGCTGGGTCCGATCGTCGACGATGGCGACGAGATCGTTGTCCACGCCGTGCGCGGCCCCAGGGTCTTTGGACTGCGTCGCAGCCATCGCCTCGGCGAGCAGGTCCGCGTCGACGTTCAGCAGCTGCTCGGGGTCATCCTGCAATCCGAGTCCGGTGAGGACCGCCTGGGCGCGTTCTTCTGCTCCCCATGCCGGCACCTGGCGTGCTGGCATGCCGGAGAACGCGGCGAGGTGGTGGTAGAGGCCGTCGGCGGAGGGTGCGGCGAGGAGGCTGAGGGTGGAGTAGGCGCCGGCGCTGTGGCCGGTGACGGTGACGTTGTCGGGGTCGCCGCCGAATCGGGCGATGTTCTCGCGGACCCACTGCAGCGCGGCGATGATGTCCTGCAGGCCGAGGTTGGTGGCCTCTGCGAGTGCGCCGCCGTAGTGGGAAAGGGACAGCCATCCGAACGCTCCGAGCCGATAGTTGATGGAAACTCCGACCGCTCGTCCCGTTGCGGCGAGGCCGGACGCGTTCGAGGTGGTCTGCGTGTTCGCGCCAAGCATCCATCCGCCGCCGAAGATGTAGACGATCACGGGAAGCGGCTTGTCGCCTGAGTCTTCGGGTGCCCAGACGTTGAGGTTCAGGCAGTCCTCGCTGAAGCCGTTGTCGGCTTCGAGCCAACTGGTGTCCCCGGCTTGAAGCGGTGCAGGCCCTTTCTGGTCGTAGGGCAGGTCGGGGTTGAAGGGAAGCAGGCTGGGGCGGCGGAAGCGTTCGGCGGTGGCGTAGGGAATGCCAAGCCAGGAGCGAACTGCGTGTTCATTTGTAAAGGTGCCGGTGGTGTCGGTCATGGGTGAGTCCTTTCCAGAGCTCAGTCGGTTTCGGGGGTTGTGGAGTTATCGCCGGTAGAAGCGCCTGGGCTGGCGGAGCGTTGTTGCGCCCAGAGCTGGAGGCGTTCGGTGATGGCGCGTTCATACCCGTTGGCGGTGGGTTCGTAGAAGGTCTGCCGGGGCATGCCGTCGGGGAAGTAGTCGGCGCCGGAGAAACCGGTGTCTGTGTCGGGGTCGTACTGATAGCCCTTGCCGTAGCCGAGGTCCTTCATCAGACGCGTGGGGGCATTGAGGATGTGCCCAGGCGGCATCAGCGACCCGGTGCGTTTCGCCGCAGCGTGGGCTCTGTTGAAGCCTCGGTACACGCCAATGGACTTCGGGGCCGTCGCCAGATAGAGCACGGCTTGCGCGATGGCGAGTTCCCCTTCCGGGGAGCCGAGCCGTTCGTACACGTCCCATGCAGCGAGGGCTTGCTGGATCGCGTTCGGATCGGCCATGCCGATGTCCTCGGTGGCGAACCGGGTGATCCTGCGGGCGATGAACAGTGGGTCCTCTCCGCCGTCGAGCATTCGCGCCAGCCAGTACAGGGCGGCGTCCGGGTCCGAGCCGCGCATCGATTTGTGGAGCGCGGAGATGAGGTTGTAGTGGCCCTCCTGGGCCTTGTCGTAGAGCGGTGCGCGTTTCTGCACCGCGGCAGCGAGCGTGGCTGAGTCAACAGGTTCGGTGAGGTTCTGTATCTGTTCGATCATGTTGAGCAGGTATCGACCGTCACCGTCGGCCATCGCGACGAGCGACTGCCGGGCGTCCACATCGAGCGGGAGCGGTGCACCGATGCGTTCTTCGGCGCGGCCGATGAGGGTTTCGAGAGCTGTCTCGTCGAGGCGCTTCAGAACGAACACCTGGCATCGGGACAGCAGTGCGCCGTTGAGTTCGAAGCTGGGGTTCTCGGTGGTGGCTCCGACCAGGACGATGGTGCCGTCTTCAACGTAGGGCAGGAACGAGTCCTGTTGGGCGCGGTTAAAGCGGTGAATCTCATCGACGAACAGCAGGGTCCCTTGCCCGATTTCTCCTCGGTATTTCGCCGCCTGGAACACCTTCCGGAGGTCGGCCACCCCGGAGAACGTCGCGGACAGCGGTTCAAACGCGAGATCTGTCTGCTCGGCGAGGAGCCGCGCGATGGTCGTCTTCCCGCAGCCGGGAGGTCCCCACAGGATCATCGACACGAGTCGTTGCGCGCCCACCATGCGCCCGATCGGGGCATCTGCTGCAAGGAGATGGTCCTGGCCCACGACGTCGGCCAAGGTGCGCGGGCGCAACCGATCGGCAAGCGGCCGGGAGGAATCGTCCATCTCGAACAGCGACAGGGGCTGCCCGCTCACGATCGCTGCTCCGGGTGGTGGCCGGAGACAATGTCGTAGGAGTCTTGCACCAAATCCTCGACGAGTCGTTTAGTCACGCCGGGGCCGGGTCCGACGGAGATCCAGTGCTGTTTGTCGAGGTAGTGCCCACGGGTGATCGAGTCGTGTTCGTGGCGAAGCGCGTCGACGTAGTGTGGGTCGGCCTTGACCGTGATGATCTGTTGATCCGGGTCGTCCTCGGTGATAATGAGAAACACCTTGTCCTGCACCTTCCACACCTCGAGGTGGGGTGTGAACGGCCGGCCATTGCTGACGTCCCCAAGGGCCGCGGCGGTGTCGCGGGCGATCTGCTGCAATCTCGTCCCGGAGAGTGTCACCTCGTATCCCGTCCGAACGTGGCAGGGTCGACCGGCCGCTTCGCGAGCGGAAGATTCTCAACGACGAGCAAATATGACTCCGTGACCAGGTCGTCGATCATCTGTTTCCGCAGGTCGCCGGAGGGGTGCAGTGTGATCCAGTGCTTCTTGTTCATGTGGTACCCGGGGGTGATATCGGCGTGCTGCTCGCGAAGCGCCATCCCGTCCGCTGGGTCCGTTTTCAGGATGACGATCGGCTCCCCGGTCACCTCGGTGAGCAGCATGAACACCTTGTCCCGCACCTTGAAGACCTCCCAACCGGGCCCGAACGGATGCTCCAGATTCGCGCCGGGGAGCTCCTGGGCTCGTGCCCGGGCATGCTCCTGCAGTTTTTCGCCATTCATACGGTGCCCCTCCTGGACTAGATTGAAAACCGGTACGTACTCGCGTACGCACTAAGCTACGTACAAGTGTACGCACTAGCTCAGACATGGGAGAAGAAGATGCGCCGAGGGAAACCGAACGATCCCGGACGTCGCGCCCGGATCCTGCAAGCGACGCTCGACGTGATCAGGGCCGGTGGCATGGAGGCGGCCTCGTATCGGGGTATCGCCGCGCACGCCGGAGTGCCGCTGGGATCGATGACGTACTACTTCCCCACCCTCGAGGGGCTCATCCTTAGTGCGCTCGACACGACCCGCAGCGATCTCGAACCCCGCTACGCGGACCCACTCCGTGAGGCACAAACCCGGGACGACGTCGTTGACGTGCTCGTCGACGCGACGATCGGCGCAACGAGCCCCACTCTCGACGACATCCGCCTGTATGCGGAGATACGCCACTACGGTGCACGAAACCCGAAGGTCGCCGACGTCCTTCAAGCAGTTGAAGACGACTCCCTCGTGACGCTCCACCGCGTCCTCCCGAATAGCACCGCGCTTGCAATCAACGCCCTGCTCTGGGGCTGGTGGAGCCACCGCCTGGCGCATCCGGACACTGCACTCGACGAACTCACCGTGCGCCAAGCCTTCGAAGCCCTCGTCAACCTCCCCGCACCGGGTCACCCATTCCACGAAAAGGAGCAGAACAATGCCTGAGACGATGCGCGCGATCCGGCTCACGGGCCCCGTCGACATCGACGGTCTCATCGTCAGTGACGTACCGATCCCCGAAGTGCGCCCGGGATGGGTGCGTATTCACGTGATGGCGTTCGGGGTCAACGAGTCCGAGGTGACGAGCCGCAAGGGTGAATCCGGTCCCGACTTTTCCTTGCCCCGGATCTTGGGCATCGAAGCCGTCGGTGTCGTGGACGCCGTCGGCGACGGCGTCCACCTCGCTCCCGGGCAGAAAGTCGCCACCCTGATGGGTGGTCTCGGCCGAACCATCGACGGCAGCTACGCCGAGTACACCGTCGTCGACGCAGCGAACGTGATCCCGTTCAAGACGGACCTGGGATGGGATGTCGTCGGCGCGCTTCCAGAGATGCTGCAAACCGCGCACGGGGCGATCGCCACCGGGCTGCGGCTGACGGCCGGACAGCGCATTCTCATCCACGGTGGCACCTCTACCGTGGGGCTCACCGCGATCGCGATCGCCCACCAGCTCGGTGCAACGGTCATCGCGACCACCCGTGCTCCGGCTAGCATCGATTTGTTGAAGGGCGTCGGCGCCGACTACGCCCTGATCGACGACGAGGGACTTTCGGAAACGGTGGCCGAGATTGCTCCGACGGGAGTCGATGGGGTTCTCGAGTTCGTTAGCGCCCGCTCTTTGCCTGCAATGCTCACCCTCATCCGCACGGGTGGGACAGTGTGTTTTGTCGGCTCTCTCGCCGACGAGTGGACTATCGCGCAGTTCTCCCCGTTCGAGATTCCCAACGGTGTCCACCTCACCAGCTACGCAGGCCGCGCGTCAGACCTCCCCGCAGACGCACTCGCCCGCTACCTCGCGACGATCGAGGCAGGGACCCTGAAGATCGTTATCGCGGGCGTGTATTCGGGACTCGACGAGGTGGCCACCGCCCATCGGGCCTTCGAGGGCGAACGGCGACCCGGGAAGAATGTCGTCGTTCTCGCCGCCACCTGAGTAGATGAACACCGATCGCGCACTCTTCCATCAAATGGCGGAAGGATACGGGATCGCTATCGTCCCGGAGCAGGTTCTGGTCTGCACTTCTCGATGGTCATGGTGAAGGGATCACCGGCGGCCGCGATCAGGTCCAGGCCAGTGGCGATGGTGCCAACCATGTGGGGGCGGTGGTCTCTCCCCTGGCCAGCCGGCATACCGATCTCGCGCAAGGTCAACGTTGGCAGCGTACGCAAGATCGTCCGACTGGCACACGATTGGGATTGGGCCACATTCGAGCCGCCCTGTGCCTGACCGGACACCGGTCCTGCTCGACCACGGATACGACGAAGCCAAGAAACCATCCGAATGGACGGCAACGGACTACGGCTCTGCCGCCGAATTCAGAGGCGGACAAGTGCTGACGCAGGACATGGCCCCTGGGCAGTTCACCAAGCCCATCGAATGGCGGTGCGCATTCGGTCATGCCTTCGATGCCAGCCCCCGACTGGTCCTGACCGCTGGCCACTGGTGCCCCGCCTGCCTCGCAGACCCTGCCAGCTACTCGGACCAGGCAGCGCGGAATCCATTCCTCGCCCAACTTATCCAAGCCGCGGAACAACCAGTTCACACAGCCGCAGCGTCGGCCAGTGCCGCCGGTCCATCACAACCGAAGCCCTGACCCCGCTGAGGAACGCTCACAGCACCCGGCAACAACCAGACACTAAAACCCCCAGAAAAGGAAGAGGCAGGAACACGTGAACTTTAACGAAATCATGCTGAACCCATTCGCGACCGGCGCTGGGACAACCCTTAGTAGCTGGCAACCCGTAGACGATTGGTGCGCGTTGACAGGCTGCCTGGTCGAAATCCATCATCGCGGGCAACTGGTCGACCTTGGGACAGTCGAATGCGCCACACACGACGAATCTCTCCTCTGGCTGCACCAGAACGGGCAGTTCCACGGCGGATCATCGAAAAAGCCCCGACGTCCATATCCGCCTAACCCATCTCACGCCGGACTAAGGCCGAACCAGAGTCCAATACAGTGAAGATCTGGATACCGCGATGGCATGGCATGAGGCACCCTCCGCCTCGGCAGTCCGGGACGCGGCAAGATGGGGCACAGCCCAACGTGACGTCAAAACCGCCTGACACAGTTGACGCGGGTTCATCGTAGAGCCGCGAACCAACAAAAGCGACGTTGTGCGAGTAATACTCAGCTTTCTCGGCTCAGATCAGGGCCCTACAGCCATGCACTAAGGAAGCAAGAAACGGATGCTGAGCCCGATCGCAGAACACAAACCAGAAATGTTCGATGACGATCCACTCGACCCCCCAGGATCCGCACCGAAAGAATCCTTGACAGAGGCTTCCAGCAGCCCTATGTTTATTGCAACCGATCTCAGCAATCGATCTCACTATTCTCAAATGCAACCGATCTCAAAGGAGAGACTCGATGATCAAATGCCTTATCCACGGACCTTCGGTAGCCCCACATTGAGCAGGCGTCGTTTTGAGTACGACATGCATCCGCAACCCAGCACACAGGAGAGATTCATGATCAAGAAGCGATGGGGCTTTGCGCTCGTTACAGCAGTCGTAGCTAGCCTTGCCCTCAGCGGCTGCTCCCCCTCAACTCCGCAATCTGAGGGGCCGGTGACGCTCAATTACTGGGACTTCCTCGATCCCAGCCAGGCTAATCCGCGCTCTAAAGCCCTGAAGGAAAACGTTGCCAATTTCGAGGCGGCAAATCCGGACATCAAGATCAACCTGTCCGTTGTTTCACTGGGCGATATGTTGAACAGGCTGCCGCAGGCTGCGGCAGCTGGTCAGGCTCCTGACGTCTTCAAGATGTACACCCCCGTCGTTCCCCAGATGGCATCTGCCGGCGTTTACTCCCCGCTGCCTGATGCGGCCTCCAAGGTGACTGACTGGCTGCGCCCGACCAACGCTCTTGCCGGTCCTGACGGCAAGCAGGTCGCCGTTCCGTATGAGTACCGGACCTGCGCCCTCTACTACAACCAGAAGATCCTTTCTCAGATCGGCGCGACCGTTCCTACCACCTACGACGGGGTTGTCGACGTTGCACGGAAAGCTGCCGCAGCCGGGTTCACCGGCTTCGGAACCGGGTTCTCGGACAGTGACAACTCAGCCATTATCGGCACGTTCTTCGACTGCTTCATGACGCAGGTCGATCAAGAAATGTGGAACAAGGATGGGCAAGCAGATTTCGCGACATCCAAGGGCGAGGAGTTTGGTAACTTCCTTACCAAACTCCGGGACGCAAAAGCTCTGGGAAGCAACGTCGTTTCGGATACTTACGGGACCGTAGCTGACGGCATGGCAAGCGGTACGGTAGCGATGGCAATCATGGGCACGGAACGCGCAGTTTCGTATGCCTCGCAAAATCCGGACCTTAAGTGGACAGCCTTGCCCAAAGCAAGCACCGGAGATACCACGGGCACCACCATTGGGTGGACCCTGGGGATAGGCAATGGCAGCAAACACACTGAGGCGGCCTGGAAGTTCATCGAGTACATGACCGGTCCGGAAGCCGCTGCACGGATGGCAACCGGAGGCGAGGTACCCACCCGTGCCGCCACCTACCAGCAACCGTATTTCTCCTCGCCTGAGGCTAAAACAGTCAATGACATCGCTGCTTACGTCAAGAGCAATAGCAAACCGCGCACATACTCCAGCAACTGGACCTCGCTGGCCAGAGGGCTTTCCCAGGCCGGGCAGAAAGTGATCCTCAATGGCTCGTCGGGGAGCGACTTTATCCATTCCGCGCAGGATGCGGCCAACAAGAAGTAGCCGGTCGGGGAGTCCGAGAAATCGGGCTCCCCTCGGAAGGGACAGATAATGTCAACAAAAAGCCCGACCCGCACCTCACGCCACACCCTAATTTCCCCCTCAGGCACCCAAGCTTCTCGCCGGGCCGGCAGGGACCGGAAGGTATGGCTCTACGTCGTCCCCGTCAGCGCTGTCTTCCTGTTTGTTTTTGTGGGGCCGCTCATCTACACCGCGTGGACGGCCCTCCACGAGACTTCCTACTACCAGATCGGCAAATTCTCAGGTCTCAATTCCTTCGTCCGGCTGTTCTCGGATTCTGACCTGCCCAGTCGCATCTGGACAACCTTGGTATTCTCGCTCGGTGCCTTGGTCATCGCCTTGCCGGCAGGGCTTCTGTCTGCGATCGTGCTGAACAACCTCCACCGCTTCAAGCGCTCCGTCCGGAGCCTCTTCCTACTGCCGTGGCTGATGTCACAGGCCACAGCAGGAACAATCTGGCTTTGG
The DNA here is from genome assembly GCF_018613675.1 of Arthrobacter sp. ISL-85. Taxonomy (GTDB): domain Bacteria; phylum Actinomycetota; class Actinomycetes; order Actinomycetales; family Micrococcaceae; genus Arthrobacter. The sequence continues at coordinate 1,412 of NZ_JAGGPQ010000002.1, read as the reverse complement.
TTCCTCAACCCGAACTACGGTCCAGCCTCCGCCATCACCAGGTCCCTCGGATTCGGTCCCACTGACGTGTTTTCATCACCGACCAGTGCACTCGTCGCCGTGACTCTGATGACGTCGTGGTGGTCCTACCCGCAGGCCATGCTCCTCTTCCTGGGAGCCCTTCAAACCGTTCCAGGGGAGTTGTATGAAAGCCTCAAAGTGGACGGCGGAGGCATCCGGCACGCATTCGTCAACATCACGTTACCTCACCTGCGCAACACCATCGTGTCCGTGGTGATCGTTCTTCTCATGCTCTATGTACAGATGGTCACCATCATCCTGGTGACGACACGAGGTGGCCCCCTCGGATCAACCGAGACGCTGTCAATGCGGGTCTACAACCAGATGTTCGACAAGTTCGATCTCTCCGGGGCATCAGCAACGGCCATCCTCCTTTTTGCCGTCAACATTGTCCTTACTCTTGTCGCGATTCGTTTCCGACGGAAGGAAAGCCTGTGAGTACCACAACCGCGCGCCGTAGAGGCGGCGTCGGCGCGGCCCTTCGGGCGGTTCCGGCCTGGGCATACGTCGTCCTCTCCGCCGCGGTCGTTCTACCGCCTGTTGCATGGATCGTATCCACCTCGCTCAAAACCGCCTCGGATACCCTTGAGTTCCCGCCTAGGTGGATACCAGACCCGTTCTCCTCCGAGGGTTACGTTGGTCTGCTAACCCCAACCAACATCCGCTTCTTCGCCAACTCTCTGATCTATGCAGGCGGCTCGATCGTGCTCGCTCTCGCCATCAGTATCCCGGCGGCATACGTGGCTACCAGGTACCGGAGCCGCCGCATGGAAGCTTTGATGACCGGCATTCTGGTGCTGTCCATGGTCCCGGCGATCGTGGTCTTCATCGCTCTGTACTCCATGTTCGTCAAAACCGCCCTAATCAACACCTACCCGATGCTGATCGTCGTCTACACGGCCATCATTTGTGGACAGACCATCCTGTTTCTGCGCAACTTCATCGAGAACATCCCTGTGGAGATTGAGGAAGCAGCCGCAATCGATGGCTGCTCCCGGATACAGATCCTGTGGCGAATCATCCTCCCACTCATCCGTCCCGGCATCGCTGCTGTGGCAATCTTCATCTTCGTATTTGTCTGGAACGACTTCCTTGTAGGCACCGTCCTCGCCACCACGGAAGACATGAAGACCGTCCAAAACGGCATCGTGCGTTATATAACCACTGGCTTCGGCAGCTTCTGGGGACTCTTCGCCGCATTCATCGTTGTTGCTTTCATCCCCGTTCTCTCAATCTTCCTGGCCTTCCAGCGCTGGTTCGTTGCCGGCATGACGTCCGGCGGTGTCAAGGGATAACTACAGCAGGAGTTCTGCTGCCCAGGCCCAACCTAGAAAGGGCACGCCGCATGACCG
>NZ_JAGGPQ010000028.1 GCF_018613675.1 Arthrobacter sp. ISL-85 | reverse complement strand
GAAAGGGCACGAACTCGGCCCACGAGGCTTCCCAGAGCCGTACGATGGCCGGATATCGCTGGCCCCATTCGGCGGTGAACTCGGCGAACCGGTCCTTTGCCGCTTGCTCGGACGGGGCCGTGTAGACGGGCTTGAGCGCCTTGACGATGCCGTCGCGGTGCTGGCGTCGGGCGTAGCGGAAGCTGTTGCGGATCAGGTGCACGATGCATTGCTGCACGACCGTTCGCTCCCACGTGGTCGTGATCGCCTCCTGCAGGCCCTTGAGCCCGTCACAGACGGCGATCAACACATCTTCCACGCCCCGGTTCTTCAGCTCGGCGAACACCTGGAGCCAGAACCGTGCACCCTCGCCGCCGTCGCCGGCCCAGATCCCCAGAATCTCCCGCTCCCCGTTCACGGTGACGCCCATGACGACATAGAACGGGGTGTTGCGCACCTGCCCGTCACGGACCTTGACGACGATCGCGTCCACGAAGAGCACCGGATAGACCGGATCCAACGGCCGGGCTGACCATTCGGCCAGTTCGCCAACAACCTTTTCTGTGATGCGGCTGATGGTGTCTTTGGAGACCTTGGCCCCGTAGACCTCCTCGAAGTGCGCGGCGATTTCCCCGGTGGTCAGCCCCCGGGCGGAGAGCGAGAGGACGATCTGGTCGATCCCGTCCAGTCGCCGTTTTCGCTTGGGCACGATCACCGGCTCGAATGATCCGTCACGATCCCGGGGCACCTCGATCTCGACCGGGCCGATCTCGGTCAGCACGGTCTTGGACCTGGTGCCGTTGCGCATGTTGGCTGCGATCGGCGTCTGGCCATGCTCGTGCCCGAGGTGCTCGGTCAGTTCCGCTTCCAGCGCGGTCTCCAGCACGTTCCGCGTGAGCTGGTTCAGCAGCCCGCCCGGGCCTACCAAGCTCACTCCCTGCTCCTTAACCTGCGCGAGCAACCGCTCCGCGAGCTCCTTCTGATCGATGATCTCTCCCGTCACAGGATCGATCATCACCCCTGTCATCTCGGTCGTGGACTCTGACACGGCCGTCTCCTTTCGGATCAGGCCGGACCCCACACACCGTTTTCTTACAGTCCCCTAGGTTTACGGAATCTCCATTATCGGCGTTCCAAACGAGCAGGGAGCGGACTTCCCGATTCCATTTCTCAATGGCCAGTTCCGTAGAGAAACGCTGAGTGCTGCGGCTATTTTCGATATGGCAACCAGCAGCAACAACCGCTTTCATTCATTGAAATTCCTCCTCCTGCCGGTGAGCAACTGCGTGATGATGGAGGTCGTATGCCGGCGCAGCCGGAGGAATAGAAAGAAGGAACCATGTCCCTCAGCGTGGAGGAAATGAACCAGCAGCTGCCGGTGGCAAATACCCTGCCCGGCGAAGCTGTGCCCTACTACATGGCGTCGGGTGAAGGTGCCCGCTATGAGGTCAACGGCCTGTTGGTCACTGTGATTGCCCGCGCGGTGGATACGGGGGGAATTTTCAGCGCCGCTTATATTTCAGGTGGCATGGGAGTGGAATCGCCGTTCGTTAGCCACAAGGTGGAGCACAAGACCCTCTATGTCTTCGACGGCATCCTGCACGTCTGGCTGCCGGGCGAGAGCCGCATCCTCACCCCGGGCGACTCGGTGGTTATTCCGCCGAACACGCCTCATGCCTACCGCATGGCCAGCCACTACACTCGCTTCCTGAATTGGATGACGCCTGGCGGCGCGGAGGCCTATTACGAGCGTGTCGGCACTCCTATCGACTCACACATCCCGCCCGTCCGCGCTGGCCGCACCTCAAGCCTTCAGGAACAGGCTGAAGTGGGCGCCGAGTTCGGGATCACCTTTCCAGAGGTTGAGCAGGTGGAGCCTTCCTTCAAACGCGACGCCGGCCTGCCGCCCGCGCAGAGCCCCTACTTCCTTAGTGCTCACGAGGGTGAGCGCTTGGTCAGCTACCAGACCATGTTCACCTATCTGTCCCGGCCCGCAAACACCGGCTCGAACTACTTTGCCGTGCACACCAAGGGTGCGAAGACGCCGTATATCCCGCTGCACTTCCATGAGCAGCACACCGAGAACTTCCTGGTCACCGAAGGGCGGATGTGGCTGTACGCCAACGGCCGGGAAATGCTGCTGACGAAGGGCGACTTCGTCCACGCCCCTGCAGGCACCATCCACTCCTTCGCGCTTGACTCGCACAACACCCAGATGCTCGGGTTCCTGACGCCGTCGGTCTTCAACGGCTTCTTTGAGTACTTCAACAAGCCCACCGAGGATTACATGTACACCGAGGGCGGGCAACCTTACATGGACATGGAAGGTTTCGGCCGCGCCCAGGCGGAGATGGATCTCACGGTGGTGGGCCCGCCGCCGCAGCGCCGGATCGCGCTGGAGATCTGGTAGTTCCGAGAGCAAAAGATGGCCCGGCCTTCCGAAAGGAAGGCCGGGCCATCCGTTTGCGGCCAGCGTCCAGCCGCGAGCGTTGATCCTAGCCGCCGGCCAGAGCCTGCTTCACCAGTTCCCGGCCGTAGTCGTTGCCGTTGGGCGTACGGACCACCGTGTGCATGTGGAACGGTGCGGGCTGGTCGTTGCTGAGGAAAACGCCTGTGTGGTGGTCCAGTTCCAGCACCACCACGGGGCTCTGCAGTCTGAAGTAGAAGGCCTCCTGCCCCTCCCAGCCGCCGATCCAGCTGAAGAAGGTCTCTTCGTAATGCTCCTGGACTTCGCGGCGGCGGGCAGCCCTGGGTCCGTCCGGCAGGTATGCGATGAAGTCATTTACCAATGCGTCCAGGACGGCGCGGGCCTCCCCCGTCATATCCGCCACCCGGATCCCCTCGTATGGAATCACCCGGTTGTCCTGGAAGCACCCGCCAAGGTGACGCTCGTCCCCGGCATGGATCCTTCCCTCCGGCATTGCGGCATCCACCATAGATTCATAGACCGTGGCTTCGGCCCGCAGCTTGGCAGGCAATGCCGCCATCAGCTCACGGGCCAGGGCGATGCGCTCCTTGAACACTGCCACCCCCTGGTACGGCCCGGCGTCGATCACATCCGGCTCGGCACCCATAAACACCGGAGAGATCACCAGCTGGGTCCCGGCAACCAGGCAGTTGAGCGCCGCGTGGTGGCCGAACACCTGCCATCCCCACGGTTCCGTCTCAGACGGGTCCCCGTAGAGCGCAAAGTTGTAACTGAACTCGTTCATCAGCAGCGGCAGTTCCACCAGCTCACCAAGGAAGCCGTTGATCCGCATGAGGTTCCGCAACAGCTCATAGCCCTCCGGGCTGAGTGACGCTTCCATGACGGCGTACACGGCATCGCGGACCGGGCCCTCCAGCTCGTCGAGGCGGAGCCCAGTGTCATGCTGCATGAATTCCGGGTTTGCCCAGCTTTGCCACTCGACTGCGTCCACGGCGTAACTGAGCCGGGATGCCTGCTCGAGGGTGACGGCATCCAGGAGCTTCCGGGCCGCAGCCACCATCACCACGGTGGGCGCCTCCTCCCCCGCCAGCGCGGGAGCCAAAGGATAGAGTCCGGAGCGGATGACGCCGTCGTTCGTGATGCCTTTGAATGGCAGCGGATACAGCTTTTTCCAGCCCTCGATCATGGGCCCGGCGAACGAATCTTTGGTGGCCGCCTCGGCGTACTCCCGCGCGTTCAGGCCGCGGATCTCCGCCACGCGAGGGTGGTCAGGGGCGAAAAGAAAGTCACGGAACGACGACGTGGGCACGGGCCCTCCCTTTCTGCTCGTTGTGCTGGTTCTGCTGCTGTTCCCGGTTTCCCTGCCAGGAACAGCCGGCGGCGACGGCGAGGGCTGTTGCTGCTGCCTCTGCCGAGTTCCCCCGCCAGGCCACATGCTGGTCCGGGCGGACCAGTACGGCGTCGGCGCCCCACAACTCGGACGGTGAGGTCCCGTCGTCGAAAGGCCCGACGGCGGCAATCGCCACCGGGATTCCGTTCCGGCTCCCGTTCTGGGCCACGGGAGCAAAGATCTCAGCAGCCGGCCTGCCTGCCAGCGCTGCTTCATCAACCAGAAGGGTGAAGCCCTTGCCCAACAGGTCGTAGACGGAGGCGGACCGGTCCAGCCAGGCGTGCGGAAGCAGGGCTCCGGGACTGGCCGAGGGAACGTACACGATGGGGTCCTCCACAGGGATGGGCGTCCCGTCCGGAACCACTACCGGCGAGTCCCCGTACGCGTATCCGAGGACCAGGCCCAGGGAGTCGAACTCGCTCTGCTTTACCGTCAGGGCTTCGCGTGCCGCGTGCCGGGCCGCGGCACCTGCATCGCCGTCGGCCAGCAGGGCAGGGTCGGCGAAGTGGTAGGCGAGGGCTTTGCCGTTGGCGGCAGCGTCACCGATGGTGCGTGCGGCTACCGGCCGGCGCTCTGCCTCGTAGCTGTCCAGCAGGGCGTTACCGCCCCACCCGTCCAGCACCGCAGCGATCTTCCAGGCCAGGTTCGCGGCGTCCCCCACGCACGTGTTGAAGCCGTGCCCGCCCCAAGGCGGGTTGAGGTGCGCTGCATCACCCACCAGAAACACTCCCCCGCGCCGGTACTTCGGGGCGAGCAACATACGCGCCGTCCACGGATCTGTGGCCAGGACCTGGATGTCGACGTCGTCGCCCACGAGGGAGCGGACCATCTGACCGGCCCTGGCGGTGTTCACCGTTTCCCGGGCGTTGACGCCTTGGATGATGGCCCACCATGTTCCTTTGAGATCCACCGGCCCCACCATGCCCGACGTGTCTGCGCCGACCACCCAGTACTGCACCGCCGGGTCCAGTTCAACCGCCGCGGCAAGCCCGGACGACCGGAACAGGATGCTGATATTGGACAGCGCCGCGGACCCGCCTTCAAGGCGAATACCCAGGCTCCGGCGCACGGCGGACGAAGCGCCGTCGGCCCCGATCACGAAGCCAGCGTCGATGCTGTGGATGGCGCCGGAAGGGCCGGAAAGCAGCGTGGTGTAACGGGCCTCAGGGCCCGTGGCATCAGCCACGGCCTCAACCGTCTCCGTGCTCCAGCCTGTCGCCATCGTCACCAGGGGCGAACCGGCGACGGCAGCGCGCAGCACTTCCTCAAGCATGGGCTGCGGGACCTGCTGGCCGCACTCCGGCTGGGGACCGTAGCGGCCGGGCACCAGCTGGAATGCATGCCGGAACCTGCGCAGTTCATGTGCCGCCGGCCCGGTGAGGCCGGTGCAGAAGCTGACATCCTGCGAATAGCTCACAGGCAGCGGAGAAGCGGCCCGCAATGCCTCCGCCAGCCCGAGCCGGCGCAGGTGCGTCATGGTGCGGGCGTTGGTGGTTTTGGCGCGCGGGCGGGCGTGGTCCACCGAATTTCGAGGTTCCACGACCAGGCTCGGGATACCGCGGGAGGCCAGGTCCAGTGCCAGGAACAGGCCGCTGGGTCCGCCGCCGGAGATCAAGACTTGCGTCTCTGCAGGCAACTTGTCCGGGGAAGCGAAACTGTGGGTGACCATCAGGCAAGGCTCCGCAGGGACAGCTCGCCTACCGGGGTGGTCAAGGTTCCCAGCTTGTCGATCTCCACTTCCACGGTGTCACCGGGCTGCAGAAGCCACTGCGGGGTACGGGCGTACCCCACGCCCTCGGGGGTGCCTGTGGCGATAACGTCGCCGGGGTGCAGCGTCAGGGTCTGGCTGATCAGGGAGATGATGGCCGGAATGGAGAAAATCATGTCCCGCGTGTTGCCGTTCTGTACCTCGGTGCCGTTCACCCGGGTCCGCACCTGCAGGCCGTCCCTGAGGTCCCCCACCTCGTCCTGGCTGACCATGGGTCCAAGCGGGCCGGTGAAGTCGCCGTTCTTTCCCAGCGTCCACTGCGTGGTCAGCTTCTGCGCCCGCCGGGCGGTGATGTCGTTGAAGGTGGAGTAGCCGAAGACTGATTCCACAGCCTCGGCCTCGTCCGCCGACTCCACCCGGCGGCCGATATAGGCGGCCACTTCACCTTCCCAATCCAGCCCATCTTCCCCGGCGGGTACAGGAACGGGGACGTTGCCCACGGAAAGGGACGCCGTCCAGCGCCCGAACAGGGTGGGGTAGGCGGGTAGATCCTGGTCCTTGTAGCTGCCTTCGGCAACGTGCGCCTTGTAGTTCAGCCCCACGCAGATCACGCGCGCGGACGCGGGGACCAGCGGTACTTCGCTAACGGTTCCGCGTTCAAGCGAGGGACCGGCGTCGGCCGTTAGCGTGAGGGCCTTCTCCTGCCAGCCCGCGGGACCGGTCCAGAATTCGGCAACCGGTGCGAGCGGAAAAAGGCGCGAATCCACGAGGGCCGCGGCCCAGGACTCGGCACAGTGGTCGATACCAACAAACTGCATAAGGGGGCCCTTCTGGTCTTGCCCAGGGCGCGGGTGCGCGACCCCGGGTGCGTGAAGTTAAAGTTTTTGCGCCTGGCGGCGGAAGAAATCGATGGTGGCGTCCGTGGCTTGTGTTGCCGCAGCGGGGTCGTCCCCCGGCAGCTGCCACATGTGGTCGGCGCCCTCAATCAGCAGAAGTTCGACGTCGGCGCCCGCGGCTTCCAGCGCCGCTGCCAGGCTTGCGGATTGGGCCGGCGGGACGAAGCGGTCCGCGGTGCCGTGCGCCAGGAAGAACGGCGGAGCGTGCTTTCCCGCATAGCGGACAGGGCTTGCGGCCGTTGCCTTCTCCGGCGCTTCGGATGGCTGCGCGCCGAGGAGGAGTGCTTCACGGGAGCCGGGATCGTCCGCGCTGGCGATGGCGTTGGACAGCGCCTGCTCTCCCATGCGGAGGAGGTCGGTGGGTGGATACCAGGCGGCCACAGCGGCAACGGTGTCGCTGATGTGCGCTCGGTCATGGAGGTCGTCCCGGCCGGGGTGTTCGGTAGACCCGGCCGTCAGTCCCACCAGGCTGGCCAGGTGGCCGCCTGCCGAGTCTCCCCACGCATAGATTCGGTGTGGATCCACGTTGTAATCAGCGGCGTGCGCCCGGAGCCAGCGGACCGCAGCCCTCGCGTCCAGCAGCTGTGCAGGAAAGTGGGCCACCGAGCTGAGCCGGTAGTCTGCCGATGCCACCACAAAGCCCGCGTCAACGAGTCGCTCGATCGGGCTCAGGCCCGCAGCGTCCAGTGAGGGGCCCAGCGACGAGCGGACACCTGTCCGCCAGCCGCCGCCGTGGTAGTGAACCACTGCTGGCAACGGCCCGGAGTCCTGAATGGGGTCGGCGGGAATGTACAGGTCCAGCAGCAGTGCAGCGGCTCCCGCCGGATGGGCAAATGCGATCCCTTTGAGGATCTTTCCTGCCGTCATCGTCCACTCCTTCTCTGTACTGCTTCTTTGTGCCGTGGTGTGATGCCCGCGGCCAGGAGCGGTCCGCCTAATAACTCAACTTTCGCTGATGTCCGTCCCGCGTTGCGCGGGCGATTTCAAACAATGGAACGCGTTCCCTGCGCCTTGGCGGTAGCCAGTTCCCGGGCAAGGAATTGCAGGGCGCCAGCAGCTTCGGGGCTGCCGGCTGCGTGGTTGAGGTGGCCATGCATGGCGCCGCGGGCAAGGTAAAAGGACACCGGAACTCCGGCCTGCTCCAGGTTTGTGGCGAAGAGCTCGGACGAGCCGCGGACGTCGTCGTACTCGCAGGCGACGATGGCCGTGGGCGGGAGCCCGGAAGGGTCGGCGTACCCAGGCATGGCATACGACGACGCCATACTCACCGGACCACCAACGTAGTTCTCAGCGTTCCGCACACAGTCTTCGGGGGTGAAGCGCAGATGCCTGGGCAGTGTCGCCATCACGTCCTGGTCCAGTCCTTCCGCGGGCAGCGGCAATTCTGCGTGCAGGAAGGGATAGGCCAGCAGGAGCTTCGCCGGGAGCGGTTTGCAAGCGTCCTTAAGGTACAGCGCGGCGCCCACCGCGAGGTTGCCGCCGGCGCCGGCTCCGCCCATGCACAGGAGCTCCGGATCCAGCCCCAGCCCTTCGGCGTTGCTTCGAACCCAGAACCAACCGGTCAAGGAGTCCTCGTGGGGCACGGGAAAGTGAACCCCGTCGCGGGCAAGGCGGTAGTCCACCGACAGCACCGGCGTCCCGGAGGCGGCCAGTACCCTGGCCAGATAGTCCGATTCGGGCATGTCCAACCCGCCGCTGACGAACCCTCCGCCATGGAGCCACACCAGCGCCGGTCCGGGCGTCCGGGGTGGGCCGCCGTAGATCCGGATATCCACCGGACCGTGCCTGCCCTTCGCTGCGACCGTACGGATGGGAACAGCGGGACCAACTGGTCCCGACGGGGCGTTCGGGCCTTCCGGCGCCGCCAGGTACTCGGTGAAGCCTGCATCGGATGCCGGCTTCCCGCTGGCTGCAGGAACGGGGGACTCGCGCTTCTGCGCTGTCATGGCCGGCCCAGCTTCCCGGCGAAGAAGCGGACGGCGGCGGCGAGAATGGTGTCAAGCTGGTCCTCCGCGCCGAAGAAGCAGTGGTCCCCGCCTTTGATGGTGACCACGTGATGTTCCACTCCGGCGTTGGCAAGGGCGGCAGCCAGGAGGTCGGTCTGCGAATGCGGCACCAGGGCGTCCCTGTCGCCGTGGATCAGGAGGAATGGCGGCGCATCGGCCGTCACGTAACTGACCGGGCTCGCCGCTGCCAGAAGAACCGGGTCGTTCGAACCGCCCACCAGCATGTACTCGGGCTGCAGGGGCATCCCTGCCGGAACGGCTGCGGTCAAAGCCGGCGGGAACAGCCCGGCCGGAGTATTCATGGGCGGAATGCTCAGGAGCGAGGAAACACCGTAAAAGTCAACGACGGCGCTGATGTGATCGGAATGCCCCTGGGCCCCGTGCCCGCCGCGCAGGTCGTCCCGGTTTCCGGTCAGTCCCAGCAGGGCAACGAGGTGGCCGCCGGCGGATTCGCCCCAAGCGCCGAACCGCTCCGGATCGACGCCAAGCTCTCCCGCGAATTCCCGCAGGTAGCGGACAGCCGCCTTCAGGTCGTGCAGCTGGGCCGGGAACGGCGCCTCCAGGCAATGCCGGTAATCAACCGTGGCGCAGGCAATCCCGGCCTCGTTGAGCAGGCGGAAAACGGAGTCCGGTGCGAAGGTGGGCGGCAGCTCGCGGCGGTCGCCGAGCTGGAAGGCGCCACCGTGGACCCACACCACCATCGGGACTGGACCTGTGGCTTGGCGTGGAAGCCAGATGTCCATCTTGAGCGGCCGGAAGCCGATGGCGCGGGCGTAGGTGACTTCGCGGTGCACCGACGAGACGTCCGAAACGATCTCGGGTACCCCCGGGGCGTCGAAGACGGGAAACGGCGGCACCGCTACCCGGCCCGGGCGGGCAGCGTCCGGGCGTTCGGTTCCGTAGACTTCGGTGGCTTCGTGGACACTCATGGGGTGCTCCTTACAAGCCGGGGGTTTTTCTGTCGTTCCGCTGACAGGGGCGGTGAAGTGGTGCTTTCCAGGTCCGACGACGGCGGCCGGTTCGCCGGGGAACCGGACTTCGGCAGTGGTGCCCGGCGGGACACTCGCGCTCAGCTGCAACCCGCCGTCGTCCATGGTCCAGCGCACCTGGATCAAACCTTGCGGGCCTTGATGCGTTGTAGCCGCAGAGGTCAGGCCGGCACCCGGGCGGGGCTCGATGATGATTCGTTCATAGCCGGCGCCGCCGGGTGCCTGCCGGAGTCCTGCCGTGTAGCGGTGGAGAAAGGAAACCACGGCGCCCTTGCTGTAGTGATTCAGGGACTGGTGCGGGTTGCCTTCGGCGTCGAGGCCGTTCCATAGCTCCCACATGGTGGTCGCGCCGCGGTCCACCATCACCAGCCAGGAGGGCTCCGAGTCCTGCATGAGGAGTTCGTAGGCCAAGTCCAGTTCGCCGTTATCGGCAAGGACGGGCAGCAGGTACGGCGTGGCCAGGAAACCTGTCCCCACGTGGGTGCCCGCCGCCCTTATCAGCGCGACAAGCTGCGCCGTGACTATGGGGCGCTGCTTCGGGGTGAGGAGGTTGAACGCCAACGCGCGAACGCAGTTGGCCTGGCTGGGTTGGGTGACGTGCCCGGAGGAGTCCAGGTATTCCGTTTCCCAGGCCTGCCGGACGTTCTCGGTAAGTTCCGCGAACGCGTCGGCTTCCTCGGCGTGGCCAAGGGCAACGGCAATTTTGGCCATCAGGGCGGCTGTGTTCCGGTAGTAGGCGGTGGCCACGATCCCGTGATCGGCCGAGCGGGCGGCGAACAGGTCCGGTTCGGGGCCGTCCGGTTCCATCCATTCGCCCCAGTGGAAGCCGGTGTCCCAGAGGTACTTTTCGTGCGGCGCCGGGACCGGGCTGGCGGTTGCGCAGTCCGGGTGCCGACTGGATTCAGCGGTGGTCCGGACGAAGTTCAGCCAGCGCTTCATCGCTTCCCAGTTCTCGGCAAGGATCCCGGCGTCGCCGGTGGCCAGGTAGACCTCCCACGGCACCATCACGATGGCATCGCCCCAGCCGGCCGATCCGTTGACGAAGGCCATGAAGTCCGCGGACGTGATTTCGGGTCCGGGCGATGGCGAAATGTTGGCAATCACCCCGTTTTCCCATTGGTCCGCCCGGACGTCGTTAAGCCACTTCCGTGAGAACCCGGTCACGTCGTAGAGGTACGCAGCCGTGGGCACAAACAGTTGCCAGTCCCCGGTCCAGCCGGCCTTTTCCCGCTGCGGGCAGTCCGTGGGAACCTCGCAGGCGTTGTCCCGAAAGCTCCACTGCACGATCTCGTGCAGCTTGTTCAGGCGCTCATCACTAGATGTGAAGGTGCCCAGGGGCTCCAGGTCGGTCTGGACCAGGCATGCGGTGATGTCCTGCGGCGCCAGGTCCTCGGTCAGGCCTCGCACGGACACGTACTGGAAGCCGTGGGTGGTGTGCCGCGGTTCAAACGCTTCGCCCGGTGCGCCAAACGCCGTCACCTGATCAACCTGCCCGGCCGAGAGGAACTGGCCGGGCCGGCGGAAGTCGTGCGGTCGCAGGTGGTCCAGGGTCACGTCACCGTCGGAATCCAGTGCCTCACCATAGGCGAGGGTGACCGTCTGCCCAGGTGCGCCCAGCTTTGTCAGGCGCACCCAGCCGTGAATGTTCTGGCCGAAGTCCACCACCTGGTGGCCGCTGGCAAGGCGGGCGATGGATACCGGCCCGAGCTCTTCCACGATCCGGGTTGGCGGTGCCACAGGACCGGTCAGAGTTTTGTAGCTGCCATTCCTTACGACGGCGGCACTCCCCTTGGGTGCGTGAAGTTCCTTGGGTGCCGCCCTTTCCTCGTCTTCCGGCTCATCCAGCAGCCGGAAATCCACCCGCTGCCCGGCCATCAGATCCGCGCTCCGGATCTCCGATCCCGAAATCAGCCAGGACCCGTCAGTGCCGATGACCGTCCTGCTGTCCCCGGACTGCATCTCCAACTGCGCCAGGAGCGCGGTGTGCGTGCCGTACATGTCGGCGTCGCGCGTGTAACCGAACGTTCCGCGGTACCAGCCGTCCGTGAGGACGGCCCGGATGCTGTTGGTGCCGCGGCGCAGCATCGCTGTGACGTCGTAGGTCTGCACCTGGAGGGTGGTGTTGTAGCTGGTGGAGCCAGGGGTAAGTTGCTGGTCGCCCACCCGCTGTCCGTTAAGGAACAGTTCGTAGATGCCGTGGGCGGTGGCGTAGACACGCGACACCCCGGGGACAGTGTCCAGGGTAAAGGCCTTGTGCAGGGCGTAGCCGGGGCGTCCGCCGGGACTCGGGACGGCATGCTCGTCCGGACCAATCCACTGCGCCATCCAGTCTGAGACGTACAGGAGTCCCAGCTCCACGGACATCGGTTCAGACCATGCACTTTCGGATTCCGTGCCGTCCGCGGTGGTGTTCCAGGTACGGACCCGCCACTCGAACCGGTTGCGCGATCCCAACCCCGGCCCGGAGTACGGGACCACGAGGTGCTGCGCAGACTCCACCCGGCCGGTGTCCCAGCCGTTGCTTGCGGTGATTTGGTAGGCAGCCTGCGAGATCGTTCCCTCGGGCGCTGTCCAGCCGAGCCGCGGATGGGTGTTGGTGATGCCGACCGGCTCGCGGAGGTGCTCCACGCGAAGCCGGGTGGGCGCGCCGGGGGCCAGAACAGCTTCCTCGACGCCGGCGTCGAGACTTGTGAAGGTCATGCGGGGAGCTCCTGAACGTGGAGTAGCTGGGATTCCAGCCTCGTTTCCAGGCAGCGTACGCTCACAGCACTCTTTCATTGGTTGGAATAGTATTGTGGTCTAGTTCACGGATTCCGTCCGAACTTCCGACCGTGCAAGGACAACAGGCATGACCGTCCCTTTGGACACCGATACCATCCCCACCCGCGGGAAGCGGCCCAAGCAGGGCGAACCGGTGATTGACAGGGCGCTGAGCCTGCTCGCCGTCTTCTCCGACCGCCGTCGTGCACTGACCCTCTCCGAACTGGCGCGCCATGCGGGAATGCCCGCACCCACGGCGCTGCGCCTGATTGCCCGGCTGGTTGCCTGGGGTGCGCTGGAGCGGCTCGAGGACGGCCGGTACGTCGTGGGGGTCCGCTTGTGGGAGGTGGCGTCCCTCTCGCCCCGCGGCCACGGGGTGCGCGAGATCGCGCTGCCATATCTTGAGGACCTGTTCGAGGTGACACGGCACCACGTCCTGCTGGCCGTGCGGGACAACGAGGAGGCCGTGCTCATAGAGCGGTTGTCCTCCAAGGACGCGACGGAGGTCGCGTACCGGGTGGGCGGTCGTGCGCCGCTGCGGAGCACCGCCGTCGGGCTGGTGTTGCTGGCGGGCGCGGACCAGCAGTTCCAGGAGGCCACGTTGCGGAAACCGCCGGAGAGCGAGCCCGGGGTGGAGAATATGCCCGAAGGCCAGTTGCGCCGCACCCTCTCCGATGTCCGCCGTACGGGCATTGCCATGATCCGCCGTTCCCACCCCTCCCAGACCGTGTCCGTGGCGTCACCGGTCTTTGACGCACAGGGTTCCGTGGTGGCAGCGCTGTCCATCGTCGTGCCCGACGGTTCAACGCCTCCTAACGTCCTGGCCCCCGCGGTCCGTGCCACCGCTCGTGCCGTGTCAAGGAACCTGGGCCACCTTGCCGAGGTCAGCCCCGGTGTGCGCACGCACTCCGAGGGGTGAGGCCAACGGAATATTGGTTTGTCGTGCACCGGTCAGTCCGCGCCGGAGTAGTCCAGCCGCCGTACAAGGACTTCGCCTTCGACAGCAAAGACGCCGAAGGCCCTGCCCGTAAATGCCTTTGCGGTTTCGAAGGACCAGTGTCTGCCGTCAAGCTCCGTCAGCAGCACCTCCTCTGCGCTGGAGCCGGGCGCCAAGGCACGCACGATGAGGCGGATTCTGTCACCGCCGACGGCACCGGCGCTGAAGCCAGCCGGTGGCGGGGTTGTCAGGACTGCCAACTCGACGTCGCCGTGCGGGACTGTTGTTTGCCACGTGCGGTCAAAGCCCGCGACGACGGCGCGTGCAGTGACCGAAATTTCTTCCCCGTCCTGAGCAGCTTCGATCCCGAACCAGTTGTCCTCGGCATTACGGACAGCGACGCCGCCCCGCCCGGCCCTTACATCAAGCACAGCCCGGAAGTCGATCCCGAGGTGGCGCTGCCGCTGGGCAAGGAAGCTGGGGCGGAGTGAGTGCAGGGTGTTCCCCTCCCCTTTGATGACCAGCCCGTCCGGTGTGGGGGCCGCTATTTCCGCAGGCACCCTGCGGACCGCAATCCAGGCGGGATCTTCCAGGCCTGATCCGTTGGCGAAGTCGTAGGTAACCTCTTCGCTGCGCGTCCCGGCCAGTCGAGGCAGGCGGGCGTGGGGCCAGCCATCCACCCAGTCCACCCTGGTCAGGAATGTTTCCCTGCCCAGGGGTGAGAACGCCTGGGTGAGGCCCACGGGCCGGACGCCCAGCAGGGCCATGGCTGTCCCGCCGTCGGGAAGTTCGAAAAGGTCGGCGTGGCCGGTGTTCTGGACAGGAGAGCCGGTGCCGGCAGCGGTCAGGACCGGGTTATGCGGCGCGGATTCGAAGGGGCCTTCGGGCCGACGCGAGCGGGCCACGGTCACGGCATGCCCCCTGTCAGTTCCCCCCTCCGCCGCGATCAGGTACCACCAGTCGCCGCGGCGGTAGAGGTGGGGGCCTTCGGGCGAATAGAGCCCGCTTCCTGGCCACAAGGGCCGTGGCTTTTCGAGTGCTTCGCCGGTGGCAAGGTCCACCCTCACCTGCTGAATGCCATCCGGGTGCCGGGCGAACGTCACATAGGCGGTTCCGTCCTCATCCCAGGCCAGGTCCGGGTCGATGCCGTCCACGGCCGCAATCGCCGTCCCGTCGCTCCATGGGCCTGCGGGGTTGGTGGCTGTGAAGACCACGCATCCCCGGCCGCCGAGGAAAACGGAGACGATCAGGTAGAACACGCCGTCCCGATACCGAAGGGTTGGCGCCCAAACGCCTCCGGGCGTCGGTACATGGGCTATTTCGACCTGTTGCTCGCGCGTGGCCACGTGGCCAACGAGCCGCCAGTTTTCCAGGTCCTTGCTGTGATAAACGGGTAGCGCCGGGAGGTATTCGAACGATGACGTAGTCAGGTAATAGCCATCCGGCGTGCTGACGATGCTCGGATCCGGGTTGAAGCCCGACAAGATGGGGTTGCTCTTCAATGCTGCGTGTTTACCCTGCGCCGCGAGCAGACCGATCAGGCCGTTCCACAGCCCTGCATTGTCGACCTGGTTGTGGACCACTGTTCCCGGGGCGGCCGGGATTCCAGTTGCGCCAGGCCGCGGCATAAAGGGCACCAGGACGCTGTCGCCCAGAGTCAGCGTGGCGCCCAGCTGCACGAAGGGCGGAACGTCGAGTAGGCGCTCCGCCAGCCAGGAACCGACCGGCGAGGCGGCAGCGAGATCGTTCTTCACTGCATCCAGCGCAACAGTCATCCGCGTGTATTCCTCAGCGGGGAGGCGGATCAGGGGCATCCCTGCCGCCAGCACGGCCGCTGCCGCTTCCACGTCAGTGTCGGAATTGTATTCCCCGCGGCGCGCCTCAACCAAGGTGCCGCCCACCCACACCAGCGTTGCCCGGTCAACGAGCGAAGGCTCCAACCGAAGCGCCGCGGCGATGTTGGTCAGTGGACCGCCGCACAGGATCGTGGTCCGCCGGTAGCGGGCGGAGGTATCCACGATGGCGCGCGCTGCTGCCCTGACCTGGTCATCAGTGATTCCGGTGGACTCTGCACCAGTAACAACCTGCACATCGCACCCCAAAAGCTCGACGAGTTGTTCAGCGAGCTCGCTCCCCCGTTCGGCTGTGGTTGTTGGGTCCGCACCTGCTGCCGACGCCAATCCCGGATCAAGCGGTGATGTGGTCACCAGTACCGCAACGTCCGACCCGGACCGCAAGAGGATGTGGGCAAGCGCCACGAGTCCGTCAGGATCGCCGCCAAAATCATTGTCCACAACAAGCAGCTCCGCAGAGGCCTTATCGATGCCCGTCACAGCCTGCCCTACGCTCCCGCGGTCATGGCGAGCGGGGAAGGTGCGGTGAACGCGTGCGTGCCGCCGCCGATGGTGCGGGGCTCGCCGCCGGGTAGTACGACGTCGGCCTTCACTCCGTCAGGTACCGTCGCCTCAAGGTGCAGCGCGCCGTCGTCGAGTTTCCATTCCACGCTGACTGTTCCGTGCGGGGTCTTCAGCGACGTCTTGGCCCAATCGATCCCCTCGCCGGGGACAGGGGCGATCCGGAGCTTGCTGTAGCCGGGCGCCAGCGGGCTGATACCGCCGACACTCCTGTGGAGCCAGTCTGCCACGGCGCCCAGGGCGTAGTGATTGAAGCTGGTCATCTCGCCAGGGTTGATGGTGCCGTCCGGCAGCATGGAGTCCCAGCGCTCCCACACGGTAGTTGCGCCCATGGTCACCGGGTAAAGCCAAGACGGGCAGCCCTCCTCCAGGAGGAGCCGGTAGGCTTCATCCGCGTGGCCGGTGTCCGTTAGCGCATGGGTGATGAACGGGGTCCCCGCGAACCCGGTGGACACGCGATAGTTGTTGTCCCGCACCAGTTCCGTCAGCCGGTTGCCGGCGAACTCCCGCAGTTCCGGCGTCTCCAGCACATCGAACGCAATGGCCAGCGCGTACACGGTGGTGCAGTCGCTGTGGATGGTGCCACCTGCACCCACGTAGTGTTCGGCGAAGGCTGCACGCACCCGGGCGGCGAGTGCCTCGAAGTGTGCCTCGTCGTCGTGCTTTCCCAGGAGTCCGGCCGTCTGCGCGGTGAGGCGGGCGGTCCGGTACATGCAGGCGGTGGCGACGACGGCGGTGTCGGCCTTGGCTGCCCAAGGCTGGTCGGGTGCGGCGTCGGGGTCCAGCCAGTCGCCGAACTGGAAGCCTGAATCCCACAAGCCCGCCGGTGAAAGCAGGCCTTCCACCCGGCGGGTATGGGAGGCCATCGACTCGTACTGGTTCGCCAGCACGCTGAGGTCACCGTACGCTTCCCAGAGCGCCCAGGGCACCCAGACCGAGGCCTCGCTCCAGAGCGCCGATGACTCCGGTGCGGGGAATTCCGGTGGCTGGGGGCAGTATTTCAGGGCATCCGGCACGGTGATGGGGACCAGCCCGTCCTGCGCCTTCTGCTCGGCGGCGAGGTCCAGCAGCCAGTCCTGCAGGAAGCCCTTGACGTCGTAGAGGTAGGCGGCGGTGGGGGCGAACACGGCGATGTCACCGGTCCAGCCGAGCCGTTCGTCGCGCTGGGGGCAGTCAGTGGGCAGGTCCAGGAAGTTGCCGCGCAGGCCCCAGACGATGTTGCGGTGCAACTGGTTCACCAGCTCGTTGGAGCACTCGAAGGTGCCGATGCGTTCCAGGTTGGAGTGGACCACCACGGCCTCCACGTCATCCGCCCTGAGCTCGCCCGGCCATCCGGTGATTTCGGCATAGCGGAAGCCGTGGAAGGTCTTGGTGGGTTCGAAGAGGTCCTCGGCGCCGGAAAGGATGAAGGTGTCCGTGGCCTTGGCCGACCGCAGCGGCCGGACGCCCAGCTCGCCGTCCTCCAGCACCTCGGCGTGCCGCACACTGATTGCCGTGCCGGCCTCCCCCTGCACAGTTAACCGGAGCCAGCCCACCAGGTTCTGGCCGAAGTCCACCAGGGTCCTGCCGGAAGGCGAGGTAAAGACTTCAACGGGACGGACGACGCCGGCACGCACCACGAGCGGGCCGACCGGCTCAGCCAGCCGGCCGGCGTCGAACGCCAGGGTGCGCACGCCGGTCCAGTTCGCGTCGGGGGCAAAACCCGGCTCCGCCCAGCCGCCCCCAGCGTTCCGGGCGTCGATGGTCTGGCCGTCGTACAGGTCGTTGAAGGTGGTGGCCGACGGGCCGGCCTGCCAACTGGCGTCGGTGCCGACGGACTGGACGTGGCCATCTTCGAACTCGATGTCCAGCTGGCCCAGGAAACCCAGGTCGGGACCGTAGAGGTTGTACATGCCGTGCCACGCCAGCCTGCCGCGGTACCAGCCGTTGCCCAGCTCGGCACCAATGACGGTGCGGGGTCCCACCAGGGCGGTGACGTCGTAGGTGCGGTACCGGAGCCGCCATTCGTAGGAGCTCCAGCCCGGGCTCAGGACGTCCTCCCCCACCGGGACGCCGTTGATCAGGGCTTCATAGATGCCGAGGGCGGTGGCGCGCAGCGTCGCCTTCACCACGTCGCCATGGCCCTCCTCAAGCCGGAATTCCTTGCGGAGACGCGGGGCGCCGTCGACGTCCTGCCCGGGGGTGATCATGGCGGCAAGCCAGGGTGTGGAAGTCATTGGTGAGGTGATCCGTTCTGAAGTGGAGGCAAAGGTACTAGGCGTAGTGGCAGGCGACGTCGGCCGCGCCAATGCGGCGCAGCGCCGGCCGTTCGGTGGCGCACAGCTCGGTGGCCAGCGGGCAGCGGAGCCGGAAGGGGCAGCCTCCCGGCGCGGGAACGGCGGCGGCGCCGGTGCGGACACCCAGCGATTCCCGGGCCTCACGGCGCACGGCCTGCTCGGCAGGGCGGGGCACCGGTGAGGCGGCCACGAGGGCCTGGGTGAAGGGATGTTGCGGGTTTTCGGTGACGGCGGCGGCCGGTCCGCTTTCCATCACCTGCCCGCGGTACAGGACCACCACGCGCTGTGCCAGGAACTGGACCACGGCGATGTCGTGCGCGATAAACAGGTAGCTGAGGCCCCGCTCGTCGCGGAGGTCGGCCAGGAGATTGAGGACCTGCGCCTGGGTGGAAAGGTCAAGCGCGCTGACGGCCTCGTCGCAGACCACGAGCCAGGGGTCGCAGATCAGGGCGCGGGCCACGGAGATGCGCTGGCGCTGGCCGCCGGAGAACTGGCTTGGGTACCGGTCCACGGCCTCCCGGGGCAGGCCCACGCGTTCCAGCATATCCTCGGCCTTTACCCGGGCCTCCGCAGCGGCGATGCCGCGCAGGCGAAGCGGTTCCGCCAGGGAGGTGCCTATGGTGTTCCGGGGGTTCAGGGAGGAGTTGGGGTCTTGGAATACCGCCCGCAGTTCTGCGCCCAGGTCCCGGCGCTGGGTCGCGGTAGCGGAGGTGATCTCCCAGCCCTGGTAGCTGATGGTGCCGCCGGAAACTTTCTGCAGGCCGAGGATCGCCTTCCCGATGGTGGACTTGCCCGACCCTGATTCCCCCACCAGGCCCACCGTTTCACCGGGGGCGATGCTGAAGCTGACGCCGTCGACGGCGGCAGGTGCTGTGGCTGCCCGGCGTCCGCGGCCGTAGCGGACCACCAGGTCCTTCACCTCGAGCATGGGCACAGTGGTGGCCGGCGCGGGCCCTGGGAGCTGCGTGACTGCGGTGCTCATGCCATGTCCTTTTCGGTGAGTAGCGTCTGTTTGGGGGTGATCTCGAGCAGGCGGGACGCCGGGACGTCCGTGGCCAGCCAGTCCATGCCTTCGACGGCGAGCTGGTCCGCCTTGACGCACCGCACCAGGCCTTCTCCTGCGCCGGAGGGCAGCAGCGGGACGGGTTCGAGGCAGGCGGAGCCGGCAAACTGGCAGCGGGCAGCGAACCGGCAGCCGGCAGGCCAGTCCTTGGGCTGCGGCACCTGGCCGCTGATCGTGGCGAGGCGCTCAGGCATGCTGTCCGCGTGGTTGGCGTGCGGGTCCGCGGCAAGCAGGGCCAGGGTGTAGGGGTGGCGGGGGCTGTCCAGGATGGCTGCGGTCCTGCCGTTTTCCACCACCTGCCCGGCGTACATCACAGCCACCTGGTCGCAGATGTCCGCCACCACGCCGAGGTCGTGGGTGACCATGACCACGGACATGCCGGTGTCCTTCACCAGTGCACGGAGCAGGGACAGGATCTCGGCCTGGACCGTGACGTCCAGGGCAGTGGTGGGTTCGTCCGCCACTAGCAGTTTGGGGTTGCCGGAGAGGGCCAGGGCGATGGCCACGCGCTGTGCCATGCCGCCGCTGATCTGGTGCGGATAGGTCTTCAGGATTTGGGCAGCATCAACAATTCCCACCTTCTCCAGCAGGCTGAGCGCTTCCTTGCGCGCCTCACCCTTGCCCATTCCACGGAGCCGGCGGATGGTGGCGGTGAGCTGGTAGCCAACAGTGAACATCGGGTCCAGGGCGCGCATGGGTTCCTGGCTGATGAGGGCGATCTCGCGGCCGCGGACGGCTTCCATGTCCTTGTCCGTGGTGGCGGCAAGGTTCCTGCCGTTCCAGAGGATTTGTCCGCCGGTGACGGAGACGCCGGAGGGCAGCAGCCCGAGCAGGGACAGCGCGGTCATGGTCTTGCCGCAGCCGGACTCCCCGACCAGGCCCAGGACGGTCCCCTGTTCGACGTCGAGGGAGACGTCGGTGACCAGCCGGACCCCGTTACCTGCACCAGGACTGTCGACGCCGACCGAGAGGTTGCGGACGCTGAGCGTCCCCACCGCCGTTTCTCCATCGGGGGCGCCGTCCTTCGTGACATGAACGGGGGCGGCGGCGATGGCGGCGACGGCCTTGGCCCGTTGCCGGCGTGCGGCAGTCGAAGGCAGGTGCGGCGCGGCGGCGTTGGGGGCCTTGCCCAGGGCGTTGCCGATGGCATTGGCCGACAGGACCGTGAGCGCCAGGACGGCACCGGTGGGGACCATCATCCAGGGAGCGTCGTAGACATGCTGGGAGGCGCCCTGGATCATTCCGCCCCAGCTTGGTTGTGGGATGGGCGGCCCGAAGCCGATGAACGCCAGGCCAGCCTGGATGAGCATGCCGACGGCGAAGATGAGTGCCGCCTGGACCACAATGGTGTTGGCCAGCCCGGGCAGGACGTGGCGGAGGCTGATGCGCAGCGGGCTGGCGCCGTCCACCTTGGCCGCGTCAACATAGAGCTGGGACTGCAGCGACTTGGCCTGGCCCAGGATCACCCGGTAGATGCCGGCGGACATCAGGATGCCCAAGATGGCCATGACCACGGGGATGTTGGTTCCCACCGCGCCGATCACGGCCAAAATGATCACCGTGCCCGGCAGGGACATCATGACCTCCGTGACCCGGCTGATCACGCCTTCGGCCCGTCCCCCGGCGCCGGCGGCAAGCATGGCCAGGATGGTGCCAAGTCCGACGCCGACAATCACCGTGAGCATTGAGGTCCCCAGGGTGCCCGCCGCCGCGGCGAAAATGCGGCTGAGAATGTCGCGGCCCAGTTCATCCGTTCCCAGCCAGTGCGCGGCAGTGGGGCCGGAGAGGACGGCGGTGAAATCCTGATCCTCGGTTTTGAACGGCAGCCACAGCGGAGCGGTCACCGATGCGGTGACCAGCGCGGCGAGCCACACGAGGCCAGCCACGGCGCCGGGCGAGGCGAACAGGCGGTGCCCGGAAAGTTTGGTGATGGCCGCCCTGCCGGCGTTGCGGGCGGGAGCCGCTGCCGCCGTCGTGGTTTCTGCCTGGTCTGCGGGGGCCGGAGCCATTGAAGGGATCATGAGGCACGCAACTTCGGGTCGAGGAACTTGGTTGCCAGCTCCAGTACCAGGTTCACGGCAACCACCACCACCGTGGCGATCACCACCACACCCTGGACGGCCGGGGCGTCATGGGTGCTGACCGAGGTCTGGACGGCCTGGCCCAGGCCGGGCATGGCGAATAGCTGCTCAGCGATGACGGAGCCGCCGAACAGGCCGATAAACTGAAGGGCGATGCCGGCCACGATGGGCAGGCTGGCGTAGCGCAGGGCGTGGACGTAAAGGATCTTCCAGGTGGGGGTGGCCGTGGCACGCAGCGTTCTGATGTGCTCCTGCTGCAGGGCCTCCAGCATCGACGCCCTGGTCTGCCGGGCGATGAAGGCCGCACCGCCCACGGCCAGGGTGATCACCGGCAGCGCCAGGGACAGCGCCCAATCCTGCGGTGAGACTTCGAACGGTACGTAGCCGGTGGCGGGAAAGATGGAGGACTGGACGGCGAAAAGGTAGACGAAGAGGACGCCCACCCAGAACGCGGGCAGGGCAACCAGGAGGCCGACGAAGCCGCCGATGGCCTGGTCCAGCGCTCCCCCGCGGACGGCCGCGGTGACGCCCAATCCGATCCCGAGGACCGCGCTGAGGATCGTGGCACCGGCGGCAAGGGAGGCGGTGACAGGCAACCGGCTTGCCAGGTCTGCGCTGACGGAGCGGCCATCGATGAGCGAGATGCCAAGATCGCCCTGGATTGCGGAACCGAGCCAGGTGCAGAACTGCGCGAACAGCGGATCGTTCCAGCCCATCCGCTGGTTGACCGCGTCGATGGCTTCCTGGGAGGCGCCGGCGCCGAGGGACACCGCCCCGGGGCTGCCCGGCATTGCGTGCACCAGCAGGAATGCCAGCACCGCAACCACCAGCACGGTGGCCAGCGCCATCAACAGGCGCTTAGTGATGAATAGTGCCATGGTGACCTCCATCGGTCAGGCCAGTCCCGCCGGGCGCTCCCCTCAGCGGGGGGGCACCGGGCGGGATGGTGCGGCTGTTAGTTGGCCGGAGTGTAGGACGAAAGGAGCGGGTAGGCGTTGGTGCCGGCGAACTTCACCGGGGCCACCTTCTTGGTGTTGTAGCCCTGGTTGGTGAGGGCCTCGTACAGCGGGATCATCCAGCCGGACTCCACCAGTCGGGTGTTCAGCTTGGTCGCGGCGGCCTTGACGGCGGCGTCGTCCTTCGCCGCGGCCAGCTCGCCCGTGGCGGCGCTGAGCTGGTCATCGGTGGCCTTCTGGACGTTGGTGAAGCCGTTAAGGATGGCGCCGTACATCACGCCGACGGGGTTGTCCCAGTTCAGCGGCGCGTAACCCAGGGGCGTGGTGGCGACGGCGGCGAAGGCTTCGTCGGTGGACGCTGCCATCTTCACGTTCATGGTGATGCCGACGGCGGCGAGGTCCTTCTGGACTGCCTGAAGGTCGGTCTGGGTCTGGGCGCCGGCGATGATGGTGAACTCGAAGCCATTGGGGTAGCCGGCCTCGGCCAGCAGGCTCTTGGCCTTGGCCGGGTTGTACGCGAACTCGGTTTCAAGTTCCTTGGTGAAGCCCGCCGACTCCTTGGGGAGGGCGTTCCAGGCGGGGATGTCACCCTTGTGCAGGGCATCCACCAGGGCCTGGCGGTTGATGGCGTACTGTATGGCCTGGCGGACCTTCTCCTGCGCGAACGCCGGCGCGGTCTTGCCAATCTTGTCGAAGGAGATCATGGTGTTGACGGTGCCGCCGATCTGGGACACGCCCAGGCCCTTTGACTTGGCGAAGTCCACCGTGGAAGACGTCAGCATGGCAACGTCAGCCTGCCCCGAGACCAAGGCGTTGGCGCGGGCCTGCGGGTCCATGACAATGCTGAAAACAACCTTCTTGTAGGCGAACTTTGAAGCGTCAGCGCTCTTGTCGTTCTTCACCAGGACGTACTTGTTGCCCTTCACCGTGGACGGATCAAGGGTGTACGGGCCGGAGCCGTCCGGCGTGGCGGCCAGGCTCGCCGTGTCCGTGACACCGTTCTTGCCCACGATCATGCCAGTTGTTGAGGCCAGGTTCTTTTCGAATCCGGGCTGGGGCTTGGCGAAGGTCAGGGCGACCTGGGTGGGGCTGACTACGTCCACAGAGGTGATTTCCTGGGCACCGCCCTTGGCCACGGCGGAGTATGCGCTTAGTGCGGGATCGGAGCGGCGGTCCAGGTTTGCCTTGACCAGTGCGGCGTCGAGCTTGGAGCCGTCCGTGAATGTGACATCGTCCTTCAGGGTCAGGGTCAGGACGGTATTGTCCGCGTTGTAGCTGAACTCCTTGGCCAGGCCCGGTCCTGCGGAACCGTCCGGCTGAAGGGTCATCAGGCTGTCGTAGAGGCCTTCGAAGAACTGGCGCTGCGCCGCGGAGACGCGCAGCGGGTCATAGCCGAAAGAGCCCGAGTCGCTGTCGATGGCCAGGGTCAGGGTGCTGGTATCAACCTTTGCCGTGGCCTGGCTGGACCCGCCGCCGCAGGCGGCCAGGGAACCCACCAACAGGGCACCGGTCAGGACGGCTGCACTGCCGCGTGCGGTGGAGGTCAAAAGTTTCATGTGGTGCGCCTTCGCATTCTTCTATGACTGCAACGGAAAGAAATCAGTGGGGCCGGAGGTGCCCGGCTCCCTACAAGAATCAGCCCGGGACTGCTGCACCAAACATGACAATGTCATTGATTGAAAAGATATTGTGGCGGCGGTCACGCCAGCCGACAGGATGGAAGGGAAGGCAGCGAAGCCTGGGATGCCGAGCGCGTCCATCACGAAAGGAACCCCATGACCAATCCGTTCCCCCGCGACTTCCTCTGGGGCGTGGCCACAGCAGGCCACCAGGTGGAAGGCAACAACGTCAACAGTGATACCTGGTTCCTGGAGCACCTGCCCGGGACAATCTTCGCCGAGCCCTCCGGGGACGCGGTGGACCACTACCACCACTACCGGGAGGACATTGCACTGATCGCCGGCCTCGGTTTCACCAGCTACCGCTTCTCTATCGAGTGGGCCCGGGTCGAACCGGAGGAAGGCCACATTTCCGTGGCCGAACTGGACCACTACAAGCGTGTGCTGGAGACCTGCCTGGAGCACGGCCTCATCCCGGTGGTCACCTTCCACCATTTCACCTCGCCACGCTGGCTCCTGCAGCTGGGCGGATGGGAAAGTGACAGTACCCCTGAACTGTTTGCCCGCTACTGCGACCGGGTGATGGCCCACCTGGGCCATCTGATCGGCGTGGCCTGCACCTTGAACGAACCTAACCTGCCTTGGCTGCTGGAGTCTTTCGGTATCGGTGGCGAAGCGCCGGAAAACCGCGGAACCGTGCCTATGTGGGCAGCCGCGGCAGAGCGGCTGGGCGTTGACGCCCGGACTGTTGCCCCTTTCCAGTTCTGCTCCACCGAGGAGGGCTTCCAGGTGAAGGTGGCGGCCCACCGCGCCGCCACCGCAGCCATCAAGGCACACCGCCCGGACTTGCTCGTGGGCTGGACCCTGGCGAACTCCGACATCCAGTCGCTGCCCGGCGGTGAAGGTATTGCAGACCAGGTGCGCCGCGACGTCAACGAACGGTTCCTTGAAGCTTCCCGCGGCGACGACTTCGTGGGTATCCAGACTTACGGCCGCACCGTCTACGGCCCGGACGGGCACGCCCCAGCGCCGGAAGGCGTGCCGGTCAACCAGATGGGCGAGGAGATCTACCCGCAGGCCCTGGAGGCCACCATCCGCGAGGCGCACAGGATCGCACGCATCCCGGTGATTGTCACGGAAAACGGCCTGGCCACCGAGGACGATACCCAGCGGCTGGCTTACCTGGAGACAGCGGTCGACGGCGTTGCCTCCTGCCTTGCCGACGGCATCGACGTCCGGGGTTACATCGCCTGGACTGCTTTCGACAACTTCGAGTGGATCTTCGGCTATCGGCCGAAATTCGGCCTGATCGCCGTCGATCGCACCACCCAGGAGCGCACCCCGAAGGAAAGTGCCCGCTGGCTCGGCAACCGGGCCCGGCAGGAGGACAAAGTCACGGCAACGAATCCCGCCTAATGACTAAAAAGATGACCCGGACTCGATTGGGAGTCCGGGTCGTCTTTCCGCCTCATGCCTTAGTCGCACCTACAGCCTCAGCGGAATGAAGTAGGTGCGCGTCCACACTGGGTCACGAACGCTGGTCGTAAACGCAGCCGACATCCCCTAGCCGGGGGCGTGGAAACTTGGCCAGCCTAGCGCGTGCAATTGGGCGGACACCCAATCTGACGTCAGAAATCCCGCCGGATAGTGTCCTAATGGGGACATTGGGGCCGATCGAGTTACCCAGCGCAGGGTCGCGAGAGGAAGCTACCCGGTCCTAAAGCCTGCACGACTGCCGCAAGCGTCTCGACCATGGCTCCGAGCGCACAGAGCTGCTTCTTTCCCGAAGACGCCAGACGGAAGCCATGAAGCAGACATAAGTGTGGACAGTGTCCACGCGTACTTTGGCAGGACAAGCCGCGCCTCGGTAGTCGCTCCGCGACCTGCAAAGGGACTCTTTTCGTTGCGATCGGGGCCCAAAACTGAATGGTCATGTAGTGCCCGTTACCCCGGACCATGAACTGGTGTTGGCCAACCCTGGTCAACCGAACAGAACGGAATAAGAAAGCGCCGGAACCCATCACAGCAGGCGGAGGCCCCACTCGCCAGGGACCTGTGCCCGCTACCCACACACCCGAATAGGCCAGCGCGGCAGCCAGGCCACAGCCCGCGACCCAGCCCGTCAGACGACGCGACCGCACGCTTTGTACACACGTCAAAGCAAAAAAGCCCCTCTGACGAGGGGATATGCTGTGCCCGAGGTGGGACTCGAACTGCATTCCAGCCCTTGAAAACACTGAGAACCGGGAAAAACATACGGAATCCGGGAGCAGTCCGATAGCAGTACCACCGAATCCGAACCGAAAAGTGTTGACAGTGTCAACAACTCTTATAGCTCAGCGCTTCCGACTTGCAAGCCACATCTCGAAGCTTGCTGCGTCTTTCACCTCATTGATGTGAACTCTCCTTTGAGCAAGCAACGTTGCCCGCATGGAGCGAATCTGGTCCTCGGTCACCTCACCTAATCGAAGTCCATGCCCCAAGAGGTCCCACGAGGTAATGCAGGTCTTGTGCGTAAACTCCTGAACGTGGGAGTCATCCGTGATGAAGACGGCGTTCAGGGCTCGGCGTTCTAGGATTACGACTGTCTCGGCTTCACCCAAGTGCTGATCGCGGTGATCCCCTGGCCTGGCCATGAGGGCGCGGAGGTCGCGTATCGCCCTATGCTCGTCCTCGTCCGGATAGAGCGGATCTCCAAAAACACCCTCAGCCGCTGCGGCTAGTTGCGGTAGCTTTAGGTCACCCTCTTTGCGGATACACTCCTGCCGGATTGTGGCAGTCCATTGCCCACGCTTGCGAGTCAGAGTGTCCAGCAGTGGCATGGCCGAACAGATATGGAAGTTGATGAGTACGGTTGTGTCGGGAAACAGTAGAAGCGGACCAGTCACGTCGTCGTGGTCATCCGAGCAGCGCCGAGAGTTCATCGGCACTTCGAAGCTTCCGCGGCGCCGGCTCTTCTACTTCGAGCTCGTCTGCGTCTACCTCGAGCATCCAGGCCAGCGTGTTCTTATGCATCCGTCCGGCTGCAATCGCGTTAAGGTGCCCGTCCTTTAGCCACTCCGGGAAGTGTCGCTGTGCAGCTTGCGTCATGCGCTCAGTTATGCGGTCGAGGAACGGCTGCCGGTTGCCGTTCCAGTAGTAGCGCAACACTTTCTGCGTTTTCCACTCCAGCAGCTCAATTAGATGCTGAGGAACTATAATCTGTAGCGCGCCCAGCCGATTCTTCACCGCCCCTGTGGAAACACCCCACTCCCACAAGAAAGCTGCGAACTCCGCGCGGGAGATCTTGCTCCAATCGAGGCTCTTCATCTCAGCAGCAGGTAGGAGCAATTCGGCGGCGAAAGCGTTGGCTTGGCTCTCGCACGCGTCCGTGTTTGTCTGCCCGGGCATAACACCAACGTGGCCGAGAGCGAGATGCCCCAGCTCATGCGCGAGACTCCAGTTTTCGTAGAACCAGTTTCCCGACGAGTTCAACGCAATGACGGGACGATCTGAAATCGTGAAGGAATAAGAAGTGGACAGCTGCTCGACCCGGACGACGTCCACACCAAGTCGTTGGAGCCGCAACATGAAATCAGGAACGAAGTTTGCGCCGAGACTTTCCCGAGCTTCCTGTGCTGTGCGGGGCAATGCCACCGGGGCCTGCGCATCGCCCGAGCCCTCAACTTGTTTATAGGCGAGGCAGATATCGCCCACCACGGTGGAATCGGCAACTGCTCCGGAAACGCTGCGCTGGCCGGTGTCGGAGTCATAGTCATGACGAGCGGATATGGTGATTCGGCTCGGATCGGCCTCGCCCGTGATTAAGTAGTGAAGGTCTGCGTGCAGTAATTCAGCCAAATCGGCAAGCTCGATCGCGGCCAACCCACGCTGGCCACTCAGAGCGCGACTCAGCGCGTCCGCTTTCATACTGACCTTCGCGGCGGCCTCTTTTTGCGTCATGCCGGCCTGCTTAATTGCAGCGGCGACGCGTTCCCCCATCGCAGTCATGACAAGAATTCTAATGCATAATTGGGAAAATCCCAATCGGTAACACTGAGGAGTGGCGAACTTCGACGAAGCTCATTCCTTGGTGCGTGCAGCCGGTGCAGCCGGTGGCCCGCCTGCATGCAGGTAGACGTCCATGTCCACTATCTGACGTGTAATCGCATAACTTCCCATCGCCCTGGTCAAGTTCATGCCTGGTCCGTAGGTCTACGCGGGAGTGGTCACGCAACTATAAGTGCGAGGCATAGCGCCCTTGAGTTGACGGGCGACCATCGGTTAGGTCGTCTCAGCGGCGCCTGAGATGATTCAGAGGTGTCTGACCACATCGATGACGCCATCCGTCAGGCGAACTAAACCTCCAGACGATAGAGCTCTCACGCCGCCACTGCCGGAACCTTACGTTCGAACAGTTTTTGGGCGGAGGGATGCTCGAGGAAATCACCGGTCTCCCCATCAATATGCGCAGAGCAAAGTGTCCGGTTGCCATCGGGTCGACTGGCGCGATGAACCTGCTCGTGGTGGCGACAGGCTTCTTCCGGGAGCACTGCGTGGGCTGCGACCGACGCCGTTCAACGGGCGAAGTCCCGAATCTAGCGACCTTAGTGGCGGATGAAGACTCTGCAGCTGCAGCTGAAAAAGCCGCGGAGGCCAAGCGTGAAGATGCCGCTCACGCTTTGTGGGCCGAGCGCGAGGACGCCCGGCGTACGCTTTCGGTCGGCAGTGACGAGGTTATGGCTGCCGCGGTGGCCGACATCGGTCTTCTCGACCCCGACCCAGCAGCGGAGTCTGACCTCAACGTGAGGAAGGGTGCCCTGGCTCGGTTGAATGCGCTGGCAGACGGCGTACCAGAGTTGTTCACTCGGGACGTGATCGCTGCGGCTTGCACCCTAGTCGTCAGCACCGATATCGGCGGAACCCTGTTGGAGCCCTTGCGGCGGGTTGCGATTCGGCGGCCCGCGTTCGGGGCGCACGTCGCGGCGGCCGCAGTAGCTGAGCTTCGGCGTCGCGCGTCAGTTCCGGCAGGACGTTGCCTTGCGGACCTCTCGAACCACTTGGTCCTGGAGGAGATCGACGATGCGGTGTGCCGAGCCGCGATTGAGCTCGCGGGTGGCGTTTCGCGTATCCCCCATCAGACGGACAGCGTCTCGAAGGACCCGGTAGCGCTGCTGACCCTCGCAGATCTGGTTCCCGAGCGCTTGGTCACGGTTGTGTCAGCCATGTTCCCCGCACCGCGCCTTCCGCGCAGCCTCATCCTGCTGTCGCCTCCCCCAGCCGGCCACGAGAACGCGCTTTACGACGTTGCAGCGGCCGCGGGCGCTGTTCGTGCTCTCGCGCCGACGCACTCACACTTGGCCGACCAGCTACTTCCTGGCCTGATCCGCCACCAGGCAGGAGATTCAGAAGCCCTGCTGGAAGACGACCCCGCGCGACCGTTCGTGGAGCGCGCTCTAGCGGTGTGCGTCGTGCTGGGCGTGGGCAACGTGGTCAGTGAGATCGACGAGGCCGCGCGTAGGGCACGTGGTTTCTCGGGCCAGAGGTTCGTTAGGGTGTTGGAGCTTGCGGTCGACTTGGCGTTCGCGGAGCCACGGTGGCGTGACCCGGGTGATCCACGGCCTGACGCTCCCCAAAGGACTAAGTTGACCGATGCCATCTTCGGGCTGGCTCTCAAGTGTTTGTCCGGAGCATGGGGTGACGACGCCCGCAGCGATGCTGCGGAGCTTATCAAGGACGTAGCGAACGATGATCCGAAGTACACCCTGGAGCGTCTTCCTGCGCTCTTAGGGGCTTTCCTCAGCATTCTCGAGGAATCGAAGAAGCCGCAAGTTTCCCCGTTGGAGATACTTACGGAAAATACGCGTCCGATGATTCAGGGCCTAGAGCGGATGAACCGGCGGACCGCCTTCCGTTCAGCAATGTATCGCACCCTGGAGGCCGTTGAACGAACAGCCCAAGCGGACCCGGTAACCGTGTGCTCTGCACTAGTTTCGCTCATCGACGATGAGCGAGACTCAGCAAGGCACAGCGACATCGCGTGGCACTTACTGAAGTTCCTCGGCCGCATTGGCTCCAGGCACGGCAACGAGTTCCACGTCATCCAAACCGTCCTTCCGACCCTGTACACATACATCCTTGGCTCGGAGCCACTCTTGCGGGCCGAGGCACTCGACGCCTGGTCCGAAATCGGCCGCTCCTATTCCCTGCCTTCGAGCTTGGCAGACCTTTTGCCGGCATTAATCGGCGATAAGCTCGTCGTGGTCGCCGCGGCAGTCACACGTGCAGCGATGCGACTCACCTGGACGCCAGATCAGACCCGGACTTTGCTGCAGGCCGCTTTGAAGGTGATGGCCGGCGTAGATCTTGTCAAGAACAAGGATGTGGTCAAGGAGTCCGCGCGCGCCGTCAAGGCACTCGCCCGCCGCCTCGCGAACGACCGGCTATGCGCGTGGGCCGAGGAACAAGTCCTCAACGTCGTCGAGCCGCTGGTCAGCTATGACTTGGCCGATGTACTCGACCGCTCTGGTGACTGGACCCGCAAGGTCACAGTGTCGCCTGAGATGGCGATGCTGCGGCTTCGGCAAGCTGCCGATCCCACTATCAACGACCGATTCAATGTGCACGACGACGACGAACTGTGCGATCTGCTTTCGTGCGGCGCTGGCTTGATAAATCTTCCACTCGCTCATCTGACCGAAGCCGCCGTCGGACAGGGCCCCGACCGACCGCTCGCCGCTGCAGAGTTCGTCGAAGTCGCGTGGCGTGCCGGCCGCATAGGTGACGCGCGAGCGATTCTGGGCGTGCTCCTTGCACAGACCCCAGACGAGCAGGCCTACGCCGACCATCGAGCCATCCTGTCGACGCTAGCGTCCGCAGTCGATGTCGACGCCGAAGCTGAGGCCGGAAAGGACTGCACCCTGGCCGCCGATGCTGCCGCCGCAGCTGCGTCGGCGCTCCGGGACAAACATGGTGAAGACCTCGCCACAATACTCGCGGCCTCGGTGAGCGCGAACGCGAGGGTCAAGCGTGCGCTGGTGGCCGGTGGGCGGATCGGCGGAACCGATCCGGTTGCGACACTTGAAGCTCAAGCGGCCGAACTGTCCGCGGCCGGGGCCGACCTTGCGACAGCGTCCGCCCACGCTACTCCGACTGCTGGGTACTTGCGGGCGTTCGCTTCGGCATGCGAGGTTGGCGCGCACCTGCTACGGGCAGAAGCGGCCGCGTTCGACGCACGGATGGCCGACCGAAGCGCCCACAAGGAGGCGTCGGACCGTCGCGGGCACCTGATCGCGGAAGACCTTCGGACCCGTTTCGGCGATGACGACCCACTCGCCGGTCCCCTGCGCGTTCAACTCTACGCCGCCGCGTCCGGTTCGGCGGGGGCCGCGACGGCCTCTACCCTCGACGGCCTGGCCAAGTTACCCCTCCCTGTCCCGGTGGTCGCAGGCATGAGGCAGCGTCAGGGGCCGGCAGACCTCGGCCCCGACCCGCACGGGACGACGCCCTCACTCGCTCTGGAAAATGACGGGCCGCCGGTCGCCGTCGCTCTCGCCTCCATAGACGGGAACCTTGTCACCGGCCCTGAAGTCCTTCGCGGCGGACGGGTTTACGAGCTATCCATGCGGGTGCAGACAGGCATCTGGCCCGCCTGGGCCGACCGTCTCGACGCCGAGTTCATCAGCCACATGACTGAGGACGAAATTATCAAGCCGGTGTTCGAGTGGAAGAAGGTCGACCACGCCGGCGACGGCGAGACTTATGAGCAGTCAGGGTCTCTCGTATTAAAGTTCGCGGTTACGGCCGGCAGACCGGCGCCTCCGATGCTCTTGCGCCTGACCTGGCGTGGGAAGCTTGACGGTGAACCGAAAAACCAGGCCCTCGATGTCGCCGGACACAGGGAACTTCGAGTGCGGCCGTACGACGCGACCCGGGACCGCGCCACGGAATATCCCGTGTTCGACGAACGCCTGCTTGCCATGTACGACCGCTTTGCCAAGGCTGGGTACGACCACGATCATCTCCAGGCGTTCTGCCGACTCATGACCGCAATCTGCCGAGCTGGTTTATCGATGACGTGGGAGAAGAAGTACCGCCGTGGCGTGTACGTAAAGGAGCGCGAATTCCACAACGACCTCCACGACCGACTCGTCCAAGACCCCGAGCTCGGCGGACGAGTCGAGCGCGGCACACCACTCGCTCTCGGCTTCCTAGATGTATTGACCTGAGAGGTTAGT
>NZ_JAGGPQ010000027.1 GCF_018613675.1 Arthrobacter sp. ISL-85 | reverse complement strand
TCACCACCAAACACGAAGAGCCATTTACGTCCGATAGCTCGCCACAGTACGCGCATGCGGCATAGAGTCGGCGCGGCCGCTCGGCATGTGGAAGTTATCGACGCGGGCCGGCATCATGGATACATGGCGGGGGATTTACGTGCCGGTCAAAGTCCCGCATCAAGAAGCCGCCGCAGAACATCCGTTCCTAGCAGGATCCGGTCAACCGCGTCGATACCGTCCACCTGCTTGATCTCAATGAGGCCGTTCGCGGAGGCGCCGAGGTCGCGCCGGAGCGAAGTGTAAACTTCCGCAAACTCCTCCACTGCAGGTCCGGACAGCTCCAATCCTTGCGAAACTGAGCGGATTCCGACACCGCTCCGCGTGAGCTTCAACCGCCGAGGAGTAGCTTCATGCCCAGTGAACCAGGGGTCTTCCACGCCCTCGGGGCTCCCGGCACTGCGCCAAATCGCAAGGAGATACGGATCCCGGTACCGACTATTGAGCGTGGTTGTACCGCCTCGGAGCATGCACATCGAGTAGCCCAGCGCCCCACCTTCTGAGTAGTAGATTCCCGAGCCGCCCTCACGCATGTCCGAGTATTTCACCATGTAGTAACGCCAATCGAAAGAGAGCTCCGCGTCATGCTGAGCGAGCCATTCCGATTGCAGGGCCCCCAGTGTCGGCTCTAATTCTTCGCAACAGCTGATGGCATCCAGGAGCTTGGCCAAAGCGGATCGCGTCTCCGACAGCGCCTCTCGATCTGCCCCCGTCAATAGTTCACGCCAGGCATTCTCGTATCGCTTGAACCTGGTTCCGAATTGAAACCTTCTGTTGTTGGTTGTTCGTTGATACTCGCCCGTTGCTAGCAGCGCCCCTGTGACCTCGGGCCAGATTTCTGGCGCTGACGCCAAGCGAAGGAACGCGTCGGTTCGAGCAGCGAACTTGTTCGGTTCTAAGCAGAAGGCGCCTATAGATCCGCGCAGGAGGTGACTGTCTTCCAAACGATGAAGCGACGGGGTGAGCTCAGGGTTTGCGACCAGGAACTCTCGTTTCAGCAATTCCTCGCCGATCTGCTGCTTGTTGAAGCTCTCGAGTTCGCTGAGAGCGCCGTCACGCACAAGTCGTTCAACGTCCCGGAGCAACCTGGGCATCCGGTCCAGACGCAGTTCATTCGTAGAAGCTTCTATGAGATTACGCAGGGTCCGGATCCGGGCTCGAGGTGCGTCTGTCTCATGCTTAAGGTGGAGAAGCACGGCGAATAGCAAAAGGCTCTGCCCGAAAGTGAAGATTCGTGTTCTTCCGCTTGTTTCACCGAAGGTCCGGCAGCAAACATCAAACAGATTGATCCGCTGGTCTCGGAAGAACAGCACAATTCGGTCGGCTTTATCCCCGTCCTCCTCCGCCGCGCCCCTGAAGAGTCCAGTAAACACGGCGGCGATGTCCCGGCCTACCCATACATCGAATGCCTTAAACAGGAAGTCCAATGACTCACATCGTCGGACATTCGCCTCCCCAAATACCCGCTCAGTGCTCCGGCTGAGAAGTTCTCGCCGCTCACGTACGTCAGCGTCTGGATCGGCCCACTCGCACAACTCGGTGATGAAGCCTATGTAGCGTATGAATTCGTCGTCGACCAAGTCGTCTTCACCGCGGAATTTCCATAGCAAGTCCGACCATGCCCCATCAACCCTTTCGGCAAACTCCATAGCCCTCTCGGTTGATTCAATCGACTTCTCAAAATGCGCCTTGAAATTTTCGAATTCCGTCAGTGGCTTCCCGCGTGAGTTCATCTTGATGTAAAGGTCCGCAGCCGAGCCCATATCAGACGGAGCCAGGACGAGGAAGGAAACCGCCGGCTTGATCGGATCTATGAGTCGCACCCAAGCGGCCTTGGCATCCTCGGTCCGAAACCGCCTGTGAATTGCATCCAGCACAACAAGCATGGACTGGATCGTGGGATCATGGCGCCAAACGAAGAGGTACCACGGCTGGTCGATGATCCATGCCGACGGTTGATCAATGGAGGTTGGCAGCGGGGACACTGCAAGGCGTTCGCAGAATAAGCGTGCGCTCGGTCGAGTGGCGTATGTGAACTCTGTCCACGGCTGGCGAGAATGGAGCTCTCCCGCTCGCGAGGCCAGATACCAGTGCAACAGGAATAACGTCGTCAGCCGCTGCTGACCATCGAGGGGTTCCAGCACACCAGACTTCACCTCACCGTAAACAAAGTCGAGGTGGACCGGATCCGGATTTTCTTCGGAGACGGCCAAGTGAAGAACGTCAAGGAAGTTGTTGCGAATTTGTTCGATGGTGCCGTCTTCACGGCCCTGCGCGTAATCCCTCTGAATTAATGGGACTTGGATCGCCCTCACTTGGGCCTCATCATCGGAAGCAAAAAGGCCGGTGAAGGTAGTCAAGCGGCTTGGCGTATTCATGCTTGGCCCACTTCTTCCATTAGGTAGCCGCCTATTTCCCGGCGAAATGCGTCCAAGTACGCGCGGCGATCCGCTGCGCCCCAAAAGTGGACTTGCTGCGCGCCCTCCTCCGTGTAGTACTTCAGGAACACATTTCGTGTACACACCGGTATATAGGAACCCATACGGTCTCTCCGGAGTATTTCGAGCCTTTTCACTTCAAAAACAGCGTTGCTCAATGCGCTGTTGTCTCTGCCGCCGAGAAGTGCAAGGTTGTCAATGACATGCACGTCACCCTCCGCACCCTCATCACCAGACGAAAAGATCGCGTTGACCTGGCGCTGCAATTCAGGAAACGTATGGCGGCTGATCGTAGGGATCGCGTCGTCAATGCGGCGGATCATGTCAACACGACGGTCATGGTCGATCGGAAGGCCGACTAATGCGTCTCGATGTAGGCGGAGCCAGCTGGTCCACTGCTCGGACCTATTGAGTGCTTCGGCATTCTGTGCGTGGATATGCTCCAGTGACCATGCCCCGGCGGCGTGGGCATGAAATGAATAGCGTTCCGAGGAATGTTGCATCTTGCGGATTGTTTCGACGTTCATCAACAGCAGAGCTTGGGTCGCCTTCTCCCTTCCTGCCGCACTCTCATAGGAGAGCCCGGATAAGGCTGTGTCTGTCAGATCCAGTTTCGTCTTGATCATGTCGTCGAGCAGCGCCTCGAAGCTGCTCTTAGTTTTGCCTTCTGCGACAGTGACAAGCTCGTCGAATGGAGTCTTAGTTGCGATCAGGTACCCGACCTTGTGAAAGAGATTTCGGTCCTCGTACCAGCCGAGAATCAGGGAGTGAAGGTCAAGGACTTTGTTCCAAAAGGTCTTGAAGTCGATATCAATTTCGGCACGTAGCGAATCAAATGTTTTGAAGGCCGCTGTTTCAGGCCCTGTCGACCCACCTGCGAGACAGTCGAGCAGCAGAGCTATATGGTTCGACTGACTGTCTGCCTGCCCTGTCACAAACGCCCACAGCTCGGGCGCACGGAGATCGCGTTCGAGGGTGTCCCACTGGGCGGCTATCTCTTGAGACCGGCCGGGCCCGTCGGCATCACCTTGAGCGCGGGTGAGCAGAAGCGCCTTCACCAACTCCGCGTCCGTCAAGGGGATGCGACCAACATTAAGCCGGGTAAACAGATCGGTAGAATCCATTGCAGTTGGTGCCTCGTACCAGATCACCTTCACACGACGTGACAAATCCGTGTAGAAGTCGATTGCCGCCTGAGTTTCGCCAGGCCCTAAAGATTCAAACCAGAATCTGATCGTAGAAGCGGCCCTGTGGATGTGGAAGAAGTCGATGTTGCGTCTGCTGCCCGCCTCGTCAGGGTCCTTCAAATACTCCTGACTCCCACCCCGGGTGGCATATTCGAGCTCGAATTGAACCTTTGCGAACGGCAACGATCGGCGGATGTCCTGCAGAATAAGGAACAAGGTGGTAAGTCGCTGTTGGCCGTCTACAAGCTCCCATCGACCATCTGCCATTGATTTCACGACGATCGGCTGCAGGTAATATGCCGATTGGTGACGGCTCTCCGCGATATCGTCCAGAAGGCGTGTAACTTCCTCTTCGCCCCACCGATACCCACGCTGGTACGCGGGGATGAAAAACCGGCCTTCTATATCACCGACAAATCGATCCTCTAATAAAGCTGACTTCCCCATTCCCGCAACTGTACCCAGCCCCTCCGACATTGGAGGCGGTTTCGATAGCGTTTCACTACGTGTTTAGCCTGCCGTAGCCGAAACTATCCCCGGCACACGCAATGCAGGGCTTTGATCAGAACGATCAACGCCACAATCTAGTCAGACGTATCTCTCTCAAAG
The DNA here is from genome assembly GCF_018613675.1 of Arthrobacter sp. ISL-85. GTDB lineage: Bacteria > Actinomycetota > Actinomycetes > Actinomycetales > Micrococcaceae > Arthrobacter. Next base: position 77,851 of record NZ_JAGGPQ010000027.1, on the reverse strand, counting down.
GAGACCTCGTACCCGAGCGACCCGAACAGACCGGTCAGCATGCTCTTGGTATTCTCATCCGCTCTCTGCCGCAGCTCAGAATCCTCAGCAGCTTTGGCCATGTCGGATTCGGCGAGGAGATAGAGTTCGGCTTGTTGGGGCGCCGTGAACGCATCTACGACTCGATCAGCAATGCCGCGATCCTGGCTATAAACATAAGAACGTTCATGGTCGATGTTTGGCTTGTCGAGCTGCGGCTCAGGCAGCCGAAGGGTCACCGATTTGCCGTCCGCTGCCAGAGTAAGGTCCGTATCGGCCAGGCCTGCAAGATCGATATAGGCGTTGACGGTGCCAGCGGCTACAAATAGCGTCCGTCGTCCCGCTATGAAATCAGGAAGCCCCCCGGTGTCATCTTTCTTATCCAACAAAAAGCTCAAAATTACCGACCGCAGCGTGGTACTGGCTTACATCCCGGACGGATTTGAGAAGAACGCTTTGGCTCCGCCCGCTCTTGCTCGCAAACGGGCCGAACCCAAGCATGCTCGCTACAAGCGTTACAGCCAGTAGCAGCGCTACCGCAGAAGCAATGTACGCTGCCGGCTTGAATGATTTAGCTTCGGACACTAGACCCCTTTTGCCTTGAAACGGCCTGGGTTCCGTTCCTGATGATTGCATGCCAGAGGTTGCTGTCTGGCTGATTCAGGATCAGTGTAGCGGGACTCGCCCAACGCTAAGCATGGCGACACTTCATGCGTTCCTATACGAATGTGGGACGATAACCACCGGTGCCATTTAGGCAAGGACCATGTTCTCAGGTCCTCCAGGGGCGTCGCTCCCACCGCCAAGGCGGTTTCACTTCCATGAGGGGACACAGTGACTACTGACAGCAAGGCACTCGTGCCGGTATGGACACTAGCTACAGAGGCAGTGAGCGTTGCTGACGTGCTGGGTACTGAGGGTCTAACAACGGCTCGCCTCGCAGAATTGCGGACCGTTCTGGCAGCACTCGCGGATTCTCCCATCGCCACACTCGAAATGCACCCGATGCCAGAGACCCGCGATCGCAAGGGGGGCCTACCGCTTGACGTTGCAAGTCCGCTCGCAAAGCAGCTGGCGCAGCTCGTAACGCAAACAGCGAAATCCGCTCCCCCGAAGGTGAATCTGGCCGAAACGGGAGAGGTACTTTACCGGTTGGTGGTGCCTGCCAAGCTTGCCGCCCAGGCTGGCCAAGGACTCGTTCGTCCTATGGCCGCGAAAGGAGTTGCAGGAGCTATTCATGGTTCCCTTGTGAACTCGACCGGAATCGTGGGTGCCGCTACATTCGTCCCTGTCGCAAGCGGAGCAGCAGCTGCAGGCACGGCCGGTGCTGCAACTGGTGCGGCAGCTACAGCTGGCGTGGCGGTCGCCAGCGCTGGAGCCCTGACGGTGGCCGCACCACTTGTGCTGATGGCCGTAGCCGTAAGCGTCAGCGCCCATGCCGAGCACCAGCGCCAGGAAGCGATTGAGCGCATCACTGAACTCTTGGAGCAGTTGCACGAGGACAACCTTGATAAGGAACGCAACGAGTTGGACGGTTGCCGTGAAGCGATCGATAAAGCGACGTCGATCCTACTTGACCAGGGCCGGATCGGCTTTTCGCTCGGCCTGGATTCCTCCGTGCATGGTATCAACACCGCTATTGCGGCTACCCGTAGGCGGCTAAAGAAGTGGGAAGCTGCACTGGATGCCCTGCCCGACGGCGCAGTCGAAGTGGGCGAACTAAAGAAGTCATTTCCTGGCATCACCGAGGAAGGCGGCACCTTCCGGGCGCACTTGGAAATTGCCCGGCTAGCCGTCGCTCTTAAACGCCGGGTGCTTGTGCTTCAAGCAGTCGAACACGCCCAGCAGGACAAAGGCAATTCGTTCAAAAGTTTCATCGGGGCGCTTCATGCTGACGGACGCAGCACCGACGAGTTGGAGTCGGGCATCAACCAGCTTCTGCTTCGACTGTCTGCCCTCGAGGTGAAGCGCGACGGCGGTTTCCGGCTTCCCGCATTTACGCCCGGCGAGGTAGACCAGCTGTTGCAGGCCGCATATCGACTTCGTGCTTTGGGAGACGGTCTCCAGCTAAATGACCACCGGGACGACGTCGCAATTGAGATTGAGCGGAACAGCGACGGGTCGCTCGTAGTTTTCCCTGCCTTCCCCGCCTAGGTTGTCGATGCGCAGAGCGCCCATAGGCCTTGGGCACGTTTACCTAATAGGAACAGCCATCTCAGATATGGAGCAGACCATGGCCGGAAAGGCAGACAAAGCCGCAGCCGCGATGAAGGACGTCGGACAAAAGGCTAAAGCCGCCACTACCAAGCTTTACGTTCTCGCCAAGGAACCGGCGATGCAGGCCAAGGCCGAGAAGCTGGTTGCGGACGGAAAGAGAATTTATCGTGCAGCAACAAGCCCCGAAGCCAAAGAGACCTACCGTAAGGTTGCGGCAGTAATAGACAGGATGCGGAAAAAGTAGCAACGGCCGGGAGCCCTGCTAGCTCATCACAAACCTTCCGGGGGCTGTCTTGCCAAGTCCGGTTCCCACTCCAAGACAAGTTGATCTTCCGGAATCCCTGGCAGATCCCGGTTGCGCAGGTACTTAGCAAGTACCAGCGCAAACCTGTCGGCCCGCGCTACGAGCCATTCCACGAGCTCCTGTGACTGGGCCTCCTCAAGGAAGTCGCCGGGCCGCCTGCTAACAAGTTTGGAGGCCTTGCGGTCGGGCTTGTCGTCCCACTCCACCTCAAACCCTAGATCGGCTTCGATGGCGGTGCGCTGGGCAAGCAACTTCGCATAAAGACCTTTATCGGAATTGATCCAGATCTGTGCGGTTACAAGCTTGCTCTGCGAATTCACCGAAAGCGAGATCACTGCACGGGAATCCCCGAGGCTCACGTCATACCAATTTTGTGGAGAGGGCTTGCGCCAAGTACCAATGTGGGGAGCGTTCACAAGCCCGTAGTCCCGTACCCGCTCGAAGAAGTCCAGCTGGGCGTTCTTCAGGTCCGCGTTGTTTGCCGCCCGAGTATGACCGCTCACCCTGTTGCGTCGTGCGGCGATCACATTCTCGTCGACGTCAAGACCCGCGGCTTCAGCAAGCTCCTCTGCACCAATAAATTGGTCGCGGTCCGCGCGTCCTTCAGCGTCGAATTTAACTCCTTCCTCCTCGAGAACCGCCCGTGGGTCATCGTTGCGGCCGGGTTCCAGCCAACGGAAGCCGGGCGAGATGGTCCCGCCACTTTGCAGGACACGCCAGGCGTTCGCTATCGGATAGTTCGCAAGCATCCCGGCCAGTGGCTGTGGCCACGTGTTCGCCACGATGGCGACATCCCCATAGGAGCTCCATCGGCCGGCTGGGATCTCGGCTACAACCGCAGCAATTTGGCTGCGAAGAGCTGACGGCTCCTCGCCGACTGCAATAATGCTTTCGTCAGGGCCAGGCCACAAATCGATGATCTTCTCCGCCAGTTCAGCGCTGCGCGCGTTGATCTCGTCGGCACCCCAAGTGGTGTGGGCGGCAATCGCTTGATTCATCGCAACGCCGCTCTTAGCCAGCAACTCCCGCTTCTCGTGGAAGGGCTTGTTGCTGAGCTCGCTGTTGTACCCGCTGAGAGTTAGGTTGCCGAGAGTGTGTACAACGCGCTCATGCTCGTATTCGATGTCTGCGTCTGCGTCAAAGCCCTTTGCGAATGCTTCCCGTACGGGCTCAGTCATAGTTTGGGGCAACACATGCTCGATAGTCAGGTGCCTTGGATCAAGGTCGACAATCTCCTTCGGGCGGTAGGCCTCTTCGAGCCACTGCAGGATCAGCTTTTTCTGTGTTCCACGACCCTGCCAGTAGAAGGCGACGGTACGAGCAGCCTCTCGAACCTGCTGATCGGTTGCAAAGTACTTCCGGCCCTGGGACAGGTAGTCGCGTAGAGCCACGTCGATGTCCTCGGCACCGCTGATCGCACCAACAGCCTGGAGCAGGGTCCGGTTCAGGTTGGCGGTGGCACGGCCGATGATGATCCGCCGCACGAAGTACGACTCGAGGTATGTGAAAGCGCGAACCACTTGATCATTGGCAGCGGTACCAGCGGCACGACGGGCGAGAATCTGCATAACCACGGGATATGCGGTTGTCGAACCCCAGGCTTTTATCCTGGTGAGTCGCCTGCGGATCTCGGCGTGTTTCTCCTCCGCAGGGTTGAGAATAGTAGCGAGCACGTCGCCCAGTCCAACTATACGAATTACCTCAGCCTCTACCTGGTCAATGGTCCTGAGTTTCTCGAGCCGCTTTTGCTGTCCTACATATGTATCAGATTGTTTTGCCCGTTCGTCGCGCTGAGCGAGGTCGAGCCAGAACAACAACTCGAGGTTTTCAGAGTCGAGCTTATTCTCCAGTGGCAGCCAAATGTTGTCGTAGACGGTTTCTGCACGGTCACCGAGCCGCATGAACAGGTAGTTCTTGAGCAGGTCACTTTGTGTCAGGCGAAGGCCAGTATTGTTCAAGGACTCGAAGATGCGGTGTGCGTTGTCTGACGGTTCGGCAGTGACGACGACGAGCGCCAGTCCGCGGACGACGGCGGCCTCGAGCAGATAGAGGTCGTGTGGGTCGTCTGGGTCGTCAACTGCGGCGATCTTCGATCGGAAGAATCGGTAGGCGTCGCCGACGGTGTCCTCGCCGCCGGCCTGAGGAGCGCGGTTGAGAACAGCCATATAGGCGGGCCGGTCTGTCTGCGTCGGCATCACCTTGAGTGGCTTGCCGTTGTCGTAGACGTTGACGAGGTATTGGGCATCGATCCCGCGAGCACGGTCAGTCTCCCCGGTTTCGATCAAGTGATCTCGGAGTGCGGCCAGGAGCAGAGTCAGAGTCGTCAGGCGCTGCTGGCCGTCAACGACAAGGAACTTATTTACGCCGATGGCCCCGAAGTCAGGACTGCTCGCAAGGACGAGGGACCCGATGAAGTGCGACGCCTTCGGGTCATCGCCAAGGGTGCGCTCCAGCTCCACGACGTCCGACCACAGCTGGTCGAGCTGCTTCTTACCCCACGAGTACACACGTTGGTAGAGCGGAACCTGGTACTGCTTCTTACCTTCCAGAACACCCGCAAGCGTCCCGTTCTCCGCTCGAACCACACACGCCTCCTTGGTCTTGGTAGTGATGGAACGAGATTACAGGGTGACGTCATCTTGTGCTCCGCTGCGTGCGTGGCCTGTCGCCGGGAAAGCCGGATCCGACTCTGCAAGCTCGTTTTGTCCTCAACGACACGATCACGGGTAGCACGTCGTATGGTCCTAGGCTAATCCTGTTCGGTCAACCAAGGTGTCATGCTGAAAGTGCTTACGCGTCCAACGCTTTCAAAAGCGCATCTCTGGCATCCGTGTAAAAGACAAATGCAACTTTGGCAGCCACCTCATCGGATACCTCGACTAGCTGCCGACGCGCGGAGACCGGAAGCAGAAGGGCGGAGGCCCCCTTTTCCATGGCCAATTCCGCCAGCTGGCTGGCGTTGATCACTGTCTCGATTCCGCCGCCCAGGGTCAGACTGCCCGCAGCAATTAGTCCGCCTCGTACGCTTCGCTGCAGGAGTGAGCTAGAGAGAGCTAGGAGCACAGGAAGACCGAGCCCCTGCCCGCTTTTGGCAGTGTCCATGGCTCTGGCCTGCACCGTGAATTCGTGCTCACGTGGATGTCGGTCCCCAACAAGTAACTGCGCTTGGGATAAGAGGTTCTGCTCCGCAACTTTTACGCTTTCCCGCAGAGGCGCAGGCGCAGCCTGGTTGAGAAGCCGGACTCCGCTGCCAGGCGTTTCCGTGACGTCAATCCGATATAGCCCGGCACCGCTGTCGGCGCCACCTTCGGCCACGCCCCAGACCTGGCCAGGGGGAAGGGGATCTAGGCCGATTGTGTCCGGGCTCTGCAGTTCGGGCGTTGAAACAAACTGTTCAACTCCTTCTCCGATCCGATATCCGAATTGCGTGTTACGAAACTCGACCGCTCCAATGCGGCGCTGCTGCTCCTTAACTCTCCGGCGGCATTCGAGGGCAAGACGTACCGCCCACTCCAATTCTCCGTCAGGGACAGGCGTCTCAGGATCCGGATAAAGAAGTTTGAGAAGACCGTCGATAGTCTTGTTGACAGCTGTTAAATCTCGACCAGAAAGCGAGTCCCCGAAGTGCACCCGTCCTTGTACGGCAGGAAGCCTGGACTGGGATCGCAACCGAGCCCAGCACTCAGACAAGAAATCACTCACCAGACCGAAGTGGCCGGTGAAGTAGCTTGGGTCGAGTTTGGGTACATCCCAGCCCGGCAGGTAGGCATGGAGCCGGTCCATAAAGGCCGTGTCATCCCTCATCTCTTTGGGCAGCGGTGACAGCAGGTGTCCTATCCTCTGCTGATGCGCGACATCAACCTCGAAGTTTCCCACGAGCGCAATTGATCCATCAGCTCTGATCGACTCACGGCCTCGAGAGAATTCGCCCGATTCCATGTAGCCCTTCATGATGTTAACCCCGTCTTTCTGATCGAAAGAGACACCAGAAACTTCATCGAAGCAGACGACGTCGTATTGAGCTACAAGCCCCCGCTGTCCCGTGGAGTTGTTCACGAACATGCGGGCAACTGTTGCCTTTCCTCCAGAGATGAGGTGGGCGTACGGGGACACCTGTTGATACAGGTGGGATTTCCCAGTTCCACGTGGGCCTAGTTCCACGACGTTGTAGTTCCGGACCACGAAAGGAATCATTCGCATGAGCAGGATGTCCTGCGCCCGTTGATCCAGGCGCTCAGGCTCAAACCCGACTGATCGGAGCAGTAGCTGCTTCCATTCCTCGGTGCTGAAGCTCTGTCTGCCTCTGGCGAAGTGTTCGAGAGAGTCTCGAGTTGAGAGCTGGATGGGTCGCAGACTCACGACGCCAAACGGTCGGCCGCCCCTCTCTTCAGCGATCGTGGAGTCGTACTCCAGGTCAACTTCTGCGTAAAAGCCTCCCGTGAGCATGCGCTCGTTGGCGGATACAAGCGCGTCTGAAATCCTCGCATCGGAAATCTGAAGACTAGGAAGTTCCGCGAAGTATGTGTTTGATTTGGCATCGAGCTTGGCCTTCATCAGCTCAATGATCTTCACAGAACCACGTTCCCGGGCCCGAGATTTGAAGAGTTCTTCCTCGCCCGCACGTACTGCCCTGTCGCTCAGTAGCTTGCGTACGATCTCAAGACCTTCTGCAATCTCGTCGTCGTCCGTAGTGGCGCAATACCGGCCCAGAAGAAACTCGCCCACGTAAGTAGGCACGGGATAAGCGCCTTTGAACTTCTGGGCCAAGTCCTTTCGGACTACGTAGCCTTCAAAGGCTTCAGCGGCGATCTTATCCACCGGGTCCAGGCCGCTCATGCATTACCTCCAACAGCAGTCATAACTTGGTGAACGATCTTTCCCGAGGCATCCAGCAAGACGATGTAGACGGACTTCTCGAGCCAGTCATCGTCCTTCACCAGAACTTTGGCTTCACCGTCAGTTACTGGTTTGGGACCCGCGACGCAGCTTGCGGAGTCGCCAGGCGCTCCGCGGAGCTCAACGAGTAGACCTTCAGAGGCGTGGGCGATGTCAACTCGGCACCTCATGCCTTGCCACTTGAATCCTTCAATCTTGGCTTCAAGAGGACTGGGCGCTCCGCGGCCAATCGTGATGACTGGGGTCACGCTTTCATGGAGGCTTAGGCCCCCATGCGTGTATACGACGCCGGCTTCGAAAGACGCAGCTCCCGGTGCAGTAGTCATGAAGACGGATGAGTCCCAGGTCCAGGGAACGGTCGGGTAACTCACGTTGGTCGTGGATCCTGAAAGTCGGGCCACCCGGTCCTTACGGCACTTCTCTCCCTCCGTTAAATGAAGTGGCACCGGGGTTACCTTGCGCAAGGTCCGAGGTGCAAGTAGCCAGCCGTGGTCGGTAACGATGACCACTCGGCTCCAGCCAGCTTCCAGCAAGGAAAGTACGCGATCGACGACGAGGCTTAGCTCGCCGTCGATCCGATCCACCAGCTTGTGCCCGTGCGAATGCCCGCTGGAATCTAGGTCGCCGATTTCTGTCCAAGCTTTTCCTGAGGGATTTCCGAACGCGGAACTCGTCAGTTTCTGCACTCCAGAGAAATCGAGGGCTTTAGAGAACACCGCCCCTTCCATGCCGGAACCGTTCTCACTGCCAGCGGCAAAACCTGGACCAGGTCCGAGGGGAACGTTGAAGGGGGCCACGGCGGGTTTCCCTGTGGGAGTCACGGTTGGGAACCCTGACAAGCGATAGTCAATGTCCGCGATTAGATTATTGGAGGCGAGTACAGCGCGCAATCGGTGTCCAACATCCATTCGAAGCCCGTCAACGAAGACCACACAGGTGCCGTTTGCAATGTCCAACCCCGTCTTCGCTCCGTAGCCGCCGGTGGTACACGCGTACTGAAACGCGGTTGCCGTACTCTCGAGCCACGGTTCGTAAATTACCCCCAGCGCGGTTCCCACCGCCTGCCGGTCAGCCAAGGTTGTTACTGCAGCTAGGGCGCGGAGTGCCTGATCATCGATGCGCCAGGAAGATGTCAGGTATGCGAGAGCCTGTTCCTCAACCGTCCCTGCCCCCTGTGAGGACTTGAGCCGCTGCACGATATCAGCCAGGTATTTGAGGGCGCGGGCAAGAGGACTCATGCCCAGTACCGACCACACCCAGTCACGGCGGGGACCGTGCTCCCTATCCAGAAGCAGCAGCCGGGCGGAAGCCTCGTCAGCCGTCATCGACTCAGTAGAGTTAAGCATTTTCCGTAGGTCGTTCTCGGCTTCAGCGTTGCTGGACGGCCAAGAATCAGGATGTTCGTCGATTTCGAATAAAGCACCTGTATCTGGCTTAGCCTGGTTGAGTACTGCCGGTATGTTGGGATACTTAGTGGGGTTGTCGACAAACCGAGCCCAGACATTGGCCCAGTTCCCGCTACGACGGCCCAGGAGCGCCGCCCCTGTCAGGGGCGTATCCTTCCGCGGGTCAATGGAGTACTGCGATGAGGTCAGACCGCAGAACGCCTTCCAGCGCGACGGATCCATAGACCCCTTCGCTGATTCAGGATCATCGATCCACCGCAGGACCCCTGCTACATCGTCAGGCATAAGCAACTGCTGAATTCGGCCTGCGTCGATCCGGCCGAGTGCGTTAAGGTCCTCGGTGTTCTGAGTCAGCAGTTCGCTTAGTCCGTCCACCAGGACATTTGAGGTTGCCGCGTCCTTGGCGATTGCGAGCCCTGCGCCGGCTGGGCTCCCCAAGAAAGACAAGGGCGTCCAAGGGTGCCCGTTTTGTTGCTGCCACCATTGAGCTCGATATTGCAGTTCAGCCAACGGCTGGAGTTCCTTCGGCGCAGTTTCAATCCCGCGAACATCCGCGCGCGACCAGCCCGGCATGTACACAATCCATGGAGTCTTCGCGTCCGGTGTCGCATATCCCGCGGGGACGTTGATTCCGCCTGCCAGCAATGTGCGAATCCAAATGGCCGGTCCCTGCAAAGCCTCGGGTTTCCAGGGGCCTAGGCAGCATATGGGTGCTGCTTCTTGGAGCTGAGGAATGACGTGCTCCCAGACGCGATCGGGATCAGCCCACAAGATGGCCGCCGGGGCGACCTGTCCGTTGCTGTCGTGGCGCGCTGATGCACGGATCGACGCGGCAATGGTGGCCCGAAGCTTGGTCATGATTCCTTCCCTGCTGAGGCCCTAGCCACGCGCGGCTTGCTTTTCCAGCAACGTGAAGTGCAGGTCGTTGATTCGGTCTGTGCCGTCGACGTTCTTTCCTCGATCCTTGTCCCATTTGACGTTTACCTTGGATCGCAAAACGCCGGCCGTGACGAATGGCCGGATGTTAATGCGGACGCCGTCGTCCAAGTCCGGATCCCAACCGACCGGTTGATCACTTAGCTCCTTCCACCTGGCATAGATGTCATAGGGGGCTTCCCCCTGAAGCACAAGCTGGAGTTTCTGCTGCAGAGCCTCACCCGCGCGCAGTCTCAAGTCAGCTCCGACTACTCCTCCGGCCACGTCCTCCCGCTGACGGGAAAGCCAGGCACCCAAAATTGTGTAAGTCAGTTTCTCCAGTTTTCCTTTTGTTAGGCTGTGGTAACTAAGCAGTGCGGAGAATCCGCCCTTCTGCCCATCCCAAATTTGCCAAATGAAGGGTCGGTTGTGGAAAAGCGCCGCGTGGCGCGTGAAAAACTTGTCACGCAGCCAGCCCTCGATGTCGCCGGCTTTTCCTCCCGCGTCCACAAGCAGGGCGTCGCGTGTAGCTGAGGACCATTCGCCGCCGTAGGCCTTAGCCAGCAGATCTACTAGTCGATCTGCGGCGTTGCGTTCACCGGCGACCGCAGGGATGCAGACAATGCCGTCTTCGTCTGCCAGTGTCACGAGACCATCGTCAATCTGGTCCGGCCAGGCGTATCCAAGAAGCCTGGCAACCGCCATCTCAGCCGCCAGTTCCTTGAGGAGGCGGGGCATTTCCGCGTCAACGGCTTCAAGGACATGGGCCGGGCTCCGGAGCAGCTGTACGTCGGGCTGTCCCGGGCGCGGAGCCTGCTGGTGGTTGTGGGTGATTCCGGGCTGCTGGAGGAGGCAGGCGGGCGGGAACTGAAGCTCGCGCTGGCGCGCACGCAGGCGTGGAAGCCGGTGCTTGCCGGCGGGTAGCGGCGGCGCTAACCGCCGGTGCTGTCATCGGACATCAAACCCTCCAGCTAGGGCGACTTTGAATAGTCAAGACAACGCGTCGGTCAGAACCGACTTGCACCCTGACGTCCGTAACGGTCTAGCCACCGCTAGTGACGATCTAGAGATTCGGAGGTGACAAAGCGTGAAAATAAGGGCCTCGCGCCACTGCGGACCCTCATTTTAAGGAAGGTTAAGCGTGCCAAATTTGCTTGGCAAGGGAGGGCTGACTCCGCCTCGACTCTCAGATTAAAGGACCGAACGAAATGGTGGCCGGCGAAGACTCGACTTGGCATCACAATGAGGCTGTCTAAATCTCCGATCGTCATTTGCATCGGATATCAGTGGCTTCTTCGTGCACACCGAAGGTGTGTTTGTTGTTAGCGTCGTCCAGATATCAGCTGAGGGAAGCACACCGGCTCGTGGAGAACTAGATCCAGTAGAGTTACGAACTACTTGGCCGCACGAAAAGGCGTGCCCTTGATGCAAGGAAGAAGCAGTTGACAGTCCTGGAAGTGCACGCACCGGATGATGCCGTCTTGGATGTGGTATTCATACACGGTTTGGATGGCGATTCACTGACCTCTTGGTGCCGAAACCCAGGAGACACGTCGGGGTCGTTTTGGCCTAGTTGGTTGGCGGAGGACCTGTCAGGTTTAGCAGTATGGTCTTTGGGCTACCAAGCTCGTTCCAGCAAATGGCTAGGGCGAGCCATGACGATCCAGGACCGCGCGATCAATCTTCTGGCCGAATTACAAAGCCACGGCGTTGGAAGCCGTCCGATATGTTTTGTCACCCACAGCATGGGTGGTCTGATTGTAAAGGAGATGCTCCTCCTTGCGGCCGAGGGCCTCACTAATTACACGAACTTTGCGGATGCGGCCAAGGGCGTCGTGTTCCTTAGCACACCCCACAACGGCTCCGGTTTAGCTACCGCCGCGACTGCCTTGAAAAGGCTTTACCGCAGCACCTCAGCTGTCAAGGGTCTCGAGCGCAATGGCGCGCACCTGCGGCAACTGGGGGATCGCTACCGCGACTGGTGCAACGAGGTCGGTCTTCCGAATCTCGTATTGTTCGAAACACATCCCACTAGGGGCGTTCGAGTTGTTGATGAATCGTCTGCTAACCCGGGTTTAGCTCATGTCCGTCCGATACCCGTAGACGCCAATCACCTCAACATAAGCAAACCGGAGGACCGCGACTCACTCGTTTATAAGCAAGTCAAGTATTTTCTCGAAGAACTGCTGAATGACCTCCAGAGAATCGATGTATCCCCGATATCGAAAATCAACATTTCTTCAAGTACTGAGACTCGCCCCCTCGCGGAAACCCCAGAACCCTTTCTCCTACCCCTCGACAAGCTGGACCCGTTTGACCTCGAGATTCACCCCTCCATTTCCCCTGAATCGCATATGGGCGACTTGCCAAAACTAACGCGGTACGTTGAGCGCCCCCATGACGTCAAACTCGGTGAGATATTTCAGTCGGCAGAATCGGGTGAAAATGCGATAGTCGTTCTGGTCGGAAGCTCGTCGTCGGGAAAAACGCGGGCCGCTTGGGAGGCTGTAAGTCAACTCCCGCCGTCGTGGAATCTCTGGCATCCACTGGTCCCGATGCGCCCAAGAGCAGTTGTGAATGGGATCGCCAGCATCCCACCTCGCACGGTTATATGGCTAAACGAGCTTCAACACTACATACTTACGTACCCCTCAGAGGTTGGCGAGGAGGTGGCGGCTAGGTTGCGAATGCTGCTCCGGGACAAAAGTCGAGGTCCAATCTTGGTAGTAGGCACGATCTGGCCTGAGTACCTCGCCCGAATATCGACGCAGCCGGCGGCAGGAGAACCTGACCCACACTCTCAGGCGCGGTCTCTTGTCACCGACCGGGAGATCAGAGTACCTACCGCCTTTACTCCAGCTCAACTTGAAATGGCGAACGAAGCTGGGGATCCCCGACTTAAGCAGGCTCTCGCCTCATCCGCCTCGGCAGAGATAACTCAATACCTTGCTGGGGCACCTGCTCTACTCGAGCGATATGAAGCTGCGCCAGCAGCAGCGCGAGCCGTGGTCAAGGTCGCGATCGACGCAGAGCGCCTTGGACAGGCAGAAACTCTTAACCGTTCGTTTCTGGAACAAGCCGCAGTTGGGTACCTTTCGGATAACGAGTGGCATATCTTGGGTGATGACTGGCTGGACCAGGCACTAGAATATTCCGGAGGGATCTGCCGGGGCGCCACAGGTCTGCTCGTATCGCGTCGGTTGCGGCCCACTGAGGACCCCAAAAAGCTGCCGCAGTTCATCCTCGCTGACTACGTCGCTCAGTGGGGACGTAGGGTCAGCTGTTTCGAAGTTCCGCCAGCAGCTTTTTGGGAGGCAGGGCTGAAGCACCTCACGACACCCGAGCAACTAATATCGCTCGGTGACGCCGCAGCCTCTCGATGGCGAATTCGTCATGCCGCCATGCTGTATCAGCGTGCAATTGATGCTGGTGATCCTGATGCGTTCTTCCGCATGGGAGAGCTTGAAGAATCGCGCGGAGAGACGGCCAGAGCCTTCGAACTCTTCCTCAAAGGTGCCAACGCTGGAAATCTCGGCGCGCAGCTAAAGGTTGGCGACAATCTATCCCATCAAGGCCACCTTACGGATGCAAAGCACTGGCTACGTGCGGCTGCGAATCAGGGCGAATTCCGGGCTCTGCAATCCCTTGCACAAATCGCCGAGGCTGCCGGCGATGACAGGGAAGCCGTCGGCCTCTTGCAAGAAGCTGTCTGGATGGCGGGGCTCAGTGCATCGAGTCCGCTGCGTCAGTTGGCACGGCTCAGAGAAAGGCTAGGTCAAGACACAGAGGCAGAAGCACTGCGCAAACAATCGCGAGCAGGAATCCAAACAGTGATGCGAAGGAGTCTGGCCGATATGGCGCAACGAAGGGGTGGGATAGCTGCACTCGAGCGGGAATGTCTAGAACAGGTTTCAGCAGCTCAGGACGAAGGGCGAACAGTGGACAGTTTTCACCTCGAGCTGCTGGCCGAAATTTATGAGGAGAGCGGGGAAGGAGCCAAAGCTGAAGGTCTCGCTGATTTGATTGCTGAGCGAGGCAGCATGTCTGCATTGTTGGCACTGGTCGCCGAACGCTTCAACAAGGGCGACAAGCGTGAAGCTGAACGCCTGGCACGAAAGGCCGCCGATGGTGGAGACTCGTATGGGCTCCACGAGCTGGCGCGCTGCAGTCCTGATAACGACCGACTACAGCAAATGCTCAAGTTCGGTCTCGAGCCAAACGGACAAATTTCCTCCACGAGCGTCTGAGTTCTCGGTCGGCAACAGAAACCGCATCTGCCGACGGGCTCCACACGAGAACGCCCGCGCTGAAATATTCACCCTCAAGATGACTCCGGGCGACGACGGCAGCGCCGAAGGTTCGAAGCGTGAAGTCCAACTTCAAGGCCTCCGGGGAACTTGGTAATTGTCGACGATCTAATCCCCGCGGTGGTTTGCTACTGCCTTGCTGAGGGAGTCCCTCCGAATGGCCCTGCTGCGGAGCGGCGGGCGTTGAGTAGTCGACCGCCTTAAGGCCGGCGCCAGCTTACATGGAGACGGTGCGCCCAGCTTAAGCTGGACGCACCCGTTCTCTATCAGGAAGCTGGGTTGGCCGAACACGTCATCCTAGTCGACGAACACCCTTGGCTTGGCTTCGTCCGATGCTTCAGCAGCCGGAACCTTCTCGTTCCGCTGGTTCAACCAGCAGCCCACCGCCAGCAGCACCACAAGTCCGAAGGTGCTCACCAGCTGGGGGCGGGAATCCTCGCCGATGAAACCCACCGTGAAGATCGCCGCAAGGATTAGCAGTCCAAGCGAAGTCAGCCAGGGGAAACCGGGCATGCGCAGCGGAAGCTCTGTTCCCTCGCGGTCAGCACGGAACCGCAGGGCGAGCTGGGCCAAGAGCGCGGACGTCCACACCAGCAGGCAGGTCGAGCCGACAGTGTTGAGCAGGACAGGGAGGATCTTCTCGGGGAAGGCCAGCTCCAGCACCACCGTCACAACACCAAACGCCACGCTGGCCAGCACCGCGGCCACCGGAACCCGGGCCTTCGAAACCGAAGCAAGCCAACGAGGAGCTTCACCTCGCTCGGCCAGGGAGAACGCCATCCGGGAAGCACCGTAGAGGTTGGCGTTGAGGGCGGAGAGCAGCGCCGCCACAGCCACCAGCGTGATGGCGGTTGCTGCACCCGGCATGCCGGCGGCGTCCAGCACCGCGGCGAACGGGCTCTTCAGCCCCGCCGAACCCACCGGAACAACAGCAGCAATCACAAAGATGGCGCCGATGTAGAACACCAAAATCCGCCACAGCACCGTCCGGACTGCTTTCTTCACGCTCCGTGCAGGCTCGGCCGTCTCGGCTGCAGCCACGGACACGATCTCGGTGCCGCCGAACGCGAACGCAACCACAAACAGCGCCGTCGCAATTCCGGCAAAACCACTGGGCGCGAAGCCAGCACCGGTGAAGTTAGACAGGCCCGGAGACTGCACGCCCGGCAGCCAGCCGAACAGCAGGGCAAAGCCCACCAGCAGGAACCCGACAATCGCCGCGACCTTCAGCAGGGCGAACCAGAACTCGAACTCGCCGAAGTTCTTCACACTGGTCAGGTTCACGGCGGTGAGCACCACAATGAACACGAAGGCCATCAGCCACACCGGCAGCGCCGGGAAGATCGTCGCTAGCAGGCCTGCTGCGCCCAGCGCCTCGGCGGCGATGACCACCACCAGCTGGATCCACCAGAGCCAGCCCACCGTGGCGCCGGCCACCGGCCCGTAGGCCTTGGCGGTGTACACGGAGAAGGCGCCGCTGTCCGGGTTGGCGGCGGCCATCTCGCCGAGCGCCCACATGACCAGGATGATGAGCGTGCCGGCGACGAGGTAGGAGATCAGCACAGCCGGGCCGGCGGCCTGGATGCCGGCGCCGGAGCCGATGAACAGGCCGGCGCCGATGGCGCTGCCCAGGCCCATCATGGTCAGCTGCCGGGGCTTGAGGGCCGCGCCCAGCGCGCGGGCAGACGTCGTTGTCTGGTGTTCCATAAAGGGATTCCTCTTACTTAATAGGTGCAACGGAGTTGGGGAAAGGATCAGGAAGCTGCCACGGCCGCGTGGGCTGCGAGGAGCCGGAGCACGCGGTTGTTGGAGGCGGGGTCGGCCACGGTGATCCGCACGCCGTCGCCCTGGTACGCCCGGACCAGAATTCCCGCGGCATCGAACGCATCCACGAGCAAGGCCAGAAGCGGGGCGTCGGCGCGGATCCAAAGGAAGTTCCCCCGGCTGGGCTGCAATTTCCATCCCTGGGCCTCCAGCTCGGCGGCCATCCGGGCACGCTCCTGCTTCACCAGGGAAACCCGCGCGGCCATCTCCTCCCCCGCGTCCAGCGAGGCGATGGCCGCCTTCTGCGCCAGCGCGCTCACGGCGAACGGCAGGGCGGTGCGCTGCAAACCTTCGGCAATTGTCGCCGTCGTAATGGCGTACCCGACGCGCAGGCCGGCGAGCCCGTAGGCCTTGGAGAAGGTGCGCAGGATGCAGACGTTCGGGAACCGGCGGTAGAGCGCCAGGGAGTCGGGGCCGCTTCCGGCCTCGGCGTACTCCACGTAGGCCTCGTCGATCACCACCAGGATGTCGGAGCGGACGGACTGCAGAAAGGCCTCGAGGCGGTGGTGGCTGATCGGCACGCCGGTGGGGTTGTTGGGGGTGCAGAGCAGGATGACTTTGGTGCGGTCGGTGATGGCGGCGGCCATGGCGTCCAGGTCGTGGCCCTCGGCGCGGTCCAGCGGGACGCGGACCGGCCGGGCGCCCGCCAGCTCCACCAGGATGGGGTACGCCTCGAAGGAGCGCCACGCGAACACCACTTCATCCCCGGCGTCGCACAGTCCGGTGATGATCTGCTGCAGGACGCCCACGCTGCCGGGCCCCACCGCCACCTCTTCCAGGGTGACGCCCAGGTGCTGGGCGAGCCGTTCGCGGAGTTCGACGGCGGCCATGTCCGGATAGCGGTTCATCCGGCCGGCCGCTTCGGCCACCGCGGCGGTGGCTGCCGGCAGGGGCTCGTAGTGGCTTTCGTTGCTGGCGAGGGCGGCGATGTCCGCACCGAGGCTGCGCCGGCCAGGGACGTAGGCCGGAAGACCGGTCACCGCGGCGCGCAGGGTGGGCAGCGCGGTCTCGGTTTCGGCCAGGAGTTGTTCAGGGCTCATGAGGACCGATCATGGAAGTGACCCGGACCACAATGCAAGATACGCTTTTGTGCTTGGGACTTCTGCTCAACTTCTAGTACCTCTGGTGAAAATATGACCATCACAACATCCCGGACCCTCGATTCGCTCGACGGCAGGATCATCCTGGCCCTGGACAAGGACCCCGAAGCCAGCGCCCTGGCACTCTCCCGGACACTCGGCGTCGCCCGCAACACCGTCCACGCCCGGCTAGCGCGGCTGGAGCGCAGCGGCGCGCTCCGTTCCTTCAGCCGCAGGCTGGACCCCGCTGCGCTCGGCTACGAACTGATGGCCTTCCTCTCCCTGTCGATCAGCCAGACCCGGACGGGCTCGGTGGAGGACGGGCTCGCCGCGATCCCGGAGGTCATCGAGGTGCACGCCACCACCGGCGACGCGGACCTCATGGCCAAGGTGGTGGCCCGCGGCACCAGCGACCTCTACCGCATCACCAACCAGATCCTGGAGATCGACGGGATCCAGCGGACCAGCACGGCCATCTCCATCCTGGAACTCATGCCGCCCCGCTACGACGGGCTCCTGGCCCGGCTGTCCGAGCAGGAATCCACTGCTTCCAGCTAACGCAGGGTGATGCGCGCCACAAGTGGGCGTTTTGGCAGCTTCACTGCTTCTCCCCTGCCAAAAGTCCCAGCCGCATTTCCGTGTGTTGCCGATCTCTACACCGGGCCGCAGGATTCCTGCATGACTTCACTTACTGTCTCCGGCCGCGTGGCGCAGGTTCTCAGCAGCTATGTCAGCGACGTCTTCGGCGTCATGGGCAACGGCAACGTCTACTTCCTGGACGCCGCGGAACAGCAGGGCCTGCGCTTCACCCCGGTCCGGCACGAGGGCGCCGCCGTCGCCGCGGCCGACGCCTACTACCGGGCCTCGGGACGGCTCGCCGCGGGCACCACCACCTACGGCCCCGGCTACACCAACGCGCTCACCGCCCTGGCCGAAGCCGTCCAGGCCCAGATCCCCGTCGTGCTGGTCACCGGCGACGCCCCCACCACCGGCGCCCGGCCGCAGGACGTGGACCAGGCCGCCATCGCCGCCGGCCTCAGCGCGGCCACCTTCACCGTCACCCGCGACGCCGCGGGCGCCATCACTCGCCAGGCGGTGGAGTACGCGCTCACCCGGCGCACCGCCGTCGTGCTTGCCATCCCGTACGATCTTGCGGCACTCGAGGCGGACGACGAGAACCTTCCGGAGCCGGCCGCTTTGGAAGTGACGGACGACGGCGGCACGGACCTGGGGCGGGTGGCCCGCCTGCTCGCCGGGGCCAGGCGGCCGTTGATCCTGGCAGGCCGGGGTGCGCATCTCGCCGGAGCCGGCCCGGAGCTCCGCGAACTCGCCGACCGGATCGGCGCACTGACCGCCGGAACCGCCCTGGCGCTCAACCTCCTCAATGGCGAGGGGTACCTGGGCGTGGCCGGCGGTTTCGGCACCGACACCGCGGCCGGGCTCATGGGCGAGGCCGACGTGGTCCTGGTGGCCGGGGCGAGCCTGAGCCCGTTCACCATGCGGTTCGGGCACCTGCTCGGCCCCGGTGCCACAGTTATCCAGATCGACACCGCTGTGGAGACGACGCATCCGCGGGTGGACCTGTTTGTTCAGGCAGACGTGAAGGCTGCTGCTTCACGCCTGCTGTCTTTGGTTGCAGGAGGGGCTGCGGCTGTTGCTTGGCGCGAGGAAGCTTCCATGCGCCTGGTTGCTGGGCCGGGGCATGCTGTTGGATCCGCTGAGACTGTGGACGGTCGACTGGACCCGCGGGCCCTGGCTGCCGCTCTGGAGGCCGTGCTGCCGGAGCGCCGGACGGTGGTGCAGGACGGCGGCCATTTCATCGGGTGGGCGCCAATGTACTGGAACATCCCGCGGCCGCAGGACCTGGTGATGGTGGGAACGGCGTTCCAGTCCATCGGGCTGGGGCTGGCGAGCGCCGTCGGGGCAGCCCGCGCGCTGGAGGACGGCCGGACCTTGGTGCTGGCCTCAGGCGACGGCGGTTTCCTGATGGGCCTGTCCGACCTCGAATCCCTGATCGGCGCGGCTGGCAGCGCGATTGTGGTGATCTACAACGATGCTGCTTACGGCGCCGAGATCCACCAGTACGGGTCACAGGGGCTGACCGAGAAGCCAATGCTGATCCCCGAGGTGGACTTCAGCGGTGTCGCACGGGCGTTGGGAGCTGAGTCAGCTGTCATCCGCTCGCCTGGTGACCTGTCCGCGCTGCAGGACTGGATCGACGCCGGCGCCAAGGGCACCTTCGTTGCCGACTGCCGCATCACGTCCAGCGTCCGGGCTCCATGGCTGAGCGAGTGGATGAACGCGACCCGTGCAGCAAAGGCGGCGGTGACGGGGTAGAACCCCTCGGGAACGTAAGGCGCGCAGCCGTTTTTGTTGAGGAACCGGCATAGGATTTCTTCCATGAGGATTGCCGTTGCAGGGGGAACTGGTACCGTTGGCCGCCACGTTGTGGTCATCGCCAGGGAGCGTGGGCACCACGTGGTCAGTCTCAGCCGAACCGAAGGGGTGGACCTACTCAGCGGGCGCGGCCTTGAGCAGGCACTCCAGAATGTCGAAACGGTCATCGACGTCGCCGGCATCCAGACCTTGTCCACAAAGAAGGCCGTGGATTACTTCAACAACGCCACGCAGAACCTGCTGGCGGCCGGGAAGAAAGCCGGCGCAAAGCACCACGTAGCGTTGTCCATCGTAGGCATCGACAAAGCCAATTCAGGACTGTACGCCGGCAAGTTGGTGCAGGAGGACGAAGTCAAACACGGCGGCGTTCCCTGGACTCTGCTCCGGTCCACCCAGTTCCACGAGTTCGTGCCGATGTCCATCAAGGCCGCCTCCGTGGGCCCGCTGGTCCTGGTTCCCACGATGTCCACCCAGCCGGTGGCGGCGAAAGACGTGGCCGCGGCGCTGGTGGACGCAGCTGAGGCTGGCCCGCAGGGACGCATCCCGGACCTCGGCGGTCCGCGGGCCGAACAGCTGAAAGACCTGGTCGCGGCCTATCTGGCCAGGACGCAGCAGAAGAAACTGATCGTTCCACTGCACCTTCCCGGCCCCATGGGCAGGGCAATGCGCAACGGCGCGCTGATCCCTGCGCCGGGTTCCGCCGTCGGACGCCAGACGTTCCCGGAGTGGCTCGAAGCTAGTGACGCCGCCTAAGCGCCCGTGCTCTGCCAGCCCTTGCTCGCGGCCAGCGGCCACCAAGGTCTTAAACGCCGTTATGGGTCGTGGTGAGGCGGGTGGCGCTACCGAACCGTGGTGGACACCGGGGTCAGGAAGAACAAGCAGCCTTGGTTGGGCTTGTAGTCGCCAACTTCAGCGATAAAGCGGTATGTATCGCCTTCAGACACGGAGGACGGAACGTTGCTGCCACTGAATTTGAGGTCGAACGTGTTCACGTTTGCGTACTTGAAGTTGGGGCCAGCTGTGGTCTTTGGCCCCGCGTCTCCGGGACCAAGAAGGATGTCATATCGAGTCTTGTACTTCTCATATTGCTGCAGGTTCGTTATCGAGCCGTCGAACCCAATTTTCCGGCCGTGGTACTTGGTCGCGAAGTCCGCCACCGAGGGACCGCAGGTGTCGGTGGTCGCCAGGAGTGCAGCGAATTCTTCGTTGTTCTCGGGGGTGATGACTTGGTCGGCTTCTTCAGCCACCGTTGGAGCAGGCGACGGTCCGGAGGCCTGGCCGGTTTCTTCAGCCACCGCTGGAGTAGGCGACGGGAGTGGCGTCTCACTCAGAGCCACCGATTCCGACGACGCAGTGCCGCCTTTTTCCCGTGCTGCGGAGGTACCAATGCCTACAGCAGCTAGTAGCAGGAGGATGGTCATACCGGCCACGACAGCCCGCTGCTTGGCCGGCGCAAGTCCCCGGAAGACTTCCCACGCCTTTGACAAAGATGTCTCTGGCTTCACACGCCGGAATTTCAGTGTGGTCCGGAGCGTCCCTTGGGTCTGGTCGACAAGTTCCCAGTTGCCTTCTCTCTGCTCCTTGCCGATAGAGCGGCTCTCCAAACCGCGCACGGCCTGAACAGATTTGTATTCGTACTTGATGTCGTCTGACATCCGGCCCCCAACCTCTTGCGGAAGTGCCTTGGGTCTCATGGAGGCTCGGCACCATCAGACTCCCACCGCGCACTTCGCGGTTGGCTCGATCAGCATAAGACGTGATCTCGTGCTCTACGAATTGAAACCCCGACAGGTGGCTGACCACCGACCCATTTGCCAAGTGTTACTGACCGTGCAATAAGTCACCGGATCCGGTGGCACTGCGCCAGCAGAGCGATCGCAGCGGAAAATGGCAAGTAGGCTGAACGGCCTGCTATTGGATGAGTCCCCTGTTTCTGACTTCGCTGAGCCAGTCCGGGAATTCCTTCAGCATCTTCTCGAACAGCAGTGCGTCGTTGATACCGTCAACGTCGCCAACCGGCTCGTAGTTGGCGTTGTCCACAAAGCGCTGGGTGATTGTGTCCAGCTGCTCAAGGAACGCTATGGGCTCACGGCCAATAGAGAGAAATTTCCAAAAAATGGGTGCCGTCGAAACTTCCGCCAGCGCTTGAAGGGCCGCGTTCTTGCTATCTGGTGCACCGTCCGTAAGAAACAGTACGTACACGGGCATTTCTGAGGGCGCAGCCGTAGCGGGCAGTGTTGGGCTGATTTTTGCCTTGCCCAGTCCGAAGAGGCCCTTCTTGGGCATAACCGGAGGAGCAAACCCAAAGTGTTCCCGGATGGATAGGAATGCATCGGCGTAGTTTGTACTGCCCATCCGCCGTCCTTTGGTCAAACGATCCACGGATCCGGGAAAGTCGGCGATGCTGATTTCACCCAAGTATGCGGCGGAGGAGTCAAAAACGAAGAAGTCGATAGCCCCATCGTCGTCGAATTGGGTGGCCAGAGCCAACGTCTTTTCGACCAACCGTTGCATAGAGCCCGATTTGTATGCCGCAGACATGGAGCCGGAGAAGTCCAAGGCGACCGCAACTTTGGCTTTCTGCCCGTTGAGTCCGGACAGATTGACGGCCGCGGATGCAGTCTTGGCCAGTGACAGAAGACCTGGCGCTTCCAGGCCGATTTTTTCAAGGGAAAGTACCATTAGCAATCCTATTCGTTGAGTATTTACGACGAAACCACCCCGTCGTTGGTTCCGACACCTCGGCTGGCCGACTTTGGCCGGCTTTGCTATCGGACGCGCACGCTAGATGACATCCGCCGCGAGTGTTCAGGACTTTGGCGGCCGACAGCATCAGCGCCACCCGTCCTGGTACTGGTATCAGTCAATGATCCGATCCTCAGGATTTGGTCAAGATGCTGTTAGTTTTTCCGAAGGCCTAATCCAACGTCTTTACCAGCTGCCCTAAACCGAGGAGCGACGGGCTAGGATTATCGGACAAGTCAGGGGGAGACTTACTCCTGCTAGCACGCCGTGGTGAGGCCGTTGACAATCGGCCAAGCCCGCTTTACAGGAGTTGGATACAAAGTGTTCCTAAAAACTTTCGGTTGGTCTTTTGGGATCACCGCTGCTGCCTTGGTTATTGCATTCCTGTACGGGGGGCCGCAAGCCCTCATTTTGTGTCTGATTCTCGGCGTCCTTGAAATTAGCCTCAGCTTCGATAATGCGGTGGTGAACGCCCGCATCCTCGAGCGCATGAACGCTTTCTGGCAGAAGATGTTCCTGTCCGTCGGTGTCGTCATCGCCGTTTTCGGCATGCGCGTCCTGTTTCCCCTCCTGATCGTGGGCGTGACCGCCAAGCTCAACCCCGCTGAGGCCATCAACTTGGCCCTGCAAAAGGGTGATCCCCACACGCCAGGAACCTACGGATACCTGCTGCACGAAGCGCACCCACAAATCGCTGCGTTCGGCGGCCTGTTCCTGCTGATGCTTTTCCTCGACTTCATGTTCGAGGACAGGGACATCAAGTGGATCAAATTCCTTGAGATTCCTATGGCCAGAATCGGAAAGCTCGACGGCGCGTCCTTGGTGGTTGGACTTGTCGCACTCGTCCTTGCCGGCAGCCTCTCCGGGGAGCACCAGGGCATCGTATTGCTGGCCGGACTTCTCGGCATCATCACCTACCTCCTCGTCAACGGCCTCGGCAACCTCTTCGATGTGGACAACGATGGCGACGTCGACTTCGACGACGCCGCCGCCACCGTGCACGTCGGCCCCAGTGCGCCGGCCAAGCTGGCTGGTAAGGCCGCCTTTATGCTCTTCCTCTACCTTGAGGTCATCGACGCGTCCTTCTCGTTCGACGGGGTCATTGGCGCCTTTGCGATCACGGCGGACCCCATCATCATCGCCTTGGGCCTAGGCCTCATCGGCGCGATGTTCGTGCGGTCCTTGACCGTATACCTCGTCCGGCATGGGACCCTGGACGAGTTTGAATACCTCGACCACGGCGCGCACTGGGCTATCGGCGCCCTCGCCGTCATCCTGCTCATGACCATCTCGATTTCCATCAACGAAGTCATCACAGGACTTATCGGAGTCGTCTTTATCGTTGCTGCTTTCATCGGATCCACCATGCGCAACAAGAAGACGGCCAAGCTCGCGGAAGCAACCGAGGCCGCCGAACTTACAAAAGTTTCCAAGTAAACACAGAACAGGAGCATGACGATGGGGTTAAGTCTTACGAAGGGTCAGTCACTGTCGCTGACCAAGCAGAACGGTGAGTCGCTCACAAAAATTAGGCTGGGACTCGGCTGGGACTCCGCTGTTCCCGCTAAGCGGGGCTTCTTCGGTAGCACCAAGACCGTCGAGATCGACCTGGACGCTTCGGCCATTCTGTTCGACGCAAACAAGCAGCCACTGGACTTGGTTTTCTTCAACAACCTGAAAAGCAAAGACGGTTCCATCAAGCACACCGGCGACAACCTCACCGGCGAAGGCGAAGGCGATGACGAATCCATCACCGTTGATCTTGGTGCCGTATCCCCCGGTGTGGCGCACATTGTTTTCGTCATCACTAGCTACAGCCAGCAGACCTTCGACATGGTGGAGAACGCGTTCTGCCGGGTCATCGATGAGTCTGTGGCTGGCGCCCCGGAAGTGGCCAAGTACCAGCTGACCGAATCCGGTCGATACACGGCCATGATCATGGCGAAGCTCTCCCGGGACATCGGCGGCTGGAGCTTCCAGGCCATCGGCGCCCCCGCGAACGGCAAAACTGCGCATGACGTAGTCCAGCCCGCAATTTCCACCCTCTAAGACCGCCCCCTAAGGAGTCACATTGGCAAGCCTCACCCTCAGCAAGGGAAGCAACCTCTCCCTCAGCAAAGCAGACCCCGGCCTCCGCAAGGCCATGATCGGCCTAGGCTGGGATCCCCGTACGACGGCGGGACAACAGTTCGATTTGGACGCCTCCGCCCTGCTGCTTACCGCAGCCGGGAAAGTCCGTTCCAATGACGACTTCATCTTCTACAACCAGCTCGCCTCCAAGGACGGCGCCATCGTCCACCAGGGCGACAACCGTACCGGTGAGGGCGAGGGCGATGACGAACAGGTCCTCATCGACCTTGACTCGGTATCTGCGGAGATCGACAAAATTGTGCTGGTCGTTTCTATCGACCAAGCCGACGCCCGCGGTCAGAACTTCGGCCAAGTACGGGATGCCTTCTGCCGTGTCGTCAACGAGGACACCAACACCGAAATTGTGCGTTACGACCTTACCGAGGACGCTGCCTCCGAGACCTGCATGATCTTCGCCGAAATCTATCGGCACAACGGTGACTGGAAGTTTCGTGCCGTAGGTCAGGGCTACGCCACAGGCCTCCACGGAATCGCCACCGACTTCGGCATCATCCTCGACTAAGCAGTGCTGTCGCCGCAACCACTGGCTGCGGCGGCGCTGCCACCACCCACCCATTTGAAGGAGCAGGAGCATGGCCGGACTTACCCTGACCAAGGGCGCTAATCTGTCGCTGACAAAGTCGGCCCCCGGACTGACGAAAGTACACGTCGGACTCGGCTGGGATCCCCGCACCACCACCGGAGACGCCTTCGACCTCGACGCCTCGGCGCTGCTGCTGGGCGAAGACGGAAAGGTCCGCTCCTCGGCGGACTTCATCTTCTATAACCAGCCGTCCACGCCGGACGGAACGGTCGTCCACCAAGGTGACAACCGCTCGGGTGTTGGTGATGGCGATGATGAGATCATCGCTGTCGACCTTTCTACCCTGGCCGCAGACGTCTCACGAATTGTCTTCGTCGTTTCCATCGACCAGGCGGATGAGCGACGCCAGAACTTCGGCCAGGTCCGCGCCGCCTACTGCCGGATTGTCAACCAGGACAACGACACCGAAATAGTCCGCTACGACCTCAGCGAAGACGCGGCCCCCGAGACCTGCATGATCTTCTCGGAGTTGTACCGGCACAACGGCGAATGGAAGTTCAAGGCCGTCGGCCAAGGCTACGCGACCGGGCTCGCCGGAGTCGCCGGCGACTTCGGCATACAGCTCGGATAAGTACCCCACAGAAAGAGAGACGGACCATGAGTATGCAACTGACACCGCCGGAGGCCGCCGCATCGACGCCGCTGGTACTGAACGCACCGGAAACCGTCGACATCGTCAAGGTCGACGATGCCCCCGGCATGGTCCCGGTGCCGGCCGAACGCCAGCAGGAGATCAATGCCCAGGCTCGCGCCTTCGTCAGCGAGGTGGCGGCAATGAGCCCGTTCAGCCCCGAGTACTCCAGCAAGATCGATGGCATCAACCGGCTTGGCGGCCAGCAACTTGTGGCCTCCGCCAACACCTCCAGCCGGCTGCTGGAGCGGTCATCCACATCGTTGGCCGGGGCGAAGAAGTCCGGCAACAACGCTCAAGTGCAGGTTGCCTCAACACTGGGTGAGCTCCGCTCGACAGTGGAGGACCTGACGCCGAACAATGCTGATTTGGGCGTGGGCAGGAAGATCTTGGGCATTATCCCGGGCGGTAACAAGCTCGCGAAGTATTTCCAACGCTACGAGAGCGCCCAGACCCAGCTGGACAAGATCATAAAGTCCCTGATGGCAGGCCAAGACGCCTTACTCAAGGACAATGCCTCGCTCGCGGAGGAAAAGACCCGGCTGTGGGAGACCATGCAGGGACTGAGCGAATATGCGGTGTTCGCCAAGGCGCTGGACACCGCAACTGCAAGCCGAATCGACGAGATGAAGATGCAGGGCCAGATCGAGGAGGCCGGCAAGCTCGACTCGGACGTGCTTTATCCGATCCGCCAGCGGCACCAGGACATCCTGACCCAGTTGGCCGTCTCGGTACAGGGTTACCTGGCAATCGACATGATCCGCAAAAACAACACCGAACTGATCAAGGGCGTCGAGCGGGCCCGCACTACGACAATCTCGGCGCTGCGTACCGCCGTGATTGTGGCCCAGGCCCTTGCCAACCAGAAGATGGTGCTGGACCAGATCGACGCCATCAACACGACGACGAACAACATGATCCTCAAGACGTCCGAGATGCTCAAGGACCAGACGGCAAGGATCCACCAGCAGGCTGCGAGTTCCGGGGTCAGCGTTGAAACACTGCAGAGGGCCTTCGACAACGTCTTCCAGACCATTGACGCCATCGACACCTTCCGGTCCCAAGCCAACAAGAGCATGGAAGGCACCGTGCATGCCCTCGAGACGGGTCTGGAGCGGGCCAGGCCTTACCTAGAGCGCGTCCGTCAACAAGAAGGCAACTAGTGCAGGCACAACGACTGGCCCGATCGCGGCATGGTCGGTAAGTTCCTTGGGTCCCTGTTCAGCGCCGCTGCTGCCCGCAGCTCCGACGCCGAACAGGGAACAGCGCCCGTGCTCGACCAGAACACCGTGGATCTTGGTGCCAGTGGGGCGGCGCTGGACGCCCTCCGCAGCGAAACTCGACGGGCCGGAGGCGAAGTGCCCACTGGGGTCTACTCGCAGTTCCGGCAAATAGACGACCTTCTCGCGACCTTGGTGGTCCATATGCAACAGACCGGCGCCGCCACCGAGCAGGTGGTCCTCGCCGGGGCGATCATCTGCGATTACCTTCCCACTTCTCTGAGGACCTACCTGATGCTGCCCAAATCGGTCCGCGTGCATGGTTCCCACGAAACGGCCACCCTGCTGGCGCAGCTCGCAACTCTGCATTCCACTGTCCAAAACCTTAACCAGCAGGTGCGCAGTGGGGCCGCCACCGAACTGGCGATCCACGGCCGGTTTCTCCAGGACAAGTTCGATCTTGGCAGTCTTCACCTGGAAGGAAGCTAGTGGCTTCAATGATCCCGGGCAGCAACGCTGCCCTGACGGCCGAGAATCCCGGCCTCCGCAAAGTTCTCGTCGCCTTCGGCTGGACCATTACCCAAAGCCTCGGACCCCAGGCCGAGCTTGTTCCAATGGCCATAATGTGCGGCCAGGACGGGCTGGCCCTCTCCGACGACCATCTGGTGTTCTTCAACCAGCTGACGACCCCCGAGGGCAGCATGGAATTCGTCGGGACTGACGACCAGGAGCAAATCGATGTCGACCTGGCCTCGGTGCCAGAGGACGTGCGGAAAATTGCCTTCGTTGTCTACGTCGACCCAGATCTGCGCGGGCCGGGGAATTTCAGCGCCGTCAAGAACGCCTACGTGCGGGTGGCTGACGAGAACAATCGTGAACTCTTGCGCTTCGATATCCCGTCCGGAAACCAAATGCAGGTCAAAGCCATGCTGTTCGGGGAACTCTACCGGCACAGCGGCGGCTGGAAGTTCCGGGCCATCGGCCAGGGCTACCAGAACGGGCTTACCGGTGTGGCCACCGACTACAAGCTGGCGCTCTGACATGCATCACTCCGCGCGACGCCCGCGCCCAGACATCACCTACCTGTCCCGCCGCCGCCGGCCCGACTCCGTGGCCGCCGGGCCTAGCCCCCACCGCATCCCCGCGACACGCACAGACGAAACATTGCGCCCTGCGCCGTCTTCCGGGCTCAGCTTGGACCGCCCCCGGGCGGGCACCGTCGGTTCTGGCACCGGAGGGCCTTCCGCCCACGAGAGTACGGGTCCCACCCCGCTTGCGCCGGTCCTTGAATCCGCCTGGCTTTTCAGCGCACCGGGATTCACGGACACTCGCCAGATGGCGGAAGATGCGCCAATTGTGCGGCTCAATGCACGGCAGTCCAGCATAGGTACGCTACTGGTACACGGCGCGCGGTCCACAGCCTGGGAGGATGTCGACCAGGTGACCGGTGCTGAAAGCGTCCACGGAGAGACAGCCGGGGTTGCCTGCCCGACCGCCGGAAACCGAAAACTGGTAGCATTCCACGAGGGGTCCGCTGCCATCACTCTCCGACACGTCAAACGGTTTCGGCGCGCGATCTTCATCGCGCAGGACGTGCCACTGGTTGTCAGCATATTTGGGGAGGCCGCGCTGGCCGTCTCACCCAATACCGCGGACGGCAAGAGTGCTGTCCTTTATATCTCCCGCATCGACAGCCTCCTTGAACTTCGTGCGGAGTACGTCGAGGCCGCAAACGACCAGACCATCTGGGCTGCCTTCGGTTTCACCATGACCACTCCGTCGCACATGCATACTGGTCGCCGCTAGCGTCTGGTCAGCGACCCATTTGGGGAACACATGAGACACTTCAGATATTTGAGCCAGTCGGAACGCGAGCGGCTCTTCCTCCTACCTCCCGAAGAACTATTTCGAACCTCCCACCCAAACCTGCTCGCCGTCGCCCTCGGCGCGACCCTCTACGCGCCTGCGAACCGACCGAGTCTGGCGAAGGCTGTGCTCAAACAGACGGAACGCGGCTGCATCAGCTTCGTCCTCTGCTTAGAGGACTCCGTGGCGGACGACGACGTAGCAGAAGCCGAAGCAAATCTCCTTGACGCGCTTGCTGAACTTGCCGCCCAGCCATCTGGTGCGGTGCTCCCGCTCCTGTTCATCAGGTGCCGGACCCCCGAACAACTGCTCAATATCGGGCGGCGCGCAGGGTCCACGCTCGACGTCCTGGCGGGCTTCGTCCTGCCCAAATTTGAGAACGAAACGGGCCAGGGACTCGCCTTTTTTGAGGCTCTGCGCCAGCTTAACCATGAGGCCGGTCGAACGGAACCTACGCGAAAACTGCCGCCGCTCCTGGCCATGCCCATCATCGAGGACCCCGTCACCACTCATCTCGAGACAAGAACGGCTGCCCTCCACAGCGCACTGACCGTGATCACCACCAACCGCGACCTGGTTCTGTGCATCCGCGTTGGAGCCACAGACATGTCCGGCGCATTCGGGCTTCGAAGGTCACGAGACCTGACCATCTACGACGTCAATGTGGTAGCCAACGTGATTGGCGACGTCGTGAATGTTTTCGGCCGGACAGGCAGCAGTTGGGTCATAACTGGCCCCGTGTGGGAGCACTTCTCCAACAAAGAGCGCGTCCTGCGCCCCCTTCTGCGGGTGACGCCGTTCAGCAATGTCAACGAGGAGGCACTCCGCCAGCGTCTGCTGTTGGAGAACCTCGATGGGCTGATCCGCGAAATCGAGCTCGACCAGGCAAATGGCCTGCTGGGGAAAACCGTCATTCACCCAAGCCACGTCCCTGTGGTGCATTCGATGTCCGTTGTCAGCCACGAGGAGTACCTGGACGCAACTGACATCGCGGCCGGACTTTCCGGCGGGGTGCAGGCCTCCTCTTATGGAAACAAGATGAACGAGCACAAGCCCCACCGATCTTGGGCTGAACGAACCCTGCTGCGGGCCAGGGCCTTCGGGGTGGCAAACCACGGGATCAGTTTTGCAGAGCTCCTGGAAGCGAGTATGAAATGACAGTCGCCAAATCCACACTTACGGAGCACGAAGCGAGCTTCGCTGAATGGGGATTCGCGGTCTCGCCCAGCTCCCGTCCCGGCCTCTTGCCGGTCACGGCCCTGGTGGACTTGGCCCTGCGGCGGAACCCCAAGCGGGCCCACCTGCTGGTCTCGCGGATCTTGGCAAAACATGTGCCTACCGAGCCCGGAATCGCGGTGGCGGCGGGTCTGTTGTTGGGCCTGCAGGTGCGTCATGCTCTCAGCCCACTCTCCGACACCGACAGCCGCATCGCAGACGCGGCGTCCCGGTTAGAGGATCTACTGGCGGGGAACCCAATTGCAGAGGCTGACCGGGCAGTCGCAATCGCTGACCTGTGCCGAGACCTGCACGTCCAGCCAGCATGTCCTGACGTGGCCACCATCGGCTATGCCGAGACCGCGACAGGCCTGGGCCAGCTGGTGGCCGATTCACTAGGGTCCTACTACATTCATTCCACCCGCCATGTGGCCGCCGGCACGGATGCAGTTCGCCCCTACGCGGCCTTCGAAGAATCGCACTCTCATGCAACATCCCACCAGTTACTCCCCACCCGGCATTCGGCACTCAGTGGTACCGGCACGATTGTGCTGGTGGACGATGAGCTGAGCACCGGCGCAACTGTTGTCAACACCATCACCGCTCTCCACGCCACGGCCCCACACCGGCAATACATTGTTGCTTCCCTGATTGACCTGCGGCCGGCCGAGGACCGGAACCGGCTGGACGAACTGGCCTTCAAGCTGGACTGCCGAATCACCGTAGTGAGTCTTGCCAACGGCGACATCGCTGTGCCCGGCGACCTGCCCGCCAAGGCAGCCTCGTTTGTGAGCCGCTTCGCCAACGAGCCGGTCCCCGCACCGAAATGTGGCCATGTGTCCGTGCTGGACCTCACCCGCAGCGTGGAACCGATCCGAAGTGCCCGGTTCGGGAACAGCGCCGGCGCCACGGTCTGCAGTGCCGCTGACCGCGTTGCCGAGAAAATGGCCACCGTGGTGCCGGCGACAGGCCGGCTGCTGATCCTGGCCACCGAGGAATTTATGGCGCTGCCGTTGGCCATCGCGTCCGCTCTGCAGCAACGGCTACCTGGGGTATCGGTCAGATACTCCACCAGCACCCGCTCCCCCATTACCGTGATTGACCGTGAAGGATATCCGGTTCGTTCGGCCGTGACCTTCAACAGCCACGATGCAACCACGGACGGTCCCGGCCGACGGTATGCCTATAACTTCAACCACGCCGGCCAGCGGTTTGACCGGGTGGTGATCTTGGCGGAACCGGGAACACAAACAGCCGCATTGACGGGACCTGGATGCATTGCAGAGGCCGTTTCGACGACGGGGGCCAGCGTGCAGGTTGTTTTGCTTCCAGCGGAGCGGCCGTTCCCCGAGTTCGGCCAGGGGCCCTCCTTTGGCTCCTACGCAGCCAGCGAAGTGCGGTGGTTGATCAAGGACCTGAGCTTCGCGGAACTGGAGGCTCCCACAGCTGTGAGGGAGGCCGCCATCCAGTCAGGCCGGGCCAATTATGCGGAGTCCCTTCCCCAGGAATATGTGCCCTCAAGCGAGTATGAGGAACTATATAAAGCCGCTCTGTCAAGGTCAGCTTCGCGGGTGGCATTTGCTGTCGGACGTGTCACCGAACAGGTGCTGGCAGTCAGGGCGGGCGCTCCCGTCCTTGTCTCCCTGGCCCGCGCGGGGACGCCGGCTGGAATCCTGATGAAGCGGTGGGCCACGCAGGTCCACGGCGTCGATCTCCCCCATTACACGGCCAGCATCGTGCGGGGCATTGGGCTTGACCAGACAGCGCTGAGCTACCTCGCCAGCCACTACGCGCCGGAACAGATCATGTTCGTGGATGGATGGACCGGCAAAGGCGCCATCGCACGTGAACTTGAGGCCGCGGTGGCCGACTTCGCGCGCACCGACGGAGCACAGTTCAGTCCTGAACTTGCCGTGCTTGCTGATCCTGGGCATTGCTCGGAAATATTCGGCACTAGAGACGATTTCCTGATTCCGTCTGCCTGCCTGAACTCAACCGTATCCGGACTGGTGTCACGCACAGTCTTCAACCGGGACCTCATCTTCCCCAACGATTTTCATGGGGCAAAGTATTACCGGGAACTGGCGCCCAGGGACGTTTCCGAGGCCTTCGTCAACGCCGTGTCCGAACGCTTCGCTGACGTCCAGGACAACGTCATCACATCGACGGAAGCCAACACAGCGGAGGCCGTCGGGAACAGAGCCTCAGACTGGTCAGGGTGGGCCGCTGTCGAGAGGATCAGCAAGGACTTCGGAATCAACAACACAAACTTGGTGAAGCCCGGGGTTGGCGAAACTACTCGGGTACTCCTGCGCCGGGTACCTTGGAAGATCCTGGTGAGATCCACGTCTAGGGAAGACGTGCAGCACGTGCTTCTGCTGGCAAGGCTCCGGGACGTAGAGGTGGTCTACGTGGATGACCTTCCATACACATGTGTCGGCCTGATCCATCCGTTACCCGGTACTCGGTCCATGCCCGAAATCGAGCAGAAGTCAGCGGTATCGTGACTACTCTGTCTGCAGGGCTGGAATTCCCCGCCATCCGCCCGACCGAAAACTATTCGGTGATGGTGGCGTGCGACCTTGACCAGACGCTTATCTACTCGGCCAATTCCATGGCACTGCGGTGTTCTGACAACGCTGCGCCTGCACTGGTTGTTGCCGAGGTATATGAGGGAGCACCTATATCGTTCATGACGCGCACAGCGTGGAATGTCCTGGAACGCCTTGTGCACGGCGCGATCTTCGTTCCCGTCACCACGCGAACAGTGCAGCAATTCCGTCGAGTGAATATCCCTGGCCGTAACAGAGGCTATGCGGTGACTACGAACGGGGCAGTCCTGTTACACGACGGAGTACCGGATGCGGGGTGGACTTACCTCATACAGGGCGCTGTCGCTGATAATTGCGCACCCTTGGAGGAGGTATATGACCATCTCCTGGGCCCGACCAAGCCAGCAGCAGTTCTCCGCGGCCGGGTAGCTGAAAACACGTTTGTATACTGCATCGTCGAACGTAATGAATTGTCGGTCGGTTATCTCGAAGAACTAAGTGCATGGTGTCACGAACGGGGATGGAAGACATCCATGCAGGGTAGAAAGTTGTACTGCGTACCATCACCCGTCAGCAAGGAGGCAGCTCTCGCTGAGATCCGTCGCCGTCACCCTGTGGACGTGCTAGTGGCAGCCGGCGACTCTAAGCTGGACGCCGGTATTCTGCAGCTGGCTGACGCAGCAATCCGCCCTGCCCATGGCGAGCTAGACGAAGCAGCTTTCCATCTTGCAAACCTCTGTGTGACGTCAACCTCCGGGATCGTGGCGGGTGAGGAGATTCTGCGCGTCGCTGCCGCCTACATCCGTTCCCAAGTGATGACTTAGTCCAGCCACGTCCAGGAAGATGGACATCAACGGGACCACCGGGTAGTTCTCTGGTTCAGCTGGTCCCCTCGTCAACAGCGTTTGCCCTCCCCTATCGGCGTGAGGGGTCTGGGGATGCCGGAATGCAATTGCCGGATGGTGCCCTTACACTTCCTGCTGCCAGTGCCACGGCGACAGGAGCGCTGGATTACACGCGGCATCCACTGCATGGAGAAAGACAAAGCATCCTAGGTCCTTGTGTTGAACGCTGGAGTCCCCGCGAGCCGGCCGCCGTCGACGGCCAGCACCGTACCGGTGACAAAGCTGGACTGCTCGGAACACAGCCACAATGCTGCGGCGGCAACGTCCGCGGTGGTGCCGATGCGGCCCACCGGCACTGACGCGGCCACCCGGTCCTGCGCGGCATCCCCCGCTGCCGCGAGGCGGTCCGTGAGGATGGGCCCGGGTGCGATCGCGTTGACCCGGATACCCCGGGCGGCGTAATCAAGGGCCGCCACCCGGGTCAGGCCTCCCACGCCGAATTTGCTGGCAACGTATCCGCTCAGCCCGGCCACGCCCTGTTCGCCGGCCGTGGAGGACATGTTCACGATCGCCCCGCCGTCCCCGCCTGCCAGCATCAGTTCGATTTGGTACTTCAGGCAAAGGAACACCCCGCGCAGGCTGACGGCGATGGCACTGTCGAACTCGGCGCTGGTCCAGTCGACGAGCGGAGCTGGTGGCCGCCCGCCGCCTGCCGCATTGTTGACGGCCGCGTCCAGCCGCCCGAACCGGTGCTGGACCTCGGCCAGGAGTGCTCCCACCGAGTCCTCACTGGCCACATCCACAGGCAGTGGCAACGCGTTGCCCCCGGACCGGCGAATGGCCTCCGCCTGCCTGGCCAGGCCGTCGCCGTCCCGGGCAGCCAGCACCACCTGCGCGCCGGCGTCGGCAAATACGGCAGCAATCGCGGCGCCGATGCCCCTGCTCGCCCCGGTGACCAGCGCGACCTTGCCGGTCATTGGCCTGTCCTGTCCCGCCATGGCGTGCCCCGCCGTCGTCATTGCCGTGCTGTCCACTGGGTGCGCCGTTCCTGGTTGGCTGCCGCGCGCCGGTTGGGCAGCAGGAACCCGGCGGCAATCAGCCAGATGAGTCCACCGAAGCGCCCGACCGGGAGGAGGAACTGGAACGGCTCGAGGACCATCGAGAGGAAGCTCAGCTCGGACAGTGCCGCGATGACCAGGCCGGCCCAGGCAAGCCACCGCGGTATGAAACCAAGGATGAGTGACGGGACGGCGATGCCGGCCAC
The DNA here is from genome assembly GCF_018613675.1 of Arthrobacter sp. ISL-85. Lineage (GTDB taxonomy): Bacteria > Actinomycetota > Actinomycetes > Actinomycetales > Micrococcaceae > Arthrobacter. Next base: position 43,416 of record NZ_JAGGPQ010000027.1, on the reverse strand, counting down.
CAGCAGGCCAAGCCCCACAACGAAGCCCACGCCTCCCGTGAGATAAGCGAGGAAAGCGAGCGCCTGTGCAAGGGCCGTGTCCGCGGTGACCTCGGGCCGGCCCAGCAGCCACGAGACCAGGCCGGAGAGCATAAGGAACACCGCCGCGCTGATGCCGCCGAAGAAGCCAATGGCCGGTCCGGGGACCCGCACCCCGAGCCGAAGCTGCCGGGCGTAAACAGTGGCGGCAAGGATCCCCAGGGGCACGGCCGAACCGAACTGCAGCATGCCGGCCAGCTCCGCGGCCAGGCCGTGTTGCCGGAGGAGCCCGGTGACATCAGCGGCAGGCGCGAACAGGGAAACGAACCATTGGCCGCCGGTGATCACGGCTGTTGCAGCCAGGCTGGCCAGGAAGATTCCCAGGCTCACGATGGCAAGAACGCCGGGATGCGGGCCGCCGGAGCGGGCTCCGCTGCGTCCATTTGAAACTGCACTATCGGTCATGGCTGCACCCTTCCACTAGGGCCGTGGCTGTCTGGGAATTGCCTGACTACAAAATGGTTCACCTACAGAATTATTCTGTCAAGGATGTATTCTGGAGCCATGAATCCAGCCACCCAGGGCCAGTCGAAGCGGACAGCTTTCCTCCTGTCCCAGCTCGGCGCCGTGGCATCGTCCCGGTTTGCCGAGCGCACCCGTGAAATCGGCCTCACGCCAAGCGACGCGGGCGTTATCCGCCTGCTGGCCCGCTCGCCCGGGTTGAGCCAGCGGTCGGTGGCGGAAAAGCTGGGCATCGTTCCCAGCCGGGTGGTCCCGCTGATCGACTCGCTCCAGGGGCGCGGGCTGGTGAACAGAGTCCGCAGCAGCTCGGACCGGCGGAACTACGAACTGCACCTCACGGACGCCGGCGAGCGGGTGCTGCATGAATTGCGCGGCATCGCCGAACAACACGAAGCTGAACTCCTCGCGCCCCTGACCGGCGACCAGGCAGCACAGCTGGGTTTTCTGCTGGCGCAACTGGCCGCGGGCCACGGGCTGGACCGGGACCTCCACCGCGGCAGCGTGAGTCAGCAGAGCTGACGCCGGGACACTGCCGGACGGCCTTCCGGCGCAGTATGGCAGGACCGGAACCACGCCCCCTGTTTCCGCACCATCCGCCCCCGGAAGGGGAACGGATCCAAGGTATAGCTGGCGCCGGGGCCGTTCCGGGCGCCGAGGGCGGCCGGCTTTAATAACAAAGGAGGCCGACGACGACACGCGAGTGTCGCCGTCCGCCTCCCTACTTACGCCGCACGGTGCCATGCACCCAAGGCGCTGGGCCTAAGCTGCCGCCGGAAGCGTTACGTAGCTGCCCTCGACAGAGCCGGCGGAAACTGCGGGAGCCCCGGCTGCCGTGACATAGCTGCCGTGGGTGACGGAGCGCAGGACCCGGTTGCCCGCGACGGTGACATAGGTGCCTTCAGTGCGGGCCGCGGCGCTGCCGTCCGGGTGGGTTACATAGCTGCCCCCTGCCCGTGCCGTGCCGGCGACGGTGGCGCCGGAAGCATCCTCGGGGGTTGTGGGGCGTTCTGCCAGCAAAGACATGGATTCTCCTTGGGGTTCAGGATCAGGGCCAGTGGGGTTCCGGTGCCGCTCGAGCAGGAAAGGGGGTTCCGGGGGTCGGTTCGCTGCCCTGCCCGCCGGGGATGTTCACCTGCGCGGTACTCGAGGGCAACGGTGGCCTACATACAAGTTTACGGCGTTATTTAGAGCTACTCAAAATAACGTGGCCGGACTCACGCGACTCAGGCGGGCCGGCCAGGCACTTAAGTAGGGCACTTCTCCCCTGTGCCCCGCCCGCCGCCGGGTCTACCGTGATCCGCATCAACGTCCGCCGCCGTCAAAGGAGCCATCATGGCCGGGTTTGTGCAGATCATCGAATTCACGTCGTCCCGCATCAAGGAGATCGAGGAGCTGGGCCGCCCCTCCAGCATCGGGGGAAGTACCCCCGCCACCTTCCGCCGCATTCTCGCCACGGCGGACAGGGACCACCCCGGGCACTACTTCACCATCGTGGACTTCGATTCCTTTGACTCGGCAATGGAGAACTCCGGCCGGCCGGAAACGTCGGAGTTCGCTGCGAAGATGGCGGAACTCTGCGACGGGCCCGTGATCTTCCACAACCTGGATGTCATGTGGGAGGACACCGGACAGGCTGCAGACAACGGCTAGGAGCAGGGCGGGGCTTCCGTAAGACGCCCTCCATGTACCTGCACGGCCCGGAGAAGGCAGGTTTCCCTCAAGATTGCGGCAATTAGTCTCCACCATGGACAAAACCGCTTGGGGATGGCATTCCCGTTTCCTAAGGTGGTGACACAAGCTCGGCTAGGGGGACGATTGCGATGACCGCTGATGCATCTTCAGGCGCTGGCTGCAACGGGGGCGCCGAAGAACTGAAGTCCGTAAGGCCGGCCCCTCGGCCCGTTCCCGCTCCTCCCCACAAAAGGATCCCAGCCGCCCACGCACCGATCCCCAGGACCAGCGGCCGCGAGCGCGAAGTCCAGCAACTGATCTACGATCTCGCCCTCCTCGCAACCAGGCAGTGCCCGCAGTAAGTCGCCCAAAGCCAGCCGGCCGCCGTCGTACGTTTACGACGACGGCCCGCGCCCAACCTGACTGACTCCCCTACTGTCCCGGCGCCCGGTAGGACGGCGTCTTCTTGGCGGCTTCGTCCAGGTCCTCCACGGTGAGGAGCGGCTTGAGCCGGACATTGACGTTCCCCGACGAATTGATCAACAGCGACAGTGCTGCGGCGCTGGCATCGTCCGGTATGTCGAAGACGCCCAGGACGTCGTAGTAACCGAAAGCGTAGTAGAAGCTTTCCAGCGTTCCGCCCACGGATTTGACGGCCTCAGTCACCGCATCACGCCGTGCGGTGCCGCCTTCCCGCATGAGCCCCTTAATGCCCTGGCCCACGTACGTCGCTTCGAACAGGTATTTTGGCATGTCTTTCCTCCTGGCATGGTCAGCGCGGCGCCCCACTCCGTGGACTACGGGGTGTTTGCCACCGGTAAGGCGGAACGTATTCCCCGGCGTGAAGGCAGTCAATATGCCGGGATACCTAATGGCAGAAGTAGGGGGACAACACTCCTGCGCCATCGAACCCCAAGGCCGTTCGGCCCTACCAAGGTCCGGCGGCCCGGCACACGCTGGAACAGGCAGGCGCCAGGGCCTACGCCCGCGTGCCCGGCGCCGGGGCCGCTTGTTGGTCCGCGGGCTCGAAGGACATCCGGACATGTCAATTGCAGGAGGACGGCTCCCGCGGCGCCGGCGCGCCGTACCGTTCGAAAACGGCCGCACTGACGTCCTCCGCGCCAGCCTCCTCGCCGCCGGGCCGCAGTCGTCGCTGCTGTACGTGGTGTTCACCGACGGCATCGCGGCCTCCCAGTGGGCCGGCTACCGCCGCACCGGGCAGATGGTGAGCGAACTGTTCGCCGTCGGCTCCCCCGGCTACCAGGTCCTGGCCCCGTTCACCTGGCTCTACACAGTTCTGTTCACCGCCTTCGGGGTGGGCGTCTGGACGTCCGTCCGCGGGAACCGGGCACTGCGCATCGCCGCCGGCCTGCTCACCGCCTACGGGCTGTGGAACATCATGGGCGCCCTCTTCCCGCTGCGTCTGGGGGACGACACCTCCGTTCCCATGCACATCGTGGCCACCAACATCCAGCTCGCGCTCATGGTCGCCGCGATGTGTTTCGCCGCCGCCGGGTTCCACGGCCGGATGCGCGTGTACTCCATCGTCTCGCTCGCAATGTCGGCGCTCATGGGTATGGTCGCCTTCATGGCAGCACCGGGACCGAACCTCGTATTGGGCGTCGGCGAGCGCATCAGCATCGGGGCGTTCCTGCTGTGGGTCGCGGTCCTCGCGACTGTGTTGTGGAAACGGCCAGCGCTGGGGAAACGGACGACGGCGGCGGGCAGCAAGGAGGCAGCGTCATGACATACGTCAGGGACTTGGGGGACGTGCGGCCCGGCGACATCGCCGGGGCGGGCGGCAAGGCCGTGGGCCTCGGCGGCCTGATTCAGGCCGGGTTGCCGGTGCCGCCGGGAGTGGTCCTCACCACGGACGCGTACGCGGACTTCGTCAGCGAAAACAACCTCGGGGAAGCCATCCAGGAACTGGCCGCGCTCCCGCCGGAGACAACGCCGGAGGACTATGAGCACGCCTCCGCGCTGATCCGGACCCTGTTCAGCAAGGGCGCCATGCCATCGGACATCGAAGCCGACCTGAAGGACGCTTACGAACGCCTCGGCGGTGGATACACGGCGGTGTCCGTCCGCTCCTCCGCCACCGCCGAGGACCTCGCCTCCGCCAGCTTCGCGGGCCAGCAGGAAACCTACCTGAACGTCCGCGGCGCGGACGCGCTGACCAAGGCCGTCATTGACTGCTGGGCCTCGCTCTGGACGGCGCGCGCCATGGCCTACCGTGCCCGCGAAGGCGTGCTGCCCGGCCAGGTGCGTCTCGCCGTCGTGATCCAACAGATGGTGGAGGCCGAGGCAGCCGGGGTGATGTTCACCGCCAACCCCGCCAACGGCCGGCGCGACCAGACCGTGATCAGCGCCGCGTGGGGCCTGGGTGAGGCCGTGGTGAGCGGCGCGGTCACCACGGACGACCTGACCGTGGACTCCTCAACCGGCAAGGTCCTCTCCCGCCAGACAGCCGACAAGGAACTCATGACCGTCCCCACGGAGAACGGAACGGCCGAGGAGAAGGTGGCGGAAGCCCGCCGCCGTGCGCCCGTCCTGGACGATGCCGCGGCAGCCGAGCTCGCCGCCTACGGCCAACGGATCGCTGACCACTTCGGGGCGCCGCAGGACATCGAGTGGGCGCACGCCGACGGGAGGTTCTTCCTTCTCCAGTCCCGGCCCATCACCGCGCTGCCGGAACCCGCGGCCGACGTCCCGACGGAATGGCCTGTTCCCTACCCCAAGGGCCTCTACTTCCGGGCGAGCATCGTGGAGCAGATGCCGGAGCCGCTCTCCCCGCTCTTCGCCGACCTCATCGACGGCTCGGTGTCCCGCTCTATCTCGGCCCTGATGAACGACGCGCTGGGCCAGCATTCCCTCCGCGAAGGCGACGTCAGCTTCCCCGCCGTCAACGGCTACGCCTATTACTACTACCGCACCTGGCCCATGCTGCGGATGACGGCCCGGACGGTCCCGGCCATGGGGTCGCTGTTCCGCGGCACGGCGCACATGGGCATAAGCGGCTGGCGCGACTACTCTCATCCGCGCTACGAACGAGTGATCAGGGACTGGTCTGTGAAACCGCCGGCAGAGCTTTCCGGTGGGGAGTTGCTGGCGGGCGTTCAGGCCCTGCTGGACGCCGGCACCGTGTACTACACCGCGGTCCAGTCCATCATTCCGCTGGCCGATATGAGCGAACTCTCCTTCCGGGGCTTCTACAAATCCGTCCGGCGCGACGGCGGTCCACCCGCACAGGACTTCCTGCTCGGCTTCGACAGCGAACCCATCCGGGCCGAGAAGTCGCTGTACGACCTCGCAGGCTGGGCGCGCAGCGATCCATCGCTGGTTTCCGTTTTGCTGGAACGGCCGACGGCGGAGCTCGCCGAGGGCCTGCGGACCGGTTCGGCACCGGCAGGGGTGGACGACGCCCTGTGGCAGGAATGGCGGTTCACCTTCCAGGAGCATCTGGCCCTCTACGGCCACGCGGTCTACAACCTGGACTTTGCCACCCCGGTGCCGGCCGATAACCCGTCCGCCCAGCTGGAGACGGTGAAGTTCTACCTGCGCGGGCAGGGCACGGACCCGCATGAGCGGCAGCGGCTGCTGACGGAGCGGCGGGAATCGCTGACCCGTGAGGTCGTTGACCGCCTGGGACCGCGGCGCCGACGGTTGTTCCTACGTCTGCTGAAGTGGGCGCAGGAGACTGCGCCGGTCCGCGAGGACGCGCTGGCCGACGTCGGCCTTGCCTGGCCGCTGCTGCGGCGCATGCTGCTGGAGCTGGGCCGGCGGCTGGTGCTCTCGGGGGTCATCGCTGCGCCGGACGACGTGTTCTGGCTGCGCTTCCAGGAGCTTGAGAGTGCGGCTGGATTTGGGTTGGCGGAACCGGAAGCCGGCGTGGCCCTTGCCGGGGCGGCCCGTCCCGTCCGAGCCGAGGCCGTGGAGGAACGCAGGATGTTGTGGCGGGGACAGGCGAAGGCCCTGGCCCCACAGATACTCCCCCAGAAGGCGTGGATGGAGAAGGCCTTCGGCTCGATGATGCCGGGAGGCCCCCAGCAGCAGGCCGGCGACGTCATCAAGGGTACCGGCGCGAGCTCGGGCCGGGTGACCGCGCCGGCCCGGGTCCTGCGGGGCCCGGAGGACTTTGGCCAGATGCAGGCCGGCGAGGTGCTGGTGGCCCGCATGACCACGCCGGCCTGGACTCCGCTGTTCGCGATGGCATCGGCCGTGGTGACCGATGTGGGCGGGCCGCTGAGCCACAGCTCCATCGTGGCCCGCGAGTACGGAATTCCGGCCGTCCTGGGAACCGGGGTGGCGACGCAGCGGCTGGCCGGTGGACGGAAAGTCACCGTTGATGGCGACGCGGGCACGGTCACCATCATGTGACATCCTGCCCGCGTGGCTTTGCGTGCATGATATTCGGGTGAACAAAAACCGGCTTGAAGCCTTCAGCGACGGCGTACTGGCGATCATCATCACCATCATGGTGCTCGAACTGCACGCGCCCGAGGAACCAACATGGGCAGGCGTCGCCGCCATCCTGCCCATGCTCTTCACCTACCTCCTGAGCTTCGTCTATGTGGGGATTTACTGGAACAACCACCACCACATGATCCAGCTCGCCAACCGCGTCAGCGGCAGTGTCCTGTGGGCCAACCTCCATCTGCTGTTCTGGCTGTCCCTGTTTCCGTTCACCACCCGGTGGATGGATGAGTCCGGCTTCCTGCAGGTCCCCGTGCTGCTGTACGGCATCAACCTGCTGTGCGCCGCGATCGCCTACTTCATCCTGGAACGGCGGCTGATCGCCGTGCAGGGGAAGGACGGGGCCCTGGCCCAGGCTGTGGGGAGGGACTGGAAGGGCAAGGCCTCGCCACTGATCTACCTCACCGGCATCGCACTCACCCTGGTGCAGCCGCTGCTGGGAGTGGCCGTCTTCACCATTGTCGCGCTGATCTGGCTGGTTCCGGACCGGCGTGTGGAACACTTCGTCGTCAAAGCCCACCAGGACAGCGCCGGCCAGCTGTAAACGCGGGCTACTGCACCGTGGACCTTCAGCCCTTGCCGGGCACGCACGGCGCGCGTACCTTGACGCCATGAGTGACCGCGATGACTTCCTTCAGTGGGTCAGCACCACGCTGCATGACGCGGAAGTGGCCCTGCACAACGGCGACGCGAACCCCCGGCGCGCCATCTGGTCGCGCAACGAGCCCGTGAGCATCCTGGGAGCGTTCCGCAACGCTTACGGACTGGAAGAAGTGGAAGAAACCTTCAGGTTCCTGGAAAACAGCTTTTCCAACTGCACGTCGCGGGAGTTGGAGTTGCAGGCGTGCGACGTCATCGGGGATATGGCGTACACCGCGGGCATCGAGCGCATTTCCTTCCGCAGGGACGGCGATCCGACCAACCTCACGCTCCGGGCAACCCAGGTCTACCGGCGCGAGGATGGCCAGTGGAAGGTGGCCCACCGGCACGCCGACGTAGTTTCAGTGTGACCCGTCACCAACCGAGGCCCCAACTTCCGGGAGCGTTCGGGCTACTCCCCCATGCCTGGGTGCACGGGAACAAAGTCCACCTTGTTGCCGGAGTTGGTGCGGCTCGCCGGGACGCGGTTGAACCCGCGCGCGTCGAGCCCGTTCCTGGCGCGGAACTCGGCGAGGGCAGCGTCGTAGGCGTTGTTGAGGGTCCGGCCCGAAAACTCCCCGGTGCTGCCGTCATTGAAGGCGATTCGAATGCGGACGCTGGCCGGGTAATGCCGGTTCATCCGGACAAAACCGTCGGCGTCCTGCTGGAGAGTGATCACGGGATCCTGCTTTCGTTCGTGTGAGCAGACTCAAGTTTGCCTTACAACGCCCGACTGGCGGCACGCAACCCTCAGCTACCGCGCCTCTAGGACTGCCTTAAGCTTGGCCAACTGGGCGACCTCCTGGTCCATGGTGCGCTGGACCATCGGCCCGAGGAGTTTCATCAATCCCTTGGTTTGCAGGTCCAGCGTGAAGCGAACGGTTGTCCCGACGTCGGACGTGCTGAGGTGGTAGGCGCCGGACGGACGGGCAGGACCCGCCACTACTTGGAAGCCGAGGAGCCTGCCGGGTTCCGCTGCGGTGATCTCGTAGTCGCCGTCGATGGCCCGCCCACCCGGCCCGCTCAGCGTCTGCCTGTACACGGCGCCCAGCATTCCGGCCGTGCCGCTCTTCAACGAGATGGATTGAACGCCTGTCCGCCACGCGGTGTTGTTCAACCCGTCGGCCAGGAACCGGTACACCTCGTCGGGCGAACGGCTGATGGTGATCTGGTTCTCGGCGTGCGCCACGGCTGCCCCTTAAGTGTGCGAGTTCCTGTTTCGAATATCCCGCTGCCAAGGTAACAATCTGCCATCTGCGGCCCCTCCGGGGAAGGGCATAAAGGGCCTGCACCGCCGCCACCACCTCAAAATTGCCGCAAATGCATTGAAAATTCCTTGCGTGATATTGCCATACTGAGCGATGGGGATGACACGGCGTGGAACGTGGCTGCGGTATGGACTGGTCTCAGTCCTGTTGATCGGGATTCATTTGGGCAGCCTGTGGTTCTTTTCCGAGGGCGTCTACCAGGGCCGCGCAAACGTCCCGCTCTTCAAGTTTCCGGAAAAGGTGGACGTCTTCTTCCTCCTGACCTTCACGCCGACCTTTATCGGGCTCAAGTATTTGGCCTACGATTCGGCGGTGCGGGCTCTATCCGGGAATTACAGGCCGCCCGCGCTCATAGTCTGTTTCATCGCCGGTTATCTGGTGGCCCTCGCAATAGACATCGCATGCCTCATCGCGGCGTCGAAACCCATCGCGGATTCCGGGCTCTCACTTCTGGGCTCGATTGTCCAAACACCGTTAGTACTACTCTTAGCCGGCGCTATCATCGCAGGTGTGGCGTTGCAGAAAGACGCCCCTCCGCCAGCGCAACCGGGGACGCCGCGTTAACCTCCCCTCGAAATCGCCGCACCCGGCGCGCGACCACCTTCACCAGGAAGATCGCCCCAGTGCCGTCGCTGGTTGCCCTCCCCAGCGACGGCGGCACCCGGGCAGGATGCCGCCGTCGTAAGCCCTAATCCCCCGGCCGAACGGTGGGCGCTGGACGCGCGCAAGAGCCGTGACCGGGCGTACTCAGCCCTCGCAGGCCACGCCGTCGCCGTCGCCGTCCAGGCCGGCGCGGTACCCCGGGGTGCCGGCGTAGAGCGGCGCTGCTCCGGCGGCGACCACATCGGCGCAATTGGCGTAGTAAACGGTGGTGGCAGCGGAAGCAGGCTGCACGGTGGTCGGCGCAGGCTGGCCCGGGCAGTTGGCGAGGATGCCCGCGATCGCATCGTGCTCCGCCTGCGTCACCCACAGGCTGTAGCGCGCCTTCACCGAAACCTGCCGTGCCACGTACTCGCACCGGAAGCCCTTGACCGGAGGCAGCCAGGTGGCGGCGTCGCCGTCGCCCTTTTGCTGGTTGGTGGGCCCGTCCGTCGCCTGCAGGTTGAGCGGGTCGTTGGCGAACGCAGTCCGCCGCTCCGTGGTCAGCTGCTGGGCGCCCTTCTGCCAGGCGTCGCTGAGTGCAACCACATGGTCGATCTGGACCGCGCTGCTGGTGGTGGTGCCGCGGACGAAGTCGATGACGGTGCCCGTGTAGGGGTCGGCGAGCACGCCGGTCTTGACCGTGCACGGGACGCTGTTGACGTAGGTGATGTCCGTCAGGTCCCGGTTGAGGATGTCGTTGCGGGTGTCGCAGCCGTTCTGGTCCACGTCCGCCCATGTGGGCCCGAACAGGGACCGCTCGTACCCGGTCTTAGGCGCCCGGCCCTTGATTGGGAGGGTTTCGAGCAGGTCCGCGGCCTGGACTGTAGCCGTCGCGGTGGTGCCCGTGTCGGCAGCCACCGCCGGCAGGTTGGCACCGAAGAGGGCCAGCAACACGGAAACGACGACGGCGGCCGCCCAGCGGGTGCGAGGTGCGGGCGTTGTCTTGGGCAAGGACGTGTGGCTGGACATGCAATTCCCCCGGGTTGTGCATGAAAAGTTGGGTGCGTCAGCCCCCATTATGCTGACGCCACGAACGAGCCTAGCGGTGCCGCCTCACTCGAATTACCGGTTTTCCCCGATCTGGGGCAATCCTTCCCGACTCCTGCGCGAAACCTGCGGCGGAAGCTATGACGGCGCAGCGAGGGCCTCCCGCGCCCGCAAAGCGTTGCTACCAGACTCAGACCGCTGCCTGTCAGGGCGCCGATTCGCCGATGGACGGCTCGTGGGGTTTGCGGACGCGGGCGAAGAACTCATAGATGAAAAAAGGATCGTCACGGCGATGGCCTTGCATCCGTATTGACGGGTCCCTCACGGACGGGAGTACTCCCCTTGATGGCTTAAATGGTCTCTGATGAACGGGCGACGGCGGCACCCAAACGGGTGCCGCCGTCGTTGATCGAGACCTGCTTCGGGCAGGCCTTACCCGTTAATCACTCGGGTCACCCTGCTGGCCGAACCACGATGGCCGAGCCGCACTGGTTGACGGTAGTGCCGGAGCTTGAGGTCGCGGTGGCGGTCTTCGTGCCCGTGGCGGACGTAGCGGTCAGCAGGAGCGAATCGACCTCGATGGCCGCGTTCGACTTGGATGCAATGCCGGACGTTGCGTCGCCGAGCTCGGACATCCCCGTCGGTGGCGCGAATGACGTGGTTGCCGAGTTGGTGCCGTTCCGCGCCCCGTGTGCCGTCAGCAACAACGCCCCCGGAGTTACGGGCGTGATCGATGGCGCCCGGACTGCCGGGTATGCCACCCCACTGTTGGTGTCAGTGGCAGGTGTGACGTCCAGTGGCGTGGTGGTGTTTGCGCCCTGTACCGCAACCGTCGACCAAGCATACCGGGAGGCGGGTTCAGGCACGTTGGGCGCACTGTCCCCTGCCTGCATCACCCGGTACCAGACCGCCTGGTGTGCCGAGGTGGATCCGGCGCTGGTGAAGTCGCCCACTGCCTGCGTCCATCCCGTTGGGGCAGAGGTGTTCGCCGAGCTGGAAACAGTCACCTGCGAGAACAGGAACACTGTGTCCCCCGGTTGCCAGCCTGCCGGCAGGGTGGGCGTGTACGAGCCTGATGCAGTCAGCTCGCCGGCTCCGGTTGCCGTCGACCGGACCGAGACCGCTGTCGGCGTCGGCGAGGTCGTTGTCGGCGTAGGAGTCGGTGTGGGCGTTGGCGTTGGGGTTGGGGTCGGTGTGGCTGTGGCCGTCGGGGTCGGCGTGGGTGTGGCTGTGGCCGTCGGCGTCGATGTGGGTGTTGGCGTGGGTGTCGGCGTCGGGCTCGGTGCAGGTGCCGACCTGGTGACTGTGAAACTGTCCGTGTAGGTCCCGCCGGAGGCACGGACGAATGAACCCGTCAAAGTAGTGCTCGTTACGGACACTTTCAGGAAGCCGTACGTTGGGTTGTTGTTGCTGCCCATGAAACTCTGGAAGTACGGCGCCGTCGTGGTGTTGTTCTCGCTGTTGATCGACCTGCCGCCCGACCCCACCGTGGCCAGGATAGTCCCGGTTCCGGCGGCGAATTGCCCGTTGGGGTTCGTATCAGCCACGCAGTCAGGGTTGAAGCTGCTGACTGGGATTGCCGTGCAACTGCCCTTGAACGCGAGAGGATAGCTGCGCGCGTAGGCGTGGTCGTGTGCCTGAAGGTACAGATCCACCTTCTTGGACACCAGCATGTTCATCAGGTCAGGGCTGGCGGCGCAGGGGTAATTGACCATGGACAGGCAGTACATGTGCATCCCCACGACGATGAACGGGATCCCGGCAGCGCGCGCCGAGTCAATTGCCGACGTCACGAACTTGTAGCCCTGGGTGCCGGACTTGTACGACCAGTCAAGGCCCGAACCGCTGTATGTCAGCTTCGGGGAAACCATGATCATCCGGACCAGGGGGCTGCTGGCCGGGTAGTCGGTGTAGAACTGCTGGGCATAGTTCCCGACTGAGCCGAGCTTGTCCGGGAGGCAGGAAGCGAACTTGGACCACAGCCCATCGGGTCCGTCGTCCTCGTGGTTGCCGGTGATGAATTCATAGGGCATGGTTCCGGCATGCTGTGAGACGAACGAGCACCAGGCAGACTCCGGGGTGATCTGGGAATATGACAGATCACCGAGGTTCATCATTGCCCCGACCCCTGCGTTGCGCGCGGCGTCGATCACCTTCCCAGTCACTGTGTTGCCACCGGTGTCGCCGGCGAAACCCAGGCTCACCGAAGTCGCGGCGGTAGCCTGCTCCCGTGAGGTGGCGAGGAAGTAAACATTTGCGAGGACAAGGGCGGTGCCCAGCAGAACTGCCAGCACTCTGCGCAGTGGATGGCGCATGGGCCCGTGGCCGTTCACTTGCAGCTCCATTCGGTTGCGCGGCGAAGTCCGTCAACTGCCGCGGAGTAACCGACGACCACGGTGGTGGCACCCTGACGTGAAACGGAGGTTGCCGCCCCCGACACTCCAGCGAACTGGCTGTCGGTACCTGGGGGCAGGATCCGCGCGCTCTTGCCCATCCACATCACCGCTTGGGGCCGGGACCCGCGGAAGGACGGACTGCTGCCCGTTCCCACGGCGATCCCCGCAGCGCCTGCCTGCGCGCTTGAAGAGGGACCGGCGGCCGCTGTGCCTACGTCCGTGACGCCGGAAGCGTCCCATGTGGCTGCGTGGGTTCCTTGCGGTACGGCACTCTGGCCCAGCGCCTGCCCGGCGGAGTCGATCCCGAGTACTACACCGCCCCGCCCGGCAACGGTTGGCAAGGCCCGGGGGGCGCCGGTCGGCGACCACAGGACCGGAGTTGCGTCGTCGCCAAGGGCCACTCCGCCGGCAGTGCCGTCGGGGCCGACCGCGAATGCATGACCGCCGCGTGCACCGGACGGCAGCGTTAGCTCCCGCGGGGCGGAGGTCACGGTGGACCAGACGGCGGGTCGCTCGTCCTCGTCAGCGCCGGGTCCGTCGGAGTGCTCCTCGTCAGCGACCAAGGCCCCGGCTACAACGCCGTTGTCCGAAATCACTGACGGGAGGGCGATATCACCCGGGCTGACGGGGAGCAGATGGTACTGCCCGTCCTGCCACCACCAGCCCACGAGGGCCTGGTTGGCGGCGTCGTACCCGGTACCCACGACCACTCCAGCCGCGTTCACCGACGCAGGCGCCGCCGCGTCAAGTGGGACGTTGATAGGTGCCGGCTGACCGTCACGCCACAGCACGGGCGCGGACTCACCCGCCGCGTTATCGGCGAGTCCGACCGCCAGGCCGTTACCGGTAGCTGCGGTCACGTTGCTGCCCCTGCCGCCCAGGCCCGGAAAAAGCCGCACCGAGCAGTTCGTGGCAGGCGGCAATTCCGGTCCTGCGGCCGTCGCAGCAACCGGCATCAGCACCATGCCACCCTCAATCGCAAGCAGGAGCGCCGTCAGCATCGCCTGAGGCCGCAAGTCACGGGACCCGGGTGGATGATGACCTCCGGAGGGATCTCCTCCCCGCGGTAAGCCAAGCCACGAAATCTTGCCGTTGCTGCCCCGACCGCCTTGTCGACCTAATCCACCGTCTCGCATAGTTGCTCCCCAGAGTTGGAATCCCTGCCCCAGCAGCATTTACATGGCAGACGGCCATTCGCATGGCCGCACTGTCGTTTGAGACTAGGAGTCAGGGCAAGGGGAAGTCACGAGTAACAGATACCTGCTTCCGCGCATGCACCGTACCTCCCTAACACAACTGTTCTGGATATCCCTCAGGTCCCCAGCGGCCGGTACCACCGCGGCACCCAACCCGCGTGCCGCCGTCGTACGCCTTGCCCGAAGAAGTCCTACCTGAACCTGGGCACCAGCACCGGAGTGTTCTTCTTGTACTCCTCGTAGTCCGCCTGGCCGCCCCACTTCTTGTCCGCCTTCTTCTCCAGGGGCGGCACGCCGCTGCCTTTGGTCAGCAGCAGCGCCACGAACACCGGCGAAATCAGGGCCGCCCACTGCCAGCCCTGCAGCACCGGCAGGGCGATGATGGCCACGCCCACCCACAGCGTGATCTCGCCAAAGTAGTTGGGGTGGCGGGACACGGACCACAGGCCCGTGTTGATGAAGCGTCCCTTGTTGGCGGGAACGTCCTTGAACCGGTTCTTCTGCAGGTCCGCCAAGGTTTCGATGGTGATGCCCACGAGCCACACCAGCAGGCCCACCCAGAAGAACCCGTCCAGGCCCACCTTCTTGTCCGAGGTGATGGCCACCCACGCGAGTGCCGCGGTGAGCACCACCCACAGGCCCTGGATGGTCCACGTGTTCAGGAAGCGGAAAAAGTCCGGCTTGAGCTCATCAAAGCGGTCGTCCTTGCCGTGCTTGCTGATCCGCAGGAACAGGAAGCTGCCCAACCGCGCGGCCCACAGCACCACCATGGCCGCCAGCATCATGCCGCGGGCGTCTACGCCCGGCGATGCCAGCACCAGCAACACCGTGATGGAAATGTAGGTCAGGGCACCGGTGAGGTCGTAGAACTTCTCCGTCTGCGCCTTGTAGGAGGGGATGAACACCAGCCACTGGATCACGAAGGCGATGGCAACCCCCAGCGCAAAGACCGGGAACCCGCCGATCCTGGATCCGCCCTGGCTTCCGGCGAGGGCGATGAGCACCGCCACCACCACGGCGATGACGCTGCTGATGAGGGCCTTGCGGCTCTTTTCGTTCACGGACAGATTCCTTTCCCCTGGTCCGCCGCGCGCTGCCGCACGACAGGCCGCGTCCGCACCCCTCCGGGCACGGTTGCATCCAACAACAACTCAGCCGCGCCGGCCTTGTCCACCTAGTGTTCGGAGCGGGGGCCAGGTTGTATGGGTGGAACTGCACGTTCACGGCGCTGGTGGCTGTGACGGACATTCTCTGGGGTGCCGCGGGGTGCAGCCTGGTCACGTGGGTTACGGCAACTGTCCTGCGCCGCCGGCTCGTCACTGCCGCGGCGGCCAAAAGCTGTCGCACGGGCGTCACGCCGGGCACACTTTCCGCGCACCTGCACCGACGAAACCCCGGAAACCCGGGTCCCGGCGTCGGCCGTTCCCCTGAAAGCATGCCAGGCGTGACGCCGGGGCCCCAGACTGGCCCAGTTTTCACCGGACAGCCCGGAAAACACCGGGCAGCGGAGCCCGTGCGGCCGCCAAAACTGGGCCAGTCTGACACCAAGTCGGCCAAAGGCTCACCCGAACAGCGCGGCCACCTGCGTCAATGTTTGGAAGACGCCGTAGGCCAGCGGTATGCCCACCAGGACCCAGGCCAGGGCCAGCCGGCCGGTGGACTTTTTGACCGGCTCGTGGGCGCCGTGGGTGTGTGCGGTGCTGCTCATGTCAGGCCTCCATGGAAGATGTGCGCCGCTCGGGGCGGGGTTCGTGGAATCGGGCGTCGACGGGCTTGACCAGCAGGTTGGCCACAAACCCGATGATCAGCAGCGCCACCATGGTCAGCAGCGCGGGCTGGTAGGACGCGGCATTCAGCTGGCCGGGTTTGCCCTGCGCGTCCAGGATGCCGTTGACAATCAAGGGTCCGGCCACCCCGGCGGCTGACCACGCGGTCAACAGCCGGCCGTGGATGGCGCCCACCTGGTATGTCCCGAACAGGTCCCGCAGGTAGGCCGGGACGGTGGCAAATCCGCCACCGTAGAACGAGATGATGACGAAGGCGAGCACCACGTAGAGGGCAGTGGCGGAGGACCCCGCAAGCGCAAGCACCGTGTACAGCACGGCACCCACGCCCAGGTAGACCATGTAGATCCGCTTGCGGCCGGTGACGTCGGAGGTGGCGGACCAGGCGAACCGGCCGGACATGTTGCCGATGGACAGCAGCCCCACGAAACCCGCGGCCACACCGGCACTGACCAGGGACTTGCCGTCGGACTGCCGGAAGAAGTCCTGGATCATGGGAGCGGCCTGCTCCAGGATGCCGATGCCCGCCGTGACGTTGCAGAACAGCGCCACCCACACCAGCCAGAACTGCCGCGTCTTGATGGCGTTCCTGGCCGAGACGTTCTCCGTGGTCACCAATTTGGCGGCCTTGACCTTGGCGGGGTCGAACCCTGCGGGGCGCCACCCGTCAGCGGGCACCCGGACGGTGAACGCGCCGAACAGCATGTAGGCGAGATAGACGACGGCGAGGGTCAGGAAGAGCTTTCCCACGGCATCGCCGCTGGCAACCCAGCCCTGGGCGCCGGAGTTGGGGTCGTACGCCTTGAGCAGGGCCTGGGAGACCGGGCTGGCAATCAGGGCGCCGCCGCCGAAGCCCATGATCGCCATGCCGGTGGCCAGGCCCGGCCGGTCCGGGAACCACTTGATCAGCGTGGACACCGGCGAGATGTAGCCGATGCCCAGGCCGATGCCGCCCACGAAGCCGTAGCCCAGGTACACCAGCCAGAGCTGGCGGGTGAAGATGCCCACCGAGCCGATCACGAAGCCGCCCACCCAGAACATCGCGGACGTGAACATCGCCTTGCGCGGGCCGTTGGTGTCCACCCAGGTGCCCATCACCGCGGCGGAGAGGCCCAGCATCACGATGGCGATGGAGAAGATGACGCCGACCTCGGTCAGGCTTGCCCCGAAGTGCTTGACCAGCGCGGTCTTGTAGACACTGGTGGCGTAGGCCTGGCCGATGCAGAGATGGACTGCAAGCGCCGCGGGCGGCACCAGCCAGCGGTTGAAGCCCGGCGGGGCGATGGAGTGGTCACGGTCCAGGAAGCCCATGGTTGATTCCCTTTGCTTGTCGAAGACGTCGATGTCCGATCGATCCAGGGGCGAAAGGCCTTGTAATTAGCAGGGGCCCGTTGCCTTCGGCAATCATCATGCAAAATCATCAGTAAACGTACTGTTGACGCGCCGAACGGCGGGGAATTTACGGCGAGCGGCGGCGTTTACGCCGCTTTGATGGGCGAAGTGCTGCCGGACGTTGCCGCGTGGCCTTCGCGGGCCAGGAAGGCGGACAGCTCACCAATGGTGCTCATCAGCGGGGCGGGGAAGACCACCGTGGTGTTCTTGTCTACGCCGATCTCCACCAGGGACTGCAGGTTCCGGAGCTGCAGCGCCAGCGGGTGGGCCATCATGGTGTCGGAGGCATCCCCGAGGGCTGTCGCGGCGATGGCTTCACCTTCCGCGGCGATGATCTTTGCCCTCTTTTCGCGCTCGGCTTCAGCCTGGCGCGCCATGGCGCGCTTCATGCTTTCGGGCAGCTGGATGTCCTTCAGCTCCACAAGGGTGACTTCAACGCCCCATTCGACGGTGAGCACATCGAGGATCTCGCGGATGTCAGCGTTGATCCGTGCCGTTTCGGACAGGGTCTGGTCCAGGGTGTGCTGGCCCACCACTTTCCGCAACGTGGTCTGGGCGATCTGGTCGATGGCCGCGGCCACGTTCTCGATCGCGATGACGGACTTCACGGCGTCCACCACGCGGTAGTACGCCACCGCCGAAACGTCCACGCTCACGTTGTCCTGGGTGATGATGCCCTGGGACTGGATGGGCATGGTGACGATCCGCAGGCTGACCAGGGGCAGCCGGTCGATGACCGGGATGATCAGCTGCAGCCCGGGCTCCCTCACTCCCATGACCCGGCCAAGCCGGAAGAGCACGCCCTTCTCGAATTGGCGCACAATCCGGATGGACATCTTGGCCACGATCAGCAGCAGGATGACGAGGACGATGACAACTAGTGTGGTGGGGTCCATCAGGATCCCCTCCTGGTTTGCTGGGCGGGACCTGCCGTTGCCGGGCCGGCGCCGTGACAGGTTTCCTCGCTCCATTCTCCCACCAACCGCGAAGGAGAGCTCCGCGCGGGATGACCTCGGGCCCGCTTTAGGCCTGCCGGGTCAACCGCATCTGTTTGGAGAGGTGGTAGGCCGCCTTGATGTCACCGTCGCCGTAGACCAGCACCCGGCCAATGAGGAGGACGGACCGTTTGGGCGACGCAATGTGCCCCATTCCGGCGGGGACTTCACCGTCCCAGCCCGGCCCGGTGATGAGGAAGCCACCTGCCGCGGTGCCGGTGGTGCGCCTGCCCACATACGCGAAGTTGGTGTTGTTCGACGGATTCGTGAACTGCACGCTGTAGTACCGGTCCGCCATGTCCGGTACCTGCAGGACCAGCGGTCCTTTCGAGAGGTCCAGCCAGCCCAGGGTAAGAAGCGTGTCGCGGTTTACGCCCGCGGAAGCCACCTTCGATCCACCGGCCGGCACGTGAAGGGGATCCGCGAATAGGTCCTCCCGCTGGGTGTACAGCGTATTCACGGGTATGGGCCCATCGCCGAACCCTTTCACCAGGATGGCCCGCTTGAACACGGACAGGAGCATACGGGGCCAAAAGTAGATGGCCACGAACCAGGTCGCAGCCATGACCGAACCGAAAATGAGCAGGTGTTCGAGCCTCACCGTTGCCCGCCTTCCACCCTGGCCACCGGCGGCACCCTGTAGCTGCCGTCCAGTATGGCCGCGCGGGGCTGGTACACGCGCAGCCAGAGGATGAACTTCCCGGACGGAGCAGGCAGCCAGTTGGATTCGCGGCCTGCCGGAGGCTCGTTCTGGATATGGACGTCAACGGAGCCGTCCGGGTTGGGGACGAGCCCGGACCTGTCGCCCACACTGTATCTTCGGAGGGAATTCGCGACGAACCGGTTTCCCGCGTCACCCATCGTCAGAGACCAGAAGGCATTGTTCGGAGGGAGGCCGCCCGCGGGAAAATGCAGGACGTATTCCTGCTGCCCGGTCAGCGCCGCCCCGGCACCGTCGGAGTTGGCCCACCAGTACACCGCCTCCTCCGCTGCGTTCACGGGGCCGGGGAACAGCTGCGCGCAGGCAGCGCGCATCAGCATGCCGTTGCCCGGGTTCCCCAGGCGGGGCAGGGTGGTCCACCCGTTGATCCGGACTGCTTTAATCCTGGCGTAAACCTGGGCTGTGACGAAGGCCAGGCCGAAGCCGATCAGGAAGCCCTGAAGCACGTCGCTGCGGATGGTCCGCGTGAGCGGGAGGAAGAGCATGGCAAGGATGAACGCCACGCAGACAGTCCCCACCAGACCGGCGAAGTAGGCATAGGTCCTGCTCACCGTGGTGCTCCTGCCGAAGCCCGGCGGACCAGCCGGAATTCGGGCAGCGCCTCCCACTCCGGCGGTAACGTGTTGCGCTTGCCGTCCGGCCGGAAACCCTGCTTCAGGTAGAAGGCCAGGGCCCGCGGATTGTTCTCCAGCACCCAGAGATACGACGGGCCGGAGCCGACGGCGGCGCTCACCAATGCTGCCCCGAGGCCGGTGCCATAGGTGCGCCGGAGAGTATAGATCGAGTAAAGCTCCAGCGCCTCGGGAGCGTCATCCTCCCGGCCAGGGCCGGCGTCGGCGTAGCCCACCAGATCGTTGTTGGCGTCATATGCGAGGATCCGCGGCTCCTCCGTGGCCAGAAAGGCCCGCCGGCGCTGCACCCGCTCCGGGATACTGGCCCTGCGGTGGCGGAAGAAATCCGGGGAGAGCAGGTCCGCGTAGCACTCCTCGTGCGCCAGCGTCTGCATGAGCACCACAGCCTCGGCGTCCTCCGGGGTGGCCTGGCGCAGTTCAAAGTCCATGCCGCCAGCCTAGCCAGCGGACCGGCACTCCGCGGCGCTTTAAGATGAGGCATGGACTTCGAGGGCGCGCTCTTGACGGTGGCTGGCGCCGCACTGATTCTGCTGATGATCGCCGACGTCTTCCACACCCTGCTTTATCCGCATGGCTCGGGTCCCGTGGGCCGGACCATCATGCGCGGGTTCTGGCTGCTGTCCAGGAAGGTCAGGGGCGGAGCCTCCTCCATCACCGCGCCGCTGGCCATGGCTGCTGTCATCGCCGCGTGGGCCGCCCTGGCAGCCGTGGGTTGGGCGCTGCTGTACCTCCCCCACCTGCCGGATGGGTTCGCGTACTCGACCAATGTCCCCCGGCAGGCCGACTTCGCGGAAGCGCTCTACATCTCGCTGGTGGCCCTTTCCACCGCGGGATTCGGCGAGATTGTGGCCATCCATCCGGTCCTCCGGTTGGTGATGGCCTTCCAGGCCGTGGCGGGTTTTGGCCTCCTGACCGCCACGGTTTCCTGGATCCTGCAGACCTACCCGGCGCTGAGCCGCCGGCGGGCTCTTGCCCACCAGCTCAACCTGTTCCGGGAGGCGGCAGGGCCCACCGGCATCGCCTCCCTGGACGCCCGGCATGCGGCAGGGCTGCTGGAATCGATGGCCGAAAACGTGGCGTCCGTCAGCATCGACCTCCTGTCCTTCCACGAGACCTACTACTTCCACGAGGTGGAGCAGCGCGGATCCCTTCCCGCCACCGTCGCCTACGCCCACCAGCTGGCGTCGGAGGCCCAAGTCAGCGACAACGCCGAACTACGGTTTGCCGGGCGGATGTTGTACGCGGCGCTGGATGACCTGGCCGAGGTGCTGCGCGGCAAGTTCGGCCACGTGGGAGACACCTCCTCCGACGTGTTCGACCACTACGAACTCCACCACCGGCACCGGCGGCCCCCGGAACCGCGACGGTGACCAGCCGTTGTGCATCCGTGCCGGCTTGCTAGGGTCTGCGTATGGCATCCCACTTCCACTCCATGGACGACGTCATCAACGAACCTGAGCGTGTCCAGTTCGAGTTCTTCCTGGACGAGCACCGGGCCACGCTCAACGATTGCCTGGACGGGCTCACCGAGGAACAGGCCCGCCGCCGGCTGGTTCCCTCCCGGACCACGCTGCTGGGTCTGGTGAAACATGGCACCTTCGTGGAGAAGGTCTGGTTCGATGAGGCCATCACCGGCCGTCCGCGCAGCGAGATCGGCATTCCGGCCACACCGGACGAATCATTCATCCTGGACGGCGGCGACACGATCGACTCCGTCCGGTCTGCCCACCGGGAAGCCTGCGCGAAGTCCCGGGCCGCGGCCTGCCCGTTCAGCCTGGACGATGTGGTGAGCGGCAACCGGCGGGGACCGGTCCCGCTTCGCTGGGTCTACCTGCATATGCTGCGGGAACTGGCCCAGCACTGCGGCCACGCCGACATCCTGCGCGAGCAGATCCTTACGGAGGAGAGCGCGGACTGAGGCGGTGAGGACCTCGGCAGCCCCCAGCCTCTCAGGCGTACGCGAAAGGGCGGGTCCGGCGTGGCCTTTCAGCCACGACGGACCCGCCCCAGGGAAACCCGGCAGGCTACTGGCTAGGAGCCGACGGCGGCAACCGCCGCACTGTTCGCGTCGCCGTTCGCAGCATCCTCCGACGCCCCGGCAAGCCGGAGCCAGGTGTCCACGACGGTGTCGGGGTTCAGGGAGACCGAATCGATGCCCTCCCCCACCAGCCACTCGGCGAAGTCCGGGTGGTCGCTGGGGCCCTGGCCGCAGATGCCCACGTACTTTCCGTTCTCCTTGCAGGCCTTGATGGCCATGGTGAGGAGCTTCTTGACGGCGGGGTCGCGCTCGTCGAATCCGCCGGAGATGATGGCCGAATCCCGGTCCAGGCCCAGGGAGAGCTGGGTCATGTCGTTGGAGCCGATGGAGAAGCCGTCGAAGTATTCCAGGAAGTCGTCGGCGAGCAGGGCGTTGGACGGGATCTCGCACATCATGATCACCTCGAGGCCGTTTTCGCCGCGTTTCAGTCCGTTCTCGCCCAGCAGTTCGATGACGCCGCGGGCCTCGTCCAGGGTCCGCACGAAAGGAATCATCAGCTTGACGTTGGTCAGGCCCATCTCGTTGCGGACGAAGGACAGGGCCTCGCACTCGAGGTCGAAGCAGTCGCGGAAGGACGGGTCCAGGTACCGTGAGGCGCCGCGGAAGCCCAGCATCGGGTTTTCTTCGTGCGGCTCATAGGCGGGCCCGCCGATGAGGTTGGCGTACTCGTTCGACTTGAAGTCGGACATGCGCACAATCACCGGATTCGGTGCGAAAGCCGCGGCGATGGTGGCAACGCCCTCGGCCAGGCGTTTGACGTAGTACTCCCGCGGGCTGTCGTAGGCCGCGATGCGCTCGCGGATTTCCACGGCCACGTCCGCCGGCTGCTCGTCCAGGTTCAGCAGGGCCTTGGGGTGGATGCCGATCTGGCGGTTGATGATGAATTCCAGCCGCGCCAGGCCCACGCCGTGGTTGGGCAGCTGCGCAAACGTGAACGCCTGCTCCGGGGTGCCCACGTTCATCATGACCTTGACCGGGGCCTCGGGAAGCTGGGTGACTTCGGTTTCCTCCACCGTGAAGTCGAGGAGCCCTTCGTAGATCAGGCCGGTCTCCCCGTCGGCACAGGACACGGTGACTTCCTGGCCGTCGGACAGGGCATCAGTCGCGGTGCCGGTGCCTACGACGGCGGGGATCCCCAGTTCACGGGCGATGATGGCGGCGTGGCAGGTGCGCCCGCCGCGGTTGGTGACGATGGCCGAGGCACGCTTCATGATCGGTTCCCAGTCGGGGTCCGTCATGTCTGCCACCAGGACGTCACCGGTCTGGAAGGCGGCCATCTGGTCGATGGCGGTAAGGATCCGGACCCTGCCGGCACCGATCCGCTGGCCAATGGCACGGCCCTCCACCAGCACCGGGCCGGCGGCGTTCAGGCGGAACCGGCTCGTGCTGCCGGGGGCCCGGCGGGACTGCACGGTTTCCGGCCGGGCCTGAAGGATGTACAGGCGGCCGTCGGTCCCGTCCTTGCCCCACTCAATGTCCATGGGGCGGCCGTAGTGCTTCTCGATGGCGACGGCGTGCCGCGCAAGCTGCTCCACGTCGTCGTCCGTCAGGCTGAAGCGGGCGCGCTGGGACTCCTCCACCGGCACGAAGTCGATGGTGCGGCCGATCTCGCTGTTGTTGGTGTACGTCATCTGCAGGGCCTTCTCGCCCAGGCCCCGCTTGAGGATCGCCGGGCGGCCGGCCTCCAGGGCGGGCTTGTACACGTAGAACTCATCCGGGTTCACCGCACCCTGCACCACGGCCTCGCCCAGCCCGTAGGACGAGGTGACGAACACGGCGTCCTGGAAGCCGGACTCGGTGTCCATGGTGAACATGACGCCGGAAGCGCCGACGTCGGAACGCACCATGCGCTGGATGCCTGCAGAGAGTGCCACCTCGGCGTGCTCGAACTTGTGGTGCACCCGGTAGGCGATGGCGCGGTCGTTGTAGAGCGAGGCGAAGACGTCCTTGATGGCCTGCAGGATGTTTCCGATCCCGCGGACGTTCAGGAAGGTTTCCTGCTGCCCGGCGAAGGAGGCATCGGGCAGGTCCTCGGCAGTGGCACTGGACCGGACCGCCCAGGACAGGTCAGCGGAGCCGGCGTGCTTGTCCACCAGCTGCTGGTACGCCTCGCGGACCTGCGCCTCGAAGTCGGGCAGGAAGGGGGTCTCCCGGACCAGGGCCCGGATTTCCTGGCCGGCCGCGGCCAGTGCCGTCACGTCGTCCGTGTCCAGGCCCACCAGCCGGTCGGCAATCTTCTGGTCCAGGCCGGAGTCGGACAGGAAGCGGCGGTACGCGTCCGCCGTGGTGGCGAAACCGTCCGGGACCTGGACGCCGGCGGAGGTCAGGTTCTGCACCATCTCGCCCAGGGAGGCGTTCTTGCCGCCCACCTTGTCCAGGTCCTTGAGTCCAAGTTCAGAGAACCACAGAACGTCTGTCGTCATGTTTACTGCTCCTTTGCAGAGGGTGGCGTAGGCATTGCTGGCCGGCCACGGTAGTGGCGAGCCGGAAGGAAGACCGTGACAACAGTTTCAGGTCTTTCCCGGAGTTTCCACTTGATGTGCGCTATGCCACGTTTGTGAAATTGCGGGCTAATGCTTGAGGTTCATCCGTTGCAGGATGGTGGCCGCCATTTCCTCCACGGAGACGGTGGCCGAGTTCAGGTACGGGATGCGGTGCGAGACATACAGCTGTTCCGCGCTGCGCAGCTCAAACCCGCACTGCCGCAGCGACGCATACGGGGAGCTGGGCCGCCGTTCGGTGCGGATCTGGCTGAGCCGAAGCGGGTTGGAGGACAGGCCGAAACACTTCGACACGAACGGCTGCAGCGGCTTGGGCAGCCCGTCCCGCTGGAAGTCCTCGTCCACCAGCGGGAAGTTGGCGGCGAAGATTCCGTGCTGGAGGGCCAGGTACATGGTGGTTGGGGTCTTCCCGCAGCGGGACGGGGCCACCAGGATCACCTGGGCCTTCTCCAGCGCACGCAGGCTCTGGCCGTCGTCGTGCTCCATCGCATACTCCACCGCCGCCATCCGGGACTGGTAGCGCGCGGCGTTCCCCAGCCCGTGCGCCCTCCCCGGCTCGCCGCTGGCCGGCGCACCCAGCGCCTGTTCCAGGACGCCCACATGCGTGCCGATCAGGTCCACGATGACGCCCTTGCAGCCTGCCAGGATCTGGCGTATGTCGCTGCTGACTGCGGTGGAAAAGACCAGTGGCTGCGGCCCGGTGGCGGCCAGGCCGTCGATGGTCCGCACCACGGACCGCGCCTGTTCCTCGGTGGTGATGAAGGGGATGGTGACGCGGTCGAAGTTGTCCACGGGGAACTGCGTCAGCAGCGTATTCCCAAGGGTTTCCGCGGTGATGCCGGTGCTGTCTGACAGGAAGTAGACAGGCCGTAGAGCAGCAGTGGTCATGGCAGAACTTTAGCGGGCAATGATGACGTCAAGCCTGCGCGGGCCGTGAACCCCCTCCACGCGTTCAAGCTCGATGTCGCTGGTGGCACTGGGCCCGCTGATCATGGTGATGGGCCGGGTCCCGTCGATCCGGCGCAGCGCCTCGGGCAGGATGCCGGTAATGTCCGCAGCCTTCACCACGCAGATATGGTGGTCCGGGACCAGGCTGATGGCCCGGCGGCCCTGGTTGGCGCTGCCGTCCAGGATGATGGTTCCCGTCTCGGCCACGGCCACGGCGCTGCCGGTGACCACGGCGTCGATGCCGTCGAGCTCAGCGACGCTGAGCGGCTGGGCCGGAGAGTCCACCCGACGGCGGGAGCCGCCGTCGCCGTCGTCCATCCCTGCCAGCCAGCCGGCGTCGAGCCCTTCGGGCACCGCGTAGGTCCCCGTCCCCTCAAGGAGCGACGCGATCCGGGCAGGCACCTCAGCTTCCGGCACCACGGCCACCTGCGCCTTGTAGTCCACCAGCCGGTCCACCAGGAGGTCGATCAGCTCGTCTGCGCCCATGCCCGATGCCGACCGGTATTCCCGGGGGATCTGCGGCGCCTGGGGGCTGTCCTGCAGCGCGGTTCGGATCCGCGAGAGGATGTCTTCGCGTGCACTCATTGCTGGGCTTCCTTTTCGTCTCGTGACGGCGTGCCTGGCTGTTCAGTATCCGGTTGGGCCGGGGCGTTGCCGGCGTCCCGGTGCTCCTTGGCCCACCAGTCCCGGAAGGACTGCGCCGGGGGCGCCGGGATGTCGCGGCTTTGCGTCCAGCCGCCCGCGATGCCCGGCAGCTTGGTGATCTTCCGGTCCGGCCCGGCGGCCAGGCGTCCCAGCGGCAGTCCCTTTTCCACCAGGCCCAGGCGCTTGCCGGAGGACAGCACCCAGGACGCCGCCTTCATGCCCACGTCCATCTGGCTGGGGACCTTCTTCGTCCCGCGCGTGCTGTCCACGTCGACGCTGCGCAGGTGCACCAGGATGTCCGGGATGTTGATCTTCACCGGGCAGGCGTCGTAGCAGGCCCCGCACAGGGAGGAGGCATACGGCAGGGAATTGTTTTCCTCCGCCTGGATGCCGGTCAGCAGCGGGGAGAGAATGGCGCCGATGGGGCCGGGATAGGTGGAGCCGTAGGCGTGGCCGCCCGTCCGCTCGTACACGGGGCAGACGTTCATGCAGGCGCTGCAGCGGATGCAGTGCAGCGCGGAGCGGCCCATCTCATCTGCGAGCGCGGCGCTGCGGCCGTTGTCCAGGAGCACCAGGTGCACGTTCTGCGGCCCGTCCCCCTCCGTGACGCCGGTCCACAGCGAGGTGTACGGATTCATTCGCTCACCCGTCGAGGAACGCGGGAGCAGTTGCATGAACACTTCCAGGTCCTGCCAGGTGGGCAGCAGCTTCTCGATGCCCATCACGGTGATCAGCGTCTCCGGCAGGGTGAGGCACATGCGGCCGTTGCCCTCGGATTCGACCACGGCCAAGGTGCCGGAATCGGCCAGGGCGAAGTTGGCCCCGGACACTGCCACCTTGGCGGTGAGGAACTTGCGGCGCAGGTGCTCGCGGGCCGCCATGGCCAGGACAGACGGGTCGTCGGTGAGCGCCGGGTCGGCGTCCGGCATTTCGCGGAGGAAAATGTCCCGGATTTCGGTGCGGTTCTTGTGGATGGCCGGAACAAGGATGTGGCTGGGCTTGTCGTGGTCCAGCTGGACGATGAGCTCGGCGAGATCCGTTTCGAAGGCCGCGATTCCCTGCTCCTCGAGGTACTCGTTGAGGCCGATCTCCTGGGTGGCCATGGACTTGACCTTGACCACTTCGGTTTCGCCGGTGTCCCGGACCAGCCCGGCCACGATTTCATTGGCCTCCCTGGCATCGCGGGCCCAGTGGATCACGCCGCCGCGTGCAGTGAAGTTCTTTTCGAACTCCTCCAACAGGTCGGGCAGCCTGGCCATCACCGACTCCTTGATGGCCGATCCGGCGTCTCGCAGCTGCTCCCAGTCGGGCAGTTCGGAGACCACGGCCTGGCGCTTGTCGCGGATGGTGTGGGTGGCGTGGCCCAGGTTGGCGCGCAGCTGGGCGTTCCCCAGTTCGCGGTGGGCCGCCTTGGGGAAGGACTCGCCTGCGAACAGGTTGCCCGAGCCGAATGCCGGGAGGGCGGGCATTCCCAAAAAGGTGGTCATCGGAGGGCCTTTCCGGCAGAGACGCGGACGTCGCCGGTGACGGACGCCGGCTCTTCCGTGGTGCTGGCGAGGATTTCAGCCAGGTGGAGGGTGGTGGTGGCGCTGCCCTGGCGGGACAGGCCGCCGCCGATGTGCATCAGGCAGGAGGCGTCCCCGCCGGTGCAGAGTTCGGCGCCGGTGGCCTCGACGTTGGCCGCCTTGTCCTGGAGCATGGCCGAGGAAACATCGGCGTTCTTCATGGAGAACGTGCCGCCGAAGCCGCAGCACTGGTCCGCCTCGGGCAGGTCGGCGAGGTCAATCCCGTGCACGGTCCGGAGCAGGCGGGACTGCCTGTCCCCGAGCCGGAGCAGGCGCATGCCGTGGCAGCTGGGGTGGTAGGTGACCCGGTGCGGGAAGTAGGAGCCCAGTTGGGCGCCGGCGTCGGTCACGCCCAGTACGTCCACCAGCAGTTCGGACAGTTCGTAGGTTTTGGCGCCGACGGCGGTGGCGCGGGCTTCGAGCGCCGTGTCTCCGCACGAGCGGGCCACCATGGGGTGCTGGTGCTTGACGGAGGCAACGCAGGAGCCGGAGGGGCCAACGGCGACGTCGTAATCCCCGGTGTCGAAGGCTGCCACGTGATTGGCCACCACGGGGACGGCTTCTTTGAGGTAGCCGCTGTTGACGTGCATCTGGCCACAGCAGGCCTGCCCGGACGGGAACACTACTTCGTGTCCCAAGCGCTCCAGGATCTTGACGGTGGCCTTCGCCGTGGCCGGGTACATCGCGTCCACAATGCACGTGGCGAACAAGGCAATTCTCATGGCAGCCTTCCGGGAATGGGGGGTTATGCGTATGGTCTGACCACAGTAGACCACGTGACGGCTGCCACGTACAACCCCGGGGCTGATGGTGAAGCGGCTCACAACACCACCGCAATGTGGGCTACACTTCCGTGGTCGGACCATTGTGGTCTGACCAAAGCCATCCCCATCGCCCTCATCGTGGAGGAACTCCGTGGACCACTTCACCCCCAGCACCGACCCGGTGCTGAACAGCGTCGCCTGGTCGGCCATCATTGCCCTGCTGCCGCTGCTGACCTTCTTTCTCCTTCTCGCCATCGCCAAGACCAAGGCCCACGTGGCCGGAGGGTTTGCCCTGCTGGTAGCCCTGGTTGTGGGCATCCTGGCGTTCAAGATGCCGGCCGGCCTGGCGCTCCTGTCCGCAACCCAGGGCGGGGTATTCGGCGCCTTCCCCGTGCTGTGGATCGTGGTCATGGCCGTCTGGCTCTACCAGGTGACGGTGCTCAGCGGCCGCTTCGAGGATCTCCGCCGGGTCTTCGATGTCATCGGCGGCGGCGACGTCCGCCTGCAGGGTGTCTTGATTGCGTTCTGCTTCGGCGGGCTGCTTGAGGCCCTTGCCGGGTTCGGCGCACCGGTGGCCATCACCGCCACCATGCTGCTGGCGCTCGGCCTTCCCCCGCTGCGCGCCGCTGCCGCCGTGCTGGTGGCCAACACCGCTCCGGTCGCCTTTGGTGCCATGGCCATCCCGATCACTACCGCTGCCGGCCTCACCGGCCTGCACGCGACGGACATCGGCGCCATGGTGGGCCGCCAGGCGCCGCTGCTGGCAACCTTCGTCCCGCTGATCCTGCTCTTCATCCTGGACGGCCGCAAAGGCTTGAAGGACTGCTGGCCTGCCGCTTTGGTGGTCGGATTCTCCTTCGCCGCAGCGCAGTTCCTCTGCTCCAACTTCTTCTCCTACGAACTCACAGACATCATGGCCTCGCTGGTGGGCCTGGGCGCGGCTGTCCTGTTCTTCCGCCTGTGGAAGCCCAAGGGCACCACGGCGGCCCGCGACCGGCTGGGCGTGGCCGTGGAGGCCGTCGCCGCCGGCGCCACGCCGGGAAAGCCGGGCACGCGAAGCGCCGGCGAAGGCAGCGTGGCCACCGTTGAGGCTGCCGACGGCGAACGCCTCACCCCCGCACGGACCTGGCTCGCACTGTTTCCCTACTTCCTCGTCATCGTGGTGTTCGGTATCGCCAAACTCTGGAAGCTCGGCGTCGACCTTCCCGCGGCCCTTGCCGCCACCGATATCAAGGTCCCGTGGCCGGTCCTCCACGACGCCCTGGTGGGTGCCGACGGCAAGCCGCTGTCCTCCACCGTCTACGTCTTCCAGTGGCTGTCCAGCCCCGGCACGCTCCTGCTGATTACAGGTTTGATTGTGGCGATCACCTACGCCCGCTTCGATGACCGCGGCCGCTTCCACATGACCGTTGGCGACGCCGTGGCCGAAATCGGGCGGACCATCATCAAGATGCGCTGGGCCGGCCTCACCATCATCACGGTGCTTGCCCTTGCCTACGTCATGAACAACTCCGGCCAGACGGTCTCGATCGGCGTCTGGCTTGCCGGCACCGGAAGCTTCTTCGCGTTCCTCTCCCCCGTGCTCGGCTGGCTGGGCACGGCAGTGACAGGTTCGGACACCTCGGCGAACGCCCTGTTTGCCAAGCTGCAGCAGACCGCCGGCGTGAATGCAGGCATCGACCCGAACCTGCTCGTGGCCGGCAACACCGCCGGCGGGGTGGTGGGCAAACTGATCAGCCCGCAAAACCTTGCCATTGCCGCCACCGCCGTCAACCTTGACGGCCAGGAGTCGGTGCTCCTGCGTAAGGTTGTCGGATGGAGCGTGGGGTTGCTGGTGGTGCTGTGCACCATCGTCTACCTGCAGTCCACCCCAGTCCTGGGCTGGATGCTCCCCTAGCCCACTGCCCGCGCTAAACCCGGCGTGCGGGCCACCCGGCCCGCACTCCCCCACCCCAGAGGATCGCCCGTGACAACCGCCGCAGCCGGAGCAGCCCCCCGCCGTCGAACCCATGACGCGCTGCTGAAAGACATTGAAGCGGACCTGCGGGCCGGCAGGATCAAGGTCGGCGACCGGCTCCCGGGCGAACGGACCCTGGCGGAGAATTACGGAATCTCCAGGGCGTCCGTCCGCGAGGCAATCCGTGTCCTCGACGCCATGGGCGTGGTCCGCAGTTCGGTGGGCTCTGGACCCACCTCCGGTGCCATCGTTGTTTCCGATCCGTCCGCCGGGCTCTCGTCAGCCCTCCGGCTGCACGTCGCCAGCAGCCGCCTGCCGGTCGAGGACATCGTCCAAACCCGTATCCTCCTGGAAACCTGGACTGCCCGGGCCGGCGCGGCGCGCGAAGACGGCGCCGCGGAGCGGAAACAAGCCGCCCAGCTGCTGGAGGCCATGGACCACCCCGGGTTGGACCGCGCAACCTTCCACGAGCTGGACGCCAGGTTCCATGTGGCGCTGAGTTCGCTCGCGGGCAACGAAGTGATGGCGACCATCATGGAGTCCCTCAGCGTTTCGATCATCGGCTACGTCAAGGGAGCCATGGACGCGATGGAGGACTGGCCGGCCGTCCTGGAAGTCCTGCGCACCCAACACCACGGAATCTTTGATGCCGTCCAGTCCCGGGACGGCGAACTCGCCGCACGCCTGCTGCGCGAGCACATCGAATGGTTCTACCAGCGGGCCGGGGACGTTAGCGCGCCCCAGCCCCGCACCGTTACCTAAATTTTTGGAGTTACACGCATGCCAACCACAACGGCAGGAGCCGAAACACCCATCGACCAGCTGGGCCTCGATACCGTCAGCACGCGGGACCTGGACCGCCATGCGATGGCACACGATGCCTCGCATTACCTCCTGGTCCCGCAGGGAGTAGCCGCCCCGCGCGATGCCGCCGACGTCGGTGCCCTGCTGCGGCGCAGCAGGGAGCTCGGGATTCCCGCCACCTTCAGGTCCGGCGGCACAAGCCTCTCGGGCCAGGCCCTGAGTGACAGCCTGCTGATCAACACCCGCCAGCATTTCCGGGGCATCGAGGTCCTCGACGGCGGCGCCCGGGTACGCGTCCAGCCCGGCGCCACGGTGCGCAGCGTCAACGCCCGGCTCACCCCCTTTGGCCGTAAACTCGGCCCGGATCCGGCCAGCGAGATCGCCTGCACCGTGGGCGGTGTCATCGCCAACAACTCCTCCGGGATGGCGTGCGGCACCGAGTTCAACACGTACCGGACGCTGGAATCAATGGTGCTGGTGCTGCCCTCGGGGACGGTCATCGACACCGCGGACGCCGACGCGGACAACCGGCTGCGTGCAATGGAACCGGAACTCCATGAAGGGCTGCTGAGGCTGCGCCGCCGGGTGGTGGGAAACGACGAGTCGGTCCGCATCATCCGTTCGCTGTTCTCGATGAAGAACACCATGGGCTACGGCGTGAACTCCTTCCTGGACTACGAACGCCCCGTGGACATCCTGATGCACCTCATGATCGGCAGCGAGGGAACCCTCGGCTTCGTGGCCGAGGCGGTTTTCCGGACCGTCGAGGTCAAACCGGCCGTCGCCACCGGGCTGCTGGTCTTCAACACCCTCGACGCGGCGACGGCAGCCCTGCCGGATCTGGTCGCCACCGGCCTTGCAACAATCGAACTCATGGACGCGGCGGCGTTGAAGGTGGCCCAGGTGGCCGCCGACGCCCCCGCAGCCCTCCGGACGCTGCCGGTCCAGGGGCACACCGCGCTGCTGGTTGAACACCAGGGCGCGGACGCGGCGGAGCTGTCCGGCAAGCGGGCAGGCTCGCAGCAGCTGTTCGACTCCCTGGACCTGGCCGCACCCTTTGCGCTGACTGCGGACCCGAAAGACCGGGCTGCCCTATGGCACGTGCGCAAAGGTCTTTACACCACCGTGGCCGGCGCCCGCCCCTCGGGAACGAACGCGCTGCTGGAGGACATCGTGGTCCCGGTACCGGCCCTTGCAGGCACCTGCGCCGAACTGACGCGGCTCTTCCGCGAGCACCGCTACGAGGAATCCGTGATCTTCGGGCACGCCAAGGACGGGAACGTCCACTTCATGCTCAACGAGCGTTTCGACGATCCGGCCCAACTGTCGCGGTACCAGGCCTTCACCGACGAGATGGTGGATCTGGTCCTCGGCGCGGGCGGCTCGCTCAAGGCCGAGCACGGGACCGGCCGCATCATGGCGCCCTTCGTCCGCCGCCAGTACGGCGACGAACTCTATGAAGTCATGCAGGAGATCAAGCGGCTGATCGACTTGCCCAACCTCATGAACCCGGGTGTGCTGCTCGCCGATGAGCCGCTCTCCTACATCGACAACCTGAAAGTGGCTCCCACCGTCGAGGAGGAAGTGGACCGGTGCGTGGAGTGCGGGTACTGCGAACCGGTCTGCCCCAGCAAGGACATCACGCTTACTCCCCGGCAACGCATCGTGCTTCGGCGCGACATTGCTGCCGCTGAGCAACGTGGTGATGACGCCCTCGCCGCCAACCTGCGCAAGGACTACGACTACGACGGCGTGCAGACCTGCGCGGCGGACGGCATGTGCGTCACCGCCTGCCCGGTGCTGATTAACACCGGAGACCTGGTACGTCGGCTGCGTAAGGAAAATGCCAACACCGTCGCCGCGGCCGGTTGGAACAAGGCCGCTGAAAACTGGGGCACCGTGACCGCCGCCGGCGGGCTGGCCCTAACTGTAGCCAAGGCCATGCCAACTGTGCTGCCAAAGGCCGCAACCGCCGTCGGCCGTGCCTTGCTGGGACCGGAGGCAGTGCCCGCCTATACCGCCGCCTTGCCCGGCGGTGGTTCCAGGCGCAGCGCACGGCGGGACCCGGACAGCATCGCGGTGTTCTTCCCCGCCTGCATCGGCACCATGTTCGGCCCGGCGGATGCTGCAGGGGGCGCTGCGAAGGGCTCGGCCCAGGCGTTCCTGGAACTCTGCGAACGCGCCGGCGTGCCCATCACCGTTCCCGAAGGCATCGAGAGCCTGTGCTGCGGCACGCCGTGGAAGTCCAAGGGCTTTTCCCAGGGCTACGACGCCATGAGTGCCAAGGTCCTGGACCGGCTGTACGAGGCCAGCGGCCGGGGCGAGCTGCCCGTGGTGTGCGATGCCGCCTCCTGCACCGAAGGCCTGGACACCATGAAGCGCCTTGCAGCTGCGGACGGAGAGCGGTACGCGGGACTGCGCTTTGTTGACTCGGTGGAGTTCGTGCACCAGCACGTCCTGGGCAAGCTCACGGTAACTGCCCCGCTGGGTTCCGTCGCCCTGCACCCCACCTGCTCATCCACGCAGCTGGGAACAAACCCGGCCCTGCTCGGGATCGCCGGGGCCGTCACGGATGATGTGTTCGTCCCGCCCAGCTGGGGTTGCTGCGCGTTCGCGGGCGACCGCGGCCTGCTCCATCCGGAACTGACGGATTCGGCGACGGACCGGCAGGCCCGCGAGATCAACGAGCGGGAGTTCGATGCCTACGCCTCGACCAACCGCACCTGCGAGCTGGGAATGTCCAAGGCGACCGGCCACTCCTACCGCCACCTGCTGGAAATCCTCGAGGAGGCCACAAGGCCCTGAGGCACGCCGTTAGACTGGGCGGGCAAGGACGGATTGGGGGATCCAGAGGGGCGGCGTCCGTTCAGCAGTACTGGCCGGAGGAGGTCAGCAATGGGTAAAGTGACCGGCCGCCGCCTGGCCGCCGTCGAACCTAAACCAGCGGGGTGACAATGCTTCCGTACCCCTGCAGGAACATGCGGCGGCCCTGGCCTTCGTCGGCCCAGACCCAAATGATGGAGTAGTCGGACGTCACAGCGTCCACCACGCCGGTCCCGGCCAGGGTTCCCTCGGCGAAGCGGACCCTGTCCCCGACGGCGATCCGTGGGTGCCTGGTCCGTTTCCTCCTGGGCTTCAGCGTGGCGGTTTGCCCTGCTGCGGCAGGGCCAGACGGGCAGGTGGTGATGTGCTGGGGCATCGGCTTTCCTCGGGCTCGCGGGCGGACGGTCAGCTCATTACAACCCTGCCCGCTGCTCCCAGGTCACGCACTGGGGCGTGGTGGGAAAAGACTAACGCGGCGGCGCCCATATGGGCACCGCCGCGTCCGTTCAAACCGAGTGTGACTGGTTCATCCCGCGAATTGGTGGCCGGCTCAGTCCAGCGCCGCAACCGATCCCAGCGCGTCCCAGGCGAAGCTGGCCAGCCAGTGGGTGGACATGAAGTCGCCGCTTTCCAAGCCGGAGAGCCCGGCCTTGAGCAGCGGATCCAGTGCCTCCGACAGCACGGCCACGGCGGCCGAGGCTTCGACGCTGCCAGATCCGCGGAGAGCGGTAATGATGCGCGCCACCTGCCCGGCGCGGGTCAGGTTGAGCCCGTGCAGGTGCACCAGGTACCCGTCGGTCTCATCGGTCACGCTCACCGGCTGCAGGATCCGCGACTCCGTCGAGAGCCCGGGCAGGAAGTCCGCGAACCAGGCGGCGAACTCGTCGGCTGACAGGATGCGCCGCATCAGGTCCGCCTCGCTCAGGCCGGCAGAGAGGAAGTCCTGGCCACTGATTTCCCAGTCGCCCGGCCAGCCGCGGTCGTTGCCGAACCAGCCGAGAACTGCTTCTTCGCACGCCTTCGCGGCATCATCCCGGCCCAGTGACCGGAAGGCATCCAGCATGTAGCCCACGCCGAAGGCGGCGTTGGTGTGCAGCCCATGCCGGACGGGGTACTGCGCTTTGGCCATCCACGCCACGCTGAGCTCCGCCACGGCATCCACCAGCGGCTCCAGGGCAGTGCCCCATTCACGGATCTGCGCATCGGAGGACGCTGAACAGGTGGCCGCCAGCCGCATCAGCCACGCCCAGCCGTACGGCCGCTCCCAGGAGGGGTTGGCCATCAGGTAGTCCCGCTCCACCGCCAGCTTGGCGGTGGTCAGGTTGGCGCCCAGTGCTTCCCGGAGTGACGCAGCGGTGGGGGCATCCACCCACGCCGCCGTGCCGCCGTCGGACGCTTCCAAAGGCGACCCGGCAGTACTAGCCAGCAGGCTGACTCCGAGCCAGTGCATGTGCACGCAGGAGTGCCAGTCGAAGGAGGTGTAGAAGGCAGGGTGGATCTGCTCCGGGGTGGGTCGGTCGTCGGCGGAAGCCTGGGTGTGGTGGGCCGAGTGCGGGAAAGGCTCGGAAAGGTTGCCCAGCACCACGGCCGCGTAGTCCGGTGCCGCCTGTGCGCGAAGATCGTTGTCCATGGTGCTCCTTTGCGAAGGGGTTTAGTGGAAGGCCAGGAAGTACATCAGCGCGATGTTGACCGCCAGCAGCGGGATGGCTGTGCCCACCTGCGCCGTGATGACGCCGTACTTGTTCTTCATTTCCAGCAGCGCGGACGGCACCAGGTTGAAGTTGGCGGCCATGGGCGTGCAAAGCGTGCCGCAGAAGCCGGCCAGCATGCCAATGGCGAAGATGATGGCGGGGTCTCCGTGGAACGTCTGCACCAGCACCGGCCAGCCGATGGCGGCTGTCATGATGGGGAACGCTGCGAAGCCGTTGCCCATCAGCACGGTGAACAGGAACATGCCAATGCAGTACACCAGGACGCCGGCGATCAGCGAGCCCTTGGGCAGCAGCCCGGAGGCCAGCGTGCCGACGGCGGTGCCCACGCCGGCCTTGGTGAAGAGGATGCCCAGCGTGGTGAGCATCTGCGGCAACAGCGCGGCCCAGCCGATGGACTCGAGGATGCGGCGGCTTTCGAAGATGGGCGTCGCCGGGTTCTTGGGCTTGAGGATCAGGAGGGCGACGACGACGGCGGCCACAGCGCCGATGGCCAGGGCTACCAGCGTGGTGTTCTTGGGGTCGAGCAGCGGGGTGCCGCCGATGTTCAGCACGGGCGCGACGAGGACCAGGATCACGGTGACCAGCGGCAGCGTCAGGGCCGGGATGAAGAGCTTGTTGCCGAAGCGCTTCGCGAAGGCCTCGCGCTCGGGGCCGGTGGAGGTGCGGTGCTTGCCGTGGCCCAGCAGGCCGGTGGAGGCCAGCACTACCAGGACCAGGACAGCGACGCCCAGGATCCAGCCCGGCGCGGTGCCGGCCTGGACCCAGGTGCTGTAGAAGAAGCACAGGCCCAGCAGGCCCCAAAAGGCAGAGCTGCCCCAACGTCGGGGGTGGTTGCTGTCGGCGGCAATCAGTGATGCCCAGGCGACGAACAGAATGCCAATCAGCCAGTAGACGGCTTCAACGTTGATCATTTGGCTTCTCCTGCGGTTTCCTTCTGGGCGGTGAGCTCATATTCGCGGTATTCCTTGTCCAGCTGCTTGTCCAGGCGCAGGAGCCGGAAGCCGTGGATGAGGAAGGCCGCGATGGCGGTAGGGATGGCCCAGAGGGCCAGCTGGAGCGGCTCCAGGTGCAGGTGGTAAGTGGTGTCCACGAACGTGGTGATCAGCAGGATGGAGCCGACGGCCACGAAGACGTCCTCGCCGAAGAACACGCCTACGTTGTCAGCGCCGGCGGAGTGGCCCTTGATCTTCTCACTGATCTTTTCCGGCACGTGCCCATAGCGGCGCAGCGCTGCACCCTCGGCCATGGGGAACACCAGCGGGCGGACGGTCTGGGCGTGGCCGCCGATGCTGTTCAGGCCCACGGCGGCGGTGATCTGGCGGACGGCCAGGTAGCCAATCAGGACGCGGCCTGCCGTCAGTTTGGCCAGGCGGCCGATGAGGACCTTGGCCTGCTCCTGCAGTCCGAAGTACTCAATGATGCCCACCACCGGCAGGACGGCCACGAAGATGGTGACCGAGCGGCTGCTGGCGAAGCCGGTGCCGAATGAGTCTAGGATCTGCGCGGGATTCATCCCGCCCAGCAGTGCGGTGACGATGCCGGCGACAGTGACGACGATCAGGGGGTTCAGGCGGATGGCGAAGCCAACGATCACCAGCAGCACCCCAATGAGTACAAGCATGATTATCCCTTCCCAGGGGACCCGTGACGGGTCTTTCAAAGTGGGGGCCGGCGCGTCCGTGCCCCGGTTCAGTGGTTGGGCGGCGCCGAGGGGCGGGAGCCCCGGTTACGTCAGAGCTGCAGGATTGAGTGAGCTGCAGAACAACGGTGTGATCCACAGCATAGCGTTTTGTTCAACAATCCCGCAACCCCTTGTTGGGAAGGGCTTGGCCTCAGCGGCCGACGGCGTCCAGCAGCTGCGATTCCGCGCGGTCCAGGTAAGTGGCCAGGAAGTCCGCTGCCGCGGCTTTGTCCCCGGCCTCCAGGAGCTCCACGATCCGGGCGTTGTCCTCCACATAGGGCTCATGGAACGCAGGGTTGGCGGCCATGGAGTGGAACACCAGGCGCATTTCGGCCAGGACCTGGTCCATGAGGCTGTTGAGCCGTTCGCTCCCGGCGCGGTCCACGATGGCACGGTGGAAGTGCTGGTTGGCGCCGGCCATGCCGGGAATGTCCCCCTCCGCGGCGGCGGTTCTGGCGGCCTTGATGATGGCCGGCAGCGGCTCGATGGAGGTGTCGCCTGACCACAGCACCGCCGCGGGTTCCAGGAAGCGGCGGACGCGGTAGATCTCGCGGATGTCATCCGGCGTGGGATGGGCAACGAACACGCCGCGGTTGGGGATCCTGGTGACGATGTGCTCCGCGTGAAGCGCGGTGAAGGCTTCCCGCAGGGTGTTGCGGGATACGCCGAGGGCCTCGCGGAGGGCTTCCTCTGCGAGCTTGGAGCCGGGCTTGAGCTTGCCGGCCTCAATGCGGCTGCGGAGCTGGGCTGCCACCCAAAGCCCGGTTTCGGCGTGTTTTGTGGTCCTGGCCTGGGCCTGGAGATCGGCCAGCACCTCGTCAAACGTCATGGCACCACGATATCGGCCCGGACCTGTGACAACGTGCCGGCAGCCCGGTTTACGCGATGCTGGTAAGCACCTGGCCGGGAGCGACGGCGTCCCCCGCCGCAGCGAACTGCTCACCGAGCGTGCCCGCGCGGTGGGCGGCGACAGCCGTCTCCATCTTCATGGCTTCGAGCACCAGGACTGTTTCGCCCTCCTCGACCGGGGCCCCGGGCTGAGCCAGCCACTTGACCACGGTGCCGGCCATCGTGGCCAGCAGGTCGCCGTCGTTCTTTTCTGCCTGGGTCTCAGCCTGGATGTCCGGAACGTCCGCACCGCGCCGGCCCCCGCCGTCGAGCAATGAATCAAGCAGGGCCTTGGGCAGTCCCAGTTCCATCCGCTTGCCGTCCACCTCGATGCCGATGGTCCGGCGGGGCTCCTCCGGAGCGGCGGGGCTGAAGGCAGGGTCCGCCTCCAGTACCGTGGCGAACTCGCTCTCGATCCACGTGGTGTAGATGTCCAGCCCGTCAGCGCGGATGAAGTCCGGTGCTTCCACAACGGCCCGGTGGAACGGCAGCACGGTGGCCAGCCCGCCGATGCGGAACTCGCGCAGGGCGCGGCGGGCGCGTCGGAGGGCCTGCTGCCGGTCGGCGCCGGTGACCACCAGCTTGGCGAGCAGGGAGTCGAACTGCCCCGGCACCACTGAACCCGCCCGGACACCGGTGTCCACGCGGATCCCGGACCCGGTTGGGACCTCGAACTCGGTGACGGAGCCCGGGGACGGCAGGAAGCCGCGGCCTGGGTCCTCGGCGTTGATCCGGAACTCGAACGCGTGGCCGCGCGGTTCGGGGTCCTCCAAAATGGGAAGCTTCTCCCCCGCCGCGATCGCCAGCTGGGCGGCCACCAGGTCCACGCCCGAGGTCTCTTCCGTGATGGGGTGCTCCACCTGCAGCCGGGTGTTTACCTCCAGGAAGCTCAGGAAACCAGAGCCGTCCAGCAGGTACTCCACGGTGCCGGCGCCCACGTAGCCGGCTTCGCGGCAGATGGCCTTCGCCGAGGCATGGATGGCGGCGCGCTGCTCCGGAGTGAGGAAGGGCGCGGGGGCCTCCTCCACCAGTTTCTGGTGGCGGCGCTGCAGGGAGCAGTCGCGGGTGCCCACCACCACCACGTTGCCGTGCGTATCCGCGATGACCTGGGCCTCCACGTGGCGGGGCCGGTCCAGGAACTTCTCCACGTAGCACTCGCTGCGGCCGAAGGCGGCCAGGGATTCGCGTACCGCCGAGTCGAAGCTTTCCTCGATGTCGGCCTGGTTCCGGACCACTTTCAGGCCGCGGCCGCCGCCGCCGAAGGCAGCCTTGATGGCGACGGGGAGGCCCACCTGCTCGGCGAACGCGCGGACCTCGGCGGCGCTGGCCACCGGACCGTCGCTGCCCGGGGCCAGCGGGGCGCCGGCGCGTACGGCCACTTCGCGGGCACTGACCTTGTCGCCCAGGAGCCGGATGGTCTCCGGGGAGGGGCCGATCCAGGTCAGGCCGGCGTCGATGACTGCCTGTGCGAAGCCGGCGTTCTCGGACAGGAAGCCGTAGCCGGGGTGGACGGCGTCGGCGCCGCTTTTCGCGGCGATGGCGAGGATCTTGTCGATGGCCAGGTAGGTCTCCTGGGGCCTGGACCCAGGCAGCGAGTACGCCTCGGTGGCTGCGGAGACGTGCAGCGCATCGGCGTCGGGATCGGCGTAGACGGCGACGCTGTCCAGGCCTGCATCGTCGCAGGCGCGGGCGATCCGGACGGCAATCTCGCCACGGTTGGCAATGAGGACTTTACGCATGGGAGCTTTCCTTAGGTGTTTCGGGCAGTTCTGCCGGAGGCGCTGCGGCGGTGAAGCGCACAGCGGTGCCCGGGGGAAGTTGGGCGGCTTTGTCCAGGTCGGCGTGGACGACGACGGCAATCACCGGGTACCCGCCGGTCACCGGGTGGTCGGAGAGGAACAGGACGGGCTGGCCTTCCGGGGGCACCTGCACTGCGCCGCGGACGGTTCCTTCGCTGGCCAATTCGCCGTCCCGGCTGCGGGTGAGTGCAAGGCCGTTGAGTCTCAGCCCGATCCGGTTCGACTGGGGCGTGACGGTCCACTCCTGGGACAGGAAGTTCTGTAGTGTTTCGGGGCTGAACCAGTCCTGCCGGGGTCCGGGGACCACGCGCAGCACGGTGGCTACGTCCTGGTCCGGGAGGGGCGACATCTCAGGGTGGCCCACGACGCTACCGGGTTTGGGGGTTCGTACCGAAAGGATGGTGCTGGCCTGAAGCGGTTCGGGGCCGATGCCGGACATGGTGTCGGTGGACCGGCTGCCCAGGGCCTCGGGTCCGCCAAGCCCGCCGCGGACACCTACGTAGGACCGGAGTCCAGCCGTGGGCTTTCCTACAGTGAGCTTCTCCCCTGCCAGTAGCGCGAAGGGGGCGTCGCACACCGGGTGGCGCCCCGCCGTCGTCCGCTGTTCTTCCGGACTCCGTTCTTCTTCGGGGGGCGTAATCTCCAGCGGAACGGCTGCTCCGGTGACGGCGAGGACCTGGTCGCTGAGGGCAACAAGTTCGAGTCCGCCGAAGAGGAGTTCCATCCCGGCGGCGTCCTCGCCGTTGCCCACCAGGCGGTTGGCGCGGCGAAGCGCTCCGCGGTCCATGGCGCCGGCGCTGCTGACGCCGAGCGCTGCGAAACCCGGGCGGCCAAGGTCCTGGATGGTGGACTGAAGTCCCGGCTTGCGGACCACAAGGCCCTCGGTGGGGTGCTCTCCTACCGGGTTCTTGCTGGTACTTGCCTGCTCCCGGTGCGTCACCGAGGCCTGGGCACGGATGGCGTTGAACCGGACGGTGTCGCCGGGGCGGATCAGTGCGGGGCTGTCGCGGCCGAGGTCCCACATTGCTGCATCGGTCCGGCCGATCAGTTGCCAGCCGCCCGGCGACTGCCGCGGGTAGACCGCGGAGTAGGCGCCGCCCAAGGCAACAGCTCCAGCGGGGACGGCCGTGCGCGGCGAGCGGCGGCGCGGGACCTCGAGACGTGAATCCTGCCCCGTGAGGTAGGCGAAGCCTGGAGCGAAACCGGCAAAGGCCGCGGTCCAGAGCTGGCCCGCGTGCGCTGCCACCACTCCTTCAGGGTCCAAACCGGTGAGGGCCGCCACCTCATCCAGGTCCTCGCCGTCGTACACCACATCGATGGTCACCAGCGTGCTCTCGGTTTCCGCAGGCGCGTCCAGGTCCAGGCTCCGGACGTACGCGGCCAGGGCTTGCACCGCTTGGGGCGATTCCGCCGTGATGAGGACCGTGCGTGAGGCCGCGATGACGTCAGTTTGGCCCGGCTGCGGATGTGCGGTGAGCTGCGCCTGGAGGCTGAGGACGGCGTCCAGGGACGGCAGCTCCACCAGAATGGCCCGGTCACCGGCGGCTCTGATCCCGGTCAGGCCAGCGTGCGCGGTTGTCCAGGTTGCGTGCTGCTGCGTGGTCATGGCTACGCGAAGCTCTGGATCTGGATGCCGGCGTCAACCAGTGCGGCGCGGACGGCCGCAGCCATCGCCACCGATCCGGGAGTGTCACCGTGCAGGCAGATACTCTCGGCCTTGACCGGGACCAGGGAGCCGTCGATGGCCCGGACCACACCGTCTACGGCCAACCGCAGGACGTGCTCGACGACGTCCTCCACCTCGTGCAGGACGGCGCCGGGTTCGCGCCGGGACACCAGGGTCCCGTCCGGGTTGTAGGCGCGGTCCGCGAATGCCTCGGCAACGGTCCGGAGTCCCGCGGCTTCCGCCTGGCGCTGGATTTCGGAGTTCGGGAGCACCATAAGGGGCAGGGTGGGGTCCACAGCGAGGATGGCGGCAACCACGGCGCCGGCCTGCTTGGGGTGGTTCACGATCGTGTTGTAGAGGGCGCCGTGGGGCTTGACGTAGCGGACGGCCGTTCCGGCAGCGAGGGCCACTGCCTGGACTGCGCCTATCTGGTAGACCACGTCTGCCGTCAGCTCCTCCGGCGTCATGTCCACGAAGCGGCGGCCGAATCCGGCCAGGTCGCGGTAGCCGGGGTGGGCGCCGACCGTGACGCCGGCCTTCACCGCGGCCAGGCACGTGGCCATGATGCCCACGGGATCACCCGCGTGGAAGCCGCAGGCCACGTTGGCGCTGGAGACACTCTCAAAAATGGCGGCGTCATCGCCGAAGGACCAGTTCCCAAAGGACTCGCCGACGTCGCTGTTCAGGTCGATGCTGGACATTGTGATCTCCGTCTCGGATTGGTGTCCTTTAAGGATGCCCTAAAAGTCCAGATTGTTCAACAATCCGGGCACGCAATTAAGGGCTATTGAATGGGGCACAGTTTGCGCCCCGCCTACGCTCACGACGATCTGGCCGGGTTGCGCAGGGCGGCTAACATGCGTGAGTGGCCTTGACCCAATGCTGACTGCAGCGGAGACTTCAGAAACTGGCCAGGGCGTCACGGAGCATCCGGTGGCCTTGTTTCTCGAACTTTTGGTCGCCAACCTGGTATGCCCATGCAGCAGTGGACACTGCTTCCCGTAGCAGCATCACCTTCCAGCCCTTACTGTCCCTGGGATCCGCACCGTACCCCTCGAAAAAGGCTGGCTCCAACTGGGGAGCCGCTCGCCATTGCTGTACGGCGAGGCGGCAGAAATCGCTGGCAGCCGGCCTTAGGGCGTACCTGCCAAAGTCGATGATCCTTAGCTGCGTCCCATGCATGAGCCAGTTGCGCGGCTGCCAGTCTCCGTGGGTCGGCACGACGATTACCGGTTCCGGTTCATAGGT
The DNA here is from genome assembly GCF_018613675.1 of Arthrobacter sp. ISL-85. Classification (GTDB taxonomy): domain Bacteria; phylum Actinomycetota; class Actinomycetes; order Actinomycetales; family Micrococcaceae; genus Arthrobacter. The sequence goes on along the minus strand of NZ_JAGGPQ010000027.1, from coordinate 1,041 downwards.
GCCAAAGATGGCCCTGGCTCTTTTTGTGACCAGGTCCTCAATGCGGTGAGGTGTGTCCAGCCAAGCCACAGCTTTGGCTGTGGCAACCGCCTCATAGTCGGGGTCGGCGTACCCAGCCTGCTCGTGAAATGCGCGAAGGAGAATCCCGGCCTGAACGTACGTATCAGTCGCATATTCGGCTCCGGTGCCCTCGACAAGGCAGCCCTCCAGATACTCGGTGACCACGAGGTTCAGGGCACGGTCCGAGTGGATGAGATTGGGTGCACTGTTCCTGCGGGCCAAGACACGGATCGAGGATTGATGGGCTTCGATTTCACGCCCGATGTGGTGGTGGCTGGAAGGCCCGGCGGCTTTGACGATATACCTGCGGCGTTCATGTTCAACCTCGAGTACCGCGGTATCCACGATGTTCCAGGAAAGATCGTTCAGCAGGCGGAGTCCGGGAAGCCAGGACTCCACGAGCTCAGCCTGCCTCATGCTAAGCCGGTTGCGATGCCAAGACTCCATGCCGGCAGAATACCTGCCCGGCGGGCTTTCCGGCCTCCAATGCCCCGTCACGCTCTGGAGACTCCCGCCGGGGCGGCCTTGGGTTTGTGTGGTTAAAGTCGTAGGGCCCTGACGTTCGTTGTCAGGGCCCTGCGTAATAGTTGTTCCGGCGGTGACCTACTCTCCCACACCCTCCCGGGTGCAGTACCATCGGCGCTGTGGGTCTTAGCTTCCGGGTTCGGAATGGGACCGGGCGTTTCCCCCACGCTATGACCGCCGTAACCCTTGCCCCGCACCGGCCAGCCATCATGGGCTGGGGTGGGGAAACTTTGTGGTTACAACATTGTGGTGTTGTGTATTCAGTTGTTGGTTCCGTACCAGGCCCCCGTGTGTTGGGGGTTGTTGGTTGGGAACCACATAGTGGACGCAAGCAGAGTTTGTATGTATCTGTGTGGTGTAAGTTATCGGCCTATTAGTACCGGTCAGCTTCACGAGTCGTTAGTCCTCGCTTCCACATCCGGCCTATCACCCCAGTGGTCTCGCTGTGGGCCTCTC
>NZ_JAGGPQ010000026.1:87208-158982 GCF_018613675.1 Arthrobacter sp. ISL-85 | reverse complement strand
GAATCTACATATCAGCTGTACTCAGTACACCTGGGCAGCCGAGGCCCGGGCGCCGCGACGAAGCTAGCCGTCGAAGCCGTCGTCGTCCAAAGCATGGCCGTGGCCGCCCGCTGTTGCCGGCTGGCCGTTGCCTTCCGGCTCTTCCCCGGTGTCGATGCTGCCCGGGGCGGAGGAGAGCAGTTCCCGCAGCCGGTCCTCAGCGGCAATAGTGGTCACGAAGAAGAGTTCGTCGCCGCCGTCGATGACGTCGTCCCGGCTGGGTGTGATCGGCGCCTGGTCCCGCAGGATCGCCACCAGGGTGGCATCCTCGGGCCAGTGGATGTCTCCCACGGTCATGCCGATGACGTGGGAATCGTGGGGCACGGTGAATTCCACCAGGGACGCCACCCCTGTCTGCAGCGTCAGCAGCCGCACCAGGTCGCCGATCTCCACCGCCTCCTCCACGAGGGCGGTCATCAGCTGGGGGGTATTGACAGCCACATCAACCCCCCAGGAGTCATTGAACATCCAGTCGTTCTTGGGGTTGTTCACCCGGCCCACGGTGCGGCCAACACCGAACTCGGTCTTCGCCAGCAGGGATACCACCAGGTTGACTTTGTCGTCGCCCGTAGCGGAGACCACGACGTCGGCATCCTCCACTTTCGCGCCCTGCAGCGTGGAGAGTTCGCAGGCGTCGCCCACAAGCCAGTGGGCGCCCCGCAGCCCGCTGCGCCCGATTACTTCGGGTTTGAGGTCGATGAGGAGGATCTCGTGCTTATGCGCCAGCAATTCCCTGGCGATGGACGACCCGACGCTGCCGGCACCGACGATAACGACTTTCACTGATACTCCTTGGCGGGGGCTTTGGCGAGGATCTGGGCGATCTGGGCGCTGCGGTCCACCTGCAGCATGGCGTGCACGGTGTCGCCGTCCTGGTACGCCGTTCCTGCATCAGGCAGCAGCCCTTCGCCAAAACGGGTGACGTAGGCCACGCGGACTTCGGCGGCCTTTTCAATGCTGCTGATCCGGTGACCAATCCAGGCCGCGTCGAGATCCAGTTCAGCCAGGACCAGCCGCCCGGAGGGCTCACGGAAATCGCCCGCCAGATGCTGTTCGGGCAGGATGCGGCGCAGCACCTGGTCAGCGCTCCAGCGGACGGCGGCCACCGTGGGAATGCCCAGGCGCTGATAGATCTCGGCGCGTCCCGGGTCATAGATCCTGGCGACGACATGCGGGACGTGGAACGTTTCGCGGGCAACCCGGGTGGCCAGGATGTTCGAGTTGTCACCGCTGGAGACCGCCGCGAAGGCGTAGGCCTCGCCCACTCCTGCCTGCTTGAGGGTGTCACGGTCAAAGCCCACGCCAGTGACTTTCCTGCCGGTAAAGCCCTGGCGGAGCCGGCGGAACGCGCGGTCGTCCTGGTCGATGATGGCCACGGAATGCCCGGCATCCTCCAGCGTGTGCGCCAGCGTTGCCCCCACCCGGCCACATCCCATGATCACGAAATGCGCCACCGTATCTCCTCTGTATTTATGTCAGGATCGTGCAGCAAGAACTCTACCGGCATGGCCCGTGATAGGCCGGGCCGGGGCCCGTCATGACATCGTCCGCGAATCAGACTAGCTTTGTGGGGTGTTGACAATACTGAACGCCGTCAAACGCGTGCTGGTGGGCAGGCCCTTCAGGAATGACCGTCTGGCCCATACCCTGCTTCCCAAGAAAATCGCCCTTCCCATCTTCGCGTCCGATGCGTTGTCGTCCGTGGCCTACGCCCCGGATGAGATCCTGCTGACCCTCGCCCTCGCCGGCGTCAGTGCCGTCGCGATCTCGCCGCTGGTGGGCCTCGCCGTGATGGTGGTGCTGCTGACAGTGGTGGCCTCCTACCGGCAAAACGTGCACGCGTACCCGTCAGGCGGCGGCGACTACGAGATCGCCAACGAGAACCTGGGCAAGTACGCCGGCCTGACGGTGGCGGCGGCCCTCCTGGTGGACTACGTCCTGACCGTTGCGGTGTCCATGTCCTCGGCAGCGGCGTACCTCACCACGGCTATACCCTCGCTGCACGGCCAGCAGGCCGTCATCGCCACCATCGGCGTCGTTATCCTTGCGCTGGTGAACCTGCGCGGCATCAAGGAAGCGGGCAGTGTCTTCGCTGTCCCCACCTACATCTTCATGGCCTCCATCCTGGGCATGACCGCGGTGGGCATGTTCCAGGCCGCCACCGGGCAGTTGGGGCAGGCGCCGTCGGCCGCCTTCACCATCGTCCCGGCGGAGGGCTTCGACCAGGGACTGGTGGGCCTGACCGGCGCCTTCCTGCTGCTTCGGGCCTTCTCCTCGGGGGCAGCAGCCCTCACCGGCGTGGAAGCCATCAGCAACGGCGTTCCCAACTTCCGGCACCCCAAGAGCAGGAATGCCGCCACCACCCTGTTGCTCCTGGGCGTGATCGGCGCCGCCATGCTGGCGGGCATCATCTATCTGGCCAATGCCACCAAAGTCCACATCGTGCTGGACCCGGCCAAGGAATTCCTGCTGAACGGGAAGCCGCTGCCGGAGGGCTACATCCAAAACCCCGCCATCAGCCAGATTGCCCAGACCATCTTCGGTACGGGCAGCATCCCCTTCTACATAGTGGTGGCCGCCACCGGCGTCATCCTGGTGTTCGCGTCCAACACGGCCTTCAACGGCTTCCCGGTCCTGGGTTCCATCCTTGCCCAGGACGGCTACCTGCCCCGCCAGCTCCGCACCCGCGGCGACCGGCTCGCCTTCAGCAACGGCGTGCTGGCCCTCGCGGCGGGCGCCCTGATCCTCATCATTTCGTTCGACGCTGATGTGACCAAGCTCATCCAGCTCTACATCGTGGGAGTCTTCATCTCCTTCACCCTGAGCCAGCTGGGCATGATCCGGCACTGGGGCCGCGAACTGAAACTCGCCAAGGACAAGGCTGTCCGGCGCCGGATGATCAAGTCCCGCACCATTAACACCATCGGTTTCGGCATGACCGGCCTGGTGCTGGTGATCGTGCTCATCACCAAGTTCCAGCAGGGCGCCTGGATCGCCCTCCTGGCCATGTTCATCCTCTTCCTGATCATGTGGAGCATCCGGTCCCACTACGACAACGTGGCCAAGGAGCTCGCAGTGGGCGAGGACTCCTCGCCGCGTGCCCTCCCCACCCGGGTCCACGCCGTCCTGCTGGTGTCGCACGTCCGCAAACCCGTCCTGCGGGCGCTGGCGTATGCACGCGCGTCCCGGCCTTCCCGGCTGGACGCCATCACGGTGGACATCGACCCGGAGGAGACGGCGCACACCATCGCGGACTGGGAAAAGCTCGAGATTCCGGTTCCGCTGACCGTCCTCGCGAGCCCGTACCGGGAGACGGTCACGCCCATCATGGACTACGTCAAGCAAATGCGCCTGGACTCACCGCGGGACCTCATCGTGGTCTATATCCCGGAATACGTCGTGGGCAAGTGGTGGGAGCAATTGGTGCACAACCAGACCGCCCTCCGCATCAAGACCCGGCTCCACTTCGAGCCGGGCGTCATGGTGGCCAGCGTTCCCTGGCAGCTCAAATCATCCGAAGAAGCAAAGAACCTCCAGGACGTCCAGTGACCGCCAGAACTTCCGCCGCTACGAAGTCATCAGACACTGCCGTGGCTGGAGAGGACCAGGCCGGGCACACCGGCGAAGAGGCCGTGCTCGACGTCGGACCGGTGGCCCACGGCGGGCATTGCGTGGCGCGCCACGAGGGCCGGGTGGTCTTTGTCCGGCACGCCATTCCCGGTGAGAAGGTCCGCGTGAGGCTGACCGACGCCGCGGACGGGGCCAAGTTCTGGCGCGCGGATGTGATTGAGGTGCTGGAATCGTCCCCGGACCGGGTGGAGCACTTCTGGCGTGCGGCCGATTCCCCGCGGGCCTGGAGCCACGGGCACCCGCCGGTGGGCGGTGCCGAGTTCGGGCATATAACCCTGGCCCGGCAGCGTGACCTGAAAGCGGAGGTCGTCGCCGAGCAACTCACCCGCCTTGCCGGGCTCGACCAGTTGCCGTCCGCGTGGACCGGCAGCGTGGAAGCAGTGGGGGAGAAGGACGACGCCGGCAGCGGCCTGGGGTGGCGCACGCGGGCGAGTTTTTCGGTCACCGCCGGCGGCAAGCTGGGGATGCACGCCCACCGCTCCAACCACATCGTTGCGGTGCGGGAGATGCCCTTGGCAAGCGAAGTCATCAACGCCCTGCGCCTATGGGATCTGGACCTGCAGGGCATCGAGCGGGTTGAGGTGGCCGCTCCGGCCAACGGCTCCCGTCCCTTGGTGCTCCTGGCCCCCGCGCCCGGCACCAAGGACAAGCGCCTCCGGGCCATCGCTGCGGAACTGCCGGAGGACACTTCCGTTGCCGCCTTCGATCCGCTCACCGGCGCCGTGACCCAGCTCCGGGGCCGCACGTGGGTGCAGGAATCCGCCGCCGGACACGAATACCGGGTCTCCGGCGAGGGCTTCTGGCAGATCCACCGCGACGCGCCCGGGACGCTTGTGGCGGCCGTCACAGAATTCCTGCGGCAGGGGGACTTCCTCGGCCCCGGTGCGGTGGTTGCCGATCTCTACGCGGGGGCCGGGCTCTTTACCGCCGTACTGGCCGACGCCGTGGGGGAGACGGGCGCCGTGCTCTCGGTGGAAGGGGCGCCCGGGACCAGCCGCGATGCGCGGAAGAACCTGCATTCCGCACCACAGGTGGAGGTGGTCCAGGGGCGTGTGGAGCGTGTCCTGCGCCAGAAGCCACGGAATTTCGACGCCTTGGTCCTCGATCCGCCCCGTGCCGGAGCCGGGAAAGCCGTCGTCGGCCAACTCATCGCGTCCCGACCCCGAGCCATTGCCTATGTGTCCTGCGATCCGGCGTCGTTCGCCCGTGACCTGGGTTACTTCCGCCGCTCCGGGTGGGAGCTCGCCGGGCTGCGGACCTTCGACCTGTACCCCCACACCCACCACGTCGAGACGGTGGCACTGCTGGCTCCCGCTCCATGATGCCGCAACGGTTTTCGACTACGATGGCCGTAGTAGTCCCACGTCGCGCCCGAATTCTCGGCCGGCCGTGTGCAAATTTTCGGGCCCTGAAACTACTTAGGGCTTCCTAACTAGCAGGCGGTCAACCGCGCGACAAAGATGAAAACTGTTGCGAGAGGAGTCCTGCGATGAGCACTGTGGACAGCTTCGGTTCAAAAGGCAAACTTAATGTAGCCGGAACCGAGTACGAAATTTTCCGGTTGAACTCCGTTGAAGGTGCAGAAAACCTTCCGTTCAGCCTCAAGGTATTGCTTGAAAACCTGCTGAGGACCGAGGACGGCGCGAACATCACTGCCGATCACGTCCGCGCCCTGGCAGGGTGGGATCCCAACGCGGAACCCGATACAGAAATACAGTTCACCCCGGCGCGCGTGATCATGCAGGACTTCACCGGCGTGCCCTGCGTCGTGGACCTTGCCACCATGCGCGAGGCCGTCAAGGACCTCGGCGGCGACCCCAAGCGGGTCAACCCGCTGGCGCCGGCGGAAATGGTCATTGACCACTCCGTGCAGATCGACGCCTTCGGCAACTCCGGCGCACTGGAGCGCAACATGGAGATCGAATACCAGCGCAACGGCGAGCGTTACCAGTTCCTGCGGTGGGGCCAGACCGCGTTTGACGACTTCAAGGTTGTCCCGCCCGGAACCGGCATCGTGCACCAGGTCAACATCGAATACCTGGCCCGCACAGTGATGACCCGCGAAGTCGACGGCGCTCTCCGGGCCTACCCGGACACCTGCGTCGGCACCGACTCGCACACCACCATGGTCAACGGCCTGGGCGTGCTCGGCTGGGGCGTCGGCGGCATCGAAGCCGAGGCAGCCATGCTTGGCCAGCCCGTCTCCATGCTGATCCCGCGCGTCGTGGGCTTCAAGCTGACCGGGTCCATCCCGGCCGGCGCCACCGCCACCGACGTTGTCCTGACCATCACCGAACTGCTGCGCAAGCACGGCGTGGTGGGCAAGTTCGTGGAGTTCTACGGCGAAGGCGTCGCGGCTGTGCCGCTGGCCAACCGCGCCACCATCGGCAACATGAGCCCGGAGTTCGGCTCCACGGCAGCGATGTTCCCGATCGACGACGTCACCATCGAATACCTGCGCCTGACCGGCCGGTCCGAGGAGAACGTCGCCCTGGTTGAGGCCTACGCCAAGGAACAGGGCCTCTGGCACGACCCGTCCCACGAGATCAAGTTCTCCGAGTACCTCGAGCTGGACCTGTCCACGGTTGTTCCGTCGATCTCCGGCCCGAAGCGTCCCCAGGACCGCATCGTGCTCACTGAGGCCAAGGACGAGTTCCGCCACGACCTGCTTAACTACGTCAAGCACAACGCCGACGCCGGCACCCTGGACGAGTCGCTGGAGGAGACCTTCCCGGCCTCGGACCCGCCCTCGTTCACCCAGTCGGACACGCACGTGACGGACACCGACCGCGAGCCGCCGGTTTACTCGGCAGCCCACGGTGCGGCCGGCCGGATTTCCAACGCCGTCAAGGTCACCGCCGAAGACGGCCGCGAGTTCGAACTGGACCACGGCGCCGTTGCCATCGCCTCGATCACGTCCTGCACCAACACGTCCAACCCCTCCGTGATGCTGGCTGCCGCACTGCTGGCCCGCAACGCCGTGGACAAGGGCCTGACGTCGAAGCCGTGGGTCAAGACCTCCGTGGCCCCGGGTTCCAAGGTCGTTACCGACTACTACGAGAAGTCGGGCCTGACGCCGTACCTGGAGAAGCTCGGCTTCTACATCGTTGGCTACGGCTGCGCCACCTGCATCGGCAACTCCGGCCCGCTGGACACCGAAATCTCCGAGGCCATCCAGGCCAACGACCTGTCGGTGACCGCCGTCCTGTCCGGCAACCGCAACTTCGAAGGCCGGATCAACCCGGACGTGAAGATGAACTACCTGGCATCCCCGCCGCTGGTCATCGCCTACGCCCTGGCCGGAACCATGGACTTCGACTTCGAAACCGACGCCCTGGGCAAGGACGAGGCCGGCAACGACGTCTTCCTGAAGGACATCTGGCCGAACCCGGCCGAGGTCCAGCAGGTCATCGATTCCTCGATCGACAAGGACATGTTCGCCCGCGGCTACGAGGGCGTGTTCGAGGGCGACGACCGCTGGAAGGCACTCGACACCCCGGCCGGCGACACCTTCGCCTGGGATGAAAAGTCAACCTACGTCCGGAAGCCCCCGTACTTCGAAGGCATGCAGGCCCAGCCGGAGCCCGTCACGGACATTTCGGGCGCACGCGTGCTCCTGAAGCTTGGCGACTCGGTCACCACCGACCACATCTCCCCGGCCGGTTCCTTCAAGTCCGACACCCCGGCCGGCCAGTACCTGCTGGCCAACGGCGTGGAGCGCAAGGACTTCAACTCCTACGGCTCCCGCCGTGGCAACCACGAAGTGATGATCCGCGGCACGTTCGCGAACATCCGCATCAAGAACCAGCTCCTGGACGGCGTTGAGGGTGGCTTCACCCGCGACTTCACCCAGGCTGACGGCCCGCAGGCATACGTCTACGACGCCGCGCAGAACTACCAGGCAGCCGGCACGCCGCTGGTGGTCCTGGCGGGCAAGGAGTACGGTTCCGGTTCGTCCCGTGACTGGGCTGCCAAGGGTACCGCCCTCCTGGGCGTCAAGGCCGTCATCGCCGAGAGCTACGAGCGCATCCACCGCTCCAACCTCATCGGCATGGGCGTCCTGCCCCTGCAGTACCCGGCCGGCGAGAACGCTGCCACCCTGGGCCTGACCGGTACGGAAACCTTCTCGGTGGAGGGCGTCACCGCCCTCAACGAGGGCACCACGCCCAAGACCCTGAAGGTCACCGCCACCGCCGAGGACGGCTCCTCGAAGTCCTTCGACGCCGTCCTGCGCATCGATACCCCGGGTGAAGCGGACTACTACCGCAACGGCGGCATCCTGCAGTACGTGCTGCGCCAGATCTCCGCGAACTAGCGGAACTGCCAAGCAGGCACCATCCACCCGAAGCCCCGGCCGGTCACCGACCAGCCGGGGCTTCGGCTTTGCAAGTGAGCTTTGCTTTTGAGGCGAGGCGTTAGAGTTAAACGGCACGTCTACCACCCGAAGGAGGGGTCATTGGGAATCTTGGACACCATCCGGAATCCGCAGGACCTGAACGAGTTGACCGATGAACAGCTGGAACAGCTGGCCTCGGAGATCAGGGACTTCCTGATCACGAACGTCTCCCAGACGGGCGGCCACCTCGGACCCAACCTCGGCGTCGTGGAACTGACGCTGGCCGTGCACCGCATCTTCGAATCTCCCCGTGACAGCATCGTCTTCGACACAGGCCACCAGTCCTACGTCCACAAACTCCTCACCGGGCGCCAGGACTTCAGCACTCTCCGCCAGGAAGGCGGCCTTTCCGGCTACCCCGCCCGGGCAGAGTCCGAACACGACATCGTGGAGAGCTCCCACGCGTCGTCGTCCCTGTCCTGGGCCGACGGAATTTCCCGGGCCCGCCAACTCACGGGCGAAGGCGACCGGCACGTGGTGGCCATTGTGGGTGACGGTGCCCTCACCGGCGGCATGGCGTGGGAGGCCATTAACAACATCGCAGCGGACAAGAAGCGCCGCGTGGTCATCGTGGTCAATGACAACGGCCGGTCCTACGCGCGCACAGTGGGCGGATTCGCCGACTACCTTGCCTCACTGCGTCCCACCATCGATTCCTTCCGCGCCGCCCCCGCCTACGAGGGCGCCCTTGACTGGTGGAAGAAGAAGCTGCAGAACGGCGGCCCCGCGGGCCAGTTCACATACAAGAGCCTGCATGCCATGAAAAAGGGCATCAAGGACTGGTGGGCGCCGCAGGGCATGTTCGAGGACCTCGGCATGAAGTACATCGGCCCGGTGGACGGCCATGACCTCCAGGCCATGGAGCACGCACTCTCCACCGCCAGGAACTACGGCGGCCCCGTGATCGTCCACGCCATGACGGAAAAGGGCCACGGCTACGCTCCGGCCCGCGCCCATGAGGCCGACCAGTTCCATGCCGTGGGCATTATCGATCCTGAAACCGGCGAGCCCACCGGCACCGGCGGCGCACCGTCCTGGACCTCCGTGTTCGCGGACGAGATCGCCGCCATCGCCGATGAGCGCGACGATATCGTGGGAATCACCGGCGCCATGCTCATCCCGGTGGGCCTGCACAAGTTCGCCGCCAAGCACCCCAAGCGTGTCATCGACGTCGGCATCGCCGAGCAGCATGCGCTGACCGCCGCCGCGGGCATGGCCTTCGGCGGCCTGCACCCCGTCGTTGCCGTCTACGCTACGTTCCTGAACCGGGCGTTCGACCAGTTGCTTATGGATGTCGCCCTCCACAAGGCCGGCGTCACCATCGTCCTTGACCGCGCCGGCGTCACCGGCCCTGACGGCGCCAGCCACCACGGCATGTGGGACATGGCCATGGTCCAGATCGTCCCCGGCCTACACCTGGCCGCCCCCCGCGACGCCACCCGGCTCCGCGAGGAACTGCGCGAGGCCGTGGCCATCAGTGATGCGCCCAGCGTTGTCCGCTTCTCCAAGGGATCCGTTGGTCCGGCAGTCGATGCACTGGAACGGCTGAACGACGGTGTGGACATCCTGGCCCGCCGGCCGTCAGGCTCGACGGAAAACGACGTGCTGATCATCAGCGTCGGTGCCATGGCCGAACTGGCCCTGGACGTTTCCAACCGGCTCGGTGCGCAGGGTATCAGCACCACGGTGGTGGACCCGCGCTGGGTCCTCCCGGTCCGCCGGTCCATCATTGCGCTGGCCTCGCACCACCGCCTGGTGGTTTGCATCGAAGACGGCGTCCGTGCGGGCGGCGTCGGCTCGCGCATCCGCCAGGAAATGCGTGCCGCTGGCGTCGACACTGCCCTGAATGAAGTTGGCCTGCCGGTGGAGTTCCTTGACCACGGCACCCGCAGCCAGGTGCTGGAGCGCGTTGGGCTGACCGCCCAGCAGATCACGCACGACGTCGTAGCGCAGGTCCTCGGAACAAAGGTTCCCTTCGCGCGGCCCCTGCCCGGGCAGCAGCACCCCACCACCGGCAGCCTTCCGATTCTGTGAAGGACGAGGATGAACTGAAGTACCCGGGGCCTGCGGGGGAGTCCGGACCGGTCCTGCACACCACCACCACGCGCGTTCCCAACGGACTGCAGCCGGGCCAGCTGGTGGTCTCCCGGAACCGGAAATGGAACGGCAAGGCCCACTGGGTGGTGCCCGGGCGGTACCTGGGCGAGGACCAGCACGGGTGGTGGATCTTCCAGGGCACCAACGAGTTCTGTTCCCGACCCGGTGCGGCCTTCTACACCCGATCGGACGCTGTCCTGCTGGTGCCGCGCCAAGGTGACTGGGTGGCCACGTTCTACGACTCCGCCCATCCCGGCGGAGTGCGGGTGTACATCGACCTCGCGGTGGGTCACGAGTGGACGCACATCCGCCCCGCCGTGACCGAGTTCCATGCCATCGACATGGACCTCGACGTTATCCGCACCGCGGACCGCGGCGTCTTCATCGACGACCAGGACGAGTTCGCGGAGCACAGCGTCTCCATGCATTACCCACACCGTCTGATCGAGGACATCCAGTCCGCCGCAGACGGGCTCTACCACGCCGTGAAGGCGCAGCACGCGCCTTTCGACGGCACCGACGTTGAATGGTTTACCAAAGGACGCATTACATGAGCGGCATTGTCAGGGTCTACAAGCGCGACGATGAGGGCACCCTCCACTTCAGGGAAGCCTGGTTCGACGAGGAGTATTCGCAGTTCGTCATGAACTTCGGTGCCGTGGGACACCAGAGCAAGACCGAGGAGACGGACGTCCCCGATGCCGGCGCCGCGGACGGCCTTCTGGACGCCTTTGCGGCACAGTGCGCGGAGGACGGATACGCCGAGATCCCTGTGGAGGAGCAGTTCTGGGTGGTGGCGCAGTTCGCCCTCAAGACCAGGGAAGGCACTGAACGCGACCGCTACCTTGAGCAGAAGGCCAAGGACGCCCTCATCAGCCACTTGGCGTGGCGCGGCCTGGGCACGGTGGAGCGGTCCCAATTCACCGATTACAAGCTCAACATCTTCTGCCTGTGCCCGGACGTGAACAAGGCAGTCAACGCCATCAAGGTGTGCGCCCGCGGCGAGGAACTTGACTTCACCAAGCTCAGCATCGGGGCTGCCGCGTACAGCGACCCGGACCATTACAAACTCAAGCATTCCGCCAAGCCCGCCAGCAGCTTCAGCCTCTAGGAGACGTCCGTGACCAGTTACCGCCGCGTTGGAAAATCAGGCCTGACAGTGTCCGCCGTAGGCCTGGGCTGCAACAACCTTGGCCGTGCCAACACCGCCACGGAGTCGCAGGAGGCCACGGACGCGGTCGTCAACGCCGCAATCGATGCCGGCATCACACTGTTCGACGTGGCAGACAATTACGGCAGGGAACCGGGACTCAGCGAAACCATGCTCGGCAAGGCCTTGGGCGGCCGTCGTGGAGAGGTGGTCCTTGCCACCAAGTTCGGCATGGACACCAAGGGTGCCAACGGTCCGGACTTCGGTGCCCGCGGATCACGGCGCTACATCATCCAGGCGGTGGAAGCCTCGCTGCGGCGGCTCGGTACGGATTGGATCGACCTGTACCAGTTCCACACCCCGGACCCGCTGACGCCCATCGACGAGACCCTGGCAGCGCTGGACACCCTGGTCAGCAGCGGCAAGGTCCGCTACATCGGCCACTCCAACCGGTCCGGCTGGCAGATCGCCCAGGCGGAGTACGTGGCCCGCGAACTGGGGACGGCCCGGTTCATTTCCTCGCAGAACCACTACAACCTGCTGGACCGGCGCGCCGAGCTTGAGGTGACCCCGGCGGCCGAGGAGTTCGGCCTGGGCGTCCTGCCGTACTTCCCGCTGGCCAACGGCCTGCTGACGGGCAAGTACTCGCCGGGCCACGCTCCGGAAGGGTCCCGGCTCAGCCACACCCGCACCAACTTGGTGGACGACGCCGACTGGGACCAGCTGGGCAGGTACAGCGCCTTCGCCAAGGAACGCGGCCTGACGGAGATCGAGGTGGCATTCTCCTGGCTCGCCGCCCAGCCCTCGGTGGCCAGCGTCATCGCCGGCGCCACCCGCCCCGAACAGGTCCGGCAGAACGCGGAAGCAGCGAACTGGGTGCCCACGCGGGAAGACCTTGCCGCCCTGGACGCGATCTTCCCCGCCGTGCCCAAGGTCGCGCTCTTCTAGGCAGCCGTGCCCGCCTACCTCCTGGACGTCGATACCGGCATCGACGACGCCCTGGCCATTGCCTATCTCGCCGCCCTGCCGGACACCGAGTTCGTGGCGGTCACGGCGACACCGGGCAACGTGGACGCCGACCAGGTGGCCCGCAACACCTTGGCACTGCTGGAACTGTGCGGCCGCCCGGGCGTCCAGGTGGCCGTGGGTGCCCGGAAGCCCCTGTCCATTCCGCTGCTGACCACCCCGGAGACCCACGGGCCGCAGGGAATCGGCTACGCGTTGCTGCCTGAACCAGCAGGCCGCCTCAGCCCGCGGAACGCGGTGGACCTCTGGATCGAACATGCCAGGGCCAGGCCGGGGGAGCTGACCGCGCTCATCACAGCGCCGCTGACCAACTTCGCCCTTGCACTGCGGCAGGAACCGGACCTCCCGGACCTCCTGGCGAAGATGGTGATCATGGGCGGTGCCTTCTACCACCAGGGCAACACCACCCCCACCGCCGAATGGAACACGCACGTGGATCCGCACGCGGCCAAGGAGGTCTACGCCGCCTACCGGGGAAGGCATGCGGACAGACTGCCCATTGTGTGCTCCCTGGACACCACCGAACGCATGGAACTGCACCCGGCCCACATCAAGGCTTTGGCCGAGGCCGCGGGCGCCGCGGTTCCGGAGTTGGTGCTCCCGGAAGACGCCGAGGGCCGCCGCAGTACCTCCGACAACACCCTCATCAGGCATCTTTCGGACGCCTTGCGCTTCTATTTCGAGTTCCACCGGCACTATGACCAGGGCTACCTGGCGCACGTCCACGACTTCTTCGCCGCCGGGGTGGCCGCCGGGACGCTCGAGTACACGGCACGTCCGGCCACCGTGGATGTCGAAACGGACTCGCCGCTCCTGATGGGAACAACCGTGGCAGACTTCCGGGGACTCTGGGGCGCACCTCCGAACGCCCGGATCGTGTCCGGCAACAACCCCGGGCAGGCGTTCCGCGAGCTGGTGTCCGCCGTCGGACGCCTGGCCCGGAAGACGGGGTAGGGCCCAGGATCCGCGGCTTGCGCGGCAGGAACAACCTGCAGGGGACGGTACCGGAGGATGGCCGGTAGAATGGGCTCCGGACCGGCCCGGCGCAGTTGCCGCCGGCTGCTGCCGAGGTGACATAGGCAGCCACACACCGGCCCGGTACTGCCGGGCCACTGCCTGCATCCCTAAGGAACAGTCCCCATGTCATCGCCCTCTTTGACGCTTCCCTCCCAGGAACGCCCCGCGGCCCGCCGCCGGCGGCTGCTGGAGATCCTCGGCGCCCTGGCCATCGCCGCCACGTACGTCTACCTGGTCCTCAACCAGCCGGCGGACATCACAGGAGGTCCGGGCAGCGCATCGGCCCTGATCGCCCTCACCGGCTTCCTGGCAGGGGCCATCCTGCTGATCGTCGCCGTGCTGCCCACCCTCCCGGCGTCCACACTGGTGCTGATCCCGGTGGCGCTGGTCCTGAACATCGTGCTTGGCCAGTTTGTGGGCAGCACCCTGGTTCCCTTCTACCTCGACGCGATCGGCACGGTGATGATCGCCGTCCTGGCAGGTCCGGCTGCCGGCGCCGCTACCGGCGCCCTCAGCAGCGTTGTCTGGTCCTTCTTCAACCCCACCGTGCTGCCGTTCGCTGCAGGCGCCGCGCTCATCGGCTGCCTGGCAGGGCTCGCAGCGCGCTACGGCCTCTTCCGCCGTTTCTACCTTGCTCCCGTCGCCGGCTTCGTCACCGGGATCATCGCCGGCGTGGTGTCGGCCCCTGTGGCTGCCTTTGTCTTCGGCGGAACCTCGGGCGTGGCCACCGGCGCAATCGTCAGTGCTTTCCGGGCCATGGGGGACACCCTCCTGGCCGCCATCACCAAGCAGGCCCTGATCTCCGACCCCATGGACAAGGCCATCGTGTTCACCATCGTTGCCGTCCTGGTCTACGCGCTGCCCCGCCGGGCGCGCCAGCAGTTCCCCTTCCTCCGGCGCCACCGCGTGCTCGCCGGCAACAGCCAGCCCATCGGGACCCGTGCGGACGCCCCAGTGAAGGATAAGGCACACGGTACTGCTTCGGGTTCAGCCAGCGATTCAACGCTGAACGGCTGACCCGGGCACCGTGACGGCATCCCCGGCAGGCGCCGCCCCAGCACCGGCCAGGCGGGAACGGCTTAATCCGCTGACCCTGCTGGCGGCTGCCGCAGCCACGGCGGTAATCACGACGGCGGCCGGCAGCTGGGCACTGTCCCTCGCCGTGGTTGCCGCCTGCCTTGGCCTCTCCGCTGCAGGCGGCACAGCCGGGCGCGTGCTGCCGGCGGCCGCAGCGGTCCTGATCCCGTTTGGCCTGTCGCTGCTGGTCCTGCACGGGCTGTTCTTTCCCGAGGGCCGGACTGTCCTCGCCGAGTGGGGACCTGCCCGGGTCACCGCAGAGGGCCTGGACTTCGCCGGGCAGCGCATAGTGCAGCTGGCCGCCGTGGTCCTGGCCCTGCTGCTTTTCTCGTTCAGCGTCAGCATCCCGGACCTCGTGGCGGCGCTGTCCGCCCGCGGCGTCCAGGGCAGGTTCGCTTTCGTGCTGGCGTCCACCCTGACCCTGCTGCCGGCCATCGCGGACCGGGCGCGGCGGATCCGGCAGGCCCAGGAAGCGCGCGGCCTGGTGGTCTCGCGGAGCCTGTTAGCCAGGATCGGGGCATTCCGGCTCCAGGCAGTACCACTGGTCCTGTCCCTGATCGAGGATGCCGGTACCCGCGCTGCTGCCCTGGAGGCGCGTGGACTGAGCAACCCCGGGCCGCGGACCAGCTACCGGGAGGTGGCTGATTCCCGGCTTCAGCGGACAGTGCGGACAGTCCTGATGCTCGCGGCCCTGGCCGCGGTGGTTCTGCGGGTGGTGGCGCCCGGTGCCTGAATGCACCGCGGCTGCCGGCCGCGCCGTCCCCGTCAACAGGCCCGTCCTGGCTGCCGGCATCCGGGACTTCACTTTCCACGACGGGCATGCCCCCGTGCTGCATGATGTGGCCGTTACCGTGGCGCCGGGCTCCTTCACGGCCATCCTGGGCGCATCCGGAAGCGGCAAATCCACCCTGGGGTGCCTGCTGGCCGGTTGGCTGCCACCGGGCGGCCACGGAACGCTCGCAGGATTCCTGCAGCTGTCCGGTACACGGCTGGAGTTCGACGGCGGCGCGGGGGATCCCCGGATCGATCCCGCCCAGTGGGGCCGGCAGGTGGGGTTCGTGCCGCAGGACCCTGCCGCAGTCCTGTCGACTGTCCGGTCCACGGTGGCCGAGGAACTCGCGTTCGGCCTGGAAAATGCCGGCATGGAACGCGGCAGCATGAAAGCCGCCGTGGAGCGCACCGCACGGCTGCTGGGACTTGGCAGCCAGCTGGACCAGGACCCTGCCCGGCTCTCCGGTGGCCAGTTGCGGCGGTTGGCCATCGGCTGTGCAGTCATCCCCGGGCCCCCGGTGCTGGTCATGGACGAACCCTTCGCGTCCCTGGATGCGGCAGGAGCCAACGAGCTTGCCGCCCTGGTCCGGGATCTCATAAAGCGGGGGACCGCCGTCGTAATCCTCAGCCAGACAGTTAGCCCGCTCCTGCTGGAAGCCGGTACGTGGTTCGTGCTGAAGGACGGCAGGCTCACCGCCAGCGGGCCTCCCGCCGCAATGGGGCCCGGTTCCGGGCTGCTGCCGCCGGCCATTCGGCGCCTTGACGGCCTGGAAGCCGCTACGACGCCCGTGCTCCGGGCCTCGAGTCGCCAACCGGGGGAACTGCCGGCAGGCCCTGCGCTGGAGCTTCGGGGGGTGTCCTTTGGATACCCGAAAGCGCCCGTAAGCCGCCGCAGGCGTCGAAGGCAGGAGCCGGTGCCCGACCGCCGGGAAATGGTACTGCAGGATGTCCACCTGGCGGTTTATCCGGGGGAGATCGTGGCCGTCACCGGGCCCAACGGGGCAGGGAAGTCAACGCTCCTGCGGCACTTTAACGGCCTGCTGCGCCCCAGTGCGGGGACCGTCCTGGTGCATGGCGCCGACATCGGAGGTGTTCCAGTGGGAAAGACCGCGGCATCCGTGGGCCTGCTCTTCCAGCAGCCCCGTGACCAGCTGTTCGAACGGACTGTGCTCCGGGAGGTGATGTTCGGGCTGGACCGCCTGGTGGGAGCGGACGTGGCGGTGGCGCGCGCCGGCGCGGCGCTGAAGGCTGTCGGCCTGGCGGATGCAGCCCCGGAGCATCCCGCTGAGCTGCCGGCGTCCGCCCAGCGCCTGCTGGCCCTGGCCACCGTCCTGGCGCGCAGGCCCGCCGTCCTGGCGCTGGATGAACCTACCGTGGCGCTGGACGGGGACGGGCTGGCCCTGCTTGACGCCGCCGTACGCTCGGCAGCGGAGGCGGGCGCCGCCGTCGTGCTGGTCACCCATGAGTTGGGCTATGCACGTGCGGCGGCGCACCGCATCCTGGCGCTCGACGGCGGCCGGCTGCTGCCGGCGCACCGGCCGCCAGGGTACTGACCGCCGGTGCGCTTACCGCTGGGCCCGGCTTGAGGCCACGCCGGGTTGCAGGAACCGCTTGCCGTTGACCCGCTCCGACGCGCCCACGCGATCCAGGTACGGCGTGATGCCGCCCAGGAACATGGGCCAGCCCGCGCCCAGGATCATGCACAGGTCGATGTCCTCCGGGCCGGCGACGACGCCTTCGTCCAGCATCAGGCCGATTTCCTGAGCCAGTGCATCCTGGACGCGGTGCAGGACCTGCCCTGCCGTGGAAGGGCTGGTGCCAAAGGACATCAGTTCAAGGGTGGAGTGGGGGATGGCGCGGGAACCATCCGGGGCGGTCTCCCAGAGTGCCTTGACGTTGTTGTCGATGAGCTTCTTGAGGTTGACGGAGACCGGGAAACGGTCGCCGAAGGCAGCGTTCAGCGATTCCTGGACATGCTGCGCCACAGGGAGGCCCACCATGGCCAGCAGCGTGAAGGGCGTCATCGGCAGGCCCATGGGCCGCAGGGCGGTGTCCGCCACCTCTGCCGGAGTGCCTTCGTCGAAGGCGGCCGTCACTTCCCCCATGAGCCGCAAAAGGATGCGGTTGACCACGAACGCGGCCGCGTCCTTGACCAGCACGCCGGTCTTCTTCAGGGCCTTGGCCAGCTCAAAGGCGGTGGCCAGCACCGCGTCATCGGTCCGCGGGGCACGGACAATCTCCAGCAGCGGCATCACGGCCACGGGGTTGAAGAAGTGGAAACCCACCAGCCGTTCGGGGTGCTGCAGGTCCGCGGCCATTTCCGTCACCGAGAGGGAAGACGTATTGGTGGCCAGGATGCACTCCGGCGACACGATGCCTTCCAGCTCGGCGAAGACCTGCTTCTTGATGTGCAGTTCCTCGAAGACAGCCTCGATCACGAAGTCGGCGTCCGCGAAGGCTTCCTTTGACACCGATCCTGTCACCAGCGCTTTCGTGCGGTTGGCAGCGTCCTGGCTCACGCGCTTCTTCGCCAGCAGTTTGTCCACCTCGCCATGGACGTAGGCCACGCCTTTGTCCACCCGGGCCTGGTCGATGTCGGTGAGGACCACGGGCACCTTCAGTTGGCGGGCAAAGAGCAGGGCAAGCTGGCCGGCCATCAGGCCGGCGCCCACCACGCCCACCTTGGTAACGGGGCGGGCCAGCTTGCGGTCGGGAGCCCCGGCCGGGCGCTTGCCACGCTTCTGGACCAGGTCAAGGAACGCGTAGACGGTGGAGCGGAACTCATCCGTCTGCATCAGTTCAGCCAGGGTTTCGCACTCCAGGGCAGCGGACTCCGCTGCCGTCAAGGTGCGGTTGGCTTCCAGGATGTCCAGGACTTTGGCAGGGGCAGGGGAGGCATTGGAGGTCTTGCCTTCCACGAACTTCCGTCCGGCGTCCACGGCAGCGGACCAGCGGGCCGCTGCCTCAGGGGAGGTGGGGTCGACGGCGTTGGCACGGTCAGGGACCACCTCGCCGGAGATGACTCCCGCGGCCCAGGCCAGTGACTGCTCCAGGAAGTCGGCAGGTTCAAAGGCGGCGTCGGCGATTCCCAAACCGAACGCCTGCGCGCCGGAAAGCGTCCGGTTGTTGCTGAGCGGGTTCTCGATCATGACCTTGACGGCGTTTTCAGGCCCCACCAGGCGGGGAAGGATGTACACGCCGCCCCAGCCAGGCACCAGGCCCAGGAAGGCTTCCGGGAGCGCCAGTGCGCCTGCGCCGGTGGACACCGTGCGGTAGGTGGACTGCAGGGCGATCTCCAGGCCGCCGCCCAGGGCGACGCCGTTGATGAAGGCGAAGCTGGGGACGCCAAGGTTTGCCAGGGTTGCGTAAACGTCGTGGCCCAACTGAGCCATCCACAGCCCGTGCTCGCGGTTTTCCAGCGACTTCACGGCGGACAGGTCCGCTCCGGCCACTAGGTAATGCGGCTTTCCGGTCACCCCGACACCCACGATGTCTCCGCGGGCGGCACGGTCCCGCAGCCCTTCCAGCAACGTGCCGAGCTCGACCAAAGTGTTGGGGCCAAGGGTGGTGGGCTTGGTGTGGTCAAGGTCGTTGTCCAGCGTGACCAGGGCGAAGGTGCCCGGGCTTGGCTTCCCTGCAGTTCCCGGCAGGGTGATGTCCTGGACGTAAGAGTGGGTCACGGTTTCGTTGGGGAAGAGGTCCGCCAACTTGCGGTAATCTGCGGCGCTCATGCGTGGGCTCCTTCGGAAACGGTGGCGGAAGCGGTCTCCCCGGCGGGGGTTCCACTGTAGTCGGGGTGGTGCGGGTTCTCCCAGATCACGGTGCCCCCCATGCCCAGGCCCACGCACATGGTAGTCAGTCCATAGCGGACCGACGGGTCTTCCTCAAACTGGCGCGCCAGCTGGATCATCAACCGGACACCGGAGGAGGCGAGGGGGTGGCCCACGGCGATGGCGCCGCCGTAGCGGTTGACCCGGGGGTCGTCGTCGGCAATGCCGTAGTGGTCCAGGAAACTCAGGACCTGGACGGCGAAGGCCTCGTTGATTTCGAACAGCCCAATGTCATCGATGCCCAGGCCCGCAGTCTTCAGGGCCTTTTCGGTGGCTGGGACAGGACCGATGCCCATGACCTCCGGCTCCACTCCTGCATAGGCGTAGCTGACCAGCCGCATCTTGACGGACAGGCCCAGTTCGGCGGCGGCTTCGGCGGACGCCAGGACGGCGGCGGTTGCGCCATCGTTCAGGCCGGCGGCGTTTCCGGCGGTGACCCGGCCGTGGGCGCGGAACGGTGTCCGCAGGCCGGCGAGATCGGCCAAGGTGGTGCCCGGGCGGGGAGGTTCGTCCTTGCTGTGGACAGTCCAGCCCTCACCGGGCTTCCGGGCGGCAACGGGAACCAGGTCCGGCTGGATCATGCCGTCCTGGTAGGCGGCAGCCAGTTTGTCCTGCGAAGCCACCGCATAGGCGTCCGTGCGCTCCCTGGTGATGGCGGGGAAGCGGTCATGCAGGTTCTCGGCGGTGTTTCCCATGTTCAGGGCCGCCGGGTCCACCAGCCGTTCAGACATGAACCGGGGGTTGGGGTCGGCGCCTGAGCCCATGGGGTGGTGTCCCATGTGTTCCACCCCACCGGCAATTACCACGTCGTAGGCGCCAAAGCCGATGCCGCCCGCCGTGGTGGTGACAGCGGTCATGGCACCGGCGCACATGCGGTCGATCGCGAAGCCGGGAACCGTGCGCGGAAGGCCGGCCAGCAGCGCGGCCGTCCTGCCCAGGGTGAGGCCCTGGTCACCGGTCTGGGTGGTGGCGGCAATGGCCACCTCGTCGATCCGCTCCGCCGGCAGCGACGGGTTGCGGCGCAGCAGGCCGCGGATGCATTTTACGATCAGGTCGTCGGCCCGGGTTCCGGCGTAGATTCCCTTCTCGCCGGCCCTTCCGAAGGGTGTGCGGATGCCGTCCACAAAGACGACGTCGCGGACAGTGCGCGTAGATGCGCCGCTTCCGTGCTGGCTCACGTGTAACTCCTCATCGAGATGTGGCGCGCCGGGTGCATGCCGGAGGGCGGCAGCAGCCTGGCGTCGGTTCCACCGATGTTACTCGTGAGTAACTTAGCCTGCAAGGGCTTGGGCTTGCCTGGCTACTGTCCGCCGGCTACAACAGTGGCTTTGGGCTCCTTGGGCGGCAGCGGCTGCGGGCTCAGGAAAGCGGCCGTGATCAGCGGAGCAGCGAGTTC
Source organism: Arthrobacter sp. ISL-85 (assembly GCF_018613675.1). Taxonomy (GTDB): domain Bacteria; phylum Actinomycetota; class Actinomycetes; order Actinomycetales; family Micrococcaceae; genus Arthrobacter. Next base: position 138,553 of record NZ_JAGGPQ010000026.1, on the reverse strand, counting down.
CACCTGCCACCCGCGGGCGCCGAGTTCCCGCAATTCAGCGGAAATTGAATCCTCGGAAACGTCTTCAGGCGGCCGCCATGCGACCCGCCGCAGGTAGTCGGGCGTCAAGAGGTTTTCCAGCGGCAGGTTCAGTTCCTCGGCCTTGGCCTGGAGCAGCGGGCGGGCGGTGGCCAGGCGTGCGGCGGCCTCGGGATCGCGGTCTGCCCAGACCCTTGGCGGCGGCGGGGCGTTCGTGGCCAGGTGCAGGGGCGGCAGTTCCTCCAGGTCCCGCGCTGCGGCGATGCAGCGCAGCCAGCGTGGAGCTTCGCGCTGGGCCGCGCGGCCGTGGAACCCCTTGGTGCTGAGCAGTTGCGGGACGGTGGCGGGCATGGCTTTTGCCGCAGCTACCAGGGCAGAGTCCGGAATGAGCCTGCCGGGCGCCACATCGCGTTTCTGCGCCAGTGAATCGCGTTCCAGCCACAGCTCCCGGACAGCGGCGAGCTGGCGGCGGTCCCGGATCTGGTGCAGGCCCGAGGTCTTCCGCCAGGGGTCCACCCGAGGGGGAGCGATGCCGGCGTCGAGAATGGCTGCGAATTCCTGCTCGGCGTACTCCAGTTTGCCGTCCGCCTGGAGCAGTTCGATAAGTTCCTCGCGGAGCTCGGTGAGGACCTCGACATCGAGCGCGGCGTAGCGCAGCCACGGCTCCGGCAGGGGGCGGGTGGACCAGTCCGCGGCGGAGTGTTCCTTGGCAAGCCCGAACCCCAGGAGCTGTTCGATGACCGCAGCCAGGCCCACGCGGGGAAGCCCGGCCAGGCGTGCGGCGAGTTCCGTGTCGAAAAGCTTGTCCGGCCACATCCCAAGTTCGGACAGGCAGGGCAGGTCCTGGCTCGCGGCGTGCAGGATCCACTCAACCCCGCGCAGGGCGTCGTTGATGATGCCCAGGTTCCCGAACGGCTCAGGATCGATCAACCAGGTCCCCGCGCCTTCGCGCCGGATCTGGACCAGGAACGCGCGCTGGCCGTAGCGGAACCCGGAGGCGCGCTCGGCGTCAACGCCGGCCGGACCGGTGCCGGCGGCAAGGGCTGCGGCGCAGCGTTCCAGGCCGGACAGGGTTTCGATGACCAGGGGAACGCCATCCCGGGGTGCGTCGAGATCGATGATTTCGGGGATGGGGCTGTCAAAGCCTTCCACCGTGATGTGGGGTGCGGCAGCAGCAGCCGGGACGCCGGCTGTGGTGTTTTCCGGAATGTTTGGGGTCATGATGCCCCCAGTTTACCGGGCTGCCCCATAACCGTTCTGTTGGCCCCTGCGCCGGGGCGGAAGGGCGGTAACGCCGTCAGGCAGCGGCGGGAGGCCCGCGAACGTGCACACCATGTCTGACCACGCTTCCAGATGCGCCTGGATATCGGCGGAATCCGGCGTCCAGGAGGCCCGGAGTTCGATGTCGATGGAGCCCGGCCGGCCGGCCAGGGTGCCGAAGCTTTCGGAAAGGACCCGGGTGGCGGTCCCGCCGGCTGCCCGGTAAGCAGCCTTGTGGTTCTCCAGCGCCTCCACCAGCCATGTCCATGCCACGGTTCCCAGCATTTGGTCGTTGCCCATCTCCGGTTCCAGCTCGGCCCGGATGTAGGTGACGATGCGGAACTCGCCGTCCCAGACTGCGGAGCCGTCCGGGTCATGCAGCAGGATGAAGCGCCCGGTGGCGAGTTCCGTCTCATCGTCGTCCGCCGGAGCGGCTGCGGTACCGGAGGCTGCGGCGAAAGCCAGTGCCGCCGGTCCGTGAACGGGTGTGGAAAGGGTACCTGCGCCGGGGGCCATGACTTCAGCACCGAGCGCGACGGCGAAGGGAGCCAGCCGTGCGGGGGCAGGGATTTCGGCCAGGCGCAGTTCCTTGCGGCACCGGGCTTTCCTGAGGGTTCCCAAGGCGTGGAGAAAATCCGGGGGAACCTGGTCAAGTGCGTTCACCTTGGCAGATTACGGGGCGGGGCGGGGCTGGACGGGAAGGCTCGCCGCCAGGGGCACGTCACCCTGCCTGGCCGTCCCGGTAATCCCGCAGTTCGTGGCGGATTGCGGCAGCGAAGGCATCAACATCCTCCTCGGTGGTGTCAAAGGAGCACATCCAGCGGACTTCCCCTGCTGCCTCGTCCCAGTCGTAGAACCGGAAGGAACTGCGCAGCCTGTCCGCCACCCCGGGGGGGAGGATGGCGAAGACGCCGTTGGATTCCGTCTTCTGCGTGGGGTGGACGCCCTCGATGGTGTCGATGGCGGCCCGCAGCCGGGCGGCCATGGCGTTGGCGTGGGAGGCGGAGCGCAGCCAGAGGCCGCCTTCCAGCAGGGCGATGAACTGGGCGGACATGAACCTCATCTTGGAAGCCAGTTGCATGTTCATCTTGCGCAGGTATACCAGGCCGTGGGCAGCCTCAGGGTTCAGCGCCACCACCACCTCACCAAAGAGGAGCCCGTTCTTGGTGCCACCGAAGGACAGGATGTCAACACCGGCGTCCCGGGTGAAGGCCCGCAGGGGAACGCCCAGGTGGGCGGCGGCGTTGGCCAGCCGTGCTCCGTCCATGTGCAGCTTCATGCCCTTGGCATGGATATGGTCTGCGATGGCCCGCACTTCCTCCGGCGTGTAGCACGTGCCCAGTTCAGTGGTTTGGGTAATGGAGACGGCCAGCGGCTGGGCGCGGTGCTCGTCGCCCCAGCCCCAGGCCTCCCGGTCAATAAGCTCCGGGGTCAGCTTGCCGTCCGGGGTGGGAACCTGCAGAAGCTTCATGCCGCCGATGCGCTCAGGTGCACCGTTTTCATCCATGTTGATGTGGGCGGTGGAGGCGCACACCACGGCTCCCCAGCGGGGGAGCAGGGACTGCAGGGACAGGACATTGGCGCCGGTGCCGTTGAAGACCGGGAAGCATTCGATGCCGGGGCCGAAGTGTTCAACCATGAGTTCCTGCAACCGGGCGGTGTAGTCGTCTTCCCCGTAGGAGACCTGGTGCCCGTCATTGGCCGCTGCCAAAGCTGCCAGGACCTCGGGGTGGACGCCGGAGTAGTTATCGGAGGCGAAGCCGCGCACGTTGGGGTCGTGGAGCCGCAGCGCCGCGACTGTTTCTGCTGTTGTCGTCATAGGGTTGCTCACGCTTTCAGTTTAGGTACAGTCGCGGCGGTCAGTCCGCCAGCCGGAGCCGGGCGCCGTTGAGTTCGGTGGACGGTGTGCCGAAAAGCCGGACGACGGCGGCGGCAAGGTCGGCCACGTCCGTCGCCCCCGGAAACTTCCGCTCCGGGTGGGCGCGCCGGAGTTCATCGTCTACCAGCGCCCTGACCACCAGGATGCTGGCAGCCGCCTGGCTTCCGTCGTCCCCGGCGGCCCGGCGGAAGCCGTCGGCCATGGCCATGGTCCAGGCTTCCGCCGCCGCCTTCGCTGCAACGTAACTTGCTGCCGCTGCGGTTGGTTTTTCCACGGCCGTAGAGGACACGATGGCAAACCTGCCGGCAGGGGACGCGGCGATGTCGTCGAAAAAGACCCGTGACACATTGCGCAGCGTGGTGATGGCGCCGCGCTCCAGGAAGTCCCAGTCGTCGTCGGACTGGTCAGTGATGCCCTTGGCCCCGCGCCAGCCGCCCACCAGGTGGATCACGGCATCCACTGGCCCGGCGGCGCCGGAGAGCTGCGCCCGCAAGTGCCGGACGCCGTCGAGATCCGCGAGGTCGCAGGTGTAGGGGGTGACGCCGTCGCCCGCCTTCTCCGCCGCCGCACGGATCCTGGCCTGGTCCGATCCCACGGTGGCCACGCGGTGCCCGGCCGCAGCCAGCGCACGGGCAACGGCGACGCCGGACGCGCCGCCGCCGCCAGCCACCAGGACATTCAGCGGCCTGTTGTCCAGTGCGGCAGCTGCAGTGGCGGAACCGGTCACAGCGCGGAGCGGCCGGTGATGCCGGCCGTGGATTCAATCACGGGGCGCATCTTCTTCTCCAATGCTTCGTAGAACATGGAAAGCGGGAATTCGTCGTCCAGTACCTGGTCAGTGAGGCCCCGGGGTGTTCCCGCCAGCGGCAGCGCGTCGGGCCCCTTTGCCCACACGGAGGCCGGGTTGGGTGTGACGGTTGCCGAAACCAGTTGGTAGGCCGCCAGCCAGTGCGCGGTCTTGGGCCGGTCGATGGAGCGCCAGTACAGTTCGTCGATGCTGGCTCCCAAAGCGATGACGGCATCGGCAACTTCATCCCAGTCGATGGTAAGCCGGGTGTCCGTCCAGTGCAGCACGTGCTGCTGGTGCAGCCACGCGAAGAGGAGTTGGCCGCCCAGGCCGTCGTAGTTGCGGACCCGGCTGCCGGTGATGGCGAAGCGGAAGATGCGGTCGAAGATGATGGCGTACTGCACGAGCTTGGCGTGCCGCCGGGCTTCGGGGTCGGCGTCGTCGTCCTTTTCGATCCGGACCGATTCGCGGAAGGCGGTGAGGTCGCAGCGGAGTTCCTCGAGGGAGTAAAGGAAGTAGGGCATCCGCTGCTTGATCATGAAGGGATCGAAGGGCAGGTCGCCGCGCATGTGCGTCCGGTCGTGGATCAGGTCCCACATGACGAAGGTGGCCTCGGTGAGGTCCTGGTCAACGAGCAGTTCCGCGGCCCCCTCCGGGAGCTCCAGGGAGGTGATCTCCGCGGCGGCCTTCAGCACACGGCGGAACCGGGCAGCTTCCCGGTCGGCGAAGATGGCGCCCCACGTGAAGGTGGGGGTTTCGCTGACCGCTACCGTCTCGGGGAAGAGGACAGCCGAGTTGGTGTCATAGCCCGGCGTGAAGTCGACGAAGCGGATGGGGACGAACAGTTTGTTGGAGTACTCGCCGGCTTCCAGGCCGGCAATGAACTCCGGCCAGATGACCTCCACCAGAACGGCCTCCACCAGCCGGTTGCTGCTGCCGTTCTGGGTGTACATCGGGAAGACCACCAGGTGCTGCAGCCCGTCATGGCGCTGCGCCTGGGGCTGGAACGCCAGCAGGGACGACAGGAAGTCCGGGACCGCGAAGCCGCCGGCGGCCCATGCCTGGAAGTCGGTGCAGGCGGCCTCAAGGTAGGCGGCGTCATGGGGAAAGGCGGGAGCCAGGGCCTTGACAGCACCCACGATGGTTTCCACGTGTCCGGCTGCTTCCAAGTGGTTGGCAGCGTCCGGGACGGACCCGTCCTTGGCCTGGAGGGCCTGAAGGGCGGCTGCCGCGCCCTTGAGCCGGAGCCAGTCCTGGTTCTGCGCGGAAATCCCGGTTACGGCGGTGGTCAGGGTCTCTGTCATCGTCGGCTGCCTTTCTGGTTGCTTGCTTCTCTTGCGAGCGTAACAAGCAACCAGCAGGACTTATGCCCGGCAGGTCTTTGCATAAGAAGGACTTGGCCTCGGGGCTTTTTGGACTGGACCGAGACCTGCCTTCGCCTGTGGGATCGGCTCCGTTTCCCGGGCCTTTGGGGCCTTAGTTTTGCTCCCCGTCATTCGCTTCGTTGTCTTGTGCTGCGTCCCTGGCCACGAGCCGGAGGGAGACCGAGTTGATGCAGTAACGCTGGTCCGTGGGTGTTCCGTAACCCTCGCCCTCGAACACATGCCCCAGGTGCGAGTCACAGGTGGCGCACCGTACTTCGATCCTCTCCATGCCCAAGGTGCGGTCATGGATGTAGCGGACGGTACCGTCGGCCAACGGAGCCCAGAAGGAAGGCCAGCCGCAGTGGGAATCGAACTTTTCGTTGCTGGTGAACAGCTCGGCGCCGCAGGCGCGGCATTGGTAGACACCCTCGGTGTGGGTGTCCCAGTACTCACCGGTGTACGGCCGTTCGGTCCCGGCCTGGCGGAGGACGTGGTACTCCTCCGGGGTCAGTTCCTCCCGCCACTGGGCATCACTCTTCCCGACAGACCCTCCTTGGGCCGTAGCCTCCTGCGCACTGCTGTTCTGTGTCCCACCAGCAACGCCTGGTGCCTTGTTACCGAAGATGCTGTTTCCAAATTTGCTCATAGCATTCCCAACGCTCAGGAGTCGCCGATAAATCCCGAGCCCGCGTACAGGTGGAGCACAGGAACGCCGAGTTGGTCCTGGGCCTTGTTGGCCCAGTCGGTATGGAAGGTATCGGCCACGGCATGCGGCCTGGTGATCACCACGGCCTGGGACGCGCCCGTTTCCCGGACCTTGGCCACGAGGCCGTCCACGGCCTTACCGTCCACCACCTGGCCGGTCACAGCGGAGCCCAGTCCCTCAAGCGCCGCGAGCGATACCGCCAGGGTTTCGTCTGCGCGGGTCCGTTCGGCGGCGGCATCCGGGTTACGGGCGGCCAGTTCGCGGAAGGCCTTGGCAACGTCCAGCATGGACAGGTTTTCCAGAAAGTCCACGAGCAGGTGCCGCTCCGTGTTGGCTGGCACCAGGACCACCAGGCGGCTGTCCGAACCATCCACGAGCCGTTCGATGTTAAGGCGGTCGTCCGCGCCCAGGGGTTCTTCAGTCAGGATGACGATGGGATCACTCATGGCCTTAGCCTAGTCCCGCACGTAGAGCCCTGCACTGCACTTCGGAGCGGTCCCGGTTCAGCCGGACGGCGCCGTGCCGGGCCGGTCCTGGAATGCGGGCATCTGCGGCAGGGCCGGTAAGAATAGTCCCATGGCACCTTTCCGGCGAGCGCGCCCTGCAATGACTGCACCCACCAGGGAATCCGGCGGGGTTTCGCCGGGGGCCAAGTGGGCCATTGGCGGTGCCATCGCCGGCGGGTCGGTGGCGGGCCTGCTGGGAGCGGGTTCCTCGGCGCTCGCCGTGTATTTTGCCCGCCGGGTCATCACCCCGGCCCGGCAGCGGGTGGCGGACAAGGAAGTGCTCGCCGTGATTCGCGACGGGCAGCAGCAGCAGGTGATCCTGGCCGCCAACGATGACACCACCGTGGACGGGGTCTACGGGTTCTTTTTCGACGGCGGCAAAGGGCATGCACGGATCGGACGCATCGTTTCCTACTCGCCCGCCGAGCGGACAGTGCTGCGCGAGGTCGAAGCCGTCTACAGCGGCGATCTCGCCACGGCCCGCTGGGGATGGTGGAGCGGCGCCACCTACCCGGACCCGGCCGCCGTCGGAATTCCGGCCGAGGACGTGCAGATCCCTGTTGAGCGCGGCGAAGCTCCCGCCTGGCTGGTCCGGGCAAACGGGACGGCGCGGACCTGGGCCATCATGGTGCACGGGCGCGGGGCCACCCGGCAGGAAGCGCTGCGCGCGGTGGGTCCGGCGCTGGAACTGGGCCTGACCAGCCTGTTGGTGTCCTACCGGAATGACGGACTGGCGCCGTCAGCCGACGACGGGCGGTACGGCCTGGGGTCAACGGAGTGGCAGGACATCGAAGCTGGCATTGGGTACGCGCTGGCCAACGGCGCCGAGGAAGTTGTCCTGTTCGGCTGGTCCATGGGCGGGGCCATTTGCCTGCAGACTGCGGATCTTTCCCGCTACCGGCACCTGATCCGGGCCATGGTGCTGGACGCACCGGTGATCGACTGGGTCACAGTGCTGGCGCACCACGCGCAGCTGAACCGGATCCCGTCCCTGGTGGGCCGGTATGGACAGCTGATGCTGGGCCACCCGCTGGGACGCAGGCTCACGGGCCTCTCCGCGCCCGTCGACCTGAAAGTCATGGACTGGGTGTCCCGGGCCGTTGAGCTGCGGACTCCCACCCTGATCATCCACAGCGTGGACGATGAGTATGTACCGTACGGACCGTCAGCCCTGCTGGCAGAGCGGAACCCGGAAATGGTGACGTTCGAAACGTTCAACCACGCACGGCATACCAAGGAATGGAATGTGGACCCCGAGCGCTGGGAACGGCTGGTGAAAGCCTGGCTGCGCCAACAGCTCGCCCCGCGGCTCAACCCGGGATCAAGCCTTAACCCGGGATCGGGCCTTAACCCTGAATCAGGCCCTGGTCCGGAGTCATCGGACTCAAGGCCCGGGGCGGATGCGCCGGCCCGGTCAACGCAGCCGGGGGCCTGATATGGGGAAGCAACGCGGTACAGGAGCCCTGCTCGAACGGGGCCGGCAGCTGGCGGCGGAACTTCCAGGACTGGTGGCGTCAGCTCCGGGCAGGCCGGCCCAGGCCTCGCACGCACCCTTCGACGGCACGGTGGTGGGTGAAGTACCCGTTTGCATTCCGCAGGACGTGCGGGCCGCCGTCGACACTGCCCGCCTTGCCCAGCGGCACTGGGCAGGCCTGTCCATCGCTGAACGGAGCGCCGTGATCCGGCGGTTCGTGGCGCTGCTGCTGGAGCGGGAGCGGGACATCCTTGACCTGGTGCAGGCGGAGAGCGGCAAGTCCAGGTTGAGTGCCTTCGAGGAGTTCGCGGATGTTGTCCTGACGGCCGGCTATTACGAGCGCAACGCCGAGCGGTACCTGGGACCGCGCCGCCGGAAGGGCGCAGCCCCGGTACTGACCCGCACCACCGAATACCGCGTGCCAAAGGGAGTAGTGGGGGTCATCAGCCCCTGGAACTATCCGCTGACGCTTGCGGTTTCGGATGCCATCCCGGCACTGCTGGCGGGCAACGGCATTGTCCTGAAGCCGGATTCCCGAACGCCCTTCACGGCCCTGCTGATGCTCAGGCTCCTCCGGGAGGCCGGCCTTCCGGCTGACCTGTTCCAGATCGTCACCGGCCCGGGCACTGTGATAGGCCGGGCCTTGATTGACTGCGTTGACTTCCTGATGTTCACCGGATCCTCCAAGACCGGCAAGACCGTTGCCAGGCAGTGCGGTGAGCGGCTGATCGGTTTCTCCGCCGAACTGGGCGGCAAGAACCCCATGCTGGTGCTGGCCGATGCGGACGTGGGCAAGGCCGCCGCCGGCGCGGTGCACGCCTGCTTCTCCAACTCCGGGCAGCTGTGCGTCAGTATTGAGCGGATTTATGTGCACGCTGACGTCCATGACAGCTTCCTGGCTGCGTTCACGGCCAAGGTAAAGGACATCCGCATGGGCGCCGGCCCGGACTGGGACATCGGGATGGGATCGCTGATCAGCACGCAACAGGTTGAGCGGGTGGACCGCCACGTCCAGGATGCGCTCGCCAAAGGGGCCCAACTCCTCACCGGCGGCCGGCGCCGGCCTGACCTGGGCCCCTTGTTCTACGAACCCACCGTCCTGGCAGGAGTCAGGGAGGACATGCTCCTTGCCCGGGAAGAGACCTTCGGGCCGGTGGTCTCCGTCTACCGGGCGGCGGACGACGACGAGGCCGTCGCCCTGGCCAACGATTCCGACTTTGGCTTGAATGCCAGTGTCTGGTCCGCCCGGCACGGGGAAGAGGTGGCCCGCCGGCTGCTGACAGGAACTATCAACGTCAATGAAGGCTATGCCGCAACCTGGGCATCCCATGATGCACCCATCGGAGGCATGAAGGACTCCGGTGCCGGCCGCCGCCACGGCCGGGAAGGCATCCTGAAATACACCGAGCCGCAGACCATCGCCGTGCAGCGGCTGCTCCGGGTGGCTCCCGCGCCCGGGATGTCGAACCAGGCCTACGCACGGATCATGAAAGGCGCCATCACACTAATGCAGCGCTTCCCCCGAAACCGCTAAATGCCACAGCCTGTGCCACGACCCGAGGAGAACTGAGATGGCTAAAGGAACCCGGCTTTCCGGCGCAACACTGTTGGTCACGGGAGGGGGAAACGGGCTGGGCCGCCGCCTGGCGGTCGGCGCCGCCCGGCGCGGCAGCCGCGTGCTGATCTGGGATATGGACGCAGCACGGGGCACAGCGGTGCGCGACGAAATCCGGGCCGCCGGCGGGCACGCCGAGGCCCGGGCCGTGGACGTCACGGACCGGGAAGCCGTCAAGGCTGCCGCGGCGGAGGCAGGGCCGGTGGATGTCCTGGTCAACAACGCGGGGGTGGTCAGCGGCCAGCGACTCAGTGACGCCACGGAGGAAGCCATCGAACGGACCATGAATGTCAACGTCATGGCCTTGTACTGGGTCACCCGCGCTTTCGTCGGCGGCATGGCACAGCGCGGGCGCGGCACCATGGTCACCGTTGCCAGCGCTGCCGGGCTGGTGGGAGTTGCCCGGCAGACGGACTACTCCGCCAGCAAGTTCGCCGCCTTCGGCTTCAACGAATCACTCCGGGCAGAGCTCCGGGCGGATCAAACGCCTGTCGGCACGCTCGCCTGCCGCCAGGGAACTGATGGGCGCCGTGACGGCGTTCGTCAGGCGGACCAGGTCGGCAGGGGCCAGCTCAATGTCCAGGCCACGCTTTCCCCCGGATACGAGCAGGGTTTCCAGGGCCAGGGCGCTGGAATCCAGCACCGTGGGGGAGGGCTGGCGCTGGCCGAGCGGGGAGATACCGCCCAGGACATAACCCGTGCGGCGCTGGGCCGCAGCAGGATCGGCCATGGCAGCTTTCTTGGCGCCGAGTGCGGCGGCCATGGCCTTCAGGTCCAAGGTGCCGCTGACCGGAACGATGCCTACCGCGAGCCTGCCCTCCACTTCCACCATCAACGTCTTGAAGACGCGGGATGGATCGATGCCCAGTGCTTCCGCAGCTTCGGCACCATAGCTGGCGGCGGAGGGATCGTGGGTGTACGGATGCAGCACAAAGGGAACCCCGGCCGCGGTCAAGGCCGCGGTGGCCGGGGTTCCCTGGGATGAGTTTTTTCGCGCCATCGATGCGCGTCAGGCCTGGGTTCGGGACGCCGCAGCCACCTTGCGCTTGATCCTGCCCAGCATGGCGGTCATGCCGCGCATGCGCAGCGGCGTGATGGCCCTCGTGAGCCCCAGCAGTTCCGGCATGTCGTCAGGCACGGACAGGATCTCCCCTGCCGACAGGCCGTCCAGGCCCTCGTGCAGGACGCCGGCGAATCCCCGCGTAGTTGGGGCCTCGGCAGGTGCCTTGAAGAACAAACGGACGGCGCCGGCGTCGTTATTCTCCGTCTCAATGGTGAGGAACAGCGGCGACTGGCACTCCACCACCTGCTCGAGGAGTTCCGGGTGGTCCTTGAGCCGGTCCGGGAGTTCCGGCAGTCCTTCAGAGAACTCCAGCAGCAGCTGCAGCCTCTCGGGTTCGGACAGGGCCTGGAAATCGTCCACGATTGCCGCCAGGGCGGAAGGCAAAGCTTGAGTAGTCATCGGTCCAAGTCTACGCGGGGGAGCCTGGTTACGCTCCGACGGCGACGGGCACGGAACCGCGCTCGGCGCCCTTGACGATCGGGACGCGCACGGCGTTGCCCCACTCGGTCCAGGATCCGTCATAGTTGCGGACGGTCTCAAAGCCCAGGAGGTACTTGAGGGCGAACCAGGTGTGGCTGGACCGTTCGCCGATGCGGCAGTACGCCACGACGTCGTCGCCCTCGGCCAGTCCGGCCTCGCCCAGGTAGATGGCTTCCAGTTCCTCCCTGCTGCGGAACGTTCCGTCCTCGGCGGCGGCACGGGCCCACGGAATGGAAGCTGCGGTGGGGATGTGGCCGCCGCGCAGGGCGCCCTCTTCCGGGTAGGCCGGCATGTGGGTGCGCTGGCCGGTGTACTCCTCGGAAGAGCGGACATCGATGAGCGGCTTGCCCAGGTGCGCCAGGACGTCGTCCTTGAAGGCGCGGATGGGGGCGTCGTCGCGCTCCACGACCGGGTAGTTTCCGGGAACGGGGGCGGGCCGGTCCTTGGTCAGTTCGCGACCTTCGGCGACCCACTTGTCCCGGCCGCCATCCAGCAGCCGGACGTCCTGGTGTCCGAAGAGCGTGAAGACCCAGAGGGCGTAGGCGGCCCACCAGTTGGACTTGTCACCGTAGATGACCACGGTGCTGTCGCGGGAGATGCCTTTCGACGCCGCGAGTTCAGCAAACGCGGCACCGTCAACGTAGTCGCGGGTGACGTCGTCGTTCAGGTCCGTGTGCCAGTCGACTTTCACGGCACCCGGGATGTGGCCGGTTTCGTACAGGAGCACGTCCTCGTCGGACTCCACCGCGATGAGGCTGCCGTTTGCCACTGCGCCGTTTTCGATGGCGGCCGCGAGCCACTCGGTGGACACGAGTCGCTCCGGGTGGGCGTAGGCTGCGAACTTCTCATTCTGTTCAACCGGGTAGGGCATGGCTTGGCCTTTCAGTAAAGAGAGCGGGAATTGGAACCTGTTCCCACCCTAGCCAGCGCCCGTGGGGTTGTCCGTATTCCGTTAATAGGGCGAAATGTTGCCTTCGTCACGCCGCGGGGCGGCTGGACGGCGTCCCGCCCGGGTACGGTCCGCATTGCCGGTATCCTTTCTGGGGACCAACCACCAGCAGAACGGACCACCTTGGTACAGATCGAACAGCTTGCCGCCCGCACTCCGGCAGTCTCGGTGGACGAACTCCTCAAGGGGTTCTACCCGTCACCGCGGTTTGGGGAGGTTTCCTTTTCGAGCTACCGCCCGGACCCCAAGCAGCCCAGCCAGGCCGCCGCCGTGCGTGCACTGGAGGGATTTGCCGACGGCGTTGGGTCGGGTAACGGGGGCGGGCTTTTCAAGAAGCTGTTCGGCAAGAAGGACGAATCCAGGGCGGGCATTTACCTGGACGGCGGTTTCGGCGTGGGCAAGACCCACCTGCTCGCATCCCTGTGGCACGCAGCGCCTGGCCCCAAGGCTTTCGGCACCTTCGTGGAGTACACCAACCTTGTGGGCGCACTGTCCTTCCGCAAGACCGTAGACGCCCTGAGCGGTTACCAGCTGGTCTGCATTGACGAATTCGAACTGGACGATCCGGGCGACACGGTCCTGATGTCCCGGCTCATGCGGGAGCTGGCCGACGCCGGGGTCAAGCTTGCCGCCACATCCAACACGTTGCCCGGCTCCCTGGGGGACGGCCGTTTCGCCGCCGTAGACTTCCAGCGCGAAATCCAGGTCCTGGCAGACCAGTTCGACGTGATCCGCATCGACGGCGAGGACTTCCGGCACCGTGGCCTCCCCGCCGCACCGGCACCGCTGAAGAACAGCGAACTCAACGCGCACATGAAGGCCGAATTCGACGGCAAGACCGTGGCCCAGGACGAGTTCTCCACCCTCATCCACCACCTCGCCGGCGTACACCCCAGCCGCTACCGCCAACTGATAGCGGGCGTGGACGGCGTGGTGTGGCGCAACGTCGAAACCATCACGGAGCAGGCCGTGGCGCTGCGCTTCGTGGTCCTCGCGGACCGGCTGTACGACAAGGACGTGCCCATCCTGGCCAGCGGTGTTCCGTTCGACAAGCTGTTCACGGAGGAAATGATGACCGGCGGGTACATGAAGAAGTACTTCCGCGCGGTCTCCCGGCTCACGGCGCTGGCCCGCGAAGGCCAGAACCACGAACCTTCCTAGGCGGACTTCTTCCCCACCCGGAGGCCGGGCCGGGGCTGCAACACCAACCGGACTGCCAGCCCGGCAAGGAGCGCCCAGAAAGCGGAACCGATTCCGGCGAAAGCCAGGCCCGAAGCCGCCATCAAAAAGGTGACGGAGGGGGCAATGCGGTCTTCCGGGTCCGCCAGTGCAGCGGAGACTGCTGAAGCCAGCGTCCCCAGCAGGGCCAACCCCGCCACGGTTTCCAGCATTCCTGCCGGCGCCTGGTTCACCAGGGAGACCAATGCCGTGGAAAAGGCGGCCAACACCAGGTAGGCCAGCCCGGACGTAAAGCCGGCGATCCACCGCCTGCTTCGGTCCGCCCCCGCTTCCTCACCGGCAGCCAGGGCTGCGCTCAGCGCTGCCAGGTTGATGGCGTGGCCGCCAAACGGCGCCGCCGCGACAGTTCCCGCTCCCGTGACCAGCATGGCCGGCCGCCACGGCGTGTGGTATCCGAAGGAACGCAGCACCGCTACGCCCGGCACGTTCTGCGAGGCCATGGTCACCACGAACAACGGGAGGGCAATCCCTGCCATAGCTTGCAGGCTGAAGGTGGGCGTGGTCCACGCCAGTGCAGGCAGCATGGTTCCGGGGTCCGCCGACGGCACGCCGGAGGCCAGGGAAATGCCGATCACGGCCAGGGCCGTGAGCAAGGCGCCGGGAACGGCCCAGCGCGGAGCGAACTTCATCATGACCAGCCAGCAGAGAATCACCGGCGCCACGAATACAGGCACGGTGCCCACGGCCTTGAAAGGGGCCAGGCAAAGCTGGAGCAGGACCCCGGCAAGCATCGCCTGGGCCAGGGAGGAGGGGATGCGCGCCATCACCCTGCCAAGCGCCGGCACCAGGCCAGTCAGGGCCAACAGCAGCCCGGCGGCAACGAAGGCCCCGACGGCGGCCGGCCACCCGCCGTCGGGCACTCCTGACGCCGCAAGCAGCGCCGCGCCGGGCGTGGACCAGGCCAGGGTCACCGGGACCCTGGAACGCCACGCAAGGAGCAGGACACCAAGGCCGACAGCGAGCGTCAGTGCGAGCAGGCCGGACGCCGCCTGGGCAGGGTTGGCCCCCACAGCAGTGAGCCCGGCCAGGACGACGGCAAACGATGAGGTAAAGCCCACCAACGCGGTGACGATCCCCGCCACTACCGGACGGGAATCCATCTGGAAACGGGCGGCATGCTGGGTGGTGGAAGGTGCGGGGGACTTGGGCATATCCGCAGGTTACCGGTGGGGCATGATGAAGCGGGAATTGGAGCGGATCGGCCGGGCCAGCGGCGAACCCGCCTTACCCAAGGCGGGTCCACCCGGCTTTAAACGCCAAAGGCGCGGGCACCGCCTCGCGGCGGGACCCGCGCCCCGTTGACGTGCTAGGGCAACGCCTTGGCCAAATCCTTTTACGGAGCCCTGTCTACCGGTGGAACCGGATTTCCAGGAGCTGCCGGGGGAACTTGTCCGGCGGCAGGTGCCTGGCCCGGGGTTCCGTTCTGGTCAACGAGCTTGGAAGCGCCATCCTGGATCTTGTCGACATGGCCCGCGTACTTGCCGCCGGTCTTGGTGTCGACGAAATCGCCGGCCTTGGTGATGCCGTCCTTGATGGCCTGCTCGTTGCCGCGGATGAGACCCTGAGCCTTGCCCTTTAGATCGTCAATCAAACCCACGGGCACCTCCCTTCTATCGCGGAGCCAGATCGCTCCTCGCGCATTCGATCTTATCGGGGCGCGGAAGAGGTGCCAAGGGAATCGCGTTCGCCTGCAGCGGATGCGTCGAAACGACAAAAGCAGCTCCGGGGAGCTGCTTTTCATGGTGGGCGATACTGGGATCGAACCAGTGACCTCTTCCGTGTCAGGGAAGCGCGCTACCGCTGCGCCAATCGCCCGGGACCGGAAGACCGGCATATGGGATATAAGAGAGCGGACGACGAGATTCGAACTCGCGACATCCACCTTGGCAAGGTGGTGCTCTACCAGCTGAGCTACGTCCGCATTGTGCAGATTGTCCCGGGATAACCGGTGGTACTGCCGGCAAGCCGCCTTGCCGAGTGGGCGATACTGGGATCGAACCAGTGACCTCTTCCGTGTCAGGGAAGCGCGCTACCGCTGCGCCAATCGCCCATTGCATCCGGAAGTCCGGAAACCATGGTTTTCACCGAGGTGGGTACGGGATTCGAACCCGTGTATACGGCTTTGCAGGCCGCTGCCTCGCCTCTCGGCCAACCCACCGTGTAAGCGTCAATTCCGAAGAATATTTGCTCTGACAGTGTCCTGCGAGCGGACGACGAGATTCGAACTCGCGACATCCACCTTGGCAAGGTGGTGCTCTACCAGCTGAGCTACGTCCGCATTTTGGAGGCTTGAATCCCTGCCGTTTCCGGCATTTCCTCGCGTTCCAACGAGTAAAAACAATATAGGAGGTTCGGGGAAACTCCAAATCGCCCGGGCGCCCCGGGGTAACGTCCCCCGTACAACCGCGGGATTCTGCGGATCCTGGAAGTTACAGGCGTGTAATTTTGGGCGGGGTCAAGGCCTCGATGCAGGTCTGGTGCTGTCCGCTGTGGTGCTCCGGCCTGTTTGCGGGCGGGGGATAGCGCGGCGCCGGCCCCGACTTCAGGGCGGCACCGCTGATTTTTGAATTGGGGCAGAGGTGGGCTAGCATTCAAATGCATCGGGGCGATTGGCGCAGTGGTAGCGCGCTTCGTTCACACCGAAGAGGTCACTGGTTCGAACCCAGTATCGCCCACCGCAGAGGTCCGTTTCCGCTCATCAGCAGCGGAAACGGACCTCTTTTGCGTGCGGCTCCTGCCGCCGGAGATTTTGTCGGCCCCCTGTGAAAGAGTCTTTTGTATGACTGATCCGCTTCTCGCCCACGCCACCGAATACGGCCGGATGTACGCACGATCGACGTCTGAGCAGTTTTCGGTCCCATCCATCACTACGGTGATCGGCCAGCAGCCGCATGGCCTCGACGGCTGGTTCGGCTACATGGGTGCCAGCAGCCTGGCCAATGATCCGCTGCTCTCCGACTGCCTGGGGAGCCCGGCCAAAATCAAGCAGGCCATCAACCGTGCGGCAAAGGCTGCCGAGGCCTATCGGGACGACGCCGCCCGGCGCGGGGACCGCGTCCACACCTACTGCGAGCAGGTGGCGCTGCGTGCGCTCGGACGGCCGCATGCCATGAAGGAAGCCCGCGATGCGCTGGCTGCAAACGGGGAGGAAGCCTTCGCCGTTCGTTTCGACGAATGGTGGGAACTCTTCCAGGTGGAGCCCATCGCCCCGGAGATCACGGTCTGGAACCACTCTGTGGGGTACGCCGGAACCCTTGACCTCGTGGCAAGGATCAATGGACGCATCTGCCTTATCGATTACAAGACCAAGGGCACCACGCGGGACGGACAGGTCAAACCCCTGGATGACAAAGTGGTGATGCAGCTGGTGGCCGGCATGAAGGCGGAAGAGAGCCTCGTGGATCCGGAGGCTGGAACCTGGGAGCCCTGGAAGTACGGGGAAGACCCGGTCCTGCTGGCCGTGGCTATTGGCGAGACGGAGGTCCGCCCCGTCCGCGCCAACCCCGAAGTCCTTAAGCATCACTGGTGGAAGTTCTGCGCCCTGCGCCGGGTTTGGGAACTGTCCGCGGACACCATCGGTGCAGGAACCGCGCTACTGCCGATTGCGCCCCCGCCCCTGGCCCGCACCGCCTAGGGCAAACGGTGCACGTGAAGAGACTGCACCTAAACTGGATAGGTTCCCTTTGCCGCCAACCGTGAGGACACACAGCGCATGGCCATTCTGAATATCCGCATCATCGGCGATCCTGTGTTGCGCACAGTTGCCGATCCCGTGACGGAATTCGGACCCGAGCTTGCCAAATTGGTCGCCGATATGACCGAGACCATGGAGGATGTGGACGGAGCCGGGCTCGCCGCTCCCCAAATTGGCGTCAGTAAGCGCATCTTCACCTACCGGATCGACGGCGTCGAAGGGCACATCATCAACCCTGTCCTGGAGAACAGCGAGGACTACCAGCCGGACCACGTGGAAGGCTGCCTGTCCATCCCGGGCCTCGGCTTCCCGGTCCGCCGGTTCCGAGCCACGCGGATCACCGGCGTGGACATGCACGGGAACCCGGTATCCATCGACGCGGAAGGCATGCTGGCGCGTTGCTTCCAGCATGAGAACGACCACTTGGACGGCATCCTTTACACCGACCGCCTTGAGGGCGAAGACCGGAAGGCAGCGCTGCGGTCCATCCGCAACGCCAAATACGACGCCGTCACCGAGCGCACCACAGCCAAACGCGCCAAGAGTGTTGGGTCGAGCTTCGGCGGGGCAAGCTTTGGCGGAACCAGCACCCCCGGCTCCAGCTTCGGCGCAGCCGGGTGAGGGTCCTCTTCGCGGGGACACCCGCCGTCGCAGTTCCATCCCTGGACGCACTTGTTGATGCCGGGTTCAACGTCGTCGCCGTCCTGACCAGGCCCGATGCGCCGGTGGGCCGGAAACGTGTGCTGACGCCGTCGCCCGTTTCGCAACGGGCTGCTGAACTGGGCATTGAGGTGATCCACGCCGCGCGGGTCGATGCCGAAGCCATAGCCGGTATTACCGCCGTCCAGCCGGACGTTGCGGCCATCGTTGCCTACGGCGGCCTGGTTCCCCGCGATGCCCTCCGCATACCGCACCACGGCTGGGTCAACCTGCACTTTTCCCTGCTCCCGGCCTGGCGGGGGGCGGCGCCTGTCCAGCGGGCCGTCATGGCCGGCGACGACGTCACCGGCGCCGTGACCTTCCAGCTTGAGGAAGGCCTGGACACCGGACCCGTCTTCGGCACCCTGACGGAAACGGTCAAACCCCAGGACACTGCCGGTGATCTCCTTGAACGGCTGTCCCACAGCGGCGCCGTACTGCTGGCCCAGACGCTGTCTGCCATCGACGCCGGGAAAGCATCACCGCAGCCACAGGCGGGCGATGTCTCGCTTGCGCCGAAACTGACCCTGGAGGATGGCCACGTCAACTGGGCCCATCCGGCCCTTGCCATCAGCAGGCAGGCACGCGGTGTCACCCCCGAGCCCGGTGCATGGACCCTGCTGGATGGGCAACGGGTCAAGCTCGAGCCGGTCCGGCTGCGGCCGGAGGTTTCCCGGCTTGCCCCGGGGTCCGTGGCGCTGGAGGGGAAATCCGTACTGGTTGGAACGGGGTCGCACGCGGTGGAACTTACCCGGATCCAGCCCGCCGGGAAAAAGATGATGGCCGCCGCCGACTGGGCGCGCGGTTTGGCTTCACTGGAGAGCGTGGTGTTCGAATGACCGGGTCCGAAGGCAACACAGGCGGACGGGGAAGTTCCGGGGGACGCAGCGGCGCCGGGAAAGGCGCGCAGGGCGCTGGCGGACCTGCCGGCGGCGGTCGGGGCAACGGCAACACCCGGGACGCCAGCCGGCGGAATGCCAAGGGCCGGGAACGCAACCGCGGGCCGCAACGGAGCTTCACTGAGCAGGCGCCGTCCCAGCGAACCAGGCGCGCGGACCCCGCCCGCCTGGTGGCCTTCGAAGTGCTGCGCGCCGTGGCGGCTGAGGACGCCTACGCCAACCTGGTGCTGCCGGCACGGATCCGGCACCACCATCTGGACAAGAGGGACGCCGGCTTCGCCACCGAACTGAGCTATGGGGCCCTGCGCAGCCAAGGCACCTATGACGCTGTCCTGGCGCGATGCGTGGACCGTCCCCTCGCCCAGCTTGACCCGGCCATCCTGGACGCCCTCCGCATCGGTGCCCACCAGTTGCTGGCCATGCGGGTCCCCGCCCACGCGGCACTGGACCAGACCGTGGGGCTCGCCCGGGCGGTGATCGGCGCCGGCCCGTCCACACTGATCAACGCCGTTCTTCGCAAGGTCGCCGCCCGGAGCCTTGAGGAATGGCTAGACCTGCTGGTGGAAGGCGAAACCGACGCTACGAAGGTAGCCGCGGTGAGGTACGCCCACCCCGAATGGATCGTCCGGGCCATGCGCCAGTCGCTCGTGGCGCACGGCCGTTCTGCAGCCGAGATCGACCAACTGCTGGAAGCAGACAACGAGGCACCTGTCGTCAACCTCGTGGCCCTGCCCGGACTGGGCAGCCTGGACGAGGCACTGGAAAACGGCGCCACCCCCGGGGACCTGGTTGAAGGCTCTGCACTTTCCAGCGGCGGAGACCTGGGCCGCCTGGCCTCTGTCCGCGCCGGTACCACCAGGGTGCAGGACGTCGGTTCCCAGCTGGTGGCACGGGCCTTGGCCGCAGTGGACCTCGGAACGCCAGGAGGAGGAAGCGGCGCTGGAAGTGCATCCATGGCCGAAGACCCTGAAGCGTGGCTGGACCTCTGCGCCGGGCCCGGAGGAAAGGCTGCGCTCCTTGGCGCATTGGCACACCAGCGGGGTGCCACGCTTCTCGCAAACGAACCTGCCCCGCATCGCGCCAAGCTGGTCAGCCAGGCACTGTCCGCCATTCCGCACGGCAGCTGGCAGGTCCGCACCGGGGACGGCCGGGACGTGGGAGGGGAGCAGCCGGAGCGGTATGACCGTGTCCTGGTGGACGTTCCCTGCACAGGCCTTGGGGCACTTCGCCGCAGGCCCGAGTCCCGGTGGCGCCGCTCGCCCAAGGACATCGCAGACCTCGGTCCGCTGCAGCGCGAACTGCTGGCTTCTGCCCTCGCGGCTGTCCGGCCAGGGGGCGTGGTGGCCTACGTAACCTGTTCACCGCATCCTGCCGAAACCACAGCTGTTGTTGCCGACGTCGTGCGGAAGCGCACCGACCTCGAACTCCTTGACGCCGGTGCCGCCCTGGACGCAGTCAGCCTGACCGGCAGCCTCGGTGCCGGCCATGAGCTGACGGCCCAGCTCTGGCCCCACATCCACCACACCGACGCGATGTTCCTGGCCCTCATAAAAAAGAAAGCATGATCGGGGCGGAAGCCTGACCAGGAACGAAAGCTAGACCCGGAAGAACGCCGCCTGGTCAGCTTTCCCGTGACCACAACACCGTGAGACCAAAGCACCTTCAGTGAAAGGCATCCCCGTGACTCAATGCTGCATCAACCCGAGCATCCTCTCCGCCGACTTTGTCAACCTTGAGGCCGAACTGCAGCGGATCAGCAACGCCGATGCCGTGCACGTGGACGTCATGGACAACCACTTCGTCCCCAACCTGACCATCGGGTTGCCCGTCGTGCAGCGGATCCAGGCCGTCAGCCCGGTTCCGCTCGATGCCCACCTGATGATTGCCGATGCGGACCGCTGGGCGCCCGGATTCGCGGACGCCGGCCTTGCGTCCGTCACTTTCCACGCAGAGGCCTCGATTGCGCCGATCAAACTGGCAAGGGAACTGCGCAGCAGGGGAGCCAAGGCGGGGATGGCACTGCGCCCCGCGACCCCGGTGGAGCCCTACCTGGACATGCTGCCGGAGCTGGACATGCTGCTTATCATGACCGTGGAACCGGGCTTCGGCGGCCAGGCGTTCCTGGACATCACCCTGCCCAAGATCCGCAGGGCCCGTGCGGCCGTGGAGGGCTCCGGGCTGGGGGTGGCCATCCAGGTGGACGGCGGCATCACGGAAGAGACCATTGCCCGCGCTGCCGAGGCCGGGGCCAACGTCTTTGTGGCCGGTTCCGCCGTGTACGGCGCCGATGATCCGTCCGCGGCCATCGACCTGCTGCGGGCAAAGGGCAGCCGGACATTACGTGCGGCGACGGAATAACCGGGAACCCATTCCGGTTGTGGCAGAATAACAACACACATACGTGCTCCGGGGTCGGTGTAAGTCCGAACCGGCGGTGACAGTCCGCGACCCGCGCGCCGGCGTTCTCCCAGGAGGCCTCCGGCAGACGGTTGAACCGGTGGAATTCCGGTACCGACAGTTAAAGTCTGGATGAGAGAAGCACGTACAGCTGTATCTGCGCAGCCTTTGGGCTCCGCAGCGTTCTGCTGTCGTATCCCCGGAGCCATCGCGGTTCGACAGGGAAGGAACGACACACGAATGAACCCCCAGCGATGGCTCTTTAACGCCGCAAGTCCTGCCGCTTCAAAGGCAGGCACCAACTCCACAACGGCCGTCGCATGACGGGCGCCGTCAAGCTCCAGCCCGCCGTAGGAGTGGTCACTGCCTTCAGCGCCGCCGAAACCCGCGCCATGGAGGATGCCCTCCAGGCAGCACTGAAAGGCCCACGCGGTGCGAATCCCCTGGTGGGCGCCGTCGTCGTGGGCCCTGACGGCCGGCACCTCGTTGCCGGCTACCACCGCGGTGCCGGCACCGCACATGCCGAAGCCGACGCCATTGCCCAGGCCGCCGCCGTCGGACTGGACATTTCCGGCTGCACCATGGTGGTCACGCTGGAACCCTGCAACCACGTGGGCCGTACGGGGCCGTGTACGGAAGCGATCATTGCCGCCGGGATCACGGATGTGGTCTACGCCGTGGATGACCCCCATGACCCCGCTGCCGGTGGCGCCGCAACGCTGCGCGCAGCCGGGGTCCGGGTCCGCAGCGGTCTGGGCGCCGACGAAGCCCTGGACCTGAACCGCCAGTGGTTTGAGGCGGTGGCTGCCAGGCGGCCGTTCGTCACCCTCCACATCGCGCAGACCCTTGATGCCCGGATCGCCGCCGAAGACGGCACCAGCCAGTGGATCTCCAGCCCTGAGTCCCTCGCGGACAACCACGGAATCCGCAGCCGCATCGACGCCATCCTCGTGGGGACCCAGACCGTGCTGGTGGACAACCCGCGGCTGACCGCCCGCGATGCCTCCGGCAACCCTGCGCGCAAGCAACCGGTTCGTGCCGTTATGGGCTTCCGCAACGTTCCGGATGACGCCGCAATCCTTGGCGATGACGGTCTGGCTGTCCACCTCCCCACCCGTGACCCCCACGAAGCGTTGTCCATGCTGTACTCGTCCGGCGTCCGGCACGTCATGGTCGAGGGCGGCTCAAGAATCCTGAGCTCCTTCCTGTCGGCGGGCCTGGTTGACGAACTCATCGTGTACCTGGCCCCCACCTTGCTGGGGTCCGGCACCCCCGCACTGAACGGCTTGGGCATCACCAGCCTTCCGGACGCCCAGCAATGGGAGTGGGACGCGTCCGACGGCGGCGCGGTGCGGACGCTGGGCCGGGACCTGCGACTCCACCTCAGACCGCAACGGAAAGTTGCACTCGATCACCAAACTACCCGCGATAACGCGGAGCAAGCCCAGGGAGGCTACTGATGTTCACCGGAATTATTGCCGAGCAGGGGCAGGTGCTGTCCGTGGAGCGGGACGGCAACACCAGCGCCATCGTCCGGCTGCACGCGCCCGCTTCCACCGAAGGACTGGCGCTGGGCGGCTCCATTGCCGTGAACGGGGTCTGCCTCACGGCAACCGCGATTGACGGCAAGGAGTTCAGCGTGGACGTCATGGGGGAGACCCTGGTCCGGAGCACCATCGGCGAGCTTACTGCGGGTGACTCCGTCAACCTGGAGCGCTGCGTTCCCGCGGGCGGCCGCCTGGACGGTCACGTGGTGCAAGGCCACGTGGACGGGGTGGGCGTCCTGCTGGAGCGGGAACCCCAAGGCAACTGGGAGCGGCTGCGCTTCGGTGTCCCCGCCAACCTGGCCCGCTATATCGCCGAGAAAGGCTCCATCGCCATCGACGGCGTCTCCCTCACCGTGACGGCCGTCAGCCCGGCCGCCGAACAGGAACCCTGGTTCGAAGTGGGCCTGATCCCCACCACCCTCGCCGAAACCGGCCTGGGTACCAAAACCGCGGGCAGCCGGGTGAACCTGGAGGTCGACGTCCTGGCCAAGTACACTGAACGGCTGCTTGCGTTCCGTGATGCCGGGGCACCGGCCGGCAGCGGCGAAGCCGCCATTGCGGGAGGTGCCAAGTGAACGCTGCGGTACGGCTGGAGCCCGCCGTCGCCAGTGGCCCCGCGGCCCGCAATCCTGTGCAAACCAACCCGGTGACCAGCAACCCAGTTACGGGCGGCGCGTCGTCCGGACCCGGCAGGGGACTGGACTCCATCGCGGACGCCGTGCGAGCCATGGCCGCCGGCCGTCCGGTGCTGGTGGTCGATAACGAGGACCGGGAAAACGAAGGTGACATCATCTTCGCCGCCCAGCACGCCACGCCGGCGCTGATGGGTTGGACCATCCGCTACAGCTCGGGCGTTATCTGCGTGCCGTTGACCGGTGACCGCGCCGATGCGATGGCATTGCCTCCAATGACGGCCGTCAACGAGGACGCAAAGGGCACCGCCTACACCGTCTCCTGTGATGCGGCCATCGGGGTCAGCACAGGAATTTCCGCCACGGACCGGGCGCTGACCGCCCGCATCCTGGCGGACCCGCAGGCCGGTCCGGCCTCCGTGACGCGGCCGGGGCATATTTTCCCGCTCCGTGCAGTTGACGGAGGTGTGCGGGAACGCCAGGGCCACACCGAGGCCGCTGTGGACCTGTGCCGCCTCGCAGGCCTTGAGCCTGTAGGGGTGATCGCGGAAGTGGTGTACGACGACGGCGAAATGATGCGCCTGGACGGGCTTCGTTCGTTCGCAGCGGAACATGGGTGCCCCCTCATCTCCATCGAGGACCTGGTGGCGTATCTTGAAGCCGGGGCCGGGGGAGGCCTGGAAGAGGATGCCCGGGTGATCCCGGGTGAAGAAAAGGAGAAACGATGACGGCAGCGGCAGCCAGCGACGACAGCCCGCACAACGGTCACCGGAAGTCCCACCCGATGTCCGGTGAGGCGCCCCATCCCGTCAGTGGAGGGCCGGTGGTGCAACTGCCCACCGCCTTTGGTGACTTCGTGGCGCAGGCGTGGACGGACCTGGTGACCGGCGTGGAGCACTTGGCCGTCAGTTCCCCCAATGCTCCCACCGACGGAAAAGCGCCCCTTGTCCGGCTGCACTCCGAGTGCCTCACCGGGGATGTTTTCGGATCCTACCGGTGCGACTGCGGGGAGCAGCTTGCCTTCGCACTGGAGCTGATCCGGGACAACGGCGGAACCCTGCTCTACCTTCGCGGCCAGGAGGGCCGCGGTATTGGCCTGGCCAACAAGATCAAGGCCTACGCACTGCAGGAAGCCGGTTTCGACACCGTTGAGGCCAATGAGCAGCTGGGCCTGCCGGTTGATGCCCGCTGCTACAAGGCCGCGGCCCAGATCCTGGCGGAAATGGGACTGCACGAGGTGCGGCTGCTAAGCAACAACCCGGACAAGCAGAACAGACTGGCGAAGGCCGGGGTGAGGGTGGTGGAAATGGTTCCCACCGAGGTCCCGTCCCGCGAACAGAACATCCGCTACCTGCGCACCAAAAAGGACCGGATGGAACACCGGTTGCTGCTGGACACCCAGGTGGCTCCCGTGCCCGTCGTCGCCTCCGAAACCCCTTACGACCACGAACAAGACTGACGTCTTCACAAACGAACGGAACAGAAGAAACCCATGAGCGGACACGGCGCCCCCGACATTGACCTGAGCACCCTCAACCCCGCCGAGACCTCGCAGCTGAAGCTGGCCATCATCGCAGCCAGCTGGCACACGCAGATCATGGACGGGCTCCTGGACGGCGCACTCCGCGCTGCCAAGGATGCCGGCATCGCCGAGCCCACCGTGCTGCGCGTTCCCGGCAGCTTCGAGCTCCCCGTCGCTGCCGCGCGGCTGGCCCCGCACTTTGACGCCGTGGTGGCCCTCGGCGTCGTGATCCGCGGCGGGACCCCGCACTTTGACTACGTCTGCCAGGCCGCGACGTCGGGCCTCACCGACGTCAGCGTGTCCACCGGCGTGCCCGTGGGCTTCGGCGTGCTCACCTGCGACAACGAACAGCAGGGCCTGGACCGTGCCGGCCTGCCCGGCTCCAAGGAAGACAAAGGCCACGAGGCCGTGACCGCGGCGCTGGCCACCGCCGTCGTCCTGAAGCAGTACCGGAGCTAAGCGGCAGCACGCTGATCGGGCGCGGTGTGTATTCCATCACATCGCGCCCGTCATGCAACCGCCCGGGAAGCGTCCCCGCGGCCGCAGCAAGTAGGCTGGAGGGCGTGAAGAATTTCGAGACGCTGTTCGCTGAGCTCAGCGAGAAGGCAGCCACCCGCCCGGAAGGCTCCCGCACCGTCGCTGAATTGGAGTCCGGTGTTCACGGCATCGGCAAAAAAGTCGTTGAGGAAGCAGCCGAAGTGTGGATGGCTGCCGAATATGAATCCGATGAAGCCGCGGCCGAGGAAATCTCCCAGCTGCTGTACCACCTGCAGGTCCTGATGCTCGCCAAAGGCCTGACCCTGGAAGACGTCTACAAGCATCTGTAGCCACCGGTCCGGCGCGCTGCCGCCGGGCCCCCTGTGGCCTGCACTGCCTGAAACCAAGACCTCTCACCCCAGAAAGAATCTCCCATGCTGCGAGTAGCCGTCCCCAACAAGGGCTCCCTGTCCGAAGCCGCCTCCGCCATGCTCTCCGAAGCCGGATACCGCCAGCGGCGCGACAGCCGCGAGCTGGTCATGGTGGACCCGGACAACGACATTGAGTTCTTCTTCCTCCGCCCCCGCGACATTGCCGTGTACGTGGGCCGGGGAACGCTCGACGTCGGCATCACCGGCCGCGACCTGCTGCTGGACGCCGAGGTGGAAGCCGAAGAGTTACTTCCGCTGGGGTTCGCGGCGTCCACATTCCGTTTTGCCGGTCCCGTGGGCGATTTCAGCTCGGCCGCCGAGCTCGAGGGAAAACGCCTGGCCACCAGCTACGACGGCCTGCTGCGCAACTACCTGGCAGAACGCGGCATCAACGCCAAAGTAGTCCGGCTCGATGGTGCGGTTGAATCCTCCGTGCGCCTCGGGGTCGCGGACGCCATCGCCGACGTCGTGGAAACCGGCAACACCCTCAAGGCCGCCGGTATGGAGATCTTCGGCGAACCCATCCTCAAATCCGAGGCCGTCCTGATCCGGCGCATCGGAAACGGTGGAGCTGCCAATGGCACGGCCAAGGAAATTGAAGTCCTGATCCGCCGCCTCCAGGGCGTCCTTGTGGCGCGCCAGTACGTGCTGATGGATTACGACATCCGCAAGGAACTCGTGGAGAAGGCCGCAAGCCTGACTCCCGGCCTTGAATCGCCGACGGTTTCCCCGCTGCGTGATTCCGACTGGGTGGCCGTCCGGTCCATGGTGCCCAAAAAGGAAACCAACCGGATCATGGATGAACTCTACGACCTCGGCGCCCGCGCCATCCTGGTCAGCAGTATCCACGCCTGCCGTATCTGATAACCGGCACCCCAGCACCACAAAATATCCAGGAGTTCCCATGGCAGTAGCTGTACGCGTCATTCCCTGCCTTGACGTCGACGCCGGACGCGTCGTCAAGGGCGTCAACTTCGAGGGCCTCCGGGATGCCGGCGACCCGGTGGAGCTCGCCCACCGCTACGACAACGCCGGCGCGGACGAACTGACCTTCCTTGACGTCACCGCGTCGTCGGGCAACCGGGAGACCACTTTCGACGTTGTCCGGCGCACGGCCGAGGAAGTGTTTATCCCGCTCACTGTTGGCGGCGGCGTCCGCGGCGTGGCCGAGGTGGACAAGCTCCTGCGCTACGGTGCGGACAAGGCCTCCATCAATACCGCTGCCGTGGCCCGGCCCGATGTCATCGATGAGATCACCCGGCACTTCGGTTCCCAGGTGCTGGTCCTGTCCGTTGACGCCCGCCGCACCCGGCCGGGATCCCGGCCCACGCCGTCGGGATTTGAGGTAACGACCCACGGCGGCCGCACCGGCACCGGAATCGACGCGATTGAGTGGGCCAGGGAAGCGGCAGACCGCGGGGTGGGGGAGATCCTGCTGAACTCGATCGACGCCGACGGCACCAAGGACGGCTTCGACCTTGAACTCATCAAACTGGTCCGGGCCGCCGTCAAGGTCCCCATCATCGCATCTGGGGGTGCGGGGGAGCCGGCACACTTCCCGCCTGCCGTTGCCGCGGGTGCGGACGCCGTCCTGGCCGCCTCGATTTTCCACTGGGGGCCAGACAACATGATGTCCCAGGTCAAGGACGCCATCCGGGCAGCCGGGTTCGAAGTTCGGTAGTCCCCACCCGCAGTGTGTCAGAGCCCTACTTCCGCTGACTGGAGGAGGGCGACGGCGTCCGGCTGGCCTTCGAAGGTGACCAGGGCGTGGCGGGTGCGGCCGTGGGCGTGCATCAGCAGTTCGCCCGGCTCGCCGACGATTGCCACCGAAACGGGGGCGCGCTTGGCGACGTGGCGGGGCCCGGACGGGCGGACGAGGACAATGCCCAGGTCCACGCCCCGGTACAGGATGGCAGCGCGCTTGACCAGTTCGTCCCACAGCGCCTCCGAGTATGCCTCGTCCAGCGCGCGGGGGGCCCACCGGTCCACGGCGCGCCGGACGTCCTCTGTGTGCACAAAGTACTCGATCAGGTTGGCGCTCTCGTCCAGCGCCCGGATACTCATCGGGGAGAAGGCCGGCGGGCCGGCCCGGAAGGTGTTCACCAGCCGGGCGTAGTCCTCATTGCTGGTGAGCTTGGCGGCCAGCCTGGCGGTGGCCTGGTCCGACGCCTTGGCCAGGCGCTTGATGATCAAACCAAGCCCGACGGCGGCTTTCCGCTCGCGCAGGTAAAGGTGCGCGGCAAGGTCCCTGGTACGCCAGCCCTTGCACAGCGTGGGCGCATCAGGGCCGGCCGCAAGCAGGGTTTCGGCCAGGACTTCTCGGGATGGTTCGACGAAATGCATCACTTGGAAAACTAGCACGAGTGGTGAGGAGTTGGGCAGCACGGCAGCGGGCGGTGGCGTGCCGTTGTTCACAACAGGAGACCGGACGGGCGAAGGCACTAGACTTGACCCGATGTCTGAGCAGCCAGCCCCCGTCCACGCCGCAGGATCCGCCGTGTCCCCGGCGCCGCCGTCGGCCGCTGAATCCTCGCCGCAGGCAAGCCCGCTCCCCAAGGAAGTGGCCGCTGCGCTCAAGCGCGACGCCGCCGGGCTGGTGGCTGCCGTGGTGCAGCAGTACGACACCAATGAAGTGCTCATGCTCGGCTGGATGGACGATGAAGCCCTGAACCGCACGATGACCACCGGCCGCGTGACGTTCTACTCCCGCTCGCGCCAGGAATACTGGCGCAAAGGGGATACTTCCGGACACGTCCAGTGGGTCAAATCCGTGGCCATGGACTGTGACGGTGACGCATTGCTTATACGCGTCGACCAGGTGGGTGCCGCCTGCCACACGGGGACCCGCACCTGCTTCGATGGCAGGTCACTCGACGTGGTGGCGGGCCAGGCGGGCTAAGCGGCACCGCCGCCCAGCCGGCGATTCCACCCGCGACGGCCATCCAGCAAAGCACATCCAAGGTGCCGGCAACGCCGGGCCTCTCGAAGAACAGGCGGACAAGCACAGCCATGCAGGACCTCGGAACCATCAGCCCAAGCCTCGAGGAGTTCCGGGAACTCGCCGGCCACAGCCGCGTCATTCCCGTCAGGCTCAAGGTCCTCGCCGACGCCGAAACCCCCATCGGCCTGTACCGGAAGCTGGCCCAGGGGCAGCCCGGGACCTTCCTCATGGAATCGGCGGCCGTGGGCGGAGCATGGTCACGCTACTCCTTCATCGGCGCCAGGTCCCGCGCCACCCTGACCACCAAGGACGGCCAGGCGCACTGGCTCGGCGAACCACCCGCAGGCGTGCCGGTCAGCGGCAGCCCGGTGGACGCCATCCGCGACGCCATCGATGCCCTGCGCACCGACCGGTTCGACGGACTGCCGCCCTTCACCTCCGGCCTGGTGGGCTTCCTCGGCTGGGAAACCGTCAGGCACTGGGAGCGGCTGGTCAGCCCACCAGAGGACGATCTGCAGCTGCCGGAAATGGCGCTGAACCTGGTTACTGACATGGCCGTGCACGACAACGTGGACGGCACCGTCCTGCTGATCGCCAACGCCATCAATTTCGACAACAGCTCGGAGCGGGTGGATGAGGCCTGGCACGACGCCGTGGCCCGGGTCAAGGAACTCCTGGCCAAGGTCAGCGCTCCCGTGGTGCAGCCCGTGTCCGTGCTGGCACCTGCTGCCCTGGACTTCGCGTCCAGCGTCCAGGAGCGCTGGGACGAGGCCGAGTACCTGGCCGCCCTGGACCGCGGCAAGGAAGCAATCGTGGACGGCGAGGTCTTCCAGGTGGTGATCTCGCGCCGCTTCGAGATGGAGTGCCAGGCGTCCGCGCTGGACGTGTACCGGGTGCTGCGCAACACGAATCCCAGCCCCTACATGTACATTTTCAGCCTTGCCGACGCCGACGGCCGCGAATACTCCATCGTCGGCTCCTCCCCGGAAGCGCTGGTGACCGTCACCGGCGAGGAAGTCATCACCCACCCCATCGCCGGCTCCCGCCCGCGCGGGAAAACGGTCGAAGCGGACAAGGCCCTGGCCGAGGAACTCCTGGCGGACCAGAAAGAGCGCGCCGAGCACTTGATGCTGGTGGACCTGTCCCGCAACGACCTCTCCAAGGTCTGCGTGGCCGGCACCGTTGATGTCACCCAGTTCATGGAGGTGGAGCGTTTCAGCCACATCATGCACCTGGTGTCCACCGTGGTGGGCCGGCTGGCACCGCAGGCCAAAGCCTACGACGTGCTGAAGGCCACCTTCCCGGCCGGCACGCTCTCCGGTGCCCCCAAGCCCAGGGCGCTGCGCCTCCTCGATGAACTGGAACCGCACCGCCGCGGCATCTACGGCGGTGTGGTGGGCTACCTCGACTTTGCCGGCGACATGGACATGGCCATCGCCATCAGGTCCGCGCTGATCCGGGAGGGGCGCGCCTATGTCCAGGCCGGGGGCGGCATCGTGGCGGACTCGGTGAATCCCACCGAGGCGATGGAAACCGTCAACAAGGCCGCCGCACCGCTCCGCGCGGTGCACACCGCGGGATCGCTCCACAACATTTCCGCGGAATCCCTCCCCGGCCGGACGGATTCCTGATGCCTGGTTCCGGAGCAACGGCGGACCCGGCAGGCACCGCAGGCACGGCCGGCAATGCGGCCAAGGCGCGCAAGGCGGGGAAGAGCCGGACCCCGGTGTGGGCGCGCAAGTCCACGCTGGTGCTGCTGATCACCCTCCTTGCCCTGGCCGCCTTCGGCACCACCACCCAGACCTGGATCACCGCCACCCTGGACCCCAACCAGGTGGGCCAGGCCGCCGCCACGCAAAGCGCCATCCAGGTGCAGGGCAGCAAGGCCGCCACCACTGTTACGGCCCTGGCCCTGGTGGCCCTTGCCGGCGGACTCGCGGCCGCCATTGCGGGCAGGATCGCACGCTGGGTCATCACCGCCATCATCGCTCTTGCCTCGGCCGGTGTGGTCGCGGCTGCAGCAACTGTACTGGCGGACCCGCTTGCGGCCGCGCAGGGAACGATCGCAGGTGCCACGGGTATTTCCGGAAGCCAGGCGCACGTTGAACTTACCCCCTTCCCGGTGCTCGCCGTCGTCGCCGGCTGCCTGCTCGCGCTGGCAGCCCTGGTGATCCTGCCCGCGTCCCGTTACTGGAAGACGCGCACCAAGTATGACGCAGCCGGGGCCGCGGGGACCGTTGCAGCGGCAGGGCCCGTGGACGAGATCGACAGCTGGGACCGGCTTTCCCGCGGCGAGGACCCCACCTAAGGCCAGCGGCCGCCTGCAAGGGCCTGGGCGTCGAGCCCGGCGGTACGCGGGCGGCGGCCAAAAAATGGCAGAATGTAAGCAGTATCCATCCTGAGGAGATTTTCCATGAGCAAAGCACCTGCGTCCGTTTCCAAGTCAGGCAGCCGCACGGTGGCCCCCGGCGCCATTGACCACAGCCAGGAACTGGGCCACGGCAACAGCCCGGCCGCCTGGACCTGCGTGATCGTCATGCTCGTAGGCGCACTCATCGCAGCCATCGCCTTCGTCATCGCCAGCACCCCCATCTTCATCGGCGGCGCCGTTGTCATGGTGATCGGCCTGATCCTCGGTTACGTCATGCGCAAGGCAGGCTACGGCGTCGAGGGCAGCAAGCTGAAGAACTCCGGCCACTGATGGCCACTGTTCTCGATGACATCAACGCCGGTGTCAGGGAGGATCTGGAGGCCAGGAAACGGCTCGTTTCCTTGGCTGAGCTGAAGGACCTGGCCCAGGCCGCGGCGCCTGCCCGCGATGCCTGGGCGGCCCTTGGTGGAACCTCGCCAACCCGGGAACAGCTGAAAGTCATCGCCGAAATCAAGCGCCGCAGCCCGTCCAAGGGCGATCTCGCCAGCATCGGGGATCCGGCGTCGCTCGCCCGGCAGTACGCCGACGGCGGTGCCTCCGTCATCAGCGTCCTCACCGAACAGCGCCGTTTCAACGGGTCCCTGGCCGACCTGGACGCCGTGCGCGCCGCCGTCGACGTCCCGCTGCTGCGCAAGGACTTCACACTCGACGAGTACCAGATCTGGGAGGCCCGCGCCCACGGCGCCGACCTCATCCTCCTTATTGTCGCCGCGCTCTCTGACGCCCAGCTCACTGAATTCAGCGCCCTCAGCCGGGAACTCGGCATGAACGTACTGGTGGAGACGCACACAGAGGAAGAAATCCAGCGGGCCGTCACGGCCAACGCCCGGATCATTGGCGTCAACGTGCGCAACCTGAAGACGCTCGACGTCGATCGTTCAGTCTTCGCCTCACTGGCGGGCCTCATTCCCGCAGAGGCCCTCGTGGTTGCCGAATCTGGGGTCCGGGACGCCGGCGACGTCACGCACTACGCCGCCAGCGGCGCGAACGCCATACTGGTGGGCGAGGCCCTGGTAAGCCACGCCACCCCGCGGGAACGCATCGCCGAATTCACTGCCGCGGGTGCCGCCGCCATCGCCGCACGCGGCTGAGGCACGGCACCACATTTGTCCTGCGGGGCCGGGAACCTTTGGCCCTGCAGGATGGGCATACCTTTCCGGCCTCCCGCCGGAGCTGCACATCTTTGACCAATTCGATCGAACAGGACAGGACTGATGGCTGACGCACCCTCAGGAAACGCTGACAACAACACCGCGGAAGCATTCCTGCAGGGGGGATCCCTCCGCCACGCCCCGGGGCCGTACTTCGGCAACTACGGCGGGCGATGGATGCCCGAGTCCCTCATCGCCGCCCTGGACGAACTTGAAGAGACCTTCAACAAGGCCAAGGACGATCCCGATTTCCGGGCGCAGATCGCCGACCTGAACAAGAACTACTCCGGCCGTCCCTCCCTGCTGACCGAAGCAAAGCGGTTCTCCCAGCACGCCGGGGGAGTGCGGGTCTTCCTCAAACGCGAGGACCTCAACCACACCGGGTCGCACAAGATCAACAACGTCCTGGGCCAGGCGCTGCTCGCCAAGCGCATGGGCAAGACCCGCATCATCGCAGAAACAGGAGCCGGCCAGCACGGCGTAGCCAGCGCCACCGCTGCGGCCCTGATGGGCCTGGAATGCGTGGTCTACATGGGTGCGGAGGACTGCCGCCGCCAGGCGTTGAACGTCGCCCGCATGGAACTCCTGGGCGCCAAGGTGGTGCCCGTGACCAGCGGGTCACAGACACTCAAGGACGCCATCAACGACGCCCTCCGGGACTGGGTGGCCAACGTTGCCAACACGCACTACCTGCTGGGGACCGCGGCCGGCGCCCACCCGTTCCCGGCCATGGTCCGGTACTTCCACGAGGTCATTGGCGAGGAAGCCCGCGCCCAGATCCTCGAGCAGGAGGGCCGCCTCCCGGACGCCGTTTGCGCATGCATCGGAGGCGGCTCCAACGCCATCGGCATCTTCCACGGGTTCCTTGACGATCCTTCCGTGAAGATCTACGGCTTCGAGGCCGGGGGCGACGGCGTCGAGACCGGCCGGCACGCCGCCACCATCACCCTGGGCAAGCCCGGCGTCCTCCACGGCGCACGCTCCTACCTGATGCAGGACGACGACGGGCAGACCATCGAGTCCCATTCCATCTCCGCCGGCCTGGACTACCCCGGCGTCGGCCCCGAGCACTCCTACCTTTCCGACATTGGACGGGTCAGCTACGAGCCCATCACGGACAGCGAAGCCATGGAGAGCTTCCGCCTCCTGTGCCGCACCGAGGGCATCATCCCTGCCATCGAGTCCTCACACGCGCTGGCCGGAGCCATCAAGGTGGGCCAGCGGCTTGCAGCGGAAGACCCGGCAGCGGCCGCCGACAAGATCATCATCGTCAACCTTTCCGGCCGCGGCGACAAGGACGTGGCCACCGCAGCCGAATGGTTTGACCTGCTGGACAAGAATTCGGCCGAATCCGAAATCGGCAAAGAGGGGGAGCAGCTGTGAGCAGTGCAGGTACGTCCGGGAGGGCAGAAATGACCAGCAAGTCGGCAGCAGCCATCGACAGGGCCCGTTCCCAGGGACGCTCGGCACTCATCGGTTACCTCCCGGCGGGTTACCCCAGCGTGGAGGAGACCATCGCCGCGGGCATTGCCCTCGCGGAGAACGGTGCCGACCTGATCGAGATCGGCATTCCCTATTCCGATCCCGTCATGGATGGCCAGGTCATCCAGGCGGCCACCACCGAGGCACTGGCCAAGGGCTTCCACGTCAGGCAGGTATTCGACGTCGTTGCCGGCATCACCAGCAAGACCGACGCCGCCGTCCTGGTCATGACCTACTGGAACCCCGTGGTCCGCATGGGCGTGGATGAGTTCTCGCGCAGGCTTGCCGAGGCCGGAGGCGCCGGGCTCATCACCCCGGACCTGATTCCGGACGAAGCCGCCGAATGGATGGAAGCCTCGGACAAGTACGGCCTGGACCGGGTGTTCCTGGTGGCGCCGTCGTCCACCCCTGAACGCATGCAGCGGACCGTCGATGCGAGCCGCGGGTTCGTCTACGCCGTTTCCATCATGGGCGTCACCGGTGCCCGGACGTCCGTCAGTACCGCCGCCAAGGATGTTGTTGCCGCCGCGCACGGCGCCGGCGCCGAACGCGTCTGCGTGGGACTCGGCGTCTCCACCGCGGACCAGGTCCGTGAAATCGCCGCTTACGCCGAAGGGGTCATCGTGGGCACTGCCCTGGTCGCCGCACTTCGCGACGGGGGAGTGGACGCCGTCGGCGCCCTCACCAAGGACCTCAGCACCGGGCTGGCCCGGGAATCCGGCCTGACGCAGGGAACCGGGGCCTAAGCCATGCAGCCACTCCTTCAGGCAGCCGCCCTGGCGCCCACCCTGATGCCTGCCAGCATCCCCAGCCCGGACTGGTCCGGCTTCGATATTCCCCTCCCATGGGGCAGCCTGCGGATCCACGCCTATGCCCTGTGCATCCTGGCCGGCATTATCGTGGGCCTGTGGCTGACGTCGGTCCGCTGGGCCAAACGCGGAGCCCCTGAAGGCAGCGTCTGGGACATCGTTATCTGGGCCATCCCTTTCGGCATCATCGGCGGCAGGCTCTACCACGTGGTGTCCTCACCGGACGCCTACTTCGGTCCGGGCTTCGACGGCACCGGCGACCTCTCGCTGATCCCGCAGATCCAGCGGGGCGGCCTGGGAATCTGGGGCGCCGTGCTCCTCGGTGCCGTCGGCGCCTGGATCGGCTGCCGCCGCAGCGGCGTCAAGCTGAGCGCCTTCGTCGATGCCGCGGCACCAGGACTGCTCCTGGCCCAGGCCGTCGGCCGGTGGGGCAACTACTTCAACCAGGAACTCTTCGGCGGCCCCACCACCCTGCCGTGGGGCCTGCAGATCGACGCCAACAACCCCAACTTTCCCGCCGGCATGCCTGCGGACACCCTCTTCCACCCCACGTTCCTCTACGAGTCGCTCTGGAACCTGGCCGGCGTCGTGATCCTGCTGGCCCTGGACCGGCGGTTCAACTTCCGCCGGAGCAGGCTCTTCTGGCTGTACGCCATGTACTACACCCTGGGCCGGGTCTGGATTGAAATGATGCGCATAGATGATGCCGAACAGATCAACATCCTGGGCATCACCACCAGGCTCAACGTCTGGACCAGCATCTTTGTTTTCCTCGCGGCCCTGGCTGCCTTCCTCCTCCTCGGCCGCAAGGGCCGCCCGGAACCGGACACCGTGTACCTTGCCGGCCGTGAACCGGACCAGCCCGTGACGGCGGGCCCACATTCCGGGGCCGTCACAGAAGTCCGTGATCCGGACGATGTTGTCTCAGATAGTGATTCGCGTGGTAATCTCCGTGATAACCACAGCGGTTCCAGGCATGCTTCCGACCCCACGGAAGAAGCCGCGGCGGCACCGGCCGGCTCAACGCCCGGAACGGATGCGACCGCTGCCGGACACTCCGGCAGCACAGCCACGGAACCCGCATCGGAGGCCGGCACCGGCAAGTAGGGCGCCGGCCCAGGCAGGGCAGTAGAGCCACCGCTCGAAGAGCCCGAAACCACAACGTCGTGGCATGGGGCGAGTCCGGACGGCACAGATGTTGCCGGCCGGTGTTGCCTCGGACAGGGGCCTGCGTAACCGTTAGTTCAGCAGGCCGCGCTGACCTACAATTTCCAGTAATCAACACTTTGTTGTGCCCTAGCAGCGGCGCCGACGAGTGGGGCCAACGGTGTCCCTTCCATACGCACGATCAGGAGGAAGGACGTCTCCCATGACCCAAACTCTTAACACTCCCAGCTGGTCCGAACCGGATCAGCCTGAGACTGCACTGTCGCCGTTCAAGCGCTTCGCAGCCATGCCTGAGGCAGCCGGGCTGTACAACCCCGAACAGGAGAAGGACGCCTGCGGACTCGCCATTATTGCGACGCTGCGCGGCGAACCTGGGTACGACATCGTCGATGCCGCACTGACCGCCCTGCGCAACCTTGAGCACCGCGGCGCCGTGGGCGCCGACGAGGGGACCGGCGACGGTGCAGGGCTGCTCATGCAGATCCCGGACGAGTTCTTCCGCGCCGTTACCGAGTTCGAGCTGCCGGCTCCCGGCCAGTACGTTGCGGGCACCGCATTCCTTCCTGCCGAGCAGCGGGAGGCCGACGCCGCCAAGGCAGGTATCGAGGGCCTGGCCGCCGACGAGGGCCTCAAGGTCCTCGGCTGGCGTGAGGTGCCGGTGGTCGCCGACCTCGTGGGCGCCATGGCCCGTGCCTGCATGCCCTACTTCTCCCAGCCCTTCCTGGCGTCCGCCAACGGCGAGGAACTGGACTTCAACGAGCTGGACTCCCGCGCCTGGCGCATCCGCAAGCGCGCCCAGAACAAGTTCGGCGTGTACTTCCCGTCGCTGTCCTCCCGCACCATCGTCTACAAGGGCATGCTCACCACCGCGCAGCTGGAACCGTTCTACCCGGACCTCTCCGACAAGCGGTTCAAGACCAAGCTCGCGATTGTGCACTCCCGCTTCTCCACCAACACCTTCCCGTCCTGGCCGCTCGCGCAGCCGTTCCGGACCATCGCCCACAACGGTGAAATCAACACCGTCAAGGGCAACCGGAACTGGATGCGTGCCCGCCAGTCCCAGCTGGCCAACCCGCTGCTGGGTGACTCGCCGGAAGAGCTGTACCCCATCTGCACCCCCGGGGCCTCGGACTCCGCATCCTTCGACGAGGTAGCGGAACTGCTCTGGCTTTCCGGCCGGCCCATCACGCACTCGATCATGATGATGATCCCCGAGGCCTGGGAAAACCACGCCACCATGGATCCGGCCCGCCGCGCCTTCTACGAGTACCACTCGCTCCTGATGGAACCCTGGGACGGCCCCGCCGCCGTCTCCTTCACCGACGGCAACCTGGTCGGCGCCACCCTGGACCGCAACGGACTGCGTCCGGGCCGCTTCTGGATCACCGAGGACGGGCTGATCGTCTTCGCCTCCGAGGTGGGCGTGATCGACGTCGAGCCCTCCAAGGTGGTTAAGAAGGGCCGGGTGTCCCCGGGCAAGATGTTCCTGGTGGACACCGAGGCCGGCCGCATCATTGACGACGAAGAGGTCAAGGCGGAAGTCGCCGCGGCCAACCCGTGGGCCGAGTGGGTCAAGGACAACCTGATCGACCTCAACGATTTGCCCGAGCGTGAGCACGTGGTGCACACCGCCGCGTCCGTGAACATCCGCCAGCGCACCTTCGGCTACACCACTGAGGAACTGAAGATCCTGCTGGGCCCCATGGCCCGCACCGGTGCCGAGCCCCTGGGCGCCATGGGCTCCGACACTCCCGTGGCCGTGCTGTCCAAGCGCCCGCGCCTGCTCTTCGACTACTTTGTGCAGTCCTTCGCGCAGGTCACCAACCCGCCGCTGGACGCCATCCGCGAAGAGCTGGTTACCTCCCTCACCTGCGCTATCGGACCCAACGGCAACCTGCTGGACACCAAGCAGGTCCGCCAGCCCCAGGTCCAGCTGCCCTTCCCGGTGATCAACAACGACCAGCTCGCCAAGATCGCCAACATCGAGGACGCCGAAGGCTTCCGCGTGGCCATGAAAGTCCGCGGACTGTACCGGCCCGAAGGCGGCGAGAACGCGCTCCGCGCCCGGCTCACCGAAATCTGCGAGCAGGTTTCCGGCGCCATCAACCGCGGCGTCCAGTACATTGTGCTGTCCGACCGCGACTCCAACGCCCAGTGGGCGCCCATTCCCTCGCTGCTGCTGGTCAGCGCCGTGCACCACCACCTGCTGCGCAGCGCCAACCGCACCAAGACCGCCCTGGTGGTCGAGGCAGGCGACGTCCGCGAAACCCACCATGTGGCAGTCCTGATCGGCTATGGCGCCTCCGCCGTCAACCCGTACCTGGCCATGGAATCCGTGGAGCAGCTCATTGCCGCCGGCGACGTCACCGGGGTCACCCCGCAGGACGGCGTCCACAACCTCATCAAGGGCCTGGGCAAGGGCGTCCTGAAGATCATGTCGAAGATGGGCATCTCCACGGTGGCCTCCTACACCGGAGCCCAGACCTTCGAGGCACTGGGCCTGGGCCAGGAACTGGTGGACGAATTCTTCGCCGGCACGCACTCGCAGCTGGGCGGTGTGGGCCTGGACGTCATCGCCGCCGAGGTCTCCGCCCGCCACCAGATGGCCTACCCCGACGGCGGCATCGAGCAGCCGCACCGTCCCCTCCTGGGCGGCGGCGAGTACCAGTGGCGCCGCGACGGCGAGCCGCACCTGTTCAACCCGGAGACGGTGTTCCGGCTGCAGCACGCCACGCGTGAGCGCCGCTACGACATCTTCAAGGCGTACACCAGGGGAGTGGACGACCAGTCCACCAACCTGATGACCCTCCGCGGGCTGCTCAAGTTCAAGAACGAACGGCCGGCCGTTCCACTTGAGGAAGTTGAGCCCGTCTCCAGCATCGTCAAGCGGTTCTCCACCGGCGCGATGAGCTACGGCTCCATCTCGCAGGAAGCCCACGAGACGCTGGCCATCGCCATGAACCAGCTGGGCGGCAAGTCCAACACCGGCGAGGGCGGCGAGGACGTGGACCGCCTGCTTGATCCGAAGCGCCGCTCTGCCGTCAAGCAGATCGCCTCTGGCCGCTTTGGCGTGACCAGCCTCTACCTGACCAACGCCGACGACATCCAGATCAAGATGGCCCAGGGTGCCAAGCCCGGTGAAGGCGGCCAGTTGATGGCGCAGAAGGTCTACCCGTGGGTGGCCCGCACCCGCCACTCGACGCCCGGCGTCGGCCTGATTTCACCGCCCCCGCACCACGACATCTACTCGATCGAGGACCTGGCGCAGCTCATCTACGATGCCAAGCGCGCCAACCCCTCGGCCCGTGTGCACGTGAAGCTCGTCTCCGAAGTGGGGATCGGCACCGTGGCGTCCGGCGTGACCAAGGCCAAGGCCGACGTCGTACTCGTTTCTGGGCACGACGGCGGAACCGGCGCCTCGCCGCTGAACTCGCTCAAGCACGCCGGCGTTCCGTGGGAACTTGGCCTGGCCGAGACCCAGCAGACGCTGATGCTCAACGGCCTGCGCGACCGCGTGGTGGTGCAGGTGGACGGCCAGCTCAAGACCGGCCGCGACGTTGTCATCGCAGCGCTGCTGGGGGGTGAAGAGTTCGGCTTCGCCACCGCCCCGCTGGTGGTTGAAGGCTGCATCATGATGCGTGTCTGCCACCTGGACACCTGCCCGGTGGGCGTTGCCACCCAGAACCCCGAGCTGCGTGCCCGGTTCAGCGGCAAGCCGGAGTTCGTGGTCAACTTCTTCGAATTCCTGGCTGAGGAAGTCCGCGAGATCCTCGCCGAGCTTGGTTTCCGGAGCCTCGAAGAGGCAATTGGCCACGCCGAGGTCCTGGACACGCGTGAGGCGATCAACCACTGGAAGGCCGACGGCCTGGACCTGGACCCGATCCTGCACGGCCTGGAGTTCGACGACGACGCGCCGCTGCGGAACATGACCGGCCAGAACCACGAGCTGGACAAGCACTTCGACCAGCGGCTGATCACCATGGCCACCGAGGCGCTCACGGACCGCAGTCCGGTGAAGATCACCGTGGACGTCATCAACACCGACCGTTCGGTTGGCACCATGCTGGGCCACGTCGTCACCAAGACCTTTGGTACCGACATCCTGGCCACGGACACCATCGACGTGACCCTCAACGGCACCGCCGGCCAGTCCCTGGGCGCCTTCCTGCCCGCGGGCATCACCCTGCGGCTGTACGGCGACTCGAACGACTACGTGGGCAAGGGCCTGTCCGGGGGCCGGATCATCGTCCGTCCGGACCGTACCAACGTCTTCAAGGCGGAGACCAACGTCATCGCCGGCAACGTGATTGGTTACGGCGCCACCAGCGGCGAGATGTTCCTGCGCGGCCAGGTGGGCGAACGCTTCCTGGTCCGGAACTCCGGTGCCACCGCCGTCGTCGAGGGCATTGGCGACCACGGCTGCGAGTACATGACCGGCGGCCAGACGCTGATCATCGGACGCACCGGCCGCAACTTTGGAGCGGGCATGTCCGGCGGCACCGCCTACGTCCTGGACCTGCGGACCACCCGCGTCAACAAGCAGGCGCTGGAATCCGGCGAGCTGCAGCTGCGCGAGCTGGACTCTGAAGACCGCGACATCGTCCACGGCCTGCTGGTCAAGCACGTGGAAGAAACTGACTCCCAGCTGGCGGCACGCCTCCTCGAGAACTTCGATGACACCGCCGCCCGCATCACCAAGGTGCTGCCGCGCGACTACGCGGCCGTGCTGCAAACCCGTCTCGACGCCATCGAAGAGGGCCTTGACCCCGACGGCGAAGAAGTATGGTCCCGAATCCTGGAGGTTACCGGTGGCTGATCCACGCGGATTTCTGAAAGTACGCCAGCGTGAAACGCAGCCGCGCCGTCCCGTTCCCGTCCGCATCATGGACTGGAAAGAGGTATACGAGGCGCAGGAAAAGGGCACGCTGAAGGCGCAGGCCGGACGCTGCATGGACTGCGGCATCCCGTTCTGCCACCAGGGCTGCCCGCTGGGCAACCTCATCCCGGAGTGGAACGACCTCATGTGGCGGGACAAGGGCGACGAAGCAATCGAGCGGCTGCACGCGACGAACAACTTCCCTGAGTTCACGGGCCGGCTTTGCCCGGCGCCCTGTGAGGCGTCCTGCGTGCTGGGGATCAACCAGCCCGCCGTGACCATCAAGCAGGTTGAAGTTTCGATCATCGACGAGGCCTGGGACAACGGCTGGGTCAGCCCGTTGCCGCCCACGCGCCTCACCGGCAAGACCGTTGCGGTGGTCGGCTCAGGCCCCGCCGGCCTTGCCGTCGCACAGCAGCTCACCCGGGTGGGCCACACCGTTGCCGTTTACGAACGGGACGACAAGATCGGTGGCCTGCTGCGTTACGGCATCCCCGACTTCAAAATGGAAAAGGAGCAGGTGGACCGCCGCGTCGAGCAGATGAAGGCGGAAGGCACCAGGTTCCGGACCGGCGTTTCCGTGGGCACCGACGTCACCTGGGAGCAGCTGCGAAGGCGCTACGACGCCGTCGTGGTGTGCACCGGAGCCACAGTTCCCCGCGACCTGCCCATCCCGGGCCGTGACCTGGACGGCGTCCACTTCGCCATGGATTACCTGGTGCCCGCCAACCGTGCGGTGGCCGGGGAAACCATCGAGAACCAGATCAACGCCCACGGCAAGCACGTGGTGATCCTGGGTGGTGGCGATACCGGTGCCGACTGCCTGGGCACCGCGCACCGGCACGGCGCCGCGTCCGTCACCACGCTGGCCATCGGCAAGCAGCCGCCGGCAGAGCGTGCCAGCCACCAGCCGTGGCCCACATTCCCCACCCTCTTCGAGATGGCCAGCGCGCACGAGGAAGGCGGCGAACGCACGTACCTCGCCTCCACCGTCGAGTTCGTCGGCGAAAACGGCAAGCTCACCGGGGTGAAGGTGGCCGAGACCGAATTTGTCGATGGCAAGCGGCTTCCCAAGGCCGGCACCGAGCGGATCATCCCTGCTGACCTGGTGTTCCTGTCCCTCGGCTTCACCGGTGCCGAACCTGCCGGCATCACCGAGCAGGTGCACGCCGAGTTCGATGGCCGCGGCAACGTGGCGCGCGATGGCTACTACATGACCAACACCGAGGGCGTCTTCGTTGCCGGTGACGCCGGCCGCGGGCAGTCCCTGATCGTGTGGGCCATTGCCGAGGGCCGCGCCGCCGCTGCCGCGGTGGACAAGTACCTGATGGGAAGCACCATCCTTCCTGCACCTGTCGCGCCAACGGACCGCGCCATCGCCGTCCTCTAGCCGCTGTCCCGGGGATGCATCGAGGGTTCACCTCGCAGACAACTTAACCAATGCAAGAGACCAATAGGGTAGGTATATGAGACGCGCAAAAATTGTTGCCACGTTCGGCCCGGCAATCGCCAGCTACGAGAACACGCTCGCGGTGCTGGAGGCCGGCGTTGACGTCGCCCGCATGAACATGAGCCACGGGGACTACACCGTGCATGACAACACCTACGAGAACGTCCGCAAGGCCGCTTCCGACCTGGGCAAGGCCGTGGCCATCATGGCCGACCTGCAGGGTCCCAAGATCCGCCTGGGCCGTTTCGTTGACGGTCCGCA
The DNA here is from genome assembly GCF_018613675.1 of Arthrobacter sp. ISL-85. Taxonomy (GTDB): domain Bacteria; phylum Actinomycetota; class Actinomycetes; order Actinomycetales; family Micrococcaceae; genus Arthrobacter. Next base: position 96,347 of record NZ_JAGGPQ010000026.1, on the reverse strand, counting down.
CGCCCTCGCCGTGGGCGACATCTTCACCATCACCACCGAGGATGTTCCCGGCACCCAGGAGATCTGCTCCACCACGCTCAAGAGCCTCACCGAGGACGTCAAGGTGGGCGATGCCCTGCTGATCGACGACGGCAAGGTGGCACTGCGTGCCATCGAGGTCGACGACGTCAAGGTGGTCGCCGAGGTGACCGTCGGCGGCATGGTGTCCAACAACAAGGGCATCAACCTCCCCGGCGTGGCCGTCAACGTCCCCGCGCTGAGCGAAAAGGACGAGGACGACCTCCGCTGGGCCATGCGCCGCGGCGTTGACCTGGTGGCGCTTTCGTTCGTCCGGGACGCTTCGGACATCACCCGCGTGCACGAGATCATGGACGAAGAAGGCCGCCGCGTGCCGGTCATCGCCAAGATCGAAAAGCCGCAGGCCGTGGAGCAGCTGCCCGAGATCATCGACGCATTCGACGCCATCATGGTGGCCCGTGGCGACCTCGGCGTCGAACTGCCCCTCGAAGAAGTGCCGATCGTCCAGAAGCGTGCCGTTGAACTGGCACGGCGCTGGGCCAAGCCGGTCATCGTGGCCACCCAGGTCCTCGAGTCCATGATCGACAACCCGCGCCCTACCCGCGCAGAGGCTTCCGACTGCGCCAACGCCGTCCTCGATGGTGCTGACGCCGTCATGCTCTCGGGTGAGACCAGCGTGGGCAAGTACCCGATCGAAACCGTGAAGGTCATGGCCCGGATCATCGAGTCCACCGAGGTCCACGGCCTGGAACGCGTACCCCCGCTGGGGACGAAGCCCCGGACCCGCGGCGGCGCCATCACCCGTGCCGCCGTCGAAATCGCCGACCAGCTGGATGCGAAGTACATCTGTACCTTCACCCAGTCCGGCGACTCCGCCCGGCGCCTCTCCCGGCTGCGGCCCATCAAGGCCGTGTTCGCCTTCACCCCGGTGGAGCATGTGTGGAACCAGCTTGCGCTCACCTGGGGCATCCAGCCGGTGCTGGTCCCCATGGTGGGTCACACCGACGAGATGACCTCCCAAGTTGACCGCAGCCTGCTGGAAATGGACCTGGTGGACGACGGCGACCTGGTGGTCATTGCCGCCGGTTCGCCTCCCGGAAAGGCCGGCTCCACGAACATGCTGAAGGTCCACAAGGTGGGCGACCTCGCCGACGCCGGCAGCCAGGGTGGTGTGCCCGGCAGCAACCGCGAAAAGCTCGGCCCCTGGCCGGAAAAGAAGAAGAAGAACCAGGCCGCCGAGGCCTAGTCTGCACAGACAGCAGAGGACCCCTGCCGCTTGGCAGGGGTCCTTTTTGCTGTGGTGGCCCGGTCGCGTTGGTGACCGTTCCTGTCCGGTGACCGGGCCGTCGTCGTTAGCTCTCCGGGCCCGCCCAGCGGCGTTAGTTGACCTGGTTGATGATGGTCTCGGCGACTTCGCGCATGCTGAGGCGCCGGTCCATGGAGGTCTTCTGGATCCAGCGGAAGGCTTCCGGTTCCGTCAGGCCCATCTTGGTGGTCAGCAGGCTCTTGGCACGTTCCACGAGCTTGCGGGTGGCGAACTGCTCCTGGAGATCGGAGACTTCACTCTCAAGGGCCTTGATTTCCTCGTGGCGGGAGAGCGCGATCTCCAGGGCCGGGATGAGGTCTGCAGGCGTGAACGGCTTGACCACGTAGGCCATGGCACCGGCGTCGCGGGCGCGCTCCACGAGCTCCTTCTGGCTGAAGGCGGTGAGCAGCACCACGGGAGCGATGCGGGCCTTGACGATCTTTTCGGCGGCAGAGATACCGTCCATGACAGGCATCTTCACATCCATCAGGACCAGGTCCGGCTTCAGTTCCTCGGCAAGCTGGACGGCCTTCTCGCCGTTGTCCGCCTCGCCGACGACGTCATAGCCTTCGCCGCGCAGGATCTCGATGATGTCGAGGCGGATGAGGGTTTCATCCTCTGCCACAATGACGCGGCGCGCCGGCTGGGACGTGGGCTTGGACTCCGTCTGTTCAGTCACGGGATCTCCTTGAAAAGGTACGGCGGGACATCACTATCTTAGGTGCCACCGCGGCTGTACTTGGCTTGCAGGGTTTGTTTGCGGCGACGGCGGCGCGATTCTGGAATTCAGCCTATCTGCATGTAGAGTAATTCCGCGTACGTGAAGCGATCGCGTTGCTCACAGTCAGCTGTGGGCGTAGCGTTCCGCTCCATGTAATCCGCGCCCGAGTGGCGGAATTGGCAGACGCGCCGCACTCAAAATGCGGTATCGAAAGGTGTGTGGGTTCGAGTCCCACCTCGGGCACAGTGTTTCCGCAGGTCAGACCCTTGTTTCTTCTTTGGGTGTTGACAAATCCGCCCAAAGTGTTGACAGCGGCGTACCGTTTTTTATGTGGCCAGCATTCGAAAACGCACCAAAAAGGACGGGTCGTCGTCCTACATGGTGCTGTGGCGGGACTCAAAGAGCCGCGAGCAGCAGGGACTGACAGTCGCAAGTCTCGTCGAGGCTGAAACCCTGAAAAGGTTGCTGGACGCCAATGGCCAGTCTTTTGAAATCGCGCAGCACGCCATCCTCACCAGCGAGAAGCGCGCGCCGACTGTGGCGGAAGTCATCCAGGAACATATCGACCTGCTGGTCCGTCCATCGAGCGGAACGGTCAAGACGTACCAGACCATGCTTGAACTTCACGTCCGGCCGGTCATAGGACACGTTCCTGTGGACAAGCTCGACTATCGCGTCATTGCCCACTGGGTGAAGTCGATGATGGCCAAGGGCAAGGCGCCCAAAACGATCCACAACATCCATGGCCTGATCTCGGCTTCGATGAACACTGCCGAGATGCTCGGCTACATTGCCCGGAATCCCTGCCGGGGCGTGCAGCTGCCGAACATTGAGAAGGCTGAGGATGAGGCCATGTTCCTGACGCATGCCGAGTACAGGCTGATTATGGAGGGGATGGGGGAGCGGTACAAGGCCTTCACGGACTTTCTTGTCATGACCGGCACCCGCTTTGGAGAGGCCACCGCCTTGACCGTGGCGGACGTGGATCTGCTTTCCAAACCGCCCACCGCTCGTATCAACAAGGCTTGGAAGCGGGATGGGCAAAACCAGTTCTACGTTGGGCCGACCAAGACCGGCGCTGGTAAGAGGACCATCGGACTGAACCCGGCGCTTGTGGAGCTGCTGATACCGCTGGTGGCAAGCAGGCCAGGAAAGGACCTGGTGTTCACGACGCCCACAGGCGGACGCATTGTCCACAAGCTCTACTGGGCCGACTACTGGGTCCCCGCTGTCCGCACGGCCCAGGCCCTCGGTCTGACCAAGAGCCCACGGATCCACGACCTCCGCCACACTCACGCGTCCTGGCTAATTCAGGACGGCGTACCTCTGTTCACCATCTCGCGCCGGCTAGGGCACGCCTCTACGAAGACTACCGAGCAGGTTTACGGGCATCTGATGCCTGAGGCATTGCAAGTGGGTGCCGATGCCACTGAGCGGTCCGTGACGGCTTTCCAGCGGCTATAGCGGGCCTTCAATGAATCGGCCGGCGACTACGGAATTCAGTCATGTTGGCGCGTCCTGGCGGGCGCATGAACTAGAAACGTGCACCTATTCCTGGGAGACGCTGTGGATATTGAATTTTTTGAGCCTGCCGAAGCAGCGGCTCTGATGCGCTGCACCGAGTCTTGGCTGCGTGACGGCGCGACCAGCGGACGGTTCCCTCACGCCTGCTGGGGAAAGGGAAAGATCATCTTTACGTCGGAACACATCCGGGAAATTGCGAGATTGAGTGAAATTCTTCCTGATGGCGCGGAGTCCAAGCAGACACCGGAGCAACCACTGACCAAGCAGCGGCTCATAGGGACCCGTTCCAAGGTCCGCCTGGCCACGGTGAACTGATTCAGCCTGACAGGCGACTCCTGGTTCGGTTCTTCCATTTGCCCCGGTGTGGCCGGCACGACATGTCCTCTTACGGCTTGCGCAAGGTAGCCGAAGTTAGGGTGGAGCAACCCGCCTCAACAGAAGGGCCGTTCAAATCATCCGCTCGATTGCCCCAGCCCTGACCGCTGCTGCCGCCCTCTTGTTGGCTGGCCCGCTTGCCGGCTGTAACGTTGCCGCCCATGCTATTGAGGGCATCGGGACCGCTCCAAGTACCTCTGCCGCTCAGCCGGTGGGCGGTGGCTCTGCCCAAGAGGCAGCCTAGGCGCTCGTCCAGCTTGAGAGTATCCCGGTCAAGGGCCGAGCGCCGAAGACCGGCTACACGCGCGATGAGTTCGGACCCGCTTGGGCCGATACAGACCATAATGGTTGCGACACCCGTAATGACATCCTCGCTCGCGATCTCACCGGGGAGACGTTCAAGCCCGGCACCGACAACTGCGTCGTCGCCACAGGCAGACTGGCGGACAAATACACCGGCACTACTATCAACTTCGTCCGGGGGCAGGACACGAGCTCGGACATCCAGATCGACCACATAGTTCCACTCAGTGACGCTTGGCAGAAAGGTGCCCAGCAGTTGAGCGCAGACCAGCGCAAAGAACTGGCGAATGAGCCGCTGAACCTCATGGCTGCCGACGGCCCCACCAACAGCGCCAAGGGTGACAAGGACGCAGCAACTTGGCTGCCGCCGAACAAGGCCTTTCGGTGCGAATACGTGGAGCGGCAGACAGCGGTCAAAACGACATACAGTATCTGGGTCACGCAAGCTGAGCATGATGCCATCAAAGAGATCCTTGAAGCCTGCAAGTAGGCCAGCGGGTGGAGACAGCGGCGCCAGCGGGACGGCCCACGCTTGGTGAGGTGGGGCCAAAACTTCTCGAGAACATTATGCGGGGAGTCCTTGATCTAGCACTCATCCCGAATCTTGATCGGTGTCTTGGTCGGCTCTATAGTTCGAAACCTCTCGATACCGCACTTCTCCGTTCCTTCACAGGGATTTCGGCGCCCGAAGTGTCCAGAACGGTGCAAAATTAACAATCCCCGGTATAGATTTTCTTGACACTAGCAATTGTTAATGTCGTCCGACCGAGCCGGGGCTGGATGCCAGGCAAGAGTTGCCGGCCCGACCGGCCCGATACCTTCTGAAGGGGCCGACGTTTGGTCAAGCACAGGGCCATGCGACCCTATGGGCATGAGGTCGTAGTAGGCAATGTCAGGCGACCGGCAGGCCGACGGGCGTAGACGTTCAGTTGAGTTTGTAAGATAAGTCGGTGATAACGGGTGAAATCAAGGTTCAAGTAGACAAGGTTTGGAACGCGTTCTGGACCGGCGGCATCTCCAATCCGCTCGAAGTGATCGAGCAAATCACGTATCTGCTCTTCCTGAAGCGCTTGGATGAAAACCAGACACGTGCGGAAAACAAGGCGAATCGCACTGGTAAGCCCATCGAGAACCCCATCTTCCCTAATGGCCTGGATGAGAAGGGTCGTTCGTACCAGGACTACCGTTGGAGCAAATTCAAGAACTTCTCGCGGGACGAGATGTACGAGGTTTTCGCTGAGCACATCTTCCCGTTCCTGCGCACCGGGCTGGTCCAGCTGACCAACGACGAGGAGTCCTCCTATGCCCAGCACATGAAGGACGCCCGCTTCACCATTCCTAACCCAGGGCTACTGGAAAAAGTCGTCGACATCATAGATGAGATTCCCATGGATGGTCGGGACACTAAGGGTGACCTCTATGAATACATGCTAGGCAAGATCGCCGCTGCCGGCACGAACGGCCAGTTCCGAACGCCGCGTCATATCATCAATTTGATGGTCAAGATGACGGCACCCCAGCCCATGGAGGCGATCTGTGATCCCGCCGCAGGCACCGCCGGCTTCCTGGTCCAAGCCGGGGAATACCTCAGGCAGAACAACCCCAACCTGTTGAGCACGTCTGTGCAGAGTCGTTTCTTCCACCACCACCAGTTCCACGGCTACGACTTCGACAGCACCATGCTCCGCATCGGTTCCATGAATATGCTCCTCCATGGCGTTGAGAACCCTGAGATCACCTACAGAGACTCGTTGGCGGACTTGCACGGGAGTGAAGAGGGAAGATACGACCTCATCCTCGCGAACCCGCCTTTCGCGGGCAGTCTCGACTACGAAAACGTGGCTAAGGACCTGCTTTCACTGGTTAAGACCAAAAAGACCGAGTTGCTCTTCCTGGCGCTGTTCCTCAGGCTTCTCAAACCCGGCGGCCGGGCCGCCGTGATCGTGCCGGACGGTGTGATGTTCGGCGCATCCTCCGCGCACATTGCCCTCCGTAAAATTCTGGTCGAGGACCACAAGCTCGACGGCGTTGTAAAACTTCCCTCCGGCGTTTTCAGACCCTATGCCGGGGTCTCAACAGCAATCCTCTTCTTCACCAAGACCAACTCCGGCGGGACCGACAACGTCTGGTTCTACGACGTCACCTCCGACGGCTTCAGTTTGGACGACAAACGGAATCCGCTGGAGTCGTCCGATCTTGACGACGTCCTGACCCGTTGGCAGCAGCGGACGACGACGGAGACTGCTCGGGCACGCACCGACCAGTCTTTTCTTGTTCCCAAAGCTGAGATCGCGGAGAACGGCTATGATCTGTCGCTCAACAGGTACAGAAAACTCGAGCACGAAGAGATCGAGCATCGGAAGGCGGCTGAAATCATTGGGGATCTGGAAGTTCTCGAAGCTGAGATTGCCCAGCGCTTGGCAGAGCTGAAAGCGTTAATCTGTGCTTGAAAATGTATTGCTTGGTGATGTAGCCAAGATTGATCGAAATCTTGTCGCCCCCGAGAACATCGAGACCGGTTCAATTTACGTCGGCCTCGAAAATGTTGAATCTGGTGGCCGGCTGATAAACGTAGGAACCGTCGTCAATGGTGAACTTGCGAGTTCCAAGTTCAGATTTACAAGTAAGCACGTTCTTTATGGGAAGCTACGGCCCTACTTGGCAAAAATCGCGCTTCCAGAGTTTGACGGGATCTGTAGCACCGACATTTTGCCGGTCCTGCCTGGCCCCAAGTTGGACAGAAGATACCTAGTTCATTTCCTTCGCCAACCAAATAAGGTGCAGTTGGCCAACTCATTGGCCACAGGTGTAAATCTTCCACGGCTCAGCCCAAAAGCATTGGAAAAGATGACCGTACCGCTCCCACCTCTTGATGAGCAACGCCGGGTAGCGGCCATACTGGACGCCGTCGACGAACTGCGCATGAAGAGCAGTAAGGCGCTGGTGTATCTTGAGGCGCTAGCTCAATCGTTGTTTGACAGCATGGTCCGGAACCCGGAAAGATTGATGCCCGCCACGACTTTGGCAGATTTGGGCCTCAGATTCAGTAGCGGCAAGAATTTGGTCTCAGTTGATGGCGACGCGCATGAACATAATCGCGTAATCAAGGTGAATGCCGTTTCGGGAGGCGTTTTTCAACCAGCCGAGAGTAAGCCACTCCCACGGAGCTACGTTCCGAACGAGCAACACCGGATTCGATCCGGCGATCTCTTGTTCACTCGTGCCAGTGGTTCGCTTGACCTAATAGGAATCTGCGTTCGCGTGGGCGTGGTAGATGAACAACTGTTCTTGCCGGATAAAATCTGGAGAGCTGAGTTTGCGCCGGGGGCCAGGGTTTGCCCTGAGTACCTCCAAAGTTTGTTCAAAACACCTTCATTTCGCGCATTCGTAAACAACGCGGCCAGCGGTGCTGCAGGCGTCAAGAACATTTCCCAGAGGAGTGTCCTGGGCTTCGTAGTGAACGCTCCCGACCCCGCCGCCCAAGCAGACTTTGCCCGAGCATTTACTGCCATTGAGCTTGTCAAAGAGCGGTACCGCTGCCAGCTTGTTGAACTCGACTCACTATTTGCTTCGTTGGAGCAAAGGGCTTTTAGCGGGGTTCTCTAAAAGACCGAGCCCCTGCCTTGGCATGGATGATAGGGCATGAGGGCATTGACTGGGACCATACCTACGTCTGGCAGAAAGGTTTCACAAACAGCCTCTTCACAGCTGAGCTTCATACCGAGATTGGAGGTCTTCCTAGCCGCGCAGATGTAAGGGACCAGACCTCTTCTTCCCTCATCAATTTGTCGGCTCCGACTCAGGGCGGCAGCCAGGGTATTGCGTCGCTGAACAGTAGGGTGAGTTGTTGCTGGAGTATGAGGATCGTGGGCTGAATCGGGCGGTATAGACCGCGATGTCATCGGTCATGGGACGAGTCTGCCGCTGCGGATATGACCAGGCCGGGACAAGCTTTCTGGTCGTCAACGCCCCCGGTTTTGCCGGATGCCAGTTCTGCAATAAATGCGGGGCTGTCTATTACCAGTCCGGACGCTTCAGTTAAGCAGCGACAGATGCATTTGGTGCTTTGAATAGACCCTGCTGTACTGGCCAAGGTCTAGTAATGGACATCGGTGATGAGTCGGATCAACTAAATCCGGCTCTCCCGGAGGATTCGGGATGTTAAATCTCCTTGGGGAGAGTAGAGGGAATAGTGACTAACCATTGGGACGTCCGGGTAGACCGGAAAATCGTAGGGGACTTTTGGTGGGCTCGTCAGCCCTTGGCAGACCAGAAATCCATGGGCGATGACGCATACCTGGCCGAAGCTGTCGGGGTGCCCCCGCGCATTCGTCATGAGATTTACAGGTACGGCAGTGACATCAATCCGGTTCAGTGGCTGAACTGGATTGACAACATTGGCGTGATTCTCGTGGCCGAAGGACGGGCCGGTGAGGGGGGAACTTTTCATGCGTGGATCGCCGGGGCCGACGGGTTACCGCCTCGTGAAATCACGGAAATCGCGGAGAAGTTTCGCTTTTCTTGGAGAGGCTCCGCAGACACTCAGAAAGCTGCCGTGCTGAGGCTATGCGAGATGACCGCACTTCCAGTGCCTGACGACTTCAATTAGCCGCAGCGAATAAACGATCGTTTTTTGGCGGGGGGATGGTGCTGATCGCGTCGTCCCCCCGTTGCTTGCGCTAGGAATGCAAAAAACGGTGCAAGATTGAGTCCGGTGCAGCAAACCGCCGACATACGTTTTTTGCAGAATGTGAGTGCATATGAATGCTCCGACGGACAGGGCAAGCGAACTTGATACCCAAGCGGCCCTCAGCGAGTCCATGCGAGCTGCACTTGCTTCTACCCGGGCGATTGCAGGGAACCTGGATACCCATGCGGCTCTCAGCGAGTCC
>NZ_JAGGPQ010000026.1:0-87100 GCF_018613675.1 Arthrobacter sp. ISL-85 | reverse complement strand
GCTCGTGAATGAGTCCATGCGAACTGCGCTTGCCTCCACCCGGGCAACCGCAGCCTTCCTCAGCACGGATTGGTTTCGTGAGTCCGTAATCAAGCCTGCAGTCCGCGAGGCGACGGTAGACGGATTATTTGAGACTCTTCGTGGGCTCCACGGTGCCGGCCAACTCACTGAAGAGATTGACGACATATTCAGCGAGATTCCTGGCTCGAGATTGTTGCTCGGCGAAGCGGAACAACAGCTATCGCTCGTGCTTCCTTTTGGGCACGACCTTGCAGTGAGACGCGCCCTCCAAATTGTCGTGATGATTGCCGTGGCAGCGGCAAATTTTCGGCATCAACCTGCTAGCAGGTCCTCTCCCAGCCATATTGGCGGCCGTGGGTACTCCAAAGCCGACGGAAACCTGGAAGGCAGTCGGCAACGCGTATGACCGCCTCTACGGTGTGGGCCAGTACCACCCCGGCAAAGCCATTGCCATCAAGGGAGATCAAAAAGGCCCGAACCTTTCGGAGCGACGAGGACGTAGTAGTTGGTAGCAGGGCGCGCCCAGGATTTAGGACGCAAGGCGATGTCCGCGTCTCTTGAGAGACGCGGACATCGGCATCCTGCTGTTTACACCATTGAGCATCCCACAGGACCCGCGCGGGAACGGAAAGCAAGGTGGTTATAAGCCGAACACCATCGGCTACGCCAAGGTATCGACCAGTGAGCAGGATCCGCAGCTCCAGCTAGAAGCGCTAAAGGCAGCCGGGAGTGTCCGCATATTCCAGGACACGTGGATCTACATAGGCAGTCCACTACGGGTCACCCTGATCGACGTCCTCTGCTTCGTTGAGGTCGTAGCGAGCCCCGGCAGTGGTGCTTAAGTAGAACAGGGCCACGATAATGTGGGGCTTGTTGAGTAAGCGTGCAGGTCAAGCCAGTCGATGTAGCTGCTAATGACCGCTGAAACACGCGTTGCCTGTTCATCTGAGGAGATTCACCATTTAGGCTCCAGAGAGAAGATCAATAGAGGAGTGGCTTTGGGGGATATGAACAGCAACTTCGCTTTACTGCAGGTGGAGTGGCCGGCTATTGCGAAGGAAGCACGGCTGGCCGAGCTATACGCGCGGAAGGACCCCCGCTCTTCCCTTCTCTATGCACGACGGACTATCGAATCCCTGCTGGCGTGGCTCTTTGAAGCCGACGCTTCCCTTACCTTGCCTTACAAGAGCGATCTTAACGCCTTGATGTCGGAGCCCACGTTCAAGCGGCTCGCAGGCGAGACGGTCGTCAGCAAGTTCCACCTAATTCGCAGAGTCGCGAACAGTGCCATCCACACGAATGCGTCGATCACCGTCCAGCATTCGGAGCAAACACTTCGGGAACTGTTCCACGTCTGCATCTGGCTAGCGCTCAACTACACCCGGAATCCCGCGAACCGCCCGAGCCCAACACTCATGTTCAACGGGCAGTTCCTGAGCCCGACACCGAAACAAGGTGTTCCAGCACCTGTTCTGAAACCCAGTACCGCGGACCAGACCGCGAAACTTGCCGAGGAGCTCGCGGCCAAGGATGCATCGCTGGTTGCACAAAAGCAGGACAATGAGCAGCTGCAGGCCCAGCTCGCAGCCCTGCGTGCGGAGATTGCCCGGGCGAAGGAAGAAAACAAGAAGCTCCCGGACAGCCACGACTACTCGGAAGCTGAAACGCGGGTCTACATCGACCTGTATTTGGGCGAAGCCGGATGGGCACTCGACAAGGACGAGGATCGCGAGTTCGAAGTTCACCACATGCCCACGCACGCCGGCCCCGTGACCGGCACTGGGTTCGTGGACTACGTCTTGTGGGGTTCCGATGGCAAGCCACTTGCCGTTGTTGAAGCCAAACGGACGGCCAAGTCGCCCTACGAGGGTCAGCAGCAGGCCAAACTGTATGCCGACGCGCTAGAGGTGGAGAAGGGCCAGCGCCCCGTTATCTACTACAGCAACGGGTACGAGCATTGGATCTGGGATGACGCGTCCGGCTATCCTCCTCGGCCACTCCAGGGCTTCCATACCCGGGATCAGCTCCAGCTCATGGTAGACCGCCGCACCACCAGGAAAGCCTTGTCCACAGCAGCCATCAATACCGAGATCGCAGGCCGCAGCTATCAACAAGCCGCCATTCGGGCCGTTACGGCTGCCCTGGAAACGGACAAGGAACGCAAAGCGCTGCTCGTTATGGCGACCGGTTCCGGCAAGACGCGTACCGTGGTGGCACTCTCCAACCTGCTGATGCAGGCCAACTGGGTCAAACGCGTATTGTTCCTCGCCGACCGTGTCGCACTCGTTGACCAGGCCGCCCGTGCCTTCAAAACGAACCTCCCTGGTTCCTCGCCTGCAATTTTGGGCTGGGACGTGGAGGCCGACAGCCGCATCCATGTCGCAACCTATCCAACCATGATGAACCTGATCAACGAACGGACCGATGACGGGAAGGTACTTACACAACGGTTCGGAATCGGCCATTACGACCTGATCATCATCGATGAGGCACACCGATCCGTGTACCAGAAATACCGGGCCATCTTCGAGTACTTCGATGCATACCTGGTGGGCTTGACCGCTACCCCTCAATTTGAAGTGGACCGCAACACCTACTCCCTGTTCGACATCGAAGACCATGTCCCCACGTTCGCCTACGAGCTGCCTCAGGCCATCTCCGATGGCTATCTCGTACCGCCTCGGACCGTGTCCATTCCGTTGAAGTTCCCGGTGGAAGGTATCCGCTATGAGGAACTTTCGGAGGAGGAAAAAGAGGAGTGGGACTCCGCCGAATGGGACGAAGAAGGCGAGATCCCGGACGCGGTGGATCCAGCCATCCTGAACACTTGGCTGTTCAACGCCAACACCGTGGACAAAGCACTAGAAGTGCTGATGACCCGCGGGCACAAGGTTGCCGGGGGAGACCGGCTCGGAAAGACGATCATCTTCGCCAAGAACCAGAAGCACGCAGAATTCATCGCCGAGCGGTTCAACATCAACTACCCCCGGTACGCCGGCGCCTTCGCGAAGGTCATCACGCACAGCGTCAACTACGTCTCCACGTTGATCGATGCTTTCAGCCGGAGCGAGGACAGTCCGCATATTGCAGTGTCCGTGGACATGTTGGACACCGGCATCGATGTGCCCGAGGTTGTCAACCTGCTCTTCTTCAAGGCGGTTCGCTCCAAGACAAAGTTCTGGCAGATGGTGGGCCGGGGAACGAGGCTCAGGCCGGAGCTGTACGGACCTGGTGAGGACAAGAAGGACTTCTTCATTTTTGACGTCTGCCAGAACGTTGATTATTTCAATGCCGAGCTGCCCGGTTCCGAAGGGTCCCTGGGACAGTCGCTGGCGCACCGCAGCTTTGCTGTCCGGACGCAGCTCCTGGCGGAAGCGCGCGCTGCAGGCTTAGACGGCGACTTTGTGCTGGTGCTTGAGTCAGGCCTGATGGGGCAGGTAGCAAGGCTGCCGAGGGAGAACTTTCTAGTACGACCGCAGCTGCAGTGGGTGGAGAAGTTCGCCCAAACCGAATCGTGGGCGGCACTTGGGACGCAAGACCTTACAGACCTGCAGGCAAAGCTGGCCCCCTTGGCGACGCTGTCTTCCGCTGCCGATACTGAGGAAGCCAAGCGCTTCGACCTGCTGATGTATCAGGCCCAGTTGGCGTCACTGGACTCTGCGGCCGCCGTTGAGCCCTACCGCAAGAAAATCGCCGAGATTGCTTCGGCACTTCAGGATCAGTCGAGTATTCCCGCGATCGCAGCCCAGCTGGTCCTTATCCAGTCGATCCTTGAGGGCGGGGAATGGGGCCAAGTGTCACCGCAGTGGCTTGAGTTGATTCGTGTGCGCCTCCGGGCGCTGGTGCACCTGATTGAGAAAAAGCGTCGCAAGGTTGTCTACACGAACTTCGAAGACACACTCGGCGAGCTTGCGGAAGGCGAGCTGAAGGGGACCCGGAGCGGATCGCTGGATCTTGCCCGCTACCGCGAGAAGGCGCGGGCGTACCTCCAGGGATTCCTGGACCACGTCGCAATTCATCGACTTCGCCGGGGACTTCCCTTGACTGAGACGGATCTCGCTGAGCTGCAACGGATGTTGATCGAGAGCGGCGCCGGTTCACCCGAGGAACTTGAAGCGGCCACCGCGCAAGCCCAAGGTCTTGGGCTATTCGTACGGTCTCTGGTTGGCATGGATAGGCAGGCCGCTTTGGATGCCTTATCCGATTTCATTGGGGACAAGACCCTCAACGCCAACCAGCTGCACTTCGTCGACATGATCGTCCAGCAACTGACAGAGAATGGTGTCGTGGAGATAGGCGCCCTTTATGAGTCTCCCTACAGTGACGCTGCTCCTGCCGGGCCCGAGAGCTTGTTCCAGGAGGAAGACATTGACCTGCTGGCGGAGGCGCTCCAGCGTGTTCGTTTTGCTGCGATGGCAGGCTAACGCGGCTTATCCGCTCCAATCTGAGCAGGGGCGATAGTGCTGGCTTCAGGAGAGGTTCAGGAAGGACTGGCAGGAGTTGGGCTCTTCTGGTCGATCCCATGTGTGCGCTCCAGCGTCGCTCCAGCTGGTAAGGCTGCTGGCTGATTAGGATCATCGGATGGCTACACGCACAGTGATTGAACTCATTGATGACCTCGACGGATCAGCGGCGACTGAAACTATCCACTTTGGGTTAGACGGCACTGACTACGAAATCGACCTTGCAGGACCAAACGCTGGCGAGCTACGCGGACTGTTGGCCCACTTCGTGGACGCGGGCCGCAAGACGGGCGCCACGAAGCAGGCCCCTTCTGTCCGTCTCCTCCCGCCGGCGGCCCACACAAAGGCCGTCCGTGCTTGGGCAGCAGAGAACGGCATCGAGGTGAACGCACGCGGCCGCATCAAGGGTGACGTCGTACAGCGCTACCAGACCAGGTTGAGCTGAGCGCCTTATCGGCAGCCTTGATCGTGCAAGGACTCGTTTGGCCTGAAACTTGCACTACCCGGAGTCTGACCCTGATACCTTCAACAGCGTCCCCATAGATGGGACAGGAGACGCAGGAGAGCAATGACAGCAGCATGGGTGGTCCGGCAGGGCCGCGGCGGACAGTTTGCCGACGAGATGATCCGTAACGGGTACATCGGCGTGGACTTCATCGGGGACTATGACATCCGGCCGCACCTGGGCGGGGGAGCGGAGGTATTCCGCGGAGCCATGAATGACATCTACCAGGAGATGTACCCGGAGAAGACCCGGGTATCGGTCGGCTTGGCCATGGGCAACCTGTGGGCCGCCTCCGAGGGCATCGCTGTCGGCGACCTGGTCCTGGCGCCCAAGCCGGACCGGACCTACCAGTACGGGACGGTGGCCGGCGGGTACGAATACCACCCCGGCACCGACCTTCCGCACCGGCGGCCCGTGGACTGGAAAGGCTCGATCAACCGGGACGACATGAGCCCGACCTTGGCCTCCACGGCCGCGGTCCCGATGACAGTGTTCCAGCTCGAGGCCCACGCCGCCGAGCTGGCCACCCTCACACAGCTTGCCGAACCTGGGCAGCCGGTAGTGCAGGCGATCGCGTCCGAGGTGCAGGAGCAGCTGGCCTTTCAGATGGAAAAGCAGCTCGAAGACTTCCTGGTGCACAATTGGGCCAACACCTCCCTGGGCCGCGAGTACGACATTTACGAAGAGGACGGGCAGCCCGTCGGCCGGCAGTACCCCTCCGACACCGGCCCCATGGACATCCTGGCCATCAGCAAGGACCAGACCCGGCTCCTCGTCGTGGAGTTGAAGAGGGGAAGGGCCAGCGATGCCGTCGTCGGCCAGATCCAGCGCTACATGGGCTTCGTCCATACCGAGCTGCTCGAACCGGGCCAGAGCGTGGAAGGCGTCATCATCGCCCAGGAAGACGACCTGCGGATCCAGCGGGCCCTGTCGATGACCAGCAACATCCGGTTCATGAAGTACCGCGTGGAATTCCACCTAGACGAAGCGGAGTGATGGCCCCGGTTTGACGGTCCGGCAAGAAGCGGCCTGGGCCGAGCGCATTCCACTTAAGGTTACCGGTCCAGATAGCTGCACGTCCTGCGGGTCCAGTTCTGGCAGGGGACGTATCGGAGTCCTCACTCAGAATCGTAGATATTCTCGGAGGCGGAAGCGATCCACGCGCGGGTACCCATGGCCGCCCTCGCGGCGCAAAAACGAGTACAGACATGTGTGGCGCGGGCCCACCGCGGAGTGCGAGCGTTGATGGACCACAGGCAATGCAGCAGGGCCCGAATAGGGGGACGTTATGAAGCTCGTATGGTTCTCACGCAATGATGGCAGTCTTTTCGCGAACTGCAGTGCGGGAAGGTATCGCATCCATTTCGACGATGAGCAGGGTGTCTATGTCCTCTCCCGCGGTGAACGACATATCTTCCAAACCGTAAGCCTGGAAGAAGCCAAGAGCTGGGCCGAAGAGTTTGTGGACTCGCTGCTGGACGTCGAACGGCGACTACGGCAGCTGCCGCGGCTGAAGGCGGGGACACAGCAAAAACCTACCCGGACCCGCCGCCCCAACGACGAAGCACTGGCCGATGAGTACCTAAACTACGATCCCGACACCGAAGCAATGCTGGAAGGGTACAGCCGCCGAATCAGCGAAGTCAGAGTCGAAGAGACGACGGACTGACTCCCGGAGTCAAACGGCACAGCCTTCGATCGCCAGCGTCCATTTGGATGTGGAAGCGCGCGGACCGGTTGTTGGCACCGGGTGTACCGCGTTTGGCGGGCCCCCTACGCATGCCTGTCGGCGACGGACCCACCTGCCACAGATAGGCTGAGACCATGACGTTGGGGGACGCGGCGGAGCCGCTTGTGCGCATTCAGGACTTCAGGATGGACTTCGGGGACACCACGGTCATCCGGGACCTGTCCTTCGATGTCCGGGCGGGGGAGACTTTCGGCTTCCTGGGCTCCAACGGGTCAGGCAAGACCACGACGCTGCGGGCACTGCTCGGCATCTACCAGCCCACGGCAGGTACCCTGCACATCGGCGGGAAAGTCTTCGAACCGCGTGACGGGGCACGGCTCGGATACCTGCCGGAAGAGCGGGGCCTGTAAGAAGGAACCGGTCCTGGACGTGATGGTCTACTTCGGCCGGCTCAAAGGCCTGTCCAAGGCCGCGGCCCGGTCCTGGTCGGAGTCCTACCTGGAGCGGGTCGGGATCCCGGAGAAGGCGAAGACCCGGCTGGACAAGCTCTCCGGCGGCCAGCAGCAGAAAGTCCAGCTCGGGGTCACCATCATGAACAACCCGGAGCTGCTGATCCTTGACGAGCCGACCAAGGGCTTCGACCCGGTGAACCGGCGGCTGCTGATGGACATCATCGACGAGCACCGGCGGGGCGGGGCGACGGTCATCATGGTCACCCACCAGATGGAAGAGGTCGAACGGCTCTGCGACCGGGTGATCCTGCTCAAGGACGGGGTCGCCCGCGCCTACGGCACGGTCGAGGAAGTCCAGGAGGAGTTCGGCGGCACGGTCTACCGGGTCACCTACGACGGCGTCCTGCCCGAATCGCACCTCTACGACATCATCTCCACCAGTGATGGACGTGCCGAACTGGCACCAGGGCAGGGAGCCTCCGAGGAGAAGGTCCTGCGCGAGCTGGTCGAGACCGGCGTGGGCCTGCGGCCCTTCACCCCGGCCCGGATTTCCTTGGATGAAATCTTCATCAAGGTCTACGGCGAGCAGAACGAACTGGCGGAAGCATAATGGCACTGGCACAGCACAACCTCGGCACCGTCGTCGCGTTCGAGTTCGTCCGCACCATCAAGAAGCGCGGCTTCGCCATCGCGACCCTGGCGATCCCGATCCTCCTGATCGTCGTCTTCGCCCTGGTCTTCGCCTCCAACGAGAGTTCGAAAAGCAGCGCCGAGGCCCAGAAGAACGCCCGCTTCGCCTTCACGTACAGCGACGCCTCCGGCATCCTCATGGCGCCCGGGGCCAAGGCCGCCGGCGGGACCTACACCGACAACCCGGCCGCCGCCATCGAGGCGGTGAAGAACGGCGTCAGTGAGGCGTACTTCCAGTTCCCCGCCGACCCGACCAAGGAGCCGGTGAAGGTCTACGGGGCCGACAAAGGCATGTTCGAGAACGGCAAGTACGAGGCCGTCGCCAAGCAGCTGCTGGAGGCCTCCGCCCAGTACGCGGTCGGGTCGCCGCAGCTGACGGCAGCCCTAACCGGCAAGGTGAAGTTCGACTCCGAGACGTTCAAGGACGGACAGACCGCGGCCGGCGTCGGCGGAGTGATCCCACCAATACTCTTCCTGGTCGTCTTCTACATCTCGATGATCCTGCTCTCGAACCAGATGCTGAACTCCACCCTGGAGGAGAAGGAGAACCGGGTCACCGAAATGATTTTGACCACCCTGAACCCGACCACGCTGATCACGGGCAAGATCATCGCCCTGTTCATGGTCGGGCTCGTGCAGATCCTGGTGTTCCTCGCCCCGGTCGGGCTGGCCTACCTGTTCTTCCGCGACTCCCTGGCGCTGCCGGAGCTGAGCCTGTCGTCCCTGGTCTTCGAGCCCGGGCCGATGATCCTGGGGGCGCTGCTGTTGCTGGGCGGGTTCACCGTCTTTACAGGCACCCTCGTGGCCATCGGCGCGATCATGCCCACCGCCAAGGAAGCCGGCACCATCTTCGGGCCGCTGATGGCCATGATGTTCATCCCCTTCTACACATTCAGCCTGGTCATCTCCAACCCCGGCGCCTTGATCGTGCAGATCTTCACCTACTTCCCGTTGACCGCCCCGGTCACCGCTCTGCTACGGAACGCCTTCGGTACCCTCACCACGGTCGAGGCCGGCATCGTCATCGTCGAACTCTTCATCGTCGGCATCGCCATCCTGCGCCTGGCCGTCCACCTGTTCCGGTACGGGTCCATCGAATACGGCCGCAAGCTCAACATCGCCGCCACCTTCCGGCGCAGTGAACTGGCCGCCAAATGAGCCTCCTCGACCATCTCGAGCAATTCCTGGGCACCTTTGCTGAGGGGTGGTCCAAAGATGCCGACGGCCACCCGCAGCCCGCGCAGGTCGTCAAATTCATCGACGGGCCTCTTGACGGTGTGACCTCGTACTCGACCCTAGGCCTGAGCCGGCGCCCGCTGGATTTGCCAGGCAAGGCGCCGGTCCGGGTGGAGTTTTTGATGATGGTCCGAAGCGGCCACTTTGAGCGCTACGTCCCGTCGATCATGCAGCAGCTTGTGGGTGAAGTAATCCACCGGGGGCAGGCTCCTCTGCGGGGTGAAGTCATCGGCCCGTGGGGGCCGCTGGATCCAGACACTCGCCTTGAAGCCTTCTACTTCGGTATCCCGGTTTACCAACCGGAAGAGTTCGCAACCTACGAGGACGCTGATGGACCGATCATCATCTCCTGGCTCGTTCCCCTCTTTCCTACTGAAGCCGCCTTCGTCGGCAGCCATGGTTGGTCCGCACTGGAGGACCTCCTCATCCAGCATGATCCGGATCTTACCGACTGGCGTCGGCTGCCACTGCCTGTGGACTCGCCATAGAGCAATGGATGCTGCCAGCCACCGGTCTTGGCCCCGGGCGGCGCCGTACACATAGAATCCGAATTCAATCACCCACAGAAAGACCCCCGTTGAAGCAGAGTATTTTCGCCCGCGTTGCCCAGCTCGCCAAGGCCAATCTGAACGCCCTCCTGGACTCCGCCGAAGACCCGCAAAAGATGCTGAACCAGATGGTCCGCGACTACTCCGAAAACATCCGCGAAGCCGAGGCCGCCGTCGCCACCACCATCGGCAACCTCCGGATGGCTGAGGACGATTACAACCGTGCCATGAACGACGCCAACACCTGGGGCAGCAAGGCCATCGCCGCCTCCAAGAAGGCCGACGAGCTCCGCGCCGCAGGGAATCCCGTGGACGCCGACAAGTTCGACAACCTGGCCAAGGTCGCCATCGGCCGGCAGATGAGCGCCGAAACCACAGCCAAGGCCCAGGAGCCTTCCCTGGCAGCCCAGAACGAGGTCGTCGACAAACTCAAGGGCGGCCTGGACCAGATGCGCGGCAAGCTCGGCGAACTGACCGCCAAGCACAACGAGCTCGTCAACCGGGCCCGGGTCGCCTCCGTCCAGACCCAGGTCAACGACGCCCTCCGTGCCCTCGACGCCGGAGACCCCACCTCCGCGATCGGCCGGTACGAGGAGAACATCCGCCGCAAGGAAGCCACCATCCGAGGCCAGCAGGAACTCGCCGCCTCATCCCTGGACGCCCAATTCGCCTCCCTCGAAGACCTCGGAGAGCAGACCGAAGTGGAAGCCCGCCTCGCCGCGCTCAAGTCCATGGACCGCAAAGCCATCGAATACTAAGACCGACCATTCTCGCCGTTTCGAAACCCTAGGTTTCCGAGGCGCTGAGGTTACGAGACACATGAGCCGGGCTGCGCGTAGCGCCGGGTGCCCATAAGGGGATCCCTGAGAGGACATGCTTTGGAGTTCCAAGTTGTGGAATGCGCATGATGGCAAAGACGCTAGGGACTTGTCGGCGTCTTTTCTCGGCACCTACTGTCCCCCGGGCTAGGGGGACAGTAGGTGCTGGGCGTGGTTTCTTGCCAACGACTTGGAGTTGGCTGCTCCATTTCGTTGGAACTCCGTATGGGCTGGAGTCGCAATCCGACCTAGCTACTTCACGAGGCTAGGGCCATATCCGCCTGTAGTTCCAGAGAGCAGCGCGGGCTGGCCCCCGGCACTGGCAACTTCAAAAAGGTGGAACGTATAGCAGTTTGGCGTGCCGTCCAAGCATCGGTCGTACCCGGCGAAGACCACCGTGCTTCCATCTGCAGAGACTCGGGGGTAGTAGTCCCGGTAAATGGTGCCCGGCATGAGCTGCTGCGGTAGGGCCGCGACGGGTGTACTGAATGCGTCGGTGGAAGCGACGTACTGGATCCCATAGATAGTTGTGTCGAAGTAGATCCGGTCCCCAGCCGGAGACCAATCGGGATCGAAATACTGACCGTAATCCCCACCAACCAAGAGCAGGTGTTCATTGGTGCCATCAACGTTCATGACCGCCTGGCCAGACGGGACTGAAGTGAACACAAGCCGTGCCCCATCGGGTGACCAGGAAACCGGGCCAACGCTCACGTGGTCCGAAGACAATTGGCTTAGTGAATGGCCGTCTGCCGAGAGCATGAACAGGTCAAGGTACCCATTACCGTTGTAGCCCCCCTGGTCCCACGCATAGTTTCTACTGATACAGATTTTCGTACCATCGGGCGTCCAACGTGGATTCGAGTCAGCGTAGTCGTATGTTTGCCCCAGAGGGTCCAGAGCAATGGGATTAGTGCCGTCGGCGTTCATTACCCACGTGACCATTGTTCCCACGTTAGGGTCAGGGTTTTTGGCAATGTAGGCTATCTTGCTGCCATCAGGGGACACGTCGGCCATAGTGCCGTCCCCCAGCTTTGCTGTCGAGCCGTCAGCGGAGTGCCTGATCCAGATCTGGGTTCCGGTTCCATCGGTAGGATCAACCTCGTAAACCACGTCACCCGTGTGCTGATTCACGGCCTCAGCAGTCAAGGTAGCGGTGCCGATGACACCGTTCATGACGCCCTTCACCGAGTGGATTCCCGCCGCACTGGTCGTACAAACCGCTCCATTACAGGAGCCTTCAGGTGAAATGCCGAACGTCGTACCCGTGGTTACATCGCCCAGCGGCTTCCCAAAGGGATCGATCGCGGTAGCAGCGTAAGTCTGGGGCGTGCCCACGGGAGCGGTCACCGTGGCCGGTGCGATCTCCAGATGGTCTACTACGCCAGGAAGCTGCTGCAGCAGGGTCGTCGCGATCGCGGAGCCGATGTTCTTGACCATCTGGTTGTTCTGGTAGCTCAGTACGTGGGTGTTGTAGGCAGCACTGAAACTGGTTTTACCGCTGATGGAAGCCCATGAAAAGTCACAGACGAGGTCGCCTAGATTGCAGATGTCGTAGGTACTCGATGGCGTCGGGACATCCCTTTCGCCTAGTTCTAGGGCGCTACGGATCCCTTGTGCGCTGAGGTCGGCGGTCCCGAAGTGCATTGCGGCAGTCTCACTCTTTTTTCCCGGGTCCGCTATCAAGGCGGTCGCGGTGATCCGTCGCAGAAGCGCGTTACTGGCCGGGTCGTTCTTGTCGCTTAAATTTAGAAGGAGGTCATGCATGACCAACGCGCCCTGCGAATATCCACCAAGGACGAATCGCGCGTTCGGGCACTGTTTTGCTTCTGTCGTGAGTTCATCGGTGGCGGATTTGAGGCCTTCCGCGACACTTGCCAAGTACACATCTACGTGGTTTTTCACGTAATAGTCGGTGAAGCCGGCAACTCCACCCAACGCAAGGGCTGTCGCAAGTTGTGTTGCTTCTGTCTTGGAGAGGCTCAGTGTTTTTTTGACATCGGCCGCTGCATAAACGACCAAGAGACTCTTCACTTTTAGGGTTCTGCCCAAGCTGGGTACGGGGGTCGCTGCTAGATCGGTTGCCATTTGTAGGTATAACGAGTCGACCTCCGGGCCCATCCCATGGTACGGGTGGTCTTGTTCGCCGGAACCGCGGGCCCCGATGAATAACACGTCCGGGCAACCTGGATTAGACGGCGTCGTTGCAGCGGGCACAGCTGTTGTTGGAACGGCAGCCGTCGCTGCTATCGCACCTTGCGAAACGCCTATCACGGACAGCATCAGACTCAATGCAACACTGAAGGCCAACATTCGGCCTGTTGGGTGGGTAGTGCTTGCCTGCGACCAACTTTTTGACTTTTGCCGCAACTCGACACGCGTGGAGTTGAGCTGGGCGCTCCTGCTTCCAAACAAGGTGAACATGGCTCCGCCTTTCGTGCGAGACCATGTTCATCGGAAGTTCCATATGACAGACTTTGGCTTCCCCAAACCGAAGATCCCCAAGTCATATCCGGCATCCGGCTGGCGGTCAAGAGCACGAGCATAATCTTGAGCTGTGCCCGTGTTGAAGAGGAGGCCGCATCAGACTCTGCACCGCCTTGCTCTACGCGCTGCCTATTTGTCCGTATGAGCTATAGCGGTCACCCTCTGCGCGCGGCTTTTGTCGGGCGTCTCATATCCCTTGGGTAGCGGGACGTCTCAATGAGTGCCTACTCTCCGCACCTTGACAGTCACAGATTTTCGGTCGAACTACGGACCCGCGATGGCAAGTGCAATTCTCGAAACTATGTCTCGTACCCTTTTGCTGGAATTCGCCCGGGGTGTTCATCGATAGTTACGAGACAGGTGACACGGCACCTGAAGGATCTCCTCGGTGCGCCCAGGTCAAGGCACCCTCCGTGCCCTCGACGCTGGCGACCCCACCTCCGCCGTCGGCCAGTACGAGGAGAACATTCGCCGCAAGGAAGCGACCGTCCGCGGTCAGCAGGAACTCGCCGCCTCGTCCCTGGACGCCCAGTTCGCCTCCTTGGAAGACCTCGGAGAGCAGACCGAAGTGGAAGCCCGACTCGCCGCGCTCAAGTCCGTGGACAGGAAAGCCATCGAATATTAGACGACGCCCACCTGCCTTGGGAGCTCTGCCTAGGGTTGGGCGTCGATAGTGCGATTCCGGGCCGTGATGAAGGCGTTTTTCCGGCGCAGGTATTCCAGGTATTCGTCTTTGGTTTTCGGGACCGCAGGAGTCTTGAAGTCATCGAAATGGTGAAAGTACTTGACCGTTGCGCCGTCTTCTTCCAGAAGGTCCTTCAATAGGAAGAACTCGACGTAACCGTCGAAGTCGCTGAACAGTTCGAAGAACGTCCCATACCTGTTGAGGACATCCTTGAGTGGGTTCGGCTCCATTCCGAGATAGTGGCGGCGGATGCACTCCAACGTGAGGTCAAAGCGGTCGGCGATTCGAGGGTGGAACCCCCGGGCGCCGTTGATCGTCATCTTTCTGTCAATGATGTTGCCAGGGAACACCAGGGCGCTTCCCGCCGTGTAGCCGCCGTAGGGAGGAATTTCTGCCTCGGGAATGGTGCGTATGACACGGGCGGCCCTGTGCAGCAGCCTGGTGGTAATGGCATCACTGGAGAGATGGAAACGCCCAGCGGGGATCGGTAGTCAAGTCTGGATCCGGCTTTCGGTGCCAGGCAAAGGGTGCCACGGCGCTTGGGCAGTTCCCTGCTCCAGAGGATCTGGTGATGCCTTCGAAGGGTTGGGCTGTACTTGTCCGGATCCTTTCCGTCAGAATCGTCGTGGTAGTTGAACGATGTATCAACGCCGGCGGTCATGCTCTTCTCCCTTGTCGGCTGGCGGCCAGAGCGGCGCGTCACGGATCAGGCGCCGTACTTCATGCTCCCGCCCCCTTCCGGTGGGGGCATCGGGTACCGCCCCCGGCGGTGGAACCGGCCGTGCCGTATGCGGCTGTCTACCGGTTTGAATCCCACTCATGCGAATACGTCCCCCTGACGTGCTTAGCCCTGATGCTGCCTGTGGGAACACTCTAGGAAGCGAGAGGATCGTGGCGGTAGGGATTCCTGCAGTCCTAGGGAACTCTTGTGCCGATCTTGAGCGGGCCCTCACTGGTCGATAACCTCAAGGCGGGTGCGCGGGCGGCAAGTCACAGCCCGGCGTGCCGGCCCTCCACATAGGATGATCCGGTGACTGACGTACGCCAAACCAAGCCGTCCCGCTTCATGACGCCCACCCAGGCTGCCGAAGAGCTGAACGTGAAGCCGGGCCAGATCCAGGCGATGATCAAGGCCGGGGAGCTCCGGGCCCTACAGGTTGGTGGCCGCGGGATGTGGCGCATCGGCCGCCAGGACCTCGAGGACTACATCGGCGAAGCCTACCGCCGCACCGCTGAACGAATTGCTGCCGGTGAGATCGCCGACGACCGATCAGGGGCTGAGCAGGTGTTTCTCAACCGAGGAGTAGTCGGCCTTCCCGACTAGCAGCGTGGGCTTGCCTTGCAAATTGACTTAGCGGTTGCCGCCAACCCCTCCAGCAGGCCCTCAGACTTTTGGGCGAGCTCACCAGAGCCTTTCAGGGCATTGCGTGCTTCTTCACCCACTTGGTTGAAGGAGGGGAGTGGAGCGGCAGTCGCGGCGGCTTCCTTTTCAGCGGCTGCCCAGGATGCTCCGCATGTCCCCGACGAGGTCGCTACGCCCAGTCCTTGTTTCAGCAGTTCCCCAGGGTCGTACTGAGGAGAAAGGACTTTTGGGACCTTCACAGCAGCGTCATAGACAGCTTTCGTGCAATCCCATACAGCTTTTCGAACCGCGGAGCCCGATGTTGCGCCCTTCTTGAGTGCGGCAGCGGCTTGCTTTAGCACGAATTCGTTGGTCATCCAAGCCAAGCTGAGATCAGGGTGGATGGCCCATTCGAACGAGTCGGGTGGAGAGTCGACACGGACTGTTTCCGATGGGGCCATGAAGCTATAAGCGTACATGCCCGCTGATGCCAAGGCGTGAAATTCTTGGACTTCAGGCTCAGCGGCCACCTGCGAGGGATACACCGGAGTGTCTGCATAGAACACCCACACCATGTCGCTCTTATTGGTCAGCGTGACTGATCCAGTCGCGTCGTTCACACAGGCCACAATAAGATCGACGTATTTGCGCCCCTCCGTGGTCTGGGCAACCGGCTGTTCTCTCCGCGGCCACTCGGGAGTGCACCCTGCATCGGGAATCACCGCCGCCGGCGTGCTTACGGCCGGCGCGGGGACATAGGGTGCCGGCGCGCTGCCGTGAGACCCGCTGTCGCCGTAGTCTTGGGGCGGCTGCTGCCCCCCACCTCCGCCACCGCCGTTGCATGCGCACAACTGAACGGCCAGCATCAAAGCTGCGCAAGCGGCAAGCAGACGCCTAGGACCGATGCATTGATGAAGGCTCTCCGCCCGATGTCTCCCCAGCTCATAAAGATTGCTGCCCATAGCGCCACCCCAATGGAGACGAGTGATGGGAAAAAAGTTACGTCGGCTGAGGCCTGTCTTCAAGGCATCTGACACCCCCCTTTTGCTAAAGGGGGTGCCCCTATAGCGTGTGTTCGGCTGCTTCTCTTCGGAGCAGTGAGCTTCCCGGTCCGGTCATTGATGAGATGGGTGTGCAAGCTCAACTCCTGGCGGCGCAGTTAAGTTATTGCCCTCTCCATTCCGAGACTTTGCTAATTCGAAAGGCCTTCCTTTTGAGGTTGAGGCTGAGAAACCCTCCCCTGAGCAGTTGCAATTTATGCCCTTAAGGAGTTTGACCATAGCGCAAAGACTGCTGCAGCAAGTAGAGTCGAGGAGAGGTCGTAAATGTGGCTGCGTCGAAACTTTGGAGGGGTTTATGGGCTTCTGGGATGAGCTTAAGCAGGGCTTGCGTGACCAGGCGGTAGGTGCCGTGAAGTATGGAGCATCGACTTCGCCTGGGCACAATCGACAAGCAATGCTTGCGGCGAGAGAGGAACGTTTAGCCCGCGAAGAGGCAGCGAGACGCAGAATGGCTGACGTTGCATTGTCTCAAAGCGACCTTACATCTGTGGCACGCGCGGCATATCGGGAAGCTCAAAAGCAAAAAGGACGAGACGTCCAGTTTGAACAGGGGGGCGTAAAAGTCCTTGTGCAGAATGGGTATAGTCGGAAATTCGACAAATACACTACTGACGTTATTGTTATTGACCCGGCGCGCCGCGGCGAACATCTGCATGTCGTCTATGACGAGAACGGTGCAGAGATTCATAATAAATGGACGAAGAACCATTAATCGTACCGAGCGGACCTGCATGGCAAGCGGTCCAGCGTCGGGACCAGCTCTCTGCAGCTCTTCTTCCTGGCTTGGGCGATCATCTTTGGCAATCAGCAACTTGGCGTAGGGCCCGATGATCTACGCTGCCGATCATTCTCGCCCTTTTGGTACAGCTATGGCCGTTATGCCTAGCAGGAAGAACGGCCTGGCACCGCGATCCCAGCGGGAAACCTTCTAGTACCGCGATGAGACGGGCGTCCGTTACTTCGGTGTCCGGTATGCCCACGAACGGAATCCGCCCACGGCATGACGGTGCCTGGGCCTCAATGCGAAGAACAGTACGCAAACTCTCCTGCGCTGGCACACTCCGGCGCAAGGAACTGGCAGCCATGTGACGCACAGCCTCGCTGGATCTTCCATGCCCGACCGCTGGGACTATTCGCCAACGAGACGACCACCGTTTTTTCTCTTTTCGGTCCCATGCGGGCCGAGTAGTGTGAGTTGTCTGATTAACCGACCATCGGCAACCTCCGGATGGCTGAGGACGACTACAACCGTGCCATGAACGACGCCAACACCTGGGGCACCAAGGCCATCGCTGCTTCGAAGAAGGCCGACGAGTTCCGCGCCGCTGGGAATCCCGTGGACGCGGACAAGTTTGACAACCTGGCCAAGGTCGCCATCGGGCGGCAGATGACCGTCGAGTCCACGGCCAAGGCACAGGAACCTTCCCTGGCAGCGCAGAACGAGGTTGTCGACAAGCTCAAGCAGGGCCTGGACCAGATGCGCGGCAAGCTCGGGGAATTGACAGCCAAGCGCAACGAGCTGGTCAACCGCGCCCGGGTCGCCTCCGCCCAGACCCAGGTCAACGACGCTCTCAAGGCTCTCGACGCAGGAGACCCGACGTCTGCCATCGGCCGCTACGAGGAGAACATCCGCCGGAAGGAGGCCACGGTCCGCGGTCAGCAGGAGTTGGCGGCCTCCTCCCTGGATGCCCAGTTCGCCTCCCTGGAAGACCTCGGCGAGCAGACCGAAGTGGAAGCCCGCCTCGCCGCGCTCAAGTCCATGGACCGCAAGGCCATCGACTACTAGAACGCTTGCTTCGGAAAGACCCTGGACTTGTGGCGGTCCGGGGTCTTCTGCTGCCGGGCGCGGGGCATGAGGTACAGCAGCTGTCCCCACATAGGATGGGCGGTGACCGAAGAACCAAAACCGCGCTTCCTGACTCCCACCCAGGTTGCCGAAGAACTGAACGTGAAGCCGAGCCAGATCCACGCCATGATCAAGGCCGGGGAGCTTCGGGCTATTCACCGGCTGCTTGGCGCTCATTAAAGGTTTCCACGCTCACCTGAGAGTTTCCCCCGCCACGCCGCGAACGTAACCAATCACACAGCCCAGTGGATGAGCCCGTTCACTGAACCGAAGCAACCAACCTGCACCAACAGACGAACGCAGGCTCTTTGAGATCCCCACCCGCCCGAGAGCACAGAAAAGGCTGCCCCTTTCGCTGAGCGCGCCCTTCCCGTAGTGCCTGGAGACATGACAAAGGCGTTATTGGATCCTGTTTCTGTCCTTTCACAATGCGCCGGCTTCGTCGAGGATGGCCCGTACCAGTGAGCGTGCTGTCCATGCAGCAATCTCCCGTTCACGCTCGGGCGCGTGTCCTCGAATATCTTCCAGGACGATCATTGCTTCCCACCCCAGGACGATGGACAGTGATGACACCAGGCGGTCGTACTGTTCGTCGGTAAGGCGTTCTCGTAAGGGCTCAACTGCTCGTTCGATCCAGTCGACCCGCCGATGGCCCCGTGTGGGGCCGGCCCGAGACGGGGTGGCTGCGGTCAAGGCGACCATCCGACGCCCCAGTGGCAGCCAGTCGCGGCCATGACCCCAAAGAGTGTCGACGATCATTTCAACCCGTTCGGTGGCGTCGCTTTCTGGCGCAAACTCGGCTCGGATTTCCCGGCCTGCAAGTGCCCCCATAGATGCGTCCAGAATCAGCTGATCGAGAGTGGGGAAGTGCATGTAGATCGTCCGGCGAGACACTTCCGCCGATGCGGCGATTTCGTCAAGCGTGGGCCTTGTCCCGTCTCGCAGTAAGCGCTCCGTGGCGTCAAGGATGGCAGTCCGTGTGCGACGGCGTTGGGCGGGCCGACCGGTTTTTCTGGGTGTTGACGCAGCAGCCATGACAGGAGTATACCGATGTGCATCAATTGCATAGCAGTGCAAATAGGAGGTTTTTCGATGTCCGGCTTTGATGATGCAATCGTCGAATTTGACCTTGCCCTGAACCACTACCTGAACGGGGATCCCGGCGCTGTCCAGGACGTCTTTTCCCGGGGAGAGGACGTCACCCTCTGTAATCCTGTCGGGCCGCCCTGCCGCGGACGCGAGGCCGTAGTTCGGGCAGCGGCTGAACCGAGCTCCCACTTCACCGGCGGGAATCTCAAAGGAGTCGAGGAGGTCTCTCGGTTCGTTGCCCCAGACCTGGGTTACGTGGTCCGGATCGAGCGGGGACAAGCCCACGTTGACGGAAGCAGTGAGCCAATCCCGTATGCACTACGGGTGACACTAGTCCTCCGCCGCGAGGGGGAGTCGTGGAAAATTTCTCATCGCCATGCGGACCCCATCATGGCGCCACGGCCACTTGCCACCGCAATGGAACAACCACCGGCATGACGTCCGAGCGAATTAAGGCGTGCGACCGCATGATCGCCAGGAGTAGACCCAGTTCGACTGTCATTGAGGCACGGGAAAGGCGCGCCCCGTTCGCTGAGCGCGCCCTTCATTTTCCCATTCCCCAAGCCGATCCCCTTCGGCTACAACCATCATAAGCACGCTTAGGAATGTGCTCGCAAGCCCATTTTCGTATTACCAGGCGAACGTTCGCCCCGAAATGTCTCGCTCCTTAGGGCAGGCGGCTGCTGCCCCTAGCCACTGCGTCGACCGCGGTCAGGTGTCACTGGGGCGTGGACGGGTCGTCAACGGGGACCAGTTCGAAGCCTTCCGCAAGTCGACAGCGTGGGACCCCTGATCCAGGGGCGGGACCCCTTCGGGGGCAAACTCTGTCCAAGCGAGGTTTGCCGGGCTGGTATCCACCATCGCCAGGAGTGCTCGCATCTCATCTCCGCCTGTCGGCTCCACACGGGGGGTGTCCAGTTCTGGAGAGTTGATTTCCGCGATCTCCTCGCCGCTTTCGCTGAAGACTGTGCAGCGGACAAATCGGTCACCATCCGGCTCAAGGACAACATAGGCGCCGTCCTCATGAGCAGCTAAGACAAGGCGGCCGAGGAGACCGACCCTGGACATTCCCAGTGCCGCGGACACTTGGTCGCCCATCCGCTCGGTTGCTGTGATCGCCTCCCTGACTTCGTCGTCGTTGAGCCGAGCGGGATTGATCTGCAGGTCGGGAAAGCCGTGCTCGCGGGTCCATTCCCAAGCCGCGTCTTCGCGGCCGGCCCAGTCGTACCCACCGGAGTTTCGCAGTTTCACGATCGGCCAGCCGCTCGCGTAGAGATGTGTCTCTGCCCAGAATTGAATTGCCTTCACGGTCGCCCATGGGAGGCGGTAGGCCCAGTCCGGGTGGTCCTCGCCGGTCTGGTAGATGTAGCAGCTAGCTGCCAAGTAGATTTGCACGAGATGCTTGGGTTCAAGCTTCCCCGTCAGGATTTCATCGACCGGCGTGAAGATGTACTGGGGCTCGGCCTTTTCTTCCTGGTAGTCCTCGGAGACCGCCACGTTGTTGAAGAGGGCCATTGCTTCTCCGATTGACTGAGCGGTAGCAGTGTCCTCGTAGTCGAAGAATTTGTCAGGCATTCTGCCGTTCCGTATCCTTCGGGCCGCTGTCGCCAAGAGGTCGATGTGATCCGTGCCGACGATGAACGAGCTCAATGCGTTCCCCCTGTCTCGCGAGCCGCCGCCGACCCGGTTTTCGCAGCCTATCTACGAAAGATGATCCTGCCTAGGACTGTGCCTGCCGCACCCAGCCAACCCGGGGACTACGTGTCCGACCGTGGAAGCCCCCTGGCCCAGAATGCGATCATGAGTCCGACGGTGGCGGCCCCGCCGGCGTAGGTCCAGGGCGAGGACCAAGAGCCTTCAGGGGTTGGAATGGCGAAGGCAATCGAGACGGTCGCTATGGCCAGGAGAAGCTCCACGGCCGCCTGCAGCCGCTGCCCGGGGTAGGCGAACCTGACCAGCGGAATGACCGGCAGCACGAACAGGCCCAGGCTCGGGAACGGGTAGATGACGTTGAACGTGAAGATCAGCATGCCCAAAACCAAGAGTCCGAGGAACTTCAGCAGCTGCACGGGCCGGAGTGGGCTCTGCCGGGTCCATCGGCTGAGCAGCAGCCCCCATGCCGGCAGGCCGAGCAGCCAGCCTCCGGCCCACCATCCCAGGTTCAGCAGCGCCAGGGGAACGAGCAGGGCGCCGGGCAGCAGGAACGCCACAACCTGGCGCGGCGACGGCATCTTCCTGGTGGGCCCGAAGATGCAGGACTTGATCAGCAGGTAGACGGCCACGTACCAGGGCACCAGCTGGATGGCGGGATCCGCCAGGCTGAACACGAGCCCGGCCAGCGCGGGCACCATGACGCACACCGCGGCGAAGGTCCATGGCGCGGTTCGGATCATCCTCCGCTAACCACAGGCCGTGACCCCTGCCCGACAAGGGCGGGGGTTGGCATGAAGCCCTTGAAGGTCAGGTACAGGCCCAGGGACAGTTCCCAGAGGAAAATCGGCAGGGTTGCCACCGCTGACAGAGTGGAGACTTGGGTGTTCAGGCCGAACATGGTCATGGCCGCGGACAGGAGCAGTAGAGGGGCGCCGATCAGGCCCAGGATGGGGATGGCGCGCGGGACGAGCCGGGACCGGAACAGCAGGTAGCCCAGCAGCAGCGCGTTGATCGCCGGGATGGTTCCAGGGCCCAGAAGGAACGTCCAGTCCCGGACGGCTACCAGCGCTTGGCCTGCGCCGATCAACGGCTCGGCATTGGCTCCTGCGGCCACCGACTGTCTGAGCGTCACCACCGCCAGTAGGCTGACCACGCCGATGGCGATAACAGCCGCCTCAAACAGGCGGGACGTAACGAAGCCCAATGCCAAGCTCTCACCGTGTCGCCTGATGCCCGGGAACAGCGCCACGGCCGTGCCCACGCAGGCGAAGGCATTGACCAGGTCCAGAACGCAGCCCCAGATAACACTGGCGTCGCTGCCGGTGCCGGCGACATAGTCCGGGTTGTCCAGCACAGGCCCCAGGAGGAAAACCGCCGGGATAGAGCTGGCAAAAGTGACGAGGTAAAACACTCCCGCGGCAAGCGCGGCCTTCCGTGCTGAATCCAAAGCGACTCTTCTCAAAGGACGGTCTGATAACTGTCGGGCGGTGATGCCACGAGGCACGCGTAAGCAGCCACGCCCGCCCTTATTTCGCACAATACAGTCGCGGCCTACAGGATTCAGTGGAACGCCGGCAGTGTTGGTGTCCTCTTCACCTGGACAAAGCCGTCGTGGAGTCAGGCTGACTACTCCGCACACATGCAGCCCATGACCAAGATTTCCGTTCCCACCCTCAACGTTTACCAGCCCGGCCATGAGGTCCTTGCCCCGGGGCTGCCGGAGGAGCGCTGCATTCTGACGGCAGAGGCCAGGGACAACCTCCCCGAGGGGACCATCACCATCGGCGCCGACAACTGCCTTGCTGTCGCCGACGGGCAGGGAGGGTTCAACGACGTGGGGCTGGAAGGACCCTACTCGCCCGAGGACAGTGTCGTCATCCCCGCATACGTCATCGCCGGCCCCGATCTTCCCGTCCTGATAGCCGGCCCCGGCGCGGTCTTCTCCAGCCAAGCCGAGGTCGACCAGATCAGCTTCGGGTTCCATGCCGTTGACGCCAACGGCTCACTCTTCAGCTGGGAATGGCTCGACAACTGGGAAGCCTTTGGGCCGATGGTCTGGGCGACGGCCGGCAAGGACGGCGTAGCGTCACCCGTCTTTCCGGTCACCGCCTGGCTCTGAAGCGGCGAAGCCCGCCTAAGGGCACGATTTGGGATCCCTTACTGGCACAGGATGTAGCGGAGTACCGGTCGGCCCCGGACTCGTGCATGAAAGGGGCTACGCGGGTGGACTGTAAAACAGACCCTTTGCCCCATCGCATTTACGGACTACGACATCGCGTCGATTTCCTGAGCGACCTCCTCGGGGTGGTTAGGGAAGCCCATGTGTCCGCCAGGTACTGTCCGGTGGCTGACACCAGCTGTGGAGGCTATCCACTGGGCAGCCTCCACGAAAAACGGCGCTGTCTGCTCGGCACTGAGTATGGTAAGCGGAAGGCTCATTTCCGCCAATGCCTCCGGCTCGGGCCGCCATGACGAGAATGATCCGAACTCCGCTTCCAGCAGGACCCTGGCGTTAGTCCGCAGACCTTCGAGAAAGTCCGGAGGCAGCAGGGCGGCGGCGTCGCCTGCGGCGAACTGGACGAAGGACTCGGCGCCGCCGGCAAGTCCACCGGCCTCCACGCCTGCCGCGATGACCGGCTGCACTGTGGCCATGGCGTCGTCGGGGTTGGCCAGAACGCCCAGCAGCGCAGGCTCGTGCAGCACGACGCCGGTAAAACGCCCGGGTGCCTTCAGGGCAGCGGCCAGCGCTATCAGTGCACCGGTGCTGTTGCCGAATACGACGCCTGGTGACGTCCCGAGCGTTTCCAACAAGGCAATTACGTCGCCCGCGTGCTGGTCCACTGAAGTCTTTGACCAGTCCGGTTGCTGTGGACTGCGTCCATTGTTCCTGCGGTCGTAGGCGACGACTGTGTGCTTTTGGGCCAATACTTGGGCCAGTTCGGCGTATTGCCTAGCGTCACCTCCAGCGCCGGGGACCAGGAGAACAGGCGTGCCGTGACCTGCCACGTCAACGTGGAACGTAGCGCCGCCAGCCTTCACCAGGGCGGTGCCATCAATTGTGCTCATTGTCTTCACCTTTCCGAGCGGTTTACCTGTCCCCTTTATTGGACGTCCGGCCGCACCCTGCCGTCCAAGACCGCTATGGACTCGGACGATCACAAATTCTTATGATGAGCCATGGAACTCCGCCAACTCCGGCGATTCCTTGTACTGGCCGAGGAACTGCATTTCGGTAAGGCCGCCGCCCGGCTCCACATCGCCCAGCCTGCACTGAGCCAGGAGCTCAAAGCCCTGGAAAAAGACCTGGGGCTCCGGCTCTTGGACCGAACCCACAATCACGTTGCACTCACGGACGCAGGCCGACGCCTCCGGGAAGAGGCTGCCCATATCATTGAGGCCCACGATGCCGCGGCGGCAGCAATGGAAGAATTACGCAGTCCTCCGCCCGGCACCCTCAAACTGGGCGTGGCCGTGGGAGTCGCGTACCCGCTGTTGGCTGAGCTGCTTAGCGGCCTGGGTTCAGGTGAGAATGCACCGGGGGTAGAGGTTAAACTTGCGGCAGCAAGGGAAGGGGTCCAGAAGCTTCTTGACGGAGAGTTCGACGCTGTGTTCATTCACGCCGTGCCACCCTCGGACGAACGGCTCGGCGTGCTTACCCTGGAGACCGAGCCGATGGGGGTTGCTCTTCCGTCCGGCAGTCCGCTTTCAAAGCTTGCAGCGATCGCCCCCGCCGATCTGAACGGGCAGGCCTTGATCTGGTTACAGCGCGACGGCGACCCGGACGTTCGTGAACGCGTATTGGGGCTTCTAATGGGCGGTGGAATGATTCCCGGGCCGCACCGCTGGTCCCCGAGCATTGCGACGACCATGAGCCTGGTGGCCGCCGGTCTTGGGGTGTCTTTCAAAACGCCGCATCAGGTGGTACCGGGCGATCCGCCCGGAGTTGTGTGGCGCCCGTTTGCCGGGGTGTCCCTTCCCATGCCGACGGTACTGGTCTGGCTCCGCAACGGCGCCTCGCCATTGACTACCCGGCTGGTCGTTCACGCCAGGCGGTACGTCGCTAAGAAATCCTAAGGCACCGGTGTGAGCTCCCTGGTTGGTGCCAGTAGCCACACCTACCCCGACCTTCGAACGCTTCTCGCGGCTACTCTTCCTTTCATGGATGCCCCGTGCCAACCGAACTGGACAGGCTTCGTGGCGCTGTCCGAACCTGACCAGGTCGACTGGAGCCAGCTGGAGCACGCCTACGGGAAAAGCGCCGTCTCGCTGGGCCCCGGTGCGGGCTTCCCTACGAACATTGACGGCGACGTTGTACGTTCCCTTGCTGCCCTGCGAACCGACCCTGGCCAGGCATTCAACGCCCTTTACTCGAACATCTGCCACCAGGGCACGGTCTACCAGGCAACGGCCCATGCAGTGCCGTTCATCGCAGCTGTCGCGGCCGGCGATGTTCCGGATGGAATCCGGACACCTCTGCTGGCGCTCCTGGGCGGCATCGCGATCGGCGGCAGCTACGTTGCCCCGAACGGCTACCACTCGCGTGCGTTCGGAGAAGGCGTAGACGTCTTGGTCACTGAATCGCTTGCCGCTTCGGTGGAGGGCCTCGCAACGATTCGGTCGCCCCGGCTTGTCGCACTGATCCACCCAATCCGGTTGCTCCTTGAAGAACCGACCGACGCGCGCCGAGCCGCAGTCGAATCCGCCGTCGACCTTGCGGTTGCGCCGCTGCCCACGCTTGGAGACCTGTAGCTCGCACACGGATCCCGGGACCGGCCGGTTACTGCCTCAAGATCTGACGTCAGTGATGCTTGTGGGGTCTCGCGCCCAGAACCTAGACGATGGCCCGTGATTGAGCCCCAATACCATGTGGTTTGAAAAGTCTTTAGCTGATCCTCGTTTGACCGCCCAAAGCAAACAGGGCCAGGTCTACCTGACGGGGAGACCAACGGTGCCCACGACGTTCGGCCTCGGACGCCAGCCCAACGACGATGGTCATGTACCTCCCGTACCGACCGCTTGCAGCGGAGAGCGAAAGCCCAAGCTTTTCCAGACCCGTTTGGGCCGGCTGATCTGAAGTTGGTGAGCACCAATGAGAAACAGCACGGCTGGGGCAAACGGTTGGCGGAGTCACGCCCGCTAATCAACGTCTCAACCGTTGACAGATAAGAGTGCCCACAGCAGACCATCGAATCTATGTCGAGCGGCCTAGGCCCAATCAGTTTTCGCAAGAGGGCGGGCCGAGCTCGCTCAGTTTGCCGGCTTCCTGAAGTCGGTGACAGGAGGTTGGAACGTAGCCGAAAGCTCTTGAAGCTGCTCCTCAATATGGCCTAGCTGGGCGCTGAAAGTTCCCGCTGTTGGCCTGACAAAGCCTGCACCGCACAGCAACCGAATTTGTCGACGGACCGTGGACATCGACAGGTCCAAGGCGAGAGCTGCATCTGCGCAAGACGATGGACCCTGCGCGATCAGGAAGCGAAGGAGTCGGCTTCGCGTCCGGTTCATCAGTATGTCCTCTACCAAGGAGACCACCACCGAATGACGTTGGGAGGGTTGAACCCCCTGTAGACGGGTCTACAGGGAAACCATACTCTCATCCGCGCGGGGTTGGAAGTGTCCCGGCAGCCCTCGTTGCAGGCGGCGTTCGCCAGAGGAATACACTGGGCACCAGAGCCGACTTACGCATTGGACCAGGAGGGAGGCGGGTCTTGTCTTCTGACCAAGGGGCATTCAGTGCTGGCTTGTCTCCGCAAGCAGAGTTGGCGCGACGCCTGAACCTTCTGCTAGATGTTGTGGTTGCCGAGCGAGGTCTGCCCGTCACGTTCCGTGAGGTTCAGCAGAAGCTGCAGAGCAGGGGAATCAAGCTTTCCAGGGCCCGCTGGTTCTACATGAAGGACGGCACGGGGAGACTCGTCAGTGACCCGGCATTGCTTGGAGCTCTGTGTGAAATTTTCAATGTCGACCCTGGGTATCTGCAGGGTGGCGAGGCCGCTGACCTGCCCGAGCGCATTGATTCACAGCTTGAGTTTGTGAAGTCCCTGCGCGCAGCCCGTGTGAAGACCTTTGCGGCCAGGACTCTTGGTGATGTGTCCCCGGAGACCCTTCGTGCCATCACGGAGTATTTGAACAGGGACATCAGCCGACGGCCGGAGGGTGAGCAAGCAGCGGCGGGTTCGTCGTCAGACACGGGTGAAGCAGCGGAGTAGGTCGAATAGGTGCGACCGCTGTCGCAGCGCTGCGACTACTTCTCGAGCAGGTAGCTTAGGTGCGCGTTCAGCAGTTCCTGTATTCGGACTGCGTTGGCAGAATACCGGGGCGACCGTCCGTGCCGGCGCCCAGGTTCGACGTCGACTATCACCACGCCCGCGTCCTCCAAGGCCGCGAGGTGCTTGGCAACGCTGGGTTCGCCGGCGCT
The DNA here is from genome assembly GCF_018613675.1 of Arthrobacter sp. ISL-85. GTDB lineage: Bacteria > Actinomycetota > Actinomycetes > Actinomycetales > Micrococcaceae > Arthrobacter. The sequence goes on along the minus strand of NZ_JAGGPQ010000026.1, from coordinate 60,102 downwards.
GACTGCGGCGACAATGTCGCCGCGCGTCGCTGGTCCGTTAGCCGTTAGGAATCGGAGAATTTCGTTTCGCGACCGGTTGCCGAAGGTAGCGACGGCAGCCTCAACGTCGGCCGACCAGGCTGCGTCGTTTGGCTGGGTAATCCGCGGCATAGCCACATTCTTCCCGAAGGTTGCTGAAAAAGTAAGAACGGCAACCTTGACGATACTATAAGTATCTTCGACAATAATTCCTGTAGCTTCTACTGATCGTTGCTGGATCTGCGTATCCACGTCCGCGAGTGGCCTCTTCAGCGACTCTGCTAACTAATCGATCTGAACAAAGCGGGAAGTCGTGGAAATCGACGCTAGGCCAATTCAACATAGCTCGGAACCCTCCAAGACCATCTCTGTCGACGTCTCGTTGCTGAACCCTCCTGCGGCAGGGCAATCCAACGTCCCGATCGACCAAATTATGAGCGCGGTGAACAGCGTGCAGGGTTACGTCGTCTCCCGCCTGGCACGGATTGGGCGCACCTGCGATGTGGACGACATTATGCAGGACATTCGGGTCGCGGTCTGGGACGGGGTGACGAAGGGGCGCTACCGGGAGTTGCCGGGAATTCCGTTCGAAGCTTGGGTCCAGGGTGTCTGCAACAAAATGTGCGCGGCACACGTCCGGCGCGAACTCAGTCATCAGACTTTGCCGCTGCTTATGGATTTCTCGACGATGGAAGCGTCACCTGAAGTCCTCGCTGTCATCGGCGCAGGGTTGGGTTTGGACAGCACTGAGAGGTATGTCGACCACGCGTGGGCGCAGGCCATGCTCGGCTTGGTGCAGAGAAACGTCAAGGAGGACACGTGGCAACTCGCTGTCTCTAGTCTGGTTGGGCCTCGGCACTACGGACCGCCATCGCCAAGAGACAGACGACGCTGGCACGCCGTTACTGTCGTGCGGCAGACCGCTATGACGATCAATGCCGCCCTGAACTGCCACCCCGAGCCGGGGCTAAGCATGGAAGGTCTTTGCCGATGCGCTGCCGATTGCCTTCCCACTGCTGTTCTGAGAAGAGTCGCGGAGACCATAGTCCGTCCAGGGCTGCGCGGCCTGCCTAGGTCCGTGCAGATGGCGGCGCTAGCGACCGAGCTTGGTGTCACTGAGCGGTATGTCGCCGTGAACATCGGCTTCGCGCGGCAGTTGTACCGGACAGCTTGGCGTGTGCTCCAGCACGAGGCCAACAGGCAGACCGCCTAAGCCATGGTTGGCTGGGGGACGGGAAGCCGGGTACTGCGCACACTCCATGCGGTGGGCCGCCAGCGCTCGTTCGTTGCCGTACTCTTCGTTGTCTTGCTGATAGGCGGTCTCCTCTTCCTATTCTGGCCGGGCCATAGGCCGGGTGCGGTGTCGGCCCAAGGCCCGACAGCAAGCACGCCTTCAGCGTCGGCAGCTTCCATGGCGCCCAAGGCAACGGGCGCGCCCCCTGCTGTCCCTGGCGAAACCGATGCGGCCGCACCTGCCTCACCTGTTGATCTTTCTCCAACAAGGGACTTCCGCGTGCTCGCTGTTGAGGCTGCAAGGGAAATCTACACCTGGGACAGCCGCTCGTCGTCGTACTCGGATGTGTACGCACGGGTGCGCTCGTGGTGGAAGTTGCTCCCCGATGGATCCAATCCCTTTTCGGTGTTGGTCAAAGAGTTCGAGGCCACTGGCGTGACTGCCACTTCCTTTGCGAGCCTTGGACAGCAGTCGGCGCGGCGGACCGGCACAGCGCAATCTGTTCGCTGCGATCTTGAGTTGGCCAAAGTTCAGGAATTCCCACCTCCCTGGGCGGGCCTTCATGTGTGCACTGTGATTGTGCAAGTGGTCGATGAGACCAGCAGGGATCGAAACACTTATTCAGCACCTATAACGGTGATGCTGAACTGCCCGCCGGCGGTTACAGCTCCTGCTGACCACTGCGCCATGGTTGCCTTCTATGCGACCCCGGACCGAATCGTCTACTGATGGTCGGCCTCGTCGCCGTGGCAGGTCTGGTCAGGCGACGGGCGCTGCTAAAGGGTGTCGCTGCCGCTGGGACTGTCCTTGTGCTTCTCGGCCTGATGGCGTTCGTCGCGGGTGTCGCTCTACTTGCAGGTCTGAGAGGCGAGCCAACTTTCGCTTGTGCTCCGGCTGATGCTGCATCTCTCAGCGCGGGCAAGGGGACTGGCGATGGGCTGGAGGTCCGCGATGGCAGCCAGTTGCTATACGAGCTGAACTCGCGACAGGAAAGTGTGGCTCGCGCGTACATTGGGGTCGGAGAAGAGCTTGGCGTACCCCGTTCGGGACAGATCATTGCCATCATGATGTCGATGCAGGAGTCGAGTTTGCGCGTGCTCGCAAACCCCAGGGTGCCGGCTTCCATGGGCTTTCCGAATGACGGCGTTGGGAGCGACCACGACTCAATAGGCTCGGCCCAACAACGTCCCACGGCGGGATGGGGGAGCGTTGAGCAGCTTATGGACGTCTTCTACAACGCCCGCGCCTTCTACGGCGGCCCTTTGGGTCCCAACCGAGGAAGTCCTCGAGGGCTGCTCGACATCCCCGGTTGGCAGGCAATGGACAAAGGCCCCGCAGCTCAGGCCGTCCAAGTATCAGCATTTCCGGAGCTCTATGCGCGTTGGGAGCGTGCGGCGACAGCAGTCGTGGCTGCGTTGGAAACGGATACGTCGCCAGCTCCTTGCTCATCTTCAGCGCCCAAAGTAGGTCCTGCGGCCTCTTGGAAAAACCTGAGTCAGCTCCGCCAGGATATCCTGCGGTTCACGCAGGAAGGTCTAGGCGGACGGTATGTATGGGGTGGCGCTTCATTCAAAGCATGGGACTGTTCGGGCTACGTGCAATGGATCTATCAACAGGCTGGTGTCCAACTGCCTCGGGTAGAGCAGTGGCGTGGTGGGGTACGGACCGACGATCCGCAGCCGGGGGACTTGGTGGTTCAGAATCCGCAGGGGCCTGATAACTGGGGCCACGTGGGCATCTACGCAGGCAACGGCATGATGTGGAGCGCTCTGAACCCGGACGTGGGGACGTTGCTACATCCGATCAGCTGGAACACTGGGACTGCTTACTTCAACCTTTTAGAGCGGTAGACATCGCTCGCGTTACTACAGCACCGAGCAGGCATTCTGGCTTATGAGTCGATCTTTGCGTACGCACAGCAGCGGGAGCAGCCCCAGCCCCTCAGGCCTCAGGGACGGAAGGTTCGGGAGTGCGCCCAAGTGCCTTTTCATGCTTTTCGGGGTCCGACAGTTCCTGAATTAGTGTGGCCACATAAGCCTTCGTGTAGACGTGATTCTTGTGGGCCTTGCTATAGATGCAGTTTGTGCCATCGGCGAAGGTGGCGGAGGCGCCATGACCCTTCTTAGGACCTACACCATCTCGATGCCGCATTTTCGTGAAGTCGTTCACGGAGAATCGGAACTTAGTTTGCTCCTGGACGGCATTGGCTGCAGCAGCAGGAAGCATCTCGTCGTCGAAGCCATTGGCTTTCAACTTTTCGAAGATAAGCACCTTTCCCGTTTTTCCGGCTGCTATGGCTTCTGCTAACTCTTCCTCTGAAAGCTCTTTGGCGTTTACGAATTTGAAGGCCAGGTCCGCTTCGTCCTTGACTCCGCGGATTGGCTGAAGCTGGATTCTGTACTCGAAACGAGGATCCTGGCGGATAGCAGCGGGGATAGTGGCCTCGAACTCTGAAATGTACGTCTTCGCTTCCAATGGCAGGCCGCGGCGGAGGTTTCTTTGCTCATCCATGCCTTCGGGCGAAAGTGACTGCACAAACACCGGAAATCTTAGTTCGTCAGCAAGGGACTCCGTTGCACCAAAGTGCCGCGTGAGTTCGGCTTCGAAGTTGATTACGTAGGCATGAGCATGAGCTGCTGTGGCGATCAACAAGCTTCTTTCGAAACGGTGCTCGATTGAATTCCGCAGACCTATGAAGAACTCTACGTTCAGCCGAATCGGGTCATGCTCCTTATATGAAACATCCAGGCAAGTTTGCAGGTCCCATGACTGTTTTTGCCCGTACTTATCTCGCTTGTAGAGGCGACTGCCCTTAGATGCTCGGAAGTAGATGTTGGTTTTCTTCCTCATAAGCTGGGCGTGAAGAAGGTTTTGCCATGCCAAGTGCATGTGAACAACAAAATCAGCATAGCTTTGGCGCTCGCCTGGCCTGTTATAGAAGTCAACCGCGACACAAGCTTGGCGCCGAGCCTCGCGCATTGTGTGCCACCAGTCAGCCTTGGCCAAGTTTCCCCCTTGATCGTTTATCCGCCGCGGTTGCAGTTGCGACAACGGCAAAACTGCTCAACGCGAACTCTTATCAAATCTTCTCACGACAAAAAATGTCATGTCGTTCGGCCCCGCTTCCTCCATGAACCCGTGAGCTCATCTGCTCACTCCATGGAATACAACAGACGGAGCACCCATGTATTTTGCAGCGGTGGACCCAGGGATCACGCCGAACGCGAGTTTTCCCTTCCTTGAATCGCTCAAACAAATCGGCGGCGGAATACTCGTCGGCGCCTTCATCATCATTGCCATCGTGGCGATCATCGGCGCAGCGCTACTGCTAGCGGGCAAGCTGAGCCAATCGTCGCGCCTGGCCTCCAGCGGCGGCGTGATCCTCCTCTGGACAGGCCCTGTGGCTGCCATCCTCGGCGGCATCAATGGCTACATCCTTTGGTCGCAGACCGCGTTTCATCTCGGGTTCTAGGTCATGCCCGTTGAGTGCGACCTCAATGGATGGTGGCCACCCGGATGCGGCCTGGTCTCACAGGCTAACGACAACGCCCTCGGCGCGGTCACGTCACTGTTCGCAAACATCCTGCAGAACATGGCGTCGTGGCTGTGGGCCTTCATCACGGGTGCCTTCACTGTGTCGAACGTCGACGATTCCCAATGGGTGTCGATCGAAGGACTGACGAGCTGGTGGGTGGTTGTAATGCTGACTCCGCTCGCCGTCGTCATGATTCTGCAGCTGCTCTCCGGGCTCATTAGTCAGCAACCCAGACGTATTGGAAGAGCGATGATAGGCGGAGCCGTCGCGATCCCGTTGGTGGGTGCCGCCGTCTACCTCGTCCGGCAGTTGACGAGGGCAACAGATCTAGCGTCCGCCGCTCTGCTTCAGTCAATTGGCTCTGATCCCTACCTCGTCTTCATGCGGCTCTTCGGCTTTGAACGAGCGCCACAGGGAAGCGGCCGGGAATGGAATCTGGTCTCGCTGGCTCCCGGCAACACCGGCGGGCCGGCAGGCGCGGCGGTGGTAACCATGATGGCCGTTGTGGTCGTCTGGATACTCGCCTTCATTCTGATGTGCTCGATGATTTTCCGCTCCTTTGCCCTCGTTGTCCTCGCCGCCGTGGCTCCCGTGGCCCTCATGCTGCTGCCCTGGGACAAGACAAAATCATGGACTCGTCGCTGGTGTGAGGTCGTCACCGCGTTGGTTGTGGCCAAGCCCTTGGCTGCAACCGTCTTAGCCGTGGCCGTAAAGCTCTTTGCCGATTCCAAGTCGTTCGCGGGCTTGGCAGCCGGGACCGTAGGCATGGCCCTGGCGTGTGGGGCACCCATGATTGCCCTGCGTTTGGTGAGCTTCGCCGGAGGGGAACTGGCTGCAGCTGCCCAAACGGCGGGCGGTGGCCACGTCCTGGCCCGGAGCACCAGCGTTGCCGCACGGCAGATCAGCCGGCAGGCAGGGGGCCGATTGACGCTCGCCAGCCTGGTGAGCCGCTCCGCCATGACACGGCCTATCAGTTCAAGTCGTAACGTCTTTCCGACACAGGTGTCAGCTCCTCCTGTGCCCGCCGGGTTGACCTCACCGGACCGTGATGGAAGACAGAGAGCCTTAAAAACAGGATCCTCAACCGGATCACCGGAAGCGCCACAGTCCGCCGAACCGACAGGGTTCGTGAGCGTTAGTCCGCGAAGCCAGGGCAGCAACGCTCCAGCACCGGTCCGGCAGAGCGCACCTGCAGAACCGGGACCGCGAGCGCAGCCTTCCGCTAACACCTCCGGGCCGTCGAGCCCGCAACCTCCGAAACCCCAGCCACCAAGAATTGACCCTCCGAAGGGAGGCACCCCTCATGTCTGAAGACGGGCGCGGGTTGGAAGCCGTCAAATTCCCAAGGTACGAGCGCCGAGGCTTTTTCCTCGGGCTCAAGTGGTACCAGTTGCTCATTGTGGCCGGGGGAGTTGCCGTCGCCATCGTTGCCTCCGCAAGCCACGGTCCGGTCGGATTATTCACCACTGGGCCTATGTGGCTCGCGCTGATATTGCTCGGAATACTGCAGTACTCCCGTGTCCCATATCCAGTCTGGGCACAACAGATCGCCATGTTCTTCTGCCGCGCAGCTTTGGGTCAGACGAGGTTCCTCGCAAAGCCGGAAGCTCCACGCCTCGCCGGCCGACTTGCCCTCCCCGGTGGCTTGGGCAACCTGGAGATTCGAACGACCGCCCGTGGGGATTGTTTCCTGGTCGATGGACACGGCAAGGAGGCAATCGCGGTTCTGCGGTGCAGCACGCGTTCGTTCGCTCTCCTGGATGCTGACGATAAAGCGTGGGCAGTCCAGGCTTGGTCACGCGTTCAGGCTGGCATGGCCCAACGGCAAAGCGTTGCCCGCATCGCCATACAGGACTACACGGTGCCCTACCCGTCATCGGCACTCTGGGATTTTTACAGGGAGAACGCCCTGCCGGCTCGAGACGACCAGGAAGACGCTGGATGGGGCCAGCGTGCGTACGAGGACTTACTGGGGGCCGCCGGCGCAGCTATGAGCCATGAGCTGGTCGTGGCGGTTGTCCTGGACACGAGCAGGGCGCGACGGCGGATCAGGGAGTCGGGCGGGGGCGTCACCGGCCTTGAACACGTCCTGCGGCTCGAAGTCGAGGCCATACGAACGTCGCTGGGTACCCACAACGTCAAGGTCGAGGAATGGTTCGGCGAGCCGGGGCTGCTTGCCATGATTCGCGGCGCTTTCGATCCCGCCCTTTTGCCTCCAGGTAAATTGCAGGCGGCGGCAGTGCCGCCGTCGAGCGCACCATCAGCAGAGTCTACGGGTGACCTCGTGAGGCAGGGACCAATGGGCGTAGAGGAGCACTGGACGTACCTGCAGACGGATTCCGGCTTTCATCAGACGTTCTGGATCGCTGAATGGCCGCGGCAGAAAGTCTTTCCGGGCTTTCTTCACCCCCTGATCTATGTCGGTGAATTCCGCCACACCTTCACCGAGGTTATTCGGGCGGTACCTACCGCTGAGGCTCTGCGCGACATCCGTTCAGCCCAGGAAGCGCATGAGACCCGTCGACGCATTAACGCCCGCTTCGACAGGCCGCTCACCCGTGAGCAAAGGGCCGAGGAGGAAGAAGTGACACAGCGGGAGGAAGAGATTGTCGCCGGCCACGGTGACGTCCGGCAGGCCGCTTACATGACGGTGACGGCGACTTCACTGGAGGATTTGGCGCGGCACCGCCAGGAGCTTGAGTCTGCGGCAGCAGGAGCATTCGTTGAGCTGCGGCTTCTCTATGGACAGCAATGGGCGGCTTTTGTTGCGAGCGGCCTGCCACTGGGAAGGGGACTGCGATGAACAAGACCAATGGCAGTTTCGAGTACGTTCTGTCGGGCAAGAACCGGGACGAGCGGAAAGCACGACGGCGGCCGGCATCGCGGGCGTCCGGGTGGCGGATTGCTCCGTCAGAGCCTGAACAGCCAGGACTTCAGAAGTTTGGCTTCACGGGTGACTGGGGGAGCAAAGAGCCGAACTCGCTCCGTGGCCCACACCGGTTACGTCCAGCGCCGCACCGCGCTTCAACCATGACCTTCGCGGCCGCTTACCCGTTTCTTACCGAATCGGGGCTGGGGCACGAAGGCACCTACATCGGAACCGACGTCTTCGGGTCGGGAGCATTCTCCTACGATCCCTGGATCCTTTACGACAAAGGAATCATCAGCGGACCATCCATCGTCGTGATCGGAACGGTCGGCACGGGCAAATCGATGTGCGGGAAGTCGCTCGTTGCGCGGTCCATAACACTGGGACGGAAAGCCGCCGTCGCGTCCGATCCCAAAGGTGAGTGGGTTGCCGTCGCCAAAGCTGTTGGCGGAAAAGTCATCTCCGTTGGACCCGGCCGTCCCGCACGAGTGAACCCGCTTGATGCGGGGCCGCGGTCGAGCGCCCTCACTGAAGCACAGTGGCAGGCTGTCGTCCGGCAGCGGCGTCGCTATCTCCTGGTGGCACTGGTCTCCCTCATGCGTCAAGGCCTGCCGCTCCGCCCCGTCGAGCACACGGCCTTGGATATCGCCCTCATGGAAACCATGGCGGAAAACTCTAACCCCACGCTGCCCATGGTGCTTGACCATCTGCTGCGACCGTCCAAGGAGATGGTGGCCCTCGTCGGGGTGGAGGGCGGAACCGCCGTCAGCCATTCCCTTCGGCGCACGGTGTCCGGTGATCTTGAGGGCATGTTCGATGCTCCGTCCACCGTAGCCTTCGACGCGGACGCCCCAATGATGGTCATGGATACCTCCGCCCTCATCGGAGCGTCAGAGCAGGCCCTTTCGCTAGCCGCTGCTTGTGGCGCCACCTGGCTGGAGGCGGCAATCACCAATCCGGACGGCGGCAAGCGCCTCGTCGTGTACGACGAAGGTTGGCGGATGCTCGCCGATCCCTACATGTTGGCGAAGATGAGCGAGCAGTGGCGCCTCGCCAGAACATATGGCATTGCCAACCTGCTGATCATGCACAAGGTCGCTGACCTCAACGAGATCGGTGACAGTACCAGCGGGCATCGGCAGAAAGCCCTGGGCCTCCTCACCGAAGCAGATACCAGGATCATTTACCGCCAGAAGCACGATGCCATGCGACTTACAAAGGAAGCCTTGGGCCTTACGGAAGCTGAGTGCGAGCACGTTGAGAACCTTCCGAAGGGCGTAGGTCTCTGGAAAGTCGGGAACCGCTCCTTCATCGTTGCCAACCGGGTGACAACGGACGAGCTGGCCGTTTTTGGGACAGACGAAAGGATGCTGTGAGACCGCCAGCGGGTTCCCGGGCTGCCAGCGACAATCCGCTCGTCACCGCTGCCCTCGTCGGAGCGGCAGCTTACGTATGTCTCTGCTCGCTGGTTCAGGCCGCGGCGCAGCTCGCGACCTCTTGGCACTGCGGCGCCTTGCCGCCGTCGCCCTTCAACCCGGGTGCCGTCGTCGGACTTTTGGCCAACCGGATGGACTTGATAGTCATCCGCCGTGGTGACTGCGCAATCGGCACGGACAGCGTCTGGTGGATCCTGGCTCCGGCCCTGCTGCTGGTCGGAGCGCTCGCCATGGCTGCGCTGGTTGCGTGGAGGCGGTGGAAGCAGTCGGGGGCGTGGCTCCGGCAGGACATCCTGAACCGCGAGGGAGTTGCCCGTCGCGCCGAAATCATCCACGACTTTGGGGCGAGGGCGGTTCAGAAGCGGGGGAAGTTCACGCGCCCGGGCCTGGTGAAGCCTTCGGTCCGGGACCTGTCCTGGACCCTGGGACGTTCCCGCGGCGTCACGGTCCACGTCTCCACTGAAGAATCGATGGTGATCCAAGGTGCTCCCCGGTCCGGCAAGGGCCTCTACGTGGTCATCAATGCGATCCTCGATGCGCCCGGTGCCGTCGTAACGACATCTACTCGGGCGGACAACCTTGTAGTGACCATGAAAGCAAGGGCTTCTGACGGGCGCCCGGTGACGGTGTTTGATCCCCAGGGTATGTCAGGTTTGCCGTCGTCGCTCCGCTGGTCACCGGTGCGGGGATGCGAGGACCCGGACGTTGCCACCCGGCGAGCGTTGGTCATTACCGCGGACACGGAGATGAAGGGCGAAAACGCTGCGTGGCAGAAGCGCTCGCTGATCGTCCTCCAATGCCTGCTCCATGCTGCTGCATTGTCCGGCGAGGGAGTGGCTGCATTTCGACGCTGGTCCTCCAGTCCCGTGCTGGCCCGGGAGGCGCTCGAGGTGCTGGGCCGTCCGGGCGCAGCCCTTGGCTGGCAATCAGACCTGATGGGAATCCTGGAAGACGACCCGCGGAATACCTCGAACTCCTGGATAGGTGTCTCGGCAGCGGTTGCCCCGCTGTCATCACCGAAGGTTTTGGCGGCATTGAACCCGCAGGACGAGTCAGAGGAGTTTGACCCGCAGGCGTTCATTCGGGATCGGGGAACGCTCTATTTGATCGGCACGCGGGCAGGCGCAGCTGCTGCCGGTCCATACCTTTCCGCGCTGATCGACGACATCGACAGCGCGGCACGCGAAATGGCCTTCGTTTCACCAGGCGGCCGGCTTGAGCCGCCCCTGTCTCTGATACTCGATGAGATCGCCAACCTGGCTCCCTGGCCGGGCCTGCCCGTGGCGCTGGCTGATGGCGGCGGCATCGGCATCTCCACCCTCGTCGTCCTTCAATCCCTCTCCCAGGCCCGTTCGGGCTGGTCCGTCGATGAAGCGTCCACAATCTGGGACTCCGCCATTATCAAGGTGGTTTTCGGAGGCGGATCTGACGAACACGACCTCCGATCGCTCGCCGGTCTGCTCGGCGAGCGCAGCCTGACGCTCACCACGCGTTCCTGGTCGTCACAGGGCCGGCAGGACGGTGAACAGCTTCGCGACCGTCCGGTGATCGCCTTGGACGAGATTCGACGCCTCCCTGCTGGCACGGCGCTCATGCTGGGTCGGCGCACGCGGCCCATTTTGTTGGATCTTTTGGAATGGCACAAGCGCAAGGACGCGGGGGAACTGCGCCGCCTGAAGGCTGAGATGGAGCGCCTGTTGGCCGAGGGGCACAAACAGCGTCAACAGAAGAGCGAAGGGACTCCTGATGCATAGCCGTGACAACGTCGATGAGTTTGATGTTCCCTCCTCAGGTTCCTTTGGGGACGACGAGATCACAGCACAACTTTTCAGGTCGGCATTTGCCGGGCCGGCTGGGCCCAAATCCGTGACCCGCCGCTGGCGGGAGATGACCAGAGAGCAATCAGAGGAGGCCTGGCGTGGCCTTTTTGCATGGGTGAGATGGCTTGTCGCCACATATCAACTGACGACGTCGGTCGTCCCGGACTGCTGGTGGCGTCACCCTGAGATCGTGGCCGAGTTGTACGCGCTGCACCGTGCGGAGCTGGCCTCCTACACGACGGACGACCCCGGCTTCGGACCGCTCGCCTTCCATGAAAGGCTCCCACACGCCGTCGAACGCCTGAGGACACACACCAGGACGGCCGGATGCGTCGGACTGCAGACGCACAAGGAACCTGCACCGCGCATCCTTGCAAACGACGACCCCGCCTTCCTCGACTGGTGCAAGGCGGCCCATCAACTGGTTCCCGAATTCTGAGTCATGTCGCTCCAATGACCTGACAACCATGAACCGGTGTCTGCGCAGCTTAGCTGCGGCCCAAGAAGCAGAAGGGTGGCTGTCGTGGCCGCTGCACCCGAAGTTCCGTCAAGCCCAACCACTGGCCTGAACTCCGCGTTGGAGACCCGGCGAATGGCGCCGGAGGAGCGCGTTGCTGCTTTGATGGACGGACTGCACTCGATTCTTGAAAAGGCTGTCGAGTCGCCATCGCATTGGCAGGTTCTCCTTGACGCTTCCGCGAGCCTGTGGCGCTACTCCGGCGGGAACGTTGCCCTGCTGATGATGCAGATGGCACAGCGCGGTACTGATGAGCCCACGCTCGTGGCCGGCTACAAGGAATGGGAGCGGCACGGGCGGACTGTTCTTCGCGGTGAGCATGCTTTGTGGGTGATTGCCCCAAGGACGGCCCGCGTTCGCCAGGTGCTCTTGCCTGACGGCACACGTCACCGCGTCCCTGTTGACGACAAGGCTCCCAAAGGCGCGGTTGACGAGGGGAAGAAGACGCTGATAATTGGCTGGCGGGGCCAGGCGGTCTTCGACGTCTCCCAGACCGAGGGTGCCCCGCTGCTGGTTCCTCGATCAGCTGGACTCACTCCAGTCGAAGTGCCGCGGCTGTGGGAGTCGCTGGCCGGCGTTGCGCGCGCTCATGGCTTCTCAGTGCATGTCACGGACTCGCAGTTCGGGCTCACAAGCGGCTTCACAGATTTTGCCAAGCACCGCGTTCAGGTAGGTGGCTGGTTGAACTCAGAGGAACGCGCAGCCGTGCTCGCGCATGAGCTGGGGCACGTTCTGCTTCACGGGCCAAACGACAATGTGGGCAAGTTGTATGGAAGCAGCGTGGACCACCGCGGGCTGGCCGAAGTCGAGGCGGAGTCAGTGGCCTACACGGTGCTTAAGGCGCACGGAATTGATAGAGGGCCTCAATCAGCAAGCTATCTGTCCGGCTGGGCTGATGCAGTTATCGAAGCGGAGCAGTCAGCAGCCGGAGCTACCCCCGGAAAGCCGCCGGCCTCGCGGGTGGATATTGCCAAGTCGGTGCTCGGCCGCGTCACGTCAGCAAGCAAGGAAATTCTCGAAGCGACCGATCCGCCAGGACTGGGTGGGAAGGTTCCGCCGGCAGAAGCCTCCGCGCAAGTTGAAGGCCAGGAGACATATGCGGGGCTGACTCCGGCAGAGGGACCGCCGCGGGGTCTCGAAATTTCTGGGCCATGAGGCCAGCCGATAGAGCGTGGGATGGGAAAGCCCCGTCCGCGAAGGAAGGACGCACGATATGAGCACCAAAATACCGATCAACATCGCCGGCAACCTCGTGGCAGATCCGGATCTGACCTACGGTGAGTCGGGGGTGGCCCACGCCAAACTGCGCGTTGCGGTGAACCAGCGCGTTCAGGGTCCAGATGGATCCTGGCATGATGGTGAGCCTGTTTTTCACAATGTCTCCGCGTTCCGGGCGCTCGCCGAGAATGCCTCCAATTCGCTGAAGAAGGGCGACCCCGTCACCGTTTCGGGCGAACTCGAATTCCGTTCCTTCGAAAAGGATGGGGAGCGGCGTGAGGCTCGTCGGATAGTCGCCGAGACCATTGGCCCGGACCTCCGCTTCGGTACCGCCGCATATCAGCGTTCTGCGCGTGCCGCTGGGCCGGGCGCTTCAGCAGAGGCTGGCCTGCAGGCGGCGCCGGAGTCTGCCTACAACATCGCAACCAAGGGGCCGGTATCCCCTTTCGGCGAGCCGGCGCGGAATGAGGTTAGTCTCTGACCCTGCGTCGTTGGGTGGGCCTACTGAGCTTGCCCGCTAGCGAGACATGGCAATGGCCTGGTCCTTCTGTGGAGGACCAGGCCATTGTCTTGCTGTCTCGCTGATGGACCGCGGTGCCTGCTACAGCCGCGAACTGCCCTTCCACTCGTCCGGTTCCACCCGCTTGATGCTGGAAGAGTGAGCCCAACCCATGTGGTACTTGTCGGCGGAGTCCAGCCACTCGATAAGACCATACTTGTGGGTCCAGCCAACAGCCTTGCCATAGATTCCGCCGACATACACTAACGGCCGGCCGTACTTCGGGAAATCCCGAATAGGCGCCGGATCATCAATCGGACGGCTCGACTCAGCGTCCATCCGGGCAATCATGCGCTCGAGGTCTTCGGGAGAGCCGGACTTGATCACGCAACAACTATAGAACATATGTTCGAATGAGGACTGCCCGGGGACCGGTCAGCGCGAGGAGCTTCACATATCAGGTGCATTCACTGCGGATGGCATTACGGCACTCATCGGGCGCCCCTGGGCAGGTGCACACGCCAAGCAATCGACCGCCTGAATGAAGTACGTGTCAGGCCATGGCGCGCCAGGGATAACTTGGGCAGCGTCCGGGGAGATGAGCAGGACTGATCCGGGCCAGATTGGTTCCGGCAGCGACTCCAGCCAGGCGCGCTGAGTGTGGTTGAAGCGGTTCCATCGGATTGTGACCCAGGAGCCCGTGGGTTGTACTGCGTCAACGCTGACCAGCGTTACCTCCGCTGTTGTGCGGCCGAGCGTTTTGGCATTCCTGAAGGATCTCCACTGTTCCGTCGCCTGTTCCAGCCAGGCCCGCCGTTGCCTGTTCCGTCGCCACCAATGCCATCCGGTGAGCAGTGCAGCCGCGAACAAGGTGGCCTCGGCCATTAACTTTGCAAAGAAGGGGACACCGGCGGAGGGCAGGAGAACCAGAGAAAGGGCAGCCGCGGATAGAACAGCCACGCTGGCCAGTACCAAGCCGGCTGTCGCAACTCTCGGTTTCACCGCTGGGTTCACGACCAATGTTTTGCCTCTACATCAGCTTAGATCTGCCAGCCGGAACTCGTAAGGACGACCTGCTGGGATCGATGCATATCAGATGGACTCATCTCTTGGTGAGGGCCAGCCTGGCGGTTTCCGGCGCTCTCGATTGCCTCCAGAATTCTTTCCCGTTGGTGCAGCTGTTCCCACTCGTAGTCCGCCGGGGGAGCTCCCAACGGCAGGTGAGAATCCGAAATTCCCCATCTGTCCCTAAACAGGGCAACTTCGCGAATCAGTCCGCGCAAGGATTCTGTCGCACCCACGGCCGCAGTCAGCTCGTCCTTCCAGGGAGCATCCTGCGTCAGGGCAGCCCAGGTGACACATTCCATCCTTTGCCGGATGCGTTCGCGGACCTGGGCGATCATGTCCGCCAAGCCGGGCCCCAGCACAGGGAACGATTCGCGCAACGGGTCTATCGCCGTCGTCGGTGTTCCTTTTGCGTAGCGACGAAGCCGTGCGCTGAGGAGGGCTATGGGGTCGTGCACTGAATGGCTGTCCTGCACAGTTTGCTCCATGACATGCTCAGCGCCGTGACGGCTGAGTGCTGATGCCTTACGCCAGACTGCAACTGCGGCCCCCCACGATGGCGACGCGCTTAGTTCCTGCACTGTGCGTGGGGCACGCTTTCCCAGACAGCGTCTGAGGTCCTCACCGGCAGCAATCTGGGCGAGGTAGTCGTACTCGGCATACAGTCGTTCAAGGCTGTCCGCCTTCGTCCGCTCTGCCTCGCGGACCTCGTGTGCAGTCCGCTCAGTCCCCTCTGCAGCCAGTACCTCGCCGAGGATGCTGCGCCAGGGCAGCTGCTGCGAAGGATCGACGGCCTGGTGGTCAGAGTCCTTGCCTTGGCTGACATATGCGTAGTTGCCGGACCGGCCGCGGGTCATGCTCACGTAGAGCAGCTCGCGGGTCAACCGACCCTGTGTGATCACCGTGTGCCCGGTATCGACAGTGAGGCCTTGGGATCGGTGGGCGGTAGTCGCATAGCCCAGCTCAACGGACGTCTCAAGATAGGTCCGGGGGAGTGCGACGCTTGCCCCAGTCTCCCGCCGCACTGCGAGAACCGAGCCATCGTGCTTGTTGACGGCTCTGACGTCAAACAACGTGCCGTTTCGGACGAATTCGCCTTCGCTATCGATGAGTCGGCGATTGTTTGCGCGGGCGATGATGGTGTCCCCGGAACCCGCCCGCAAGCCGTCGGTGAGGTGAGCGGCAAGCTCTGCATCCACAACTCCCTGGGCCACCAGGTCTGCTCGGGCGCGCTCGTTGAGCATGTTGACGGTCTCGTTGTCAGCGGCGATCAGGATGGACGACTTACCAGTGCGCCTGTCGGCCTGCCACGCAAGATACGCCTGGTCCAGCATGCTTAGGTAGCAGCCGTGCCGGATCCGCCGATGCTGCTCGTAGTCCTCGATCGCCGAGTAGTCTCCTGCCCGCAGTTTGAGGGACGATGCGCGTTCCCACGCCTCATGGAATCTCCAAATGGTGCTAAGGCGCGTCGTCATGCCTAGGCGATCCAGCCAGCCCAGGACCCCGCCAGCGTCGACTGCGTCCAACTGAGCTGGGTCTCCCACCAGCAGGATTTTCGCACCGGCTTCCTTTGCTTGTTGCACGAGTGCAGCAAGCTGAAAGGTGGACACCATGGAAGCTTCGTCAACGATGACGAGTTGATTCGGGTGGAAGCGCCATCGCTGGTGAGTCGCAGCGAGCCGGGCAGCTTCCTGAGCAAATGCAATGCTCGGGCGGTCGCTGTACTTGTACGAACTCAGGAGTTCCTGAATGTGGAAGAAGCGGTCAGCCCGTGTGGCAGCACCGTATCCCATCGACTCGTGCAGCCACTTGGTAACGTTCTCGGTGACCATGCGAAGTTCCTGGCCCAGCACCTCTGCGCTCGCCGCAGCCGGGGCCAGCCCTATGACACTGCCTGCCCCGTACTCTGCCTCCCAAACTGCCTTCACCGTGCCCAGCGTGGTGGTTTTTCCCGTTCCCGCCGGGCCGACGATGGCGTCCAGCCGGTTTCCGCTAAGGACGACGTCGGCAACGGCCGCGCGCTGATCGGCATATAGCCTCGGCACTTGCAGTTGGCGGGCGCCGTCCAGCGAGTCCATGATGACTGCTGGGCGGACAGTGGGTCCGCCGTCGTCCTTTCTTGCTGTCATGATGGCGTCCTCGCAAGCGAGCGTTGAGGTGTCTGTGTAGAGGCGTGACCCCTGGAAGTCGAAAACGCTCCGCTGGTTAAGCCGCAGGTCCGAGCCAGCGTTCGATGGAAGGCAATAGCGGTAGCCGTTTAGCGGCACTGATTGTTGTTCGGCAGTGGTGGCGACGGCATCGATTAGGGCGGAACGGTCAGATGAAGTGCTGCAGCGGATTTGGGCGCAGACTCTTTCCGCTTCTGCTAGCAGGTTCCAGCGGTTCCAGGTTGATCGTTTTGCGGCAACCCGTTCCCTGGCAATGGTCGCGACGGCGGAGGTCCAGTCAGGGGTGAAGTCCACAAAGGTAAAAGGGGCGACGCGGGAGCGCTTGATGGTACGGGCGAGGACGTCAGCTGGCTGAAAACCTTTGGCAATTGCTCGAGCCTGCCACTGTTCAGAGAGTTGGTGAAGCGGTGCGGGACTCTCGGGCTTGGGTGCACGTGTAGCAAGGGTTGCCTGCTGGCGGAGCCTGATGATGGTCGTGGTGGTTGGGGGATGGCCGTGTTCTGCGGTCCATGAAGTCACCAGCCGGTCAGTTTCCAAATCAATGAGGCGGGAGCGATTGGAAAATTCGCGGATGAGATTTTCATCGATTCCGGTGAGCTGTTGGCTAGGGTTGCGCATTGTGGTGAGAGGAGTGCGGATCTCGGGGTCGCACCCGAGATTCCGTTGGAGGGCGTCGAACAAGAGTCCGTTGTAGTGTTCGCTCGCCGCGACGGCTGCTTTGTAAAGAGCCCGGGAGTCAATAGTGACCCAGGCTCCGTCGGTGACGCGCTGCGTACGGTTGGCGATAACCAGATGCGTGTGGAGCTGCGGATCGCCGGTGCGTGACTCCCAGTGGTCGAAGGCGGCAGCAAGAGTACCCTGCGTGCCGATTTGGGCGACGCCATTACGGCCGGCCCTCGTGTGGATCACGTTCGTTTCCAGCCACGCAAGGGTCGCCTCGACCGCTTCGTGGTGCGTTCTCAGGATCCGCTGCTGCTTGCTGCGGGGGCTCAGAGCCCAGAGTACGGACACCGACTTTGGCACGCTGAACGTCAGGTCGAAGCCAACGACCGCGTTCCGTTGAGCTGATTGCCCGGTCTTGTTCTCGACAGCGGCAAGTTGGGCGTGTGGCCGGCCGAGGGGAGTGCCGGTTCGCGGATGTATCGCCAAGTCGAAAACCGCCTTTGCGTCGATTTCCGTGACGACGTCACCTGGCGTTTTGCTAATGCCGTTTAGCCCGCCGCCAATCCAACGGCCCTCGGGTGTGCGCGCCTTCATGTAGTACATGGTGGAGTCCGGGGGAGAAACGGAAACGTCATCCATCATGGTCGTCTTGAACAGGTAGCGCAGACCCGACTGGGCGGACAGACGTGCGATAGACATGGTCACAGTCGCGGTGCCCCTGCTTGCTGTTTGCTTGGATCCCAGCCCCGCCGTCGGAGGATGTCCAAGGTTCGCACGTCAAGAGCCACTCCCTTGGCGCGGGAGATTGAGACAAGCAATGCAGCCGTGTGGGCCAGATCCTGCACATTAGTCCGCTGAGCCCGTTTAAGGCGTGCGACCTCCGACTGGAGGAGGTGGATGCTCAGCCGCTGTTGCGAACTCTCGGCTTCGAGCCGGTCGATCTCTGCGGCTTGAGAGCGGAGCTTGGACTGAACCACTTGCCGTTGGCGCTCGCAGGATATCCTCTCGGACTCCAGACGACGCTTCGTGGCCTGCAACTGCGCTTTGAGGTGCGGCGAGCTCAAAGTTGTTGCCGGCACTGTGGAAGATCGGATGGTGTTCCGGTGACGACGACTCCGGTGTCTGTTTGCGCAACGGATGGAGCAGAACCGTTGGCTCCTTCTCGTCGGTTCGAAACCGGCATGGCACTCTTCGCACTTCTTCTGGTTCACGTTGATTCATCAGCAAGTCTCGGCGGGGCGACATGACTGGCCGTGATGGCACCTGACGCTGACGCCTTGGATGCCAGAGGTGTGAAGACTGGACCTTATCGAGCTAGGCGGGTTGCCGAGCGGCTCTCGAGTAAGAGTTCGGCGCGTTCGACTACCCATAGGTGGTGTGCGTTGAGGCGCTCGCGGGCTTGAGGGCTGGCCATTTCGCAATCTCGAATTTCAACGAGGCGCCTGTGGAGCTGGGTTTCAGCATGTCGGCTGAAGAGTACAAGCAAGGCTGCGCGGCGGTCCTGCAGGATCAGCTCACGCTGACAGTTCGTCACATCGTTCCAGACTGGACTGATCTTCATGAGAAGCAGCCTTGCTTGCAGGGCGAAGATCCCCTGCCTAAGGCGCCCTGCCAGACGGGGGAGTAGTAGTCCGAGGCTGACGAGGAGCACAGCAGCCGTCTCTCCAATCCAGTAAAAGCTTGTCAGGGCGGCAGCTGTTTGACTGTCGGCGCCTTCAGCTGCAATGACAGCTCCGTAGATCAGCCGGTCCAGTAGGACGAGGGCGAACAGGACGCATCCCCCTGCGATAAGAGTGAATGCCGACCGGAAGGCCGGTGCATGCATGTGCGGGACGTTGCTGCGGCAGACTCGGGCTATGTCGAGGCAGACCCACATGATGAAAGCGGAGCCTGTCCAGAGGAAGATTGCCATCCCGGGCTGGTCGGCGTAGGTCAGGGGCAGATTGGGATCAGTGTCATCGACGCGGCTGGTGAGAAACCCGGCCGTCACTGTGCTGCACACGGCGGCAGCAGCGAACCTGCCCAAGGCGAGCTGCCGCCGTCGTACTTCTGTATCTGTAACCGCTGCGAGAAGAATCGCCGTGCGAAACTGCCAGAACCCCAGTAGCAGGGACAGGAGGGTAACCAGCCCGACGCGGTTGTGTCCGCCTAGCAGTGGATCGACGGTGTAGTAGACCGCCGGAACATAAAGGGTGCAGGCGATTGCGGCGAGGATAGTGGCGCGGAAGACGCTTCCCCGGTGTGCATCGAGCGCTGTTGGAAGCCTAAGGATGGTCAGGACCCAGAGTGCGGCGGCAGGGACCGCTTCCATCAGCCGAATACTTGGCGAAATGCCAAGGGCTCGGGCATGGCATCGACGTCGCCGTTGATGATCCGAGTTGCAAGCTGGTCCGCCAAGGCTTCAGCCATAAGTTCTGCGCCATCGGTGTAGCTGCTGCGTCCGAGCACGCGGAGTACGTCCTCGCTCAGGTCAGGCAAGAAGGTCGCGGCGAGGTCCGCATTACTGTCCTGGAGATCATGACAGAGAATCATGTGGCTGAACTCGTGAAGGACGATCTGCTGCCGGTGCCAGGCCGACTTCACGGGGGCATGCAGGACGATGTCCCGGTCTGCGCAAATGAGCCAGACGCCGCAAAGTTCCGATCCGGACAAGCCGGGCAGTTCGTCGACAATGATGGGACGATTTCTTTGCAGTTCCAGTTTGTCTTTGATGAGCTGGAGCGTTGGCGCGTCGGGCAAGCCGAAAGCTTGCTCCGCCTTGCGGGCTACTTTTCGAGCTTCACGATAGTTCATTGCTTCGTAAGGTTGACGGGGCGGGAATATTGACGGGGCCGATTTGGTCGAGGGAGTAGCCGCCCGGGTACAAAGATGAGCCCGCCTTTCCCGGAGTGAAATGAGGCTTTCGCTTTAGAGGCCGTCTGCGATGGAGGGCGTTGTGGACGGCCAGCAGGGTTGCCAAGGAGCCCCGCGATGTTCGGCTGCTGTTGGGGAGCCCAAGGGCGTCCACAAGGCGGGCATCAGCCAGCATCGCACTGATCAGCCGGGCTGCAAACGGTCGTAGGGGAAGCGGCAGACGGCTCTGGAAGACCTGAACGGTGGCGTCCATCAACTTTTGGCCTTCAGACGATGGAGAGACATGCGTTGCCTCGTATTGGTCGAAGAATCGCTCCGCTTCGGCGTAGGTCCCAGGCATTCCGTGTATGTTCATCCGGGACCCCAGCTCAGCGAAGAAGCGGGATGCAGCTGCCAGCTCGGCTCCTGTGGGCTGGCGCCACGAATGGTTCTGGGCCCACCGGATCGGGACGACTAACAGGGTCAGGAGGACGTAGAGGTAATCGTCTGGGCCGCCGGGTACGTTGCGGTGAACGCGATTTAGTAGGGCGACCATCTGCTGTCCCCGGTCGCTATCGAGGCCGCTTGCTATTAGCTCGTAGATGACGATGGCAGTGTCATAGGAGCGCTTCATGGGACGCTCCTGGATTTCGCCGTTCCTGCAGAGAGTTGCCGCGATGCTTGGGATAGCAAAATTCCGGTAGTACGAGAGGAAGAAGCCAAGCTCCATATCTGTCGCCAGGTCGTAAAGGACCATGGTGCGGAAGGTAGCTTCCCAATCATTCGGGGAGGGGGCCTCCTGGCGGCGGAGGCTCTCCGCGAGGGTGGGATGAAGGTTCACCGTGGCCCCCCGTTCTTAGTGGCTGCTTTTGCACGGTCGAACTGTGGGCTGCTAAAGCTCCCCAGCTCGGCTAACTTGCTTACATCGTAGAACTGTTGCCGCGGCCTGACTAGGCGAATGTAGACGGGTCTACGCAGGTTTTCTTATCCTTTTGTTGGGCAGTGCTTGCTCTAAGCCCTTTTCCCCCTGCCGCATCATCAGGGCGTGTGCTGCCTTGAAAGCTGGAGCGGCAATCGGTGTCAGCACATTCATCCACCGCTGTGTAGGCCGCACGCGCCACTCAATGTCCATACGGGTCGTCTTGCCCTGTTCTTGCGGGACAAGGGTTACTCTGCCCGTGCCCTGCAGATGGCCGCCGGCATCGAACTTTATCTCACCCGGTGCGAGGACCTTTGTGGGGTGGATCGTGATGGTGAGCGTGTAGCCGAGGAACGCCTTGAAGTTGAGATGGGCTGTGGTGGCTTTCAGGATCTCATCCTGACCAGCGCTTGCCGCTTCGGTTCGCTCCAACGGCGCAGCGAAAGTGCAGTGCGGCCACCACTGAGGCCAACTCATATCGGTGTCTGCGATGACGGCCCACACCTCTTCGGGCGAGGCGGGGAGTAGCCATGTGGAGCTGAGGTCGAAGAGGCGCGGCTTCATATAGTTATCTTGGCACCAACTCTCAAGCAGGTAAGCAGGGAACCCATTGCCGATGCGTCCACTGTCGCTGAAACAAACCCTCGACTCCGACGTCATCATCTCCGGCCAGTGCTCCTGCAGGCCCGGATAGCTGTCAGGTTTGAGTTTTAGACGCGGCGGTAGAAATAAATGGGGCCCGGGGCTGTCAATGGCTAGAGCGGGAGCAACCACCGCCGTTGAACCAAGAGAATCTGCGGGCGTCATTGTCCTAAGCCCGCGGGCGGCCGACCCTCCGCCGCCCCCGTAGGCTCAGCCTCGGTCCACGATACGAGACGGCGGTGAACGGGCCGGAACGTCAAGATGCTTATCCTGTTGGGGGTCGAGGATCCAATTCTCGTGTTGTCTGGTGGCTTGGCCATCGAGCCCATGCTCAACCTCATCAGCACTGGAGACTCATTGAAGCAGGGCTGTGCCTGGCCGTAGCGGTCATTAAGGCGTCTGGGGCCTTGGTCCAAAAGGCGGCGCTGAAGAGCCTGCCTGATAGGGGTTAGTCCATCGGCTACGTCGCCGCACGTGGCTTACCAAAGATTCAATTTTGATCCCTGCGGCAAACAGACCAGCCTGGCGGGCACTCGATGGTGGTCCCGGGTACTCAGAGGCAGTGATGCCTCGGTGAGGGCCACGGACAAGGACAAGCACTGTGGCGGGAACGTCGCGAGAAATTTGTGATGCGAACGTATCGTTCGGGTCGAGTTTCCCGCGCTCTACAGCCAAACCTGGGCTTGGGAAACCTCATGGCGGAAGTAGCCGTGCAGTTCCGGACCTCCGGGTTGAACTGGCATTAGTCTGCAGAGCTGTTGCCTCTGGAAGATTACCAAGGGGGCCAACGCGGGTTTGTCGGATTTTCTAGTACCAAATTGCTCAGCCCGGCTGGCATCATCTATCAACACTCGATCAGAACGTCGTGAAACTTCGCAGGCTGCACAGTGGCCACAAGCAATCCGAGATCCGTCTGGTTGGTCGCGAGAGGGGGGGCGACCAAGGCTCGAAGTACGGTGGCGGCCCGGGAACCCTAGATTACTTACCAAGAAGGCAGTGGTTATGGACAGCACTACAACACAACTGGCGACCGAACGGGCGCCGCAGTCAGGGCCACATCTAACCGGCAAGATGGGCAGCTTAGGGCTCTTCTTCAGTGTGATGGCTTACAACGCCCCCATGGTGGTCGTGATCGGCATTATCCCGATCATGGTCGCCACCGGCAGTGGCCTTGGGACGCCTATCTCATTCGTGGTGGCGGGCCTCATCCTTGGATGTTTTGCGGTGGGGTTCACCCGCATGTCCAAGGTTATGCCGAAACCCGGCGGCTTTTACTCGATGATCACGGCTGGACTCGGACGGGAAGTCGGTCTGGGATCCGGATTAGTCGCGTTGCTCGGCTACTTCTGCGTCTATGCCGGAACCCTTCCGTTCGGTGGTATCGTTCTGGGCGAACTTGTACACACCACCATGAATGGTCCTGATCTCCCGTGGTGGGTATGGGCGGCCGTTTTCTGGGCCGGAAGCGCGGTCCTTGGTTATTTCAACATCGAGCTTTCCGCGAAGTTCCTGACAATCTTCCTCTTTCTCGAGATCATCATCATTGTCGGGTACGATTTCTTCGTCTTCGTCAACGGCGGAGCCAACCACGCCGGCATCTCTTTGGCCCCGCTTCTCCCGACCCACTGGTTCGATGGTTCCTTCGGCTCTGGCCTGCTTTTGGCTCTCGGCATGTACGGCGGCTTCGAAGTCACCGTCCTGTTCCGTGAAGAGGTCAAGAATCCCAACCGCGTCATTCCCCGCGTCACGTTCGCGGTCATTGCAGTGGCGATGACCATCTACGCCGTGTCATCGCTGGGGTTTATCAACGCACTTGGCATCGACAAAGCAGTCGAACTCGCCGTCGCTGATCCGACGGGGTCGATGACCGGCACGCTCGTGCAGTTCGGGGGCACCGTGTTCTCCGACGTGGCGACAATCCTGGTCAACACCAGTACTTTTGCCGTTATTCTTGCCGGGCACAATATCACCGCGCGCTACTTGTTCAATCTCAGTGCCGACAAGATCTTTCCGCGCAAGCTCAGCACAGTGCACCGACGCCACGGATCGCCCTACCTGGCCTCCATGGCAACGAGCGCCGCCGGCCTACTTATGAATCTCATCGCGGCCATCGTTGGGCTGGGACCATTGGACCTCTACACTGCAGCCCTCGGAATCTCGAGCTTCGTGATTCTGGCGGTAATCTTCATCGCCAGTATCGCTGTGCCGCTGTACCTTCGTAAACACGGAGCACGCCACACCGCATGGAGCAGGGTCGTATTCCCGGTTCTAGGGATCATTGGGCTGGGCACCGGACTGACGCTGGCGGCCGTGAATTTCGCTTCACTGGTTGGGGGATCGACGGTGCTCGCCACCGCTCTGATGGCTCTGATCCTGGGCCTATTTGTTCTCGGGTTTGTCATGGCCATCATCTACCGCCGCACGAAGCCAGCGACATTCAGCAACATCGGCCGCCAGTGACGGCAAACAAGAGTACCGGCTCTACGCCTCTGACGCCTGCGTTGAACTAAGCATACGAGAAGCGGCCGGCCCAAGAAAGTCGGCCGCTTCTTCCAAACCCGAGACCGCAGATGGTGAGCAGTTCGGCGCCCTTTGCCGAATTGGCGAGCCGGCGGAAAGTCGACGATCTGGCGGTCTGCCTCGGGAGCGACGAATCCTTCTCCGGCTGGACAAAAAACCTTCGCCGGGCCCCGCCTCTGGGCGGCCATCGTCGATAGGCTCACCTTCAACGGGCCATCGAAACAGGCACCGACTCGCTCACACCCTCGCCCAACAAGCCACCTAAGACGGGCCGGTAGTTTTAGAGCTGTCCCTAAGCGGATAGAGGCCGGATCAGACGTCAAAGAGGGCTGAGGGACGTCGGTGCCGTTTCCCAGCGAGCATCCGTGGAGAAATCCTCCTCGACCATTGCCCGAGCCGCACCGATCATTCGGTTCAGGTGCCCCGGCGGCTCAATCTTTTTGCTAGCAGGGTCGACCGAGTGGCCCAGTGTGGTGACTTCGTGACTGGCGGATTCGAGGGGCCCTTGGCGACGAGGGACTGCAGGACTTTGCACCTGTCTTAGGTGTCTTGGGCGCCGACCATGGCGGAGGTGAAATTCAGGCTGAGGATGGCGTCCATCGCCGCCTCTTAGTCGTCATCCCTGATGGCGTTGATGATGCGGTCTTTCCGTTTGGGCAGCAGGTCGAAGTAGTCGGACAGGAAGCCAAACACGAGGTCTTCATTGCCGAGGTTGCAGGCGAGGGTTCGTATCACCTGGGGGCCAAACAGGGCTCGTCCGTTAGTCATTGATGCCCGTGGTGGTTTTCTCCGGTAGTTTGCGCCAGATACCGACCAGCATGCCGATGACCAGGACGGCTGGGCCCCGTACATGAGGGTGTTCGGGACCAGCGGCCGCCGGATGGCCCTGATGGCTTCACCGACGTAGGGGACGGTCAGGGCGTGCCGGTCCACAGTGGGGGGTGCTGATCGTCGTGAGCCAGGGGTCCAGTCCGTTGTTCGGGTCGCCCTTGGTCTGTACGGCAGGCAGACATAGGATTTGCCGGCGGTGCTCGGGCGACGGCAGTAACATGGCTACCGCAGGGAGGCGCCAAGCATCCCGGCCAATCTAGTCCGGCTGCCATGACTTGCCGTTGAAGCGGATTACCACGCCGGTGGCCTCGCTTCCATCGCCGCGATGCCTGGTCACGATGGTGGCTGCGCGCTCAGGGCGTTGACCACCTCGAGGGATGTTTTGGCGCCATGCCCGACTTCGCAGAGGTGCCCGATCAACGGGTCCACAACGATGTCTCCATCCAGACCCCCTTGAGTTATCTGGAGGAGCCGCATGAGCCGCGGGCATCAGCTAAAGGTCAACTTCGCTGCTCTTATGGCGTCTCGGCCGCGGGACGCCATGTAGTGGCCATACCGTTGTAGGCAGGAAAAACGTGCCCTTCCGAGAAGGGCTGAACCACTTGCGGTTCCCCTTCCGGGCTCCAAAGTCCCGTGGCTGGGCAGTGGGAGCCGGTGGCTACCACGCGAGCGGCACGGTCAGAAAACAGTGTGATGCGCTTCATCGTTGAATCTCACCTCTGTGTTGCAGATCAAGCGGTATGGGACAAGGCTACGAAGCACCAGGACTCTGCCCAATGGGCACAAGAACAAAAATCACGTGACTGAGAATGCAAACGTACAGGGACCCCAAGACAACCAAGGGCGAGTACGGATACGTCAAAGCCGGACCACCTAACGCAATCTGGACCGCTCACCACGACGGCGTCCGGGTCGGGTTCGTCAAGCCTGTCCGCGGGCTAATTGGGTATGCGCGGCCCGAAGGTCCTGGCCTGCAGAAGGCCGAAATTGCAGTTCGTTGATAACGGTCACGATGTTCTCGGTCCCCATTCTGACAGTTCAAGGGGAAGGGGATTGATTTGGGCCGGCTCGCACAAGGTCGAAATAGTCCATGGGCAGGTGCGCATGGGCTGCGGTAACTAAGCTACGTGTCTCCGCTGGCTGGGTGTCAGAAAGCAAGCGGAAGCTCTGCCTAATAAGCCAATTCCTGCCTCGGCAGAGGGTTGTGACGTCAGGGTAAGGGTGTGCCACAAGCTGACGGTCGGTTAGAGGAGTAATCGCAACCACCGCCTAGGGAGTTCCGAACAGAAACAGGCAATAGCGGCCCCCAATGGTGGTGACCTGAACCGCGTCTTTCGCCCACACACCGTCGATGAGGCCAACTGACAAGCCCAACCCCCTCAGTCCCCGAAACACCAACCGCGGCTGGCCCACGCACCACCGGGACCGCCAGCGGGCGCACGCTGCTACTGAAAAACCGGCCGATCCCGGACCACCTGGCCCGAAGGAAGAATCGGCGGTCCATGCTTCACCACCCCGACCCGCACCCACAGGACCTGCCTCTGCGGCTAGGGCGGGCTGCTACTCGTTGGCTGAGGACGTAGGCGCAGACTCACAACTCCACCGGACTTGACCACGGAAGGCTGAGTCCTGCCATCGTGCTCTCGCATCGTCGTGTCAATCTCACCCCCTTGACGTGCATGCGCGACAAAGGACAATATAGACTGGACCACACAACAAAACGCAGTTCCGGCTTGTGGAACAACGGCGAAGCGATAGATTTACCCGTCTTGGCAATGACGCCAGATAGGGATCCGTAAATCCGGCGCTCGTAAGCGCCGCAGAGAGGTGAGACGCAGTGAGGCCACGTGAACGAGCCATGGGTGAGGCGGGTGCCTCGGCCAACGGGCCCATGCCGTCGTGGGAGAACTCGGAGCGCGGGGTCCTGCTGACTGGGTGGAGGTGTCGACGATGCGGTGAGCGAGGCCGCCCACGTCAATATTTCGGCTGTGCGCGGTTTGGAGCACCTCGTGATGAGATCGGGGAGTCCAAATTCGAGGCGCGCGGAGAGCTGCGCAGCTTCGCCGTGATCGGGCGTCACGCCGCCTGGCCCGGTCCCGTCCACCTTTGGAGAGGTCAGCCTGGACAACTCCCACACACTCCACGCGTTCCTGTCTGATGAGATCTCCTGGCACCCGGGTGCGGGGGTCGTGGGCCACGGCCCCCACGAGATGCGCAGGTCTTATGTCGTCTTCACATCTGGCTGGAGAGATCGGAGTGATTCCGGTGTCCGGCGCGGCGATCTTGCCCGACTGATCACGATGGGACGGCGAGCTGCTCCTTCACGCTACGCGAGTCCACCGTCATCTAGTGGGTACAGCCCACAGAGCAGACCTCACTCCTGGATGGGATTACAAGCATGAATATGGATAGCTTCACGGACGCGTTCTCTCTGCAGGGGCGTGTGGCTCTCGTCACTGGTGCCGCGGGCGGCCTCGGCCTGGAAACCGCGCGGTGGTTGAGTGCCCATGGCGCCGTCGTGGTCATCAGCGACGTGCGTTCCGAGGTCGCGGCGGCTGCTCAGCAGCTGCGGGGCGAGGGACTTGATGTGCATTCCCGCGTGCTCGACGTAGCCAACGCAGATGCCGTGTTTGCCACAGTCGAGTCGGTTCGAGCGGAAATTGGCAGCATCGACATTCTCGTGAACAATGCTGGCCTCAAGCACAACCACGGCACGGCAGCAAAGATGGAACCATCTGCTTGGGACAGGGAGATCGCGATCAACCTCAGCGGTGCCTTCTACTGCGCGCGTGCCACTCTTCCCGGGATGATCGAGAGAAGCTGGGGGCGCATCATCGGGGTCTCGAGCTTCGTGGCTCTGTCGGGCCTTCACGGAGCTCCGGGATATGCCGCCAGCAAGTCGGGCCTCAATGGACTGACCCGCACCATCGCGCTCGAGGCGTACAGATACGGAGTGACCGCTAACGTGGTGTGTCCCGGCCCGATCGCCGTCCCTGGTGCTTCTTCTG
Organism: Arthrobacter sp. ISL-85; assembly: GCF_018613675.1. Lineage (GTDB taxonomy): Bacteria > Actinomycetota > Actinomycetes > Actinomycetales > Micrococcaceae > Arthrobacter. The sequence continues at coordinate 32,308 of NZ_JAGGPQ010000026.1, read as the reverse complement.
ATCCGAAGATCGCCGAGCGGTTCCTGTCACGCCTACCGGGCGGAAAGTTTGGAGAGGCGCAGGACGTCGCTGCGGCGATCACCTATCTGGCTTCGGATGCGGCTAAGTTCGTCAACGGGATCGAACTCCCGATCGATGCCGGGGCGCGCCTCTTCTACACTGGCAACGCCCCGAAGCGGGGGTAAGCACGGCATGAACGCCTCGGCTGACAACAACCGCTTCCGGCGCCCCGGGACTGCCAAGTCCTAACATTTAGGACGTAGTTCGCCCCCCCCTTGTGTTTCCATCTAGGTTGACTCAGCCTCATTTGGACGTCTCCGAGGCGGCAGGGGCGCCAGTCCAGGTGGAAGCCGAAGCGGTCAATTTCATATCGATGAGGAGTAGAACGTTATGCAGCAACTCGCGCACCGTCTCAAACGGCTGGGCACGGAAACTGCCTTCAGCGTCGCGCAGGCCGCGGCGTCCTGGAAGGCGCAGGGGAACCTCGTCTACCCCTTCCACCTGGGCGACATCAATATCCCCACCGCGCCGCACATCGTGGAGGCCATGAACAGGGCGATCGCCGACGGCTACACCGGCTACTGCCCTGGCCCCGGCATCCCGCAGCTGCGAGAAGCGCTCGCCGAAGACCTCGGCTCCCGCCGCGGCATCACCTTCTCCCCGGACAATGTGGTTGTAATGACGGGCGGCAAGCCCGTCATCACCAAATTTCTCCAGGCTGTCTTGAACCCCGGGCAGGACGTGCTCTATCCCAACCCGGGCTTCCCCATCTACGAATCCCAGATCGAGTACCTCGGCGGCAACGCGGTGCCCTACCGCTACGTGCCGACTGACGCGGGCTTCGCGATCGACCTCGACCAGGTGCGGGCATCGATCACCAAGAACACCGTCGCCATCATCTACAACGACCTGCAGAACCCGATCTCGGCAGAGTCCACCGCCGCGGAGCGCGAGGCCATCGCGCTGATCGCCCAGGAGCACGACCTTTGGATCCTCTCCGACGAGGCCTACTTCGAGACCCGGTACGAAGGGGTCTCCCAGTCGATCGCATCGCTCCCGGGCATGGCCGAGCGCACGGTCATCCTCTACACCTTCAGCAAGAAATTCGCGATGACCGGCTCACGCCTAGGCTGCGCTGTTGCCCCGCTCGAGATTGCCAGGGTATTGGGCACGCTCAACACCAATGACGAGTCCTGCACCACGCACTACGTGCAGTGGGCCGGGATCGAAGCACTCCGCGGCCCCCAGGAGCCGGTACAGCAGATGCTGGACATCCTGTGCGAACGCCGGGACGCTGCCTGCGATCTGGTGAACGCCGTTCCGGGCATGCACGTCGCTGTGCCGCAGTCCACGTTCTACCTGTTTCCTGACGTCACTGAAGTCATGGAGCGGATGGGCTTCACCGCGGTCGGCGCTTTCGCCACCGAGGCCCTGCGCAAGACCGGCGTTTCCTTCTGTACGCGGGAACATTTCGGCCGGCGCCAACACGGCGAAGACCGGCAGTACATCCGGCTCGCCTATTCAGGCATCGACGTCACCAATATCCGTGAAGGCCTCGGCCGCCTGTGTGAATGGATCGAGACGGCATAAGCCGGATCGTCGTCGTTGGGCGTAACCCGGAAGCAGCAATTGAGAAGACCGCCCAAACGTGCGTACTGATTCGGACTGCAGGCAAACGACTAGTCGCCGCCCTCGACGTAATCCTTGAGCGTGCTAGCCATCGGCGGAACAGGAAAGTTGGCTCGCCTTATCAGTGTTGCCGTCAGGGGTTGAGTCATTTGGCACCCTGGCTCAGGATCGGAGGCTACACAAGCTTCCGGGTATTTAGTTGGCGAATGTCTTATGGTTCACCCCGAAAATAGCTGCTTAGGTATTCCTGCCGATGCAGACCCGCGGCTTTTGACCTGCGATCCATCGCGACCCCCTCACGTACCATCAGCAAATCAACGAAGGATACCAATGTCGACTGGAGAGCAAAGCTTTGGGAATGCCACCGGCGTCCGGCTTGGCAAGCGACGTTTGACACTAAGCGACATCCGCATTGTCAACAAGGCCGCCCTAAGGCGCGCTGTCGCCGGAACGGTCGTCGGAAACATTATCGAATGGTATGAGTTCGGCGTATTTGCCTACCTCATAACCGTGATTGGCCCTGTTTTCCTGCCGCAGGCCGACCCGACAGTCCAGGCTCTGTACCTGTATGGCACCTTCGCAGTAACGTTCGTTGCGCGACCGCTGGGCGGTGTTTTCTTCGGATGGCTGGGTGACAGGATTGGGCGGCGGAAAGTCCTGACATTCACGCTGCTGCTGATGTCGGTCGCTACGTTTGCTACCGGTCTGCTCCCGGGCTACGCCGTCATCGGGCTATGGGCCCCGGCGCTCCTCGTGGTCCTGAAACTGCTGCAAGGGTTCTCGGCCAGCGGCGAGTACACCGGCGGTGCGACGTTCCTGAGCGAATACGCCCCGGATCGACGACGGGGTTTCTATGTTGGATTCATGGGCTCAAGTTACCTCGGATTCGCCGTTGGAGCCGGTTTGGTAGCTGTTCTACAGCTAAACCTTGGTCAGGACGCGATGCAGTCCTTCGGCTGGCGTATTCCGTTTCTCATCGCCGGGCCGCTTGCCGCCATTGCCCTGTATTTCCGCTACAGGATCGAAGAGTCACCGACTTTCAGCGCCGTCTTGAAAGAGCGGGCTGAAGCATCCCGGAAAACCGGTGAGTTGGCAAGAAATCCGGGTATCCTGCAGGTCATTCGGGCCCACGGGCGCTTCATCCTGCCCGTCATGGGGGTCGCGGCCGCCGGCAATGTCATTGCTTACACCCTGACATCGTTCACTCCCACGTATCTGAACCAGACGCTCGGGTTCCAGGGAGCTCTCGGCAACCTTGTGATCTTTCCCCTGTTCGTTCTTGCGGCCTTCGCAACCCAGTTCTTTGCCTCGCTCTCGGACAGGATCGGCAGGAAGCGGATCCTGTTCAGCGGCGCCATCCTGGGCGTCGTGCTTCCGGTTCCGGCGTTCATCCTGATGGGCTCCGGCCAGCTTTGGGGCGCTCAGCTCGGAACACTTTTCATCATGATCTGTGCCACCCTCTTTTCCTCGAGCTACGCTTCTTCTTTGCCTGAGCAGTTCCCGACACCGTCGCGCTCCAGCGCTCTTGGGCTTGCATATAATGTCGGAAATGCTGCCTTTGGCGGTACAGCTCCACTGGTAGTTGCGGCGCTTATCGGAGTTAGCGGGAACAAAATGGTGCCCGCCTACTACCTCATGGGCGCCGCCCTCGTGGGATTGATCTCCGTCCTTTTCCTCAAAGAAACAAGTAGGAAACCACTAAACGGGTCCATGCCCAATGTGGAAACAACGGAAGAGGCAAAGTCGCTCGTAGACACCCAGGACACCAACAACCTACTCGATCCTGCGGAAATGCCTCTCACCCCAGTTGCTAATTCGGATAACGAGGGCGGAAGGCGCATCTAGGAGTTCAAAGTGCGCTCGGCCGGCTATCCAGCCGTCCGAGGGGCACGGGGACGTTAGTTGAGAATGAGTGCATGCGCAGCAGCATTGGTCTCAATGTATCGACATGAACTGAGTCCAGGACGCCCGGACCCCATTCAGTAGCATCAAAGCCGCCCAAGGCCGCCCACTCGCTCGCAACTGGATGGCCTTTCCACGAGCCTCCTGCTCTCTATCAATCTGCTGAGCTCGTAAGGACCGGGAGACTCTGGGCACGACGGACATAATCGCATGCTGTGCGCGGGTGACAGCCGAACGAGGGAGGTAGAACATGCTGGTTTAGCAGTGCCCGAGGCATGATCCTGATTTCAGGGTAGGGGCGCTCATGTTTGTGCATCAGGCGGTGTGGGACTCAATAGGACCCGTTGTGCCCCCCTGCGGGTGCTCCCGAATCGGAAGGGTCCAGCAGGCAACGACTTCCTGTCAGGAGTTCGTGATTTGGAACTGTTCGTGGGAGCCTGCAATTTCGTCCACCTGCCTGCTGCTGACACTGGCGTTTCCAATCCGCGCGTCGGCCGGACTGAATGCCGCTGCGGTTGGTCCTCAAGCGCCCCGGCGCGCCGCCTGGTCAACGTCAGCGCGCACTGGTGCAGGCCGCGTTCGCGCGGCAGGCGGCAGGCGGCGGCAAGCTGGGGTCCTACGAAATCTGTCGGAGCATGGGCGCGCCGCCACGCCGGAACTGCTGTAGGAGGAAAGGGTTGCCTTCTGGGCATTTGGCAGCGGCGCGTGAGCTTGAACGGTAGAGGCTCTTGGCGCGAGCTCCCGTCTGAAGGGGATCGCCGTCGAGTGCTGGCGTCGGAGGGGTTAAGACGGAGATACTCGCCTTGCCCCGGCCGGTTGGTTAGTCCGGCCGTGTAGCGGCCCATCGAACGAAGAATAGACACTTCGCCGCCGAGCGCCTGCAAGCACCGCAGGGTGCATTTCTACACGAACGACAGCCTGGAATTGTATCCATTATTCCCTAAGCACCTCCGCTAGTTGAGGACTTCTTTATCGAAATGGAATGTTTCGCGACGGCATGTTAAGCGGCGTACTCTGGCATCAATCTTTCTGCCGGATCTGCAGGATTTTGCCTTTGCATTAGAAGTTCGGGGTGTGCGGGATTGCAAGGAGGGGAGTGGACTCGAGTTCAACGGTTTGAGCGCTGCTAAAACGAGTATTCGGGAGATGGAAACTCCCCGGAGCGTACTTCCTCGCCATAGGCCTTGGCCGCATCGGCCAATACAGACCGCAGGTTGGCGTACTGCTTGACGAATCTCGGCATTTTCCCAGCGCGCAGTCCTGCCATGTCCTGCCAAACCAAGACCTGGCCTGTAGTTGCATTACCGGCGCCGATGCCGATGGTCGGTACCCTAACGGCTGCATCAACCGCGGCGGCCGCTACGGCAGGGACCATCTCCATAAGAACGCAAAAAGCACCAGCCTCCGCTAGAGCCACAGCATCGTCGATAAGCATTTGAGCCCTGTCTCCTCGCCCCTGAACGCGGTATCCACCGAGCGAGTGTTCACTTTGTGGTGTGAAGCCGATGTGGGCCATAACCGGAATGCCGGCGTGAGTCATTGCTTGGACCGTTTCCGCGTAGGCGCTGCCACCCTCGATTTTTACTGCGTGCGCCAGACCTTCTTTGAGGAACCGGACACCGGTACTGACTGCTTGTTCGGGAGACACTTCGTAACTGCCAAACGGAAGGTCGGCAACTACCAACGCCCGTTTGGCCGCACGGGCAACCGACCTGCACAGCGGTAGTAGTTCATCCACCGTGACTGGCAGGCTGGTCTCATTCCCGAACACGTTGTTTGAAGCTGAGTCACCAACAAGGAGCACCTCAATGCCCACCTGGTCGAAAACTTCTGCGGTGTATTGTTCGTACGCTGTGAGCATGGCGAAACGTTCGCCGTTGTCCTTCGCCTGCTGCAGGTGGTGGATGCGTATCCTGCCGCCCCGCTTCTCTTGGTACGCCAGCGCATCTACGTCGCCGCGATTGGGGCCGGTTCCATACGGATTTGGCATTTCATTCGACGAGCCAGCCGAGGAATTGTCGCGGGGCTTCAAAGGGAAGTCCCGGGCGTGGAGTGCAATGCGAATGGCGGTCGTGTCAGCCCTGGTATCTGACTTTCGGCGGGGTCCGTGCCGAGCTGAATAATTTCGTTACGCTGATCCACATGGACCACCCGGGGGAGATATTCGAGGGCGTCTTTAGTGGACATGTGTGCATACGTAATAAGGATGACCGTGTCGTTCACATGGATCAGGTGCGCCGCGGGTCCGTTGATGCCGACGACGCCGGATCCGCGTTCGCCAGCAATAGTGTAGGTTTCCAGGCGCGCACCGTTAGTGACATCGACAATCGAGACTAGCTCCCCGGGCAGAATGTCGGCTGCGTCCAACAGGTCGAGGTCCACAGTCACAGACCCCACGTAGTGCAAATCTGCGTGGGTAACGGTAGCACGGTGGATTTTCGACTTGAACATTGTCCGGCTCAAGGGCATGGTGACTACATTTCTTTGATGTTCGGGGAGTATGGTCGCACCCACCTGGTGGGCGATTCAGAACGGCGCCTGCTCGTCGGTCGCTAGGTTGCGCCTTCGGCACTTAAACGTGTGAGGGCCTCAGTGACTTTGCTTGCAAAAGGCTACGCTGAAGGTCATAGTTGTGCAACAAGTATTATCTGCGTGGCACAGGGGAAGGGCCATGCGCGGAGCACTCGATCATTCCCTGGTCGGCCCCCATATCTTGGCCCTTGTGCACGACAACGCAGGCAGGGTTTGCCCTGCTGCAGATGCCGAGTCGCCCGCCAAGGTTTTGCAGTGGGCCGCGATGCTCTTCCTTAAGGTGTGCCACAACTCGCTCCCTTGGACCGTTTAGTCGCGACTCTCAACGCTAGGAATGAATTATGACAATGCCGACCCGCGCAACGCCTCTACTCGGTGATCTTGGTGCCCAACCCATCCGCAGACTCTCTGCAAACGTGAATCTGACAGAAGTCCAACTGCCTGGAGCAGGCACCTTCGCTCTTATTACGTTGACCGGCGGTGAGGGCAGCAAGCCCGCCACCTTTGGGCCCGAGTCCCTGGAGGCACTGCGAGCGCAGCTTCAAGAAGTCGCGGAACGGGTCGCTGCCGGAGAAGTGACTGGCGTTGGCATTACCGGCCAAAACCGGTTCTTCGTGGCCGGCGCAGACTTAAAGGCTCTGAGAGGCATAACGGACCTGGAGTCGGCCCGGGCTATGGCACGCCTGGGTCATCAAGTGTTCGGTGCACTCGCAGCTCTGGACGTTCCGACCTTCGCCTTCATTAATGGTGCGGCTATAGGAGGGGGCCTGGAAGTTGCCCTGGCAGCCCGCTACCGCACAATCTCAACGGACGCAAAAGGCATCTCTCTGCCTGAGGCCTACCTTGGACTGCTGCCCGGCTGGGGCGGCGTGTACCGACTTCCTCGGCTCATCGGTCCCGCTAATGCGGTGAAGGTGATGATCGAGAACCCTCTGGGCAACAATAAGGTTCTTGACGGCCGGTCAGCCTATGAGCTTGGTATTGCAGACGCTATATTCGACAATGCCGATTTCTTGAGTAAGTCCCTCGCTTGGGCGGACGGCATCATCACCGACGTCGCAGACAGGCAGGAACTTGACCAACGGCGGGCCTCGTTTGGCGGCTCCTCCAAGGAAGAGTGGGACGAAGCCGTAGCCGCGGGCCGGGCCATCGTTGAGTCAAAGACCTCCAATGCCGCACCGGCCCCAGGTCGACTGCTGGATCTTCTCGAAGTGGGCAGGGGTCTTGACCAGGCACAATCCGCGGATTTGGAAGTCAACGCACTCGGCGAACTCATCTTGACGCCGCAGTTCAAGGATTCCGTCTACGCGTTTCTTGATCTTCTCCAGAGTCGAGCCAAGAATTCGTCGATCGCACCAGATGCGGCTCTGGCCCGTCGTGTGGACAAGGTTGGCGTCGTCGGTGCGGGACGCATGGCCTGCCAACTGACCCTGCTGTTCCTCCGCGAGATGGGGGTCCAAGTGGTGATGACGGACATCGACCAGGACCGTGTGGATAAAGGTGTAAGTTACGTCCATGCCCAGGCCGACAAATTGTTTGTCCAGAAGCGCATCTCCTCGGAAGATGCCAACCGCATTAAGAATCTCGTTAGTGGATCAGTGTCCAAGGCCGCTTTGGCGGATGCGGACTTCGTGATCGAGGCGGTTTTCGAAGACCTCTCCATCAAAAAGCAAGTACTCGCTGAGGTCGAGTCTGTCGTTTCCGAGAAGTGTATTCTTGCCACCAATACGTCGTCGCTGCTGGTTGCGGAGATGGCCGCTGACCTCCTGCGTCCGGAACGTGTCGTCGGATTTCACTTCTTCAATCCGGTCGCCGCTATGCCCTTGCTTGAGATTGTTCAAGCAGCCAAGACCAGCGATGAAGTCCTGGCCACAGCGTTCGTTCTGGGCCGTACGTTGAAGAAAACCTCCGTGCTCGTCCGCGATTCCACGGCATTTGTCGTGAACCGTGTGCTCCTGCGCCTTGTGGTGGAGGTCTTGCGGGCCTTTGATGAGGGCACCCCCGCTGAAGTCGCGGATAAGGCACTCAAGCCAATGGGCCTGCCGATGACGCCGTTTACGCTTTTGGCCATGATTGGTCTTCCAGTTGCGCAGCATGTGATCGATTCCCTCCATAGCGCCTTCGGCAACCGGTTCCCGCGTTCGGCGAATCTCCAGACACTCATCGATCATGGCATCACCTCGCTCTGGACCACCGGACGCGACGGCAGCTGCCCGCACATCCCACCATCCACCCTAGGCCGATTGGAATTCGGACACTGCCCATCCACGTCGGAACAGCTGCTCGAGCGCGTCCAAGACGCCCTGGCAGAAGAGATCGGGTTTCTGCTGGAAGAAGGAGTGGTTGCCTCCGCGGAGGACGTGGACTTGTGCATGCTAACGGGCGCTGGTTGGCCGCTGCACCTTGGTGGCATCACCCCCTACCTGGACCGGATGGGCGCCTCCGACAGGGTAAACGGTAAGCCCTTTCACCCTAAGAGGCGGTAAACTCCAGCGGCTAGTGGCGGAGAACAAAATGTTGTGTCCCCACAGTGGGTGAGGGCTCGAGAGGGAAGTGCTGTTGGGCCGATTGCGGGCGGTCGGCATGAATTGCCTGGTGCGCGCAACCGACTGTCCAGCGCCGTAGAGGTTGGCCACACCGTCAGATCTACTGCCACTGTTCCTTAGGAGGCTGGCTTGTCGGTATTACTGGAGGCGGGTGGAGCGGCATCAAAGCCTTTTCACGTCCTCGTTGGCTTTGCTCGCGAGCATAGGAGTTGCCGACCTGCTAGATTCAATATTTGATGGTGAATCACTTAACAACTTGCCGACGGCTGATCAGTAAGTCGTTGTGAGAGGTTGATCCAAGGAGTAGTACATGGGTAAAGAACAGGCTGTGCAGGAAGCGGGAGGATGGCTTTCACGGAGTGCAGCCGGTCAGGACCGGGTTGTGTTGCCGAAGCCAGCTGTGCGGGGGAGCATGGGGGCAGGAATCGGGGGCACGCAGTCTGGGGCTCCTCGCCGCCGCACGCAGCAGGAGCGGCGCGAAGAAGCCGAGGCTCGGCTCCTTGACGCCGCCCTCACCCTACTTTCGCGCAAGGGATGGGTGGGGATGACCCTGGCGGAGGTCGGCCACGCGGCCGGATATAGCCGGGGACAGGCTGCTCAGCACTTCGGTAGCAAGGGTGCGCTTTTGCGGGCTCTGACCCTGCACATCACCAGCTCTTTCGCCGAGGAGATGAAGGCTGTGCCGCCGCCCGCACCTGGCCTGCAGGCGGTGCTGAGCTATGTCCGCGTCTACCTTGGGCGCAGCGATCCGAAATGGACCAACACGCGCGCACTTCTGTTGTTGCTGGCGGAGTCGTTACTGGAGAACTCGGAGACGGCCGGAGTCGTCGCCGAATATCACCTGGAAATGATTACTTGGCTGGAGGACAACCTGCGGGAGGGAATTGCTCGAGGCGAGGTGCGCCACGATATTGATCCGGCGCTGGGGGCTGAGTTTGTCGTTGGTGCCATGCGGGGGCTGGCATTGCAGCGTCTCCTGCAGGGCCCGGTGGCAGACATACGTGGGATCAGGGATCCGGTAGTGCAATTAGTCGAACACATGTTCACAGTACCGACAGTCCGCGATCTGAACGAAGGAGCAATCGATGGATGACGACATCGGAGAGTTGCTCCATCAAACGGCGCTAAGCTTCTACCCCAATGGTCCCTTTGACTTCTAGCTGCTGGGGAGCAGAGCCGCGTCGGCGTGGTTTCGGCGATGAGACGCAAACTCCTTGGGCCTGGCCAGCGAGCACTGCGCCCCCAGGCGTTGGCGCCGTACTTATCTCCCAAGGCCGTCACTCCTACAGGCACTGACAATCAAGGTCGTTTTCGATCCGATACTCCTTCGGCCCGGCTTCGTTTGCTCGCGTTGTCGCTGCAGGGGCGACCGCCAAAGACAACTCATCGGCTCAATATATGAGGCTGTAGAGGCCAGTTAGTCGTGCCGGGTCGCCATTGTTCGGTAGCGCGAAAAGGTGCCGCATTGCGCTCAAGGACGTTGCTGCCTCCATAGTCCGGAGACGCCAGGCCTCGGCGACCGGCTCGCAGAAGCCTCGACCGAACTAGGGTTCTATAGCTGGCACCCAGCGGGCCGGCTAATTCAGATGAGGGCCGAGTAGATTTTCAACCCCGCTTGATTAAGTTCAAAGGGCATGGATTCGTCGCGTTTCAACACCCGCTCCACCTGCTCGAACCGGGCGATCTATGCCGGAGTGGGCTCCAGCTGTCTGCGGCGTCCGTCGGCGAATCAGATTCACTACCTCAGCCTGTGTCAAGAAGGAGTCGGTCGGAGATACGTTGCCTTCGCCGTAGGCGCCGGCAAACAGCGCTCCTACGTGTGGGACCGGCAACCGGCCGCATAGGACACGGCAGCGGCCCAATGCCATGGCGTGGATCTGCCATATAAACAGGAAGGGAACTACATCCACAGACCCTTCGGCACCACCTCCAGCGACCTCAATCGTTGCGCCCGTGGGTGGGGCAGGGGCACGATGACGGTGCAGCGCACCATTGAGGCGTTTGCAGCCTCAGTCCGAACGGCCCGGGAAGTGTGTTCCAGTGGGCTGGAAACTCCTTTTCCCTGCCGTACCTGATGCATCTGCTCGTCATCGAGGAATTACTTGATGAGCAGCTTCGAAATCTGTTGCTGGCACCAGCGTTTGAGGAACTGGTCTTCACCTAGTTGTAAAGTCCCCAGGTTCTGCCAGTTTACTGGTCAAGGCGGAACCCGGCCTTCAGGAGAACCCGGACTGAAGCGCGATAGCTGGACAACTGGAGCAGGTTCCTCCTATCCCAGTCGCCTGGGCTGGACAAAGGCATACCCATCTCGGAAAGTCCTAGCTACTTGTTTGTCGATCAGCAAGTGGTACGATTGGGCGACACCTGATCAGAGCCGGAAGGGCTCGGATTTTTTGCTCCACATTCGTGTGGCAGAACTGGAGTAACTATGACGGACCGGGGAAGGGACTGAACTGTTGAATCGCTTCCAAGAACGCCCCCTTACACGCTCGGGGCTGCACAGCACGGTGCTGGGCTTTGGTGCGATGGAGTTGCGGGGAGGTTCGCACCGCCTGCCTCGAATGCTCGATGAGGGAGTCGCGCAGGTACTACTTAATACGGTGCTCGATGAAGGAATCGAATTCATCGATACTTCAATTGACTATGGCGAGAGTGAAGGGCTCATTGGGCGTTTCATAGGTCACCGTCGATCGGAGTATCTATTGGCCTCAAAAGTAGGGTGTCCATTGGATCACCAACCTGATGGGCCGTCCAACGGACCTCTCGTCCATGACTATTCGCCTTCAAATATCCGTGCCGGAATCGAGCAAAGCCTGCAGCGTCTGCGCACTGATTATCTGGACTTGGCGCAGGTCCACATTGGGCCTTCGTTGGCGGTTCTTCAACGTGACGACGTGCTGGGGACACTGGAACGTGCCCGGGACGAGGGCAAGGTGCGGGCGATTGGCATATCCTCAACTCTTCCCGAGCTCCTTGATCACATTGACCTCGGCGTATTCGAGACGTTCCAAGTGCCGTACTCGGCACTCGACCGTTCTCTGGAAGGTTGCCTTCCGTTGATCAACGCCACCGGTGCCGGTGTCATAGTGCGGGGAGGAACGGCACGGGGAGCATGGTCCAAACGAACCCTCGGCAGCCGGGCTGATCTTAACTTTGACGATCTATTCGACGGGGACAACTTGCAGGGATTCCTCCTTCGCTTCGTCATGACCCGCAAGGAGGTGTCGACCGTCATTGTAGGGACAGCCTCACCCGCTCATGTCCGGGAGAATGCCAAGGCTGCAGCTCGAGGACCCTTAGCGGAAGACATATACGCAGAAGCACAGCGGCGATTGGACATCGCGGGATTCCGCGCTTCGGAGCCACGTGGAGAAACTATTTGATACGCGCCACGCATAAACCTGGCCGTACAGCGCCAAAATGGCTGCAAGGCGAACCAGCCGGATGGACCAAGCGCCCGGCAGTCGCGGTCATGATCGCATCCTGCCCTGGGCATTACAGAAAGCAAGGGATGAAGAGCTCCACTTTTCTCGTGTCGACTCCTATCCCTGAGCCAGGCAGGAGCATCCTGGCAAAGGCTCGCAAACTTGTATCGCCCTTTGTGTCCGACGCATGACCGGCTCCGCGCCCCCGCTCCCTGCAGGGAGCGGCCCTTTTTAATCCTGACAAGTTGCCCCTTGTCTTCACCTTTTTAGTAACACTAGCAATTCACCTCAGAGCAAGGGAGACCCAACATGGAGAAAATCATCGTCCTGGACGGTGCGCGCACCCCTACCGGCAGTTTTGGCGGCATCTTTAAGGATGTCCCGGGCCATGTGCTGGGGGCGACGGCCAGTAAGGCGGCCTTGGAACGTTCCGGTGTTCGCGGCGACGACATTGAGGAGGTCGTTATGGGTTGTATAGGCCAGGTGGGGGCCGATGCGTACAACGCCCGGCGTGTCGCGGTCACGGCAGGATTGCCGACACGGGTTCCGGCCTACAACGTCAACCGGCTGTGTGGCTCGGGCTTGCAGGCTATCTGGTCTGCGGCGATGGAAATGCAGTGGAACCAGCTTGACTTCGCTCTGGCTGGTGGCAATGAGTCCATGACGCGGATGCCGTATTACGACTTCGGTGCGCGCCAGGGGTACCGTCTTGGTGACCGTTCCCTTAGCGACGGGACTGTCATGATGCTTACAGACCCCTTCGACGGCACCCATATGGGGGTTACCGCTGAGAATGTAGCCAGCAAATATAATGTTTCCCGCTCGGAACAGGACGAGTTTGCTGTTGAATCTCAGCGCCGCGCCGCTACGCCGGAGGCCACGGCGGCGTTCGCGGAGGAAATTACGCCGGTCAGTGTCGCTGGTCGCAAGCCTTTCACGGCTGCGACGGACGAGCATCCCAAGCCGGAGACCACCATTGAGGCCTTGGCGGGATTGCGTCCGGCTTTTGCCCCTGGCGGGACTGTCACGGCCGGCAACGCTTCGGGCATCAACGACGGCGCCGCCGCCGTCGTTCTGGCTCGTGAGTCGGTGGCCGCGGAGCGTGGCCTGAAGGGCTTGGTGAGTCTTGAGGCTGTCGCCACGGCCGCCATGGAACCGGAACTCATGGGGTACGCGCCCACGTTGGCTTTGAGGTCCTTGTTCGAGAAGACGGGCACGACGCCGAAGGATATCGGTTCGATTGAACTGAACGAGGCCTTCGCCTCACAGGCGGTCGCTGTTATCCGGGATTCCGGACTTGATCCGGCTCAGGTCAATCCCTATGGCGGAGCCATTGCCCTGGGCCATCCAGTCGGGGCCACCGGGGCGATCCTGACGCTGCGTCTTGCCAAGGACATGGCACGCCGGGACTTGGAACTGGGGATTGTGACCATGTGCATCGGCGGCGGACAGGCACTTGCAGCACTCTTCCGGAGGATCTGATGTCTGAGCCAGTAACTTTGACTACTGCCGGCGGTGTCGGACACCTGCAGCTCAACCGCCCTGAGGGAGCCAACACGATCAATATGCTCTTAGCCGAGGCGCTCGGGGAAGCGGTTGACCGCATCGCGGAGGATGATGCTGTCAAGGCGGTCTTGCTGACGGGTAACGGCAAGCGGTTCTGTGCTGGTGGAGATATTTCCGCGTTCGCAGAGTCCTCCGACCAAGGTCGATTCCTGACTGAGCTGGCGGCAACGGTTGATGGGGCTGTGCAGGCGCTCGAATCTCTGAACAAGCCCGTGGTAGCGGCTGTCCACGGAGCCGTTGCAGGTGGTGGACTTGGCATCATGCTGGCCGCGGACGTCATCATCGCAGCGGAAGGTACAAGCTTTGTTTTTGCCTACCCTTCCATTGGCCTGACGCCGGACTGTGGCACCGCCGCCAGCTTGCCCCGGGCCATGGGGCAGCAGCGCGCACTGGCCTTTGCCCTTTCTGGCCAGCCGTTGAACACCAGTCAGGCGCTCTCCCAGGGACTTGTTACAGAGGTCGTCGTCGACCCGCTGGCCCGCGCTCGAGAGGTGGCCGCAGCTTGGGTGGCGGGGGCGCCCGGTGCGCTCGGCGACGTCCGTAGACTGCTGCGCCAGGCCCCCGGACTTTCGCGCGCGGAGGTAGGCGTGCGGGAGGCTGTGACCATCGGTGAGCGCATGGCCACCGATGAGGCTCAAGCCCTCGTCGCCGCGTTTGTTAATCGTTGACTTGAGGGAGGCTTACGCTTTCGACGTTCTGACGTACACAGTTCACTTGTCTTCGCCATCCGACACCCTGCGGTAATCCTCAAGAAAATAGTTGTCCAGTAACTAGTATTTGGGCCGCGGTGACCGTAGATTGGATTACGGAACTGAAAGTCATTAGCCCGCCGAGGAGGGTTCTCCATGAAGATTGTCGTGTTGGCGAAGCAGGTGCCGGATACATGGTCCGATCGGAAGATCGACTTAGAGTCCGGAATGCTGGACCGCGCCGCGTCCGAGGCCGTGCCGGACGAGATTAATGAACGGGCCCTGGAAAACGCGCTGCAGTTCAAAGATTCGCATAAGGACACGGAAGTTGTGGTGGTCGCAATGGGGCCTGAGGATGCGGGCAAGGCCCTCCGGAAGCTTTTGTCGATGGGTGCTGATTCAGCTGTGCTGGTCTCGGACGATTCACTGAAAGGTTCCGATATGGTGCAGACAGCGCGGGTGTTGGCCTCCGCCGTCGCAAAGCTCGGGGGAGTGGATCTGGTAATCGCCGGCAACGAGGCTACGGACGGGCGGGGCGGAATGGTCCCGGCGATGGTGGCTGAGTTCCTGAAGTGGCCGGTGCTGCCGGGCTTGGATGAGGTGGTTATCGCCGCTGACGCCGTGTCGGGTTCGGCCCAGGTGGACGGCGGCTCCTTGCGGATCTCGTCGGCATTGCCTGCCGTTGTGTCCGTTACGGAGAAGACCGCGGATGCGAGGTTTCCTAATTTTAAAGGCATTATGGCGGCGAAAAAAAAGCCGCTGGAGAGTTGGTCGTTGGCCGACTTGGGAACCGCTGCCTCTCCGGAAGTCGCATCGGTGATGGTCTCGGTGTCGGCCCGCCCGGCAAAGCAGGCCGGCCCCAAGGTTTTCGACGACGGCACCGCAGCCGCACAGCTGGCCGACTTCCTGGCCGCAAACCGTCTCATCTGAACGCTGGCGGTCCGCCTTGTATATAGCAGTTGAGAGCTGAAGGAAAAACACTATGGCAAACACCGGAAACGTTCTGGTCCTCATCGAGACGACCGGCGAGGGATCGCCGAAATCTACAGCGGCCGGCCTGCTGAGGGCGGCTACTGACATCGGCAGCCCCGTAGCCGTTGTGGTCAGCGCCCCTGGGCAGTCTGGCGGCATCGTCGCTGAGCTTGGGGCTATCGGCGCGGCACACGTTTATTTGGCGGAGTCCGGGAGCGCCGCTACCGAGTTGGGATCGGCTCAGGTTGGTGCACTGGCAGATGCGGTGCAAGCGTTCGGAGCCACTCTCGTGTTGGTGCCAGCGACGAATGACTCCAAGGCGGTTGCCGGCAGACTAGCCGTCGTCACTGGGGGTTCCGTAGCCGCAGATGCGGTTGATGTCCGTTTTGATGAGGAGAGCCGGGAGGTCATTGCTTCGCATTCAGTGTTCGGCGGGGACTTCACAACGGAGTCGACGGTGGAGGGCGGCCTGATGGTGGTCACGATGCGTCCGGGCTCCATTGAGGGCGTCGCCGATGCCGTCGCTTCGCCGGAAGTCACGACCGCGCAGGTGACAACCGCGACGGCGGCCGGAGCCAGGATCGACGCGTCAACTGAGGCCGTGACCAGGGCCGGCCGGCCGATGCTGAGGGGGGCTAAGACCGTGGTCTCCGGTGGACGTGGGGTTGGTTCCAAGGAGGCGTTCAGCGTCGTTGAGGACCTTGCCGACGTCTTCGGGGCCGCGGTGGGGGCCTCCCGTGCGGCGGTGGATTCCGGGTTCGTGCCGCAGTCCTACCAAGTTGGCCAGACCGGTGTGACTGTGGCCCCACAGTTGTACGTCGCGCTGGGCATCTCCGGGGCGATCCAGCACCGGGCTGGGATGCAGACTTCCAAGACAATTGTTGCCATCAACAAGGACGAGAACGCTCCGATCTTCGACGTCGCGGATTTCGGGGTCGTCGGGGACGTGTTCACCGTGGTGCCCCAGCTGATCAAGGAAATCAACAACCGACGCAGCTGAACCAGCGCCGGCAAGCCTTTCTCTGCCAAGGGCCGTTACGAAGAGCCCGGGGGAGGGCTGCCTCCACCGATTGAACCAAAGATGACACCAGTTGAGGGACTGACACTTATGACCAGCGAGAAGAACCCCGGTCGGACGCCGGCCCGGCGCCGCATGGCTGGATACACGCGTCTAGTCACTGAAGGCACAAAGGCGGAACCCGTATCGGAGGAGCGTACACAGGCCTCTGCACGACAACAGCAGGGCGGGTCGTCGGCAGGTGACGGGGACACGCCGTCGCCGACGCCAATCGAGGACGCCTCGACTCGTGTCGACAGGCTGCAGGCCCAGGGGGTGGACCTGCCGGCGGGGCACACGGAGCAGGAACCCAAGCAACGCCAACACCCTGCCACGCCGTCTCCTGCTCGCAAGCGCCGTATGGGCGTTACTCCCGCGACGGCCGCCGTGCGTGATGTCGATGGGCGTTCGGCTGCTTCAGCGGAGGTAGATTCCGCCGCGCAGCCCGGCGTGATTGCACCGACGGGCGCCACACCTTCTTCGGCCGGTGTGACGGGCACAAGGGAAGTGGTTGGCGGTGACGCCGCAAGCAGGTCAAACGTGGTCGGCCCGGCATGGTTGAAGCCCGCCCTGATCACTGCCGTAGTGCTGGTTCTCTGCTTTCTAGTGGTGTTGGCCGCCCGCGGGCTACGCACCCTTGAGGGTGTGCAGGAGTTCGTTCTCGCTTATGACGGTCACGCCTGGCAGCCGGAAGTCGCTCCGGACGGGATCCCGGCATGGCTGGGCTGGCAACACTTCTTCAACGTGTTCTTCATGGTGCTTATCCTCCGCACCGGTCTTCAGGTGCGCACGGAGCGGAAGCCCCCAGGGTATTGGACCGCGAAGAAGGACTCGTTCTTCTCTCCAAAGGGAAATAGCCCTAAGAAGGTCTCGTTGTCCCAGTGGCTGCACCAGAGTCTGGACGTGCTTTGGGTGGCCAACGGTGTGATCTTCTTTGTGCTGCTCCTTGTCAGCGGCCATTGGATGAGGATAGTGCCGATGAGCTGGGATATTTTTCCAAACATGCTCTCCGCGGCCGTTCAGTACGCCTCGTTGGACTGGCCTGCCGAAACCGGCTGGCAACACTACAATGCCTTGCAGGTGGTGGCGTATTTCCTTACCGTGTTCGTCGCTTCCCCCTTGGCGATTCTGAGCGGGGTCCGGATTTCGACTTGGTGGCCTGAACGCGCCAAACGCCTCAGTAAGGTTTACCCCGTGGAGTGGGCGCGAGCGTTGCATTTCCCGGTGATGCTCTACTTTGTGGCGTTTACGGCGGTGCATGTGTTCCTGGTGATTTTCACCGGCGCACTGCAGAACCTGAATCACATGTTCACCTCTCGTGACGTCGTGGACTGGTGGGGCTTGGTCATCTTCCTGATCTCATTGCTGGTCATCGCGGCGGCCTGGTTCCTGACCAGGCCGTTGTTCACGACACCAGTCGCAATGCGTATGGGTAAGGTCACTAAGTAGTCAAAACAAAGCTCTTCCCCGACGCAGATATGGGTGTCATTTGCTGCGAACCCTGAGTGGCGATCAAGACGGCGTCGGCGCCTGACCGAGCTGGTGGGCGTGTCGAGGTCCGCGGCCTGGTTCCTGGATAAGGCGGTTGGCAAGAGTTCGCCCCGGCTGATCGGATCTCCTACGTTCCGGGGGAGCAAGTGCAGCGCAACCCCTGGTTTCAGGAATGTCCGCATACCCGCTGGGGTCAGCAATCCCCGGCCGTTGTCTGAGCTGGTATTGCTCTGCTGATTCGCCTGCATCGTCGGCATACATATCGTGCAGTTCAAACCCCATGAACCGGACGCCAAGAGCGTGGTCGACCGGGCCAAATAGATGCTAGTGATTGGGTCATCGCGAACGGAGCCCAGAAGGACGGGCCGAACGGTGTACCCACCTGAGGATGCGTGTGAGGCACCAGCGGGCAGCTGCTGATAACGAGTGGGACTGCCCCGGCTTTTGATGACTCGGGGTCCTAGGCCGCTAGGAGTGCGGTCCGGTTGACTGTGTCATATTAGATCGGCGTGGGTTTTCCCAGCCGTCTTCGCCGTCGCTGGCGGTGGTACGTCCTTTCGATCGGTGGTGATCGCCAGCCTGAGATCCTGCCGGTTGAGCCATTGTTGGCGGTCCAGGGCGTTTTTCTTCAGCTGCGAGAAAAAGGATTCCATAGCGGCGTTTTCCGCGCACGCGCCGATCCGCCCCATCCACCCTGTCAGGCCCCGTTGCGGCGGAGCGATTCGACGAAGCGGCGGGACCGGAACTGTGATCCCCGATCAGAGTGCACCACCGTTCCGACTGGCCGGCGTGAACGCACCGCGTTCGTAAGTCTGGCCAGCGCCAGGATCATCCGCGAGTCCATCCAGTAGCCGACGATCCTTCCGGCATAGACGTTCTTCACTGCGCAGAGGTGGAGCTTCTCCTCGGCAATGGGGATGCTCGGTGATGTCGGTCAGCCGCGGCTCGTTCGGTGCCTGGGCGGTGAAGTCCTGTTCCACCCGGGTCGTCGTGGACCGGTGGTCCCGGCTGCCAATTCAGGCCACGCTTCTTGGCGAACACTAACCAGGTGCCGTGATCCCTGCACAAGCGCTGGACCCGGTTTCGCCCGCCTGATTGTTCGAAGATCATCGCCCGGATGGCTCTAGGCAGGTTGTCGGGCCAATTCGAGGAGGGGAGGCCTTGACAAGTGGAAGCAGGGCATCATAAATTCAGCTGTACTGGTTTCCGGTACGGCGTTCCGTACAGCGGTACATGCGAATCCCAACATCTGGGCCGGCTCAGCTCGGCAAATGGACTAAATATGTGTACGTGCAGTGCGGGATCATCGCCGAATCAGAGCACATAATCAATCAATGAGGAGTGAGAATGGCTGCAAGAGACACGAACTCGTGGGAGACTGCGATCTCGAAAATCGAGCCACACGACGTGATAATCCGAGGCGAGCGGATGAGTGAGCTCATCGGCAACGCTTCATTCGCCGAGGTGGCGTACCTGATCCTGTCTGGCAAGCGCGCAACCTACGGGCAAGCGAGAGTTCTTGAAGCTCTCCTCATCTCGGTCATGGATCACAGCATCGCGCCATCGAGCACGGTCGCCAGGCTTCTGGCATCGTACGGTGTTCCCATCCAGGCGGCCATCGCAGGCGGCGCATTGACCTTCGGAGATATCCAGGGCGGTGCTGGTCAGGAGCTGGCACGGAACCTCAGCGCAATCGTCCAGCGGGTCGCAGCAGAGGGCGATGTCACCGACGAGGCGCTGCGGAACGCGGCCAAAGAGCTGGTCGCCGACAGTAGGGCGCGTCGGGTACCGCTCGACGGGTTTGGTCACCCGCAGCACGATCCTGATTTTAGGACGCCCATCCTGCTGGAATTGGCCAAGAAAGAGGGTGTCTTCTCTCATCACTCCGCTTTGCTCAGCCACCTCGAGGACGCGCTTGCCGAGGCAATCGGGCGTAGAGTCGGGGCAAATATCGATGGTGCTTCTGCTGCCCTCCTTCTCGATCTTGGGCTCAAACCGGATGTGGCGCGAGTCCTTATCGTGACGCCTCGCACTGTCGGCCTCGCCGCACATTACCTGGAGGAGATTGAGCAGGGTAACACATGGCGGCACGTTCCCGTTGAGCAGGTCAAATACACTGGCGTGCTGCCAGAAGAGTTGTGATAGGGCCGTGAAGGGTACGGATACGGTCAAACCGCTGTCGGGAGTAACCGTTGTTGATTTGACACAATTAATGGCGGGGCCGTCAGCGACGATGTTGCTCGGCGATATGGGGGCTGAGGTCATCAAAATTGAGCAGCTCGAGGGTGAGCTGTCTCGGCGACTCGGCACTTCGGTGAAGTCGCTCTTCTTGGCGAACAACCGCAACAAGCGATCGATGGCGATGGACCTCAAGCACCCCCAGGCGAGGGAGATCGTGCGCGAGCTGGTCGCACGAAGCGACATCTTTGTTCAGGGTTTCAGTCCCGGGGCAATGGATCGACTAGGCCTAGGGTACGAGGATCTGATAAAGGTTCAACCGCGCCTCGTGTATGCGTCGTTGTCCGGCTTTGGAACCTCGGACAGGGGGATCAGCCGGAAGGGAGTCGATGCGGTGGTCCAGGCTGAGACAGGGATCATGGCCGCGACGGGGGAACTGAATGGCTCTCCGATGAAGGTTGG
The DNA here is from genome assembly GCF_018613675.1 of Arthrobacter sp. ISL-85. GTDB lineage: Bacteria > Actinomycetota > Actinomycetes > Actinomycetales > Micrococcaceae > Arthrobacter. The sequence continues at coordinate 11,859 of NZ_JAGGPQ010000026.1, read as the reverse complement.
CTTTCAAGTGGTGGACGCAGCGGCGGGCCTGGCGCTCGCGCAAGGAATATTGGCATCGCTGCGGTTGCGAGACATGACTGGTGAACCTCAGTACCTGAGTACCTCGCTTTACCAGGTGAGTGCCTTTCTCCAGGCCCACTATTTCGTGGAGGCTTCCATCACGGGTGCCGAGGTGTCAAGAATAGGCAACACAGGCGGGACGCTGGCCTATCCCACTGACCTGTTCGTGACGGCCGATCGGGGATATGTCCAGGTTGCCGCGTATTTGCCGGAGCAGTGGCGGCTGCTGTGCGCAACCATCGAGAGAGCGGATCTTGTGGAGGACCCGCGTTTCGCCGACGTATCCGCGAGGGTGCAGAATCAGGCACTACTGCGGACCGAATTGCAGAATGCCTTCAGTACTCGTTCGAGGGATGAGTGGACCTCCCGGTTCCGCGCCAGTGGCATCGTGGCCGGCCCTGTGCTGAGCCATGGTGAGGTCATGCGTAGTGAGGAAGCGAGCCGCACCAACTGTTTCGTCGATGGTGAGTTCGATGGCCAGGCGTATAAGAGCGTGCGCATCCCTATCACGTCCGCACCATACGAGAAGAACCTAGTCTCAGCTCCTCGCCTAGGAGCCGACACCGAGGCCATTCTCGAGGAGCTCGGTTACACCGAAGAGCAAATTTTGGCGCTCCGCGAGGCGGGGACAACCGTCGCTCGCTGACTATTGATCCTCTTCGGAAGGCATCCCGTCCACGTAGACGTAGAAGTGGACTCAACAGAAGAGTTGTTGAGACGAACTCTGACTAGACAGACGATCAGCCGCCTTGGGATTTACAGGGCGACGGGCTATCAGCGTGACGTCGCGGCAGGAGCGCGCGACGAGATTCGGTGCTGCATCGTGCAGCGTAATGCTAGAAAGGTAGTGGAACATGGGTGTTCTTGAAGGTCGCGTTGCGATTGTTACCGGTGCTGGGCAGGGGCTCGGGCGCGAGCACGCGTTGCTGTTTGCCGCAGAAGGGGCTCTGGTCGTGGTAAACGACGTCGGCAGATCGACATCCGGTTCGGGCTCGAGCCTTGCTCAAAGCGTGGTTGACGAAATCACGGCGTCGGGTGGGCAGGCGATAGCGAACACCGACAGTGTCAGCGACTGGGACGGTGCGCAGCGATTGATCGAGACGGCCGTAAAGCACTTCGGTGACTTGCACGTCGTGGTCAATAATGCAGGGATCCTTCGCGACCGGATGCTGGTCAACATGACAGAGGAAGAGTTCGACACGGTCATCAACGTCAACCTCAAGGGAACGTTTGCGGTGAGTCATTTCGCCGCGGGGTACTGGCGCGAGCAGTCGAAGCTGGGGATAGACGCAGATCGGGCTATCATCAATACCTCGTCGGGGGCAGGGATGCAGCCAGGTATCGGGCAGACCAACTACGCTGCCGCGAAGGCGGGTATCGCAGCAATGACGCAGGTCGCGTCGAAGGAACTGAAGCGGGTCGGTGTGCGGGTCAACGGCATCGCGCCGTTCGCGCGGACTCAAACCACCCAGGCGACGCCGGGGCTAGTCGAACGCCTCGCTGAAGCCGAGTCGCGCAACGGCTTTGACCCATATCATCCCAGCAATGTATCTCCGCTGGTGGCCTATCTAGCGTCGAGCCAATGCCTCATGACGGGCCACATGTTCCGCGTCGTTGGCGACTTTATCGGTGTGTATGAGGGGTGGCACCTCGTCGACTCCTTCGAGAACGGTCAGCGATGGGAAGTCCCCGGCATAGCACAGGCACTGGCCGACGTTCCCTCCGAACCTGTGGCAGACGCACCCAAGATGCCCTCCTAGGTGCGTGCATGAGCCCGCGAGGCATCAATCGAGGTGCGTTTCCTGTGAAGAGAACTCCCCGGAAGAGGACAGGAAAAAGGTGATTGCAGTGCCAGAGCCGCACGTCTTTCTTACCCGTCCATTGTCCGAACGGGTGATGCGGTGCGCCCGGGGGTGGATACCCGCCGAATTTCGAGTGCATGCCGATGTGGACGGCCCCCCGGGTCGGGGGTCGCTCCTCGCGGGCTGCCGCGGCGCTTCAGGCATCATCGCAATGCTGACCGAGAAAATCGACGAGGAAGTGCTGGAGGCAGCAGGTTCACAGCTTAGGGTCGTCGCCAATGTCGCCGTTGGCTTCGACAACATTGATGTGCAAGCCGCAGCTCGACGAGGGGTCATCGTCACCAACACACCGGGAGTGCTTGACGAGGCCACCGCTGACCTCACACTCGCGCTGATCCTTTCAACCGCGAGACGGGTGGTCGAAGCGGACAGGTTTGTGCGCTCAGGACGGCCATGGATTTGGGGTCCGCAGAGTTTCGTGGGTCTCGACGTCAGCGGCGGTGCCACCCTGGGAATAGTAGGCCTCGGACGCATCGGGATGGCGACAGCGCGTCGCGCTCATGCTTTCGGTATGAAACTCCTCGCCACCGGCAGCCGAGCTACGTCGCAGGAGGCCGTCAGCCTCGGGATTGAGGCGGTAAATCTCGAACAGCTCCTCGCGCGCAGCGACGTGGTCTCCCTGCACTGTCCCCTGACTCGGGAGACCCGGCAGCTCATAGGTGCCGAGGAGCTCGCCACGATGAGGAAGGGAAGCTATCTCATCAATACCGCTCGCGGTCCTCTCGTCGATGAGGAGTCCCTCGCCGATGCCCTTGAGAGCGGCCACTTAGCGGGTGCGGGTCTCGACGTGCACGAGTATGAGCCGCAGGTCAATGAGCGGCTGCGTCGGATGGAGCAGGTTGTGGTTCTGCCGCATATCGGCAGCGCCGGCGCTGCGACCCGCGATGCAATGGGGACCATGGCGGTGAAAAACGGTTCTGCGGTGCTTCTCGGACGACCGCCCCTGACTCCGGTTGTATTGTGAAGGCGAGAACGTGCGGGCTCTTCGGGGTTAAATAGGGCAAACAAGTGGATGGTGTCGGACGTGTCATGATCGTCCAGCCCATCCGCTTCTTGTCCAGAGACCTACTTCGGCGTTGAGTCGGGTGTGGTAAAGGGCTGGTCCGTCGGATTCTTCGGGGATCGTTGTGGCGATGAAGTTCATTTGAATGTGGAATAGGCAGCGTTCCTGTTAGTCCGAAGGTACGTTGGCCCCATTGGCCGGGTTCCGTTGCGTCCCCAGCCGAGTTGCCGCCCAGACCCAAGCGATCGGGATGCCCGCACTGCTTGCCTAAAGGGCTGAGCGCCGAGATCGCCAAAATCGAGGCTCTCACCGACAAGCCGTACGCCATCAACTTGTTGCTTACAGATTCGCTGCCAATGGAAGATGACTCGGCTTGCGCACCGGTGCGGGAGCTGTGGGCAAGTTGTCCGACGACGATCGTGGGAAGGGCCGGGGTCGAGGCGCTTTTGACGCAAGGGCCGTACCCGGTCAGGTTGAGATCGTCCTCGACAGAGCTCCTGCTGCCGTGAACTTGACCTTCGCGGCGCCGCACTGGTTCATGAAGGAGTGCAAGAAGCGCGGAACCGCGAAGATCGCGCTGGTCGGTTCGGTGGGCAAGGCGCGAGTATGCAGACCCTGGCGTCGACTTCATCGATCGTCGACGCCAGCGTCTGCCCGTGCTCGCTGCCGGTGGTATCGCAGATCCGCGTGGGTTCGCTGTCGGCCTGGGACGCGGGGCCTGTGGTGCCTGGCTCGGAACTCGATTCATCGCAACACCGGAGGCCTACGGACACGACGCGTTCAAGCAGCGCGTGATCGACGGTCGCTTCCAAGGCGCGGCGGTCACCTTCTCGTGTAGCGGTAAGCGCATGCGAGCCTTCTGCAGACGCATGGCTGCACAGGCCGAGGAGATCCTCAGTGGTTTCAGCAATCGAGCCGGTTAGGCTACGGCTCCCGAAATGACGAGAGACGGAGCCAGGATGGCTGAGGTAGATACCACGCGCGCCCCGAGTGTCTACGAACCTACCGAGACATTGTTGGCACGTATCCGACCTAGTTGGCACTGGTCGACGACGAGGCGATATGACCTACGAACGACTCATCGCAGTTGCCGGCGAGCGCTCCGAACAGCTCACTCGTTCCAGCGTGACGGAAGGCGCATGAGTCGCACCGTCGTGGACAGCTCTGCGCTCTATGTGGCCACGGTACTCGCGATCTGGAAGTTGCGCGCGGTGCTCGTCACCGTGTACTCGTCCTCCTCTGGAAACTTATGCCGAAGTGCGGCCCCTCATGTCTGAGGACCGGACCCTCATCAGTCTCTCCAAGGCATGGCTTTACGGTCTTGCCAGCACACTTCTGGCTGTGCTGTAGGGGGGCGAATCCGTCGTCGCCCGGCGAGCGAAGCCAGAAGTCCTTGCCGAGCTTGCAAGTCGGCACCAGGTCACATTCATTGCAGGCGTGATGGCTATCTACGCCAAGTTGACCCATCATGGGCCTCAGGACGACGTTCGTGAAGCATTCTCCAGGCTCAGACGGACAATCTCAGGAGGCGAACCCAGGAACGAAGCGGTGTTCGACGGCTGGAAGCGCCTCACGGGGAGCGCAGTCCTCGACGCCTACCGCGCGTCTGAATGCATCCCTCTGGTCGGAAAAGTCGCCCCAAGGCAGAAGTTTCGCGTGGTGGACTCTGAGGGCAATGATGTGCCAGCCGGAGAAGTCGGCGAGGCTCTCGCGGGTGGCTGCCTTCGAGGGTGTGTCGGCGAGGGGTGTCTCGACTCGTGATCTAGAGGGCGACGCATCGACGACCGAGTTCGTGTCCGACGTCTCTAGTAGTTATCGGTCGGAGTGAAGGGCAGGAAGCCTTACATGGACATGTCAACCATTGCGGCCGCATGGTACCGTCGCATCAAACCGGAGATCTACCGCAGAATCGGTCGTCAGTGACTAATTTCGTTCGATAGCCCGTTTGGCCATCGGGCGACGTCATCGCTGGCATCGGCTGTCTTCCGCGGGGTAAGAATGCCGCACGTGGCTGCGGAAATTGTTTGCTGTTTGTTCGGTTGGCCGTTCCGAGAATGTCACAAAATTGAGGTTATGGCTGCCCGAGTCGCCATCAGCATCGTGGTGACACTTATAGCTCGACGCCCTGTTCGGAAACTTTCCAATGTTCAGAGGGGGGCGTCCAAGACGATCATGAGACATGGGCCACACCGTCAGGGATAGCGCCACCTTCACGACGAAGGTCAGCCGAATTCAATGCTTTCGTGAAGATGGCCAAATCCCCGCGGTAGTGGATGTCGGAAAGATCCACATTGCACACCGAAGTGGCAAGAGCCTCGAATGTTACACAGCGCAAACCCTGAACTAAATGATGACCGTCAAGAGATGGTTGGACCGAATGGTTGAGCGCGGATGCGCGCGACCACGGATGACAGTAGAGAAGGTACTATGCAAGTCCTGAAGCAAGGTCGGACGATTGGAAAGGTACGCCGCGGTAGACGGCTCGCAGCGGGCTTGATCGCCGTGGTGCTTGGAGTGGCGGCCCTCACCGCGTGCAGCAGCAGCGGCGGCTCCTCGTCAGGGTCGGTGTCCGACACACTCACCGTCGCACTCCCTATCGATTCGCCCACGAGCTTTGAGCTGACGCAGCAATGTTCGAGCCCGATGTTCCAACTGGCCTACGAACCGCTAATTCGAATCACGAAGGACGGCGGCTACGAGCCCGGGATTGCTGAATCATGGCAGTACGCAAGCGACAACACGGTCTTCACGATGAAGATCCGCAGCGGGGTCAAGTTCGCAGACGGAACAGACGTGACGCGTGATTCGGTGCTGAACACGCTGAACTACTACGAGTCGGTACCCGGGCTCAATGACGGCTTCATTAAGCCGTGGAAAATCGCCGCGGTCGGTACGGACTCCGTCGCGATCACGTCGCCCGCACCGTTCACCGGTATGGAGTCGATCCTGTCGGACAGCGGTAACTGCAACAACGGCATGATCATCAGCGCTGCTGGGCTCGCCAACCCCGACAAGCTGAAGACTGCGACGTTCGGCGCGGGACCCTATGTCTACGACGCAGCGCAAAGCCAGAACGGCGACCACTACACGTATACGCCGAACCCGCTGTACTACGACAAATCGCGCCAGAACTACAAGAAAATCATTTTGCGTGTGATCGCAGACCAGAACACGGCGATGAACGCGCTGGCCTCCGGACAGATCCAAGTGAACATGACGGGTGGCGCCCAGCTGGCCGATCAGGCCAAGTCGAAGGGTTTCGACAGCACCGTAGGACGAGTGCAAGCAACGACCATTATGCTGTGGGACAGGGCAGGCGAGCTTACCCCCGAACTCGGCGATGTGCGCGTGCGGCGTGCCATGGCAATGGCCTTGGATCGCGACTCGATCGCCAAGGCCGTCGGAACCGCGATCACTACCCAGGACCAGTTCATCGGCGCCGGTTTCCCCGGCCACGACGACAACCTGCCCTCGAAGTACACCTACGACGTCGACCAGGCTAAGAAGCTGTTGGCCGACGCCGGCCACCCCGACGGTTTCTCGATGACTCTCGAAGTGAACAGCGACGACCCTGACGCGACCATCGCAGTGAACGCCGCAGCGGCACAACTCGCCAAGATCGGCATCAAGCTCGACCTGAAGTCGCTCCCGAACTCGTCGTTCTTCACAGACTTCGCGGCTAAGAAGTACTCCGCCGGCGCTGTTTCGTACGGGCTGTACGGCACGCTCCCGAACGAAGCGTACCGGCTGTACAAGCTGCCTTACTCCGCCGTATGGAACCCGTTCGCTTCAACCGATCCGGATCTCGATAAGGCGTACGACGCGCTGAACGCCTCCACAAAAGATACCTTCGAGGCGAACGCGAAGCAGTTCAACGACACGATGACGGCTAAGGCCTGGTACATTCCGATCGTGTCGGTTCCCCAATTCATCTACTCCAAGGGCATTGACGTCGGAAAGCGCGATCCCATGGGTCAGTTCGCCATCTCGGCGTGGACTGCAAAGAAGTAGTTGGTTTGGCGCTGCGGCTCCGTCACCGGGGGCCGCAGCGCCACTCACCCGAGAGCACCTCGACTCGCGTTGAAGCGCTCTCGTGATGTGATATTCAAGGAGAGATCATGCTAGGTGTCGTCATACGACGATTAATTGTGGCGGTTCCGCTGATGGGAGTGATCTCATTCATCGTCTTCATGCTGAGTTCGCTCGCGGGCGGGAGCGTCGGGCAGGCCATCCTTGGCCCTACCGCTTCCGCGGCGTCTGTCGCTGCTCTCAATGCGAAACTCGGGGCCGACCGGCCAGTACTCGTGCAATACGTTGATTGGCTCCGCCACGCAATTACCGGCGACTTGGGTTTGTCAGTCGTCTCTGGTGTGCCAGTGGCCGATACCATCGCATCTCGAATTCCGGTAACGATGTCACTGGCCGTGGGGGCCTTGCTCCTCGTCATCATCCTCGGTGTGACGTCCGGCGCGATCGCTGCCATTCGCGGGGGTGTCACCGGACGGTTGGCGGAGGTGCTCGCCGTCCTCGGTCGAGGCCTCCCCAGCTTCTGGCTCGCATTGATCGCCGTTCTCGTATTCGGCGTGAACCTCGCCTGGTTGCCCGTCTCCGGATACGTGCCCTTCGCTGATTCCCCATCGGGATGGATCCAATCGCTGATTCTGCCTGTTGTCGTCCTCGGCGTCTCGGAAATCGCGTTGGTCGCGGTCGTCACAAGAGCCGAGATGTTGTCCGCGATGCGCAGTGACTACGTCCGCAGTCTCCGGGCGAACGGCTATCCGTGGAAGCGGATCGTGTTCAAGCACGTTGCGAAGAATGCCGCTGGGCCTGTGCTGACCATGGTCAGCCTGGTGTTCGTCAGCCTGATCGGCGGCACTATCCTCATGGAACAAATCTTCGGCATGCCCGGTCTCGGCACTCTGATGGTGAGCGCCACCACCAAGCACGACCTGCAAGTCATCCAGGGTCTGGCGGTCTTCTACACGGCAATGGTCGTCGTGGTATTCCTCTTGACCGATATCGCTTCAGGATACCTAAACGCGAAGGCGAGGGCGCGATGAGCGCAGTCATTGAAGGTGCAGCAACCCAAGAACAGTCTCGTCGGGCGGCGGAACGCGGGGCCGGTTTCCTCCCGCGTCTCGTCAGACAACCCATCGCCGTCGCATGCAGCCTCATTCTCCTCGTGGTCGTCTTGGCCTGCGTATTCGCCGAGTGGGTCTCGCCCTACGGGCCTCTCGACCAGGATTTGCAGAACACGGCCGCAGGGCCAAGCGCGAGCCACCTGCTCGGAACTGACCAGCTCGGCCGCGACATCCTGTCGAGGCTGCTCCACGGTGGCCAGGTCACCCTGTTGGGAATCGTGCAGGCAGTGGTGGTGTGCGCCGTTATCGGACTGTTCCTCGGTCTGACCGCGGGTACACTCGGTGGGTGGGTCGAAACGGTCGCCATGCGACTGTGCGACTTGCTGCTCGCTGTACCGGGATTGGTGATGCTGCTGGTCATTCTCGGCATTTATGGGAACAACGAAGCCGCGGCCATGATCACACTGGGTGTGATCATGGCTCCGACACTGGCCCGAGTGGTGTATTCAGCCACGATCGCCGTTCGTGAGGAGCTCTACGTCGCCAGCGCGCGGGTGGCCGGACTGACGAGTTTCCAGATCATGCGCCGCCACATCCTTTCGGGCGTGACCGGGCCGGCGCTGACGCAGATCAGTATTGTGGCCGCGGTGGCGTGCATCGCCGAAGCAGGAATCGGCTACCTCGGACTCGGCGTTGCGCCTCCCGCACCGAGCTGGGGAAACCTGGTGACAGACGCCCAGAACATGATGCCTATCAGTGCATGGATGCTCGTACCAACCGGTGGCATCATCGCAGTCGTCACTCTGAGCCTCACGCTTCTAGGAAACGGCATCCGTGATGCCTATATGGGCCGGTCGAGCGGTTCGTCGAAGGCTTTCAGCTGGCGCGCGCTCGCTGTAACGGTCTCCCAAGCTGCGTCTCCGGCAGGCGGAGGAGCCGCACCCCTGGGGCAGGAATCGATATTGAGCGTGAAGGGCATGACGATCAGATTGCCGCGGGGCTCGAGCGAAGTCACGGTCGTCGACGACGTCAACTTCGATGTGGCGCCGGGAGAGGCAGTCGCGATCGTCGGCGAGTCCGGTTGTGGAAAGTCGATGACCATCTCGGGAGTGCTTCGTGTGCTTCCCATGGGTGCCCACGTGGCAGCCGCCTCGATCGCGTTCAAAGGCGCGGAATTGACCTCGCTAAGCGAGCACGAGATGAACGCCTACCGGGGAACGGGCATCGGGTTCATCTCGCAGGAGCCGATCTCCAGCTTGAATCCCGCATTCACGGTCGGACATCAACTGGAAGAGGCGGTCAGGTTGCATCGGGGTGTCGGCAAGGGCGAGGCACGTCAGATCGCCAGGGAGCTCATGGTCCGTGTGCGGCTGCCTGAGCCGGATGCGGTGGCCAAGAAATATCCGCACGAACTCTCGGGCGGTATGGCGCAACGCATCGCCATCGCGCGGGCGCTAGCCGGGGAACCAGAACTCCTGATCGCCGATGAGCCCACAACTGCTCTCGATGTCTCGGTGCAGTGTGAGATTCTCGACCTGCTCAGAGACCTGCGCGAGCAGACTGGGATGGCGCTGATCCTGGTCACCCACGACTGGGGAGTCGTGGCAGAGGCCTGTGATCGCGCGCTTGTGATGTACGCCGGGCAGGTCGTCGAGAGCGCGGACGTGCGATCGATCATCGCCCACCCTGCGCACCCATATACTCGGGCACTGTTGCAGTCATCGTCAGTCGGTATTGCTCCACGTCAACTCCTGCCGGTAATCGCTGGCACCGTGCCGGTGCCGGGTTCCTGGCCGCACGGGTGCCGGTTCGCAAGCCGGTGTGAGCTGGCGGAGGACGCCTGTCGCACGGGGCCCATTCCGATGGTGACGCTCGACGAAGGCTCAGCTGCGCGATGTATCCGTACCGACGTGGATGAATTGGTGAGAACATGAGCTCGTTGCTAGAAGTCCGGGACCTGACGGTGATGTACCGGGGACGAGGTCGCCGGAAAGACAAGGTGGCTCTCGAGGGAGTCAGTGTCAGCCTTAATGAGGGAGAAACCCTCGGGCTGGTCGGGGAATCCGGTTCGGGCAAGTCGACTCTGGGAAACACGGTGCTCGGGCTCGTGAAGCCGGAGAGAGGGACAATTCGCTTCGACGGCAGTGACATCGCTGGTTTCACCGGCGCGGCGCGTCGCAAGCTGAGCACCCAGATCCAGGCCGTCTTCCAGGATCCGTACACCTCGTTCAACCCGCATCGAACAATCGAACAGAGCATGGGCGAGACTTTGGCGAATTCGCCGCCGATGTCGCGGGGGGAGACGCGGGCGCGGGTCGTCGCCATGCTGGATCGTGTGGGCCTCGATAGCTCGGCGCTGTCGAAGTTCCCCGCTCAATTCTCTGGTGGACAGCGACAGCGCATTTCGATCGCGCGAGCGCTCCTCCCCGAGCCGAGGCTCGTCGTATGTGACGAGTCAGTCTCCGCACTCGACCTGTCGGTGCAAGCTCAGATCCTCAACCTGCTCCTGGAACTACAACGCGAGCGCGGAGTGGCCTACCTGTTCATCACCCACGACCTTTCTGTCGTGCGACACATGAGCACACGCATCGCTGTACTCGAGCACGGCAAACTCATCGAGCAGGGCGACGCCGCGGGAGTGACCGACGAGCCTTCTCAGCCGTACACCCGCCGACTCATTTCGGCGTCGTTGAGTGCCGATTCTGAGTTGCAACGAGACCGCCGATCAACCCGTAGGGCAATGACACGGCTCGCTGCGGATGCGACCGGTGACCGCAGCAAGCGGGCTGACGAGGTTCTCCGAACACTTGAACATCAAGCTGTGACCGAGGTGTTCGCCCAACCTGTTCCTCAGTCTCGAGCGTTGGCGCTTCCGCTTTCCCGGGGCATTGCGGGAGTCGCCGATGTCGACGGCGTCACCGCGCTCAGGGCGGCTGTTCTCGAGCTGGCGCCCCGGACCGCTGAGGCCATGACCCCCGCAGCAATGTTAACTCTCGTCCAAGAGGCGCGAGCGAGAAAGTGCAGCGCCCTCATCTCCCGTGGGCAGGCCGGCGTGCTGTACGGACGAATCCGAGATCTGGCGGTTGCCATCGAAACAGGCGATCGAGCACGCGCACTAGAGCTCGTCGGTTCATTCGACGAGCCGCTCGAGCCGAGGCCTCGTTCAAACGGAGCCAGGGCCGGAGCGCACACGATCGAAAGCCAAGGATGAACGAAGAAAGTGTCGCCGTGATCTCGTCAGTGATCGCCCAGCCGTCCGTGAAGGTCGAGTTGGACGTTCCCGCGCGGATGCTCCCTCGGGCAGATGTGTACCGACCTTCGAGAGACGGGCCGAGGCCGGCCCTGGTCGCCCGCACGCCGTACACCAAGTCCGGCGCACCTGGAAAGCCTGTGGAACGGTTTCTCGCCGACCGAGGTTGCCCGCCAGGGCTTCATGATGGTGATCCAAGACGTGCGTAGACGCTATGCATATGACGGCGCCTTGGAGCCGCTGCGCCACGATGGTCACGATGCTGACACTATCGCGTGGGCCGCGGAGCTTCGTGGCTCTTACGGTCGCGTTCGTATGCTCGGCGGCAGCTACTGCGGCCACACAGTGGCGGGCAGCGATCGAGCAGCCACCCGCGTTGAAGGCGTTGACGCCGTTGATGACATGGGCTGAACCGACCGAAGCCCTCGTCGCCCGGGGTGGCGCTGCGCAGTTTTCGGGGATCGTAGGATTGGCCATGGCTGCGGCGTCCGACTGGTGTCACGTCAAGGTCTGACTTAGGAGGAGGTGGCCAATCGCTCGGCTGCGCTCATCAAAGATCTCGACAACCTCGAAGCGGACGGACAGCTGATATGTAGATTCCGT
>NZ_JAGGPQ010000025.1 GCF_018613675.1 Arthrobacter sp. ISL-85 | reverse complement strand
ACCAACCTCGCAGGTCAATACAGCTAGGTGGCCTCGGTGTCGAACGGGGCAGACTCGCCCGGGGCCAGCCGTTGCACTGCCCTTTCGGGGCGCTTGGGTGCCGCATCCGCCGCGGCCGCCGCACCTGAAACTGCAGCCACTGCGGCTGGTGCGCCTGCGCTGACAGGCTTGGTGTCGTCGTCGAGCAGTGCTTCCTTGATGATGCGCCGGGGATCGTACTGGCGGGGATCGTACTTCTTCCAGTCGACATCGTCGATGTCGATGCCCACTTCTTCCTTGATTTGTTCCCGCGCGCCGTTGGCCATCCGGCGGACTTCCTTGACCAGGTTTGCCAGCTTCTGGGTATATTCCGGCAGCCGCTTGGGGCCGATCACCAGGACGCCAATGATCAGCAGAAGGATGAACTCCGGGCCGTTGATTCCAAACACTTTAGGAAGATTACCCTCTCCGGGCGGTGAGTGACGATTCCCACCCAGCGGATGGGAAAACAGTCCGTATCACTGGGTGAACAGGGCCGCGATCTTGTTGATTCCGCGCTCCAGCCGTGCATCCAGGGGTTCCGCAGCCTGCCCCTGCCGTTGTTCCGGGACGGCTGCAGCCACCCCTTCTGCGGCGGAATCGGCAAGACGCTTGAGGATGGGCATGGCATCGTCGGCCTGGCCGGCGGGAAGGTCGGAGCGGTAGGTGATGGTGAGCCCGGCGGCCTGGTAGGTCCCGGACCACGCAGAGGTGCCGGATTCCTGTGGCCGTCCACCCGCCTGGCCCGCCGCGGTCCCCGGAACCAGCGGGGGTTGGGCTGGTTGGGCTGCAGGTTCCGTGGCGACGGGGTGCTGTTCCGTGACAGTGGCATGATGGGCACCGTCAGTGAGTCTCAGCTCCACTGCGGGCTCCCCGTTAACCACCAGCGCCCGGGCCGCCTCCAGATGGAATCCCATGGCTTCGAGTTCCGGACAGACCCATCCCTCGGAGCGCAGGGTGGCCAGTTGGGCGGCGCTTAGGGCCCTGCCGTCCGCGGGAGTCTGGGACGAGGCATGTGAAAATGCGGCCTCGGTTCCCGCCGGTTCGCCGCCCGCCGGGTCTCCCGCTGCTGTGAATGCTCCCACGGCCAGCACCCCGGCAGCTGCCATGGTTCCACCGGCGGTGAGCGCAAGCGCCCGGGCGGCCATGCGGGAGGTGAGGCCCTGGTGGGGCTGCACCGCGGCAGGGGGCTGGGCTGCCAGTTCGGAGGTGCGGGCCAGCAGCCGTGCCGTCAGGTCGTGGCTGGCTGGCGGGATGGGAGCATCCCGGAGACGCTCAAGGTACTGCCGTTCCCGGCGCAGGGTGGCGGCACACTCCTGGCAGGCCTCAAGGTGGCTGCCGGTGCGCTGATGCCTGCCGCCGAAAGGAAACTGGGACCTCATATGCCGTTCAGAGGATCCCGGCGATGCGGGGCATCGAAAGCTTGCGGCGCGACTGCTGCGGGCGCGGATCGCGGTGGGCCAGCTTTTCGCGGAGCATGGTCCTGCCTCGGTGGATGCGCGAGCGGACAGTGCCGAGCTTGACCCCCAGGGCTTCTGCGACTTCGTCGTAGGACAGGCCCTCAAGGTCGCACAGGACCACTGCGGCACGGAAGTCCGGCGGCAGTTCCTCCAGTGCGGCCTGCACGTCCAGGTCCAGGTTGTTCAGCTCGAAGCTCTGCTCGGGACCGGGCTCGCGGCCGGGCAGCCGGGACTCGGCGTCCTCGGCAAGGGCGTCGAATCGAATGCGGGTCTTCCGCCGGGCCTGGTCCAGGAACAGGTTGGTGGTGATGCGGTGCAGCCAGCCATCGAGTGTTCCGGGCTTGAAGTTTTCCAGCGAACGGAACACCCGGACGAAGACTTCCTGGGTGAGGTCCTCGGCGTCGAATTTGTTTCCGGTCAGGCGGTACGCCAGCCGGTAGACCTTCGCGGAGTGATTGGTGACCACTTCTTCCCAGGTGGGACGGACCCACTCATCGTCGGGATTGTTTACTGCAGGGACAGGTGCCACAACTGAAGATGACATCGTCCACTCCCCTCGTGGAATGCTAACGCCCGGATACTGTTGACATCTCTGATTCGGCGCCGGTCACCATTTGGATGAGCGGATACCAATCATGTCAAACTTGGCTGGGAATTTCCTGACGACCGGGAAACTTCCGCCTTCGGCGCAATGGCTGCTTCCCGGTCCGGCCCAGCCGGACACAGTAGGCTGGAGGAGACATTCCCCCCTTACCGCCCAGAAAGCGATTATCCATGAGCGCCGACAAATCCAGCAGCTGGTCCTATGCAGAAGATCTGCCCGCTGAGGATGAGGTTATGCTTCGGGCCCGGGAACGTTCCTTCGAATTAGGGGTAAGCGCCGTCAGCCCCGGCGTGGGCGCCGTCCTTACGGTTTTGGCCGCCGCTTCCAAGGCGCAGACCGCAGTGGAAATCGGCACCGGCGCGGGCGTCTCAGGCGTCTGCCTGCTCCGGGGCCTTGGCCCGCACGCCGTCCTGACCACCATCGACGTTGACGTGGAGCACTTGCGGGCTGCCCGCGAAGCGTTCGCCGAGGCCGGGAGTCCCGCCAACCGGACCCGCACCATTTCCGGCCGCGCCGGCGACGTCCTGCCGCGGCTCACGGACGGCGCCTACGATCTTGTCTTCATCGATGCGGACAAGCCCGGACTGCCCGGCTACGTGGAACAGGCCATCCGGCTGCTCAAGCGTTCGGGATTGCTGGTCATCAACGACGCCTTGGACAAGGACAAAGTGGCCAACCCTGCGGGCAGGGAGCCCAACACCGTAACCCTGCGGCAGGTGGGCAAAGCCATCCGCGACGACGACAGGCTTGCTTCGGCAATGCTTCCCACCGGGGACGGCCTGCTGGTGGCCGTCAAGAAATAGGCGGCGCAGAAAGGTCAGGGTGCGCAGCCCGCGGGCTGCGCACCCTGACCGGCACGGCTATTCGGTAACGCCCACCAGGCATTCCTTGAGGTTGGCTGCTTCGGCAGCGTTCAGTTCGACCACCAGGCGCCCGCCGCCTTCGAGCGGGACGCGCATGATCAGGCTGCGGCCCTCCTTGGTGACTTCCATTGGGCCGTCGCCGGTGCGTGGTTTCATAGCCGCCATGAGGAATTCCCCTCCATTTTGTCCCAGGACGAACCAGCCCGGGCGGGCTGTGTCCGCATGTCGATCAGGCCGCTATGGCAGGGTGGTTGCACCACCGCCAAGGCTGCGCGTTTTCTGAATGCTTTTGTCCTTGCTTACTTACTATTATCGCGGAATTACCCGCACGTAGCTAATCGATGGACATTTCCGTGCACGTGTCATTCCCGTCCTGACCTGCGCGAAAGCCGGTTTTACTAAGGCGGATAATCGCCTCCGCCGGGCAGCTGCGCCCACGCCCACAACCACACGATCCAGACGATCTGCAGCAGCAGGAACATGACCACCACCGTTCCCCGGTACGCCCTGGACCGGGACAGGAAAACCGCGCCCAGCGCCAGCGGAAACAGCGGCAGCAGCATCCTGAAGGTGCTGGTCTGGGGGTGGAGGAACGCCAGCAGGTAAGCCATGTAGCAGGCGCACCAGAGCCGCAGTTCGACGCCGAGCCGCACCACCGGGGGCAGGTACAGCATCACCCCGAACAGCACCATGAACACCAGGGGCGCAAGGACGCCCAGCACGGGGCCGAAGAGCTCGACGCCGGTGTCGAACCAGGGCTTGAAAGGTACCAGGTCCTGGCCCCGCCACACGGTTTCGGTTTTGGTGTACGCCTGCAGGTCGCCGGTCGCCGCCCACGCCGCAGCGGGCCACGCCAGGGCGGATAAGCCCGCGACGGCGGTGAGTCCGGTGAGTGCCGCCAGGTCCTTGACCGAATGGGCGTCTTCAGCCGGACCGCGCTGCCGCCCACGGCGCACGTTCGTGGCGGCATGGACGATCAGCAGCAGCCCCAGCATGGCGGCGAAGGGGACGCCGACGGGCCGGGACAGGCACAGCAAAACCACGACGGGGGCGGCCCAGAGGTACTGCCGTCGCACTACCAGCAGCAGGGCCCCGGCGAGCAGCAGGAGGGACAGCGGCTCGGCGTAGGGTACCTGCAGCACGGCAGAGACGGGAAAGGCCGAAAAGAACGCAACACCCCACATGGCTGGTGTGTGCGCGGCCTTCTGCCGGAAGAGTGCGTACACCACGAGGGCCGCCGCCCAGCCGGCCAACATGGCCACCAGGGTGAGCGACGCGGCGGTGTTCAGGCCGGTGAGGCGGCTGAGTCCGCCTGCCAGCGTCGGATAAAGCGGGTAGAAAGCCCACGTATTCTCCTGGACGTTGCCGGCGGCGTCCGTGGGAAGGACCGACGGGTAGCCGTTGGCGATGACCTGGCCGTACCAGCGGGCATCCCAGATATTGATGAAATTCCAGTAGTCAGGTTTTGGCGCGAACCAGGGGTTGGGGCCCTGGTGAAGCGCCGCGGCCATGAAGATGCAGGCTGAGACCAACCGGGAGCCGCCGTACAGTGCGGTGACCTGCAGCCGCCAGGGCCAGCCGCGGACGGTGGAAGCTGCGCGCTGGACCACGTCGCCGGCAGAGGCCAGCGGGTTCCGGCGGGCCACCGTGCTCACAGGCTGCCCTTCCCCGGGGCAGCGTCCTCATGGACCCCCCGGTTCCCGCCCCCTCCCGCACCAGGCTCTTCCGGAACCGGCACTTCGGGAACCGTACCGGGGACCATGGGTCCGTCGTCGGAAGACTGCTCCGTGGGATCTTCCGCGGCGGCCAGCCGGCCCCGCAGCTCCGCCAGTTCCGCATCCCGGGCCGCCAGCTGGTCCCTCAGTTCGTCCAGCACCTGGTCCACCTGGTCCATCCGGTAACCGCGCAGGCCCAGCGAGAAACGCAGCCGGGTCACGTCCTCCGGAACGGCGCGCTCGGGCAGCAACACGGGCGGAAGGTTGGCCGGTGGCTCTCCGAACCCGTCCAGCAGGACGGGCAGCGCAGCCCCGCCCGATTTACGGGAGCGCCGGCCCAGGCCGGACCACAGAACCGCCGTCACGAGCACGACGGCGAGGAAAACCAGAAAAAAGCTCACGGTTCCATGGTGCCAGACCGACGGCCCGAACCGCGGCGCGCAGCTACTCCGGCCGCTGTTCCCCGTTCAGCGACGGGGTCACGGCGACGTGGAGGACCCGGTCCACGGCTTCCGCCGGGTCATCAACCAGTTGGATGAGGTCCAGGTCCTTTTCGGAGACCATGCCTTCAGCTACCAGGGTGCCCCTGATCCAGTCGATCATCGGTCCCCAGAAATCGACGCCGAGGAGGACGATGGGGAAGGACGTCACCTTCCGGGTCTGGACCAGGACCATGGCCTCGAACAGCTCATCCAGAGTGCCCAGGCCCCCGGGCAGCACAATGAACCCCTGCGCGTATTTGACGAACATCGTTTTGCGGGCGAAGAAGTAGCGGAAGTTGATGCCCAGGTCCACCCACTGGTTCAGGCCCTGCTCGAACGGAAGCTCGATGCCCAGGCCCACCGATACGCCATTGCCTTCCACCGTTCCCCGGTTGGCCGCCTCCATGGAACCGGGGCCACCGCCTGTGATCACGGCTACTCCGGCTTCAGCGAGCTTGCGCCCCACTTCCACGCCCATCTCGTAGTAGACGCTTCCCGGCTTGGTACGGGCCGAACCGAAGACGCTGACCGCTTTTCCGATGTCCGCCAGCGCACCGAAGCCCTCGACGAATTCGCTCTGGATCCGCAGGACCCGCCACGGATCGGTGTGGACAAACTGGCCGGGGCCCTTGGTATCAAGCAGGTGCTGGTCCGACATGTCCACGGCCGCCTGTTTGCGGCGCAGCTCAAGGGGCCCCTTACGGCGCGGCTGGGAATTCTTGGCCGGATCTGCATTGATGCTCATTCCCCTAGGCTAACCTCCAACTCCAGGTATCTCTTGAATCACGATCGGCAGGAACTTGGGGTGATTGGCGTCATAGGCCACCGTTGTTCGCTAGATTCTTTCCTATGACTACTCATGTGCCCGGCGATACTCTCGTCTCCCTGAACGCCGTTAATAAGCATTACGGCCAGCTGCACGTTCTGAAGGACATCAACCTGCAGGTCCGCAAGGGCGAGGTTGTTGTGGTCATCGGGCCTTCCGGCTCCGGTAAGTCCACCCTCTGCCGGGCAATCAACCGCCTGGAGACCATCGAGGGCGGAACCATCAGCATCGACGGGAAAGTCCTCCCCGAAGAAGGCAAGGAGCTCGCACAGCTGCGCGCCGACGTCGGAATGGTTTTCCAGTCGTTCAACCTGTTCGCACACAAAACCATCCTTGAAAACGTGACGCTGGGCCCCATCAAGGTCAAAGGCGTTTCGAAGGCTGCAGCGGAAAAGGACGCCATGGCGCTCCTGGAACGGGTGGGCGTGGGCCACCAGGCCCCCAAGCTGCCGGCCCAGCTCTCGGGCGGCCAGCAGCAGCGCGTTGCGATCGCCCGTGCCTTGGCAATGAAGCCGAAGGTCATGCTGTTCGACGAGCCCACTTCCGCGCTGGACCCCGAAATGATCAACGAGGTCCTGGACGTCATGGTCCAGCTCGCCAAGGAAGGCATGACCATGATCGTGGTCACCCACGAGATGGGCTTCGCCCGGAAGGCCGCCGACCGCGTGGTCTTCATGGCGGACGGCCAGATCGTGGAGGACGCCACCCCCGAAGAGTTCTTCACCAACCCGAAGAGTGACCGCGCCAAGGACTTCCTGTCCAAGCTCCTCACCCACTGACGTGCCGGACAACCACACTTCAGTTCGCATCCAGGCCGGAATACCCACGGCCATCAATGAAAGGAATGTCATGAAGGCATTTATGTCCCGGCGGAAGTCCTTCGCCGTGGCGGCTGCCGCCGCCCTCGCACTGTCCCTCAGCGCCTGCGGCGGCGGCGACTCCGGCGGCTCCAGCAACCCGAGCCCCGTTGAAAAGCCGTCTTTCGCCGCCGGAACCACCATGGCGAAACTGTCCTCCGCCGGGACCATCAAGATCGGCACCAAGTTCGACCAGCCGCTGTTCGGCCAGGTGGGCCTGGACGGCAAGCCCGTCGGTTTCGATGTTGAGATGGGCAAGCTGATCGCCGCCAAGCTGGGCATCCCCGCAGACAAGATCGAATGGTCCGAGACCGTTTCCGCAAACCGCGAACCCTTCATTCAGCAGGGCAAGGTGGACCTGGTCATCGCCACGTACACCATCAGCGACAAGCGCAAGGAAGTTGTCGACTTCGCCGGTCCGTACTACGAAGCAGGCCAGGCCCTCATGGTGAACAAGGACAACGACACCATCAAGAAGCCCGAGGACGTCAAGGGCAAGAAGGTCTGCTCCGTCACCGGCTCCACCCCTGCCGCCACCATTGTGGACAAGTACGGCGCGGAACTGGTCCCGGCCGCCACCTACTCCGCCTGCCTGGAGCCGCTGCGCAACAAGCAGGTCGAAGCCGTGACCACGGACAACGTGATCCTCGCCGGCTTCGTTGACAAGGAGCCGGACGCCTTCAAGCTCGCCTCCGAGGAAACCTTCACCAAGGAGCCCTACGGCATCGGCCTGAAGAAGGGCGACACCGAGTTCCGCAACTGGATCAACGACCAGCTGGAATCCTTCGAAAAGGACGGCTCCTACAAGAAGGCCTGGGAAGCCACTGCAGGTTCAGTCATCAAGACCGCACCCAGCCTCCCGGCCATCAACCGTTACTAAGTAGCGTCCGCCGCGCCGCCGGGTCTGCTCAGCAGCCCCGGCGGCACCGCCTTTAATCCGTCCACGCTTACAGCCGAAGGATCTTATGGACGTCATCTTTGAAAACCTGCCCCTCTACTGGGAAGGTTTTCTCCGCACTCTCTTTCTCTCCGTCGTCTCCGGCATCTTCGCGTTGATCCTCGGCACCTTGCTGGCCGCGGCACGCGTCTCCCCGGTTGCGGCCCTTCGCGGTTTCAGCACCGTATACGTGGAAATCCTCCGCAACACCCCGCTGACCATTGCGTTCTTCTTCGCAGCGGTGGTGCTCCCCCGGATCGGGGTCAAATTCGAGCAGTTCGAGATCGCCGCCATCATCGCCCTCAGCACCTACACCGCCGCGTTCATCGCCGAAGCTGTCCGCTCGGGTGTCAACAGCGTGCCTGTGGGCCAGGCCGAGGCAGCACGAAGCATCGGCATGAAGTTCGGCCAGGTTCTCTCGCTCATCATCCTCCCCCAGGCACTGCGGACGGTGATCCCGCCGCTGATCAACATCCTGATCGCCCTGGTCAAGAACTCCTCGGTGGCCGGCGCCTTCTTCGTCCTGGAGCTGTTCGGCTACGGCCGCCAGCTGGCCAATGCCAACGGTGACGCCGTGATCACTGTCCTGCTGGGTACGGCGTTCTTCTATCTGCTCCTCACCGTTCCGCTGGGAATCCTCGCCAACACGGTGGAACGAAAGGTGGCGATTGCCCGATGAGTTCCGTTCTCTACGACGTCCCCGGCCCGAAAGCGCGCCGGGTTTCCCTCATTGCCTCCATCATCGGCGGCCTGCTGATTCTTGGCCTGCTGGCCTGGGTTGTGATGACCCTCGCGCAGCAGGGCATCTTCGAAGCGCGCCGCTGGCAGATCTTCACGCGCGCCGACGTGTGGCGCCTTCTGGGCAACGGACTCGGATCCACCCTTTCGGCAGCGGCACTTGCGGCAGTCATCGCCTTCCCCCTGGGCCTGCTGCTGTGCCTCCTGCGCATTTCGGACGCCGCAGCCATCCGGGTACCCGTGCGGGTCATCCTGGAATTCCTGCGCGGCATGCCCGTGGTCCTGATGATGCTCTTCATCCTCCTGGGCTTCGGCACCTCCGCGTTCGTGGCCGTCGTGGCCGGCCTGGTGCTGTACAACGCTGCGGTCTTCGCCGAAATCATCCGTGCCGGTATCCAGTCCCTGCCCAAGGGGCAGCGCGAAGCCGGCCTGGCCATCGGCCTGACCAGCTACAAGTCGCGCATGCTGATCGAGCTGCCGCAGGCCATCCGCCGCATGATGCCCTCGCTCGTAGCGCAGATGGTGGTCCTGCTGAAGGACACCTCGCTGGGTTACATCGTGGCGTACGGCGAACTGCTGCGCGCGGTCCAGGTCATGGCGGACTTCCTGGGTACGCAGTATCTGTTCCCCATCTTCTTCGTGGCGGCCGCCATCTACATCGCCATCAACATCTCGGTCTCACGGCTTGCCGTATGGATCGAGCGCCGCGGCTCCAAGAAGGCCGCCGGCGGCACGGCGAAGGCCCAACCGGATGTCCTGGAGGCTGCGGCTCCCTAACCTTCGAAGCTGCAAAAGGCACTCCAACAAGAAAGGTCCGGAATTCCCGTGGGGAGTTCCGGACCTTTTCATATAGGGGCCCGTCAGGCAGCGAGCCAGCTTTGCAGGACGGCCAGGCATGTGCGGATGGCGTCAGCGTGGACGTGCTCGTTGTCCTTGTGCGCCAGCAGCGGGTCCCCCGGTCCGAAGTTCACCGCCGGGATTCCCAGCTCGCTGAAGCGTGCGACGTCGGTCCAGCCGTATTTGGGCTTGGGCTCGGCTCCCACGGCGGCGATGAAGGATGCGGCAGCCGGATGCTGCAGGCCGGGCCGCGCGCCCGCGGCGGCATCGGTGCGGACCACGTCAAAGCCCTCCAGCAGTTCCCGGACGTGGGCTTCGGCCTGGTCCGGAGTCTTGTCCGGCGCGAACCGGTAGTTGATTTCCACCACGCAGCGGTCCGGGATGACGTTGCCGGCGGTGCCGCCGTTGATTTTCACCGCGTTGAGGCTTTCCCGGTAGTCGAGCCCGTCAACGTTGATGGTCCGCGGTTCGTAGGCTGCCAGGCGGGCCAGGATGGGGGCTGCTGCATGGATCGCGTTGCTGCCCATCCACGCGCGTGCCGAGTGGGCAGCCTCGCCCGTTGTACTGGCCTCGAACCGGCTGGTGCCGTTGCAGCCGCCCTCCACGGTGCCGTGCGTGGGCTCCAGCAGGATGGCGAAGTCTCCCTGCAGCAGGTCTCCATGGTTGCGGACCAGCCGTCCCAGGCCGCTCTTGACCGCTTCCACTTCCTCGTGGTCGTAGAACACAAAGGTGACGTCCCGCTTGGGCTGCTTGCCGCCGTCGAACATCCCGGCTGCCAGCGCCAGCTGGACCGCCACGCCGCCCTTCATGTCGGTGGCGCCGCGGCCGTAGAGGATGCCCTCCCCCGGAACTTCCGGGTCCCAGCTGGACGGGACAGTGCCTCTCGAGCCTTCAGTCAGCGGCAGCGGGACCGTGTCCAGGTGGCCGGCCAGGATGACGCGTTCGCTGCGGCCCAGTTCCGTGCGGGCGATGATGGCGTCGCCGTCGCGCAGCACGGTGAGCTGGGGAATCTCCAGCAGGGCGGCTTCGACGGCGTCCGCGAGCTGCTTCTCATTGCCCGACACGCTGTTGATGTCCATGAGTGCCGCGGTCAGCAGCGCCACGTCCTGGTGCAGGTCAAGGGTGGACACGGAAGATTCAGGGGCGGTTTCAGCAGTCACGAAGCAAGTCTAGTTCGAACCGCCCGCCCAGCCCTCGATAGACTGGGGCACATGACTGAGACCGCTTCCTCCGCTGTGCCCGAAACCCTGACCTCCAACGCTGATGACCGTTCCGCCTATGGCTTTGGCGTGGCCACCATCGCCACAGCCGGCAGCGAGGCAACGGTCCTGGACGTCTGGTTCCCCGCCCCGGCACTCGGCGTGGCAGCCCAGGACCTCCGGTCGGTGGACAATGCCGACGAAGTCCTGGCCAGCATCGCCGAGAACGGCGCAGACCAGGACCGCGGCACGGAGCAGAAGGTGGTCTTCGTACAGATCCACCTGGACGAGGCCCCCGCCGACACCGCGGATGCCTACCTCCGGCTGCACCTGCTCTCGCACCGCCTGGTCCAGCCCAACACCATCAACCTTGACGGCATCTTCGGCAAGCTCCCCAATGTCGTGTGGACCAACTTTGGCCCGGCCGCCGTCGAAGGCTTCGAACTGACGCGCGCCAAGCTGCGCCGCCGGGGCGCAGTCACCGTCTACGGCATCGACAAGTTCCCCCGCATGGTGGACTACGTGGTGCCCAGCGGGGTCAGGATTGCCGACGCCGACAGGGTTCGCCTGGGTGCACACCTCGCCGCGGGCACCACGGTCATGCACGAGGGCTTCGTGAACTTCAACGCCGGAACCCTGGGCACCTCCATGGTGGAGGGGCGCATTTCGGCAGGCGTCGTGACCGGTGACGGCAGCGATGTTGGCGGCGGCGCCTCCATTATGGGCACCCTGTCAGGCGGCGGCAAGGAAAAGATCACCATCGGCGAACGCGTGCTGCTGGGGGCAAACTCCGGCGTGGGCATCAGCATCGGTGACGATTCTGTGGTTGAAGCCGGACTCTACGTCACGGCGGGCACCCGGGTCCGCGTTCCGGGACCGAAGGACGAGGTAGGCGAGGACACCACCAGGATCGTCAAGGCTGCCGAGCTCTCCGGCGTACCCAACCTGCTGTTCCGCCGCAACTCCACCACGGGAGCAGTGGAGGCCCTCCCCCGCAAGGGCCAAACGGTGGAACTGAACGACGCCCTGCACGCCAACTAGTCCTTTCGTGGCACCTCTGTCTGTGGCGCGCAGACGCGGCCTGCGCCGCCTGGCGGTGCTGCTCCTCACCCTTGCCTTGGCAGTGGGAGGCATTTACACGGCAGTGTACTTTGTGCAGCGTTCCGAGACCCTCGTGTCGGAACGGTGCACTGCCACGGCCGGGGACCGGACCGGGGAACTGGCGCCGGACCAGGCGGCCAACGCAGCCCTGATCACTGCCGCCGCCGTCCGGCGGCGCCTTCCCGCACGTGCGGCCACCATTGCCCTGGCCACCGCCATGCAGGAGTCCAAGCTGCGCAACATCGGGCACGGTGACCAGGCCGGCCCGGACTCGCGGGGACTGTTCCAGCAGCGGCCGTCGCAAGGCTGGGGCACCGAGGCCCAGATCATGGACCCCTACTACGCCGTCAACGCCTTCTATGACGCCCTCGTGAAGATCCCGGGATACGAGACGCTGGATATCACTGACGCGGCCCAGCAGGTCCAGCGCTCCGCTTACCCCAAGGCATATGCCCAGCACGAGGAGATGGGTAGGGCCTTCGCTTCCGGGCTTACCGGACAGACCCCGGCGGCCGTCCAATGCACGCTTCGCTCCCCGACAGCCGCGGGAAATTCCGCGACAGTGGCCACCGACCTTGAGCAGGCCTACGGCGGCGTTGATGCCCAGGTGGACGGCGCCACCCTGGTGGTTGCGGCGGACGGAGCGCTGGCGTGGTCGGTTGCCCAGTGGGCGGTTGCGAACGCCAAGGACCTGGCTGTGACCAAGGTGGAAGTGGCGGGCCGCAGCTGGGGCCGGCCCGGCGGGGACGGATGGCAGGCGTCGGGGGCCGCCGACGGGCAGGTGCGCATCACCATACGGCAGGACGACGCCGGCACGTGAGGACCGCCGTCGTCCTGCCGTGAAGGCTAGACCAGGATTTCCAGCACCGGCTGGACGTAGCTGCGCAGCAGCTCAGGCTGGCCCATCAGCTCCTGGCTCATGATGATCTTGTCCGGTTCCAGGTACCACGCCCGCTGCTCGTCCAGCGGCAACTCAATGATGGTCAGCGTGAAATCCCGCGAATCCCGCCCCACTTCCATCAGCCGGTCATCCACCATGTCCTCGAGCAGCTGGTCCGCCCCGCTGGCCACGCGCTCGGCTTCAAGCTCCGCATATTCGCTCCTGCGCTCCCTGGCCCAGGTCAGGGCAGAGCCGAAATGGGCCTGCAGGACCCGTTGGAGGGCCGGAGAGTTGCCGAAAGCTTCAAACCCGGGCGGGGACAGTTCGGGGGATGTGTGCGGATGGGCCTTCAGCAGCTGCTCCCACCACGCCTCCCACTCGGTCTTCAACGCGCCGAAGCCGCCAACGTCTGCGGTCAGATGGGTGTGGTCGGCGCAGCGGATTTTGGGGGACGCATGGGAGAGCAGGGGACGCCCCACTCCGTTCAGGCCAGCCGTGTCCCGGACGTAAAGGGCAATCATCATTGGCCCGGACGTATCGGTGGTGATTTGCCACCCTGACCCGCTTGCGTGACGCATCCAAAGTCCTTCCCTGGCCTACTGATGCCGGCCTCATGATCCGGTCCTGCCTACCCGGCTATCAGTCTATTCCCGCAGCCAGTTCACGGTAGTGCAGGGACAGGCTTTTGATCGCTCACCGTGCGAGCCCGTCCAGGTGGCGCTCAAGCACGTCCCGGCACATGCGCGCCGTCATCCAGTCCGGCTGCAGCAGGGCGTGCATGCACAGTCCGTCCAGCACGGCCAGGAGCCGCTCCGCCTCCACCACCAAGTTCTCCTGCGGTTCGTGGTCAGGGAGCAGGGTTGCGACGAGTCCCCCCACGATGGCCGCGACTTCGCGGTGGCTGCGGTCCGCTTCCGCGGCAAGGAACGGCCGGATGCGTGCTGCGTTCTTGAAGGCAAGCCAGGCACAAGCCTCCACGGCGGTTTCCTCATCCAGGGGAAGCATGCCACCCAGAAGGGTTAAGACAGCCTCCCGTTGACGGGGACTGCCGTGGGCAGCTTCCTCCACCGCCGGCAGCAGGCCCTCCAGCCGGCCGACCACGCGGTCAACCACGGTTCCGAACGTAAAGGCCAGCAGCTCCTCACTGCCTTGGAAGTAGTGCCGGACAGAACCCACTGCCAGTCCCGCCTCGTCCGCTACTTCCCGCAGCGACGCCCGCTCGAGCCCGTCCACGGCAATGATGCGGAGGACCGCCTGAACCACGTCCTGCCGCCGGGCCTCGGCATCTACAATTTTGGGCACCATTCTTATTAGCACACTTGTGCTTCCACTGCCCTGTCACACGGCGCCCGCCATCCGGAACACGGCGGCGGCCAACACTCCGCGTGGGATAGCGTTGAGGCATGAAAATCTTGGTCACAGGGGGCACCGGCTACATCGGTTCCCACACTGTTCTTTCCCTGCAGGAAGCCGGCCACGACGTGGTCGTCATCGACAACCTGGTCAACTCCAGCGAGGAGTCGCTGCGCCGCGTGGCCGAACTCACCGGCAAGACCGCAGAGTTCCACAACGTGGACCTGGTGGACGAGGCCGGCGTCGAAAAAGTCTTTGACGGGGCAGGCATCGAGGCCGTCATCCACTTCGCGGGCCTGAAAGCCGTAGGGGAATCGGTGCAGGAGCCGCTCAAGTACTACTACAACAACCTGGTGGGCACCCTGAACCTGGTCCGGGTCATGGACGGGCACAACGTCCGGTCCATCGTCTTCAGCTCGTCAGCCACCGTCTACGGCGAACACAACCCCATCCCCTACATGGAAAAGATGGAGATCGGCGCCAACAACCCTTACGGGCGCACCAAGGAACAGATCGAGGACATCCTGTCCGACCTCGGCGCCGCCGACTCCCGCTGGCACATAGCACTGCTGCGCTACTTCAACCCGGTGGGCGCCCACCCTTCCGGCCGGATCGGCGAGGACCCACAAGGCATCCCCAACAACCTCGTCCCGTTCATTGCCCAGGTGGCCGTGGGGCGCCGCGAGAAGCTCATGGTCTTCGGGGGCGACTACGACACCCCGGACGGCACCTGCCTGCGCGACTACATCCACGTGGTGGACCTGGCCGACGGACATGTGGCTGCGCTCAACCACATCGCTGACCGTACCGGCGTCTTCCGCTGGAACCTGGGCTCCGGCAAAGGCTCCTCCGTCCTGGAGGTGCTGCGCTCCTTTGAGAAGGCAGTGGGCAAGCCCATCCCCTATGAGATCACCGGCCGCCGGGCGGGCGACCTTCCGGCCTTCTGGGCCGACGCCACCTCAGCCCTGGCGGACCTCAGCTGGTCCACCACCAAGACCGTGGACCAGATGTGCGAGGACCACTGGCGGTGGCAGAAGAACAACCCCCAGGGCTACGCCTCGTAGCATTCCCTCCCATCGATTGCTGCGTACTTGTCGTTTTGGAGCCCCAGAACGACAAGTACGCAGCAATCGATGGTGTTTAAACGCGGAACGGCCGCCCACCTGTGGAAGGTGGGCGGCCGTTGTCGTCATTGCCTTGTGCCGGAAGCCGGCGGGGACGGTCAGCGGGCGGGGTAGTCCCGCTCCGGCTCTCCGATGTACAGCTGGCGCGGGCGGCCGATCTTGGTGTTCGGGTCGCTGATCATTTCGCGCCACTGGGCAATCCAGCCCGGCAGGCGGCCGATGGCGAACAGGACCGTGAACATCTTCTCCGGGAAGCCCATGGCCTTGTAGATCAGGCCGGTGTAGAAGTCCACGTTCGGGTAGAGCTTGCGCTGGATGAAGTAGTCATCGCTGAGGGCCTTCTCTTCCAGCCGCATGGCGATGTCCAGCAGTTCGTCGTTGCCGCCGAGCTTGCTGAGGATCTCGTGGGCCGTGGCCTTGACGATCTTGGCGCGCGGATCGTAGTTCTTGTAGACGCGGTGCCCAAAGCCCATGAGGCGGACGCCGTCCTCCTTGTTCTTGACCTTCTCCATGTAGTCCTCGGGCTTGAGGCCCTCGGCCTGGATCTGGCGGAGCATCTTCAATACGGCCTCGTTGGCGCCACCGTGGGCGGGGCCGAAGAGGGCGTTGATCCCGGCAGAAACGGAGGCGAAGAGGTTGGCGTTGGAGGAGCCCACCAGTCGCACGGTGGAAGTGGAGCAGTTCTGCTCGTGGTCCGCGTGCAGGATAAGCAGCAGGTCCAGGGCCTTGGCGACCACCGGGTCCACCTCGTACTGTTCGGCGGGCAGGCCGAAGCTGAGGCGCAGGAAGTTCTCCACCAGGTTCATGGAGTTGTCCGGGTACAGCATGGGCTGGCCGATGGACTTCTTGTGCGCGTATGCGGCGATGACCGGCAGCTTGGCCATGAGGCGGATGGTGGACACCTCCACCTGCTCGGCATTGAACGGGTCCAGGGAGTCCTGGTAGAACGTGGACAGCGCGGACACGGCAGAGGACAGCACCGGCATGGGGTGCGCGTCGCGCGGGAAGCCACCGAAGAAGCCCTTGAGCTCCTCGTGCAGCAGGGTGTGGCGCCGGATCTTCTGGTCGAATTCGTCCAGCTCAGTGGGCGTGGGCAGGTTGCCGTAGATCAGCAGGTAGGACACCTCAAGGAAGCTGGAGTGCTGCGCCAACTGCTCGATGGGGTATCCGCGGTAGCGCAGGATGCCCGCATCGCCATCGATGTAGGTGATGGCGGAGGTGGTTGCTGCGGTGTTCATGAAGCCGGGGTCAAAGGTCACGGCACCGGTCTGCTTCAGCAGCTTGGAGACGTCGTAGCCTTCGTTCCCTTCAACAACCTGGATGCGCGGGAGCTTCAGCTCGCCACCTGCGTGGAGCAGGGTCGCAGCATTGTTGGTCTCAGTCATGGAGTCCCCTTCATGAGGCGTCTTCGGCCTCTGTCGAAAGCTTGATCCAACATCAGGTGAGCCGTGCACGAAGCCTGAGGAGACAGGTTCCAACACCCGGGCTGCCTTCTTGTAGAAAGCCACCATTGATCGTCAACTTAAAAAGTACCGCTCCTTGGCGGGTGTCACTAATCCGTAGCCTTCCCGTCCGGCCTAAAATGCCCCGGATGTGGGACGAGTCACATGATTATTACGTGCCCGTGGGAGCTGGATCCGCCAGCCGTGAAACAGCGGCGTCAATCCGCTCATCGGATCCGGTCAAGGCCACCCGGACATAACCGTTGCCCGCGTCTCCGTAGAAGACGCCCGGCCCCACCACGATGCCCCGATCGGCAAGCCGGTCCACCGTTGCCCACGTATCCTCTCCTGCCGTCGACCACAGGTACAGGCCGGCGTCGGAGTCCTTGATCTCCAGGCCGAAATCGAGCAGCGCGGGCACAAGGCGTTCGCGCCGGCCGCGGTACAGGTCCTTCTGGGCCTCGACGTGGGTATCATCGCCCAGCGCCACCCGCATGGCCTCCTGGACCGGGTAGGGGACGATCATCCCCGCATGCTTGCGGCTGTTGACCAGGTTCGGCATCAGGTCCGGATCACCGGCAACGAATGCCGCCCGGTAGCCCGCCAAGTTGGATTGCTTGCTGAGCGAATACACGGCAAGCAGGCCTTGGTGTGAGCCGCCGGCCACCTGGGGATCGAGGATGCTGGGGACGCGCCGGCCGCCGCGCTGGACGTCCCAGTCGCCCCAGCCAAGCTCGGCGTAGCATTCGTCCGACGCCACCACAGCGCCCAGGTCACGGGCCTGCGCCACCAGGGCTTTCAGCGACCCGGCGTCCCGGACGCTGCCGGTGGGGTTGCCGGGCGAGTTGACCCAGATGAGGCGCACGCGCGACCGGGTGGCATCATCGAGCTCGTCCAGATTGTCGGCGGCAACGGAAGTGGCCCCGGCGAGGGTGGCGCCGATATCGTACGTAGGGTATGCCACCTTTGGGCGTACGACGACGTCCCCGGGCTTCAGGCCCAGCAGCAGCGGGAGCCACGCAACAAGTTCCTTGGAGCCTACGGTTGGCATGATGTTGCGGGGATCAAGTCCAGACACGCCACGGCGGCGTTCGAACCAGCCGGCGATGGCTTCCCGAAGCGCAGGGGTGCCGTGAACGGTGGGATAGCCTGGGGCATTGGAGGCCGCTTTCAGGGCGTCCTGGACCAACTGGGGCGTGGGATCCACCGGGGTTCCGATGGAGAGGTTGACTACCCCGCCCGGGTGCTCCGAGGCCTTGGCCACGTAGGGGGCCATGGCCTCCCACGGGTAGTCGGGCAGGTTCAGGCCAAACGAATTCACTGCTGCGGTCACGTTGTCCGTCCGCGTCAGTGGTCTTGGTTCTGCGGCGGCAGGGCGGCGATCATCGGGTGGTCCTTGCCCGTGTTGCCGATCTTGGCCGCGCCGCCCGGGGAACCGAGGTCATCGAAGAACTCGACGTTGGCCTTGTAGTAGTCTGCCCATTCCTCCGGGGTGTCATCCTCGTAGTAGATGGCCTCCACCGGGCACACCGGCTCGCAGGCGCCGCAGTCGACGCATTCGTCCGGATGGATGTACAGCGAACGCTCGCCCTCATAGATGCAGTCGACCGGGCACTCCTCAATGCATGCCTTGTCCTTAACATCCACACACGGCTGCGCGATTACGTACGTCACGTCCCTGGCCTCTCCACGTTGGGTTCCGGCTTCCCGCCGGCTCTTGCATCCGGCGGCACGGCCGGACTGTTGACATCTGAGCCTATTATCTCCCAGCCCGTTCCCGCGAACCTAGCCGGCGCCCCTAGTATGAACTGGTGAGTCTGCCAGTGCCTGCGCCCGCCCGCTTCCTCGCCTCGGCTGAGCCCGGTACCCGGGTGGTGGTGCGCTACCGGATCGAGGGTGGCCTCACGGATGCCCTGGGCCACCTGCTGGCCTGCGACGCCGGTTCCTGCACCGTCCGTACCCGCCAGTCCGACGTCGTAATTCCCCTTGAGCTTGTGGTGGCCGCCAAGGAGGTCCCGCCCGCTCCCCCGAGCCGCCGGCCGGCCCGCGCTTAAACGCAGAACGCCACCGGTGCAGTACCGGTGGCGTTCTGGGGACTTGGTGAGCTACTAGGCCTTGGCGCGGGCGCGGTTGGCCTTGGACCGCTCATTGGTGTCCAGGATGACCTTGCGGATGCGGATGGCTTCCGGGGTCACCTCAACGCATTCGTCCTCGCGGGCGAATTCCAGCGACTCTTCAAGGGTGAGGTCGCGCGGCGGGGTCAGGTTCTCGAAGGTGTCAGACGAAGCGGCACGCATGTTGGTGAGCTTCTTTTCCTTGGTGATGTTGACATCCATGTCGTCGGCGCGGGAGTTCTCGCCCACGATCATGCCCTCGTAGACCTCGGACGTGGGCTTCACGAAGAAGGAGCCGCGTTCCTGCAGGTTGATCATGGCGAAGGGGGTCACAACACCCGCGCGGTCGGCAATCATCGAACCGTTGGTGCGGTATTCGATGGGGCCGGCCCACGGCTCGTAGCCTTCGGAGATAGAGGCGGCAATGCCTGCGCCGCGAGTGTCCGTGAGGAAGCGGGTGCGGAAACCGATCAGGCCACGGGCCGGAACGATGAACTCCATGCGGCACCAGCCGGTGCCGTGGTTGGCCATGTTGGTCATGCGGCCCTTGCGGGCAGCCATGAGCTGCGTGACGGCGCCCAGGTACTCTTCGGGAACGTCGATGGTCATGTGCTCCATCGGCTCGTGCACCTTGCCGTCGACAATCCTGGTGACAACCTGCGGCTTGCCAACGGTCAGCTCGAAGCCCTCGCGGCGCATCTGCTCCACCAGGATGGCCAGCGCCAGCTCGCCACGGCCCTGGACTTCCCAGGCGTCGGGACGCTCGGTGGGCAACACCTTGATGGAGACGTTACCGATCAGTTCCTTGTCAAGGCGGTCCTTGACCTGGCGCGCCGTGACCTTCGCGCCCTTGACCTTGCCGGCCAGCGGGGAAGTGTTGATACCGATGGTCATGGAGATCGCGGGATCGTCCACGGTGATCAGCGGCAGCGGCTGCGGGTTCTCGGCGTCGGTCAGGGTCTCACCGATGGTGATGTCCTCGATACCGGCGACGGCGACAATCTCACCCGGGCCAGCGGACTCGGCCGGAACACGGTCCAGGGCCTTGGTGGCCAGCAGTTCGGTGATCTTGACGTTCTTCAGCTCACCGTTGGCACGTGCCCAGGCAACCGTCTGGCCCTTGCGCAGGGTGCCGTTGTAGATGCGCAGCAGCGCCAGTCGGCCCAGGAACGGGGAGGCGTCCAGGTTGGTGACGTGCGCCTGCAGGACACCTTCCGGGTTGTAGGTGGGAGCGGGGATGTGCTCGATGATGGTCTTGAACAGCGGCTCCAGGTCCTCGTTTTCCGGGGCGGTGCCGTCGGCGGGCTGCTCGAGGGACGCGCGGCCAACCTTGGCGGCGGCGTAAACAACGGGGACTTCGAGGATCTTGTCCAGGTCGAGGTCCGGAACTTCATCGGCGAGGTCGGAGGCCAGGCCCAGGAGCAGGTCCATGGACTCGTGGACAACTTCCTCGATCCGGGCGTCGGGGCGGTCGGTCTTGTTGACCAGCAGGATGACGGGCAGGTGCGCGGCGAGGGCCTTGCGCAGCACGAAGCGGGTCTGCGGGAGCGGGCCTTCAGAAGCGTCCACCAGGAGGACGACACCGTCAACCATGGACAGGCCGCGCTCCACCTCGCCGCCGAAGTCGGCGTGGCCGGGGGTGTCGATCACGTTGATCGTGATGGTCTCGCCGTTGGAGGACGGACCGTTATAGGCCACGGTGGTGTTCTTGGCCAGGATGGTAATGCCCTTTTCGCGCTCCAGGTCACCGGAGTCCATCACGCGGTCTTCGAGGTGGTTGTGCTCGGCAAAGGAGTTGGTCTGCTTGAGCATGGCATCGACCAGGGTGGTCTTGCCGTGGTCAACGTGGGCCACGATCGCGACGTTGCGGAGGTCACTGCGTGATGCAGTGGCTACCGCGGTGTTGGTGGTGGTTTCAGACATGCGTAAAGACTCGATTCCGTGGGTCAGGTGTAGTCATCGCAACATTTCCAACCGAAACGCACGATAGATCAGGCCCTTAGCACAGGGCTCCTTTTCCAAGTCTAACTGCTGGGGCAAGTGATGGCCTAAATTTCGGCGGGGTTCACGGCCGCCGGAGACGCCGCGATCAGGCATCCCCGGAATGGGATGTGACCAAGTTCACTGACAGTTCTGCGTGCGTGGCATGATGTGGGTGACATAGAGCCCGACCTTTGAGAACGCCGGAGACAACGATGCCCCCTGACAAGGCCAGCATCCTCCGCGGTGCCGCATGGGGCGCCGCCGCAGTGGTTTCCGGACTCGTGGCGGTCGCCGGATTCTTGGGACCCACGGGCAACGGACTTTCGGGCGGCTCCTCCGACAACGGCCCGGCCCGGGCAGCCGCAGGCCAAGCAGCCGGCGGCGAGGCAGCAGCCGGGAACCAGGGCAGCGCGATGCAGGCGGTGGCGGCCACTTCCCAGGTCCGGAATCCGGGCAACGGAAGGCTCGAAGCAGTCCTGCCGGACGTCGGCATGACCGTCCTGCTGATCGGGGATTCGCAGTCGGAACCCACTGATGGCTGGCCTCGCGTGGGCCTCGCCGCAGCTGGGTACAACGTGTACTTCTGCGGCCGCGGCGGCACCGGCTACGTGGCAGCGAACGGCGCCACCGGTAATTACGTGGACGCCCTGCAGCGCGGTGACTGGCTGCTTCCCTCCGGCACGCCCGCACTGGTTGTGATCGAGGGTGGCGGGAATGATGCCGCCGGAGGCGCGAGCAACGTGCAGATCACACGAAACGCCGAGAGGCTGATCGCTGAACTGCGTGCCCGCTATCCCGGGACACGGCTGGCGATGATCGGCACCCTGGCGCGCGGGGCGAACGACGGCGGCGGCCGCCGGAGCGAGGTGGACGCGTTGCTGGGTGCCGTGGCGGCAGCCAACGGGCTGCCCTTTGTCTCCGCGGGTGATTGGCTGACCAGGTACGGGCTGGCAAAGGACCTCGCTGATGCGGTTCACATGAACGCCGAAGGCCGCGCGGCTCTCGGCGGAATTCTTGCGGGCAGGCTGCGGGAACTCGGGCTGGACCGGAAACCGGGAGCGGAGCAGGCCGCCCTCGCTGCAGTGCCTGGCAGCGACAGCACGTTGCAGGACTGACAAGCCAGCCTGCAGAACATCAATCCATGACTGTAGACAATGTAAACACGTGGAGCCGGGACCCAGAGGTCCCGGCTCCACCTGTCTACAGGAGGCTTCCCGCTATGCCACCTCAGGCGGAAGCATCAGCTTCGCGCCGGGGATGGCGTTGAGCAGTGCCTTGGTGTAGTCCTGCTGGGGCGATTCGAAGACCTCGTCCGTGGATCCTGTCTCCACCAGGCGGCCCTTCTCCATCACGCACACGTGGTCCGCGATTTGCCGCACCACAGCGAGGTCGTGGGTGATGAACAGGTACGTCAACCCGAGGTTGGCCTGGAGATCGGCCAGCAGGTTCAGCACCTGCGCCTGCACCAGCACGTCCAGGGCGGAAACTGCCTCGTCACAAATGATGACCTCGGGATCCAACGCCAGCGCCCGCGCAATGGCGACGCGCTGCCGCTGCCCGCCTGACAACTCGTTCGGATACCGCTGCATGGCGGACTGGGGCAGGGCCACCTGGTCCAGGAGTGTCCGGACCTTCTTCTCCCGGCTGGCCTGGTCCCCGATCTTGTGGACGCGCAGCGGTTCTTCGATCGTCCGGTAGATGTTGTACATCGGGTCGAGCGAGCCGTACGGGTCCTGGAAGATCGGCTGGACACGCCGGCGGAACTTGAACAGTTCGGCAGGCTTCAGGGCCGAGGTGTCAACGCCGTCGAACAGGATCCTGCCGTCCGTCGGCTTTTCCAGTTGGAGCACCATCTTGGCCACCGTGGACTTGCCGGACCCCGACTCCCCCACGATCGCCGTCGTGGTTCCCCGCCGGACGTCGAAGCTCACGCCGTCGACGGCCGCGAAGTCCGTCGCCTTGCCCAGCCCTGAGCGGAGCTTGTAGACCTTCCGCAGGTCCTGGATCTGCAGGAAGGTCTCCGGCTTGACTGTTTCAGCGGCAGGCGCCAGCAGGTCGGCCGTCTCCACACCCTGTTCCTTGGCCACCTGGATGCGGCGGCTGGCAAGGGAGGGTGCGGACTCCACGAGACGCTTGGTGTACGGGTGCTGCGGATTGCGCAGCAGTTCCAGCGACGGCCCCGCTTCAACGACGCGGCCCTGGTACATGACCACGACCTTGTCGGCACGCTCGGCTGCCAGGCCCAAGTCGTGGGTAATGAGCAGCACCGAGGTGCCCAGCTCGTTGGTCATGGTCTCCAGGTGGTCCAGGATCTGCCGCTGGACGGTGACGTCGAGGGCCGACGTCGGCTCGTCCGCAATCAGCAGGCGCGGCTGGCAGGAGAGACCAATGGCGATCAGGGCACGCTGGCGCATGCCGCCCGAGAACTCGTGCGGGTACTGGTTGGCCCGGCGCTTAGCGTCCGGCAGCCCCGCCTGGGACAGCACCTTGGCGATATCGTCCGGTCCGCTGGGCCGGCCGTTCGCCCGCAGTGTTTCCCGGACCTGGTAGCCGATCTTCCACACCGGGTTCAGGTTGGACATGGGGTCCTGCGGGACCATGCCAATAGTGTTGCCGCGCAGCTCGATCATGCGCTGCTCGCTGGCATGGGCGATGTCCTCGCCGTCGAGCAGGATCTGGCCGCCGGACACCTTGCCGTTGTTGGGCAGGAGGCCGATGGCGGCCAGTGCGGTGGTGGACTTGCCGGAGCCGGACTCCCCCACGATGGCCACCGTCTCGCCGGGCATGATGGTCAGATGCGCATTCCGCACCGCCTTGACCTCACCGCTGCCGGTCTTGAAGGTGATGGCGAGGTCGCGGATTTCGAGCAGCGGCCGGACGCCGGTGGCACCGGTCTCGTCAATGCGGACGTCTGGACTTGTCATCTCTTTATCTCTCATCGCTGACGGCTCTTCGGGTCGAGGGCGTCACGCACGGCGTCGCCCAGCATGATGAAGCTCAGTACCGTGATGGACAGCGCCGCGGCCGGGTAGAGCATGATTTCCGGCCGGGTCCTGATCGATGCCTGTGCCCCTGCGATGTCATTACCCCAGGACATGATGCTCTGCGGCAAACCGATGCCCAGGAAGGACAGGGTGGCTTCGGCCACGATGAACACGCCAAGCTCCAGCGTCGCCAGGACGATGATGGGAGCAAGCGCATTCGGCAGGACGTGGCGCAGCAGGGCGCCGAACTTGGACACCCCAAGGGCGCGGGCAGCGGTGACGAAGTCCGCGTTCCGTACCTCGATGACCGCGCCACGGGTGATGCGGGCCATCTGCGGCCAGGCCAGGAGCGCGATAACGAACACCACCGTCCACACGCTCTTGTTCTCGCGGAACAGCGGCAGCTGCGTGATTACCAGCGCGCCCAGGACGAGCGGCAGGGCGAAGAAGATGTCGCCCAGCCGGGCCAGTACGGCATCGATCCAGCCGCCGTAGTAACCGGCAAGTGCGCCGAGCGTCACGCCGATGACCAGCACGCACAGTACGGAAAGCAGGCCAACGGAAAGGGAGGCCTGGGTGCCGTGGATGACCCTGGAGTACACGTCGCAGCCTTGGAAGGTGAAGCCGAAGGGGTGCCCGGCGGTGGGGGCGCCTTCTGAATTGGAAAGCTCGCAGCCTGCGTTGGGCGGGGTAGACGTGAAGAGGCCCGGGAACAAAGCAATCACGATCAAGGCAATGATCAGCAGTGCCGAGATAATGAACAGCGGCCGACGGCGGAGCTTGCGCCACGCGTCTGCCCACAGGCTGAGCGGGGCCTGGTCAGTCTTGACGGCGTCCGTTGCCTGCAGCGGTGTCTCGTCGATGGGGGCCACGAAGTGGCTGTTATTACTGGTCATAGCGGATCCTCGGGTCAAGCCAGGCGTACAGGAGATCGACAAGCAGGTTGGCTACCACGAACACCAGCACCAGCACGCTGACGATGGAGACGATGGTGGGGCCTTCACTGCGAAGAACAGCCTGGTAGAGCTTGTTGCCTACGCCGGGAACGTTGAAGATGCCCTCCGTAACAATGGCACCGCCCATCAAGCCGCCCAGGTTGGCGCCCAGGTAGGTCACCACGGGGATCAGCGAGTTGCGCAGGATATGGGCCAGGACCACCCGCGGCCGGGAAAGGCCTTTGGCGGTGGCTGTCCGCACATAGTCGGCGTTCATGTTCTCGCTGACTGACGCGCGGGTCAGCCGGAGGACATAGGCGAAGGAGACGAGTCCCAAAACCACTGCCGGCAACAGCAGGGTTCCCCAGTTGGCGTTGGCGCCCACGGTGGGTTTGGCCCAGCCGAGCTGCACGCCGAAGACGAGCTGGAAAACGAAGCCCAGGACGAAGGTGGGGACTGCGATCACAACCAGGGAAGCCACCAGGACGGTGGAGTCGAACCAGCCGCCACGGCGCAGGCCGGCGAAGACGCCGAACGCAACCCCGAAAATGGCCTGGATGGCGAGTGCCTCGACGGCGAGCATCGCCGTCACGGGGAAGACACGGGCAAGGCTGGCGGCGATGGGCTGGCCGGTGAAGTCGTTGCCCAGGTTGAAGGTGAAGAGGTTTTTGAGGAACAGGCCGTACTGGACCCAGAACGGCTGGTCCAGGTTGTACTGGCTGCGCAGGGTGTCAATGACGGCCTGCGGGGGCTGGCGGTCGCCGAACAGCGCGGCGATGGGATCGCCGGGCAGGGCGAACACCATGTAGTACACCAAAAGGGTAGTGCCGATGAAAACAGGGATCACCTGCAGGAGTCGGCGCAGAATGAACCGGATCACAGGATCACCTGCCTTCCGGTAAGGGGGAAAACGCGTTCATGAATGCCTTCCTGCCGCTTGCAAGCCAATGGGGGCCCGGACGGAACCGGAACCCCCATCAGCCTGACGGCAAGTTAGATCTGGTGACTACTTTGCGGTAATGCCGTAGTAGAGGATTTCACCGTTCCAGCCGGTCTCGGCCTTCGTGATGTTGTTGCTCCACACGATCGGCCGTGCCTGGTCCCAAAGCGGCAGGCCCGGCAGGTCCTGGAACAGGATCTCCTGCGCCTGGTTGAACTTGGCGTTGGCCTCGTCGGTGCTCTTGGCGGCCAGGCCATCCTTGAGGAGCTTGTCGAACTCGGGGTTCGAGTACTTCTCGTAGTTGGAGGAAGCGCCCGTTGCCCAGACCGGTCCCAGGAAGTTGTAGAGCGACGGGTAGTCACCCTGCCAGCCTGCGCGGGTCAGGCCCGGCAGCTGCTGGGACTTGCGCAGGTTCAGGACTTCAGCGAACTTGGCGAAGGGCTGGATCTCAGCCTGGATGCCGAGGTTGTTCTTGAAGCCGTTGGCGACAGCGTCAATCCATTCCTTGTTGCCGCCGTCGGTGTTGGAGGCAATCTGGAGCGGCTTGGAAGCGTCATACGGCTGGATCTTGTCGGCCTGCGCCCACAGGTCCTTGGCCTTCGCGGGATCGAAGTTCAGGACTTCGCTGCCCTTGATGCCTTCCTTGAAGCCATCGATGACCGGCGGGGCGAATGCCTTGGCCGGGGTGCGGGTGCCGTTGAAGACCACCTTGGCGATTTCCTCGCGGTTGATGGCGTAGGACAGTGCCTGGCGGCGCAGCTTGCCAGCTTCTCCCTGGAAGTTCGGGTTGTAGCCCGGGATGTTCAGGGTGGAATCGGTGGCGACGGCCTTGGTGGCGTTCCGGTCCGGGAAGTCGTTGACGTAGGTCTTCAGTGCGTTGGACGGCAGAACGTCAGTGATGTCCAGGTTGTCTGACTGAAGGTCCGTGTATGCGGGGCCCGGATCGGTGTAGAACTTGAAGGTCACGCCGCCGTTCTTCGCTGCACGGGTGCCGTTGTAGTCAGGGTTCTTTACGAGCGTGATGGACTGGTCGTGGACCCAGGAACCCTGCTTCTCGAACTTGTAGGGACCGTTTCCTACCGGGTTCTCGCCGTAGGTCTTGGGGTCAGCCAGGGCTGCGGAAGGCAACGGGTAAAACGCCGAGTAGCCAAGGCGCAGGGACCAGTCAGCTTCAGGCTGCGCGAGCTTAACCGTGATGGTGGAATCATCGGTTGCCTGGAGACCGGACATCTTGTCAGCCTTGGGGGCGGGCGTGGTGGTGGTCTTGCCATCAGCACCCTTGGTGGAATCTACGGCAGAGACATCGTCGTAGCCTGCGATGGATTCAAAGAAGAATCCGTTGTTCTGCAGGTTCTTGGAGTTGGCGGCGAAGTTCCAGGAGTCAACGAACGTCTTGGCCGTGATGGCTTCACCATTGGTGAACTTCTGGCCCTGCTTGACCTTGATGGTCCAGTTCTGTGCGTCGGACGACTCGATGGAATCGGCCAGCGCATTGACGGCCTTGCCGTTTGCGTCGTAGCTGCGAAGGCCTTCGAACAGCAGGTTGACGACCCGGCCGCCGTAGACCTCGTTGGTGTTGGCCGGCAGCAACGGGTTTTGTGGTTCGTTGCTGTAGGCCGTGATGACCTTGTTCGGATCGCCGGCGGCACTGCTGGCACCGTCGTTGCTGCCACCGCCGCCGGTGCCGCATCCGGTCAGGGCAAGCGCGGCGATGGCCACGATGCCCAATGCTTTGGAAGTGCGCGTAAAACGCATTCCGCCTCCTATGAGTTGTGGGAGAGAGATATAGGGGAATCTTGTGCTTCCCCGCAGGCCGGACGCAGCTCAGCGCTGTGACGAAACCTACATAATACGAGTTAGCCTAACCGCACGTAGTCCAGATATTGGTACTCCGTTGCCAAACCGTGACCGGCGCAGTGCAATGCCGCATTCAAGGGTGGATAGTTAGGCACGTCACATGCTACTCGCCGGTAAGCCTGACGGCGAATCGGCGCCGCAAGGGCCAAAGGGCCCTAAACAGGGCGTGGCTGCAGCTAGGACAGCCGCCACTCCCACACGTTCCACCACACGCCGAGTGGCCCGGGGCTGGTCTTGACGCCGGTGACACGGGAACTGAAGGCCGTTGTTCCCAGGGTCTGGTAGAGCGGGAGGCCGTACGCGTCCTCCCAGATGTGCTTGTCGATTTCGGCCAGGAGCTCGTCCTGTTTGCCCAGGTCGGTGGTCACGGCCAGTTGCTCCATGACCTTGTCCGCGTCGCCGTCGGAATATCCCGTGAAGTTGCTGCCTGCCCCGGTCCGGAAGATCTGCGGCACCCTGCTGACACCGGCCTCTGACCCGATCCAGCCCGACAGGGCGGCGTCATAGCCACCCCGGCTTAGCGCGGCAGCCCAGTCCGCGCTTCCCTGCCCGCCGTCGATAACCCGGAATCCCGCCAGCCCGGCTGAATCGCGGATGAGGGCGAACGCTTTTGCCCGGTTCGGATTGTCCCGGTTATAAAGAATGCGGATGCTGGGAGTGGCATCCTTCAGGAGCTTCTTGGCCCCATCAATGTCCACCTTGGCGTAATCGGAAGACCCGTTGTTCTTCACGGTGTCGTCGTACTTGGGCTGACCGGGCAGGAACACCTGCGAATCCAGCGGCGCGTTGTCCGGCCCCTGGGTTCCCACCACGGCGTCCACGATCGCCTGCCGCGGCACCGTTTTGAGGAAGGCTTCCCTGACATCCTTGTCGGCGAACGGCCCGGAGAAGCTGAGGTCCAGATGGTCGTAGCCGGACTGTTTGTACCGTTCAACGGTGATCCCTTGGCCTGACAGGCCGGTGAGCAGATTGTCCGTGGCAGCCGAGGGCTGGGGCGAGATGATGTCTGCCTGGCCGTTGCGCAGGGCATCAACTGCCGCCGGCACTGCGCCCGTGAACCTGACATTGATCTCGTCCAGCCAAGGTTCCGCGCCCCACACGTAGTCCCGGTTGCGGACCAGCTTCATCGACACTTCCGGCACGATGTCGCGCACGATGTAGGGACCGCTGGACAGGTAGAGCGCGGGGTCGTCCGGAACGGATTTTGTGTTGAAACCGGTGTTCCAGAAGTCGCTGACCTTTTTGAGGGCCGGGTGCGGCGCCGGCTTGTCCGGGTTGCCGCGCGGCGTGTCCTTAAGCAGCTTGACCAGGTCTTGCTCATCGTTGAGCCCGCTCTTGGCCGCGACCACGTGGGCCGGGAGTCCGACGTCGAACGCCACTTCCCAGTCAGCGTACGGTGCGGCGTACTCGATGGTGATGGAACGGCCGTCCGACCCGATTTCGGGAAACAGGGTACCCGCCAGCCCTGTGGTGTCGGAGGCAACCGAGAAGTACTTGGTGCCCTTGCCGGCGGCGGCGGGGTCGACGTCGTCGAAGTAACCCGACCCTGCGGCCCAGCTCAGCAGGAGGTCGGCAGCTCCGATCTGGGCGCCGTCCGACCACTTCACGCCGTCGTTGACCGTGTACTTCACCTTGAGCGGCTGGTCCGAGACCTTTTCGAAGTGCCCGAACTTGTCGTTGCGGACCACCCTGGAGCTGGCGTCGAGGTAGAAAAAGCCCGAGTGCGTGATGGCACCGATCTTGGAGTTGATGTCGGTGTTGCCGTTGGCGCTGTAGGGGTTGAACGAGGAGAATGCGTTGACCTCGGCCACGGTGACACTGCCGCCGCGCTTGGCCTCCCCCACCACCACGGACGGGGCGCTGGCGCCCGAACAACCCGAAAGAACCAGGGCAGCCGCCAACGAGGCAATAAGCAACTGCATCAGACGCCGGACCGGCATGCCGCCTCCTTGTGGTTTTCCCTCTCCGGAGGGGACTGGGGCCGCTGCGATCACGCCCTACAAACTCAGGATACTTGGTACTGCTGCCCGGTATCCGAATCCGATCCCCCGCCACTTGGAGAGGTAGTCCGGGCAGCCGGACGGGACCTCCGGCCCAAGCCCGGCCAGGATCCATGCCCCTTGCGGGTGCAGTCCGTCATCCTGCCAGGAAACGATGATCTGCGTATGGTTCCAGCGTGACGCCGCCCATAGACGCTGACCGTCCCGCCGTCCAATAAAGGGATTGCAGCCCGCACCTTTGGCCACTTGCCGTACTCCCACGAATGCACGGCCTCTGGTGCACCCTCATACCTCGGTGTCAGGTACTCGTAATTGTTGTCCTCAAGGGTGAAGCTGCCTATGCCGTAAACAAACCTGCCCCGGTTCAGCATCCGGCCAACGGCTTACAGGTCGATTTTCACCACGGAGAGCACAGTAGGTGGAGGGAGTGACAAACCTGTCGGACAAAGAAAAACACCCCCACGCGAATCGGCCGGACTCAAGCGTGGGGGTGTTTCTAGGGAGGTGGCCTCCGGTAATTTGGGGGGTGACCGGAAGCCATTACAACCATAAGCAAACTTATTGTTTCCGTCAAATCTGTGATTCCGACCACATGTATCGTCACCCGTGGGATGTGGCTCCAGGCAACTACTTTCGGGGGAGCCACATCCCTCTATTTATTGCCCCTATAGAGGCTCCTATGAGGACTGATAGCTCGCCGCCAAGCTCAACGTATCCACGGATACAGTGCGCCGCACGTGCACGGCAGGTAAATGGCCTCACGCAAGGATCGGTCGGCTGAATCGCTTTACTGATGAGGACTACCAAGCCATCGTTGCCAGGCCGGCAGCTCCAGAACCGTGTCAAGGGTACGGCGCAAGCGCATTGCGGAGATGCTCAGATCGATGTCAGACGGTCGCCTCCAGGCCCGCCGAAAAGCCCCGGTCCTGCCAGTAGGCCCGGGGCTTTTCAGCGGCTCCACTACGCATCCATCCATCCGCTCTTCCGAACCCATCGAGTAATCTCCGTCAGGTCATCGTCAATCCTGGCGAGGACAGCCACGTCTATCGTTCGGTGCGTCCTGTTCTCGCGTTCGATCAGCCCATCCGCCACGCGTTTGGCAGCCTCGAAAGATTCGGCTTCGAACTGCTGCGGTTTGGACTGACTCCGCTTGTCACTGCCATCTATCGGATAAAGGAACGTGAGATGGAAGGTCTGCATGCGGACAGTGTACTAAGAGCTTTTAGCGCGCCTGTGCTGTTTCACAGGGCTGCCAGCGGGCAGCAGAAAACCCCCGCGTCCGTTGACTCAAACCGCGGGGGTTCTTCTAGGGCAAAACTAGTACCTACCATGCCGGTTTACCTAATCGCGTGACTGGCTAAGGGGTGGGCGGTTAGGCACTTCTACGCCTCCGGGCTAATCGCGGCCGGCTGTGAGGTGGTTACGGTCCAACGGGCCCTAGGGCGTGTCTCCTAAAGCTGTCAGCCAGATGCTGATGGCCCGAAGGACTGCTCCGCCGCGACAGGTGAGTGCGAGTTTGTCGTAGCGTGTGGCCAGGGCTCGCCATTGCTTGAAGGTGTTGAAGTTCCGTTCGACGACATTGCGGCCCTTGTAATCTTCCCTGTCGAAGGCCGGAGGTCGGCCGCCGCTGGAGCCTCGTCGTTTTCGATGACCGATCTGATCGGATGGTTGCGGGATGACTGCGACGATGCCGCGGTCACGCAGGTGGGTTCTGATTGCTCTGGAGGAGTATGCCTTGTCACCGCGGACACGGTCCGGGCGGGTTCGCGGTCTGCCCGGACCGGCGCGGTTGATCTTCAGCTGCTTTATCAGGTGGGTGAACATCGGCGCGTCCCCGCCCTGGCCGGGAGCAACTAGCAGAACCAGCGGCCTGCCTTTACCGTCGACTAGGGCGTGGATCTTGGTGCTTAGTCCGCCACGGGAGCGCCCAATGGCGTGGTCGTCGGGCTCAAGAAACAGATTCATGTAATTCGAGCAGGCCCCCTGTGGTGCGGGGAAGGTTGGTGCCGTGCTGGTGGGCGCGGTTGACCGTCGAGTCGACCGAAACCGACCAGTCCACTTCACCGCGGGCGTCCGCGGTCGTCAGCAGCGCTGCCAGGATGCTGTCCCAGGTCCCGTCTCCGCTGTAGCGGCGGTGCCGCTTCCAGATCGTCTGCCAGGGACCGAACTCAGCAGGCACGTCCCGCCAGGCGATCCCGCACCGATAACGGTAAATGATGCCCTCGACCACACGGCGGTCGTCCCGAAACGGACGACCCCGGCAGCCAACAGAGGACGGCAGCAACGGCTGAATGCGGGCCCACTGCCCGTCAGTCAAAACAGAATTACGAGACACCCATCCAGCATCCCGGCTAAAGTGTCCCAGATTTAGGAGACACGCCCTAGGCCATGCCAACGCAACGACGACGTTGGACACGTATTCGCACCTGTGGCCGACCGCTGAAGACCGCACCAGGTCCGCGGCAGGAGCCATGAAGACCAAGATCTCAAAATTCCTGCGGACTCGGTGCGGACTCAGCACGCATAAGCCCAGTGATTACGCGGGAAAACGGGCCACGTCACACGTTGAAGCGGAACTCCACCACGTCGCCGTCGGCCATGACGTATTCCTTGCCTTCGATCCGGACCTTGCCGCGGGATTTTGCCTCGGCCATGGAACCGGCATCTACAAGGTCCTCGAAGGAGACCACTTCGGCCTTGATGAAACCGCGCTGGAAGTCGGAGTGGATGACGCCCGCCGCCTGCGGTGCCGTGTCCCCCTGGCGGATGGTCCAGGCGCGTGCTTCCTTGGGTCCCGCCGTGAGGTAGGTCTGCAGCCCCAGCGTGTGGAAGCCGACGCGCGCCAGCTGGTCCAGGCCGGACTCGTCCTGGCCGTTCATCTCGAGCATCTCGCGTGCTTCTTCCTCGTCCAGCTCCACGAGGTCGGCTTCGAGTTTGGCGTCAAGGAAGATGCAGTCTGCAGGGGCAACCATGGCCCGCAGCTCCTCCTGCTTTTCCGGGCTGCCCAGGATGCCTTCGTCCGCATTGAACACGTAGATGAAGGGCTTGGCGGTCAGCAGGCCCAGCTCCTTGAGGTGTTCCATCTCGAGCTTGTCGCTCTTGATGGAGGAGAAGATGGTGTCTCCCCGCTCCAGCACGGCCTGCGCGGCCTTGACGGCAGCGAGCTCGGCGGCTTCCCGCTTCTTGATTTTGACTTCTTTTTCGATCCGCGGGATGGCCTTTTCGATGGTCTGCAGGTCCGCGAGGATCAGCTCGGTGTTGATGGTCTCCATGTCCGAGCGCGGATCCACCTTGCCGTCA
Organism: Arthrobacter sp. ISL-85; assembly: GCF_018613675.1. GTDB lineage: Bacteria > Actinomycetota > Actinomycetes > Actinomycetales > Micrococcaceae > Arthrobacter. The sequence goes on along the minus strand of NZ_JAGGPQ010000025.1, from coordinate 92,470 downwards.
ACATGCACCACATCGGGGTCGTCGAAGACCCTGACAACCTGCGCGATGGCTTCAGCTTCGCGGATGTTGGCCAGGAACTGGTTGCCCAGCCCCTCCCCCTCGGATGCGCCTTTCACGATGCCGGCAATGTCGACGAACGAGACAGCGGCGGGCAGGACGCGCTGTGAGCCGAAGATCCCGGCGAGCTTCTGCAGCCTGGGGTCCGGGAGGTTCACCACGCCCACATTGGGTTCGATGGTGGCGAACGGATAGTTCGCGGCCAGGACCTGGTTGCGGGTGAGCGCGTTGAAGAGGGTTGATTTGCCGACGTTGGGCAGTCCGACGATGCCAATAGTAAGAGCCACGAGCATTGATTCTACCCGCCGGACCCCGGGGGCCAGTACCCGCGGAATGTCACTGCCCATGATTGTCAGAGCCCCGTGCGACAGTGAAGCCATGGATGCTTTTGCCTTGATTCTGGCCCTTCTCATGCTGCTGCTTGGTGCGCTGGCAGGCGCTGCGGCCACCTATTTTTCATTGCGCCGGAACTCCCATGGGCTGGAGGCGGACTTTGACCAGGTGTCGTCCCGCCTTTCCGAGGTCACGGCACAGCTGGCAGCGGCCGACGCCGAGCGGCGGCTTTTGGCGGCACAGAACCGTGAGCTGGGCGAGGCCCGGACACAGGACGGCAGCGTGTTGCGGGCCCTGGCTCCCGTAGCTGAGAAGCTTTCCGCGGTCCAGCAGCAGGTGGCACTGCTGGAGCGGGACAGGGTTGAGCAGTACGGCCAACTGGCACAGCAGCTTCAGGAGGCAAGGCTTTCCGATGAACAGCTCATCCGCTCGACGCATGCCCTGGAATCGGCGCTGCGTTCCAACAGCGCCAGGGGGCAGTGGGGTGAGGTGCAGCTCCGCCGCGTGGTGGAGGCTGCGGGCATGCTCCGCCACGTCGACTTCGTGGAACAGGTCCACAGCGCGGGGCACGATTCCGCCGTGCGGCCGGACATGGTGGTGCAGTTGCCGGGTGAAAAGCAGCTGGTGGTGGACGCCAAAGTCCCGTTGTCGTCCTACCTCGAGGCACAGGAACTGGGCGCGGGGGATCCCGGCCCGGGCCAGCGGTCCGGATCACAGTGGGCCGCCGACAGCCGGAACCGCCAGGCCCTGCTGGCGGCGCACGCCAAGGCGCTTCGGGCGCACGTCGACGCGCTGGGTACCAAAAAGTACTGGGACATCCCGGGGAACTCTCCGGAGCTGGTGGTTTGCTTCATCCCGGCCGAGTCGATCCTGGCGGCGGCCCTGACTGCTGACGCCGGACTCCTGGACCACGCGCTGTCCCGCAACGTGGTCCTGGCATCACCAAGCACCCTCCTGGCCGTGCTGAAGTCGGTGGCATTCACCTGGCGCCAGGACGTCCTGACGGACAGTGCACGCGAGCTCTTCGAACTCGCACGGCAGCTGTACGACCGGATGGGTACCCTGGGCGAGAACGTCACCAGGCTGGGATCTTCGCTGAAGACGTCCGTTGACCGCTACAACGCCATGGTGGGCACCCTGGAAGCCCGTGTCCTGCCCACAGCACGGAAGCTCAACAGCCTCGAAGAGTCCGGTCTGGTTGCACCTCCGGTTGTGGAGGTAACCCCGCGTGCGCTGGTGGCCCCCGAACTGCAGGGCGACGACGAAGCAGCCTGAAGCCACGGTCCCGCTCTGGGGCGGGACGGGCATTCGCTGACGGCCGCCACAGATCCGGTCAGGCCAGCCAGCGCCACCAGCGTGGCTGCTCCGGTTCCGGCGCTGGTTCCGGTTCCGGCTCCTCGCCCAGGGCCAGCGCCGCCTGGGCGATGTCGTCCGCGGTGAGGGTCATGACGGCCTCACGATCGAGCTCGTCGAGACTTTGTTCCCCGTCGAGCGACAGCCGCAGCGCCTGGCGGTTGAGCGCCTGCTCGAACAGCGTGCGGGCGAACCGTGCGTTGCCGGAGTCCTCGCCTGCATGGAGCCCGGTGAGGATGCGGCGCAGCATCTGGTCCGCACCTGGCTCGAGCGTGTACTCATGTTGGGCCAGCATTTGGTTGAAGATCGTCTGGAGTGCGTCGACTGTGTAGTCGGGGAACGTGATCTCGCGGGCGAACCGGGAGCGGAGTCCGGGGTTCGAGAGCAGGAAGGACTCCATCAGCCGCGGGTACCCGGCCACAATCACGACGAGGCGGTGTCGGTGGTCCTCCATCCGCTTGAGCAGGACCTCGATCGCCTCGGGGCCGAAGTCCATCCGGCCGTCCTCCGGGGCCAGCGCGTAGGCCTCGTCGATGAACAGGACGCCGTCCAGCGCACGCCGGATCACCCGGTCCGTCTTGATGGCGGTCGCGCCGACGTACTGCCCCACCAGGCCGGAACGGTCGACCTCGACCAGGTGCCCTTTCTGCAGCAGACCAACCGCGCGGTACATTTCGGCCAGGAGCCGCGCCACGGTGGTCTTGCCCGTGCCCGGGTTCCCGAGGAACACCAGATGCTGTGATGTGGCCACCTCGGGCAGGCCATGCGCCTTGCGACGGGCCTGGACCTGGAGCAGTGCGACGAGGGCCCGCACCTGTTCCTTCACGGTCTCCAGTCCCACCAGCGCGTCGAGCTCAGCCTGCACCTCGGACAGCGGCCTTGCCGGCCCGGGCCTGGCACCGATGAGATCACCCATCAGGTCGTCAACGCGCTCCGAACCGGGCAGCCTGAGCTGATCGGCCAGGTGGCCGATGGTTCCACGGAGGTCGTCGAGCGGATTGCGGCTGGCAGCCATGGATCCACTGTAGTACTCAATTCCCGACCCGGGGCGGGTTGGGAACCGGTCGCCTCATCTGTTTGGGCCGAAGCCTTCCTAAGAGAACCCGGTGCTTCTAGCTGCGGGACCGTCGTCCGCCCAGTGCCCGGCTGACATCCCCGGCCTGCTTAAGGGTGGCCCGGAGCTCCTTGGGCAGCGAGAAGAGGAGGTCTTCCTCCGCCGTGACCACTTCCTCCACGGCGCCGTAGCCGTAATCGGCCAGCAGCCGCAGCACGTCCTGGACCAGCACCTCGGGAACGGACGCCCCTGACGTGACGCCCACGGTGGCCACGCCTTCGAACCACGTTTCGTCAACCTCGTTGGCGAAGTCCACCCGGTACGAGGCCTTGGCACCGTATTCGAGTGCCACCTCCACCAGCCGGACGGAGTTGGATGAGTTGGCCGAGCCCACTACGATCACCAGGTCGGCCTTGGGCGCAATCTTCTTGATGGCTACCTGGCGGTTGGTGGTGGCATAGCAGATGTCGTCGCTGGGCGGATCCTGCAGCGTGGGGAACCGCTCCTTGAGCAACCGGACAGTTTCCATGGTCTCGTCCACGCTGAGGGTGGTCTGGGAAAGCCAGATGACCTTTTCGGGGTCGCGGACAGTGACCTTGTCCACTTCGTGTGGCCCGTTGATGATCTGGATATGCTCCGGTGCTTCACCGGAGGTGCCTTCCACTTCCTCATGGCCGTCGTGGCCGATCAGGAGGATATCGAAATCGTCCTTGGCGAAGCGGACGGCTTCCTTGTGCACCTTGGTGACCAGGGGACACGTGGCATCGATGGTGCGCAGGCCACGGCTTTCGGCGGATTCGACAACTGCCGGGGAAACGCCGTGGGCTGAGAAGATCACAAGGGCGCCTTCGGGTACTTCGTCTGTCTCGTCCACGAAGATGGCGCCCTTCGCTTCCAGCGAGCTGACCACGTGGACGTTGTGGACAATTTGCTTGCGGACATACACGGGCGGCCCGTAGTGTTCCAGCGCCTTTTCGACGGCGATCACCGCCCGGTCCACGCCTGCACAGTAACCGCGTGGAGCGGCCAGCAGCACCTGCTTGGTGCCGTTCACGGGGGCTGCAGCTGCTACCTCCTCAGGCGAGCGGCGCCTGCGCGGAATGGTTGGCATCGAAAGGGATACAGCCGAGGTGGTCATCCCTCCATGTTACCGGCTGGTCCCCGCGCGTTTCCGGGATGCGAACAACGTCACAATGCCTGCTGCCACCAGGACGCCTCCGGCAGCCGCTGCCGTTGAGATCCAGGTTTGGAAGTCTTCGCCGGCGGCCGCTAGGAACTCGTCGCGGAACATGTTGGCCACCGCGTTGCCGGTGTCCGCGGCCTGGGCACGGGCTGAGCCCAGCTGCAGGCCCAGCGCCCACAGCCCGGCGAGGGCCAGTCCGCCCAGCCCGGCCGCCAGCAGCACGGTCCAGCGGCGGCGTGCCGCCACGAGCGCCAGCAGGAATGCCACGGCAGATCCGATGGCCAGGATGTAGCCCATGGGCGCATAGGTGGCCAGCCGTTCGGTCCATTCCCGTTGGGCAGGCTGGCCTACATTGATCAGCGTCTGTCCCGGCGGGTCGAGGGGAAGCCGGGTGGTACGGGAGATCTCCTCCGAGCCGAGGGCAACCAGTGGGGCGACGTCAAGGGTCAGGGACGAGGTCGGCGCTCCTCCCTGGGACGCTGTGTCGGCGAAACTAAGGCGGTGGCTTCTGCGGAGGGTTTCTTCCCAGGCTGCCGGATAGCCGGGCAACCCGGTCAGCGACTCCGCCGCCTTTTCAAGCATCGGCTCCACAAGCCCCGAAAGGAAACCGGGAACCGATCCGGTATCGATCGTTCCCACCGCGGCCGCAGCCAGCTTCCGCTGGAATTCCGAGTCCTTGCCAAGTGGAGCGGCAAGACGGACAAACCCGTCTTCCTGGACGATGTTCCGGTCCACCCAGATGGCGGGAACGGCAACGGCAGCCAGGAGAATGCCCAGCACGGTGGCGATGGCAGAGACAAAAGTGCGCACAACAGGTCCTTCGGGGTTGGGGGCCTTATCCCATCCTAGGCAGGGTTGAGGGACTGCCCCTGTCAGTGCCTGGTGCTACACCTTATGGATAAGGTTGATTGACCGCCCCCAACTGATCAAAGGACCGCATGTCCGCAGCACCAGCCTCCCAACGGCGTCCGCATGTCTGACCAGGCCTCACTTCCGGGTACTGCCCCCACCACCCTGCCGGCCACGGCAGCGGAAACCAGCCCGGATAACCCGTGGCCGTTGCAGCTGCTGTCGCAGAAGCTGAAGGCCCACATCGACCGCACTCCGTCGGCATGGGTTGAGGGCCAGGTCATTGAACTGAACCGCCGCGGCACCAACGCCTACCTCACCCTTCGCGACGTGGATGCGGAGGTGTCGCTGCCGGCTTCTGTCTGGACCAAAGTCCTGGAGCGCCAGAACCTTCCGCTGGAGCGCGGTTCCCGGGTGGTGGCCCTGCTCAAACCGGAATTCTGGCTGAAGACGGGCAGGCTGAACATGCTGGTGCGGGACATCCGGCCGGTGGGACTGGGTGACCTGCTGGCCAGGATTGAGCGGCTGCGCCAGGCCCTCGCCGCTGAAGGTCTCTTCGCCGATTCCCGGAAGAAGCGGCTGCCCCTTCTGCCGCACCGGATTGGCCTGATCACGGGACGCGACTCAGACGCTAAAAAGGACATCCTTCGCAACGCGGCCCTGCGGTGGCCGGCAGTTGAGTTCGAGATCCGCGAGGTCGCCGTTCAGGGAAACACCGCCGTGACCCAGGTGGTCCGCGCCCTTCGCGAGCTGGACGCCCGGCCGGACGTGGATGTCATCGTCATCGCGCGCGGCGGCGGGGCGCTGGAAGATCTCCTGCCGTTTAACAGCGAGGACCTGATCCGTGCCGTGGCCGCGGCCAACACGCCGGTGGTGAGCGCCATCGGCCACGAGGCGGACCGGCCGCTGCTGGATGACGTCGCCGATCTCCGGGCTTCCACCCCCACCGATGCCGCCAAACGGATCGTCCCGGAGGTATCCGAGGAACTTGCCGGTGTGGGCCAGGCACGGGAACAACTGCGGCGCTGCATGGAACGGCTGGTGGACCGGGAGTCGGACCGTCTGGCGGCACTGCACTCGCGGCCTGTCATGGCGGCGCCCGAGGGCATGGTTTCCGTCCGGGGCGAGGAAATCGAGCGGCTGCTGCTGCGCTCCTCGGCAGCTGTGAGCTCCACGGTGGTGCGGGCAGCGGACCAGCTTGAGCATTTGAAAGCCCAGGTGCGCGCGCTCTCACCGCAGAAAACCCTGGACCGCGGGTACGCCGTCGTCGAACTGGCAGGAGACCAGGCCGTCCGGATCGCCGAAGCAGGCCACGCCGTTGTCCGCCGGCCCGCCGAGGCGCCTGCCGGTGCCGCCCTGTCCATCCGTGTGGCGGAGGGCCGCTTCGGAGCCACGTCCACCGGGGTACCGCACCCCGGAAACCCAGAACAGCATCAGGAATTGGAAGAGAAGTCATGACCGAACAGAAACCAGAGTCCGATGTCGCAGCCTTGAGCTACGAGGAAGCCAGGGAACAGCTCATCGCAGTGGTGGGCAGGCTGGAGGCCGGTGGGGCAAGCCTGGAGGAATCCCTGGCCCTGTGGGAACGCGGCGAGGCGCTGGCAACACGGTGCGAGGAATGGCTCGAAGGGGCACGCAAGCGGTTGGCCGCTGCCCGCGACCAGCCGCTCTGATGCCGGCGGACCCGGTCCTGGCCACGGTCAGGACCGGGCCACCAGTTCCCGTTCGGTATCAACGTCGAATTCAGCCTTGGGCCACTCCAGCCGAAGATCCGACAGTGCCGACATCACCAGCTGCTGCACGGCGATCCGCGCGAACCACTTCTTGTTGGCCGGAATTACGTACCAGGGTGCTGCCGCTGAGCTGGTCTCGTCAAAGGCTGCCTGGTAGGCCGCCATGTAGTCATCCCAGAAGGCCCGTTCCTTCAAGTCACCGCTGCTGTATTTCCAGTGCTTGGCAGGATTGTCCAGGCGGGCCAGCAGCCGGGACTTCTGCTCATCCTTGCTGATGTTGAGCATCACCTTGATGATCGTGGTGCCGGCGGCGGCCTGCCGTGCCTCGAATTCATTGATTGCGCGGTAACGCCGGCTGATTTCATCGGGGGTTGCCCAGTTGTGGACCCTGTGGATGAGGACGTCCTCGTAGTGGGAACGATCGAAAATGCCCACCATTCCGGCAGCCGGCACCTCCTTTTCGATGCGCCACAGGAAATCGTAGGACTTCTCCTGCTCAGTGGGGGCCTTGAACGCCTTGAACTGGACGCCTTGGGGATCCATGGTGGCCATGACGTGGTTGACGATCCCGCCTTTGCCCGCGGTGTCCATCGCCTGCAGGACCAGGAGTATCCGCTTCTTGCCGCCGAACCTCGACTCCGCGAACAGCTTTTCCTGCATTTCCGAGAGCTTCCTGTCCAGGTCAGCCAGCAGCGCTTCGCCGTCGGCCTTGTTGCCGCTGTAGCCCGGGGTCGCATCAGGGTCCACGGCGGCCAGCGAAAATCCCTTCCCGACGCGCAGGGTCTCAGAGGGATGCTGGTCGAAGCCGACAATGCGGGGCATGGGGATCCTTCCACGGGGAGAGTCACGGGCCCGGTGGCCCGTGAGCACAGGCTAGTTCCCCTGGTACCTGCTTAGGAAGTCCCCCATGCGGCCGATGGCCTCTTCGATGTCCTTGACGTTGGGCAGCGTCACCATCCGGAAATGGTCGGGTCGCACCCAGTTGAAGGCCCGGCCGTGGGACACCAGGATCTTCTGCTCCCTGAGGAGGTCCAGGACAAACTTCTCGTCATCCCGGATGTGGTAAACCTCCGGATCAAGCCGGGGGAAGAGATAAAGTGCGCCTCTGGCCTGCTGGGTGCTGACGCCGGGAATGGCGTTCAACATGTCGTAGGCCTTGTTGCGCTGCTCCAGCAACCGGCCGCCCGGAAGGATGAGGTCCTTGATGCTCTGGTAGCCGCCCAGCGCCGTCTGGATGGCATGCTGCGCCGGGACGTTGGCGCACAGGCGCATATTGGCCAGGAGGTTGATGCCTTCGAGGTAGTCGGCCGCATCCTTCTTGGGGCCCGAAATGGCCATCCAGCCGGCCCGGTAGCCGCAGACGCGGTAAGCCTTGGACAACCCGCTGAAGGTCAGGCACAGGACGTGGTCGCCGGTGAGGCCGGCCAGGTTCACATGGACGGCGTCCTCGTACAGGATCTTTTCGTAGATCTCGTCGGCGAAAACCACCAGGCCGTGCTTTTCGGCAAGGGCAACGATGCGTTTCAGGGTCTCTTCCGGGTAAACAGCGCCCGTGGGGTTGTTCGGGTTGATGACCACGATCCCCTTGGTCCGGGGCGTGATCTTGGCTTCCATGTCCTCAAGGTCAGGCTGCCAGCCGGACTCTTCATCGCAGAGGTAGTGCACCGGGTTGCCGCCCGCGAGCGCCACGGACGCTGTCCAGAGCGGATAGTCCGGCGTGGGGATAAGCACTTCGTCGCCCGAATCCAGCAGCGCCATCAGGGACATGGTGATGAGTTCGCTGACGCCGTTGCCCAGATAGATGTCATCGACATGGATGTTCTGGATTCCGCGGGTCTGGTAGTACTGCGAAACGGCGGTGCGCGCCGAGAAGATGCCCCGGGAATCGCTGTAGCCCTGGGCGTGGGGCAGATGGCGGATCATGTCCACCAGGATGGCGTCCGGCGCCTCGAAGCCGAACGGCGCGGGGTTTCCGATGTTCAGCTTGAGGATCCGGTGGCCCTCCGCCTCCATCTGCTGGGCGGCCTCAAGGATCGGTCCACGAATGTCATATAGGACGTTGTTGAGCTTCGTGGACTGCCTGAATTCTGCCATTCCTCAAATATGCCACAGGAAGGATGCACGGCCGTTGAGACATCCGACACATGGCCGACGGCGGCTGCAGGACCTTCGAAAGTCCGGCAGCCGCCGTCGTCATCACCAACCCGTTGCCTGCCCAGGGGCAGGGAACGGGACCTACTTGACGATGCCCTTGTCCTTGAGCCAGGCGGCGGCCGCTGCCTTGGCGTCCTGCTTCTGGCTGCCGCTGACCGCCCGGTTGAGGTTGATCAGATCATCCGTGGTCAGGGTGCTGGACACGGAATTCAGTGCCTGCTTGGCTTTGTCCGTCATCTTGGCTTTGTTGTACAGCGGCAGGACCTGCTGGGCGATGAAGTTGTTCTTGGGATCGTCCAGCACCACAAGGTCGTTGTCCGCTATGGACGGCGTGGTGGTGTAGATATCGGCCACCTGCACCTGGTCCTGCAGCAGCGCCTTGAGCGTCACCGGGCCACCGCCGTCACTGAACGGTTCCAGCTTCTTGGGTTCGCAGTTGTAGTTCTTCTTCAGCCCGGGCAGGCCGTAGGCACGCTCGCCGAAGGTGGCCGGCGCCCCTACGACGATCTGGCTGCAGACCTTTGCCAGGTCATCGATGGACTTCAGCTGGTACTTCTCCGCGGTTGCCTTGGTGACCACCATGGCGTCCTTGTCTTCGGCCTTTGAAACGTCCAGGACGCCGAGTCCATCCGGCAGCTTGCCCGGCAGGGCCTTGGCGATGTCCCCTGCGGAGACTTCCGTGGCTGCTTTGTCCACGTACAGCAGCAGGTTGCCGCTGTAGTCCGGCACCACGTCCACCGAACCGTCCTGGACGGCCTTGAAGTAGACCTCACGGGAACCGATGTTGGGTTTGGTGGTGGCGGTGATTCCGTTGGCGTTCAACGCCCCGGCGTAGAGCTCAGCGATGATCTGGCTCTCCGGGAAGTCGGCGGAACCCACCACCAGGGATGTGGCTCCGCCGGAAGCCCCGCTGCTGGACGCCGGGGCGTTTTTCAACGGATCGGATGAGCCGGCGCAGGCGGACAGCGCCACTGCCAGGCCAAGCCCGGCGGCCAGGCCGGTGAACGCCCGCCTGCCGAGGCGCTGGGCACGGTTATCTTTCATGACTTACCTCCTTGGACAACAGTCTCCGCAACAACGGGGTCTGTGAGATCAACCGCAGCCTGCTGGCTGCGGAAGGACAGCTTCGAGGCCCCTGGTGTCAGGAACAGCCTCTGGAACCGGGACAGGACCAGGTCGACGGCGATGGCCAGCACTGCGATGAGGAGGGAACCTCCCAGCATCTGGGGGAAGTCGCTGAGGACAAGTCCGTCGAAGAGATACCGGCCCAGGCCGCCGAGGTTGATGTACGCCACCACCGAGACGGTGGCGATCACCTGCAGCACTCCGGTCCGGAACCCGCCGAACATGACAGTGAGGGCATTGGGCAGTTCGGCCCGGAACAGGACCTGGAGTTCGGTCATGCCCATGGCCCGGGCGGCGTCCACCACGTTACGGTCCACGCTGGAGATGCCCGCGTAAGTCCCTGCCAAGAGCGGAGGCACCGTGAGGATTACCAGGGCCCACACGGGAGGCATCAGCCCGATGCCGGCCAGCAGCACGAACAGGATCAGCAGGCCAAGGGTGGGCAGGGCGCGCAGGGCGCCCGCGAGGGCCACCACGGCCACCCTGCCCCTTCCCGTGTGGCCGACGAACAGCCCGACGGGAACCGCGATGGCGGTGGCAATCAGCATGACCAGCCCGGTGTACTGCAGGTGCTCCCCCAGCCGGGTTGGGATGCCCATGCTTCCGGTCCAGTGCAGCGGGTCGGCAAGCCACGCGAAGGTATCGGAGAAAACGTTGCTCATGCCGCACCACCTGCCGGGGCCGCAGCCCGCGCGGCAGCAGCCCCAAGTGTTCCCGAGGGGTGGCCGGCTGCGTGGTCCCGCTGCCTGCCGGCCCGTTCCCATGGGGTGAGGACGCGTTCGAGCAGGACCAGGATGGCGTCCATCACCAGTGCAAGGACCAGGATGGCGACTATGCCCACCACCACCTCGGTGACGAAATCGCGCTGGAGACCGTCGGTGAAGAGCATGCCCAGGTTGCCGACACCCAGGAGGGCTGCAACGCTGACCAGCGAGATGTTGCTGACGGACACCACCCGGAGGCCGGCAAACATGACCGGCAGGGAGAGCGGCAGGTCAACCTGCAGGAACCGTGCCAGCGGCTTGAAACCCATGGCCTGTGCGGCCTGGCTGACGTCCGCGTCCACGGAGTCGAAGGCATCGAGGGCCGCGCGCACCAGCAGTGCCACCGCGTAGATGGTCAGCGCCACAACCACGTTGAGGGGATCAAGGATTCGGGTGCCCAGGATGGTGGGCAGGATGATGAACAGCGCCAGCGACGGTATGGTGTACAGCAGCGAGGAGGCCGTCAGCACCACAGAACGCAGCGCGCTGTTTTGCCGCGCCAACTGTGCCAGCGGGATGGAAATCACGAGGCCCAGCACCATGGGCACAAGCGCCAGGACCAGGTGCTGGCTGCCGCGCTCCGCGATCACGCCGGTGTTGGCCAGGAACCATTCCATCAGAGGGCAGCCTGCCGCACCTGGCGCGCCTCTTCGATCAGCGCCAGCACCTCTCCCCCGCGGACCACGCCCAGGACCCTGCCCTCGGGGTCCACGGCAACCCCCAGGCCGGACGGCGAGGAGAGGGCAGCGTCCAGGGCCCGGCGAAGGCTCTCCCCCAGGCGGAACAGCGACCCGCCCGGAACGAGCTCAGTCTCCGTGCCGGGCGCCGACCAACCGAGCGGACGCTTCTCCGCATCCACCACCAGCTGCCAGCCGCCGGCAGCGCGGGAATCCGACTCGTGCCCTGCAGACGCCCGGACAATCGTGGGTACCGGATGGATTGCCACGCCGTCGGAGGCGGTGAAACCCAGGTGGCGGAAGCCGCGGTCCCGCCCGACGAAGGACGCCACGAAGTTGTTTGCCGGCGCCCGCAGGATTTCCTCAGGCGAGGCGTATTGGGCCAGCTGGCCGCCGGTGGCGAAGACAGCCACCTTGTCGCCGAGGATGGTGGCTTCGTCGATATCGTGGGTCACGAAAACGATGGTCTTGGCCAGGTCCTTCTGCAGGCGCAGCAGCTCCTGCTGGAGTTCTTCGCGGACAACAGGGTCCACGGCGCTGAAAGGCTCATCCATGAGGAGGACGGGCGGGTCCGCCGCGAGGGCGCGCGCCACGCCGACGCGCTGCTGCTGGCCGCCGGAAAGCTGTGACGGGTAGCGCTTGCCCAGGGAGTGCGCCAGGCCCACCACGTCGAGCAGCTCTTCGGCGCGCTTCCGGGCCTCCGCTTTTGATACCCCGTTCAGCCGCGGAACGGTGGCAATGTTGTCCAGGACCGAGCGGTGCGGCAGCAGCCCGGCCGACTGCATCACGTACCCCATGGACCGCCGCAGTTCCGCCGCCGGTACGGAGGTGACGTCGCGGCCGTCCACGGTGATGGTCCCCGACGTAGGTTCCACCATCCGGTTGATCATCCTCAGCGAGGTTGTTTTTCCGCATCCGGAGGGGCCAACGAAGACGGTGACAGATCCTTTGGCGATGGACAAGGACAACCCGTCCACAGCCGGCTGGCCACCCGGGTACTGCTTGGTAACGCTCTGGAACTCGATCATCGCCTGGTCCATGGTGCCGACTTACCTGTTCTCTTGGACGGACTGTTCCCAGCACCGCGACACTGCCATACGCACGCTGATAGTTACGGTAGTCCAAACGCTGGCAGGGTTCACCAGCTGAAGCCCTAATCCGCGCAAAGGAATCCCTACTGTAACCATTCGGTACCCCGGCCCCGGTGGATGGGTTTGGCGGGATCCGGAGGGACCGCCGCTCCTGTCCGGCCGCCGCGGCCGGGCCTACAGTTGAGGCGTGACCAATTTGGAAGTTTCGCCCCAGCAGGAAGTTTGTCCTCCCTCCCCCGCCGGAGGGACGTCCGGACCCTGCCTGCAACTGTGGCCCGAACGCGAGGTGCCGCTCGGTGGGGTCCGTGCCATGAACGTCAAGCGCACGTTGCCCCAGCGCGGCCTCCCCACCATCGGGGCCTGGTGCTTCCTGGACAGCTTTGGCCCGGACCGGACCGCGATGTCCGTCCTTCCCCATCCCCACATCGGGTTGCAGACGGTGACGTGGCCACTGGCGGGGCACATCCACCACAGGGACAGCGTGGGCAGCAACGTGGTGGTGCGTCCCGGGGAGCTGAACATCATGACAGCAGGCCACGGGGTCTCGCACTCCGAGTTCGCTGTGCTTCCTCCCGACGGCGGGGAGTTGCCACTGCAGCGGGGCCTGCAGCTTTGGGTGGCCCTCCCTGACGAGAACCGGCACCGGGAGCCCGCATTCGAACAGCACAGGGAACTGCCCCGTGCCGGCGGCCCGGGCTTCACGGCCACCGTCATGGTGGGAGAGCTGGGTGGGGTGGTGTCCCCCGCCACGGTGTTCTCGCCGATCGTCGGCGCGGACGTTTCCTGCGAAGGGGACGCGGTGCTGCCGTTGAACCCCGGCTTTGAGCACGGCATATTGGTGCTCGACGGCGGCCTGGCGGTGGACGGGCAGGACCTGCCGGCGGGGCCGCTGGGCTACTTGGGCACCGGCCGCAGCGAACTCAGGGTGAAGGCACTCCCCGGTACGAGGTTCCTGCTGATCGGCGGTGAGCCCTTTGGCGAGGAACTGCTGATGTGGTGGAACTTTGTGGGCCGCACCCACGACGAAGTGGAACAGGCCCGGAATGAGTGGGAAGCGCAGGCCGGGCTGCCGGATGCCGAATCGGCTGCAGCCCGCTACGGCCTGGTTTCCGGCCACGGCCCGGATGCCGGGGCGGAGGCCGGCCGCATTCCGGCTCCCCCGCTCCCCGGCGTCCGGCTGACGCCCCGGAAGCGTTCGGTGGGTTAAGCCGGTTCTGCCACCAACTGCAGCACGCCGAACACGGGTTCCTGGTCCAGCACACGCACGTCCGTGATACCGGCCCCGGCAAGCTTGCGGCGGAATGACTCCTGGAGCGGCCTAACATTCATGCCGAGCCCGCCGCCCAGGATCACGGGACCGTCAATTTTCAGCTGGCCCAGAACTTGGCCGGCCAGGGCTGCGAGGTCCTGCCCGGCCTGGTCCAGCAACCTTGCGCTGTCCTGGTGCCCGGAGGCCGCGGCCTCCACAACGTGCCTGGCCTGTTGTGCCCAGAAGCGCCGCCCCGTGTCCGGTGCGTGGAACAAGGCGATGAGCTTGCTGGGATGGTCCAGGCCGCAGGACGCCAGGAGGGCCGCCGTGAGCTGGTCGACGGGCAGGCCCTGGTTCATCCTTCGCAGGCTGTGCCGCACCGCTTCCCTGCCAAGCCAGTAGCCGCTGCCTTCATCCCCCAGCAGGTATCCCCAACCGCCGGCCCTGGCCTCGCCGCCCTCGGCATTGCGTCCCCACGCGGCCGAGCCGGTACCCGCGATGACCGCCACTCCCGTGGCGGCGCGGCCCGCGGCCAGCAGGAGGCGGGAGTCATGGACAACGGTGACGCGTGCTTCCGGGGCCAGGGGCTGGATCAGCGCAGCCAGGGCGGCCGCGTCCTCGTCGGTATCAATGCCGCCGGATCCCGCGTACACCCGGTCCACGTGCCCCCCGCCGATCCTGGCGAAGAGGTCCGCCAGGTTGCGTGCTGCCTGGTCACGGCTGACATTTTGGACATTCGAGCTTCCGGCCGACTCGTCGGCCACGGGGAGGCCGTCCTCGAACCGAATGCCGTGCGTCTTGGTGCCGCCGATGTCCAGCCCGATCGTGATGCCGTGCAATGGACTGGCCGTGGAGCCCGGCGCATGGTCAAAAGGAGTGGCCGAGGGGTTCTGGGTGTTTGTCACGTCACAAGGGTACTTGCCGCACGATGTTTGGCGCCCGGCCGCCCCGAACCAGCCGTCTCCCGCCGCCGTCGGACAATTCTTCCGGGCTCAGACGCCTGCCTTGGTGACCAGCCCGGCCAGCAGACGTGGTCCCTGTGCCACCACCAGCTCGCGGAAAAGCCGGGCCGGAACCGGTTCGCTTTCCGGTTTTCGGCGCCGCCAGCTTACGCCGACTTCCCGGAAGGCGAGCACCGAGTCCAGCGGGACTTCCACCCAGCCAAGGTCTCCCGTTTCAGGACGTGGGGTCCGGCCCGGAGCGTCGCCGCCCGGCGGCAGGATGCTGACGCCAAGGCCCGCGGAGACCAAGCCGCGAACGGTGTGGGAATCCTGGCTTTCGAAGGCGATGCGCGGTCGAAACCCGGCCTCGCGGAAGAGCGCGTCCGTCAGCGAACGCAGCCCGTACCCGGGCCCCAGCACAACCATAGGCTCCGTCCGGATGTCCGCCAGCCGGGCCATCCGCTGCCGTGCGAGCGGATGGGCGTGATGCACCACCAGGCGGAGCGGCTCGCGGTAGAGCGGCGCTGAATCGAGGTTTTTGCCGGGCGGCGCCACGGGTGCGGTGAGGGCAAGGTCGGCCTCCCCTGTTGACAGTTCTTCGAGGCAGGTGCTCCGGGCGCCCTGGCTGAGGCGGAATCCGGTCCCCGGATGCCGGGCACGGAAGGCACTGATCAGCAGTGGAAGGGTGGCCTCACCGAAGGTGTGCTGGAAAGACACAGACACCGTGCCCCTGACCACCTGGGACTCGTTACGTACCAGGTCGAGTCCGGCCTGGAACTCCGCGAGCGCCTGCTCGATGAAAGGCAGCAGGGTGCGGGCGGCAGGAGTCAGGCGGACTCCGCGGCCGTCGCGGACCAGGAGCTCGGTGCCGACGGCCGCGCTGGCCCTCGCCAGGGCCCTGCTGACCGTTGACTGGGGTACTCCGAGGAGTTCCGCTGTTTCCGTCACGTGTTCCGTCCGGCCAAGCTCGGCGAGAACCGGCAGGAGCGGCAGCAGCTGCGCCAGCTGTTTCCGGTCCGGTTCCATGGCAGCCTCTCCCGGTCGAGAATAATCCGGTTTTGCTATCAGTTTGGCATGAAGCATGCATTGGAAGCATCCATTGCGGGCGGACTACGCTGGCTGGATGCCACAGAACGCAGGCGCCGGCACTGACGCTTCCCCCCTCTGGAACGGCCACACCAAGGGATCCAGGGCTTACGGGCGGATCCTGGCCGGCCTGTCCTGCGCAGGTGTGGCCACCTTCGCCCAGCTCTATTCCACCCAGGCGGTCCTTCCCCTCCTGGCGGCAGACCTGCGCATCACTGCTGCCGAGGCCGCCCTCACCATCTCCCTGGCCACCGTGGGCCTCGCCGCCACGGTGATTCCCTGGTCCTTCCTCGCGGACAGGATCGGCCGCGTGAAGGCCATGATGTGGGGCATCACCGCGGCCACCATCCTGGGGCTGCTGGTGCCGATGTCCACCACTTTCAGCATGCTGCTGGTCCTGCGGCTCCTTGAAGGAATGGCCCTGGGCGGCATTCCCGCCATCGCCATTGCCTACCTCAACGAGGAGGTCAGCAAAGCCCATGCCGCCCTTGCGGCGGGAAGCTACGTGGCCGGGACCACGCTGGGCGGGCTGTCCGGGCGGCTGGTCGCGGGGCCGGTTGGTGAGCTCTGGGGATGGCGGTCGGCAGCCCTGGCCGTGTCCCTGCTGGCAACTGTTGCCGCCGTCGCGTTCCTTGTCCTGGTGCCACGGGCCCGGGGTTTCATCCCCGCCCAGGCCTCCGGCCTCCGCAGCGCCCTCCGGACGCTCGGCGGTCACCTGCGGAATGTACGGCTGCTGGCCCTGTACGCCCAGGCGTTCCTGATGATGGGCGGGTTCGTGGCCGTCTACAACTACCTGGGCTTCCGGTTGTCCGGTGCGCCCTTCGGGCTCCCGGCCACGGCGATCAGCCTGATCTTCCTGGCCTACCTGTCCGGCACCTTCTCCTCACGCTGGGCTGCGGGCATGACCACCAGGTACGGCCGCCGGAACGTGCTGTTGGCAGGGCTTGCACTCGCGCTGGGCGGACTGGCACTGACCCTTACCCCGTCCCTGATCCTGATCCTGGCCGGTCTGGTGGTGTTTACCGGGGGCTTCTTTGCGGCCCACAGCATCGGCTCCGGATGGACGGGCGCCATCGCCGGAACCGGGCGCGCCCAGGCGGCATCACTGTACAACCTTGCCTACTACGTGGGCTCCAGCCTGCTGGGCTGGGGCGGGGGCCTGGTCTTCCAGGCGTGGGGCTGGAACGCCCTCGCCGGAGTCGTTATGGTCCTGGCATGCCTGACAGCAGCAACTGTCGCCGTCGTCCATCCCCCGGCGGACCGCACCTCCTAAGCCAGGGAGCATTGGACGAATTAACCATCTTCAGGGGGCTGCGGGACGGTCTGGATGTTCGGCAGGACGCGCGCCTGCTGCACGGCTGGCGGCGATTCTGCGGTCTAGGATGAACCAGGACCGCTTGGAAGGAACCGCGTTGAGTACGAATGCCAGGAACAACAGGCCAGGGGCACACCTGGAGCCGCTGGATGCCATTGACGAGCGCCTCCTGGCGGCCCTCGTGGGGGATGCCAGGATCTCCAACAAACAGCTCGCCGAGTTGGTGGGGATCGCGCCGTCCACAGCCCTCATGCGGACCCGGGCCCTTTCCGAGCGGGGCATCGTCCAGGGCTACGAGGCCAAACTGAGCCTGTCTGCAATCGGCAGGTCGGTGCAGGCACTGGTGGCTGTAAGGCTTCGCGCCCATGACAGGGACCAAATCGACCGCTTCACGGCGCGGGTGCCGCACCTGCCTGCCGTGCTTTCGACCTTCCACACCTCAGGCTCGGTGGACTACCTGCTGCATATCGCCGTCGGAAGCACCGAAGACCTGCGCGACTGGGTGCTGGATAACCTGGCCACCGACCCCGTGGTGGGCCACACCGAAACCACGCTGGTCTTCGAACACATCCAGGGCAACCACGGACCGCTTCCGGACTAATCCCGGCAACGGCACCAGGCAATTGCTCAGGCGGCCGCCTGCCGCCTTGCCGACTGGACCATTGTCACCGCGGCAAGGCCGATGGCCGCTGCCCCGCACAACAGGACGAAGCCCTGCACTGCTGCTGCCATCCCGAACGCGGCGCTGGCCCAGCCCAGGCCCAGGACCGGCACCGCGCTCCCCAGGTAGGTGATGACGTAGACGGTGCTGATGATCTGCGCGTGGCGGGCCGGTTCCACCCTGGCTGCCACGTCATTGAAAACGGTCCGGAACGCCAGCCCCTGCCCCAACCCTGCGGTAACGGCGGCGCCTACCAGCATCAGCGGACTGTGCCAGGCGCCAGCTGCCCCCAGCAGCATGACGGAGACACCGAGGACGGCCAGGCCGGCGGGTACGGTCAGGCGCCCGCGGATGGTCACCAGCTGGCTCAACGCCGACGCGCCGAGCGGCAGGCCCGCCAGAACGCCGATCAGCGGCCTCGAATCGGTGCCCAGGACCTGTGCAAAGTAGCCCGGGGCCAGCGACAGGGAGAAGCCAAACACGGCAAAGCTCAGGAAGCCGACGCCGGACGCCAGCCAGAAAGGGCCCCTCGCCTGGCGGGACACGAAAGGCCGCCGCGGTGCGAGGGCATGGAGCGGCCGGGAGACGGCGGGAACCATGATGGCCGGGCGGGCGCGGATCAGGTACAGCGGCACCAGGAGCCCGGCGAGGAGCAGCGAATGGACTGCGTACGGAGCCGTGGTGGCGCCGGGAAGCAGGGACAGCAGCCCACCGATGACCGGGCCCGCTGCAACTCCCCCCGAAGACGCCAGCAACGTAAAGCGTGATGCCCACTCCGGCCGGGACGGTAGCAGTTCACGCAGGGCAGCCGCACTGGCTCCCGTGGCAAGCGCAACTGCCATGCCCTGCAGGGCCCGGCCGGCGCACAGGGCGGCCAACGATTGGGCCTCGGCAAAGATCCAGCCGCCCGCCAGTCCCGTAAGCACAGCGACCAGAAGGGCAGCGCGCCGGCCGATATGGTCCGACCAGTGCCCGGCCAGGAGCAGCGTTCCCACCAGCGCCAGGACGTAACTGGCGAAAGCCGCCGTCACCTCCAGGCTGGACAGACCCAGGTTGGCCTGCAGCAGCGGATACAACGGCGTGGCAAGGTTGGCACCCACCAGGAGCATGAAGATGACCGCCCCCGAAATCACCAGCCGCGCGGTGGTGGAGGCATTCCACCCGCTGGGCGTAGCCGTTACGGGTCGCATGCGAAGTTCGCTGAAGACCGTCATTGTGCCGCCTTTTGGTTCGCCGCGGCGGATGGTCCTTGTGGGAGCCCGGCGCGGTATCACTGTGTTGGTTCCAGCGTGCGGCACTGTTGCCCCATCCATCCGATTTTGGGGGGATAATTGAGCAGGATCATCAACTTATGGATGCCTGTGTGATGGAGAGTGACGATCTTGAACAAGTTGGACCCCATGGACCTGAAGATCCTCCTGGCCCTCATCAGGGACCCCCGGATCCAGATCGGTGAACTCAGCGAGTCGTTGGGTATCGCCCGCAACACCGCCCAGTCGCGTGTGCGCCGACTGCTCCGCGCCGGCGTGTTACGCCCTGGCGGGCGCGAGGTGGACCTTGAGGCGGTGGGCTATGACGTGGTGGCCTTCGTGACCATCGAGGTCTCCCACCGCGAGCTCGACGGCGTCGTGGCGGCGCTGCGGCTCATCCCGCAGGTCCTGGAAGTCCATGAGATCTCCGGCCGCGGCGACGTCTGGTGCCGGGTGGTTGCCACCGACACCCACAACCTCCAGTCGTCCCTGCGGCAGGTCCTGAGGATCAGGGGCGTCATCCGGACAGAGACCGTCCTGGCCCTGCACACCCACATCCCGTACCGGACCGAACCCCTCATCAGCGGTCTCAGCACTGCCGCCGGCCCGGCTAGGATTTCCTGAATGACCATCATCGATAACGCCGTCTACGTCAACGGCGTCCGGCACGCCGAGCCCGAAAGCCTTGAGCAGACCTTCGAGACCCTGGCGCTGCACGGCGGCATGGCATGGATCGGGCTCTACCGGCCTACTAAAGAAGAAATGACCGCCGTAGCCAGCGAGTTCGGGTTGCATGCCCTTGCGGTGGAGGATGCCGTTTCGGCCCACCAGCGGCCCAAGCTTGAGCGTTACGACGACAACCTGTTCACCGTCCTGCGCCCCGCCCGGTACCTGGATGCGGACGAGACCGTGGAGTTCGGTGAGCTCCACGTCTTCACCGGGAAGAACTTCGTCGTGACCGTCCGGCACGCCGAAACAGCAGGCGTGGCCCGGGTGCGGCAGCGGCTGGAGGCACGGCCTGACCTCCTCCAGCATGGACCCGAAGCTGTGCTGTACGCCCTGCTGGACCGGGTGGTGGATGACTACGCGCCCGTGGTGGCCGGGCTGGAGAACGACATTGACGAAATTGAGGACCAGCTGTTCAGCGGCGATTCCTCGGTCTCACGCCGGATCTATGAGCTGGCCCGCGAAGTCATCCAGTTCCAGCGCGCCATCCACCCCCTGCCCGAGATGCTGGACCAGCTGAAAGGGGGCTTCGAGAAATACCAGGTGGAAACTGAACTGCGGCACAGCCTGCGCGACGTGGAAGACCACGTTGAGCGGGTGATCTCCCGCGCGGACTCGTTCCGGGACCTGCTCCAGAACGCCCTGACCCTGGACGGAACCCTGACTGCGAACCGGCAGAACGAGGCCAGCGCCGAGCAGAACGAACAAGTCAAGAAGATCTCGTCCTGGGCAGCCATCCTGTTCGCGCCGTCATTCGTGGCCGGAATCTATGGCATGAACTTCGACAATATGCCTGAGCTGCACTGGGCCTTCGGCTACCCCTATGCGTTGATCCTCATGGTTGCCGCCGGGGCCATCATGTATGGGATCTTCAAGAAGAAGGGCTGGATCTAGGCGTTTTTAGGCCCGGCCACCCTTCCCGGCCGCCCTTCCCGGCCGCCAAAGCGGCCCGTGCGTTGCCCGCCAGCGTGGACGAGGACCGGGACAACCAGGAACGCAACCAGGACCTGGCCGGTGGCAACGAACACCCGGGCCCACCCGCCGTCGAGGGTGGGATCAAGGAAGTCGTAGCCGTACCACCCGTCCAGGCCCCGCGGACCCAGGAGAACGCAAGGAACGCCACGGGGTAGCCCAGCCAGGCGATGGGCCGCCACCAGTGCTGCAGGACTGGCGTCCGGCTCTGTGAGGCTCATGGGGAAAGCTTGGCGCCGCTGCTGCTGAACCGGCCAGGGTCCTGTAGCAGTCATGGGTTGCCGCCTGGGCCCGTAATCACTGGTCCGGCAGGCGGGTTTGCCGTCAGGCGTTGGTTCTACGCTTCAGCCAGCCCCAGACGCCGGTGGCGACAAACAGGACCAGGCCGATGATGGCGAGCCAGAGAAGGCCCTTAACGACGAAGCCGACGATTGACAGGATGAGCCAGATGACCAGAAGTCCGATGATGATTCCCATGGGCCCACTCTAGGCCCGTCCCGACAAGTTGGGTTGGGCATTCTCCCGCGTTTCGTGGACGGGCTCCCTGCTGCCGTGGAACCGGATATCTTGATGACCTGCGTCACGGCCTTCGTTGCTGTTCCGATGTGTCATTGCTTACCTTCGGGGCAAAGTTGCGGAATCGCCGGGGCAGGCATGGAACCCTTAAGATGCACCGGCAGTGGGTCGCACACGCATTGCGGTCACGGCCGACCTGTCGCCAGAACATGCTGAACAGACAAAGTTGGAAAAGATGCGCAACACAACTGACCCCGACGAAACCCAAGAACCAGGCGAGGAGGCCCCTCGTGCCGAGAACGCCCTCGGCCTGAGTGCCAGCCAGGTCATTGCCGGCGGGGGCGCCGCTGCCGTGGCTTCCGTCATCGGCGGGCATCTGGGCCTGGCCGGAACCGTCGTCGGCGCCTTCATCCTCAGCGTCATCTCAGCCATTGCGCTGCCGCTGTTCCGGGCCTCCCTGGACAGGAGCCACGCCCAACTCAAGCGCGTCATGCCCAGGCGCGACACACGTGCGGGCCGAGCCGCTGAGGCAAGCCGGCCGACGCGCCCGCTGACCGCCACGGACACTGCCAGCGCCGTGAGGGCGAATTCCGATAAGGTCTTCGCCTCGCCCCTGCGGCTGGATCCGGCCGAGGCTCCGGCCAGCCCCCGTGGTGCACGGAAGGCCCGGATGGCCGTCGGGGGAACGGCCGTCATCTTCCTCGTGGGGCTGGGCTCGATCCTTGGCTTCCAGTCGGCAACGGGCCTGACCCTCTCGAACGGGACCAGTGCTCTCCAGTCCGGTGTCTCCCAGGTGGTCTCCAGTTCGAACGACAGCAAGGCCACTCCCCCTTCGGACCGGACACCGACAGCACCGGCGGTCGAGTCCCCCGCGGTGCCGACACAGCCGGCTACGGACCCGGCTGACGAGCCGACACCGACAGCCACGCCGTCAAGGCACCCTACGCAGAGCCCGAAACCATCGGCTCCTGCAAGCACGAAGGCCCCAGCGCCTACAAGGGAGCCTCTTCCCGCGGTGGCTTCCGCCGGGGCCGCCCCCACGGATTAGATATGCCTAATCCCCTGCAAGGCCGGTCTTGCTGGCGTGCAGGAGGGCGCGTATCTTGACGCCATGTCCACACGGGCCGGCCGGCCGTCGGCGTCTGCACAACAAAGATGTATATCGTGTGGAACTCCTGCTGCCGGGTAAGACCCGTTCAGGTCCAGTAATCCGTACTGGACCTGCCCGGTCCCAAGCCTCCCATCGAGGCAGCTGGTCCCATGCCACCCACAGGAAGACCTGATGAAAGTTCCTTTTGACCACGCTGTCCCGGCCCATGTTGACTTGAAGCAGGAGCCAGGTCCGGAACGCAATCCCCTGGTCCGTTGGCTGCTCGCGAACCAGGTTGCGCCCGCCGGCCCGGAAGCCAAGGAAGACCACAGGCCCAACGCATGGTGGAAGGTCATGTGCCTGACCGGCGTCGACTACTTCTCCACGTTGTCCTACTTGCCGGGCATCGCAGCCCTGGCGGCCGGAGCGCTATCACCACTGGCGACCTTATTGATCGTGGCCCTGACGCTGCTGGGCATGCTGCCGATGTACCGCAGGGTGGCCCAGGAAAGCCCGCACGGACAAGGGTCAGTGGCCATGCTGGAGACGTTGTTGCCGTTCTGGCGCGGCAAGTTCTTCGTCCTGCTGCTCCTTGGCTTCGTCGCGACCTCCTGGATCATCACCATCACCCTCTCGGGCGCCGACGCGACAGTCCACCTGCTGGAGAATCCCTTGATCCCCGAAGCCCTCAAGGGTGGTGCGGTCATCATCACGGTTGTCCTGCTGCTGATCCTTGGCGGGGTGTTCCTGCTCGGCTTCAATGAAGCCGTCGGCGTCGCCATCCCGCTTGTGGCAATCTACCTGCTGCTCAACGCCGCCGTCGTGGTGGCCGGCTTCGTTCACTTGGCCGCGGATCCGTCGCTGGTGAGTGGCTGGACGGACCGGCTGCTCTCCAGCAGCGGAGGTCCGATGGGGCTGGTCAGCCCTGCCGTCCTGGCCTTCCCGCTGCTGGTCCTGGGCTTGTCGGGGTTCGAAACCGGGGTTTCCATGATGCCCCTGATCAAGGCAACCGGGACTACGCCCGATGAGGTCATGGCCTCCCGGGTCAGGAACACCCGCAAGCTGCTCACCACCGCTGCCCTGATCATGAGCGTTTACCTCATGGCCACCAGCTTCCTCACCACGGTCATGATTCCCGCCAAGGAGTTCCAGGACGGCGGCCAGGCCAACGGACGCGCGCTGGCCTTCCTCGCCCACGAACTGTTCGGCGCCGGTTTCGGCACCGTCTATGACATTTCCAGCGCCCTGATCCTCTGGTTCGCCGGCGCTTCCGCGATGGCCGGGCTCATCAACATCGTGCCCCGCTACCTGCCCGCCTACGGCATGGCACCGGAGTGGGGCCGCGCGGTCCGGCCTGTCGTACTGGTCTACACGGTGCTGAGCATCGGGATCACCATCGCTTTCAGGGCGGACGTGAACGCACAGGCCGGCGCGTACGCCACGGGGATCTTGGCCATGATGGTCTCCGGGGCGGTTGCAGTCACCGTCTCTGCCATCCGGCGCCACAGCCGCGCCGGTGCCGTTGGTTTCAGCGTCCTGACCCTGATCCTGCTGTACGCCCTGGGTGACAACGTCATTGAAAAACCCGACGGCATCCTCATCTCCGCGTTCTTCATTGGCGGCATCATCGCGGTTTCCCTGGTGTCCCGGGTTACCCGGACCACGGAGCTGAGGGTGGAAACCATCGAATTCGACGAACGGGCCCGCCAGTTCATCACGGACTCGATCGAGTTCGACGGCGAGCTTCACATCATCGCGAACAAGCGGCAGACCGGTGACAAGGCGGAATACGCCGAGAAGGAATTCGAACAGCGGGGGCTGAACCCTGTCCCAGGCCCGGCCGACGTCATCTTCCTGGAAGTTGAGATCTCCGACCCCTCAGAGTTCAGCCACACACTCCGTGTGGAAGGCACCGAGGTCGAGGGCTTCCGCGTCCTCCGCGTGAAGTCGCCGGCCGTGCCGAACGCCATCGCAGCGGTCCTTCTGGCCCTGCGGGACTCGACCGGGGTCCAGCCGCAATGCTACTTCGAGTGGTCGGAGGGCAGCCCGGTCAACCATTTGATGCGCTACCTGTTCCTCGGCCAGGGGGATACGCCGCCGCTGGTACGGGAAATCCTTCGGGAGACCGAACCAAATAAGGCGGCAAGGCCCGGCATTCACGTGGGCTGACGGCGCGGCGAGGGTCTGCGCAGTAGGACATCAGGGTAGAACGGTGAAGGGGACGCTGCGGCGTCCCCTTCTTCTCCGCTGGCCTCCCGGGCATGTTCTCCTGACCCGCCGTACACATGTGAGTCATGACCTACTCCCGCTCCCGCCTCGCCCTCTTCGCCGCTTTGCTGATCGCCGCCCT
This sequence comes from Arthrobacter sp. ISL-85, assembly GCF_018613675.1. Classification (GTDB taxonomy): domain Bacteria; phylum Actinomycetota; class Actinomycetes; order Actinomycetales; family Micrococcaceae; genus Arthrobacter. The sequence goes on along the minus strand of NZ_JAGGPQ010000025.1, from coordinate 67,941 downwards.
GGTGGTCGTCGGCTTCCTCTATACCAACGCCCAGAAGCACCAATCAGCAGCACCCGCGCCGACCGCCTCCGCGGCTCCGTCGGCCCAGGGTGACGACGAGGACAGCACTGAGGGCCAGGACAGCGCCGACGGCACCGCCCCCACGATCGCAGCCATCCCGGCAGGTCCGCAGGCCAGCACCGCCACCGCTGTGAAGGCGGTCCACTCCCCCAACAGCGTCGCCGTTGACCTGAGCCTGGCCCCGGGCCAGTGCAAGGCCCGTACCGTTGACGCCGCCGCCGGGCTGTACCTGCCGGACCCGGCCTGCACCCCCGGTGCGGTTGACCCGGCCGTCACACAGGACAACCTGGCCGCGACCATCTGCAAGTCTGGCTACACAACCACGGTCCGCGCGCCCGCGTCCGATACCGACAAGACCAAGGCCCTGAGCCTGTCCCAGTACGGCCAGACCCGCGCCTCCACCACCGAGTACGACCATCTGATCTCGCTCCAGCTCGGCGGCACCAACGCCGTGTCCAACCTCTGGCCCGAACCCAACCGCGCCGGAGCACCGGGCACCACCAACCCGAAGGACGCGATCGAGACCCGCCTGAACAAGGCCGTCTGCAGCCACAAGGTGACCCTCGCCGCCGCGCAGAAGGCCATCGCCGCCAACTGGGTAACCGCCGAAAAGGACCTGGGCCTCTAGTCCCTTGGGCTTTCGTGCTCTGTTAGCAGGCTTTGACAAGGGCCAGTTCGTCCCATTCGGTGGGGTACCGCGGGGACAGGGCCTGGCGTTTCATTCCCCAGTCCGGCGGTTGGACCATCCCGGCGATGCCAAGCCCGATGGACGATTTGCCGTACTTGTCCATCACAGCTCCGAGGAGCTCCCCGATGCGCTTTTCCTCATGCGCGGTGGCAAAAGCAGGCAGCTGAGGGGCCGCGCCGGCCGGTGAGAGGTCAGTAAGCATCACCCCGGTCCGGGCGTACGGAACGCCATCAACCTGCCAGCCCTCCAGCGCCTCTGTGGCGGCCTTTGTGAGGATCACGGGGTCGACGGGGGCGCCGGGAGTTTCACAGCCGCAGAGGGGAACGGGGCGGCGTTCGGGTTGAAGTGGGAAGTGCCGGCGAAGCAGGTCATGAGCTTGGCCTGCTGGTGGTCCTTGGCAAGCCGGATCCCCGCCTGCTTGGCGTAGATGGCCATAACCTCGTGCATCCTGGCCGCGCTTGTCGCGACGTAATGCGCGATTCGGGTGGCGTCCAGCCGCCGGGCTACGTGCTCGACGTCGGCGGGGACGCTGCGGGGAACGGGACGGTGATGGAGGCGAACGCCGCGGGCAGTCATCGAGGAGCTGCTCCGTACCTAGATCGGTCGCTGCCCGCTGGCGCCAACCGGCCACCTGCTTTCAGCTACCACTCAGTAAGTGGTCTTAGTGTTGATGCCGTCGCGGATCGACTGGGGTCCGCGGCGGTACGAAGCACGACGAAACGAATAGAAGGACATTCAGTAATGAAGTCATCAATTCCGTCAATGAAAACCCGCATCGGCGTCGGCGCTGCCGCAATCCTGGCCGCCGGCGGAATGGTCTCGATGGGCGTTGGAGCCGCAACCGCGTCGCCCACCGCATCAACAAGCTCAACCGCTTCCCCGTCCCACTCGGCGAAGGCGTGGTCGAAGGACTCGGCTCACGGCGAGGGCGTGCACGGTGGTCTGGGACTCTTCCTGAACCTCAACGCGGACAGCCCCCAAGCCGTCGGTGACCGCGCCGCCAAGGCAGCCGCGGCAATCGTGAACCACCCGCAGCTATTTAACAAGCTGCCTGCCGCCCTGCAGGCAGACATCACCACCCTCAAGGACGCCGCCCCGGCTGACCGGGTGGCTGACGCCTTCAAGATCAAGACCACCGCCCTCTCCGGCGGCTACGGCGCCGAGATCCAGCAGCGTGCCCAGAAAGCCGTCAACGGCGAGGCCGGAGAGTCCGGCAAGGCGGAGTCCGGCGAAACCGGTGTGCGGCAGGAGCTGCGGACCGCGTTGACCTCCGACCACCCGGGTGCTGCGCTCCAGAAGGTCGCCGACCAACTGATTGGCCATCCGGACCTGTTCGCCAAGCTGCCCGCGAACCTTCAGGCTGACCTGACCAGCCTGAAGAACGCCGCTCCGGCAGACCTGGATGCCCAGGCGAACAAGATCAAGGACACCGCCCTGAATGGCGGCTACGGCGCTCAGGTCCAGAAATTGGTCCAGTCGCTCGTCAACAAGGCTGAAGCGGCACCGGCCGTATAAAAGAAACATCCGCATACGGCTCAGGCCGGGCAACCCCACCGGTTGCCCGGCCTTTGTCGTGCCTGGGGCTAAGGACTTATGCGTCTGGCCGCTGGTGGCCACCCTCCGCTCTGCGTCGGCGGAGTTCTTTCCAAGCCAGGCCGAATTGAAGGAGCACTGCCAATCCCATGAGAGTCACAGCTCCTACGCTGCGATGCCCGCGCCACTGGCGTCCGCCCCCAAGTCAGCTCGCCACCCTAGAGAATGGTTGCATCTTCGGGGGCATCCAGTGGCGGGTGCCGGCGACCGCTACACCCGGGAAACCCTTACAAATAGTGGAGCTAAGGAGATTCGAACTCCTGACCTCTTCGATGCGAACGAAGCGCTCTACCAACTGAGCTATAGCCCCGGAAGTACCGCGGCCTGCGGGGTGCTTCCCCGCCGGCGCGGAACCAGTGTCCCTAGGCTACAAATTTTCCGGGCCCAACGCCAATTGACGCGCACGGGGGCAGCGGAGCGGGACCAGGGCGCTCCCGGCGTCCTACGCGCGGCGGCGCTGGAGGACGTCGTCGAGGTTGCTGAGGGCGCTTTGTGCCTTGGAGAGCTGCTGCGCTTCCGCCGCGGCTGCCGCCTCCGCAGCCGGAGCCGTGGAAGCGCCCTGCTTCAGTGAGGGCTTACCAACCGCTTTGGGCGCTTCCGGGAGCTCAAGCGGCTGGGGCTCGGGTCGTTCCGCCTTCGGGGCCTCCACGTAAATGGGCTTGGGGACCTCCACGGGCTCCCAGGGGGTGCTGGCGGGAGGGGCGGGCGTGGATGTGGCTGCGGTGGTGTCGCCGGCAGCTATGGCGACGGCGAGGGCGGCTTCGCGAAGCTCCACGGCGGTCAGCGGCTTGACAGCGTGCTCGCCTGCCTCGGCGTCGAAAAGCGGCCTTTCGGGCCGGGCCGGTGCCGCTTCAGGCTTCGCAGGAATGATTTCGACGGCTTCCGGACGGCGTGCCGGCGCGCTCATGGCGGAGCGGAAGGCGGCGTTCACCTTCGCCCTCCGGTCCCGGACAGCGAGCCAGCGCAGCAGTGCCACCGACGCGACGGTCAGCAGGGCGCAGGTGAGCGGAAGGGCGGGCGATCCGATCCCGAAGGGAAGCAGTACCCCCGAGATGAAGGCGGTGACCAGGGACAGCAGTCCCACGAGGGCCAGGGCAGTCCGGCCGTAGCGGATGCGGAACGGTGCCGCAGGTGGGGTGCTGGCAGTGCCGGCAACGGATGCTGCACTCTTCCTGGGTTCCATGGCTTTCTCCTGCTGGGCGGCGACGTTCAGGACCAGGCCGGCGCGCGGGTCCGGCCTCTCATCGGCGGGGGCGTCTGCCATGAAGTCGCCGGCGGCCTGGAATTGGTGCCTGCGGTTCCGGAGGACGTAAGGGGCAACCCAAACAATCCAGAGCGCGACGGCAACCACAAGGATCACTGAGCTGCTAAGGGGGAAGTCCACACTCAAAACCGTATGAGCATCATGCCTGCTCAGGCCGCATTAGCTGCGGTGTGTCGTGCCCTCTCCGGCAAACGGTTGGATTTATGTCCGGCGCGACGCCAGCCAGGGACCCAGCAGGCCTTCCGGGACCTCTTCCGAGGTGAGGGCGAACGAACGGTGGTCAGCCCATTTGCCGTTGATGTGCAGGAAGCGGGGGCGGTATCCCTCGTCCCGGAAACCCAGCTTTTCCACCACCCGCAGGCTGGGGCCGTTCTCGGGCCGGATGTTGATTTCCATCCGGTGCAGGCCAAGCGCCCGGAAGCAGTGGTCCGTTACCAGCGCCACGGACGTGGGGGCTATCCCCCGCCCGGCGCAGGATTGGTCCACCCAGTACCCCAAGGTGGCCATCATGGCCGAACCCCAGACGATTGAAGACACCGTCAGCTGGCCCACGATCGCCGGATTCCTGAGGCCCGGCTTCCACTCGGTAATGAGGAACGGCAGCGCCGTAGCCTGTGCCGCCTGCATATTGAGCGAGCGGACCATGTGCCGGTAATCAGGAAGTCCGCCGGCAGGGTCCGGATTGGAAGCCTCCCATGGCGCCAGCCACTCACTGTTCCGCGACCGTACTTCAGTCCACTCTTTTTTGTCGCGGTACCGGATGGGCCGCAGGACCAGGTCACCGCACTCGAGGGTGACCGGCCAGACAGGACCAAGACGCATGGCGCTACCGGGAGAGGCCGGCGGTGAACCCCGGCAGCCATTCCCGCAGGCCCGGACCAAGGTCTTCGCTGTCGATTGCCAGCTGGACACAGGCCTTGAGGTAGCTGAGCTTGTCACCGGTATCGTAACGGCGGCCCCTGAACACCACGCCGTACACGCCGTGCCCCTCGGCGTCACCGGAGGCCAGTTCCTGAAGGGCATCCGTCAGTTGGATTTCGCCGCCGCGGCCCGGCTCCGTGTGCTCAAGGACGCCGAACACGGCGGGGTGCAGGACATAGCGGCCGATCAGTGCCAGGTTGGACGGGGCTTCCTCGGGTGAGGGCTTTTCGACAAGCCGGTTGACGCGGACGTAGTCTTCGCCATCGATTTCCTGGACGTCGGCGCAGCCATAGGCGCTGATCTGGGATGGTTCCACTTCAATCAGGGCGACGACGGACCCTCCGGTTTTCGCCTGAACATCGATCATGATGCTGAGCAGTTCGTCGCGGGCATCGATGAGGTCATCGCCCAGCAGGACGGCGAAGGCTTCATCGCCCACATGCTGCTTGGCCCGGAGCACGGCATGCCCCAGCCCGTGCGGATCACCCTGCCGGACGTAGTGGATGTCACCCAGTTGGCTAGCTGCCTGGATGGACGCAAGTTTTTCGGTATCCCCTTTGTCCTCAAGGGTCGATTCGAGGGACGGCACCCTGTCAAAGTGGTCTTCGAGGGCCCGCTTGTTGCGGCCGGTAATCATCAGCAGGTCGTTGAGCCCCACGTGGACGGCTTCCTCCACCACATACTGGATGGCAGGCTTGTCCACGACGGGAAGCATCTCCTTGGGCATCGCCTTGGTGGCGGGCAGGAACCTGGTGCCCAGGCCGGCTGCGGGAATGACGGCTTTGCGGACTCTGGGTTTACTGGTGTTCACCGGACTAATCTAACGTCAGCGTCAAGTATTTCAGTAACCACCGGGACGGCGGGCCGGCACGGGGTCCGAGGTTGCGGAACGCCGGGCGATGCAGGGAGGACAACATGCTTCAAGAGACGAACGCCGTCAAGGACGATATCCGGGCGATCCACCGACGACGGCGGGCGGGCCTTACGCCGGAGCAGTTGGAAGCTGCGGGCCTGGCGCTGGCCACCCACGGGGACGCCTGGGCGGGATCGGTCACGGAAGGACACCCTGGAATAGCCTGTGTATACCTTGGCGTGGGCCAGGAACCGCCCACCCTGCCGCTGATTCACGCCCTGCATCGCAGCGGCCACAAGGTCCTGCTTCCGGTGTGCGAAGCCGCCAGGGAGTTGAGCTGGGTGTTCTGGACCCCGGACACCGGCTTCGAACGCAGCAAATACGCCCCCATCCTGGAACCCGCCGGGCACCGGCACGGGCCCGAAACTGCCGGCGGCGCAGCAGTGCTTTTCATTCCGGCCACAGCCGTTGACCTTTCCGGCAACCGGATTGGCCAGGGCGGCGGATACTACGACAAGTTCCTGGGCCACCTTGCCACCGCCGGGAAGGAAATCCCGCTTGCCGCTGTTATCTACGACGATGAATTGCTGCCCGCCGGCCGGATCCCGGCAGAAGAGTTCGACCGCCCGGTCCAGGGCGTCCTTGCTCCCTCCGGGTACCGGCTGCTGGACGGCGGCGCGTGAGCACGGGCGTGCCGGGCGCAGTGATAGAATTAGCACTCAGGCCCTGCGACTGCTAACGGTTTACCACCGGGCAGCACGGGACCTCTCGTTTGCCCAAGAGGAGGAGCACCAGTGCCAACATATGCTTACGCCTGCAAGGATTGCGGCCACGCCTTCGACATCGTCCAGTCGTTCTCGGACAGCAGCCTGACGTCCTGCCCCGAATGCCAGGGCACGTTGCGCAAGAAGTTCAACAGCGTCGGCGTTGTCTTCAAAGGCTCGGGTTTCTATCGCACGGACTCCCGCGATTCCAAGGGCAGCTCCGTCTCCCCTGCACCCGCCGCGGCTCCAGCCGCACCCGCTGCTGCCCCCGCAGCTCCCGCAGCCGCTGCAAACTAAACCGACACAGTATTCACGACGACGGCCGGCGCGTTCCAGCGTCCGGCCGCTTTTGTCCACATAGCCGCCGTCCGGGCTCCCTTGGGCCTTTGCCCGCCATTAGCGTGGGCGCATGCCCATACTTCCCCGCCGTCGCCGCACCGGCCCCCGTACCCCACCAGCACCGCCGGCATCGGCCGCCGCCCCGGGAGCCGCCCCCTGCCTGCCCGTGTCGCGGGCTGGTTGAGCCGCAACCGCCGGCTCGCCGCCGCACTGCTGTTGTGCGCAGCTGCCGCCATCACCGTCCAGCAGCTCACTCCTGCCCCGCTTTCCACTGCCACCGCCCTGGCCGCCGCCCGGGACCTCCCCGCCGGAACCACCGTGACGGAAGCGGACGTGAACCGTGTCCAGGTGCCGCCAGGCATGGTGGCCGATGGCTTCCTCAAGGATGACGCCGCCGCGGCAGGCAAGCAGCTCGCCGCGCCGATGCGGAAGGGCCAGCTCCTCACCGATGCCCAGCTGGTGGGTCCCGGGCTCTTGGCGGGCACTCCACCCGGTTCAGCAGCCGTTCCACTCCGGATGGCGGATGCCTCGTCCATTCAGCTGGTCTCCCCCGGCCAGCTGGTCAACGTGGTGCTCACATCTGCCAACGGGTTCGACCAGCAGGGCTCCTCCGAGGTTCTGGCGTCAGCCGTCCCCGTACTGTGGACTTCCAACAAGGGCGGCCAGAGCGGACAATGGCTGGGCACCACGGAGACGGATGGACTGATCGTGGTGGCAGCCACCGCCGAACAATCATCGCGCCTGGCCGGAGCCTCGACGCAGGGCAGGTTGTTTTTCGTCCTGGTCGGCCCGCCGTGACCTCCGGACGGTCAGCCCCAGTGCGGCGGCTTCTGTTCCTTCAGCCAGGTATCGTGGTCGTCTTCACGGTCACCCCAGCTGCGGGCGTCGTCTTCCGCGGCCTTACTCGGGAGGATCTCTTCGGTGCCGCCCACAGCCGCCGGGGACCCCTGAGCAGGTGCGGCCTGGTCCGCGGACCCGGCCCCGTCAGGTGCTTTTTCCGTCCGACCGTTCTTGTTCTCGTCCTGGCGCATGTCTTCCTCGCGGCCGTCATCCTCGAGCCTGTCTTCTGCAGGCCTTTCTTCCTCGGTCATGGAACCCGTCTCCTGGTCGCCACCGTCGCCGTGCCGGCCCGCCCCCGAAGGCCTGGGCAGGTACGGGACTCCGGTGGACGTCGCGGCGCCAATTCCATTGAGCGCCTGGTCAACGTCGTCGTCAAGGAAACCCACAGGCTGGCTGTTCCTGCCCGGCAGCACCATCTTTTCCAGGCCGAGGTAGCCGGCAATGCGGTCCGCGCAGGAGGAGGGGTCCGTGAACACCTCGATGGTCCACAGCGGCATGTACCGCCAGCCCAGGCGTTCCAGCAGTTGCGGGCGGAGCCTGCTGCGTTCACGCACGCTCATGGTGCGGTACTGCGCAGTGCCGTCGGACTCAATGGCTACCGGCCGTGGAATGTCCGAATCATCCTGGCCCATGGTGTTCAAGGGGTCGGCAGCTGCAACCACGTCAATGGCGCCATCGTATTGGTGCCAGACCCTTGCGCCGCGGGCACGCAACCGGTCACCCAGGTCCGCCACCAACGGGTCCGCGCCAAGTGCCTGTTCGCTGGCCGCAGCGCGGGACGCCGGGGTACCAAGATCGGTGTTGCCGGCAATTTCCCGGTCCAGGAGCATATAGAGGTCCACCGCACCATGGGCGAGCCGGGTGTGGTCCAGGTCCTCGGGCCGGAAGCAGGTAAGCACATGCAGGGAACGGCGCGCCCGGGTCATGGCCAGGGCGAATTTCTCCCGGCCACCTTCGGCGGACAGCGGCCCGAAGTTGTGGAGCGCCCGGCCGTGCGGAGTCCGCCCGAATCCTGGCGAGAAAATGACGTGGTCGCGGACCAGTCCCTGGGCGCGTTCCAGGTCCACCACGCGGAAGGACTCCGGGCCGGCGCCGAAGAACCCGGCCAGGCCCGGCTGGTTGGACAGCTGGAGCCTGATGGACTCGCCGATCCTTGCCGCGTGCCGAAGGCTGGCCGTGACCACCGCGAGGGAGGTCCGCGGACGCAGGCGGGCGTGCTCGAACACCAGCTCCACTACCCGGTTGACCTCTGCAACCACGGACTCCACGCCCTCGTGATCGGCACTGGGAAGGCCGGTGCCGTCGGGCAGGTACTCCACCAGCAGGGACCGGTCCAGCCCCGTGGCCGACTGGCCTTCCGGCAGCCGGCGGAGGCTGCCGTCGTAAAAGTTCTTGCTGAGCTGCAGGACCAGGTCCTCGTCCACTGCGCGGTACACCACGTTGAGCCGCCACACCGGCAGCACTGCAGAAAGCGCGGTGAAGGCGCTTTCAACGCGGTGGTGGGCCGACTCCCCGGGTGCCAGCCGCTCCACCCCCACGGTGAACGTCCGGGGCGTGGCGATGCGCGGGTCGCCGAAGGCAATCACCTGGCGGGCCCGGGCGATCGACGGCAGGACAGCCTGCAGCGACGTGGCCTCCGCATCGAGGATGACGACGGCATCAAAATGCTGTTCAGCCGGAAGCAGGCCCGTCATCAGGTACGGGCTGACCGACCAGACCGGAACCAGAGCGCCGATCAGCTCAGGTGCCTGCGCGGTGAGGGACGGCAGGGAAACACGACCGTCCTTGAGCAGGCTGCGCAGGAGGTCTGCCTGGCGCGGCTGGGCAGCGATGGCCGTGCGCCACCGCTCCGCGAGGTCCCACCGCAGGCGGGCGGCGCCGCTGGCAATATGCGCGTTGTCCGCCAGGCGGTACTCCGCTTCCAGCTGCCGCAGGGCTTCGCCGTCGGACATGGCCAGGTAGTCGTCGCCACTGATCATTGCCTCCAGCGCGGACTGCCACCACGCCAGTTCCAGCTCGGCGGCAACGGATCCTTCCGGGACTTCCCTTTCGGCGAGGTCGGCCAGGAGTTCGCCCAGGCCGTGTTCGCGCATGTTCTCCACGAGGAGTGTGCGTTCGGGCAGGGTCTTGAGCGTATCGGTGTCGGCCACCAGCCGTTCCAGGCGGTCCATCAGTTGCGCGTAGGGAACGGTGGACAGGGCCCCGCCGTCCTCGGTGTACCGCAGGGCCTCGCCCAACTGTGCCAATTCCTGGTCCAGGGACCGGTACATGGCGTTCATTTCGGCCAGGCCCGAAGGAACGGCGGGATGGCGCTGGGTGGTGGCATAGCCCGCCCACAGGGCACGCTGTTCCTGGACCAGCACCAGGGACGAGTGCAGGTCAGCGATATGGACGCCCGGCCGCACGTATTCCTTGGCCACCCGGCGCAGCCTGGAGCGCTGCATGGCGGTCAGCTCGATGCCCCGCTCACGCCGCCACGCGGACGGCGCGGTGGCGGAGATTAGGTCCGTCACCGGACGGTCGAAGATGTCCGGCGTGAATTTGTCGAGGCTTCCGCGGACGGCCACCAGCAGTTCCAGCTGCTCGCCCCACTCCGCGAAGGATTCGCCCAGGCGGATTTCGGCATGCTCAGCGACGGCGTCCATGCGGTTGCGGAGGGCGGGCAGGTTTTTGGCAACTGAACGGACCAGGTCCTGGGCTTCCTCGGTTTCCTTGCGGGTCAGCAGCCGGGCGCCGTGCCAGGGGCTGGTGGTGGCAGCCTTGCTGAAGCTGCCCAGTTCGGCGGCGCGGCGGAGCCTGCCTGCCAGTTCCCCACGGTCGCGGATGCTGTCCAGGGCGCTTCGCTTGAGCCGGACGGTAGTGGCAGGCGCGGGGTGGATGGAGGTGAGCTCGGCGAGGGACTGCATGGCCTGGTACGGCGAGCAGCCCCACCTTTCGCGGACGTTGTGAAGCGACGCCACGTGGTCCATCAGCGCGTGCCGGTGCTCGGTCAGGGTGTTGTGGAGGTTCCCGAGCTGCGGTTCCAAAGACTTTTCGTTGCGGACGATCGCCCGGACCAGTTGGCCCTTCAGCTGCTGGGCGGTGACGTTCCCGGTGAGCTGGAACAGGATGGACTCCAGCCCCAACGACTCCAGGTGTCCCGAAACCTCATTGAGGCTGGCACGGCGGTCGCCCACCACCAGCACTGTCTTGCCGGCATCCACCAGGGCGCCAATGGTGTTGATGGCGGTCTGGGTCTGGCCCGTGCCCGGGGGGCTGCTGACCACCAGGGAGTCCCCGGCCCGGGCAGCGTCCACCACGTACTGCTGGTCCGTGTCGGCATCCAGCAGCAGCAACTCGTCCTTGGGGTGCCTGTTGTCCAGGTGCGGGAAGCGGGACGGGTCCGGCTCCTGCACGTCCACCACTTCGCCTCCGGCGGCTGTGGCCAGCGCGGAGACGATGGGGTGGGAATCGTTGATCCAGGGGTCGTCGAGGTTGCCGGAAAGGTCCGCAAAGGTGGAGACCAGCAGGTTGTGCTGGGTTTCAGCGCCGTGGATGGGCCGGATCAGGGTGGCCAGCCGGTCCAGGACGGGCTGGGGGTCGTACCGGGCGGTGCTGTAGGCCAGGCGGGTCACGGCGTTGACGTCAAACACGATTCCGTGGATGTTTTTCAGGTGCCGCACCAGGGCGGGGTTGATGTGCGCCTGTTCGGTAAGCTGCAGCTCGAAGTCGTCCTCCCCCGGCCGCACCGTGAGGGAGATGGCGGTCAGCATGACCGGTGCTGATACGCGCTGGGGTTTGCCCCCGACGGCGGATGTCCACACCACGGTGCCTGCGGACAGGTATCCGGCGTCGATGCCGCGGTCGTTTGCGAGCTCGAAGATCTTTGACCGGATGTTGCGTGATGCCCTGGCGGCCACTACATACTGCTGCCGGTCACGGATCAGGGTGGACAGGCGTGTGCGGCGCCCGGCCATGAGCTGGGCAAGCCCGGAAGGGTGTGCCGAGGTGAGGTCGATGGAACCTTCCGGCGTCTTGGTGAAGCGCAGCATCGTGTCCGCGCCGGTGACGGGTTTGAGCCCGGACAGCCATTTGCGAAGCTCTTCCGAGCCTTCCGGGTGGCCTTGACCAACTGACACTTCTGCCTTCTTTTCTGCGTTTGCACGTGACGCCCTGGACCATACCGGCATAGATTCGAGAGTAGCCGCTTCGGCGCCGGACTTGAGCGACCGCAACACTGGGGCACGGGAAATTGCGGAGGAATTCGCTGGGAAAAAGCAGTGGCCGGCCCCCGCTGGCGGAGGCCGGCCACTTCAGGATGCTACTCCCACTCGATGGTTCCCGGCGGCTTGCTGGTGACGTCCAGCACCACCCGGTTGACGCCGTCCACCTCGTTGGTGATCCGGCTGGAAATCCGGGCCAGCAGGTCGTAGGGCAGGCGCGACCAGTCGGCCGTCATTGCGTCTTCCGAGGACACGGGGCGGAGCACGATGGGGTGGCCGTAGGTGCGGCCGTCGCCCATGACGCCGACGCTGCGGACATCCGCCAGCAGGACCACGGGCATCTGCCATACCTCGTTATCCAGTCCTGCCGCGGTCAGCTCGGCACGCGCAATGGCGTCCGCTTTGCGCAGCAGGTCCAGCCGCTCCTTGGTGATGTCGCCGACTATCCGGATGCCCAGGCCGGGGCCGGGGAACGGCTGGCGGCCAACGATTTCCTGCGGCAGGCCCAGTTGGGCGCCCACGGCACGGACCTCGTCCTTGAACAGGGCGCGCAGCGGCTCAACGAGCTCGAACTGCAGGTCCTCGGGCAGACCGCCCACATTGTGGTGGCTCTTGATGTTCGCTGCGCCTTCGCCGCCGCCGGATTCGACGACGTCCGGGTACAGGGTGCCCTGGACCAGGAACTTGATCTTCTCGCCGTGGGCTGCGGCCTCGGCGATGATGGCCAGTTCGGCTTCTTCGAAGGCGCGGATGAACTCCCGGCCGATGATCTTGCGCTTGGTTTCCGGGTCGCTGACACCGGCCAGGGCCGAAAGGAAACGTTCCTGTTCGTTGGCGACGTACAGCTTGACACCGGTGGCGGCAACGAAGTCGCGCTCAACCTGCTCCGCTTCGCCTTCGCGCAGCAGCCCGTGGTCCACGAACACGCAGGTAAGCTGGTCGCCCACCGCCCGCTGGACCAAGGCAGCGGCCACTGCGGAATCCACGCCGCCGGAGAGGCCGCAGATGACCCGGGCGTCCCCTACCTGCTGGCGGATGCGCTCCACCTGTTCTTCCAGGATGTTGCCGGTGGTCCAGTTGGGCTCCAGCTTGGCGCCCTTGAACAGGAAGTTTTCCAGTACCTGCTGGCCGTACGCGGAGTGCTTGACCTCGGGGTGCCACTGCACACCGAAGAGGCCCTTCTCCTCGTTGGCGAAGGCCGCAACCTCGGCACCCGCCGTCGTGGCGAGGACATCGAATCCTGCCGGGGCCTCGTGCACGGAGTCGCCGTGGCTCATCCAGGTCTTCTGGTGCTGGGGCATGCCCTCAAGCACCGAGCGGCCGTCACCGAGGATGGTGGTCTCCGTGGATCCGTACTCCCGCAGGCCGGTCTTGTCCACCTTGCCGCCCAGGGCGTTGGCCATGGCCTGGAACCCGTAGCAGATGCCAAAGACGGGGACGCCGGCTTCGAAAAGGTCGGCACCCACGCTGGGGGCGCCGTCGGCATATACGCTGGAGGGGCCACCGGACAGGATGATGGCGGCGGGGTTCTTGGCCAGGAGCTGCTCGGTGGAGTAAGTATGCGGAACCACTTCCGAATACACATTCGCTTCCCTGACGCGGCGGGCAATCAACTGCGCGTACTGGGCACCGTAATCAACAACCAGCACCGGCTTCTGGGAAGTCTGGGATGCAGTGGGAATAGTCACCGTAACAGCCTACTTTGCGCCCTTGCACCGGCGCACCTTGAGACGCCGCGCTGTGACGCAGCAGACGTTCGACGCCGGGTGGCGGCCCCCGCGCGCCAGGCCCGGCGCACGTGTCTGGACCGGGTTCAGTAGCGCTGCGGAGCCTGCGGGTTGGCGGCCAGTTCGGCCTCCACCTCGGCGTGGAACTTCTTCTCGACGATGAAGGACAGGAACGGCACCACGCCGCCAAGCGCAAGCAGGACCAGTTTGGGGAACGGCCAGCGCATGAGGGACCACAGCCGGAAGTTGGAGATCAGGTACACCACATACATCCAGCCGTGCACGATGAGTACCGTGACAGAGACGTTCACCCCGTTGAGCACACCCGGGGGCTCGGCGTCGGTGAAGCCGAAACCGAACGGCTGGCCGGTGACGGCGTTGGTGCCGCCGGCGAACAGGTACTGCCCGAAGCCGTACCGGGCCACCAGTTCGGCACACAGCAGGAGCAGCATGGTGCCGGTGAGGTAGGCCATAACCTTATAGAACTTCAAGGCAGACCTGATCTGCGCCTCGGTACCGCCGAAACGGCGCTTCTTCGCGGATGTCTTGCCGCCGGAGGCCTGCGGCGAGGGGGTGGCCGGTTTCGGATCAATCATGGCTGTACCTTCTGCTGGTGCTGGTCAGGCTGCTGGTGCTGGTCAGCCTGCTGTGGAAGCTGGTGCGTTTCGTGCTGCCCGGGCGCCGCCGGGTCTTCGGCCTCGTCGAGTGCCTCCTCGAGGTCGCGGTGGAAGTCGTCCTTGACCATCCGCCACCAGATAAAGAAGGCGAAGCCGGCGAAAACGACCCATTCGATGGAGTAGAAGAGGTTCAGCCAGTTGATGTGCTGTCCTGCCGGCTGCGGCCCGATGTTCAGGGGCAGGAGGTTGCCCGGCGCTGCAGCGGCGCTGACGTCCTGGCCACCCACCACCTCTGCGGTGGCCGACACGAAGCCGGGATAGCTGCTCACCTCCCAGTCATTGATGAGCTCCGCCACGGAGACGGCCGAGGCCTCCCCCGGTTTGGGTGCCTTCCCGGCCACCGGCGCTTCGGACGGCAGCAGCCGTCCGGTTAGTTCGACAAGGCCCGATGGCGGTGCTGCCGCGTCCCCGGGTTCCGCCACCCAGCCGCGTGCCACCGGGATCCATGTCTGCGGTGAGGTGCCTGCCCCGGTCAGGGCGGGAGCGCCGTTGACGGCAAAGGCTGAAACAACCCAGTAGCCGCTCCGTCCGTCATGGAGCCTGCCGGGCACCAGGACTTGCTTGTCTGGACTGTATGTCCCCTGGGCGGTGACCATCTGGTCCGCGACGCTGCCGTGAAAGAACTCACCCGGCTGGAGGGTGCTGGTGAGCGGCTGGACCTGTTCAGTGCCCGGGTTGACCGGCACCTCGGGCTGCGTGGAGCGGCCGAACTGCCACTGGCTCAGCAGCACGAAGACCCCGGAAAGAGCGATCGCGAAGATAAAGCCTGCGATCCATCGGGGCTTAAGGGCAGTTTTCCACACGTCTTAACCGTACTTCGTACTTCTGTAGAACAACTAAACGCCAAGGCCCCCGGACGCGGAGCCGGGGCCGGGAAATGTGCCTAGTGGTCAAAGAACACCAGGCTGGAATTGATGAGCTCGGCGATCACTTCAGCGTCATACGCACGCCGCAGGGACTCCCGGAAGGACTCCTTGGAGAGGGACCGTGCCAGGGTGGCCAGGACCTCCAGGTGGTCGGAGAAAGAACTGGCCGGGGTGGCAATGAGGAGGATCACCGTGGCGGGGCCGTCGGCGGCGCCAAAGTCCAGCGCGTGGCCGTACTTGGTGATACCGACGGCGATGGAGGTTTGGGAGACGAATTCGCTGCGGGCGTGCGGCAGTCCTATGCCTCCGGGGAGGCCCGTGGCCAGTTGGTGCTCCCGGGCATTGACGTTCTTAAGGAACCCGTCGAGATCCGAGATTCGCCCGGCGGCGTGGAGCCGCTCTGCCAGTTGGTTGGTGGCGTCGGTTTTGTCCTTCGCCTCCATTTCCAGGATTACCATGTCGGCGGTGGTCAGGTGGGCGTCATACGGGTCCAGTGGTTCCGCCAAGGCGTGTCCCTTCGGTCAGCAGTGGGGCGAACGGCTCCTCAACGCAAGGGCACGATATCTTCCGCGCCCAGGCGGGCGGCGTCTGCGGATTCGTCGTCCGGCTGTTGCTGGCTAAGGCGTTCGGCCTCCACCCGGGCCAGGTAGTGGCGGACTTCGTTTTCGCGCTGCGCCTCGCTCCAGCCAAGGACGTCTCCCATCAGTTTAGCGACAACCGGGGCAGCAGACACGCCGCGGTCCCACGCTTCAATGGAGATCCTTGTACGCCGGGTAAGCACGTCCTGCACATGCCGGGCACCTTCATGGCTGGCGGCGTAGACGGCTTCGGCCTGCAGGTAGTCGTCGGCGCCCGGCAGTGGCTCCGCCAGTTCCGGGTTCTGCGCAATGATGGCCAATACCTCCGGAGTCATGGACCCGTACCTGTTGAGCAGGTGCTCGATCCGCGCCACATGGACTCCGGATTCCTCCGCTGTGCGGTTCCGGCGGTTCCAGGCGGCACGGAAACCGCTGGCTCCCAGCAGCGGAATGGTCTCGGTGCAGCTGGGCGGGACCCGTTCGTCCATGGTGCGGGTAGCCTCGTCCACTGCGTCCTTGGCCATCACCCGGTAGGTGGTCCACTTTCCGCCTGCCACCACCACCAGGCCGGGAACAGGGTGCGCCACCACGTGCTCGCGGGAAAGCTTGGCGGTGGAGTCGTTTTCACCAGCCAGCAGCGGACGCAGGCCCGCATAAACCCCTTCCACGTCTTCCCGGGTAAGGGGACGCTTCAGCACCTTGTTGACGTGCTCCAGGACGTAGTCGATGTCCTTGCTGGAAGCGGCGGGATGGGCCTTGTCCAGGTGCCAGTCGGTGTCCGTAGTGCCGATGATCCAGTGCCGTCCCCAAGGAATGACGAACAGCACCGATTTCTCGGTGCGCAAAATCAGGCCCACCGTGGACTGGAAGCGGTCGCGTGGAACCACCAGGTGGATGCCCTTGGAAGCGCGGACCTTCAACTGGCCCCGGTCAGTCACCATGGCCTGGGTTTCGTCGGTCCAGACGCCGGTGGCGTTGATAACCTGCTTGGCGCGGATGTTGAACTGCGTCCCGTCCTCGCGGTTTTCCACCTTGGCTCCAACTACCCGCTCCCCCTCGCGCAGGAAGTCAACCACCTTCATCTGGTTCACGGCGTGGGCGCCGTAGTGGGCAGCAGTGCGGACCAGGTTCGCCACGTACTTCGCATCGTCCACCTGGCCGTCGTAATACCGGATGGACCCCACGAAGGCGTCATTCTTTAGGCTGGGGGCGGCACGCAGAGTGCCACGCCTGCTCAGGTGCTTGTGGAACGGGACGCCGCGGCTATGGCCGGCGGAGACTGACATCGCGTCGTACAGGGCGATGCCGGCGCCCACGTAGGGACGCTCGATAAACGGCTTGGTGAGCGGGTACAGGAACGGCACGGGCCTGGCCAGGTGCGGGGCAATCTCGGAAAGCAGCAGGCCGCGTTCCTGCAGGGCTTCCTTGACCAGGGCGAAGTCCAGCATTTCCAGGTAGCGCAGGCCACCGTGGATCAGCTTGGAAGACCGGGAGGACGTGCCCGCGGCCCAGTCGCTTGCCTCGACAATGCCGACACTCAACCCGCGCGTCACGGCGTCAAGCGCGGCTCCCGCGCCAACGATGCCACCGCCCACGATGAGGATGTCCAGCTCCTGGCCGGGTTCCGTGGTGGCACGCAACCGCTCGATGGATGATTCCCGGGCTTCCGGGCCAAGGACTCCGCCGTTTGCAGGAACACTCTTCATTGAACGCCTCCAGTGCCTCTAGTGCCGGTAGTAAACCCACACTACTTGCTAGTGGCGTGCTTTGGGCAGGGCGGGTGGCCACCCTGCCCTGCCACGCCTGCGGAGCGTCAGTTCCCTGCGTAAGGCGACACAACGACGTCGACCCGCTGGAATTCCTTCAGGTCCGAATATCCGGTGGTAGCCATGGAGCGGCGCAGCGCGCCGATGAGGTTGGACGTGCCGTTGGTGTGGTGGCCGGGCCCAAAGAGGACCTCCTCCAGCGGGCCCACGGTGCCCACGTTGGCGCGGTCGCCGCGCGGCAGTTCCAGGTGGTGTGCTTCCTGGCCCCAGTGCCACCCGTTGCCCGGTGCTTCCTCTGCCCGGGCCAGGGCGCTGCCCAGCATGACGGCGTCGGCACCCATGGCGATCGCCTTGACGATGTCACCCGAGGTGCCCATGCCGCCGTCGGCGATGACGTGCACATAGCGGCCGCCAGACTCGTCCATGTAGTCGCGGCGGGCGGCAGCGACGTCCGAGATGGCGGAGGCCATGGGCGAGTGGATGCCCAGCGCGCGGCGCGTGGTGGTGGTTGCACCGCCGCCGAAACCCACCAGCACGCCGGCGGCACCGGTGCGCATGAGGTGCAGCGCCGGGGTGTAGCCGGCTGCTCCACCCACGATGACGGGGACGTCGAGTTCGTAGATGAACTGCTTGAGGTTCAGCGGTTCGTGGTCCTTGGAAACGTGCTCGGCGGACACGGTGGTGCCGCGGATGACGAAGATGTCGACGCCGGCCGCCACCACCGTCTTGTAATGTTCCTGGGTGCGCTGCGGGGTCAGGGACCCGGCAACGGTGACGCCCGCCCCGCGGATCTCCGCCAGGCGGGAGGTGATGAGTTCGGGCTGGATGGGCGCCTTGTACAGCTCCTGCATCCGGCCGGTAACGGCGGGGCTGTTCGTCTGGTCCTGCAGCTCCGCGATCTCGTCGAGGATGGGCTGCGGATCCTCGTACCGGGTCCAGAGGCCTTCCAGGTCAAGCACGCCAAGGCCGCCCAGCTTGCCCAGCGCGATTGCCGTGGCCGGGGACATGGCCGAGTCCATCGGCGCAGCGATCACCGGCATGTCGAACTGGTAGGCGTCGATCTGCCAGGAGACGGAGACGTCCTTGGGGTCGCGGGTGCGACGGTTGGGGACGATTGCAATGTCATCCAGGGAGTAGGCACGACGCCCACGCTTGCCACGGCCGATCTCGATCTCGTAAGTCACTGCTCTAGGTTATCCCAGCGGCCATGTCATGCAGGGCCGGGACCGGAATGGGCGCTCCGCCCTCCGAACGTTGCCGTGGGGATGTGTCACCATCGCCGCCACCTGCGCAGTCACGTACTTTGGCAGGTGGACAGAAAAGGCGGCGGGCCGCCGTTGGAGCAGCGCGAAGGTGTCCTTATCGGGAGTTGCCCTGGGCGGGGTCCTGGCCATGTACCTGCCCTCGGCCACGGCAAAGGGCATCGGCGAGGCAACAACCTTGGTGGGAGCTTTCGTGCTTATCCTGTTCCTCCTGGTCACATGCATCGTGGTCCCATCCACGGTCATAGGCCGGGCAAGGGAATTCAGGCGGCGCGTCCGCACCGATCCCGCCCTTCGCAAAGCTCTTGAGGAGGACCCGGCCGCCTGGTGGGACCCCTACGGCAACGCCGCTTACGGGCCACTTTATGGCGCACGCTTCCCGCTACAGTGGCTTGATGGGCAGCCGCTGGACGTTTGACGGGCACATTGCCGGGATTGGCACCGCCTCCGGCCTGCGCGCCGTGGTTGGCATTTGGCAGGACACCCCCTTTGGGTCGTTCGCCGATGCCATGGTGCAGCTACCTTCCGGGCACCGCCTGCTGTTGGCGCCGACCCGCGAAGTCGCGGGTTTTATCTCAGCCACATACAGCTTTGACGAGGTAAAAATCGTGGACGTTTCCGCTGCGGTCACGGGACACACGTTGACGGTCGACGCCGGCCCGCTGGCCGTCCGGGCTGTCACCGGTGCCAGGACCTTGCTGGGAACAGCGCTGCGTGCAGTGCCCCGTCGCCTTGCAGTCCATCCCCGCTGGCTCGCCGCGGTCAACCCGGTGGCCGCCCTCGCGGCACCCGGTGCCCGCACCTATGGAACTGCCGGCAGTGGAAGGGCGGAGTTCTACGGGGTGACCGACCTGCACCACGTGACCTCCGCCGTCGTCAGCTGGGAAGGCGCCGACGCCGGAGTGCTGGCTCCCATCCATCCGGCCGTCACGTTCGGCTTCAGCAGCGTCCCGCCCCGGCCCAGCCTTGCGCGGGTCCGCACCACGGTGGTGCAGGCCTAAGTCCCCGTCGGTTCCTCCACCGTCAACTGGGACTCGAACATCCGGAAGTACCTGCCGCGAAGGGCCACCAACTCCTTGTGCGTACCCTGTTCGACGATTCTTCCCTCCTCCAGCATGTACACCACGTCGGCCTTTTCGATGGTGGCGAGCCGGTGGCTGATGGCGATGATGGTGCTGCTCCGGTCCGCGAAGAGTCGTGTAAAGATCCTGTGCTCGGCGAGGGCATCGATAGCCGACGTGGGCTCGTCCATCACCATGAAGGACGCGTCGCGGTAGAAATTCCTGGCCATGGCAAGACGCTGCCACTGGCCGCCGGAGAGGCCACTGCCTTTCCGGCCGCGGGGGTCCTCCATCCAGTTGCTGACGTGGTTGTCCAGGCCATTGGGGAGTTTGCTGATGAACTCCAGTGCTTCCGCATCGGCGGCTGAACGCGGGATCCGTTCGTCGTCGCGCGGACTGTCCACGTCGCCGAAATAGATGTTCTCGGCCGCCGTGGCGAACTCGTATTTGAGGAACTCCTGGCTGAGCACGGCCAGGTGCCGGTGCCAGGAGGTGACGTCGACGGCGGCGAGGTCCACGCCGTCGAGCAACACCTGCCCGGAGTCGGGACGGTAGAGGCCGGCGAGGATACGGATCAGCGTCGACTTGCCGGCGCCGTTCTCCCCCACGATGGCGATGTGCTGGCCGCGGCGGATGCTGAGGCTGATGCCCCGGATCACCTCGATGTCGCTTCCGGTGTACGTGAAGCGGATGTCCTTCAGTTCAACTTCCTGTGGAGCCTGCAATAAGGGCGGTGCATGTTCTGAGTGAACCGGCATGCCCATGAAGAGCTCGTAATCCGTCAGATTGGCGAGGTCTTCGTCAATGGAACTCAAGGAAGACACCAGGTTGTTGGCCGTCGACAAAGCGCGGCTGACGATCTGCTGGACATAGAGGAACTGGCCCACGGGCTGGGCCCGGGCGATGACCTGGCCCACCACCCAGATCAGCGAGACCACCTCGGCACCGTATTGCAGGGCGTCTGCGGCCAATTGCCTGGGGATGTAGCGCCGCTGGTAATCGAGTCGCCGCCGCTCGTCCGCGTCCCGGAGGCGGGAACGAAGGCCCATGAGGAAGCCGACAATCCCGTAGAGCCGCATCTCGGCGATGTGCTGTGGCCGCAGCAGGTTGGTCTCTATCATTCGGCGTTGGCGTCGCGAGTCCACCTGGGTGTTCCAATGCGCAATCTGTTCACGGGAGAGCTTGAACTGCAGGTACACACTCGGCACGATGGCCACCAGCACGATGACCGCGATCCACCAGCTGACCAGCAGCAGGGCGCCGATGGCCAGGATGACAGAAACCATCTGCGTGAAGATGGCCGCGATCCGGTCCAGGACGCGTGCATACGAATCCGAGAACCGCTTGGCGCGGTCGTAGAGGTCCACCGTTTCCTTGTCGTCGTAGCGCCAGAACTCGAGGGCCAGGAAGCGGTCGTACATCTGGTCGCCTACGATGGCGCCCACCCTGAAGCTCATCAGCTGCTGGATGTACCGGTCAACGCTGTTGAAGGCGCCCCAAAAGAGGCCCAGGGCGGCAGTGACGACGACGTAGACGATTGCACGGCGCCCCGCTCCGGCGTCGCCCGCATAGGCTGCGGCCAGCGCTGTGGTGGTGAGGGACGCAAAGTAGGTGGTGACCAGTGGAAGGACAGCCGAAATCAGTGAGCCGAGCACCTTCATGATCACGGCGCCCGGGGAGGCGCGGAAACTAACCCGCAGGACCTGGGCCACGGCACGGGCATAGGGCCGAAGAGTAAGGCGCCGCTGGGGTTCCCGCTTTGGGCTCAGTTCCGCCGGATGGCGCGGTTGGGACATGGAATCAGCCTAGTGCCGGACGGGCCTGAGGAGGCGGGCCAAGTACTGCGCTGGGTAGGCCGTCACGACTTGGAGTGGAGACAGCGCAATAGGGCATCTTCGGCTGGGGACTGTGCCATGTAATGGAAGTCCGGACGTCCGCCGGCCACCCGCAGCGCCCCGCCGCTGCCGTTCCTCTTTCTCGTCCGGTCCGGGTCAATCCAGCCCGGCCAGTGTGTTGGTTCCCGCCCGGGGTGTTCGGCTTTGTAGTGCCGGCCGGTGGGCGAGGTCCAGCCGGGCGGATCTTTCTCGGTTGCCGGGTCGGGTGTCCATCTACCGTTGTGTTTGAGCCGATGGTGCCTCGGACACAGCTGTCCGAGGTTGCTGGCCCCTGTGGTGCCGCCCTGTTCCCAGGCCGTGAGGTGGTCGGTTTCGTTGTCGGGTGTGCGGTTGGTGCAGCCGGGGAAGGTGCAGTTGGCGTCCCGCATCCTGATCCAGCGTTTGAGGGTTTCCGTAAGTCGGTAGTTTTTCCGGCCAATTTCCAACGGTGCCCCGTCCCTCGGGTCGACCAGTACCCGGTAGAACGAGTTGGCCCCGTCGGCGACGAGCTTACGTGCCATGGAAGCCGGGATCGGTCCCAAACCGTCCAGGACGGCGGGCTCATCGGTCAGGCCGAGGAGGGAGAACACCGGCACGGTGACCAGGACGTCCGCCCGCGGGGCGGGGACCTTCCCGATCTCGGTGACGCTTGCCGCAGTGGTGTCGCCGGTTTCCTTGAAGCTGCCTGCGCTGCCGGCGCCGAGGAGCAGGGATGCGGCGATGTCGGGGCGGAGTTGGGTGAGGGTGCGGGGTTCGTCGGGGCTTTGGAGGCCGCGGGCGGTGGCGGTGGTGCGGTTCCAGATGGCACAGGCGGTGTCCCCGGGCAGGTAGAGCGAGACCCAGGCCATCCCGTCGCGGTCCGGGGTGTATTCCATCCGCCGGTCCGCCACCCCCTTCGCATGCCTCTTTTCAATGGATTCGGGGTGGTGGCGTTCCCGCCACGCACGGACCTTGGAACGGAAGCGGGAGGGGACGAGTTCACCGGGGGCGGCGCCGCGGGCGGGGTTGGGGGCGTCCGGGTCGAAGAAGTGCGCCACCAACGACACCGCGCCCTCAGTCGTGAGGCCTTCGGTCTCATCTGCGATGATTTTGGCGTGCTGCCAGGACATGGCACCGGTGGACAAGGCCTCGAAGACCGGCGGCAGGGAGCAGACTCGCCGGGACTGTTCCACGAACGCCCCGCCGGCCGCGGAACTCACGGTGAGGATCCCGGCGATTTCCTCGACCGTGGACATCCCGGCGTAGGTGCGGTCCTGCACGGACGCGTCCGGCGGGGTCATGGCCTGCTGGAACCCGACGGCTTCGGCAGCGTCCCGTGCTTTCAGCGCGGAGAGCCGCGCTTCCAGCCGCGCCGTCAGTTCCAGCCGCTCCAGCCGGATCTCATACCGCCGCTGCAACACATCCACCCCGGAACCAATATCAACTCCGCCAGCAAGGAATGCGTCCTCACGGTTCAGGGCATCGAGCGCAGCAACAGAGGCAGAAACACTCTCCAAAACCGCCCCAACACTGTTGCTGATTCCCATGGACACATCATCCATGGAGGCACTGACAATCAAACTGACGTGGCCATCCGGGGTTAAAGCTAGAGGAGGCGGGAAAGAATCCCGCCTCCTCTATTTCGCACTGTCAGCGAAAACGAGCCGCCAGCAATCTAGCGCGAACCGTAGTTCGGTGCCTCGACGGTCATCTGGATGTCGTGCGGGTGCGATTCCTTCAAGCCGGCGGAGGTAATCCGGACGAACTTGCCGCGGACTTTCAACTCGGGAATGGTCGGTGCACCGGTGTAGAACATGGTCTGCCGCAGGCCGCCCACCAGCTGGTAGGCCACGGAGGACAGCGGACCCCGGTAGGCCACGCGGCCTTCGATGCCTTCGGGGATCAGCTTGTCATCACCGGACACGTCGGCCTGGAAGTAGCGGTCCTTGGAGTAGGACGTGTTCTTGCCACGGGACTGCATGGCGCCCAGGGAACCCATGCCGCGGTAGGACTTGAACTGCTTGCCGTTGACGAAGATCAAATCGCCCGGGGACTCGTCGCAGCCTGCCAGGAGCGAGCCCAGCATGACGGTGTCGGCTCCGGCGACCAGCGCCTTGCCGATGTCGCCGGAGTACTGCAGGCCGCCGTCGGCGATCAGCGGCACGCCCGCCGGAATGGCAGCCTTTGCGGATTCGTAGATGGCGGTAATCTGCGGAACCCCGACGCCGGCCACCACGCGGGTGGTGCAGATGGAGCCGGGTCCAACGCCCACCTTGATGCCGTCCGCGCCGGCGTCAATCAATGCCTGGGCGCCTTCGCGGGTGGCAGCCTGGCCGCCGATGATGTCCACGTGCGCAGCAACGGGGTCGGACTTCAGCCTGCGGATCATGTCCAGGACACCCTGGGAGTGGCCGTTGGCGGTGTCCACGAACAGGGCGTCCACGCCGGCGTCCACCAAGGTCATGGCGCGCTCCCAGCCGTCGCCGAAGAAGCCGATGGCGGCACCGACGCGGAGGCGGCCCTCGTCGTCCTTTGTGGCCAGGGGATACTGCTCGGCCTTGGTGAAGTCTTTGGTGGTGATCAGGCCCTTGAGCCGCCCCTGCTCGTCCACGAGCGGGAGCTTTTCAATCTTGTTGGTGGCCAGCTTGTGCGAGGCTTCCTCGCGGCTGATGCCCACGTGCCCGGTGACCAGGGGCATCTTGGTCATGACATCGCTGACCAGCCGCAGCGGGAAATCGGACTCCGGCACAAAGCGGGTGTCGCGGTTGGTGACGATGCCGAGCAGGCGGTTGTCCTCGTCCACCACGGGCAGGCCGGACACGCGGTAGTGCGCGCAGAGATCGTCCAGTTCCCGCAGCGTGGCCTCGGGGCGGATGGTCAGCGGGTTGGTGATCATCCCGGACTCGCTCCGCTTGACCCGGTCCACCTGGTCCGCCTGGTCGGCAATGGACAGGTTGCGGTGCACCACGCCAAGGCCACCCTGGCGGGCCATGGCGATGGCCATGCGGGACTCCGTGACGGTGTCCATCGCGGCCGACAGCAGCGGGGTCTGGACGGTGATCCGCTTGGAGATCCGGGAGGACGTGTCTGCCTCGGACGGGATGACGTCGGTATGGCCCGGCAGGAGCAGGACGTCGTCGTAGGTCAGGCCTATGAAGCCAAAGGGGTTGTGTTCGGGCTCGGTCATGAGTGCGCCTCTTACCTTGGTTGCTGGGTCACGGGTAGGGGTTGCAGCCGATGACCAGCCCGTTATTACGGAACTGGCCTGTGCAGACGATCCTGCAGGAGCACCGTGCAGCACGGCGTTCCGGGGGCAGAAAGTATTGAGTAAATATTAGAACCTCGGCGCCGATCCCCCTATTCCACGCCGCCAATGTGAGCAACCCCACGGCCAGACAGGCGGAATGGCTCAGCTCCAGCCGGTGGCAGCCAGCAGCCGCTGCTCGAACATGGGAATCATGGTTTCCACGTAGGTCCTGGTGAGGTGGTTGTCGTCCTTGTAGACGTACACGTTCCCCACCACGGCGGGGCAGACACCGCGCGCGCAGATGAAGTCGCTCATGTCCATCAGGTGCAGGCCCGGCAGCTTGGCGCGGTAATTCTCCAGCGGCGATGGCTCCACCAGGGACTCTGCCAGCGACGGGTTGCAGGCAGGCGCGCCGGCACCGTTCCGCTGGGCGCACTGCGGCATGTTGAAGGTGAACCGCGGGTTGTCCCGGATGCCCACAACCT
This sequence comes from Arthrobacter sp. ISL-85, assembly GCF_018613675.1. Taxonomy (GTDB): domain Bacteria; phylum Actinomycetota; class Actinomycetes; order Actinomycetales; family Micrococcaceae; genus Arthrobacter. Next base: position 42,895 of record NZ_JAGGPQ010000025.1, on the reverse strand, counting down.
CGATGCCCGCGTCAGTGAACGGTTTCACGCCGTCAAGGTAGCCCGGAACTTCGGTTTCGAACGGGGCGTCCTCGTGGGTCAGCGACGCCACAGTAAACACGGCATTCGGAAGGTGTTCCAGGACGTAGGCGGAACTTGCCCGGTTGTAGGCGTTGCATTCGGCATTCCGGGTTTCCGACTCGGCGCCAAACCTGCAAGCGGGCATCAGCAGCGTGACGATCTCCCAGCCACGCGCAGCCGCAACCGGCGCCAGTGCGGCAAGGTACTGCTGGGCGTGCGAGTCCCCCAGGACCACGATGCGCTTGGTGGACGGTTCCTCCGGAAGCTCCTGCCGGCAGCCCTCCAGGATGGGATCGCCGGTGGCGTTGGCGCCTGTGCAGGGCGAGTCGATGCCGGCCCAGTCATTATCCAGCGCGGTGGGGCCTGGAATGGTTCTTGCGCGGGGAGCCGGGGCGTTTTCGTTCTCCGCGGTGAGTGCCAACGCGCCGGGCGTAAGCTCCCTCGGCTGTGCCGCCGTCGCGCTTTCCTCTGCGGTCAACGACGTCTGCCAGACCGCGACGGGACCGGCCAGGACGGCGCCGCAGGCAACAATGACGACGGCGGTCCGCCAGGCCCGGAGCTGGGGCCAGCGCCAGTCGCGCACCGGTTTTTCCACGAAGCGCGTGGTCAGGACGGCGAGCACGACGGAGGCTCCAACGATCCCGAGACCCTGCGTGAGGTTGGGAGCTTCCACGCCGGTGGCCGCGAGCGCCAGCACCAGGACGGGCCAGTGCCACAGATACAGGGCGTAGGAGTTATCCCCCAGTGCGACGGCGGGCCGGCTGCCAAGGATGCGGTCCACGCCGAACCTGCTGCCGGTCTGCCCCGCCACGATGATCGCTGCCGCCGCCAGCGTGGGCCACAGCGCCACGTACCCCGGGAAGGATCGGTCAACGGTAAGGACCAGCCCGCAGGAAACCATTGCGGCCAGCCCGGTCCAGCCCAGGGCGATACGCAGCAGGCACCCGGGCCGCAGGTAAGGCAGCGCCAGTGCCAGCAGGGACCCCAGCGCAAACTCCCAAAGCCGGGCACGCGTGTCGAAGTAGGCGTAGGCCTGGTTGGAAGCGGTCTGGTCCATGGAGTAGGCCAGGGATACCGCGAACACCGCCCCGAAAACGATTGCCAGCAAGCCACGGTAGGTCAGCCGCTGCAGGCGGGGAACGCGGCGCAGCACGTTGAGTACCGCAGCCGTGCCGGCGAAGACCAGCGGCCACAGGATGAAGACCTGCCCCTGGATGGACAATGACCAGAAGTGCTGCAGCGGGCTGGCGCCGGCGTGGTCCTGCGCGTAGTAGTCCACTGCAGTATCTGCCAGGAGCCAGTTCTGGCGGTACAGCAGCGACGCCCAGGCCTGGTCAAGCAGCTGCGGCCAACGGCCCTGCGGCAGGATCAGCCAGGTGCCGGCCAGAACTCCGAGAATCACCACGACGGCGGCCGGCAGCAGTCGCTTGAACAGGTGCAGCCAGTGCGCCAGGAGCCGGAACGCGTGCCCTGACTCCGCCTTGCGGACGAAGGACAACGTGAGGAGGAAAGCCGAAATCAGCAGGAAGATGTCCACGCCGCCGGACACGCGGCCCAGCCAGACGTGGTACGCCACAACCATCAGGACAGCCAGGGCCCGCAGGCCCTGGACTTCCGGTCGGAAGGTGGGCGTCCGTTGGCGCGTGGCGGCACTGGTTCCGGGTTCAAGTGGCTTCGGGGTTTCCGTTATCGACACTAAAACCCCTCAAAACGCCCGCCAGCCAAAACATCAACCCTAGCCAGGGCCGACTGCATCGGCTAATCAACGCTCCTGTTCAGACTATGCTTGCCCCAATCGTGGAAGGGAGCGGGCATGGTAGTCCAGCTGCGGATCTGCGTGCCCGGGGAGCTGTCCGCCGTCACCGTGAAGACCTGCCGCGACCAGCGGGGCACCGCGGAAGTTGCGCTGCTTCCGGGCGCGGCCGTGGTGCCGCAGGGCGATGTGGTTGAGGTGCTGATCGCCCGGGAGTCAGTGGAGGAGCTGCTCGAGAAGCTGGAAGTCCTGAAAATCCGCGATGTGGGATCCATTGCCATGGCCACGCCGGAATTCGTCCTGTCCAAGAACGCGGACCGGGCTGAGCGTGCCGCGCCCGGGGACGGCGCAGACGCGGTGATCTGGGACGACGTGACCCGGCAAACCGGCGAAGACTCCCGGCTGACCTGGAATTTTCTTGCTTTCCTGGTGCTGGCGACCCAGCTCGCGGGAATAGGCATCGTGACGGATTCCCCCATCGCGATTGTGGGTGCCATGGCGGTAGGACCTGAGTTCGGCCCGTTGGCTGCCCTCGCCGTCTCGCTTGTCACCAGGAAGTGGAAGCTTGGGCGCCGCGCCGCAGTTGCGCTGGGCGTCGGCTTCCCCATTGCCATGCTGCTGGCGGCGTTGACGGCCTGGCTTTCGGTTCCCCTCGGACTTTTTCCGCGCGATGCCTTGGACAAGGGCTCCGCCGTCGAATTCATCTACCATCCCGGGCCGTATTCACTGATTGTTGCCGTGCTGGCCGGGATCGCCGGCATGTTGTCAATCATCGGGAGGCGTTCCGCAGCACTGATCGGCGTCTTCATCTCCGTAACCACGGTGCCTGCGGCAGGCTATGTGGCGGTGGCCCTGGTGCTGGGCGAATACCAGAAGGCGGCCGGTTCTGCGCTTCAACTGCTGCTCAACCTCGTGGGCATCGTGACCGCCGCCGTCGCAGTTTTGCTCTTCTATCGGATGGTCACCCGGCGCCTCCCGGCTGGTGTGGCACGGAGCCTGAAGCGCCAGCGGAGCGGGACCCGCAGCTAAGGCCGGTCCATACCTTGCGCTATTGACGCAGCAGGGCGCGCAGGGTCTGGATCGTATCCGCTTCAGGCGGGGTTTTATCGTCCCGGTAGCGCTTGACGCGCGCAAACCTCAGGGCGATCCCGCCCGGGTAGCGGGGCGACTGCTGGACGCCGTCTATAGCTATTTCGACGACCGTGACGGGCTCGACCCACACGGTGCCGGCCGTGCGACGCACCTCAAGCTCCTGGAACCTTTCGGTTTGCCAGCGCAGCAGCTCGTCGGTGAGGCCTTTGAACGTCTTGCCCACCATGACGTAGCCGCCGGGTTCGCCGAACTCTCCGTTGGGATCCAGTGCCCCAAGGTGCAGGTTGGAGAGCATCCCGGTGCGGCGCCCCGACCCCCATTCGCACGCGAGCACCACCAAGTCATAGGTGTGTACGGGTTTGACCTTGACCCAGTTGGAGCCGCGCCGGCCGGCCGCATAGGCGGATCCGATGGCTTTCACCACAACGCCCTCGTGGCCTGCGGCAAGCGCGTCCTGCGACACGCGCTCTGCAACGGCCGGATCGGCAGTGACCTCCCCCGGGATGCGGTGTGCGGGTGCCACGCGTTCCAGGACGTCGATGCGGGTGGACAGCGGTTCGTCCAGCAGGTCCCGTCCGTTGATGTGCAGGACGTCGAAAAACCAGGGATGCAGCAGGGTTTCCCTTACAGCGTCGGCACCAAAGCGGGACATGGTTTCCTGGAAGGGCCGCGGAGCCCCGTCCTCGTCCAGGGCGAGGGTTTCGCCGTCGAGGATCACGTCCTGCACCGGCAGCCCGCGGACCAGGTCCACCACCTCAGGCAGGCGGTGCGTCACCTCGGCGAGGTTGCGGGTGTAGATGCGCACGTCGGTGCCGGAGCGGTGCACCTGGATGCGGGCGCCGTCGAGCTTGTATTCCACAGAGGCCTCCCCCGTGGTTTCGAGGGCTGCGCGGGTACTGCCGGCGGTGGCGGCGAGCATGGGCTGCACCGGACGGCCCACCACGAGGCCGACGGCGTCAAGCTCGGCTTCAGTGCCCGTCAGGGCCAGGAGGGCGGTTCCGCCGAGGTCGCCGGAAAGCATTGCAGCACGCCTTACCGCGTCGACGGACCTGCCGGCCGCGCGGGCAACAGCGTCCGTCAGCACTCCCTCGAGGGCACCAGTGCGCAGTTCCCCGAGCAAGACGCCGGCGATGAATGACTGTTCGGGTGCGGTGGCCGCCGCCATCAGGGTCCGGAGGATGGCGGCCCGCTCCGCACCCGATCCGGTGCCGGCTGTGGCCAGGAGCCGATCCAGCGCCTCATCAATATCCGCCACCGTGAGGCCGGGGTCCCCGGCCGGCTCTTCCTTGGCCGCCGCCACGGCGCTCCAGCCCACGCCAACACGTCCCTGGCGGGGTTTGGCACTCAGCAAACCCACCGCCGTCGGGATCTCCCCAGGTTCAAGACGGCGCAGAAGGTGGGCCAGGGCTTCCACCTTCGCCAGCCGCGAGCGGGTGGATGCGACGGCTTTCGTGGTATCCACGAGCTCAAGGAGCAGCATGGCACCATCCTGCCACGGGCACTGGACAGCGTCCGGGCGCGGGTCCACAATGTGCGCGTGGGCATCATCGTCGCGAACCTGTTCATCACCCTCGACGGCGTCTACCAGGCGCCGGGCGGCCGTGAAGAAGATCCCGAAGGCGGATTCCCGTTCGGGGGCTGGCAGGCGCCGGTGTCCGACGAGGAATCCGGCGCGGCCATCGCGGCCGAAATCGCCTCGATGGATGCCCTCCTCCTGGGCCGCAGGACCTACGACATCTTCGCGGCCTACTGGCCCCACCAGTCCGGCGACATCGCCGACGCGCTTAACCGGGTTCCCAAATTCGTCGTATCAGGTTCTCTGCATGATCCCGCCTGGGCAGGCACCACTGTGCTGCCGGATGCCGTGGCTGCCGGCGGCCTCCGGACCGGGTACGGGCAGGTGCACATGTTTGGCAGCGGAGTCCTCATCCGTTCACTGCTGGCGGCAGGTGTACTGGACCGGCTCCACCTCTGGCTGTATCCGGTCGCCCTGGGGCAGGGCAAGCGCCTCCTCGACGCCGGGACGTTGCCGGCCACATTCAGCCTCGCCGAGCCGGCGCGCAGCTTCCCCAAGGGTGCCGTTTCCCTGGTGTATGAGCCATCCGGCGGCGTGCAGACGGAGGAGATGTCCCCACCGTCCCCCTAACCTCGCTGCGCTCGGCCAGGGAACCCTGACGCCGTGGGCCCACCCACCGTCAGAAATACAAAAAACCGGCCCAACGAATGTTGGACCGGTTCCTTGTTGGAGCCAGTGCGCCGCAGGATGTGAGTCCTAGTGGCTGTGGCCTGCGTGCTCGTCCTCGTCGGCCGGCTTCTCCACGACAAGGGTCTCGGTGGTGAGAACCAGGGCGGCGATGGATGCCGCGTTGCGGAGGGCTGCACGGGTGACCTTGACGGGGTCGATGACGCCCGCGCCGATCAGGTCCTCGTACTCGCCGGACTTGGCGTTGAACCCGTTGTTGGTCTCGAGCTCGGCAACCTTGGAGGTGACCACGTAGCCGTCGAAACCGGCGTTCTGGGCGATCCAGCGCAACGGCTGCACCAGTGCGCGGCGGACAATGCCCACGGCTGCTGCTGCGTCGCCTTCGAGGGCCTTCACGGCAGCGTCTTCATCCAGTGCCTTCAGGGCGTGGATGAGGGCGGAACCGCCGCCGGCCACGATGCCTTCTTCGAGGGCAGCGCGGGTGGAGGACACGGCGTCCTCGATGCGGTGCTTCTTTTCCTTCAGCTCAACCTCGGTGGCAGCGCCGACCTTGATGACGCCGATGCCGCCGGCAAGCTTGGCCAGGCGTTCCTGGAGCTTTTCACGGTCCCAGTCGGAGTCGGTGCGGGTCAGCTCGGCCCGCAGCTGGGCAACGCGTGCTGCTACGTCCTCGGCCGAACCGGCGCCGTCCACAATGGTGGTGTTGTCCTTGGTGACGGTGATGCGGCGGGCGGTACCCAGCACCTCCAGGCCCACGGTGTCCAGGCTCAGGCCCAGTTCCGGGGAGACAACCTGCGCACCGGTGAGGGTGGCGATGTCCTGCAGCATGGCCTTGCGGCGGTCGCCGAAGCCGGGAGCCTTGACGGCCACGACGTTCAGGGTGCCGCGGATGCGGTTGACGATCAGCGTGGACAGGGCCTCGCCCTCAACGTCCTCGGCGATGATGAACAGCGGCTTGGAGCTCTGCAGCGCCTTTTCGAGCAGCGGCAGGAATTCCTGGATCGAGGAGATCTTGCCCTGGTTGATCAGGATGAGTGCGTCCTCGAGGACTGCTTCCTGGCGCTCTGCGTCGGTGACGAAGTACGGGGACAGGTAGCCCTTGTCGAACTGCATGCCCTCGGTGAGGACCAGCTCGGTCTGGGTGGTGGAGGACTCTTCGATGGTGATGACGCCATCCTTGCCCACCTTGCCGAAGGCCTCGGCGAGCAGCTCGCCGATTTCGTCGCTCTGCGCCGAAATGGCGGCAACGTTGGCAACCTGGGTTCCCTCGACCGGGCGTGCGTTCTCCAGCAGGCGGGCAGCCACGGCCTCAACCGCAACCTCGATGCCGCGCTTGATCTGGCCGGGGGCAGCGCCGGCTGCAACGTTGCGCAGGCCTTCCTTGACCAGGGCCTGGGCCAGGACGGTGGCGGTGGTGGTGCCGTCACCGGCAACATCGTTGGTCTTGGTGGCTACTTCCTTGGCCAGCTGTGCGCCAAGGTTCTCGTAGGGGTCGTCCAGTTCCACTTCGCGGGCGATGGTGACGCCGTCGTTCGTGATGGTGGGGGCACCCCACTTCTTGTCCAGGACGACGTTGCGGCCGCGGGGGCCGAGCGTCACCTTGACAGTGTTGGCGAGCTTATCGATGCCGGCTTCAAGCGACCGGCGTGCAGCGTCATTAAACGCAAGCTGCTTTGCCATGGTTTTGTCCTTTCAAGACAGAACCCCGCGCAGCTGACCAGCGGGATGCATGGTCAGCGGCACGGGGATCCAAAAGTTACTTTACGACGATCGCCAGAACGTCGCGGGCGGACAGCACGAGGTACTCGGTGCCGCCGGTCTTGACTTCGGTTCCACCGTACTTGGAGTAGATAACAACGTCGCCAACGGCCACGTCGACCGGAACGCGGTTGCCGTCTTCGAAGCGGCCGGGGCCTACTGCAACAACTTCGCCTTCCTGCGGCTTCTCCTGTGCGGAGTCCGGGATGACCAGGCCGGAAGCCGTGGTCTGCTCGGCTTCGAGCGGGCGGACAACAATACGATCCTCAAGAGGCTTAATAGAGACCGACACTCGGACCTCTCCTTTTCGTCAGCAAATTCGTGGACTGGAAAGCTTTCCGCCGTAGCTGGCAAACCGTCGTCGCGGTGCCGGCAGCAGCCTGGCTGGCAGCTCTTCATGTGTTAGCACCCTCCTGGGGAGAGTGCTAATGAAGACTCTATGTAAGCGTTAGCACTCGGTCAAGGTGAGTGCCAAAGTTTCGTCATCGGCGTACGCCTTTCCGGGTCCGACGACGGCGGGCAAGCGGGCGAAAGACGCCCCGTCCTCAGCGGCCCAGGTCGTCGAAGTCCACGTCCTCGCCGCCGTCGGTGTCACTGCCGCCCACTTTCCGCCCACGAAAGAGCACCCAGCCGGACGCCGCTGCGGCGAGCAGCGCAGCCACGAGGAAAAAGATGCTCCCCGCCCGCGCGCCGTCGTACAGCCCACGGATGTCCCGGGCTTCCTGGGTGTTGTCCTGGATGTCGTTGCCGCCCACGGAATAGACGGTGGCGTTGAAGGTGTCCAGCAGGAAAATGATCACCAGCAAGGCAATGCAGACCACGGCCACCACGGCGGCGGCGATCAGGACGGGACGGGCAAACCTTGCCGGTCCGCGGTCCTTGGACTCGTGGTCGCCGGTCTCGCGGGGGGCTGCGCTCTCATCCATGGTTTCAACAGTATCCGCATCCCGGCCCCGCGCTCCTCCACTAGGCTGGAACCCATGGCTCACGCTCCCCAGGACCAGATTGCACCGCTGTTGACCCCCGAAGGCTGGGAGTTGCTGGCATCCATGGGCCCCTACCGTGAGCAGGACTCGTTCGAGCTCAACTCCGCACTCAGGAAGGGCGGACACTCCCCCGGACTTGTGTCCGCCGTCCTCACTCAGTCGCGGCTGCGCACCAGGGCAGAGGCGAAATTCGGTGAGTTTGCCCGCCAGATGCTGTTCACCCAGGCCGGCCTGGAGCAAGCCACGCGGCTGAATGTCGCCGCGCACCACGCGCAGCGGTTCGCCGCCGCCGGGATCAGCCGGGTGGCAGACCTGGGCTGCGGCCTTGGCGCCGATTCCCTGGCCCTGGCCTCCCTGGACATCAACGTCACCGCCGTCGAAATGGATGAAACCACCGCGGCGTGCGCCACGGTGAACCTCATCCCGTTCCCCAACGCCACGGTGGTCCACGCGGACGCCGCTTCGGTTCCATTGGACGGGGTGGACGGCGTCTGGCTGGATCCGGCGCGGCGAGTCACCTCAACCTCCGGCACCAAGCGGATCTGGGACCCCGAGGCGTTCTCCCCGCCGTTGTCCTTCGTGGAGTCCCTGGCCGCCGAAGGCAAGGCTGTGGGCGTGAAGATGGGCCCGGGCATGCCGCACGACTCTGTGCCAGCGGGCTGCGAGGCGCAGTGGGTATCGGTAGCCGGGGACGTCACCGAAGTGACCCTGTGGTTCAACGCCGTGCGCAGGCCCGGAGTCCGCCGTGCTGCTTTGGTCCTGGGTCCGCAGGGAACCGCCGAGCTGACCAGCGCCGACGACTTCGGCGCCGGACCATCCGCGCCGGTGGGACCCGTGGAAGGCTACCTGTACGAGCCCGACGGCGCCGTGATCCGCGCCGGGCTGGTGGCCGACGTCGCACTGCAGCTCCGCGGCCACCTGGTGGACGAACACATTGCCTACATTTGCGCTCCGGACCTGCTCGACACCCCGTTCGCCCGGGCCTACAAAGTCCTTGATGTCATGCCCTACAACGTCAAGGCGCTCAAGGCATGGGTCAAGCAGGAGGGCATCACCGTGCTGGATATCAAGAAGCGCGGCACGGCCGTCACCCCGGAAGAGCTGCGGAAGCAGTTGCTGCCCGGCGGCAAGAGTTCCGGCGGGAAGAAGGGGGCCGGCAAGACGGCCACCCTGGTCCTGACGCGCATCGGCGAGGAGCGGGTGGCCATCGTGGTGGAGCCTGCCTGACTGTCTCTACTGCGCGCGCATGAACTCCTCGGCCGCCCGCACCTGCTCCGCGGTGGGCCGGACCCCCGTGTACAGCACGAACTGCTCGAGCGCCTGGATGGTGGCAACCTCCGCCCCCGTGATGACGGGTTTGCCTGCCGCCCGGGCGGCGCGGATCAGCGGTGTCTCGGCGGGCAGCGCCACCACGTCGAAAACCAGGCGCGCCGCGTCGATGGCCTCGGCGGGGAAGGACAGGGCGTCCGCTTCCGCACCTCCGGCCATGCCGATGGGGGTGACGTTGATAATCAGGTCAGCCGTCCCGCCGTCGAGCGTTGCACGCCACTGAAAGCCATACTGGTCCGCGAGCGCCCGCCCGGCAGCCTCGTTCCTGGCGATGACCGTGACGTGGGAAAACCCGGCGTCCCGGAGGGCTGCGACCGTGGCCTTGGCCATGCCGCCGGCGCCCTGCACCAGGACGGAGTACTCAGTGGGGACCGAGTTGGTGGCGATGAGCTGTTCGATCGCGGTGTAGTCGGTGTTGTACGCCTTGAGGTGGCCGTCTGTGTTCACGATGGTGTTCACCGAGTCGATGGCCTTGGCGGAGGGGTCCATCTCGTCCACCAGCGCGATGACGTCCTCCTTGTACGGCATGGAGATGGCGCAGCCACGGATGCCCAGCCCGCGGACGCCGGCGATGGCCTGTTCAAGGTTGGTGGGCGCGAAGGCTTTGTAGATCCAGTTCAGGTCCAGCTGCCCGTAGAGGTGGTTGTGGAACCGGGTCCCGTTGTTGCTGGGACGGGCCGAGAGCGAGATGCAGAGGGTCATGTCTTTATTCAGAATGGGCACCTGACCATTAAACGCGTTCCTGCCCGCGCGGGGGTCCAAGGGATCAGGGGCAGCCGGTACCTGCAGGAAAAGGTCCGACGGCGGCCGGCAGCTTCCCCGGAGCCGGCGCCTTCCCTGCCAGCACCGCGGCGAGCGCGTCGAAGGCCGTGTTGGTGCGGCCGTAGAGCGCGAGCTTAACCGGCGCGGTTGAATCCTGGAGCGGCCAGGGGGCGTCGAGGGACACGGCAATGTCCCCGCCGGCCGGTTTTCCGCCGAACCCGATGAGGGTGACCAGCGGCCCCGATCCCACTGCTATCCCGGCGCGCGCGGCGGCGGCTTCGAAGCGCTCCCGGTCCCCCGGTCCGCCGCCGGCCACACGCACGGAACCGGGCACCAGCGGTCCGCTGCAGGGCCCGGAAACAACCGTAATGGCGGACGCCGAGGCCTGGGCTGACAGTGCTGCCCCGCTTCCGGCCGGGGCACCTGCGCCGGCGGTTCCGGCAGGCGGGGTGCTCCGCGCGTGCCAGATCATCATGGTGGCCACCCGTTGCGCCGCCTCATCCAGCCGTGCGGGGGGAAGGGTCCCGGCGGCCACGGCCTGGACGATGGCGGCGTGCGCCTGTTCCACGTCGGCGGGCATCAGCAGCAGGTCTGCGCCGGCGGCCAGTGCCTTCACCGCAGCGGCTCCTGAGGGGTACTGCTTGTCCACGGCACCCATGTTGAGGGCGTCGGTCACCGCCACACCCTTGAAGCCCAGGCCCCTCAGCGCCGTGTAGCTCGGGGCAGAGAGCGACGCCGGTACACCGGGTTCCAGCGCGGGCACGGCGATGTGCCCGGTCATGACAATTGGGAGCCCGGCGGCGATCGCGGCCTGGAAGGGTTTCCAGTCCCGCCCCTGGAGCGCGTCGATGCCGGCCGGCTGGACGGGGAGGCTCAGGTGGGAGTCCGCGGTCACCGAGCCGTGGCCTGGAAAGTGCTTGACGGTGGGGAGCACGCCGGCGTCCAGCATGCCTTGGGCGAATGCGGTCCCCTGGGCTGCCGCCGCGGCAGGATCGGCCGACATGGAACGCGCACCTATGGTGGGGTCCGTGGGCCCGACAGTCACGTCCGTGTCCGGCGCGAAGTCGAGGTCGAAGCCCAGTGGCACCAGCTCGCGGGCCAGCGCCTTGCCCGCCTGGCGGGTCAGTGCCTGGTTGCCGGCCGCGCCGTAGCTCATGGGCGTGGGCCATTCGGTGAGGGGCGGCCCCAGCCGCGCCACCGCGCCGCCCTCCTGGTCAACGCTCATGATTCCCGGCCAGCGCCGGCCGTCGGCGGCAACAGCCTGCTGCAGCCGCTGGGTCACCGCGCCCATGGCGGCGATGTCCACGTTCCCCTGGGGGTCGCGCGGCACGTTGTCGCCCATGATGATGGACCCGGCCAGGTGCAGGCGCTGGATGAGGGCGGCTTGGGCCTCCACCTGGTTGCCCTGGAAAAACGGAAGCAGGATCTGCCCTGCCTTCTGCTCCGGCGTCATGGCCGCCACGGCCGCCACAGCGGCGTCCTGGTCCCGCTGCTCCGGTCCCCACCCCAAGGGCCGGGAGCCGGCGTCAGGTGAGGCGGAAGCGGCCGGAGGCGCCGTCGTCGTGCTTGCCGACGCCGAAGGGGTCTCTCCGGCGGAGGACGACGGCGGTTCCGGGCTTGGGGAGGGCGAACAGGAGGCAAGGGCCATTGCGGACAGGGCCAGGAGGAGGGGGAAGGATTTGGCAGGACTGTGACGCAGGGGGAACGAAGCCATTATTACGATGCTACCCCTGCACTAGACTTGAAAGACCCGTTCGCCTGCCGGCAGCAGCCTGTGAGCGGCATCAGCCAGCGGCAAACCGGACAGTAAGGAAACGTGTGAAGATCGACTTCGCGTCATCGAGGCAATCAACCCTCGGTGTTGAGTGGGAGCTTGCCTTGGTGGACGGGAAGACGGGCGAGCTCGCTTCCGTGGCCAACCAGGTGCTCCGCGGCGTGGCGTCCCGCCACCCGGAACTCAACGAAGACGACGAACACCCGCACATTAAGCAGGAATTGCTGCTGAACACGGTGGAACTGGTCACCGGGATCTGCGAAACGGCAGCCGAGGCCAAAGAGGACCTCAGCCGGTCCGTCGCCGCCGTCCGCGAAATCACCGACCCCATGGGCGTGGAGCTGTTCTGCGCCGGCAGCCACCCGTTCAGCCCGCCCCAACTGCAGCCGGTGACGGACAAGGCGCGGTACGCCAAGCTCATTGACCGGACCCAGTGGTGGGGCCGGCAAATGGTCATTTACGGGGTCCATGTCCATGTGGGGCTGGACCGCCGGGACAAGGCGCTCCCCGTCCTGGACGGCCTGGTCAATTACTTCCCGCACTTCCAGGCGCTCTCCGCCTCCAGCCCGTTCTGGGGTGGCGAGGACACCGGCTACGCCTCCCAGCGGGCCCTGATGTTCCAGCAGCTTCCCACCGCGGGCCTGCCGTTCCAGTTCCAGTCCTGGGCGGAGTACGAATCCTACGTCCAGGACATGTCCACCACGGGTGTCATCGACACCATCTCGGAGATCCGATGGGACATCCGGCCCGTGCCCGCCCTGGGAACCATCGAAATGCGCATCTGCGACGGTCTGGCCACGCTCGAGGAAGTGGGGGCCATTGCGGCCCTCACCCAGTGCCTGGTGGACGAGTTCTCCACCACCCTGGACAACGGCGGCACCATCCCCACCATGCCGCCGTGGCACGTGCAGGAGAATAAGTGGCGCGCCGCCCGGTACGGCCTGGACGCCATCATTATCCTCGACGCCGCAGGCCGCGAGCAGCTGGTCACCGAGCACCTGCTGGAGACGCTGAACCGGCTGGAACCCGTCGCCGCCAAGCTGCGCTGTTCCGACGAGCTCGCCGACGTGGAGAAGATCATCCGCCGCGGCGCCGGCTACCAGCGCCAGCGGCGCGTGGCGGCGGACAACGGCGGAAACCTGCAGGCCGTGGTGCTGGACTTGGTCAAGCAGATGCGCAACGGCCCTACCGCCTGACTCCCCGTCCCCAAAACGGGGCACTTCGACACGGACACGCCGGCCGCCGTCGTGATGTACGACGGCGACGCCCCCAAAGTGCCCCGCGACGGCTCGCCGGGCCCACTGCCGTCAGGCCGGAGCACTGCCGTCAGGACGGGAGGGACACCGAGGTGACGGGCATCGACGAATCCGGGGCGAAGCCGATTCCGCTGGGCTCAGCACCGGCCATCACCAGCTGGGCGCCGAGCGCGGCCACCATGGCGCCATTGTCCGTGCACAGGTCCAGCGGCGGGACGTGCAGCCGGATCCCGGCGGAGGCGCAGCGCTGCCCGGTCAGTTCCCGCAGGCGTGAGTTGGCTGCCACTCCGCCGCCCAGCAGGACGTCCTTGATGCCGTGCTCGCGGCAGGCCAGGACCGCCTTGGACGAAATTACGTCCACCACCGCTTCCTGGAAAGCTGCCGCGATGTCCGCCACTGGGATCTCTTCCCCACGGGCCTCGAACTGCTCCACGCATCGGGCCACCGCCGTCTTGAGCCCGCTGAAGGACCAGTCGTACCGGTGCGGTCCGGGTTCGTCGGCGGTGCCCATGTACTTGGGCTGGGTGAGGCCGCGGGGGAAGCGGATCGCTTTGGGGTTGCCGGTGCGGGCCATCTTGTCGATGGCCGGTCCGCCGGGGTAGCCCAGCCCCAGGATGCGGGCCACCTTGTCGTAGGCCTCGCCCGCGGCGTCGTCGATGGTGGACCCCAGGAGCTGCACGTCGCTGGTGATGCTGTTGATCCGCAGGATTTCGGTGTGGCCGCCGGACACCAGCAGGGCACCCAGGTTCTCCGGCAGCTCCTGCTTGCGGCCGTCGGCACGGTCGTCCAGGAGTCCCACGCCCACATGCGCCACCAGGTGGTTGATCGCGTAGAGCGGCTTGCCGGTGGCGACGGCGAGCGCCTTGGCAGCGCAGACGCCCACCATCAGCGCACCGGCCAGCCCGGGACCGGAGGTGACGGCGATGGCGTCCACCTCAGCCAGGGTCACGCCGGCGTCCGCCAAGGCCTGCTCAAGGGTGGGGACGAAGGCGTCCAGATGGGCGCGCGAAGCGATCTCGGGGATGACGCCGCCGAAGCGGACGTGCTCGTCCATGGAGGAAGAGACGGTGTTGGTCAGGAGGCTGGTGCCGCGGACGATTCCCACGCCGGTTTCGTCGCAGGACGATTCGATGCCCAGTACCAGGGGCTGCGTACGGTTCATGCCTGGCCTGCCTCCGTTGCTTCGTGTCCTTCAGTTTCCGGTGCGGCCAGCTGGAGCCGCATGATGAGCGCGTCCACGCCGTCGCGGTAATAGCGGGCACGGACGTGGATCTGTTCAAAGCCAAACCGCACATAGAGCTGTTGCGCCCGGGGATTGTCAGCCCGGACTTCCAGGAGGACCTCCGTTGCCCAGCGGCGCCGGGCTTCTTCGATCAGCTGCGTGAGCAGGGTGCTGCCGATGCCCCGCCCCTCATATGCAGGGACGACGGCGATGGTCTGGACGTCCGCGATGGGCTCGATGCACATCAGGCCGGCGTAGCCCACGATGCCGTCGCTGGTTTCCGCCACCAGGTAGCGGCGCGTCTCCGGTTGGGAAAGCTCATCCAGGAACATCTGCACGGGCCACGCATCAATGGGGAAGAGCTGGTGTTCCAGCACGCCGACGGCCGGCACATCGTCGAGCGTCATGTCGCGGACGGTGACTTCGGCCAGCCGGGGGTCCGGGAAGGTTTTCACAAGGCCCGCTTCCGTGGTCCGGGAACCTGGGCGTCGGATTCGCGCAGGTACAGGGGGGTGGAGTCCAGCAGGGTATGTCCGGTCGCCAGCCGTGCCAGGGCGAACTGGCCAAGGTACAGGGCGTCAGGCTGCTCCCCCGTGAACTCCGGGTGGGCCTGGAGTATGTCAGCGTAGAGTCCCGCGCCGGCGCCGAAGGCAGGCAGGTCGGGGAGCTCTGACGCGAAAGTTACGTGCGGGCCGTCCTCCAGTACGGGCAGTTGGCCGTCGTCCAGGCTGTACCGGGCCCAGTAGACCTCCTTGCGGCGGGCATCCGTCACCACCAGGAACCCGGAAACGCCGGCGGTTGACTCGGCAACTTCCAGTGCCATCGCGTCCAGGCTCATCAACCCGTGCAGCGGCTTGCCCCAAACGAATGCCAGGGTGCGGGCGGTGGCGATGCCGGAGCGGAGCCCGGTGAACGGGCCGGGGCCAACGCCCACCACCACTGCGTCCACGTCCTTCCCGCTTACTCCCGCCGACGACAGCATGGCGTCGATTCCCGGGGCAAGCACCTCGGCGTGGCTGCGGGTGTCCTCGGTGGCGAAGCTGGCCAGCACACTTTCCGGGGCGTCGTCGGTGACCAGTGCTGCGCTTGCCACGGCAGAGGTGTCGATGGCGAGGATCAGCATGCCACTCCTCCGGCCGGGCCCGCCAGTTCGGGAACGGCTGCCCACCGGGGCCCGTACCCGCGCATGACGATGGTGCGCGGCTCGTCGGTGTCCCCGCCGTCGAAGTCCAGGGTCCCGGAGGTTCCGGCCACTCCCCCCGCACCAAGCCCGATGGCACGGTGCAGGTCGATCTCCAGCCGGCTGTCGCTCAGGTGCTCCACGCGCTCATGGCCCCACTCCACGACGGTCACCGATGAATCCATGGTGTTTTCAAGGTCGATATCGTCGATCTCCGCGGCCGAACCCAGCCGATAGGCGTCCACATGCACCAGGTCCGGGCCGCCCGGACGCGGGCCGCCCGGCAGGTTGGGATGGATCCGGACCAGGACGAACGTGGGCGAGATGACGCCCGGGCGCACGCCCAGGCCTTCGCCCAGACCCTGCGTGAAGGTGGTTTTCCCGGCACCCAGCTCACCGGACAGCACCAGCAGGTCCCCTGCCTGCAGCACCTCCGCCAGGCGTGCGCCAAGGGCGTGCGTCTGTTCCGCCGTCGTCGCCGTCAGCGTCTTTTCCCAGTTTGCGCTGGCCTGTTCCGGCGCGCTCACGCGGTCCCCGCCTTGCCGGGCACGCCCATCAAACCCTGGATGTTGTCCGCCGACTCATCTTCATGGATGAAGCGGCGGGGTACACGCGGGCTGATCCTGGTCACCACTTCATAGTTGATGGTCCCGGCCGCTCGTGCCCAGTCGTCCACGGTGGGCCCGCCGTCGGCGCCGTCCCCGAACAGTTCCGCTTCGGCGCCCTGCAGCCGGGCGCCCGAAGCCTCCGGCCCGAGGTCAATGACCATCTGGTCCATGGCGATCCGCCCCACCACGGGGTAGGTCTTCCCGGCCACCCGGACAGGGCCGCCGGTGGCCACGCGCGGGACGCCGTCGGCATAGCCCAGCGGTATCAGGGCCAGGGTGCTCGCTGCTTTGGTGCGGTAATGCAGCCCGTAGGAGACGCCCTGCCCCTTGGGTACCTCCTTGCATTGCGACACCAGGGTGCGCAACGTCATGGCCGGGCGAAGGCCGAGCTCTGCGGATGTCTGCCCGTCGAACGGCGAAAGACCGTAGATGCCCAGGCCCACGCGGACCATGTCAAAGTGGGTGTCCGGCCGGGAAAGGGTGGCGGGGGTGTTGGCAAGGTGCCGGACCTCTGGATCCACGCCCGCGTCCTCGGCGATGGCCAGGGCTTCCCGGAAAGCGGCCACCTGCTCATCCGTTTCAGGCCGTTCCGGCTCATCAGCCACGGCCAGGTGGGAGAAGATGCCCACCACCCGGAGCAGTCCCTGGTCCTGGTATTCCACCGCCTCCCCTACCAGCCGGTCCCACGCCTCAGGGGTTGCGCCGTTGCGGCCCAGCCCGGTGTCCACCTTGAGGTGTATCCGTGCGGGACGTTCCTGTTCGCGGGCCGCGGCCACGATGCGTTCCAGCTCCCAGCCGGAGCAGCCAATGTCGACGCCGGCGGCCACGGCGGCGCCAAAGTTGCTGTCCGTGGTGTGCAGCCAGGCCAGAAGGGGCGCGTCGATGCCGGCCGCACGCAGTCCGAGGGCCTCGGAAATGTGGGCGACGCCGAGCCAGGACGCGCCCGCCTGCAGGGCTGCGCGGGCCACGGGAACGGCGCCGTGCCCGTATGCATCGGCTTTGACGACGGCCATGACTTTCGCGGGAGACGCAGCGGCGGCAAGCCGGCGGACGTTGTGCCGGATGGCCTCCAGGTCGATCACGGCGGACCGCTCATGGCGGGGGTCCGGCCCGGAGGCAGCGCTGAATTCACCGGTTGTTGCGGGGTAGGTCACCTAACTGATTCTAGTGCGGGCACTTCGTGCCGAAGAATCAACGCGGCCCGTCCGGGTTCGGGGACGATGGCTCGCCGCTTCCATCGCTCCTCATTTCCCTCACTTCGGAGCGGAAGATCCGCATGGACTGGCCAAGGGATCGCGCCATGGCCGGCAATTTCGGCGCTGCGAACAGCAAGAGCGCCACAACGATGATGATGGCCATGGGCCACGGGCCATCAAAGAGTCGTCCCATATGAAGTCCTTTCCTTGGCGGCCGGCTTGGGGGCCGGGCGCGGGGTTTGCGTTAGCTGCCGCTTGTGGTGGCGGCAGTGCGTCCACCGTCTGCCGTCAGCGAGACGGTGACCGGCTGGCCGCCCGCCACGGTGATGTGGGTGACCGTGCTGGCGGTGGCCGGCAGGACGGCGGCGATGGGGACAGCGAATTTGCCGGGGTCGCGTCCAATGACCTGGGCCGGCTTTCCTGATGGCGTCGTGATGCCCTGGATCCGCACATCACGCGCTGTCCCCGCGCCCTCGTTGCCGACGGTCAGCTCCCAGGTGGTGGTGCCGGCGCCCGAGAAGGTCTTGACCAGGGATGCCGTGAGCCTGGCCGGGGTTGGCTGTACCCCCTCGTCGACTTCGAGGACCAGCGTGTCCCACCCGGGCCCCTTCCCCGCCGGTGCCGGGGAGCCATGGGCGAAGGCGATCTGGTTCTCGCCAGCCACAAGCAGGTCGCCGGGAAAGGACAGCACCGCGGTGCGGGGATAGCCGCTGCGGTCGGCCTGCCGGGCGATGGTGGAGTCATTGTTGCCGGGCAGATTGCCGCTAATCGCCGAGCTGTTGCCGTTGACGGCAACCGTGGGGGCGCCGCCCTGCTGCATGGCGGTGGCAACGGTAAGGAAGGCGGTTCCTTGGAATGCCCGATCGAGATGGAAGCGGACGGTCCATGTGCCTCTGTTGGTCTGCGCGTAGTACCAGTCGGTGGGTTCCCAGCTCTCACCAATCGTAAAGGTGAGGTCCGCCGGGATCATGGACGGCTTTTCGTAGCCCCGCGGCTTGGCGGTCACTGGCGATTGCGAGGCCAGCGCGTACTCCCCCGCGGTCCGGTCCGAGCGGCCGATCTGCCAGAGGAAGGTTCCGTGCGTGGTGGGGTTCCAGGTGATTTCGCCGAGGTCCTGCCGCCGCCCTTGAACGACTACCCCGGGCCGGCGGTAGAGGTCCGTGACCGACCCGTCAGCCGGCTGGATGTACAGGACGTAGGATCCGGGGGCCGTGCTGCCGGGACGCCAGGCCTGCGGGATCCCGGGGAGCTCGAAGCGGCCGTCGGCGTCGGTCTTCACAAAGTACGTCGGCTCCGCGATAGGGAAAACGCTGTCGCTGTCCTGCGTGGAAAGGATGACGTGGAAGTCCTTGGCCGGGCGCCCGTCCGTGAGCCGCACCTTGCCGGTGACGGTGGTGCGCTCGGCTGGGGACGGGTAGAGGGCGTCTGCCACCCATGGGGCGCCCTCCCGGTGTTCACTGATTTCGGCCTGGGCGGTACGCGCCGCCTGGGCGATCATCGAGTCAGGGTTCGTGGCATCGCCCACGGTGAAGAATGTCAGCCATGGCCCATACAGCCGCCGGTAGCCTGCCTGGATCGGATAGCTGGGCTCGCCGTAATGGTTCCGGGAGAAGTAGTTGAGGATCAGCGCGTCCTGATGAATCGCGAGGTCCTGATGCTGGGGCCCTGCGCCATAGAACCCGCACAGGGTGTCATCGGAGACGCCGCCGAGGGGCGTGAACCAGGCTCCGAATCCGTTTCCGAAGTGCCCGAACATCGGGTTCTCATGGTGGTAGAGGCTCCAGTCGTACTTGCTGTAGACGGAGCCGGCCGGCACGTTGCCGGAGTTGCTGCCCGGGCTGGGCAGGTTGGGGTTGTTGACCCCGTCCACCCGCCATGTCTCGTCCTGCAGGCTCTGCTGCGTGGCGAGGTAGGCGTAGGTGGGCTGCTGCCCGGCCCCGCGTTCCCAGTTGTAGGCATGGTCAAGCAGGCTCCGGTCCCAGCGGGTATTCATGCGCACCTCGCCGATTGCGGTGTCGGTCACGGCCGTCATGATGTTGTAGCCATAGATGCCGCGGCGCCCGGCACGCATCACCAGATGATGCTCGTGCCGCAGCGGGGTGCTCGTGGTGTCGATGAACGCGACCTCCACCAGCCCGGGTTCCGCCCGCAGAACATCGATCCGGGAGCAGACCAGGCGGGTCTTGCCCCCGGACGCGTCAACATAGAAGGAGTGCTGCCGGTCGGGGTCGCGCGGATCCACGCCGTTCAGGTTGTGCGCCAACTCCGTCCCGCCCACGACAATCGACGTGGCGGTGATGGAGACGTCCTGCCAGCCGGTGGGGACCCCGACGTCGTCCCTGCTGAACGTGGCGCGCACCAGCCCATTGTCCAGGACAAGTTCCGGCACCTGGGCCGGGAAATCGTAACTGCCGGCCGTTGCGGGCTTGCCGCCGATCAACACTTTGATTCCCTGTCCCGACGGCGAAGCGGCTTCGGCGGCGTTCCCGCCCACGCTGCCTGCCAGTGCGGCACCCAGCGCTGCGCCTCCGAAGGCCTGGACTGCCCTGCGTCGGGTAAGTCCGGCTGGCTGGCCCGGCTGCACATGGTCTGGCTGCATTCTCAAGCTCCTCATTAAGCTGGTATTTCCCGTTTCTCGGAAAGCGTTTTCCCAACAATTTGAAACGATATTTCCAGCAGCACGCAGAGAAGTCAAGGCCTGTCCGGCGCAGGGCAGGTCGAAGACGACACCACGCGGACGGCGGCGTCCCTCAGGCGTCGGAGAGGTGCGCGATGGTGGCTGCCGCCCGGCGCTGGGCCGCTTGGGGCACGTCCTCGATGATGTCCGCCAGGAACCGAAAGCGCCGCAGCCATTGGCTCATCTGCCGCTCCGGGCGGGCGTTGGCGCGCTTCCACCAGTCGGCGATGTCCCCCCAGCCTGGCGCTGCCAGGGATCCACCCACCTCCTGCACGGCCAGGGATGCGCACAGGTTGGCAAACCGCAGCCTGTCCCCCAGCGGCCAACCCGCCAGGGTCCCCACGATGAACGCCGCGTCGAAGCAGTCACCCGCGCCGGTGGGGTCGTGTGCCTTGACCGGAAGCGAGGGGACCCACTCCTCCTCCCCGGTTTCCGAGTCCACTGCCATGGCCCCCTGCGCCCCCAGGGTCACCACGGCCACCGGAACGCGGTCCGCCAGGGCGTAGAGCGCACTCCACGGATTGTCCTTGCCGGTGAACGCCATGGCCTCGCGCTGGTTGGGCAGGAAGGCGTAAAAGTACTGCAGGTTGTCGAGCCGCACCGGCGCCCACTCCCCGCTCGGATCCCACCCCACGTCCCCGAACAGGCGCACCCCTGCCCCGTGGGCGGCCCGCGCCCACGGTTCGATTTCCACGCCCACCTCGGCGATGCCGGCGAGCGCCTTGGGCGGTTCTCCAATCAGCTCGGAGTGGGTCACCGGCGCGGAGTGCCCGTGGGTGACCAGGGAGCGGTCCTGGTCCACGCAGAGGGACACCGTCACCGGGGAATGCCAGCCCGGGATGCGGCGGGAGAGGCTGAGGTCCACGTGCTCCTGGCCGGAAAGGATCTTCCAGTTGAAGTCCCCGTACCCGTCGTCTCCGAAAACCGCCGCCAGCCCGGTGCGCAGGCCCAGCCTGGCAGCAGCAATGGCCTGGTTGGCCACCCCGCCCGGGCAGCTGCCCATGCCGTCACTCCAAATTTCCGTGCCGGGCTCGGGCCCGTGGGGCAGGCCGGTGAAGATGATGTCCTGGAAAACGGTGCCGGCCAGCAGGAGATCGAAACCCGGTTCGACCGGGGAACGGACGGCAGCCAGCGGATCGAAGGGGCGGGCTGGCATCGCGTCCATAGTGGGCACAATACGCTGCGCCGCAGTGCTCCGGTAGGGGCCTTGGAATCGGCATGGACAGGCTGTCAGAGGCTGGTCCTAGACTGCAGTCATGCGGCTTCTGATTGCCGGCGGCGGAGGTTTCCGCGTACCGCTCATCTACCGGGCTTTGGTGTCCGGCCCCTATTCCGGGCTGGTCACCGAGCTGGTGCTGTACGACGTCGATCCCGCCCGCCTTGAGGCAGTCACCACGGTGCTGCGGAGTATGCCCGCAGGCAAGGGAGCGCGCCTTCCGGTCCACGCCAGCACCGGTCTTTCCGCTGCCCTGTCCGGCACTGCCATGGTGTTCGCCGCCATCCGGCCCGGCGGCACCGCGGGGCGGGTGGCGGACGAAAAGGTGGCGCAGGACCTCGGGCTGCTGGGGCAGGAAACCACGGGAGCCGGCGGGATCTCCTTTGCGTTGCGGACCATTCCGCACATGCTGGACCTTGCCCGCCTGATGCGCGAATGCTGCCCGGACGCGTGGCTGATCAACTTCACCAACCCCGCCGGCATGGTCACCGAGGCGTTGCTCCGAGTACTGGGGAACCGGGTCATCGGGATCTGCGATTCCGCGGGAGGGCTGGTGCAGCGGGCCGCGCATGCTGCGGGAGTGCCCTTGCCGGAGGGACGGCTCGACGGCGTGGGCTACTACGGCCTGAACCATCTGGGCTGGCTATACCGGCTGGAGTCCGGCGGCCGGGACAGGCTGCCTGCCCTGCTTGCGGACGCCGGGGCCCTGCAGCAGTTCGAGGAAGGCAGGCTCTTCCCGCAGCCGTTCCTTGCCCGGCTGGGCCTGCTTCCCAATGAGTACCTGTATTACTACTACCAGCGCGACGCAGCCCGGCAGGCAATGCAGGCCATGGCACGCCCCCGCGGGGAGAGCATCCACAGCCAGCAGCAGGAGCTGTATCCGCGGCTGGCCGCTGCAGGACAGGAGGCCTACCGGCTGTGGGAGGAGGTACGGCGCTCCCGCGAGGAGGGGTACCTGGCCGAGGCCCGGGGCGCCGGCGAGCGCCGGAATGAGGAAGATTTGGCCGGGGGCGGCTATGAACGGGTGGCGTTGGCGGCCATGCGGGCCCTGGCCGCCGGCGGCGATACCCAACTGGTCCTCAACACCCGGAACGCACTGACGGCTCCGCACCCGCCCCCGCCACGCGGCGCCAACCCGGCCCCTCTCCAACCCGCCATTCCCGGCCTGCCCGCGGACGCCGTCGTCGAACTTCCCTGCACCGTCACCCCCGCCGGTGCCGTCCCGCTGCCCCAGCTTGCGCCGTCGGAACCGCAGTTAGGGTTGCTGCGGCGGGTCAAGGAGGTGGAACGGCTCACTGTCCAGGCCGCCACAACCGGCAACCGTGCGGCCGCCCTGGCGGCTTTCACCCTGCACCCGCTCGTGGATTCAGCAGACCTGGCAGCGAAGCTGATGGCCGGTTACGAGCAGGCATTTCCGGCCTTGGGGAAGATGTGGAAGGGCGGTGAGCGTTAGGGGAAGGAGTAGTGTTTTATCGAATGCGCCTGAGCCGGCTCCCCTGACACGTACCGGCGGCCGGAAGGAGGTCCCGTGGCACTGATCCGCAGGGTCGCTTTGCTCTCCCTCCACACCTCTCCCATGGAACAGCCCGGCTCCGGTGATGCGGGCGGAATGAACGTCTACATCCGCGAGCTGGCCTCGGCGCTTGCCGAGGCAGGCGTGGAGGTGGAGATCTTCACGCGCGCCACCTCAGCCGACCAGCCCGCCGTCGAGCATCCCGACCCCGGCGTGTGCGTGCACAACGTCCTGGCCGGGCCGCCCAAAAAGATCCCCAAAGAGGAACTTCCCGGGCTGCTGCACGCCATGGTGGCCGAAATCGAGCAGATCCGCCGCCGCCAGCCGCATGGCCGGTACGACGTCATCCATTCGCACTACTGGGTGTCCGGGATCGCCGGGCTGGAGCTGTCACAGCTGTGGGGCGTGCCGCTGGTGCATACCATGCACACCATGGCCAAGGTCAAGAACCTGCTGCTGGAGTCCGGCGAACAGCCCGAGCCCCTGCGCCGCGAAGTGGGCGAGCACCGCATCGTTGAGGGCGCCTCAAGGCTCATCGCCAACACCAGCTCGGAGGCCGCCGAACTGGTGTCCCATTACGGTGCCACCTACGACCGGATCGACATCGCGCCGCCCGGCGTGGACCTCGCCACGTTCACCCCCGCGTTCCGGGCACGGTCCCGGGCCGCGCACGGCGTCAGCCCGGACACGTTCCACCTGGTGTTCGCCGGCCGGATCCAGCGGCTCAAAGGTCCCCAGGTCCTGGTCAAGGCCGCGGCGCTGCTGCGGAAACGCCGCCCGGACATCGACCTGCGCGTCACCATCCTGGGCGCATTGAGCGGCAACAAGGAGTTCAACCT
Source organism: Arthrobacter sp. ISL-85 (assembly GCF_018613675.1). Classification (GTDB taxonomy): domain Bacteria; phylum Actinomycetota; class Actinomycetes; order Actinomycetales; family Micrococcaceae; genus Arthrobacter. The sequence goes on along the minus strand of NZ_JAGGPQ010000025.1, from coordinate 19,471 downwards.
GCGCTGCCTGGTGACGGAAGCAGGAATGGACGACGCCGTCACGCAGCTTCCGCCCGTGAAGGCACCTGAGCTTGCATCCTGGTTCCGCGCGGCCGACGTCGTGGTGATGCCTTCCTTCAGCGAATCCTTCGGGCTGGTGGCACTCGAAGCGCAGGCCTGCGGCACTCCCGTGGTGGCCACCCGGGTGGGCGGACTGTCCCGTGCCATCTTCCACGGCCGGACCGGGCTCCTGGTGGACGGCCACCACGCTGCCGACTGGGCCGATGCGCTGGAGGCCCTCTACGACGACCCCGCCACCCGCGAAGACTTGGGCCGCGCCGCCGCCATCCGCGCCCAAAACTCCGGCTGGCAGCGCACTGCCGCCATCACGCTGGAGAGCTACCATGCCGCCGTCGACACCTTTGCGGGCCGCCGCCTGGCCCCGGTGGTTCCGGCGTCCTGATGGTCCCGCTCCCTGGTGCTGCGTGCTCTTGGAGCTGGGTGCTGTTAGCTTAGGGGCAGGTCTCCGGCACCGGTTCTGGTGCAGGGAAAAAGACCGCGCAGGAAAGGACAAGGATGTCTGCTCTCCCCTCTGATCTCGAAATAGCCCGCGCCGCCCGCATCCGCCCCATCGGGGACATCGCGGCCGCAGCAGGGGTCAACGCTGACGCGCTGGAACAGTACGGGCGGTACAAGGCGAAGATCGATCCGGCCAGGCTTACGGCACCCGCTCCCCACGGCAAGGTGGTGCTGGTCTCGGCCATGTCGCCCACTCCTGCCGGTGAGGGCAAGTCCACCACCACGGTGGGCCTGGCAGATTCGCTGGCCCGCGCCGGCCACAAGGTGATGATCGCGCTGCGGGAACCGTCCCTGGGCCCGGTGCTGGGCATGAAGGGCGGTGCCACCGGCGGGGGTTATTCGCAGGTGCTGCCCATGGACGAGATCAACCTGCACTTCACCGGCGACTTCCACGCGATTACATCGGCCAACAACGCCCTGATGGCACTGGTGGACAACCACATCTACCAGGGCAACGCACTGAACATCGATCCGCGGCGGATGACGTTCAAGCGCGTCCTGGACATGAACGACCGCTCCCTGCGGGAAGTGGTGATCGGCTTGGGCGGCCCCTCACAGGGCGTCCCGCGTCAGGACGGGTTCGACATTACCGTGGCGTCGGAGATCATGGCTGTTTTCTGCCTGGCCACGGACCTGGCGGACCTCCGCTCGCGGCTGGGCCGGATCACGTTCGGCTACACCTACGACCGGGCACCCGTGAGTGTGGCGGACCTTGGGGTGGAGGGTGCGTTGACACTGCTGCTGAAAGAGGCGGTCAAGCCCAACCTGGTGCAAACGATCGCCGGCACCCCGGCTTTGGTGCACGGCGGTCCCTTCGCAAACATCGCCCACGGCTGCAATTCGCTCATTGCCACCCAGACCGCCCGGCGGCTGGCGGACATCGTGGTGACGGAAGCCGGTTTCGGGGCTGACCTGGGGGCCGAAAAGTTCATGGACATCAAAGCCCGGATCGGCGGCCTTGCACCCTCCGCCGTGGTGGTAGTGGCCACCGTGCGGGCCCTGAAGATCCAGGGCGGCGTGGCCAAGGCCCAGCTGACGCGGCCGGACCTGGCCGCTCTGGAAGCCGGCGTGGAGAATCTGCGCCGCCACGTCCGTAACGTGGAGAAGTTCGGCGTCACCCCGGTGGTGGCCATCAACAAGTTCTCGTCCGATACGCCGGAGGAACTCGACTGGCTGCTCACCTGGTGCGCGGCCGAAGGTGTGCTGGCCGCGGTGGCCGATGTGTGGGGCCGCGGCGGCGGCGGGGACGGCGGCGACGAACTCGCTGCGTTGGTTGCGGAGGCGGTGGCAGGGCCCAACAGCTTCCGGCACCTCTATTCACTGGGGCTCTCGGTCGAGGATAAGATCCGGACCATCGCCCAGGAAATTTACGGCGCAGACGGCGTGGACTTCTCCGTCCCGGCCCTGAAGCGGCTCGCCGACATCGAGCGGAACGGCTGGAGCGCATTGCCCGTGTGCATGGCCAAGACACAATACTCGTTCACCGACGATGCCTCGCGCCTGGGCGCACCCAAGGGCTTCACCATCCACGTCCGGGACCTGCTGCCCAAGACCGGTGCCGGCTTCATCGTGGCGCTGACCGGTGCTGTGATGACCATGCCGGGCCTCCCCGCCGTCCCGGCCGCGCTGCGCATGGACGTGGACGACGACGGCAACCCCGTGGGCCTCACCTGACACCCCCGCTCACGTCCTACCGCTTTTCCCCAAACCCCCGCTCACTTCCTACCGCTTTTCCCCAAACCCCCGCTCACATTTCGCTGATTTTCCGGTAACCCCCGCTCGCATTTCGCTGATTTTCCGGTAACCCCCGCTCACGTTTGACAGCATTGGTTTGCGCCTGTGGATAACTTCGACCGGCTGCCCACTGTTTGTATCAGAATGCAGTATGCGATCCCGCCAGCCCCTGCCTGCTCCTTTGGCCAGCAGACCTTTCACGCTCGAAAGTTCCAGGAGCGCGGGACTGCACAGCAGCCGCTTGCGGCGTACAGATGTTGCGCACATCAGCCGGGGACTTTACCGTCCGGCCGGGTGGGATTTCTGTCTGGAAGAGGCAGCCCGGGCCTTATCCGAGGCTACGCCCGGGGCATGGATTTCACATGTCACCGCCGCTCGAATCCAAAGTTTCCTCCTGCCGGCGTGGCTCTCCGACTCCAACGAGCTGCATCTGAGCAAACCGACTGCCCTTCCCGGAGCACGAAGAAGAGGAATCTGTGGCCACCGGGTCATTGTGAAGCCGGGCGAGATCGAATTAGTTGACGGGATCTGGGTCAGCACCAAGGCCCGAACATGGTTGGACATGGCAAGACAACTGCCTCTGACCGATTTGGTGGCTGTGGGAGACGGACTTATCCGCATACCCCGGCCCGAACTGGAGGGCAGAGAGGGCGCGTACTCGACAGTTGAGGAACTACGCGGTCTGGTTGCCCGTCATCCAAATCTGCAGGGTGTTGTGCGTGCCAGGCAGGCGCTGGACCTGATGCGGGTGGGGTCTGACTCTGCGCCAGAGACGTTTCTTCGACTAGCCATGCTTGACGCAGGCCTTCCCGAACCGGAGTTGCAGATAGCACTCCGCCCCGGAGACGCCCGACCGCCGTCTGCCGACCTCGGCTTTCGACGGCGAAGAGTTGCAATTCAGTACGACGGCGGCCATCACCTTTTGGAGCCACAGCGACTGAGCGACCGGCGCAGGGACAAGGCGTTCGAAGCGGCTGGATGGACCGTTGTCATCATTGACAAAGCCGACCAGGAGGACGATTACGCTCCTGCCATCAAGAAGATCAAGCGGGCTTTGAGGAGTTCAACCGTCGATCCCTCAATCAGCTCAGGGTTTACCAACATATGACTTGGCAAACTGCCTCAGGTGAGCGGGCGTTCAGGAACAACACGCAAGACGTGAGCGGGCGTTCAGGAACAACACGCAAGACGTGAGCGGGCGTTCAGGAAAAACATGCCAGACGTGAGCGGGCGTGTTAAGGAAAGACGCTCCCCCACCAGTGAACTGGCGAGGGAGCGTCCGGGAACGGGGTTAGCGCTCGAGGTCACCGCGGATGAAGGCTTCGACCTTTTCGCGGGCGAGGTCGTCGTTGAACTGCTCCGGCGGGGACTTCATGAAGTAGCTGGAGGCAGAAACCAGCGGGCCGCCGATGCCACGGTCCAGGCCGATCTTCGCGGCACGGATGGCATCGATGATCACGCCTGCGGAGTTCGGGGAATCCCAAACCTCCAGCTTGTACTCCAGGGATACCGGGGCGTCACCGAAGTTCCGGCCTTCCAGGCGCACGAAGGCCCACTTGCGGTCGTCAAGCCACTGGACGTAGTCGGACGGACCGATGTGCACGTCCTTGGCTGCCAGCTCGGCCTCCACGTTCGAGGTCACAGCCTGGGTCTTGGAGATCTTCTTGGACTCCAGCCGGTCACGCTCCAGCATGTTCTTGAAGTCCATGTTCCCGCCAACGTTGAGCTGGTAAGTCCGGTCCAGGGTCACACCCCGGTCCTCGAACAGCTTGGCCATCACGCGGTGGGTGATGGTGGCACCGATCTGGCTCTTGATGTCGTCACCAACGATCGGAACGCCCGCGGCGGTGAACTTGTCCGCCCACTCCTTGGTCCCGGCAATGAAGACCGGCAGGGCGTTGACGAACGCCACGCCGGCGTCGATGGCCGCCTGGGCGTAGAACTCGGCAGCCTGCTGGGAACCCACGGGCAGGTAGCAGACCATCACGTCAACGGCCGCGTCCTTCAGGGCCTGGACAACGTCCACGGGCTCTTCGGTGGACTGCTCGATGGTCTCGAGGTAGTACTTGCCGAGGCCGTCAAGGGTGTGGCCGCGCTGAACGGTCACACCGGTGGGCGGAACGTCGGCGATCTTGATGGTGTTGTTCTCGCTGGCGAGGATGGCGTCCGAAAGGTCCACTCCGACCTTTTTGCCGTCAACATCGAAGGCGGCGACGAACTCAACGTCACCCACGTGGTACTGGCCAAACTCAACGTGCATCAGGCCCGGGATGGTTTCTGCCGGGTCGGCGTCCTTGTAGTAGTGGACGCCCTGCACCAGCGAGGCGGCGCAGTTACCCACGCCAACGATTGCAACACGGATGGGATGTGAAGACACAGAACTCCTTTGGGGACAAACGTCAGCCGGCCTGGTTGGCCTCCGAAGAACGGACGACGGCGGCCGGCTGGCATGGCGCCGCGCGGCGCCTTTTCATACTACCCAACACAGCGAGACCGCCGGTTGTTCCGGCGGTCCCGCTGTGTAACGCAAACAGTCTCGTCAGGCGTTCTGCTTCCAGAGGTTGATGTCTGATTCCACGGCGAACTCGTCGATGGCGGTCAGCTCTTCATCCGAGAAGGTGAGGTTGTTGATTGCAGACAGCGTGTCCTCCAGCTGCCGGACGCTGGAGGCGCCCACCAGTGCCGACGTGACGGGCGAACCCTTGGGCTGGTCACGCAGGATCCAGGCGATGGCCATCTGGGCCAGGGACTGCCCGCGGCCCTCGGCGATCTTCCGCAGTCCGCGGACCCGGTCCAGTTTTTCCTCCGTGATGGAGTCCTCGGAGAGGAACCGTGCCTTGGCTGCCCGGGAGTCTTCCGGGATGCCATGGAGGTAGCGGTCGGTGAGCATCCCCTGCGCGAGGGGCGAGAAGGCGATGGACCCGGCGCCCACCTGGTCCAGCACCTCGTAGAGGTTGGGCGAGCCGTCCTCGGTCCAGCGGTTGAGCATGGAGTAGCTGGGCTGGTGGATCAGCAGTGGCGTACCGAGTTCCTTGAGGATGCGCGCTGCCTCAAGGGTCTGCTCCGGGGTGTAGGAGGAGATGCCGGCGTACAGTGCCTTGCCGGAGCGGACGGCGTAGTCCAGGGCTCCCATGGTTTCCTCCATGGGAGTTTCCGGGTCCGGGCGGTGGCTGTAGAAGATGTCCACGTAATCCAGGCCCATGCGCTGCAGGGACTGGTCCAGGCTGGAGATCAGGTACTTGCGGGAACCCCATTCACCGTACGGGCCGGGCCACATGTAGTAGCCGGCTTTGGTGGAGATGACCAGCTCGTCGCGGTAGGGCTTGAAGTCGTCCCGGAGGTGCCGGCCGAAGTTCGTTTCCGCGGAGCCGTCCGGCGGCCCGTAGTTGTTGGCGAGGTCGAAGTGGTTCACCCCGAGGTCGAAGGCGCGGCGGAGGATGTCCCGCTGTTCCTCGAAGCGCTTGTCGTCGCCGAAGTTGTGCCACAGGCCCAGGGATATGGCCGGGAGCTTGAGCCCGCTGCGGCCCACCCGGCGGTAGGGCATGGATTCGTAGCGGTTCTCCGCTGCTGCATAGGTCATGCGTTCTGTCCCTCCTGTTGGTTTGCGATGATCGCGGCGCTCCAGGGCGCCATGGCCAGGGCCGCGCCGTCCAGCCCGGTCCCCTCGTCGGTGGCCAGCAGGACACCGCCCGAGGCGCCGTCCAGCCGGACCTTCGAATCGGAGAAATTCACCAGCACCTCGACGGATCCGCGCCGGAAGCGCAGCCAGCCGGCGTCGTCGTCGAACGAAACCCCTGTCCCGTCAAAGCCAAGGCCCGCCAGGTCCGGATGCGAGCGGCGAAGCGCCGTCAGCGACCGGTACAGCTCCAGGAGCCGCGCGTGGTCACCCGTGGCGGCCTCCGCCCAGTCCAGCTTGGACCGGCGGAAGGTTTCCGGGTCCTGCGGATCGGGCACGACGGCGGGATCCCACCCCATGCGCTCGAATTCCTTGATGCGCCCTTCCGCGGTGGCCTTTCCGAGCTCCGGTTCCGGGTGGGAGGTGAAGAACTGCCACGGTGTGGAGGCGCCGTATTCCTCGCCCATGAACAGCATGGGCGTGAACGGGGAGGTCAGCGTGAGGACCGCGGCCACGGCCAGCTGCCCGTAGGACAGGGACTGTGAGAGCCTGTCCCCCGTGGCCCGGTTGCCGATCTGGTCATGGTTCTGGTTGCAGACCACCAGCGCCGCCGGGTGTACCAGCGAGGCGTTGATGGGGCGTCCGTGGTGCCGGCCGCGGAAGCTGGAGTAGCTGCCGTCGTGCAGGAACCCGTCCTTCAGAACCTTGGCCAGCACGGCCAGGGATTCGAAGTCCGAGTAGTAGCCCGTGGTTTCGCCGCTGACGCTGACGTGGACCGCGTGGTGGAAGTCATCGCTCCACTGCCCGGCCAGGCCGTACCCGTTCACGTTCCGCGTGTAAATCAGGCGCGGATTGTTGAGGTCCGATTCCGCGATGAGGGTCTTGGGCAGCCCGGTTTCCGCCGAAATGGCGTCGCCCAACGCTCCCAGGTCCTCCAGGATGTGTACCGCGCGCTCGTCCCGCAGCGCGTGCACGGCGTCGAGCCGGAGCCCGTCCACGTGGTAGTCGCGCAGCCACAGGGCGGCGTTGTCCAGGATGTATTCGCGCACCACATCCGAGCCGGGTCCGTCCAGGTTCACCGAGTCACCCCAGGTGTTGGCGTCACCCTGTTTCAGGTACGGGCCGAACTTGGGGAGGTAGTTGCCGCTCGGTCCCAGGTGGTTGTACACCACGTCCTGGATGACGCCCAGCCCTGCCGCGTGGGCGGCGTCGACGAACCGCTGGTATGCAGCCGGCCCTCCGTAGCCTTCGTGAACCGTGTACCACTGGACGCCGTCGTAACCCCAGTTGTGGGTTCCGTTGAAGCCATTGACGGGCAGGAGCTCCACGAAGTCGATACCCAAATCCACCAGGTAGCCCAGCTTCTCCACGGCCGCGTCCAGCGTCCCTTCAGGAGTGAAGGTGCCGACGTGGAGCTCGTAGATGACACCACCCTGCAGGTCTTTGCCGCGCCAGCCGGAATCCCGCCAGGCGTATGCGGCGGGATCGTACGTCCGGGACTGCTTGTGCACACCGGCGGGCAGCCTGCGGGACCGCGGGTCCGGGACGGGGGTGGCGTCCCCGTCCAGCAGGTAGCCGTAGTCCACATCCCCGTCCGCCGGAGCATCAGGTGCGGTCCACCATCCTTCGGATCCCGGCGCCGTGTCCTTCTTCTGCATGGGGTACTGCCGGCCGTCGGCCAACAGAACCACCGATGAAACGTCCGGCGCCCACACATCGAAGCGCTCGGGTCCAACGTTGACCAGGGTCATGCCTTTTCTCCATCCACGGGTACCAGCAGGGCCACGGGGTAGGTACCCAGGACCTCTGCCACCGAAACCCGGCCGGGCCCGTAGCTGGCGCCGGTGAGTTCGTCGCGCATGGCAGTGGAAAGGTCGACGGCGGTGTCCCGCCACCCGCCGGCGGCTTCGAGTCCGGCGGGGAGCCGGGTGGCCAGCGTGAGGGCGCCGGAGGCAGCGTCCGTTCCGCGGGTGAACGCGAGCAGGTGTCCGGCGGCCGCGCCGGTTGCTGCCACCGGGGTGTACCCCTGGAACAGTTCCGGCCGGTCCCGGCGCAGGCGCAGCGCCCGAGAGGTGACCAACAGCTTGTTGGCCTCCGTGCCCGCCTCCGGCAACGTTCCGGCGTCGAGCTTTGCCAGCTCGTCCTGCCGCGCGGCGAAGTCCACGGGCCGGCGGTTGTCCGGGTCCGTGAGGGACCGTTCCCAGAACTCGCTGCCCTGGTACACGTCCGGCACGCCCGGCATGGTCAGCTGGACCAGCTTGGCTGAAACCGAGTTGGCGGCGGAGTAGGCGTCGATTCGGGCCACGAAGTCCTCCACCACCTTGGCCATCTTGGCGTCGTCGAAGACGGCATCCACAGCGGCCTTGACCTTGGCCTCGAAGTCCTCGTTGGGTTCGGTCCACATGGTGGAGTTGCCGGCCTCCCGGGCCGCCTTTTCCGCGTAGCCCTGCAGCCGCTCCCGGCTTGCCGGCCAGGCGCCGACGATGGCCTGCCACAGCAGGTTCTCGTACGGGCCATCGGGAATCGGCGCCAGGCCGCGGAGCGTTTCCAGCGTTTCGGCCCACTCGTGCGGCAGTTCGGCGATGACCGAGATCCGGGCCCGGGCATCCTCGCTGCGTTTGGTGTCGTGGGTGGACAGGGTGGTCATGGACAGCGGCTGGTCCTGCTGCCGGCGCTGCATCCGGCGGTGGAATTCCTCCGGTGCCACGGCGAACTCGGTGGGCTCGGCGCCCACCTCGGTCAGGGTGCCCAGGCGGGTGTAGCGGTAGAACGCGGTGTCCTCCACGCCCTTGGCCATGACCATGCCGGAGGTCTGCTGGAACCGGACGGCGATGGGGTTGGCCGGGTCCAGCAGCAGCGGAAGAAGGGTTCCCACCGCCATTTCGAGTTCCGGGCGGTGCGCTGCGGCGGACTCGCAGGCTTCCTTGAGGACCTCTGCGCCCACCGGCAGGTAGGAACGGTACACAGGGAAGGATGCAATGATCTCCGCGATGGCATCGGCCGCCTGGTCCACGGTGAGCCCAAAGGACTCGGGAACCAGCCGCGCCAGGCGCAGCACCTCGGAGCGCAGGATGCCGTCGGCGATCATGCGCTTGGTGCCGCGGATCATGGCAGCGTAGTCGGCGGGCTCGGAGGCACCCCGCAGTGAAGCGTCCAGCGCGTCCAGCGCCTGCTGCCCTGCAGGGTCCACGAAGACCCGGTCAACGTCGGCAAGTGCGTCGTACCCAGTGGTCCCCTCGCAGGCGAACTCCTGCGGCAGCACTTCGCCCGGTTCAAGGATTTTCTCCACCAGGACGTACGCGCCGCCGCTGAGGTCCTTCAGCCAGCGGAGGTAGCCGGAAGGATCAGCCAGGCCGTCCGGGTGGTCCACACGGAGCCCGTCCACCAGGCCCTCGGTGAACCAGCGGCCCACCTCGGCGTGTGCCTTCGCGAAGACGGACGGCTCCTCCACCCGGATGCCGGCGAGGGTGGTGACCGCAAAGAATCGCCGGTAGTTCAGCTCGGCATCGGCACGGCGCCAATCCATCAACTGGTAGTGCTGGCGGCTGTGGACGTCCTGCGGGGAGTCGCCCTCGCTGTACGTGCCCTCCGCCAGCGGGAACCGGTGGTCGTAGTAGCGGAGTTCGCCGTCCTTGATCTCGAGCTTGTCCAGGTCGGCGTCCGAGCCGAGCATGGGCAGCCGGACCTTTCCGCCGCCCAGGTCCCAGTCGACGTCGAACGCTTCGGCGTACGGCGACTTCCGGCCTTCCTTGAGCAGGGACCACCACCACGGGTTTTGCGGCGGGGATGCCACGCCCACGTGGTTGGGCACGATGTCCACCAGGACGCCCATGCCGTGCTCGCGGGCTGCCTTTGAGAGGGCCAGCAGGCCTTCCGGGCCCCCGCGGTCAGGGTCCACGGCGGAAGGATCAGTCACGTCATAGCCGTGGTCCGAGCCCTTCTCCGCGGTGAGGATGGGCGACAGGTACACCCAGTCGACGCCGAGGTCCTTCAGGTACGGGACCTTCTCCGCGGCGTCGAACAGGGTGAAGCTGCTGCGGATCTGCAATCGGTAAGTGGAGACCGGTGTCCTCATGCCTTGGTTGCCTTTGCCTCGCTCGCTTCCGCGGCCTTGGTCTGGGCTTCCACCATCTCCTCCTGCGCTTCCTCATGTTCAGCCATGGAGGCCAGCGAAGCGGCTGCGGAGGTGTCCACCTCTGCCTCAGGGCCGGAGTAGGCGCGGAGCACCACCATCGACTTCGCGTCCAGCGCCAGGGTCGCTTTGGCCTTGAGGGGATCGTAGGCATCGGCCTGCTTGGCCGTATCGATCAGCACCTCCCAGTATTGCGAATACTCGTCGGAGGGAAGGCAGAAGTCCACTGCGTCGTCATGCGCGTTGAACGCCATGATGAAGCTGTCATCGGTGATCCGGCGGCCGCGGGAGTCCTGTTCCTGGATGCCGTCGCCGTTGTAGAACACACCGATGGTCCGGCCGAAGCCGCTTCCCCAGTCCTCCGGCAACATCTCTGTGCCGTCGGTCTTCAGCCACACGATGTCCGGCAGCTTCTCGCCTTCACCACGCCGGACCGGGCGGCCGTCAAAGAAGCGGCTGCGGCGGAACGTCGGGTGGTCGTGGCGGAGCTTGTTGACGAAGGCGGTGAATTCAACAAGGGGCTGGTCCATGGCTTCCCAGTGGATCCAGCTGAGCTCGGAGTCCTGGCAGTAAGTATTGTTGTTGCCCTGCTGGGTACGGCCCAGTTCGTCACCGTGCAGCAGCATGGGCACGCCCTGGGAGAGCAGCAGCGTGGCGATGAAGTTCCGCTGCTGGCGGGCGCGCAGGGTCAGGACCTTGTCGTCATCCGTATCGCCTTCAACACCACAGTTCCAGGACCGGTTGTGGGATTCGCCGTCATTGTTGCCTTCGCCGTTGGCCTCGTTGTGCTTCTCGTTGTAGGAGACCAGGTCCCGCATGGTGAAGCCGTCGTGCGCGGTGACGAAGTTGATGGAAGCCACCGGGCGGCGGGCGGAGCTTTCGTACAGGTCCGCGGAGCCGGTGAGCCGGGAGGCGAATTCGCCCAGGGTGGACGGCTCGCCACGCCAGAAGTCGCGGACGGTGTCGCGGTACTTGCCGTTCCATTCCGTCCACTGCGGCGGGAAGTTGCCCACCTGGTATCCGCCGGGGCCAACGTCCCATGGCTCCGCAATCAGCTTGACCTGGGAAACTACCGGGTCCTGCTGGATGAGTTCGAAGAAGGTGGAGAGCTTGTCCACATCGTAGAACTCGCGGGCCAGGGTGGAGGCGAGGTCGAAGCGGAAGCCGTCCACGTGCATCTCAGTGACCCAGTAGCGCAGGGAATCCATCAGCAGCTGCAGGGAGTGCGGGTGGCGGACGTTGAGGGAATTGCCGGTGCCGGTGTAGTCCATGTAGTGCTTGAGGTCGTTGTCCACCAGGCGGTAGTAGGCCTGGTTGTCGATGCCCTTGAAGGACAGCGTCGGGCCCAGGTGGTTGCCCTCTGCCGTGTGGTTGTAGACGACGTCGAGGATCACCTCAATACCGGCGCGGTGCAGGTCGCGGACCATGGCCTTGAATTCCTGGACCTGGTGCCCCACGTCGCCGGTGGCGCTGTAGGTGTTCTGCGGGGCGAAGAAGCCGATGGTGTTGTAGCCCCAGTAGTTGTTGAGCCCCTTCTCCACCAGGGTGCCGTCGTTGACAAACTGGTGGACGGGCATGAGCTCGATGGCGGTGACGCCGAGCTTCTTCATGTGCTCGATCACTGCGGGGTGCGCCACGCCGGCATAGGTGCCGCGCTGCTCTTCGGGGATCTCCGGGTGCAGCTCGGTGAGGCCCTTGACGTGGGCTTCGTAGATAACGGACTCGTGGTACGGAATCTTCAGCTGGCGGTCGCCGTCCCACTCGAAGAACGGGTTGATGACCACGCCGTGCATGGTGTGCGGTCCGGAGTCGGCGTCGTTGCGGGAATCGGGATCACCGAATTCGTAGGAGAAGAGCGAGGGGTCCCAGTCGATCTGGCCCTGGATGGCCTTGGCGTAAGGGTCCATCAGCAGCTTGTTCGGGTTGAAGCGGTTGCCGCTGGCGGGATCGTACGGCCCGTGCACGCGGTAGCCGTACTTCTGGCCGGGCTGGATGTGCGGCAGGTAGCAGTGCCACACGTAGCCGTCCACCTCGGTCAGTTCAATCCGGGTCTCGGTCAGGTCATCGGCCAGGAGGCAGAGTTCCACCCGCTCTGCCCGTTCGCTGAACAGGGCGAAATTGGTGCCGGTGCCGTCAAAGGTAGCTCCCAGCGGGTAGGCATTTCCAGGCCAGACTTCCATCGTGCTCCTCATTATTTTGTCAACAGCAGACGGCATCGGAACGCCCCTGCTGCTGGTGCGAACTAATGCCTACCGTAGTGGTTGGCTGTGACTATTACGCTTCCATGCTCCATAGTTACTAAGCATGCTGACTTTACCCCAGATTTCGGGTAGGGCTTCTGCAATTCCGCTGGCGGCGATCGGCCCGCCTGACACGGCCTCCGACGCGGCCCTCCCGGCCCGTCCGTGCAGGGCTGCACCGAGCGCGGCGATGGCCGCCCAGCGCCCGTCAGCATCGATGCCCGCCGCACTGAAGCGTCCGACGTCGTGCCCTGCCTGGGCGAGGAGCGCACCGATGACGCCGGCCAGGACGTCCCCGCTGCCGGCAGTGGCGAGCCATGGCGTGCCGTCCGCCTGGCTGAAGGTGGCGCCCAGGGGCGCGGCCACGAGCGTGGTGGCGCCCTTGAGCAGGACGGTGGCCCCGGTGCGTTCGGCCGCGTGGCGGACGGCGGCCAGTGTGCCGGCCTCCACCGCCTCCCGGTCTTCCCCGCCGCCCAGGCGCTGGAACAGCGACGCGAGCTCCCCGGCGTGCGGCGTCAGCACCACGTGCGGCGCGAGCCTGTCAGGCAGTGCGGGCAGCGCGCCGGCGTCGGCCACCACGGGAAGGCCCGAGGCAATCGCATCCCCGGCCCGGGCCAGCTGCTCGTGGTCCTGTGGTCCCATGCCTGAGCCCACCAGCCAGGCCTGCACCCGGTTGTCCGCAACGCTTCCCGCGCTGCAGACCACCTCGGGGCAGGACTGGCGGACCAGGTGGGCCACTGACGGCGGACCGAGGTACCTGACCATGCCCACTCCTGCGGCCAGCGCACCACGGCACGCGAGGACAGCCGCGCCGGGGTAGTCCTCGGAACCGGCCACCACCCCCAGCACGCCGCGGGAGTACTTTTGCGCCCGCCGGGCCGGGTGCGGCAGGAGGGACGCCAAATCGGCGTCCTCAAGCCTGCGCAGGGACGGCTCCGGCAGGTGCTCCTCAATCCCGATGGGCACTACCAGCACCCGGCCGGCGTAGTCGGCGCCGGGGTCGGCCAGCAGGCCGTTCTTCGCTCCCCCGAACGTCACGGTCACATCAGCGGCCAGGACCGGAGCGGCGGCCTCTCCGCTGTCCGCGTCGACACCGCTGGGAAGGTCGCAGGCCACCACGAAGCCGCGACGCTGCGCGTCAGTGACAGCGCGCACCAGATCAGCGGCACTCCCCCGCAACCCGCCCTTCGCACCGGTTCCCAGCACGGCGTCAATCACGACGTCGGCGGCGGCCGTTTCGGCCGCGAGTCCCGGCAGTGCCGCGTCGGTGAGCTGCTGCACCCGGCCGCCGGCGCGCTCAAATGCGGCCAGGCCGGCCGGATGGGCGGCATCCCCGGTGAGGACCGCCGTCGTACGCATTCCACGGGCCGCCAGCATGGCACCGGCGAACAGGCCGTCGCCGCCGTTGTTGCCTGTGCCGGCCAGCACCACCACGCGTGAACCGTTCAGGCGGGCGCCGCGGGACTTGAGTTCATTGACGACGGCGTTGGCCAGCCCGTGTGCGGCGCGCTGCATGAGCACGTCCCCCAGTCCGGCGGCCAGGAGGGGCTTCTCGGCGGCCCGGACCTGCGTTCCGGTGTAGGCGCTGATCATGCGGCGGTGGCCTGATCAGCCCTCGGCCAGGACCGTGGCAGTGGCAATGCCGCCGTCGTGGCTGATGGACAGGTGCCAGCGCTTGACGCCCTTGGCCTCGGCAACCGCAAGGACGGTTCCCTTCACCTGGACGGTGGGGCCGTTCTGGTCAAGGCCGATCCAGCAGTCCTGCCAGTTCATGCCGGCCGGTGCGCCCAGGACCTTGGCCACTGCCTCCTTCGCGGCGAACCGGGCAGCCAGGGAGCGGATGTGCAATTCCCGTTCCGCAGGCACGAACAGGCGGTCCCTCAGGCCCGGTGTCCGCTCCAGCTGCCGGCCGAACCGCTCGATGTCTACTACGTCTACCCCGATGCCAACGATCATGGGTGTCATTCTACGGTGGCGGTCCCGGCCGGAAGCGGGTGTGCGGCGCCAGGCAGGCCGGATGTTGCCCTTGTCCGCCATCAGCGCAACCGCCCGGTTTTAGCACGGGCTTGTTAAGGCGGAAGCCCCGAGCCGTGTAGGCCCGGGGCTTCCGCCGTCTCCAGCTAGCGGATTACTCGACCGTGACGCTCTTGGCGAGGTTTCGGGGCTGGTCCACGTCGTAGCCCTTGGCTGCGGCGAGTTCCGCGGCGAAGATCTGCAGCGGGACGGTGGTCAACAGGGGCATGAGCAGGGTGGGGGTCTCCGGGACGTAGAAGACGTACTCGGCGTAGGCCTTGACGGCTTCGTCGCCTTCCTCGGCGATGACCAGGGTGCGGGCCCCGCGGGCGCGGACTTCCTGGATGTTGGAGACCACCTTGGCATGCAGCGAGTCGCGCCCGCGCGGGGACGGGACCACCACGAATACGGGCTGGCCGTCATCGATCAGGGCGATGGGGCCGTGCTTGAGCTCACCGGCGGCGAACCCTTCGGCGTGGATGTACGCGATTTCCTTGAGCTTCAGCGCGCCCTCCAGGGCCACGGGGAAGCCCACGTGCCGGCCCAGGAACAGCACGGACTTCTCGTTGGCCATGGACCGGGCCAGTTCGCGCAGCGGCCCGGCGTTGTCCAGGATGGTCTGGATCTTGTCCGGGATCTTGCCAAGGTCGGCCAGGACGTCCTTGATCTGGCCCGAGAAGATGTTTCCGCGCAACTGCGCTAGGTACAGGCCCAGCAGGTACGCGGCGGTGATCTGGGCCAGGAACGCCTTAGTGGAGGCCACCGCGATCTCCGGGCCGGCGTGCGTGTAGAGCACGGCGTCGGATTCGCGCGGGATGGTGGAGCCGTTGGTGTTGCAGATCGAGATGGTCTTCGCACCCTGTTCGCGGGCGTAGCGGACGGCCATCAGGGTGTCCATGGTCTCGCCCGACTGGCTGATGGACACCACCAGGGTGTTGTCGTCCAGGATCGGGTCCCGGTAACGGAACTCGTGCGCGAGCTCCACCTCGGTGGGGATCCGGCACCAGTTCTCAATCGCGTACTTCGCCACCATCCCGGCATACGCGGCGGTGCCGCAGGCCAGCACGATGATCTTGTTGACCTGCTTCAACAGCTCCGGGTCAATCCGCAGCTCATCCAGGGTCAGTTTGCCGTCCAGGTCGGACCGGCCCAGCAGGGTCTGCGTCACGGCGTCGGGCTGGTCATTGATTTCCTTCTCCATGAACGAGGAGAAACCGCCCTTTTCCGCCGAGGCCGGGTCCCAGTCCACGTGGTATTCCTTGCCCTGCGCCGGGTTGCCGAAGAAATCGGTGATCGTGACCGTGTCGGCGGTGATGGTGACGATCTGGTCCTGGCCCAGCTCCACCGCGCGGCGGGTGTAGTCGATGAACCCGGACACGTCCGAGCCCAGGAAGTTCTCCCCCTCGCCCAGGCCCACCACGAGAGGTGAGTTGCGGCGGGCGGCGACGACGACGTCGGGCTGGTCCGCGTGCACTGCCAGCAGGGTGAAGGCGCCCTCCAGGCGCTGGCAGGCCAGTTCCATGGCCTTGGTGAGGCCGCCGTTGGCGGGGTCCCCGCCCAGCTGGTTGCGGAGGATGTCAGCCAGCAGCGCGGCAGCGACCTCGGTGTCAGTCTCGGACAGGAAGCTCACGCCCTTTTCCAGCAGCTCGAGCTTGAGTTCGGCGAAGTTTTCGATGATGCCGTTGTGGATCACGGCGAGTTTGCCGCCATCGGCCAGGTGCGGGTGCGCGTTGCGGTCCGTCGGGCCACCGTGCGTCGCCCAGCGCGTGTGGCCGATACCGGTCAGGGTCTCGGGCAGCGGGTGGGCCTCCAGCTCGCCGATCAGGTTGCTCAGCTTCCCTGACTTCTTCCGCGACTCGATAGCCCCCTGGGACACCACTGCCACACCGGCAGAGTCATAACCGCGGTACTCCAGGCGGCGCAGCCCCTCAAGGACAACGTCCAACGCACTGTGTCCATCAATTGCACCGTCAACGGATCGGCCTACGTAACCCACGATTCCACACATAGGAACAAGACTATCGGCAGCGTGCCGGTTGCTCTAAACCGGAGGGCCGCTTTGTGATGTATCCGCGAGGCCACCGCCGCGCTGAGCAGGGGCGTCATTTCGCGATGGGCCGGGCGCGGGGCAGAATCTTTAGCGTGACTTCGCAACGCAATGACGCGAACGGGGAGGGTGCCTCGCCGTTCGTGGAGCTGGACCGGCACACCTGGTCCCGGCTCGCAGCCCAGATGGAACAGCCCCTTAATGAAGAGGACGTGCTGCGCCTTCGCGGGCTCGGTGACCCCTTGGACATCAAGGAGGTCAGGGACGTCTACCTGCCGTTGTCGCGGCTGCTGCACCTGTACGTGGAGGCTGCCGGGCAGCTGCACGCGGCCACCACCACGTTCCTCGGTGAGCAGACCCAGCGCACCCCGTTCGTAATCGGCGTGGCCGGCTCGGTTGCCGTGGGCAAGTCCACCATTGCCCGCGTGCTGCGGGAAATGCTGCGCCGCTGGCCCGGCACCCCCAATGTGGAGCTCATCACCACCGACGGTTTCCTCTACCCCCTGGCCGAGCTTAAGCGGCGTCAGCTGCTGGACCGGAAGGGTTTCCCGGAGTCCTACGACAGGCGTGCGCTGCTGCGTTTCGTGAGTGAGATCAAGGGCGGCGCGGAGGAAGTACGCGCGCCCTGGTACTCCCACGTTACGTATGACATCGTGCCCGGCAAGGAAGTGGTGGTCCGCCGCCCGGACGTGCTCATCGTGGAGGGCCTCAACGTCCTGGCACCGGCGCGTCCCCGGCACGACGGCCGGCAGGGCCTGGCGCTGAGCGACTTCTTCGACTTCTCCATTTACGTCGACGCCAAGACCTCCTACATCGAAGAGTGGTACGTGGACCGGTTCCGGAAGCTGCGGAGCACCGCGTTCGCGCAGCCGGAATCCTACTTCCACCGTTACGCCACGCTGTCCGATGACGAGGCGGAAGAGACCGCCCGGGACATCTGGAAGCGGATCAACGAGCCCAACCTGGAGGAGAACGTGCTGCCCACGCGTGGCCGGGCCCAGCTGGTGCTGACCAAAGAGGCGGACCACTCCATCCGCCGCATGCTGCTCCGGAAGGTGTAGCACAGGTGTGCTACGAATGCGGTTCCTCCAGCCGGCGCAGCTTCACCCGTTTCCTTGCAGCCGGGGCCGGGCTGACTGTCCTGGCAGCCTGCACGCCGGAGGCACCCAAGGCGGTGGCGCCGTCGTCCGCTGCTCCTTCCGCGTCCCCCTCCCCGGCAGCAGTCACCGGTTCGGCGGCCCCGACGGCGGAGACCGCCACGGTGGGCCAGTCACCGGCGGCGCCGTCCCCCACGCCGTCGCCCTCCGCCACGCTCGCGCGGCAGTTTTCGCTTGATGATCCGGCCAGTCAATGGGTGATCGTCAACAAACACCGGCCGCTGAAACCAGCCGACTACGTGCCGGCTGACCTGGTGCGCCCCGCCGTCGCCATCTCCGCCACCGGCGAGGCAGCGCTGCTGAACAGCACGACGGCGGCGGCGGCCGAGGCGATGTTCGCGGCGGCCGGGCGGGACGGCGTGGCGATGGTCCTGGCAAGCGGCTACCGCTCGTACAGCACGCAGGTGACCACCTACAACGGGTACGTCGCGGCGCGGGGGCAGGCCGACGCCGACACGGCCAGCGCGCGGCCCGGCCATTCGGAGCACCAGACGGGGTGGGCGTTCGACATCGGCGATGGCGGGGGCGCCTGCAGCTTCCAGCCGTGCTTCGCCGACCAGCCCGCGGCTACCTGGGCGAAGGCGAACGGACACCGGTTCGGGTTCGTGGTGCGGTACCCGTGGATGCTGCACCCCATCACGGGGTACTACTACGAGCCGTGGCACCTGCGGTACGTCGGCGTGGAGGCTGCCACGGACATGCTGAACCGCGGCATCGGCACGCTGGAGGAATACTTCGGCCTGGAGGCGGCGCCCGCGTACCTGTAATCCCGGTGCACTAGGTTGGTTCCCATGCTTAGTGGATTCAAGAATTTCGTTATGAAGGGCAACGTGGTTGACCTTGCCGTCGCCGTTGTCATGGGGACTGCGTTCGGCGCGGTGGTCACGGCGCTGGTGAACAAGGTCCTGATGCCCTTCGTCTCCGGCCTGGTGGGCGCCCCCAACTTTGACAGCTTCGGGAGGGTGGAGCTGAACGGCAACGCCATCGAGTTCGGGGTGCTGCTGACCGCCGTGGTCAACTTCCTGCTGATTGCTGCGGCCATCTACTTTGTGGTGGTGATGCCCATGAACATCATGATCGAGCGCCGCAACCGGCGGCTGGGGATCAACAAGGACGTGAAGAAGGACGCTGCCGAGGACCCGCAGGTTGCGCTGCTGACCGAGATCCGGGATGCGCTGAAGGAACGCGCAGTCTGAGTTTTTTACCAACGCAAGCGGCCGGGACTGCCCCCGGTTTTGTTGACTCCTTGACCTAGCGAGCTTGTGCTCGTGGAAGGATGTTGACCATGCCCACCGCTTATGGGGCGGAGTTCCGCCAGGATGTTATTGATGTGGCCCGCAAGGGCGAGGCGCCGCTGGCGCAGATCGCGAAGGACTTCGGGCTCTCGGTCACCACGCTAAAGCGCTGGATTGCCATCGCCGAACGTAAGGAATCCGGGGCCGGCCCTGCGGTGACGGAGTCGGCCGAGATGCGTGAGCTGAAGAAACGGAACCGGTTGTTGGAGCAGGAGAATGAGATTCTGCGCCGGGCGGCTGCCTATCTGGCAAGGGACATCAACCCAAAATGACTTACCCGCTGGTCACGGATCTTGCCGCCGACGGTGTTCCCGTGGCGGTGACCTGCAGGGTGTTGGGATTCAGCAAGCAAGGCTATTACCGGTGGAGGGCCAGCCCGGTGACGGACCGGGACTGGATCGATGCGCACCTCGTCAACGCCGCCCTGGACATCCACACCGACGACCCGGCCTTCGGGTACCGGTTCATCGCCGACGAGCTCCCGGAGAAGGTCATCGTGCCGGACGAGAACAGGGTCCAGCGCCTGTGCATGGACCACGGCATCTGGTCGGTGTTCTCCAAGAAAAGGGGCCTGAACCATAGACCTAGGCAGCCGGTCCCCGACGAACTCGCTGATCGTGACTTCACAGCCGCAGCGGCGAACGACCTTTGGCTGACCGACACTACCGCGCACCACACT
>NZ_JAGGPQ010000024.1 GCF_018613675.1 Arthrobacter sp. ISL-85 | reverse complement strand
GGGACGTGGTGCACGTGGCGATGGCAGCACGCGGAGCTAACTCGAGAAACCGCTATGAGCAGACGGACCAAACCGTCGACGCTCGATCCTAGACACCGATAACGCTCCAGCCGAACACATCGTCATGCGGTAACCAACCCGCGAATGTCAGCCTGACACTGCCAGTCGAAAACGACTCGCCACCACCACTCACACCACGACCGGACCGGCACCCGATGAGCGGCCCCCGGAACCACACGGGCCCAGGAGCCGCTCATCTCTGCCCTCTTGACAATCCAACCTACATATCAGCGGTGACGTGCGCGGCGGAAGATCCAGTGCCGCAGCATACTGAAGCGCACGGCGGTGGCCAGGAAGCCGGACAGCGTGGTGGCCACCAGCTCGTCGCCCACGCTTGCATCCGGATTGAACCAGTGCAGGACGCCCAGGCTGCTCCCCGTGATCACCAGGGCAACGGCAATCACCACCAGGCCATCGAGGTGGTCACGGGTACGGCGCTGCTGGCTTGCAATTTTGAAGGTCAGCCACCGGTTCAGGGCCGTGTTCAGCAGGGACGTGAGAACCAGGGCCACGGCATTGGCCAGCTGGGCGCCAAGCCACGGCCGCAGCAGCGCGTAAATCCCCAGGGACGCCGCCGTGCAGATGACGCCGACGCCGGAGAAGCGGATCAGCTGCCGGATGACGGGAAAGCGCAGGATCCCGCGGTAGTGCCTGGTGGCGGGAAAGCGGTGGCTGGTGGTCTCGGGGATGGCGGGGGCGGACGTACCGTCCCTCACGCGGCGTTACCGGGGACCGCCGGCATCAGTACAGCTCGCCCACAGGGATGTCCACTGCCAACCGGTTGGACGGCCCGGGCAGGGGGCATGCCCACGCTTCGTTGTAGGCGCAGGAGGGGTTGTAGGCAAAGTTGAAGTCCAGCACGAACGCGGCGCCCGGCCCGGTGCCGCTGACTCCGTGGAATGCGCCCTTGAGGGTGTCCAGCAGGTAGCGCCCCGCCCCGTAGCTTCCGCCCGGCTGGCCGGCCGTGGCGTCGCGGAACGGAACGAAGATACCGCCGCCGTATCCATGGATCTTCCACACCCCCAGCTGGCCCATTTCCGGAAGGTCGAACGTGCCGAGCCGGACAAAGTGGACCACGCCGTCGGTTCCTGTATCCACGCTCAGCTCCCGGCCCGCGCCTTCCTTGGTGAGCGGGACGTGGAACCGGTAGATGGGATCGTAGTCGGCTGTTTTCAGGCCGGAAAAGCGTGCCTTGTCCGCCGCAGTCAGCGCTGAAGCCGGATGCGTGGCGAACATCAGGTCGCGCTGATGGCGCCAGTATGAGTGCGCTTCGGACGGGCTTTCGGCTGAGATCCGGCGGACGGTGTCGTAGAGTGCGAAAGTCCGGAGCCGCCAGTCGGCGATGTCCAGGGCGGATATGTCCGCGGGATTCTCTTCGGCTGCGCCGTGCTGCTCTTCCGACATAGTCTCCAGCCTAGTCCCAGCCCGGGGTGATAAAGGTCCGACGGCGACACGCCGGGCAGCTGCCGCGGCCGGCGGGCCGGTTGCCTGGCGGCTGAGGGGCCGCGCCGGGGGCTGCAGGAAACACCTCCGCGACAGGCAGGAGAGGAGGAGCAGCCCCCATTAGGCTGTGTCCCATGACAGGTTCGCCAGCAAAGGCTGTTCTTTCCGGTATGGCCCTGGCGGCCGCCGCGGTTCTGCTGGCCGGTTGCTCCGGACCCCAGGCCGGCAGCCCGGCCTGGACCGCGCAGCCGGAACCTTCCCGAACAGCAACGTCGGGGCCAGCAACTTCCGGAACAGCGTCGCCTTCGGCAGGCAGCGGCACCGCATCCGCCCCGGCTCCTTCCGGGGAACCCCAGAGTGTACCCACGGCAGCGTCGTGGAAGACGTTCTCCGATCCCGCGAAGACGGTCAGCTTCGATTTGCCGTCGGACTGGATCGCCCAGTCCGTGGCGCCGGAGGAAGGCGTCCTGCCCGGCGGACTGAAGGTTGACGTGAAGAAGCCCGACGGGACCTTTGTGGCCTCGCTCCGGACGGGACTGCCGCCGTCGTCCGCTGAGTGCCCGGAAAGCGCACGGCACCCGTATACGGTGATCAGCAGCGTACCGTTTGATCTCGCCGCAGAGGGCGGCGACGGAACCATCCCGCCGCGCATGGTCTACCGGGTGATCCAGGGCTACCGGTTCTTCGGTTCCTACGGCATCACCAACCTGGCGGGTGGAACTGACGGGCAGGCGTGCGTCCTGCGCAATGTGGTGCGGGGACCGGCCGCCAAGGGGGACTATTCGTTTGGCGACCTTGTGACCCTCAAAGCCTTCGCGCCGGAGGAGAAGGTGGCTCCGGCGAAGGCCTTCGACACCCTGGGCCAGGCGGCCCAGTACGTCAGCGAGAGCCCTGACTTCGCCAACGTGCAGCGGATGCTAATGTCGCTGAAGGTCAAAAACTAGTCCCGCTGCCGGCGCTCACCAGATGCCGGGGCACCCGACTTGCCGCCCGCCCCCACACCCCCGGAGAGACATGGAACGCACTGTTTCCGCACGCCTGGCCTTCAGGACCATCGCCAACACCAAGGTTGCCATGGCCATCGCCGTGGCGAGGAACAGCGGCTACTCCTCCTTTGAAGAATCACTGTCCGTCCTGGCCGGCGGAGCGGAGGTTCCACTCACGGAAGTTTCGGACCACCACGGCGGCCGGTTCCACTACATGGAGTTCGCCGGGGCCACCGAGGTCACTGTTGAATATTCGGCCAGGGTGGCAGGACGGGCCGTGCCAGAAGAGGCCAGCCTGGCCGACCGCATCCGTTACGTCCGTCCCAGCCGTTATGCCGAGTCGGACCGGCTGCTGCCCACTGCCTACGCCGAGTTCGAAGGTGTCCAGGGGGCGGACCTGGTGCATGCGGTCCGCGACTGGGTTAACGGCGAATTGCGGTACATCAGCGGTTCCTCCCGCGGCACGGACGGTGCGGTGGAGACCCTCCTCAGCCGGCGGGGTGTTTGCCGGGACTTCGCGCACTTGGCCATTGCCCTCCTGCGGTCCAAGGACATCCCCGCCCGTCTCGCGGCGGTCTACGCCCCCGGCCTGAACCCCATGGATTTCCACGCGGTGGCGGAAGCCTATGTGGAGGGGGCCTGGCACATCATCGACCCCACGGGGCTTGCCCCGCGGGAGTCGATGCTGCGTATCACTGCGGGCCGGGACTCGTCGGACACGGCCTTCCTTTCCACGGTTGGCGGGAGCCTGGTGTTGAACCAGCTGCGCGTGACCGCGGTGGTCAACGGGGACCTGCCCGCCGAGGACCCCGCCCGGCTGGTGCAGCTGGGCTAGCGCTTCCCCAGGGAGTTCCGCAGCTTGTCCGTAAGGCGCTTGAGCTCCTTCTGTTCGGCGGCGGTCAGCGCGGGACCCACCAGGGCCGAGATGTCCCGGACATGCTCCCGGCCAATCTCCTTCTGCAGTTCCCGTCCCTCGTCCGTCAGCTTGAGCAGTACGCCGCGGCCGTCATCGGGTGCCGGCATCCGCGCTACCAGTCCCCGCTTTTCGAGCCGCTCCACCAGCCGGCTGAGGCTGGACTGGCTCAGCAGGACGTTGTCGTTGAGTTCGTTGAGCCGCAGCCAGCCGGACGGGCAGCGGGAGAGCGTGAACAGCACGTCGTATTCATTCACGGCCAGCTTCCGGAACGCGGGTCCGGCCTGCAGTTTCCGCATCACCGCTACCTGCGTTCGGAACAGTGACTCCCAGGTTTCCGCCGCAAGCCGCACCGGCGATTCCGCTCCTCCCGCAGCCATCACGCCTCCGAGGTGGCTTTGTCGGCGTCCTGGGATGCCGCCTGGGAGGCCGCCGCAGACGCCTCCTGCGATGCCAGCAGGGCAGCCACGCGGCCGGCATGGGTGGGCGGCTCCGGAACGTGCGCGGGCTTGAGGGCCGCGTACTCCTTGCGCAGGACCGGCAGGACTTCCTCGCCGAACAGGTCCAGCTGCTCCAGGACGGTCTTCAGCGGCAGGCCGGCGTGGTCGATCAGGAACAGCTGGCGCTGGTAGTCACCGAAGTACTCGCGGAAGGTCAATGTCTTTTCAATGACCTCCTGCGGGCTGCCCACGGTCAGCGGGGTCTGCGACGTAAAGTCCTCAAGGGAAGGGCCGTGGCCGTAGACGGGGGCGTTGTCAAAGTACGGGCGGAATTCCTTGACCGCATCCTGGGAGTTCTTCCGCATGAAGAACTGGCCGCCGAGGCCCACGATCGCCTGGTCCGCCTTGCCGTGGCCGTAGTGTTCGTACCGCTCGCGGTAGAGGCCGATCAGCTGCTGGTAGTGCTCCTTGGGCCAGAAGATGTTGTTGGCGAAGAAGCCGTCGCCAAAGTAGGCGGCCACCTCGGCGATCTGTGGAGTGCGGATGGAGCCGTGCCAGACGAAGGGGGCAACGCCGTCGAGCGGACGGGGCGTTGAGGTGAAGTTCTGCAGCGGGGTACGGAACTTGCCGGACCAGTTCACCGTGTCCTCGTCCCACAGCTTGCGCAGGAGGCTGTAGTTCTCGATGGCCAGCTCCACGCCGTCCTGGATGTTCTTGCCGAACCACGGGTACACCGGGGCCGTGTTGCCGCGGCCCAGGACCAGGTCCACGCGCCCGTCCGACAGGTGCTGGAGCATGGCGAAGTCTTCGGCGATCTTCACCGGGTCATTGGTGGTGATCAGCGTGGTGGCCGTGGAGAGGATGATGCGTTCGGTCTGGGCTGCGATGTAGGCCAGGGTGGTGGTGGGGGAGGAGGAGAAGAAAGGGCGGTTGTGGTGCTCGCCGATGGCGTAGACATCCATGCCGATTTCCTCCACCTTTTTGGCGATGGCGACCGACGCCTTGATGCGCTCGTGTTCGGTGGGGGTACGGCCCGTGGTGGGGTCCGTGGTGATATCGCTGACGCTGAAAACACCGATTTGCATGGCGTGCCTTTCCGTTCCTGGGCTTGGGGCTTGGTTCCAGTGTAGACCAATGTAGATGCATTTGCATCTATCGCCGGGTATAACGGAGTCGTGCTGGAAATATTCCGCTGATTTATTAGGCGTCGCCGGGAGCGGCGCGCCGGCCGGTGACCTTGGGCACTTGTCCGGTGGTCCAGTCCCTGAACTCGGCGTCGATGTCGGAACCCGGGCCGCCCTGTGGACGGGCCTGCAGGTCCCGCAGCAGCGCCCTCTTCTCCCGCCGCCCCTCCACCAGCCGGTAGAGCACCGGCACCAGGATCAGGGTCAGCGCCGTGGAGGACACCAGGCCGCCGATTACCACCACGGCCAGCGGCTGGGAGATGAACCCGCCGCCACCCGTGAGGCCCAGGGCCATGGGGGTCAGCGCAAAGACGGTGGCAAGGGCTGTCATGAGGATTGGCCGGAGGCGCTGCCGGGCGCCGTTCGTGATGGCGTCCGCCACGTTCATGCCGGGCCGGCCGTCGCGGGGCTGCCGGTACTGGTTGATCAGGTCGATCAGCACGATCGCATTGGTGACCACGATGCCCACCAGCATCAGCATGCCGATGAGCGACGGCAGGCCCAGCGGCACCCCGGTGAGCAGCAGCAGGGCCACCGCGCCGGTCGCCGCGAACGGAACCGAGACCAGCAGGATCAGCGGCTGAATGAGGGACTTGAAGGTGGCCACCATGATCACGTACACGATGGCGATGGCTGCCAGCAGGGCCAGGCCCAGTTGCCGGAAGGACTCCGCCTGCTGGGTGGTGGCCCCGCCGATTTCGGCGGTGACTCCAGGCGGCAGCTGGACGCCAGCCATGCGCTTTTGGACTTCGGTGTTCACGGCGCCCAAGTTGGAGCCCGACGGCGTAATGGACACCTTGGCGGTGCGCTCACCGTTGCTGGAAGTGATGGAGACGGGGACGTCCACCTGCTCCACGGATGCGATGCTTCCCAGCGTCACCGGCCGGCCGCCGGCGGGTAACGGGATGTTCCGGACCGCATCGATGCTGGTGAACTTCGTACCCTGGCCGATCCGGACGGGGAAGTCATTGGTATCAATCCGCACCGTGCCGGCCGGGATAGGGCTGATGGTGGAGGCGAGGACACCGGCCACCTGTTCCTCGTTCAACCCGGCGGCAGTGGCTTTGGCCCGGTCCACCTTGACCTGCACCACGGGGTTGCTGGCTGCGAGGTTGCTGGCCACCTCGCTGGTGCCCGGGACGCCCGTCATGGCCGCCACCATGGTGTCGCTGGCTGTCCGCAGGTCTGCGCTGGAGGCAGCCTTCAGCGTGATGTCAACGGTGGATGAGGTGCCGAGGCCGCCCTGCTGGGTTCCTACGGAGACCTTTCCGGAATCGGGAACCTTGGCGAGCTCCGACCGTACGGTGTCCTGGAGGCGTTCCTGGTTGGCCTTTTCGTCCGTGACCACCGTGAATGTCGAGTTTGAGGATCCGGTGGAGGTGAGTGCGGCGAAGCCGGCCTGCGCGTTGCCGGAAGTAACCTGGACGTCCTTGATGCCGTCGATGCCGCGCAGGACCCCTTCGAGGCGGATGGCGGCGGCACTGGTGTCGGCCAGGCTGGTCCCGGCCGGGAGCACCTGGCGCACGGTCAGGCTGTTCTGCCCCGAGTCTCCCAGGAGGTTGGTGGCCAGCAGCGGCGTCATGGCACCGGTGGCGCCGAGCACCAGGACAGCCGCCACCAGTGTGATCACGGGATGCTTCTGCGTGGACCGGAGGATGGGGAGGTAACCGCGCTGCAGCCGGCTGCGCTGCTCGGCGTCGTGGGCCCTGGCCTTGGCCTCGTCGGCCATGCGCCGGGCCTCGACGGAGCCTGCGGGCGCGACGGCGGGGCCACCCTTGGGATTCTTGAGGAACCAGTAGGCCAGCACCGGAACGATCGTCAGCGACACCAGCAGCGACGCCAGCAGCGCCATGGTGACCGTCAGGGCGAACGGCCGGAACAGTTCACCGGCCAGTTCACCGACGAATGCGATGGGCAGGAACACCGCCACCGTGGTCAGGGTGGAGGCAGTGATCGCGCCGGCCACTTCCCTGATGGCGGTGAGGATCGCCGTCGACTTTTCCTCCCCGTAACTGAGGTGTCTCTTGATGTTTTCGATGACGACGATCGAGTCGTCCACCACGCGCCCGATTGCGATGGTGAGCGCGCCGAGCGTCAGGATGTTCAACGAGTAGCCGGTGCCGGACAGGCCGATGAACGTGATCAGCAGTGACAGCGGAATGGACACTGCCGTGACCAGCGTGGAGCGGGCGGACATCAGGAAGAGCAGAATGACGGCGACGGCGAACCCAAGCCCCAGCAGGCCTTCCGTGGTGAGGTCCTTGATGGACTTTTCGATGAAGGGTGCCTGGTCGAAGACGGGGGTGAACTTGGCGTTGGAGCCCAGTTCAGCCTCCAGTTGATTCAGGGAGTCCCGCACGGCGTGGGAAATCGCCACCGTGTCGCCCTCGGGCTTCTTGGTCACTGAGACGGCAAGGGTCTCTGCCCCGTTGGTGCGGGTGATGGAGGTGCGCTCATCGTCCTTGAGGGAAACATCGGCAACCGAACCGATGGTCGCGGCGTTCTTCGCGCCAGCCAGCGGCAGGGCCTTGATGGCGTCGAGGGAGTCAACCGGGCTGCCGACCTGCAGCGAGAGGGTCCTGCCCTGGTCCTCGAGGGTCCCCGCAGGCACCAGCGCACCGTTGTTGGACAGGGCGTCGCGGATGGCGGTGACGCTTGTCCCTGCCGCGGCGATGGCGTCGGCCCGCGGGAGGATCTCGATGTGCTGGGAGGCGCCGCCCGTGACATCGGCACTGCGGACGCCGTCGATCTTCTGCAGCCGGGGGACGCTGAGGCGCTGCAGGTCGGCGTTCAGTTCGCTCAGCGGCTTGTCCGACGAAACGGCGAGGAAAACGATGGGAAAGTCGCTGATGCTTCCGGCGATGGCCTGCGGCTGGACGTCGCTGGGCAGGGTCCGCTTGGCGTTGGAAATGGCCCGGTCGATCTGGTTCCGGGCCCGGTCCAGGTTCGACCCGTAGGTGAAGACCATGGTGATCTGGGAGACGCCGGTCCGCGACGTGGAGGAGGTGGATTCCAGCCCCTCCACGCCGTTGAGCGCCTTCTCCAGTGGACCGCTGACCTGCTTGTCCACTACTTCCGGTGATGCGCCCGGCATGGAGCTGAGCACCGTGATCTGCGGGAACTCAATGGAAGGAATGAGTTCCTGCTTCAGCGAGGACATGGTGATCACGCCGAAGACCGAGGCAAAGACAGTGATCAGCGCGATCAGGGCCCGGTTCGCCAGGGAAAGGTGCGCCAGCCGGAACATGGGTGGTCTCCTGAGGGGTTAAGTGACTGGTACATGCCCTGGGGGGTGCCAGCCGCTGGCCCCGGCAGGGTCAGTGGCTGGCGGAAACACTCTCCAGCTGGAGGGACTTGGCCGTTGCCCGCTCCAGCTCGGCGGCGAGGTCCGGATTCTCATCCAGCTTCACCCCGTAGCCGGGCATCATGTCCTGGAGCTTGGACTGCCAGCCCTTGAAGTTCTTGGGGAACGTCTTCTGGAGCAGCTCGATCATGATGGGGACAGCGGTCGACGCCCCCGGCGAAGCGCCCAGGAGCGCACCGATGGAGCCGTCACGGCCGGCAATCACTTCCGTGCCAAACTGAAGGATGCCGCCCTTCTGCGGGTCTTTCTTGATGATCTGTACACGCTGGCCGGCGGTGATGAGTTCCCAATCCCTGCCCTTTGCCTCGGGGTAGTACTCGCGCAGCGCCTCCACCTTCTGGTCGTGCCGCTTGACCACTTCCTTCACCAGGTAGGCGGTGAGGTCCATGTTGTCCTTGGCCACGGCCAGCATCGGGATGATGTTGCCCGGGCGGATGGACAGGGGCAGGTCCAGGTAGGAGCCGTTCTTCAGGAAGTTGGTGGAGAAACCCGCGTACGGGCCGAACAGGAGGGAACGCTTCCCGTTGACGTAACGGGTGTCCAGGTGCGGGACCGACATGGGCGGGGCGCCCACCGAAGCCTGGCCGTACACCTTGGCGCTGTGCTGTGCGGCGATAGTCTCATCAGTGCAGCGGAAGAACTGGCCGGAGACCGGGAATCCGCCGTAGCCTTTGCTTTCCGGAATGCCGGATGCCTGGAGCAGGTGCAGGGCCCCGCCGCCGGCGCCGACAAAGACGAACTTGGCGTGGATCTTGCCGTGTTCCCCGGACCGGGGGTACTTCAGCGTCAGGTCCCAGCCGCCGTCGGACGCGCGGGTGATCCCGGTGACGTCGTGGCCATAGTTGATTTCGACGCCGTTGTTCCCGAGGTAGGTGGTCAGCTCGCGGGTCAGGGCGCCGAAGTCGACGTCGGTGCCCTCGGCGGCACGGGTGGCGGCAATGCGCTGCTGCGGGTCGCGGCCCTTGACGATCAGTGGTGCCCACTTGGCGATCTGGGCGTGGTCTTCGGAGTATTCCATGCTGCGGAACAGGGGGTGCGGCTTGAGCGCCTCGTACCGGGTCTTCAGGAACCGGGTGTGGTCCTCGCCGATCACGAAGCTCATGTGCGGGACGGTGTTGATGAAGCCCTTGGGCGAACCGATGAGGCTGTTGTCCACCAGGTGGGACCAGAACTGGCGGGAGAGCTGGAACTGTTCGTTGATGAGCAGTGCCTTGGCGGGGCTGACCGAGCCGTCTTTGGCTGCGGGGGAGTAGTTGAGTTCGCAGAGGGCGGCGTGGCCCGTTCCTGCGTTGTTCCAGGGATCCGAGCTTTCGAGCCCGGGCTGGTCCAGGCGTTCGAACAGGGAGATGGTCCAGTCCGGCTCCAGCTGCTTGAGGAATGCCCCCAGCGTGGCGCTCATGATGCCGCCGCCTATCAGGACAACGTCGGCGTGTGGGGTCTTGGAAATGAAGGTCACGATCAGTCTCCGATTGCAGCGGCTCTGGCTGTCACAGAATATCCCCGGGCAGCCCGCATACTGAAATTGGCCCGGCCCGTCAAGGCTTTAGCTGTACCTTGGTGAAAACTTCATTTAAGACCGGTGATGCGGGGTAGCTCAGCACGCGGTCCGACAAGGCCAGTGCGGAGATCGGGAAGGCGATGGGAACAGCTGGCACCGTGGCCGCGATCTGGGCGTTGATGGTGTGATAAAGCTCATCCCGCTCCTTGCCGTCAGGCAGTCCCCGCGCCCGGTTGATCTTCGAAAAGACCTGCGGATCCTGGTACCCGAATTCGCCGTTTTTCTCCCCAAAGAGGGGGCCTACGAAGTTGTCGGCGTCGGAGTAGGAGCCGTTCCAGCCAAGGATATGGAGCGCATGGTCGCCGGTGGACTGGACCTTTTGCAGGTAGCCGTCCGACCAGTCAACGGGAACGGGCTTGATGTTGAACCCGACGGCGGTGAGCTGTCGGCTGAGCTCGGCATAGACCTTTTCCGGGGTGGGCAGGTAGGGCCGGGTGACATTCATGGGGTAGTAGAACTTCAGCTCCTCGCCCGCGTATCCGCCTTCCTTCAGGTAATCCTTGGCCTTCGCCGGATCATGGCCGAGTTCCGGCGCCTCATTGTTGAAGCCGCTGATCTTGGGCGGGACAAACTGCGTGGCCTTGGCAGTGTTGTCGATGAAGAACTTCCGGATCAGCGTTTCCTTGTCGATCGCGAGCTCCACCGCCTGCCGGATCTTCTGGTTCTGGAGGACCGGGATGTCCTGGTTCAGGCCCACGTACATCACCGAGAACGGGTCGCGTTGCACGATCTGCTTGCCACGCTTGACCAGCTGGTCGAAATTCCCCACGGTCACGGCGTCGTAGCCGTCGATCGTGCCGTCCAGCAATGCCTGGAGGCGGGTTTGGGGGTGGTTGTAAGCCAGGAAATTGATGGTGGCGATCTGGCCCCGGTCGCCCCAATATGTCTTGTTGCTGGCCAGCGTGACGTTGTCGGTGCCCCACGCGGCAAGGGTGAAGGGGCCGGTGCCGACAGGGTTCGTGGCGAACGCGGACATCGCCTGACCGCCCCGGTTCTGGTCCAGGATGTCCGCTCTCCCCGCGGCGAGGGCTGCAGGGGATGCGATGGCGAAGGCTGGGAGGGTCAGTGCCTGGAGGAAGGCCGTGAACCGCTGGGTGAGGTCTATCTGTACCGTGTCCGGCGCCAGCGCCGTGCAACTCTTGAAAATCGATAATCCGGGCTCGTCGGAATATGCCTTGAACACGCCCTTGAAGGAGCTGCCCGGCGCCTGCTTCCGAAGCTCCGGAGGAAACGCGAACCAACGGTTGAAGTTGGTGCAGACGGCGTCAGCATTAAACGGGGTGCCGTCCTGGAATGTAACCCCGGTCCGGAGTTTGAAGGTGTAGGTCCGGCCTTCGTTGGAGTCGCTCCATTCCGTCGCCAGCAGCGGGGTGGGCTTGCCGGTGGTCTGGTCCACCCCCACCAGGCCTTCCAGGATCTGCCGGGTGATGCGCTGGGACTCCACGTCATTCGACAATGCAGGGTCCAGTCCCAGGGGCTGGGCGGCGGTGCCGAAACTGAACGTGGCCTCAGGCTCCGTCGGCGTGGAGGTGGACGGCCCGGACGTGGGGGAGGGGGCCGGCATGCCAGTGCACGACGTCACGCCCAGCGCCATGAGGACGGCGCCGGCCTTGATGACCGTCCGCCGCGATGTACTGCTGGGCACTCGTTAATCACCTCTGGATGCTGCCGGCTCCGCCGCTTGCGGGCCGGGATCCAGTCTAGGGGACAGCGCCTGCGGCCCGCCCCAGTAAGCGCGTGACGCGCCAGGGCCGGGTCCGCCGGGTTGCCGGCGGACCCGGCCCTGTGTCGGGGCGGGGGAGAGTGCTTACTTGGGCATGAGGACTGAGTCGATCAGGTAGACCGTTGCGTTCTTGGTCTTGACGCCGCCGCAGATGACGTTGGCGTTGTCCACCTTGAGGGTGTCGCCGCTGCCGGTCACAGTGACGGAGCCGCCCTCAACCGTGGCGTGCGTCCCGGCGATCTTGTCGGGGGTGATCTGGCCGGGAACCACGTGGTAGGTCAGGATCTTGCTCAGCAGTGCATCGTCCGTCTTCAAGGTGTCGATGGTGGCGGCGTCGACCTTCTTGAAGGCGTCATCGACTGGTGCGAAGACCGTGAACTCGCCGCCGTTGAGCGTGTCAACCAGGTTGACCTTGGGGTTCAGCTTGCCGGAAACCGCCGCGGTAAGCGTGGTCAGGATGGGGTTGTTCGAGGCTGCGACGGCCACGGGGTCCAGCGCCATGCCCTCCACCGAACCTGCGCCAGTGGGAACCTGCTTGGCGTAGGCCGCGCAGCCGGGTCCAACCAGGTTGGCGGCCGGGGCCATGCCTGCTGCCGGGGAGCTCGCGGACGGGGACGCCATGCTGGAGCTCGACGGCGATGCCATGCTGGAGCTGGGGGCCGATGACATCGGCGCCGACGACGCCGTGGAGCCGGAGGTGCTGCCGGAACCGCCACATGCCGTGAGGCTGAGCAGTGCCGCCGCTGCAACGCCTGCGACGGTGAAAGTTGTGCGCTTGAAGGTCTGCATTGGGTTCTCCTTGGATCGTTTGCCTGCCGCCGACGGACGGTGTGTTCGGGGCGTGCAGCCTGCCTTGGGGTGGGCACCTGCCCTTGGCCGGTGTCTCAATGGCTATTCGGCCGGTGGGCAGCGGCGGATGGGTGGATCTTTGGAGTTTCTCGGTTCGTCGCACCAATGCGGCAGCAGGGTTGCCGCATTGGTTAACGCAAGAATCCCCCGGCCGGAGCCGGGGGATTCCCTGTGCGCAAGGGGGGACTTGAACCCCCACGCCCGAAGGCACAGGAACCTAAATCCTGCGTGTCTGCCAATTTCACCACTCGCGCGCGGCTTCCTGGCGTGAACGCGAAAACGTTCGACGGCGGATGCCAGTGTCCATTGTAGCGTTGCGCCGGGCAAGGTCCCCGGCAGCTGCGGGCCGGGTCAGGCGTCCAGGTTGAGGTCTCGCCGGAGTTTGGCCACGTGGCCGGTGGCCCGGACGTTGTACTGCGCAAGCGCCACCTTGCCGTCAGGGCCCACCACGACGGTCGATCGGATCAGGCCTTCATAGGTCTTGCCGTAGTTCTTCTTTTCGCCCCAGGCGCCGTAGGCCTCGGCCACGGCATGGTCCGCGTCTGAGAGCAGCGGGAAGGTCAGCGACTCGTTGGAGGCGAACTTTGCCAGTTTTTCGACGGGATCGGGGGAAATGCCAAGGACGTCGTAACCGGAGGCCTGCAGCGAGGCAAGGCTGTCCCGGAAATCACAGGCTTCCTTGGTGCAGCCCGGAGTGGAGGCCGCCGGGTAGAAGTAGACGATGGTGGAGCGGCCGGGCCGGGGAGCCAGGCTGACGTCCTTGCCGGTGGAATCCTGCAGGGTGAAAGCGGGCGCATTGTCCCCGGTAATGAGTCTTTCAACCATTGTTTTTCTCCTTGTTGCGGGCGGGACACAACAGCCTAGTAAGCAGGTGGAGCGAGTGCTAATCGGCATTTGGCTATACTTGCTGCTATGCCTGATATGGATCACTGGCCCACAGGGCGCCTTCTGTCCACTGCTGCGCGACTCGTTGAGCACTCCTGGAATGAAAAACTCGGCGCCATCGGACTCACGCATGCCGGTGTTATCGCCATCGAAGTCCTTGCCGCGCAAGGGCCCATGACCCAGGCCCAGCTTGCCCAGTACGTCCGCGTGCAGGCCCAGACCATGGGCAAGACGCTCAGCCGGCTTGAGTCCCACGGCCACATTGCGCGTGTCCGCAGCACCTCGGACCGCAGGAGCCACGTGGTGTCGCTGACCGAGCAGGGCAAGGAAGCCGTTGCCCAGGCCGTGGAGATGGAGCGCTCCGTCCTGGCCTCTGCCTCGATAGACCCCGAACTGCTGCGGCAGGAACTCAAGGCTGTGGTCCGGGAACTGGCCAGCCAGTTTTCCACCACGCCCAGCAACGCCGGAGCCCTCATGGACAAGGTCGCCAAGTAGCCGTCGGCGCTACAGACCGTATAAGGAAAGCGTGGCCCTGGCTTGCAAAGCCGGTGCCGCGCTTTTTTGTGCCCGGCTGGACGGTCAGCCGCCGAACCTCTCCGTCCAGCCCCTCCACCACCATCCATTGCTGCGTAGCTGCCCTCTTGGGTCCCGAAAACGGCAGTTACGGAGCAACCGATGATGGGGGCCCGGCCTGAGCTTTGCGAAGGTGGGCAATTGATGATGCAGGCCGGCAAAACAAAACAGCCCCCGGTTTGTGTTTCCACAAACCGGAGGCTGTTTTCCCAGTGGTGCACCCCCCGGGACTTGAACCCGGAACCCATTGATTAAGAGTCAATTGCTCTGCCAATTGAGCTAGAGGTGCATCTTATTTGCTTTCATCCCCGGGCTATTTCTTTCCCGTTGATCTCCGCAACGACATGAAACTCTACACGAACTTCCGGTGCAAGTGAAATCGGCTCTGGCGGAGGCATTCGCTTCACGGAGAGAGCCGCAAAACCAGCACGAAATCAGGGTTTTGGTTGTTCGTCAGCAGCCACAAGCCTCCGCTGGGGGTCCGAATTACGTCCCGGATCCGGCCATACTTGCCTGTGAAATAGGCCACAGGACTGCCGGCTTCCGTTCCATGCAGCGGTACAGCCCAGAGCCTTTCGCCCCGAAGCGCACCGAGGTAGGCAATTCCGCCGAGGATTTCCAGCCCGCTGGGGGACGACTCGCTGGTCGAGGGCCATACGGCTTTTGCATCCTGGAAGCCGGGGCGGTGCGGCGCCCCGGTGACGTCCGGCCAGCCGTAGTTGGCACCGGGCAGGATCAGGTTCAGCTCGTCGTCCACGTCGGGGCCGAACTCACTGGCCCACAACCGGCCGGATTCGTCCCATGCCAGGCCCTGGACGTTCCGGTGGCCAAGGCTGTAGACGGCGTTTCCGAAGGGGTTGCCGGGCGCGGGTCTGCCGTCCGCACTGAGCCGAAGGATCTTCCCGCCCAGGGCTTTGGGGTCCTGGGGCTGCTCGCGGCGCTGGGCGTCGCCGGTGCCCACGTACAGGAAACCGTCCGGGCCAAACCGGATCCTGCCCCCGTTATGGGTGTTTGCTTTTGGGATTCCTGAAAACACGGTCTGTGGCTGGCCCAGCGTCAGTGAACCGTCCGCGTTGGCATCGACGGTAAGCCTGACCACCCGGTTGTCCTCCCGCGTAGTGGTGTAGGCATAGAGGAACCGGTCAGCGTCAAAATGCGGCGAGAGCGCCAGGCCCAACAGCCCACCCTCTCCGGCGGGGGCCACCTCCGGGACTTTCCCGAGGATTGTGGCCTTGCCGTTTCGGACAGCCTTCAACAGTGCGGTCCCGCGCTCGGAAATGATGGCCGTGCCCTCCGGAAGGAATACCGCCGCCCAGGGCGTGTCCAGCTGCAACTCCAACCGCTCCTGCACCGTGGGCGGCGGAAGGGTGGGCGCAGGGACTGCGACGGCGGCTCCTGGCGACGTCTCGCCGCCGGCAGGGCTTGTGATGGGCGCAGGAGGCCCCAAGGTGCCAGTGCAGGCGGCCAGCGCCAGGCACAACGCCAGGCAAGGAAGGACGGCCGCAACATGGCGGGCCTTCCTGCTGCTAGAGCCGTTTGCGCCGTGGAGCGCGGAAGCCCGCAGCCTCCGCATGCGCGGCGGATTCAAACCAGACTTCCGCCCGGGTCTGCTCATAGTCGGGATGACCTTCTTCGTAGTAGACCATTGCTGCGGCATCACCCTTGACGGTGTAGTCCGAAGGTCCGCTGCCATCGGGGCCTGCCGCAGCCGAACCTGCGCCGTACGGCTCATCGGCTGCCAGGTGCCCGGCCGGCTCGGGGGCAGCTGTGGTCTGTTCCTGGGCGAAGTCCTGTCCCTGCCCGGATGGCTGGTGCTGGTTCACTGATCCTGGGTTGTCCGCCCGGCGCTGGGGCGCCTGGCTGCCGGCGAGCCCGCCAGCTGCCGTACCGCCGTCGTCCACTCCCTCCACGGCGGCCGTTTCTGCGCCGGGAAGCGTGGGGGCGTGGGGTGCCGTGTATTCGTCATGGTGGACGGGCTGGGATGCAGCGGGGATTGCCTGACCGGAGGGCGCATCGGCGCCCGCGCCGGACTGGGCCGCCATCTGCGGGGGAGCTGCGGCCGCCCCGGTAACCGAGGAGCCGGACCGGGGCCCGGCTCCGGCCTCGGACCACTGGGTTTCCCATTCACCCTGGCCGGCAGCCTCGTCTACGGTGTTGTCCTGGGGCGAAGTGGCTGTGCCGGAAACGCCGTGGCCAGCTGCCTCGTCCGCCGGCTCGGTAGGCGCGGGAGCAGAGGGACGTGCCGGGGGAGCGGAAGAGGCGGACGACTCGGCCGGCTCCTCGGCCGTGACTGGCGGGGCAGGCTCGGCGGCCTTCCCGAAACCAGCTGCTGTTGGGATGCCGGTGGTCCCCGCAGCCGCCGCCGACGCGGCGGCACTCCCCCCTTCAAGGGCTCCATCGGCACGGGTTCCGTCGGTCCTTGCGCCGGCTGACGTTCCGCCCGGCGAATTGGCGGACTTGTTGCGTTTAAGCAGCCACCAGACGATGACGGCAATGACGACTACGAGGATGATCCAGAAGACAATGTCCATTTGAGGCCCTTCGGTACGGGTGGCGGGTGTCCTGTCCCCGACGCTACGTCGGGTCCCCACTGCTGTCCATAGATGCCGTGGGGCGCGGGAGAGGGCGTGATGGAAAGCTGGCCCGGTCGCACCCAGGTTCACGACCCAGCGTGTCTCAATATATGAGATGAACGTCCATTATTTGGCACCTACTTTCGGTATTTTCCCCAAAACCGGGCGCCGGCGGTCGTTCAGCCACTGTTCGAGCCCTAGACTTTCCCCATGAGTGACAGCCGGAGCGCAACCGATACCAAGCCTGACATCAAGCCGCGCAGCCGCGTCGTAACCGACGGGATCCACGCAGCCCCTGCACGTGGCATGTTCCGTGCCGTTGGCATGGGGGATGACGACTTCGCCAAGCCCCAGGTGGGCGTGGCGAGCTCCTGGAATGAGATCACCCCCTGCAACCTTTCGCTCAACCGGCTGGCGCAGGGCGCCAAGGAGGGCGTGCATGCGGGCGGCGGTTTCCCCATGCAGTTCGGCACCATTTCAGTCTCCGACGGCATCTCCATGGGCCACGAGGGCATGCACTTTTCCCTGGTCTCCCGCGAAGTCATCGCCGACTCCGTTGAGACTGTCATGCAGGCGGAGCGGATTGACGGCTCCGTGCTCCTGGCCGGCTGCGACAAGTCCCTGCCCGGCATGCTCATGGCAGCCGCCCGCCTGGACTTGGCCAGCGTGTTCCTTTACGCCGGTTCCATCATGCCGGGCTGGGTCAAGCTGGAGGACGGCTCCGAAAAGGAAGTCACCCTGATCGACGCCTTCGAGGCAGTTGGTGCCTGCGCCGCCGGCAAGATGAGCATGGAAGACCTGACCCGCATCGAAAAGGCCATCTGCCCGGGCGAAGGCGCCTGCGGCGGCATGTACACGGCCAACACCATGGCCTGCATCGGGGAGGCCCTGGGCATGTCCCTGCCGGGCTCTGCCGCCCCGCCGTCGGCAGACCGCCGTCGTGATGAATTCGCCCGCAAGTCCGGCGAAGCCGTCGTCAACCTGCTGCGCCTGGGCATCACGGCCCGGGACATCATGACCAAGAAGGCCTTCGAGAACGCCATCGCCGTCACCATGGCCTTCGGCGGCTCCACCAATGCCGTCCTGCACCTGCTGGCGATTGCCCGCGAAGCCGAGGTGGAACTGACCCTGGACGACTTCAACCGCATCGGCGACAAGATCCCGCACCTGGGCGACCTCAAGCCATTCGGCCGCTACGTCATGACCGACGTCGACAGGATCGGCGGGGTGCCGGTCATCATGAAGGCACTGCTCGACGCCGGCCTGCTGCACGGCGACTGCCTCACCGTCACCGGCAAGACCGTCGCCGAGAACCTGGCAGCGATCAACCCGCCGGACGTTGACGGCAAGATCCTGCGCGCGCTGGACAACCCCATCCACAAGACCGGCGGCATCACCATCCTGCACGGCTCGATGGCTCCCGAGGGCGCGGTCGTCAAGAGTGCCGGCTTCGACGCCGATGTCTTTGAAGGCACCGCCCGCGTCTTCGAGCGCGAGCAAGGCGCGCTGGACGCGCTGGACAACGGCCGGATCCATGCCGGCGACGTCGTGGTCATCCGCTACGAAGGCCCCAAGGGCGGACCCGGCATGCGGGAAATGCTCGCGATCACCGGCGCCATCAAAGGTGCCGGCCTGGGCAAGGACGTCCTGCTCCTCACCGACGGCCGGTTCTCCGGTGGCACTACAGGGCTGTGCATCGGCCACGTTGCACCGGAAGCTGTCGACGGCGGTCCCATCGCCTTCGTGCAGGACGGAGACAGGATTCGGGTGGACATCGCCGCCCGCACCTTCGACCTCCTGGTGGACGAAGCGGAACTCGAGGCCCGCAAGGTGGGCTGGAAGCCCCTCCCCGCCAGGTACACCAAGGGCGTGCTCGCCAAGTACGCAAAGCTGGTGCACAGCGCAAGCCAGGGCGCCTACACCGGCTAATGCCTTCCCCGTCGTGCGGCGCTGGGCGCCGTACGACGGGGCCCCTCGGCATCAGCCTTATTAAGCCCTTCCGGGCATGGGTGCGTCGCTGAGGTAAGGGTCCTGTGCTGACGGGATCGATCAGTTAGTGGACAATGGGGTCCACATGGTGAGATTGGGTTGTTGCTCGTTGACACCCATCTTGCCAAGAGGGAAAACTGAACGCATGACTTCCGTTACCGCCGGCACCGTCGTCGTCGTCCTTACCAAGCGCGTGGCACATTAGCCCCTGGTAACGAACCGTCACGCGCAAACCCCTCACGAAGCCGCCAGGCCGAGGGGTTTTTTTATTTCCCACCGTTTGAACCAGTTCCACAACCAGAGAAGATCCACAAGGAAGAGTCCGATGAGCAAAGGATCGCCCATCAGCCCCTCGCTGATGGCCACCAAGTCCGCTGGAGCCCCCAAGGCTCCGGAACGCGCCGACCGGACGGCTGACCATGCCGCTGTCGTC
The DNA here is from genome assembly GCF_018613675.1 of Arthrobacter sp. ISL-85. GTDB lineage: Bacteria > Actinomycetota > Actinomycetes > Actinomycetales > Micrococcaceae > Arthrobacter. Next base: position 189,537 of record NZ_JAGGPQ010000024.1, on the reverse strand, counting down.
GCTGACCTTGCTGCCGTCTCTCCTGTCCTTGGGCCGAACAACGTCGTACCCCCGACGGTGATGACCGGCTCGCAAGCGATCGTCCGCTCGCTCGAAGAACTCGGCGTCGACGACATTTTCGGTTTGCCTGGTGGCGCGATCCTGCCCACCTACGACCCCTTGATGGCCTCCACCATGAACCACGTGCTGGTCCGTCACGAACAGGGAGCCGGCCACGCCGCGCAAGGCTACGCCATGGTCACCGGGCGGGTGGGCGTCTGCATCGCCACCTCGGGCCCAGGTGCCACCAACCTCGTTACCGCCATCATGGATGCCCACATGGACTCCGTGCCCCTGGTGGCCATCACCGGCCAGGTATCCAGCGGCGTGATCGGCACCGACGCTTTCCAGGAAGCCGACATCGTGGGCATCACCATGCCCATCACCAAGCACTCTTTCCTGGTGACCGACCCCAATGACATCCCGCACGTCATGGCCGAGGCCTTCCACCTTGCCTCCACCGGCCGTCCCGGCCCGGTGCTGGTGGATGTTGCCAAGGACGCCCAAGTGGGCCAGATGACGTTCTCCTGGCCGCCCAAGATCGACCTGCCGGGCTACCGGCCGGTCACCCGCGGCCACAACAAGCAGGTGCGCGAGGCGGCGAAACTCATTGCCGCTTCCACCAAGCCTGTCCTGTATGTGGGCGGCGGTGTGGTCAAGGCCCATGCCTCGGCCGAACTGCTCGCCCTCGCCGAAGCCACCGGGGCGCCAGTGGTCACCACCCTCATGGCCAAGGGCGCCTTCCCCGATTCCCACCCGCAGCACGTGGGCATGCCCGGCATGCACGGCACCGTTTCAGCCGTCACTGCCCTTCAGCAATCCGACCTGCTGATCACCCTCGGCGCCCGTTTCGATGACCGCGTCACCGGCGTCCTGAAGACCTTCGCACCCAATGCAAAGGTCATCCATGCCGATATCGATCCGGCTGAAATTTCCAAGAACCGCACCGCTGATGTGCCCATCGTCGGATCCGTCAAGGAGATCATCCCGGACCTGACCGAGGCCGTGCGGAGCCAGTTCGAGGCGTCGGGCAGCCCCGACCTCACCACCTGGTGGGCGTTCCTGAACAATCTCAAGGAAACGTACCAGCTGGGCTGGACGGAACCGGACGACGGCCTCATCGCCCCGCAGAAGGTCATCCAGCGGATTGGCGCCCTCACCGGCCCCGAAGGCATTTACGTGGCAGGCGTGGGCCAGCACCAGATGTGGGCTGCGCAGTTCATCAAGTACGAGCGCCCGCACGCCTGGCTGAACTCGGGCGGCGCCGGCACCATGGGTTACGCCGTTCCGGCCGCCATGGGCGCCAAGGTGGGCGAGCCGGACCGCGTGGTCTGGGCCATCGACGGTGACGGCTGCTTCCAGATGACCAACCAGGAGCTGGCTACCTGCGCCATCAACAAGATCCCCATCAAGGTAGCTGTCATCAACAACTCCTCGCTGGGCATGGTGCGGCAGTGGCAGACCCTCTTCTACGAGGGCCGCTACTCCAATACGGACCTCAACACCGGCCATGACACCGTCCGCATCCCGGATTTTGTCAAGCTGGGGGAGGCCTACGGCTGCGCGTCGTTCCGCTGCGAACGCGACGAAGACATTGATGCGACCATCCAGAAGGCCCTCGAGATCAACGACCGCCCCGTGGTTATCGACTTCGTGGTGAGCCCCAACTCCATGGTGTGGCCAATGGTGCCCGCCGGCGTGAGCAATGACCAGATCCAGGTTGCCCGCAACATGACCCCGGAATGGGAAGAGGAAGACTGAGCATGAGCCGCCACACACTTTCCGTCCTGGTTGAGGACAAGCCCGGCGTCCTGACCCGCGTGGCCAGCCTCTTCGCCCGCCGCGCCTTCAACATCAACTCCCTCGCCGTTGGCCCCACTGAAGTGCCGGGTGTGTCCCGCATGACGGTAGTGGTCGACGCCGACGGCGACCTCATCGAGCAGGTCACCAAGCAGCTCAACAAACTGGTCAACGTCATCAAGATCGTTGAGCTCACCCCCGAATCTTCCGTACAGCGCGACCACATCCTGGTCAAGGTACGTGCGGATGCCGCAACACGCCTGCAGGTAACCCAAGCTGCAGACCTGTTCCGCGCTTCAGTGGTCGACGTCTCTACCGACTCCGTCGTCATTGAAGCCACCGGCCACCCCGAAAAGCTCACAGCCCTGCTCTCAGTGCTGGAGCCCTTCGGCATCCGCGAAATTGTGCAGTCCGGCACCCTGGCCGTTGGACGGGGATCCCGCTCCATGAGTGACCGGGCGCTCCGCTCCGCCTAGGCATTGCGCCCAGGCGGGACCACGCGCCCGTAACCGCAGCACCGCAAGACCACTTTTTACAACCACTCAAGAGGAGTTACGCAAGTGACTGAAATGTTCTACGACGACGACGCCGATCTCTCGATCATCCAGGGCCGCAAGGTTGCCATCGTTGGCTACGGTTCCCAGGGCCACGCCCACGCGCTCAACCTGCGCGATTCCGGCGTCGAGGTCGTCATCGCCCTGAAGGAAGGCTCCAAGTCGACCGCCAAGGCCGAGGATGCAGGCTTCACGGTCAAGAACGTTGCCGACGCCGCCGAATGGGCCGACGTCATCATGATCCTGGCGCCGGACCAGCACCAGCGCGCGATCTACAACGACTCCATCAAGGACAAGCTGACCCCCGGCAAGGCCCTGGCCTTCGCCCACGGCTTCAACATCCGCTTCGGCTACATCCAGGCACCGGAAGGCGTGGACGTCATCCTGGTGGCACCGAAGGCTCCCGGCCACACCGTCCGCCGCGAGTTCGAAGCCGGCCGCGGCATCCCCGACATCATCGCCGTGGAGCAGGACGCTTCCGGCAACGCCTGGGAGCTGGCCAAGTCCTACGCCAAGGCCATCGGCGGCACCCGCGCAGGCGTCATCAAGACAACCTTTACCGAGGAAACCGAAACCGACCTGTTCGGCGAGCAGTCCGTCCTGTGCGGTGGTGTCTCCCAGCTCATCCAGTACGGCTTCGAGACCCTGACCGAGGCTGGCTACCAGCCGCAGATCGCCTACTTCGAGGTGCTGCACGAGCTCAAGCTGATCGTTGACCTCATGTGGGAAGGCGGCATCGCCAAGCAGCGCTGGAGCGTTTCCGATACCGCAGAGTACGGCGACTACGTCTCGGGCCCGCGCGTCATCACCCCCGAGGTGAAGGAAAACATGAAGGCCGTCCTCGCCGACATCCAGTCCGGAGCCTTCGCCAAGCGCTTCATCGAGGACCAGGACAACGGCGGCGTGGAGTTCAAGGAACTGCGCGCCAAGGCAGAGCAGCACCCCATTGAGGCCGTTGGCCGCGAGCTGCGCTCCCTGTTCTCCTGGCAGCAGCAGGACGTTGACTACGTGGAAGGCTCTGCAGCCCGCTAAGGCTGCCAACGCAACCACATAGACGCCAACAGTGAGGCCGGGTTCACGCTTAACAATGTGAGCCCGGCCTTTCCGTCGGCCTAGACTTGTTCCATCCCCAGGACTGCAACGCAGAGGATCAGCCGTGTCAAAACCCGTAGTACTGCTCGCCGAAGAACTTTCCCCCGCCACCGTCGAGGCCCTTGGCCCGGACTTTGAAATCCGCCAGACCGACGGCGCCGACCGTTCCCAGCTGCTCTCGGCAATCAGTGACGTAGACGCCATCCTGGTCCGCTCCGCCACCCAGGTGGACGCCGAAGCCATCGCCGCGGCCAAGAACCTCAAGGTCATTGCCCGCGCCGGCGTGGGCCTGGACAACGTGGACATCAAGGCCGCCACCCAGGCCGGCGTCATGGTGGTCAACGCCCCCACGTCCAACATTGTGTCCGCCGCCGAACTCACCGTGGGCCACATCCTCAGCCTTGCCCGCCACATCCCGCAGGCCAGCGCGGCCCTCAAGGACGGCGAATGGAAGCGCTCCAAGTACACCGGCATCGAGCTGTTCGAAAAGAAAATCGGCATCATCGGCCTGGGCCGCATCGGTGCCCTGGTCGCGGCCCGGCTCAAGGGATTCGACACCAAGATCCTGGCCTACGACCCCTACGTCACCTCGGCCCGTGCCGCGCAGCTGGGCGTGCAGCTGGTCACCTTGGACGAGCTCCTGGCCCAGTCCGATTTCATCACCATCCACATGCCCAAGACACCCGAGACCGTGGGGATGCTGGGCACAGACGCCTTCAGGAAGATGAAGAAGACCGCGTATGTAGTGAACGTGGCCCGCGGCGGCCTGGTGGACGAGGAAGCCCTCTTCACCGCCCTCCAGGACGGTGAGATCGCCGGGGCCGGCGTGGACGTCTTCGCCAAGGAGCCCAGCACGGACCTGCCGTTCTTCAAGCTCGACAACGTCGTGGTGACCCCGCACCTGGGCGCCTCCACCGATGAAGCCCAGGAAAAGGCCGGCGTTTCCGTAGCCAAGTCCGTCCGACTGGCCCTCGCTGGCGAACTGGTACCGGACGCCGTCAACGTCGCCGGCGGCGTCATCGCCCCGGACGTCCGTCCCGGCATCCCGCTCATCGAGAAGCTGGGCCGCATCTTCACCGCGCTGACCCACGACTCCCTGACCCAGTTCGATGTCGAGGTGGCCGGTGAGATCTCCTCCCTCGACGTCAAGGTGCTGGAACTGGCGGCACTCAAGGGCATTTTCGCCGACGTCGTGACCGAACAGGTTTCCTACGTCAACGCTCCGGTGATCGCCGAACAACGGGGCATCAACGTCCGCCTCATCACCACGCCGGAGACTGAGTCCTACCGCAACGTCCTTACGCTGCGCGGCGCCCTCAGCGACGGCAGCCAGATCTCCGTGGCAGGCACCCTGACGGGACCCAAGCAAATCGAGAAGCTTGTGGGCATCAACGGCTTCGAAGTCGAGATCCCCATCAGCGAGCACCTGGTGGTGGTTGCCTACACCGACCGTCCCGGCGTGATCGGTACCATCGGCCACATCCTGGGCATGAACAACATCAACATCGCCGGCATGCAGGTGGCCCGTTCCAACGAGGGCGGCCAGGTCCTTGCGCTCTTGACCATCGACAGCTCCGTACCCCAGCAGGTGCTGGATGCCATCAAGGCCGGCATTGGCGCTGAAATGGTCCGTGAAGTGGACCTGGAGGACTAGAACTCCCGCGGGGAAACGCCGTAGAACCGGCGTCCGCTCGGCGCGTCCCGGCGCGGCCACGTATGATTGGCCGGTCTGCTTAAATGGTGTGGTCCCGTCTCAGGACCCGCCCGGCAGGCCGGCCAATACCTTTTGCACATCCGTCCGCCCAAGTCCATGTCAACGCCGGGCGGACATAGTTGTGCGCACGCAATCCAGGTTTCAGGGAGTTCCATGAACGCCGTCCAGAGGTTCATCAGAAGCAGGGTGCTGCTGTTGACCGCGGCCATTCTGATCGCAGCCATGTGCTTGTCGGTCCTTGTCCAAAGTCAGTCACAGGCTGCGCTCAACCGGACGGTTGATGAAAACTCGAGGGGGCTCTACGACATCCTGGTCCAGGCCAAGGCGCCTTCCGGGGCACTGCTGCAGCCTGAGATCGCCAACGGCGCGGGCGGCATCGGTTTCGACCAGCTGGACTCCATCAAGAAGCTGCCCGGCACCTCCGTGGCCGCCCCCATCAGCCTGGTCTCCCGCGTCACCCAGAACCTCGAGACGCCCCGCCTGGACGCCATGGACTACCTCGGCTACAACGCTGGCTTGGCCGGCACGGCAACGGCGGACCAGGCGGCGGGCGCAACCGCCCCGGACAAATGGCCCGCGGCTGAGTCCGTGCTGACCGATACCGCCAAGAAGTACCGGCTCACCGCCAGCGCGGTCAGCTCCGACGGAAACTCCGAGCAGACCCTCTTCAAGACCACGGCCGAGGGCACCCTGGGCAAAGCCCGGCTCGTGGAGGAGAAGGCCCCGGGCGGCAGCAGCATCCGCATCGCTGCCCCGGCAGGGGAGACCGGCATTAAGTTCCCCGCTCCGGCCGGCGGCTCAGAGCACAACCTCTTCAACCTCTCCGTGGCACTGCCGCCTGCCCCTGAGGTCACAGAATCCGTGGTGGCTGTTGACCCTGCCGCTGAAAGGGCACTGCTGGGCTCGGCCGGCGACTTCCTGGCTCCGCTGGAAAAGGCGCCGCCCGCTGACGCGCGTGACGCCGGCGCGGTGGGCCGCTACCTGGAAGGGCTTTTCACCAAGGGCATCAGCATGGACCAGCTTCAGGAAGGACCGGACTTCCTGGGCGTCAAGCTCAAGTACTGGGCGCCCTTGATGACCCAGTACCAGCAGGCCAAGCGCAACGGCCAGCTGACCAGCGGCTCACAGGCCGTTCCGCTGATCGTCCGTTCCGGCACGTCACTGGACCTGAAGTACAACGTCAAGATCGAAGAGATCGACGACGCCGGCAAGGTAGTCAAGGACGTCGGCACCGTTTCGAAGTCCCTGGGCAAGGATTACCTGCCCTTCGTTTCAAAGGACCCTTTCACTTTGTCCTGGCCGGGATCCACCGACCACTCGTCCCTGCTGGGCAGCAACGGCAACTTCAACCCGGGCCTCTACTCGCCGGCCAAGTGGAGCACTGCCTTCGCAGGCGCCCCCAAGTACACGGACGGCGGCACGGCCTCCAACGGCGCCGTTGATAAGACGGCTGTGCCCGGCGAATGGGTTACCGTCAACCGCCTGCCGGACAAGGCCGCCAACGGCGCACCTGTCGACCAGACCCAGCGTGATCCCGTGGATGAGCGGTCGTACCGGGACAACCTGCCCACCGGCCAGCAGCAGGCGGCAACGCCGCTGCCAATGGTCTACGGCACGTTCGACCCCGCCGCGGTGGAGGCAGCCTCCGGCGACGTCAACAAGCTTCCGCTGGGCGGGTACGACCCCACGCCGTTCACCCTGACCAAGGACGCCTCCGGCAAGGACGTTCCGGCAGCAGACCTGAAGCCTTCGCTGAGCGCCACCGGGCTGGCCGGCCAGTCCGCCGGTGCCATCACGGACTATTACGGCCTGGCCGCCGCACGCGGCTATAAGCAGAACGCCGCAGTCATCGATGCCGTCCGCGTCCGCGCCAAGGCACCGGGCAGCTGGAAGGATGCCCAGCCCGAGGTGGAAAAGCTCGCCGCCGAAATCCGGGACATGGGCCTGGACGCCACCGTCGTGGCCGGTTCGGCCCGTGAGGACACCAGCATTTTCGTGCCCGGCTACTCCAAGGATGGAGCCGGCAAGGAATCGGCGCTCGGCACGGTCAAACAGTCATGGGTCCGGCAGAACGCTGCCGAGGCCGTGACCGGCGCCCTTTCCGGCACCAACATCACCCTGCTTTTCCTCACCCTGTGCGGAGCAGCCCTGCTCACGGGCGCCTCTACCGTGAGCTACATCCGCAAACGCCGGAGTGAGGCCGGAACCCTACGGGCCATGGGCTGGACCCAGCGGCGGATCCGCAGCTGGGTGCTTGAGGAATTCGGCGTCGGGGCCGTGCTCCTTGCCGCCGCGGGCATCGTGCTGAGCCTGCTGAGCTGGAGCCTTGCCACGGCACTGGTGTGCGCGGCAGTCCTGGTGCTGTACTGCGGTGCGGCTCTGTTTGCCGCCCGGCAACTCCGCCACCGCGACGAGATCGACCAGGAGCCACAGCACGATGAACGCCTCATTCCGGTCGATTCCCCACTGACCTTCGCCAACCGCCAGCTGAGCACCAACAAGTTCAACACCTTGTCGCTGGCCGTCGCGGTGGGCGTCTTCGGTGCCGCCGTGGGTGGCCTGATCGCCCTGCTGATCGACATTCCGCGCGCAGCGGGTGCAAGTGCCCTCAGCGGTTTGGCCGCAGCCAGCGTGACGCTGCCAAGCATCCTGCTGGCGCTTGCCGGCGTGGCCGTGGGGCTGGTGCTCACCCTGGTGACGGGACGATTCGAGCTCAACGCCAAGCGGCAGTACCTGGGCATCCTCCAGGCCATGGGCTGGAACCCAGACATGCTCCGCCAGGTCCGGTTGTTTGAAAACGCCCTGGTGGGAACCGTGGCCCTGCCGCTGGGCGTGCTGGGCGCCCTTGGCATCGGCCTGCTGCTGGCTCCCTACGCGGCCATCTGGGCTGCCGTGGCCGGCCTGGTGGCTGTAATTTGCTGGATACCGATTGCAACGAAAGTGGTCCAATGACAAACCCGACGAACGTCCAGCGCAGCCGCAGGAGCGGCTCCAACGAGGTCCCCCTGCAGACCCGGGCCAACACACTCGTTAAGTCGGCCGACCACGCCACCCCACTGGAGATGCGCGACATCACCATCCGCTACGGCGGCGGAAAGGGCGGCGCCGAGGCCGTGAGCGTAGTGGAGGGCTTTGACCTGACCCTGCACGCCGGCGAGATGCACTGCGTTGCCGGCCGAAGCGGTTCCGGCAAGACAAGCATCCTGACGGTCGGCGCGGGACTCACCCTGCCCACCTCGGGGCGCGTGTTCTGGGAAGGTGATTCCCTCGAAAGCATGGGCGACGACGAAATCGCCGACCGCCGTCGTGCCTTGATCGGGTACGTCGACCAGGGCGGCGCTTTGATCGACGGCATGAGCGCCCTGGAGAACGTCCTCCTGCCCGCTGTTCCGGACGGCGAAGTGGAGCAACGGCGGGACATGGCCAAGGACCTGCTGGACCTGGTGGGCCTGGGCCGCCGCATGCGGCACCGTCCCGCCCAGCTCTCCGGTGGTGAACGGCAGCGTGTGGCGATCGCCCGCGCACTGATCCTGGGCACCAGGGTCCTGGTGGTGGATGAGCCCACCGCCAGCCTGGACCGCGCATCCGCCAACCGCATCATCAGCATCCTGAAGGACACCACCTCTGACGGGATCGCGGTCCTGGTGGCCTCGCACGACCACGAACTGGTCCGGCTGAGCGATACCCTGACAGAACTGATCTAACCCGCCCCCTTACGCACCGAAGGTAACCGTCCGAACGTGACTGCTCCAGAGAAAACGCCGTTCTACATCACCACGGCCATCACCTACCCCAACGGCGTGCCGCACATCGGCCACGCCTACGAGTACATCGCCACCGATGCCATGGCGCGCTTCAAGCGCCTGGACGGCTATGACGTGATGTTCCTGACCGGCACGGACGAGCACGGGATGAAGATCGCCCAGGCGGCGGAAAAGGAAGGGATTACTCCCAAGGAGCTGGTGAACCGGAACGCGGAGGTCTACAAGGCCGCGCACTCCGCCCTGGGGATCAGCTACGACCGCTTCATCCGGACCACCGACGAGGACCACTACGCTGCCTCGCAGGCGCTCTGGAAGAAGATGGAGGCCAACGGCGACATCTACCTCGACAAATATGAGGGCTGGTACTCCGTCCGCGACGAGGCCTTCTATGCCGAGGATGAGACGGTGGTGAAGGACGACGGCGTGCGCTACTCGAAAGAGACGGACACCGAAGTGACGTGGACGGCGGAGGAGAGCTACTTCTTCCGGCTCTCCGCCTACCAGGACAAACTGCTGGCGCTGTACGAGTCCCACCCGGAGTTCGGAGCTCCCCAGTACCGGTTCAACGAGGTGGTCAGTTTCGTCAAACGCGGTTTGGAAGACCTGTCCATCAGCCGCACCACCTTCGACTGGGGCGTTCCGGTCCCGGCCAATGACAAGCACGTCATGTACGTCTGGGTGGACGCGCTCACCAATTACCTCACCGGGGTGGGGTACCCGGACGTGGACTCGGAGACGTTCAGGAAGTTCTGGCCTGCCGATGTCCACATCATCGGCAAGGACATTTCCCGGTTCCATGCGATCTACTGGCCCGCTTTCCTAATGAGTGCCGGGCTGGAACTGCCCAAGCGGGTCATGATCCACGGCTTCCTGCACAACAACGGCGTCAAGATGTCCAAGTCCCTGGGCAACGTTGTGGCTCCTGCGGACTTCGTTGCCCGCTACGGCCTGGACCAGGTGCGGTTCTTCTTCCTGCGCGAGGTTCCGTTCGGTGCGGACGGCAGCTACAACCACGAGGCCATCGTGGGCCGGATGAACGCTGACCTGGCAAACAACTTCGGCAACCTTGCCCAGCGCTCCCTGTCGATGGTGGCCAAGAACTGTGATGCGGCCGTGCCCGCGCCGGGAGCCTTCACTGCCGAGGACAACGCCATCCTGGCGCAGGCGAACGGGTTGCTTGAGGCCGCCCGGGCAGCGTTCGACAAGCAGGAATTCAGCCGCGCCCTGGAAGCCATCTGGGCGGTGCTGCACCACACCAACGCCTACTTCGCCGAGCAGGCGCCCTGGGTGCTGCGGAAGACCGACGTCGAACGCATGAACACCGTGCTGTACGTAACGCTGGAGGTGCTGCGGATCGTGGCCATCCTCGCACAGCCGGTCATGCCCGACGCTGCTGCCCAACTCCTGGACGCGCTCGGCCAGGCCGAAGGCGACGCACGGCAGTTCGCCGCCGTCGCCACGCCGATCGTCCCAGGCACCCCGCTGCCTGCCCCCACCCCCGTGTTCCCGAAGTTCGAGGAACCCGCAGAGTAGGACCCCCGCAGAACCTCGGCGGACGCGCTCCTGTCCAAAACCTGAGACGGTTTGACCACTATGTGGTCGTCTTGGCTACCCTGAAAACATGAGCGCATCCACCATCGATCTTGCAGTTATTCCCGGCGACGGCATCGGGCCCGAAGTCATTGCCGAGGCCCTCAAAGTGCTGGAAAAGGCTGTGGCGGCGGAGGGCGTGGAACTTAAGCCCACGCACTATGAACTCGGCGCCGAGCACTGGCTCGCCACGGGGGAGACCCTGCCGGATGACGTCCTGGCAGACCTGAGGACGCGCGATGCCATCCTCTTCGGCGCCGTGGGGGCCGCTCCCGGCGATACCCGGATCCCGTCCGGAATCATTGAGCGTGAGCTGCTCCTCAAGCTGCGCTTCAGCCTGGACCACTACGTCAACCTGCGGCCTTCACGGCTCTACGGAACGGTCGGCAGCCCGCTTGCCAACCCCGGCACTATTGACTTCATCGTGGTGCGCGAAGGAACCGAAGGCCCGTACGTGGGCAACGGCGGCACCTTGCGCGCGGGTACTCCGCATGAGGTAGCCACCGAGGTCTCCCTGAACACGGCCCACGGCGTGGAGCGCGTGGTCCGCGACGCCTTCCGCCGCGCCAGCCTGCGGGAACGCAAGCACGTCACCCTGGTCCACAAGCACAACGTCCTGGTCTTTGCCGGGCACCTGTGGAAGCGCACCGTCGAGGCCGTGGCGCAGGAATTCCCCGAGGTCACCCACGATTACCTGCACGTGGACGCCGCCACCATTTTCATGGTCACTGACCCGTCCCGCTTCGACGTGATTGTCACTGACAACCTGTTCGGTGACATCATCACAGACCTCGCCGCGGCCATCACCGGCGGCATCGGCCTTGCCGCCTCCGGCAACATCAACATGGACCGCACCGCGCCATCCATGTTCGAGCCGGTCCATGGGTCTGCGCCGGACATCGCCGGCCAGGGCAAGGCAGACCCCACCGCGGCAATCCTCTCCGCGGCGCTCCTGCTGGACCACCTGGGCTACACGGAAGCTGCCCGCAGGATCGAAGCTGCAGTGGTTGCCGACGTCGAAAAGCGCGACGGCACCGCACGCAGTACCAGTGCCGTGGGCGACGCCATCGCCGCCGGCCTGTAGCCCGCGCCGGGGCCGCCGGCATCGGGCGTAAGCTTTACTCGAATCACCAAATGCCGCCTTTCCGTTCAGCGCTGAACCCCGGGCGGCCGATCGTGGAGGAACCATGACTCAGACCGCCCATGGCGTCGAATTCACCAGGCAGCCCTCGGAGAACCCGAAGTCTGCCGAAGAGCGTGCAGCCATCCTGGCAAACCCGGGATTCGGCAACTACTTCACCGACCACACCGCCATCGTCGACTACAGCGTGGACGCGGACGGCAACGGCGGCTGGCACGACGCCCGGATCGAGCCCTACGGGCCGATCGTCCTGGACCCCTCCGCAGCCGTATTCCACTACGGCCAGGAGATCTTCGAAGGACTTAAGGCCTACCGGCACGCCGACGGCTCCGTCTGGACCTTCCGGCCCGAGGCCAACGCGGCGCGGCTGAACAAGTCCGCCCGCCGGCTGGCCCTGCCGGAACTGCCGGCCGAATACTTCCTCGGCGCCATCCGCGAACTGGTGGCCGTCGACAAGGAATGGGTGCCCTCCGGCGACGGTGAGGCACTGTACCTGCGGCCCTTCATGATCGCCACGGAGGCGTTCCTGGGCGTCCGTGCGGCCCGTGAGGTCTCGTTCCGGGTGATCGCATCGCCGGCCGGGAACTACTTCGGCGGTGAGCTCAAGCCCGTCTCCATCTGGATCTCGCGCCAGTACGCCCGCGCCGGCCGCGGCGGCACCGGCGACGCAAAGTGCGGCGGCAACTACGCAGCCTCACTGATCGCGCAGCAGGAAGCGGAAGCCAACGGCTGCAAGCAGGTGCTGTTCCTGGACCAGGCCAACGATAACGCCGTGGAAGAGCTGGGCGGCATGAACGTGTTCTTCGTTATGAAGGACGGGTCCCTGGCCACGCCCGCGCTCACCGGCACCATCCTGGAAGGCGTCACCCGGATGTCCGTGATCCAGGTGGCCAAGGACATGGGCCGCGAAGTTTCCGAGCGGAAGATCACCCTCGACGAGTGGCGCGACGGCGTGGCGTCCGGCGCCATCACCGAAGTGTTCGCCTGCGGCACGGCAGCCGTCATCACCCCCATCGGGGTCCTGAAGGACGCCACCGAGTTCATTGGCTCCGAGGACGCCAAGGCCGGCGAAGTCACCATGGCCATCCGCGAAAAGCTCCTGGGCATCCAGACGGGCGCCGAACCGGACACCCACGGCTGGCTCACCCGCCTGGCGTAGTCCAGTTCCTTCGGTTCGTACGACGGCGCCTGCCGGACTTTTGTCTGGCAGGCGCCGTTCTGCGTCCCGGCCCGCAGTGGCTCGTTAGCGCCGTCCTGCCTTGCGGGCGGCGTTCTTCATGGCCTTGCGCGACACCGGCTTGAGTGCCTTACGCGCGGCTTCCTCCGCCAGGGCCCGGTTGCGCCGGGCGTCGATGATGTCGTTCCAGAGCGAGGTGGCAAAGGCGCCGCCGTCCTGGGCGTAGACGTCATAGGGGTAGCCGGCGAAGACGGAGGGGGTGAGGCCGCCGGTGAACAGGTCCTTCCCGTTGGCCTTGGCCACGGCGTCCCCAACGGCCCAGGTCCGCGTCAGGTGGCTGGTGAGGTTCTCCTGCACGAAGATGTTGGCGTCGCTGGACCGGGAGGCCTGGTCCAGCAGGGATTCCAGGTCTGCGGCCAGGATTGCGGCACCTGCCTGGTCGGCGGGCGCCGCGGCGGCGCCCAGTTCCGCGGTGGTGCTGCCGACGGCGCGCGCCCAGTCCGCCGTTTCACGGAACTTCTTCCACGTGGGAAACCAGACGATGCTGCCCGTGGCGTGATTGTGGACGTGCAGCAACCCCGTGGCCTTTTCGGTGGCCGAATGGTCGTGGCCGTCCGCGTCCGCTTGTGCGAGGAGGTCTGAGAGTGTTGTTGTGCTCATGGGGCGGTATCCGGCTTCCTGGTGGAGATCGTGTTGGTGTCATTGGTTGCCAACCCGGAGCCGCCGCTGTTCTATTCCGCCGGCGTGCGTGGGACGGGCTGGGGGAGGGACGGCCGCGGATGCAAGGATGGGTTGGTGACTTTCGATTCCGGGCCCGTCCTGCAGCGCAGCACCGGGCTCACGCAGTTCATCCTTGCCCCCAACCCCGGCCCCATGAGTTTGGACGGCACCAACTCCTACATCCTGGGCGCCCCCGGACAAGCCGCCGCGGTGGTGGTGGATCCCGGTCCCGAGGATGAAGCGCACTTGGCTGCACTGGCCGGCGTTGGCCCCGTGGAACTGATCCTGGTGACCCACCGCCACGCCGACCACACGGCGGGTTCTGCCCGCCTGCATGAACTGACGGGCGCACCGGTCCGCGCCCTGGACCCACGCCACTGCCACGGCGGGGGAGAACCCCTGGCCCGCGGGGAAATTATCCGGGCGGCGGGCCTGGAGATCTCGGTGGTGGCCACGCCGGGCCACACCTCCGACTCCGTCTGCTTCCACCTGCCCGCCGACGGGCAGGCCGGCTCTGTGCTGACGGGGGACACCATCCTCGGCCGTGGGACCACCGTGCTGGACTACCCGGACGGGACGCTGGGTGACTACCTCGCCTCCCTGGGCCGGCTGGAGGCACTGGGCCCTGCCACCGTGCTGCCGGCACATGGTCCGCTACTGCCCTCCCTGGCAGCCGCCGCCCGCGATTACCGGACGCACCGGGAGGATCGGCTGGCGCAAATCCGTGCCGCACTTGAGCGGCTGGGCCGGGACGCGACCGTCGATGAGGTGGCCGACGCTGTCTATGCCGGCGTCGGGCCTTCCGTCCGGCGCGCCGCCGAACTGTCGGTGGCCGCACAACTCTCCTACCTGCGCGGCGGCGAAGGGCAGGCGGCGCCGGCGGGACGGTAGGGTAGGAGCCATGCGTATTGCCAGGTTTGTCGTCGATTCCGATCCCCTGTACGGCGTTGTGGAAGGTGCACCCGGCAGTGAGGAAATCACTGTCATCCACGGCGACCCGTTCTTCAATGGCGTGGAGCGCACGCCGGTGCGCCACAAGCTGGAGGACGTTCGGCTGCTGGCGCCCATCATTCCCCGGAGCAAGGTGATCGGTGTGGGCCGGAACTTCGTGGAGCACGCCCATGAGCTCGGCAATGAGGTACCGGCCCAGCCGCTGCTGTTCCTGAAGCCCAACACATCTGTGGTGGGCCCCAATGATCCCGTGGTGCTGCCGGAATTCTCCGAAGAGGTCTCCTTCGAGGCCGAACTCTGCGTGGTCATCGGCCGCATCTGCAAGGACGTGCCGGAAGACCGCGTGGACGACGTCATCTTCGGGTACACCTGCGGCAACGACCTCACGGCCCGCGATGTCCAAAAGACGGACCTGCAGTGGACCCGGGCCAAGGGCTTCGACACCTCGGCGCCGCTGGGGCCCTGGATCGAGACCGACCTGGACACGGAAGACCTGCAGATCCAGGGCCGCCTCAACGGCGAGGTGCGCCAGGACGGCAGCACCAGCCAGATGATCCGGGGCGTGCGCGAACTGGTGTCGGTGGTGTCGCAGGCGTTCACCCTGCTGCCCGGCGACGTGATCATGACCGGCACGCCCGCCGGCGTGGGCCTGGTCAAGGAGGGCGACCGCTTCGAGGTGGAAATCGAGGGCATCGGCCGGCTCTCCAACCCCATCGTCCGCCGCTAGCACTTCCCTGCCGGGCCGGAAGGCCGCACACGGCCAGGCGGGTAAAGTTGAAGCCACTATGAGTATCGCTTCTTCGTCACCCGCTGCCTCCATCCCCCCCGTCACCGCCGAAACGCCGGTCCGCGTCCGTTTCTGCCCCTCGCCCACGGGTACCCCGCACGTCGGCCTGATCCGGACAGCCCTGTTCAACTGGGCCTACGCGCGCCACACCAAGGGCACGCTGGTCTTCCGGATCGAGGACACCGACGCGGCGCGCGACAGCGAGGAAAGCTACCACCAGCTGCTGGACGCGCTGAAGTGGCTGGGCATCGACTGGGACGAGGGCGTGGAGGTGGGCGGCCCGCATGAGCCTTACCGGCAGTCCCAGCGCGGCGACATCTACCAGGACGTCATCAAGCGGCTCCATGAGGCAGGGTTCATCTACGAGTCCTTCTCCACCCCGGAAGAGATCGAGGCACGGCACCGCGCCGCCGGCCGGGACCCGAAGCTTGGCTATGACGGTTTTGACCGGCACCTGACGGATGAGCAGCTGGCACAGTACCGGTCGGAGGGCCGCCAGGCTGTGCTCCGCCTGCGCATGCCGGATGAGGACATCACGTTCACGGACCTGGTCCGGGGCGATATCACCTTCAAGGCAGGGTCCGTCCCCGACTTCGCCGTGGTGCGGGCCAACGGTGCGCCGCTGTACACCCTGGTCAACCCCGTGGATGACGCCCTGATGGGCATTACCCACGTGCTCCGCGGCGAGGACCTGCTCAGCTCCACGCCGCGCCAGGTTGCCCTGTACCGGGCGCTGTACGCCATCGGCGTTGCCGAGTACATGCCCGAGTTCGGCCACCTGCCCTACGTCATGGGCCACGGCAACAAGAAACTGTCCAAGCGGGACCCCGAGTCAAGCCTGTTCCTGCACCGCGAGCGGGGCTTCATTCCGGAAGGGCTGCTGAACTACCTGTCCCTGCTGGGCTGGTCCCTGAGCGCGGACGAGGACATCTTCACGGTGGAACAGCTCGTGGAGCACTTCGATATCCACGACGTCCTGGGCAACCCCGCACGCTTCGACCTGAAGAAGGCCGAAGCCATCAACGGGACCCACGTCCGCATGCTGGAGCCCAAGGTGTTCCGGGACCGGGTGGCGCACTACCTGCGCGAGGCAGGCCTGGTGGGGGAGATCCTGACCGACCGCGAGGAGGAGATCCTGACCGAAGCGGCACCCCTGGTCCAGGAGCGCATCACGCTGCTGGGCGAAGCGCCCGTGATGCTCGCGTTCCTGTTCAAGTCGGACGACGCCGTGGATATTGCCGATGACGCGCGCAAAGGCCTTCCGGAGAACCTTCCCGAGGTGCTGGACGCAGCCCTTGCCGCCCTGGAACCGGTGGAGGACTGGACGGCGGAGAACATCCAGGCTGCACTCAAGCAGGCCCTGGTGGAGGACATGGGAATCAAGCCGCGGCTCGCCTTCGGACCGGTGCGCACGGCGGTTTCCGGCCGCCGCGTTTCGCCGCCGCTGTTTGAGTCCATGGTGATCCTGGGCAAGGAGTCCTCCCTGCGCCGGCTCCGCGCCTTCCGCGGCTGATGCCGGCCCCCAGCCAGGCACGCGCCGGCGTGTTGGAGACCCCTTTCGGTACTGTCCGGGGCGTCCTGTTCGACATCGATGACACCCTGGTGGACCTCGAATATTCAATGACCACCGCCCTGCGGGAGGTCAGCGAACACCTCCTGCCCGGCCTGGACCAGGCGGGGTGGGAGCGGTTCGGCCGCATCTTCACGCACGAAACCACGCATTACTACGACCGCTACCTGGCAGGTGAGCTGACGTTCAACGAACAGCGCCTGCTCCGGGGCCGGGCAGCCCTGGGTCACTTCGGCGTGGAACTTGCCGACGGCGAGGAATCGCACCGGTGGCTGAGTGCCTACATGGAGAAGCAGCCCGCCTACGTCAGGCCGTTTCCGGACGTCCTGCCGCTGCTGGACGTCCTGGACAGTGCGGGCATCCCCTATGGTGCAGTGAGCAACAATGTCCACGATTACCAGCGGGCAAAGCTGGACGGGGCCGGGCTGGAGCGGATCACCCATCTGGTGGGTACCGACACGCTGGGTGTCGCCAAGCCCAATGCCGCCATCTACCTTGAAGGTGTCAGGCTTTTGGGCACTGCTCCGGCCGAAACGCTGTATGTGGGTGACAACCGGCTGCTGGACGCGGAAGGTTCGACGGCGGCCGGCCTGGTGGGCGTGTGGCTCAACCGTGGCGGCGAGGTCGTGGAGGGCTTCGAGGGCGGCATGCTGGCCTCCCTGGACCAGCTGCTGCAGTAGGCCTCCGCACCTGGCGGCCGCGGCCCTGCTTTCAGGACCGCGGCCGCGTGGACGAAGGTGCTTCCGCTGTCAGGCCGCCGCTGCAGGGCGCAGGGAACGCCTTCGGAGAGCCAGGTATGCTCCTACAGCGGCGGCAACGAGCATAGCTACCAGCAGCAGCGCGACTGCGGGGCTGTCCAGCCACGACGACGGCGACACAGCAGCCACCTTCGAGTGCAGCTCCTGCGTTCCCGCCGCGATTCTCGAATTTCCGTCGGCCAGCTTGCCCGCACCATCGGCGAGCTTGCCCGAGCCATCGTCCAGCTTGCCGTTACCGTCCGCCAGCTGTCCTGTTCCGTCAGCCAGCTGGGCGGATCCGGCCTGCAGCTGGCCCGTGCCACTGCTCAGCGCCACGGTGCCGTCCGAGAGCGCCTCGGTTCCGGCCAGCAGGCCCGGATTGGCCGGATCGCCCGCGCCGTTGATTCCCGCGCTGAGCTTGGTGGTGCCGTCCTGCAGGTTGTTTGCGGCGTAGATCAGGCCGGGGCTGTCCGAGTTGCCCGGGACGCCGTCCATTCCTACCCTGATCTTGGCCGTGCCGTCGGCCAGCATGGAGGTTCCCAGAACCACGCCCGGGTTTTGCGGGTCCGTCGCATTGAGCTTTTCGGCCAACGTGGCGAAGCCCGCCTTCAGCCGGCCCGCGCCGTCGTTCACCTGGCCGGCTCCGGTGTTCAAACTGCCGGTTCCGGCCTTAAGCTGCCCGGCGCCGTCGTTCAGCTTCGCGGCTCCCGCGTCAAGCTGCCCCGCCCCTGCGTAGGCCCGCCGGCCACCATCGGCCAGTTTGGCGATCTGGTCCTTGATCACTGCCAGGGGCACCAGGCCCTGGGGCCCGTTCGCCGCCGCTTCAAGCTGGTCCAGCCCCTGGCTGAGCGCAGCGAGCCCGTCGCCCTTTGTGGGATCGTTGCCTGCGCCGGGGTAGCCCTTCAGCTGGGCTGTTCCGTTCTTCAGGGCCGCGGTCCCGGCGCTGAGGCTGGTGGCGCCGGCATCGAGTTGGCCAGCCCCGGCCGCGAGCTGCCCTGTGCCCGCTGCCAGTTGTCCAGCACCATCGGCAAGGTTGTTCGGCGCGTTTCCGGCAGCAGTGGGGGTCAGGGCCGCGGATAGAGCCACGGCACCGGCCTGGAGCTTCCGGGCGCCGTCATCCACTTGGTAAACGCCCGGGACGAGTTTGTTCAGGACGTCATTCTGCAGCTTGGTGGTGCCGGCATGCAGCTTGTCCACCCCCGGCGCCAGCTGGTCCCGGACTCCGGAAAAGATCTTCCCGGCGCCAGCCTGCAGGGCGGCGGCCCCGGTATTCAGCTGGGCACTTCCGTCCTTGACCTTGACGGAGCCGTCCTTCACCTGGACCGCGCCCTTGTTCGCTGCGCCAGCCCCTGCGGCCAGCTGCCCAGACCCGTCCTTGAGTTGTGCCGCGCCTGCAGCGGCCTGCTCGGCGCCGTCCATCAGCTGTGCTGCGCCGTTTGAGATCTGGCCCGTGAGGTAGGTGTAAAACGCTAGGAATAGAACGAGCAACAGGGACAAAGCGATGATCGCGATGGACCGGGGTCTGGGCCTGGCTGCGGCAATGGTTGCTGTGCGGGTTGTCAACGCTGACACTTCCTAACTTTCCGCCGGACGACGCTGCCCGGGTGGCGAAAACCGTGGCTGGTAAGGCGTTCCCATTTTCCTCGTGGGTGCCCCACAGGCGGGGCGAGGGAGTTGTTACTGATGGGTAACTTACTCGAGGGTAACCATATGATCGGGGAGCGGGCAAGGGTTGCTCAAATCGGCCGACGAGGTTGTCCCGCGCTTGCGCAGTCCTCGATTTGTGCGAGCCGGGAGTCTCGGGTAAAGTAATTTCTCGTGCTGAGGCGCACGGAGCAGGGAAAATGCCCTGAAAACCGGCCCGAAAGTGCCAATGGGATATGGTGTAATTGGCAACACTACGGTTTCTGGTACCGTCATTCTAGGTTCGAGTCCTGGTATCCCAGCTCTGGTTTGGAGGCTGTTTACAGCCGCAAAGCAGCAGGTTTCGACTCGGTTTTCCGATTTGAAACCACAGCAAAGTGTGTGAAATACTCACTGAGCTTGAGCAGCGGAAACGCTGCCGGAAGTGCATGGCCCCATCGTATAGCGGCCTAGTACGCTGCCCTCTCACGGCGGTAACGCGGGTTCGAATCCCGCTGGGGTCACCATCGGAAATGGTCCCGGGCAACAGCCCGGGGCCATTTTTGTTTTATCTTCCGCAGCCGCCCCCTGACCCTCCACGGCGTCGCCCAAAAGGCTGCAGAAGGTGATGGCGCGTTGTGCGTCCCGGCTGGCCGCCGCGCCGCGCCGGCGCTCCGGGGAACGCTCAACTGGCATGATGTTGCTGTGACCTCCCACAATGAGCACGGCCGCCCTTCCCAGCCTCCACCGCATGCCCTGGCCGCGGTGTCGCTGCTGGAAGAAATCCGGAGCGGCCTGGATGACGTCACGCTGCCGTTGGCCCTGCCGGGCGCAGACCAGGCCCGCCGCGATGCCTCAGCCGCAAGGGCGCAGCTGGATGACTACATCCTTCCGCGGTACCGCAGCCTTGACGCCCCCTTGCTTGCCGTCGTCGGCGGTTCCACCGGTGCCGGCAAGTCCACCCTCGTGAACGGGCTCGTGGGGCACCCGGTCACCCGCGCCGGCGCCATCCGCCCCACTACCCGCCAGCCCATCCTGCTGCACAATCCCGCTGAAGCAACCTGGTTTGAAGCCCAGCGGGTCCTTCCCGGGCTCAGCAGGATCCGCGGAACCCTCGCGGTCAGTCCCGTGCCCGGGGGCCAGGCGGGGGAGCCGGCCGGCGCCACCGACTCGCTGGTGCTGCTCGCTGATCCGGCAGTTCCTGCAGGCATCGCCATCCTCGACGCGCCCGACGTCGACTCCATCTCCGACCAGAACCGCCTGCTCGCCGGGCAGTTGCTGGCAGCGGCAGACCTCTGGGTGTTTGTCACAACAGCCAACCGGTACGCCGACGCCGTCCCGTGGAAGCTCCTTCTGGACGCCGCCGCCCGGGACATTACGGTGGCCGTGGTGCTGGACCGCGTGCCAGTGGGTGCCGAAGCCGAGGTGAGCCAGGACCTCCGGGGGCTGCTGGACCGCGAGGGGCTGGCAGGAAGCCGCCTGTTCATCATTGCCGAAACGGTCCTGGATCCACATGGCATGCTGCCCGCGGAAGCCGTGGCTGAGCTGCAGGGGTGGCTGGCGTCCCTGGCTTCTGATGCCGCGGGGCGGGCCGACGTGGCGCGCCGGACCTTGAACGGGACAGTCCGCGCTTTGGCCCAGCGCGTTGCGGACCTCGCCGGTTCTGTGAATGAACAGGAACGGGCGGCCGCCCGGCTTGAATCCGACGCCGTGGCGGCATACGGGGATGCGGCCACCCGGATCCTGGACGCCAGCCGTGACGGGGCCCTGCTGCGGGGCGAGGTGCTGGCCCGCTGGCAGGACTTCGTGGGCACCGGTGAATTCTTCCGCGCCCTGGAGCAGAATGTGGGCCGGTTCAGGGACCGCCTGGGGGCCTTCTTCCGGGGTGAACCGGCGCCGGCGGTGCGGGTGGAGGCAGCCATCGAGACCGGCCTGCAGGCTGTCATCATCGACGAAGCAGCCAACGCTGCCGAGGACACAGACCGGCGGTGGCGCTCAGACCCGGCAGGACGGCAGTTGCTGGCTTCGGACGACCTGTCGGGCACGTCGCCCGGATTCGCCGACCGGGCGGCCGCGGAGATCCGGGCCTGGCAGGAAGCGCTGATGGCGCTGATCCGCACCGAAGGCCAGGGGAAACGCACCCAGGCGCGCTGGCTGTCCCTCGGGATTAACGGGCTCGGTGCCGCGCTGATGATCGTGGTCTTCTCCATGACGGCGGGACTGACGGGTCTTGAGATCGGCGTGGCCGGTGGGACCGCCGTCGTAGGCCAGCGCCTGCTGGAGGCGGTGTTCGGGGAGGACGCCGTGCGCCGGATGGCGGACAAGGCACGGGAGGACCTGGCGGCGCGTTGCCAACAGCTGCTGATGGACGAGCAGCAGAAGTTCCTGCAGCGGTTGCCGGCAGGCAATCCAGCCCTGGCCCAAACGCTTGCCGGCCAGGCAAGAGAGCTGGCCCGGCTGGCGGATCGCGCGTGAGCCGCCACAGCGGGGCGCGGGAATCCTCGCGGCTGGACAGCCGGCTCCAGGCTCTCCAGGACGCCCGTGAACTGGGGGAGGGTGTTCTCCCGGACCAGGCGCTGCACGAAGCGTTCGGCGTCCTGGAACGTGCAAGTTCCCGCCGTTCCCTATCGGGCGACCACACGGTGGTGGGTTTCTTCGGGGCAACGGGAAGCGGCAAGTCGTCCCTTTTCAACGCCGTCAGCGGCGCGGAAATCGCGACGGCGGCAGCCCGCCGTCCCACGACCTCGGAACCTTTGGCAGGTGTCTGGGGAGCAGCAGGCAGCGAAGCACTCCTTGACTGGCTCGAGGTGGGGAACCGCCACCACGCAGCCCCGGTGGAGGGCTTCGCCGACGAACAGACCGGGCTGATCCTGCTGGACCTTCCTGATTTCGACTCCACCCGCACCGCCAACCGGGAGATCGTACAGCGAATGGTGGGCATGGTGGACGTCCTGGTCTGGGTGCTGGATCCGCAGAAGTATGCCGATGCGGCCGTCCATAACGGATTCCTGTCGCCACTGGCGTCCCACGGGGCCGTCACGCTCGTGGTCCTGAACCAGGTGGACCGGTTGCCCGCGCACGACGTGAAGCCGGTGCTTGACTCGCTGCACGCAATCCTTGCCGGTGAAGGGCTGGGACAGGTGCGGGTGCTTCCTTCGTCCGCCCTGACCGGGGCGGGGGTTGCTGACGTGCGCGCGGCGATCCGGAAGGTGGCGGTCCAGCGGCAGGCCCTGTCCCGGCGGCTGGAAGCCGATATCACCAGGGCGGCCGGCGACCTGCGGCTTGCGGCCGGTGACGGCGAGGCTGCAGGGATCCGTTCCGCCGACCGGACGCGCCTCGCTGACGAACTGGCCCTTGCGGCAAACGTGCCTGCCGTGGTGCGCGCCGTCGACCAGTCCTACCGCCTCGAATCCGTGCGCCGAACGGGCTGGCCGGTAACCCGCTGGCTCTCCAGGTTCCGTGTTGACCCGTTGCGGCGGCTCAATCTCCGCAGCAGTTCTCCTTCCGGCCTGAACAGGACGTCATTGCCTCCGGCCGGCGCACCGGAACGTGCCCGGACGGACGCGGCCGTCAGGGAATTCGCGGACGCAGCCAGTGCCGGAGCACCTGGCCCCTGGCGGGCGGCGATCCGGGGGGCCGCCAGGGCGGGCCGGGACCGGCTGCCCGATGCACTTGACCAGGCCATTGCCGGAACCGACCTTGGTGCCAACCGCAAGGCGTGGTGGTGGGGTGCGTTCAACGTGGTGCAGTGGCTGGCGCTGCTGACGGTGCTGGGCGGCCTGGGCTGGCTTGGCGTCCTGGCCGGGCTTGCCTACCTGCAGCTGCCGGTGCCGGAGGTGCCGCGCGCGGAGGGGTGGCCCGTGCCCACCCTGATGATCGCCTTTGGCCTGGTGTTGGGGATCTTCCTGGCGCTCACCGGGCGTTTCATTGCAGCCGGGGCTGCCCGGGCGAGGGCAGGCAGGGCACGACGACGGCTCAACAGTTCAGTTGCAGCCGCGGCGCAGGACCTGGTGGTGGAGCCGGTGGAGACGGAGGTCGGCAGGCTGGCGTCCTTCAATGAGGCATTAAAAAAAGCCGGGCACGCTTAGGGCTGGTGGTTAGCCCGCGGCCAGGGCACGCGCGGCGTCGCGGACCTTGATCAGCGTACGCAGGTTGCGGGTGGTGGTTGCGGCCTTGAATTTCGCCTTGGCGCTGATCTTGCTGAAGGGGTTATCCAGGGTTCCACCCACAGGAGCCAGCCAGGCAAGCGCCTCCGGGGACAGCCGCTGCTGGTCCTGGCCTTCCAGGGCTGAGCCGGCCGCCTCCAGTTCGTCCAGGACTGCGGTGTCGGAGGAAATGGTGATGTAGGCGTGGGTGGACTTGTCGTCTTCCGGATAGGGGCAGGCATCCACCAGATCGCCCACCCGGCCGGCGTCCAGGACCACCACCCACGCCTCGTAGCCAAAGGCTGCACGGAGGCACTTTTCGCACTCGTGCTTTACGGCTGCCGCGTCCAGGCTGCTGGAGAGCACCACGTTGCCGCTCGCCAGCAGGGTCTTGGCGTCCGGAAAGCCACACTTCTTCAGTGCGTCCCGAAGGTCCGCCATCTTGATATTGATTCCGCCAACATTGATGCCGCGGAGGAACACCGCATAGCTGCCCATGGGCACAGCCTAGCGGCCCCGGCCGCCGGGCGGGCGGGAGGTCTCAGTCGTTGTTCTTTCGCAGCGCTTCGGTCAGGATGCGTCCTGCGTTGCAGACCACTTCCGCATGCAGGCGTCCCGGCTGGCGGGTCAAGCGTTCGATCGGGCCGGAGATGGAGACGGCGGCGATCACCCTGCCGGACGGACCCCGCACCGGTGCCGAGACTGAGGCAACCCCCGGCTCGCGTTCACCGAGGCTCTGTCCCCAGCCCCGCCGTCGTACGCCTGCCAGGACGGTGGGCGTGAAGCGGGCCGACTGCAGGCCCTCAAGGAGCCGGTCGTGGTCCTCCCACGCGAGCAGGACCTGCGCTGCTGAGCCCGCCTTCATGGACAGCTGGGTGCCTACGGGGATGGTGTCGCGCAGGCCGATGGGGCGCTCGGCGGACGCGACGCACACGCGCCAGTCGCCCTGGCGCCGGAAGATCTGGGCGCTTTCGCCTGTGGCATCGCGCAACTGCATGAGCACGGGGCCGGCGGAAGCGATGAGGCGGTCCTCGCCGGCTGCGGAGGCAAGTTCAACGAGCCTGCTGCCGAGCACGAACCTGCCCTGGATGTCGCGGCTGACCAGCCGGTGGTGGACCAGCGCCAAAGCGAGGCGGTGGACGGTGGGCCGGGCCAGGCCGGTGGCCGCCACAAGCTGCGCCAGCGTCGTGGGCCCTGCCTCCAGGGCATCGAGCACCTGGGCCGCTTTATCAATGACACCGACTCCACTAGAATTGTCCATGTAATGATATTGCCGTCTCATTATCTGAGATGCAAATCTTTCGGGTGGCGCAGCGCGGAGCCCTCCTGATTCAGTTGGACTATTCAGCCAAACAGCAGTGAAGGGAGATGGCCATGGGAAAGACATTGGCCGAGAAGGTCTGGGACGCACACGTGGTGCGCAAAGGTGACGGCGATGGTGCCAACGCCCAGCCCGACCTTCTGTACATCGACCTCCACCTGGTCCATGAAGTCACGTCCCCGCAGGCGTTTGAAGGCCTGCGGCTGGCCGGGCGCAAGCTGCGCCGGCCGGACCTGACCATCGCCACCGAGGACCACAACACGCCCACCCTGGACATTGACAAGCCCATTGCCGATCTCACGAGCCGCACCCAGATCCAGACCCTGCGCAACAACTGTGCGGAGTTCGGGGTCCGGCTGCACAGCCTGGGTGACGCCGAGCAGGGCATTGTCCACGTCGTCGGTCCCCAGTTGGGCCTCACCCAGCCCGGCATGACGGTGGTCTGCGGCGACTCACACACGTCCACCCACGGCGCCTTCGGTGCGCTGGCCATGGGCATCGGCACCTCCGAGGTGGAGCACGTCATGGCCACCCAGACCCTGTCGCTGAAGCCGTTCAAGACCATGGCCATCAACGTGGAGGGCACGCTGCGCCCCGGCGTCACCGCCAAGGACATCATCCTCGCCGTGATCGCGAAAATCGGTACCGGCGGAGGCCAGGGCTACGTGCTGGAATACCGCGGATCGGCCATCCGGGCACTGTCCATGGAAGCGCGGATGACCATCTGCAACATGTCCATCGAAGCCGGCGCCAGGGCAGGCATGGTGGCACCTGACCAGGCCACCTACGACTACATGTTTGGCCGCCCGCATGCGCCCGAGGGCGCTGAGTGGGACGCCGCCGTCGAATACTGGAACACGCTGAAGACCGACGACGACGCTAGCTTTGACGTCCAGGTGGACCTCGACGCCGACGCGCTGGAGCCGTTCGTCACCTGGGGCACCAACCCGGGCCAGGGCGTGTCCCTGTCCCAGACGGTTCCGTCCCCCGAGGACTTTGGTGACGAGAACGCCAAGGCCGCCGCGGAACGTGCCCTGCAGTACATGGGCCTGGAAGCCGGGACGCCCATGAAGGACATCCGCGTGGACACCGTTTTCCTCGGTTCCTGCACCAACTCCCGGATCGAGGACCTGCGCGCGGCCGCGGACATCATCCGCGGCCGCGAAAAGGATCCGCAGGTCCGCATGCTGGTGGTGCCCGGGTCGGCCCGGGTCCGCCTCGAAGCGGAGGCCGAAGGCCTGGACCGTGTGTTCAAGGACTTCGGTGCCGAATGGCGGTTTGCCGGCTGCTCGATGTGCCTGGGCATGAACCCGGACCAGCTGGAGCCGGGGGAGCGGTGCGCCTCCACCTCCAACCGCAACTTCGAAGGACGCCAGGGCAAGGGCGGCCGTACCCACCTGGTCTCGCCAGTGGTGGCGGCAGCCACGGCCGTGCGCGGCACGCTCAGCTCGCCGTCGGACCTTGACCCGGCTCCTGAACCCGCCGCCATCCGCATCGACGCAGCCTAGGACAACACCATGGAAAAGTTCACCAAGCACACCGGCACCGGCGTCCCGCTGCGCCAGAGCAACGTCGACACCGACCAGATCATCCCCGCGGTGTACCTCAAGCGGATCACCCGGACCGGCTTCGAGGACGCCCTGTTCTCGGCATGGCGGAAGGACCCGTCCTTCATCCTGAACCAGGAGCCGTACAACGCGGGTTCGGTGTTGGTGGCCGGCCCCGACTTCGGTACCGGCTCCTCCCGCGAGCATGCGGTCTGGGCGTTGAAGGACTACGGCTTCAAGGCCGTGCTGTCTTCCCGGTTCGCCGATATTTTCCGCGGGAACTCCGGCAAGCAGGGTCTTCTGGCCGCCCAGGTGGCCCAGGACGACATCGAGCTCATCTGGAAGGAACTCGAGAACGCCCCGGGGACCCAGGTCACGGTGGACCTCGAATCCAAGACGGTGGTATGCGGCAACATCGTTGCACCCTTTGAGATCGACGACTACACCCGCTGGCGGCTCCTGGAAGGCCTGGACGATATTGGGCTGACCCTCCAGCACGAGGCCGACATCACGGCCTATGAGGCCACCCGCCCGGCTTTCAAACCCAAGACCCTGCCGGCTAAGATTTCCTAGCTCCGGTGCGCCGTCCGGCGGCGGGTGCGGGCCCCGCCACGCCCCGCCGCCGGTGCCCGCTTATTTCGGTTCGGTAACGCGACCTCCTATGCTTGGTTGGAGCCTTTGCAAGGTTTTGGGGGCTAGTGATCGTGAGGAAACCGGTATATGAGTAGTGTTCTGACAATCCGCGGCGGTGTCCCGCTGACAGGCCGCGTCAGCGTCCGGGGGGCAAAGAACCTTGTCCCCAAGGCAATGGTGGCGGCGTTGCTGGGCAACGAACCGTCGGTGCTGCGGAACGTGCCGGAAATCAAGGACGTGGAGGTCGTCACCTCCCTGCTGCAGCTGCACGGCGTGACCGTGGACAAAGACCCGGTCAGCGGTGACCTGACCCTCGATCCCAAGGCTGCAAAGACGGCGTCGAGCACTGCCATCGATGCCCACGCCGGCGACTCGCGTATTCCCATCCTGCTGTGCGGGCCGCTGATCCACGCGATCGGCGAAGCCTTCATCCCGGATCTTGGCGGCTGCAAGATCGGCGACCGGCCCATCGACTACCACCTGGACGTCCTGCGCCAGTTCGGCGCGGTCGTGGAAAAACGCCCCGGCGGCATCCACATTTCGGCGCCCAAGGGACTGCACGGCGCCAAGATTTCGCTCCCGTACCCGTCGGTGGGGGCCACCGAGCAGGTCCTGCTGAGCGCCACGCGCGCGGAAGGCATCACGGAGCTTTCCGGTGCTGCCACCGAACCGGAAATCATCGACCTCATCGCCGTGCTGCAGAAGATGGGCGCCATCATCAGCGTCCAGACGGACCGCACCATCCGCATCGAGGGCGTCCGCGACCTGGGCGGCTACAACCACCGTGCCCTCTCGGACCGCAACGAGTCGGCCTCCTGGGCATCGGCTGCGCTGGTGACCCGCGGCGACATCTTCGTTGAGGGCGCCTCCCAGCGCGACATGATGACCTTCCTGAACACCTACCGCAAAGTTGGTGGCGGTATGGATATCGGCGAGGACGGGATCCGGTTCTACCACAAGGGCGGAAAGCTGAACCCCCTGGTCCTCGAAACGGACGTCCACCCCGGCTTCATGACCGACTGGCAGCAGCCGCTGGTGGTGGCACTGACCCAGGCCGAAGGCGTCTCGATCGTCCACGAAACGGTGTATGAAAACCGCTTCGGCTTCACGGACGCGCTTATTCGGATGGGGGCCAGTATCCAGGTGCACAGGGAGTGCCTGGGCAGCGTTCCGTGCCGGTTCGGCCAGCGGAACTTCCTGCACTCAGCGGTAATTTCCGGACCCACCCAGCTCAAGGGAACCGATATCGACGTCCCTGACCTGCGCGGCGGGTTCAGCCACCTGATTGCCGCCCTGGCCGCCACCGGAACCTCCCGGGTCACCGGGATCGACATCATCAACCGCGGCTACGAACGCTTTACCGAGAAGCTTGCCGGCCTCGGTGCCGATTTCGACATCACCACCACGAAGTAGAGCGGGACTGTGAAGGAATCTGCCAAGAGCAGGGCCACATTTGTGTTCATCGCCGCCATTGCCCGGCCGCTGCTGAACCTCATGATGTCCAAGACGTGGGAAGGCACGAAGAAACTTCCCGCCGGCGGCTTCATCGCCGCGCCCAACCACTGCACCGAGATCGATCCCCTGGTGGTGGGGCACATGCTCTACAACCAGAAGCGGGCCCCGCACTTCCTGGCGAAGGCCGGGCTGTTCAAGGTTCCCGGCCTGGGCCCGCTCCTGCGCGCCACCAAGCAGGTGCCGGTGGAGCGTTCGACGACGGGAGCGAACCGGTCGCTGCAGGTGGCCCAGGAGATCGTGGCTGAGGGTGGTGCAATCATCATCTACCCCGAAGGCACCCTGACGCGTGATCCGGACCTGTGGCCGATGAAGGGGCACACGGGCGCAGCCCGGCTGGCCCTTGAGGGGGACATCCCGGTGGTTCCCATCGCCCACTGGGGCGCGCACGAAGTCTTTCCCAGGTATGGCAAGACATTCCACCTGTTCCCGCGGAAACGGTCGCGCGTCGTCGTGGGCGATCCGGTGGACTTGAGCGCCTTCCGGGGCCGTCCCTTGGACAAGGCCACGCTGACGGAGGCCACCGAACTGATCATGGACGCCATCACGGCACTCCTGGCGGATCTGCGTGGTGAGCAGCCTCCCGCGCAGCGCTGGGATCCCGCCAAACAGCAGCAGGCCAAGCACGGGCGCTTCGTGGAACGCGGACAGCAGCCGGGCACCGGAACGGAAGCTTCGTGACCGCTGACCGAAAGCCGGGAGCGGCCCGTACGGTGGCCGTCCTCGGCGCAGGATCATGGGGGACAACGTTCGCAAAGATCCTGGCGGATGCCGCCACCGCCACCGGTACCCCGCGAGCCATCAAGCTGTGGGGCAGGCGCGCCGAAGTGGTGGAGGAGATCAACACCAGGCACCGCAACAGCGACTACCTCAAGGACATCGTCCTGCCGGAGGCCATCACAGCGTCCACCGACATCCGGGAGGTCCTGGCAGGAGCAGAACTCGTGGTGGTGGCCGTTCCGGCCCAGTCACTGCGCCCCCAACTGCGGGAGTGGAAGGACATGATTGCCCCCGGGGCCGTCGTCGTCTCACTCATGAAAGGCCTGGAGCTGGGGACGGACGCGCGGATGAGCGAGGTTATCGGCCAGGAGCTGGACCTGCCCATGGAACGCATCGCGGTCGTCTCCGGACCCAACCTGGCCATGGAAATTGCGCGCGGGGAGCCTACCGCGTCAGTGGTGGCCTGCACCGACTCGGCGACGGCGGGCTGGCTCGCCAGGAGCTGCACCGCCCCCTACTTCCGGCCATACACCACAGCGGATGTTGTCGGCGTCGAAATTGGCGGCATCGTCAAGAACGTGATCGCCCTGGCCGTTGGCATCTGTGAGGGCAAGCAGATGGGGGACAACACCAAGGCCTCGGTGATAACCCGGGGGCTGGCGGAAACATCGCGCCTGGCGCTGGCATTGGGCGGCGACGCGAAGACCATGGCCGGGCTCGCCGGACTTGGCGACCTCGTGGCAACCTGCTCTTCCCCGTTGTCCCGGAACCACACTGCCGGCCGGCTGCTGGGCCAGGGCCTGACGCTGGAGGAGGTGGGCCGGAAGATGACCCAGACCGCCGAAGGCATCAAATCCGGCCAGGCTGTGCATGAACTTGCCGGTAAGCTCGGCGTCGAGATGCCCATCACTGCCGCCGTCGTGGCGGTGCTGGCAGGCAAGCTGTCCGTTGACCAACTGGGGCCGGTTCTGCTGTCCCGGGAATTGAAACCTGAAGGCGATTACTGAAAATGTCCCAAGACGAACCCACCACAGGTCAAACGGCCACCACCAGGAAGCCGCGCGTGGCAGTGCTCTTCGGCGGCCGCTCCAGCGAGCACGCCGTGAGCTGCGTAACGGCGGCAGGTGTGCTGGGTGCCATCAACAAGGACAAATACGAGGTCATTCCCATCGGGATTGCCAAGACCGGCCAGTGGGTCCTTGCCCCAGCTGATACCGGCCAGTGGTCACTTTCGGCATCGTCCCTCCCGGAGGTCGTGCCTTCGCCGCAGACGGTCACCCTGGCTGAAATCGGCGGGGAACACCAGCTGATCGTGGCAGCGCCCAACCAGGTTCCGCAGGAACTGGGCACCGTTGACGTGGTCTTTCCGCTGCTGCATGGCCCCTTTGGGGAGGACGGCACCATCCAGGGGCTGCTCGAGCTTTCCGACACCCGCTACGTGGGCGCCGGAGTCCTGGCGTCCGCCGTCGGCATGGACAAGCACTATATGAAGGTGGTCTTCGAAGCCGCCGGGCTGCATGTTGGCCCGTATGTGGCCGTGTCCGACCGGCAGTGGCGCAAGGACCCCGAAGCTGTGCGGAAACAGGTGGACCGGCTGGGGTTCCCCGTGTTCGTCAAGCCGGCCCGGGCAGGTTCCTCCATGGGCATCTCGAAAGTCGACTCCCTCGAGGAGCTGGACGCCGCCATCGAGGAAGCCCGCCGCCATGACCTCAAACTTGTGATCGAAGCCGGAATCATCGGCCGCGAAATCGAGTGCGCTGTCCTGGAAGGCAGGGGAACGGATGCGCCGCGGACATCGATGCCCGGCGAAATCTCCGTATCGGGGGGAACCCACGAGTTCTACGACTTCAATGCCAAGTACGTGGAGGATGACGCCGCAGCCCTGAGCTGCCCTGCCAACATCCCGGCGGAAGCGATCTCACGGGTCCGGGAGCTGGCTGCCGCCGCTTTTGACGCAGTTGGTGCCGAGGGACTGAGCCGCGTGGACTTCTTCTACACCCCCGAGGGCGAGTTGATCATCAATGAGATCAACACCATGCCCGGCTTCACGCCCAAGAGCATGTATCCGCAGATGTGGGCAGCCTCAGGACTGGGCTACGCCGACCTGATCGACGAGCTGATCTACCTGGCACTGAACCGCAGCACCGGCCTCCGCTGATCCCCACCACGGTGCCGGAACCTGCCGCTGCTACTGGCTTTGCGGCAGGTTCTGCAAGTCCTCCTGGCCCACGCAGTTTCGTGACGACGGCACCTTGGCCGCTGCTGCTGCCAGATCCGCCAGCACTGTCGCGGAGCTGATCTTGTCCGGATCCATGAGAATCTCCGTGGCCGGTTCACGTCCGTAGGTAGTCAGCGTCCACACCGGGTCGCCCTCTTTGATGACCCAGTCGACGCCGTTAACGGTGACGCAGCGGTCCGTCGTCGGCCCGGGGACGTTGACGCCGCAGCGAAGGATAACCACGGAGGGATCGCCCCAGGCTGCGGTGGCTTGGCTGTTGGTCTTTCGCAACCGCGAATCACCAATGGCATCCGGCAGGGCCACCATCATCGGTGCGCAGGCCGGGTTGGCGGCATCCTTGGCAGCTGTGACGTCCACCGTGGGGGAGCAGGCAGTCAAGGACAGGGCGGCGATCCCGCCAACCATCGCCATCCTGGCGGCACGGGCGGACAGGGGCAGCTGGGGATGGTGCATGGTTCCAGCCTATCGCCGCCGCCGTCCCCGTCCGGACACAATGTCGGCCGCTCGCGGTAGCGTAGTGGCGTGCCTGAAGACCTGCGTAACCGCGTTGACCGCCAGCCCACCGTGGCCGGACTTTCCGAAGCCGACCTGCTGGCACGGATCTTTCCGCGCCTGCGTATGGAAGGTGGCCACGCCGCAAGCACCCTGCTCGGGCCGGGAGACGACGCCGCCATCGTTTCGGCCCCGGACGGAAAGACCGTCATCAGCATCGACACCCAGGTCCAGGACCAGGATTTCCGGCTCCTGTGGCCCAACGGCTACCGCACCACCGGATTCGATGTCGGCTGGAAGGCCGCAGCACAGAACCTCAGCGACATCAACGCCATGGGCGCGCAGGCAACATCCATGGTGGTCAGCCTCACCCTCCCCGTTGACACGCCGGTGCGCTGGGTGGAGGACCTGGCGGACGGGCTGACGGCCGGAATCCGGGAACTCGGGGCAGTCCACTGTTCCGTGGCGGGCGGCGACCTTGGCCGGGGCCGGGAAATTTCGGTGACCGCGGCGGTCCTGGGAACCCTCGACGGCGGCCGACCGGTGCTCCGGTCCGGTGCCCGGCCGGGGGACATCCTCGCGCTGGCCGGAACGGTTGGCCATGCGGCGGCGGGCCTGGCCCTGCTCGAATCGGGCGTTGCCCTGGACACCCTTACCCCCGCAGAGCATGCCTTCATCGACCTTCAGTGCCGCCCGCGGCCCCCGTTGGAAGCGGGGCCTGACGCCCGGGCCGCGGGCGCCACCGCAATGCTTGATATTTCGGACGGACTTTTGCGCGACGGGAAGCGGCTTGCCACCGCCAGCAAGGTGAACGTCGCCCTCGATCCAGCGATGCTTACCCGGTTGGCGGACGTCCTGGCCCCCGCTGCGGGACGGCTGGGAGCGGATGCCGCACAGTGGGTGCTCGGCGGCGGTGAGGACCACGGGCTGCTGGCCACATTCCCTGCGGACGTTCAGCTGCCACGCGGATTCACTGCGCTAGGCTCGATACATGCACTCGGTACCGACGAAGGCCCGGGTGTCCTGATAGCTGGCCGGGCCGCGGACACCGGGGGATGGGATCACTTTGCACACTAAAGTTGCCGCCAACGCGCTGGCGATGAGGAGGTGGCTGGGCAAGGCTGAAACTGCCCTGGGTAACCACAGCGACCGGCTCAACGCCATCAACATCTTCCCGGTGGCCGACGGCGATACCGGCACTAACCTCTACCTCACGGTCCGCGCCGCCGCACGTTCGCTGGTGTTGGATCCAGACCAGCCGGCGCCAGTCGACGTCGGGGAAGTCCTTTCCATTGCAGGGCAGGCAGCCATGGAAGAGGCCAGGGGAAATTCCGGCACCCTGTTTTCGGTATTCCTGTGTGCTGCGGCTGAACCGCTGGCCGGACATACCCGCTTGACGTCCACGCTCCTGTCGGCGGCCCTGAACCGCGCGCAGATCCGCGCCTGGTCGGCCCTGAGTGATCCCGTTCCGGGAACCATGCTTTCAGTCATGGAGGCTGCCGCCCGTGCCGCTGCGGCCGTCGACGCGGGCCAGGACGGCGATGACAGCAACCATGCCCTGGGCCTTGCGCTGGACGCAGCGGTGGAGGGAGCCCTGGCGGCAGTAATCCACACCGAGGAGCAGCTCGATGCGCTTCAGTCCGCCCGGGTGGTGGATGCGGGCGGGGTGGGGATGCTGCTGATCCTCGACTGCCTCCGCTCGGCCGTCATGGGGGAGGAATTGCAGGGTGAGCTCCTTGATGGGCTGCACGGCTACGACGTCTCCGATCCCCACATCCATACCTCCATGCCGGACGACGACGGCGTGGAAGTCATGTGCACCATCAACCTTTCGCCCCTGAACGCCGCCACCCTCCGGCAGCGGCTGGATGAGATTGGTGAGTCAGTCATCATGAGCCAGGTGGGCAACGGGCCGGACGCTGAAGGCAACTACCGGTGGCGGGTGCACGTGCACGTGCCGGACGCCGCCCCGGCGGTAGAAATCATCCGGTCGCTGGGCGAACCTTCCCAGATCAGCATCAGCGAACTGGCGCTGCCCCGGGACCCGGATACGGATGCGGTGAACACCGGCGGGCATGAACGCTGAGCTGGAGCTGGCCCTGGAGCGGCGGATCGGGAAGCGTTCGGCGGCGGTCATTGAGAAACATCTCGGCATCACCACTGTGGAAGGCCTCCTCAACTATTTCCCGCGCCGCTACATGAGCCGCGGTGAATTGACGCCCATCACGGAGCTGCCGCTGGACGAGGAAGTCACCCTCATTGCCCGCGTTCTATCCAGCAGCACCCGCCACATGCAGGCACGGCGGGGAACCATCACCGACGTCATTGTTTCCGACGACGACGGGCAGCAGGGGCTGCGGCTGGTGGGTGGCCGGGATTACACCGGCAAAGTTCCCGGCACCCTCAAAATCAGCTTCTTCAACGGGTTCAAGGCGAAAAACGAACTCCTGCAGGGACGCCGCGCCTTGTTTTCGGGCAGGGTTACCAGCTTCAAGGGAAAGCTTGGCCTCACCAACCCGGACTTCCAGCTCCTGGACGAAGACCCGTTCAGCGACGGCGGGCAGGACCCCGAAAAACTCGCGGCCATGCCCATTCCGGTCTATCCGGCCACGGCCAAGCTGCCCAGCTGGAAGATCCATAAGGTGGTCTCCACGCTGCTCGAGACCTCGGACCTTGGCTCGGTGCCGGACCCGGTTCCTCCGGCGGTCGCAGCGAGGGAAAGCTTCCTGCCCGTGGCGAACGCCTACCGCCTCATACACATGCCTGAAACCGCTGGCGACTGGAAGCGTGCACGCGACCGGTTCCGTTACCAGGAAGCCCTGGTGCTGCAGTCAGCACTCGCCCGGCGCCGGGCCCAGCTCGCCGCGGAGGAAGCCACCGCACGGCGCCCCCTCAGCGAAGGCATCCTTGCCGCCTTCGACCAAAACCTGCCGTTCACGCTCACGGCAGGCCAGGCCGCCGTCGGCAAGACCCTCGCCGCGGAACTGGCGCAGGACACGCCCATGAACCGGCTGCTGCAGGGCGAAGTAGGCTCCGGAAAGACCGTCGTGGCGCTGCGGGCCATGTTGCAGGTGGTGGACGCCGGCGGCCAGGCCGCGCTCCTGGCCCCTACTGAAGTGCTCGCCGCCCAGCACTACGACTCCATCCGCAGGACCCTTGGTCCCCTCTCCAGCGACGGGCTCCTGGGCGGCCTGGCCGGGGGTGACGGGCCTTCCGTCCAGGTCACGCTGCTGACCGGGTCCATGCTCACGGCCGCCCGGAAGCAAGCCATGCTGGATGCCGCCGCCGGGACGGCAGGGATCATCATCGGCACCCATGCCTTGCTCAGCGACAACGTCTCTTTCTATGACCTTGGCCTGATCGTGGTGGACGAACAGCACCGCTTCGGCGTGGAACAGCGCGATGCCCTGCGGGCCAAGGCCCGGAAGCCGCCGCACCTGCTGGTCATGACCGCCACGCCGATTCCCCGCACCGTGGCAATGACGGTGTTCGGTGACCTCGAGACCTCCACCCTTGATGAACTGCCCAAGGGGCGGGCGCCAATCACCACGCATCTCGTTGGCCTCGCGGAAAATCCAGCCTGGGCAGCACGGATCTGGGCGCGGGCCAGGGAGGAGATCGACGCGGGCCACCAGGTTTATGTTGTCTGTCCCAAGATTGGAACGGACGACGACGGCGACTTCAGTCCGGGGGAGGCCGCGCCACCGGGCGTGGAGACGGAGGAGGCCCGGGAGCTGGCGTCCGTCACCGCCGTCGTGGACCATCTACTCACCGAGCCCTCGCTCACCGGGGTCCCGCTGGCTCCCCTCCACGGGCGCCAGGAACCCGATGTGAAAACGGACACCATGGCGGGGTTTACCGCCAACCGCATCAAGCTGCTCGTCTCCACCACCGTCATAGAGGTGGGGGTGGACGTCCACAACGCCACCCTGATGGTCATCCTGGACGCCGACAGGTTCGGGATCTCCCAGCTGCACCAGCTCCGCGGCCGTGTCGGCCGCGGCGGCCTGCCCGGGACCTGCCTGCTGGTCACCGCCCTCGAGCCCGGCCACCCAAGCCGGCGGCGGCTGGAAGCCGTGGCCGCAACCACGGATGGTTTTGTCCTGTCGCAGGAGGACCTCAAGCTGCGGCGCGAGGGCGATATCCTCGGTGCGTCCCAGTCCGGCGGCCGGTCCACCTTGAAGCTGCTGCGGGTCCTTGAACACGAGGACGTGATAGCCCGGGCGCGGGAAGACGCCCAGGTGATCGTTGGCGGGGACCCGCTGCTGTCGGGCCACCCCGAACTGGCCGATGCGATCGAGAAGTACCTCAACCCCGAGAAGGAGGCGTTCCTTGAACGCGGTTAGCAACGAAAGCGCACTGGTCGCTGCTGGGTCGCGGTGGGCGCCATGACGAGGATCATCGCCGGTGCGGCGGGTGGCACCCCGCTCGCGGCGGTCCCGGGATCGTTGACCAGGCCCACCACGGACCGGGTGAAGGAAGCGCTGTTCTCCCGCCTCGATGCGTTTGACGTGATTTCCGGCGCACGGGTTCTGGACCTGTATGCCGGTTCGGGCGCCCTGGGGGTGGAAAGCGGCAGCAGGGGAGCGCGGTCGGTGGACCTGGTCGAGTCGGACGCCAAGGCCAGCGCCGTGTGCCAGCGCAACGCCGACCTCATTAATGGAGTGCTGGGCCGCAAAATCGTCACCGTGCACCGCTCAAAGGTAGAGCCCTTCCTGGACCGCGCCGCTGAAACGGCCGCCTGGGATCTGGTGTTCCTGGATCCGCCGTACCCGCTGGAGGGTGGGGCGCTTTCCGCCGTGCTGCAGAAGCTTGCCGCGCACCTGGCCCCCGGTGCCGTGGTGGTGGTGGAACGGTCGTCGCGCTCCCCGGAACCAGGATGGCCGGACGGGATGACGAGGTTCGCCGAGAAGAAGTATGGGGAGACCCGGCTGTGGTTCGCGGAACCGTTCGTGCCCGACGCGATTGCGGCCGATGACGTGGCTGACGTTGACGGGTCCGGGGTGGGTGGAGCCGAGGCTGCCAGTCCCGGTTCCCCGGGCGCCTAGGGCGTGTCTCCTAATTCGGCGGCGAACTTATTGAAATGCTTGAGGGGTGTCTCGTACTTCTGTCTTGAGTGATGATCAGTGGTCCCGGATTGAGCCATTGCTGCCCAGCTCCGATGGTCGCCGTGGTCGACCATTTAGGGGCCACCGGCAAGTTGTGGAGGGCATTATCTACCGGTATCGCTGTGGCGTGGCCTGGCGGGATCTGCCGGCGGAGTTTGGTCCGTGGCAGACGATTTGGAAGAGGCACCGTCGGTTTGCCGCCGATGGAACCTGGGATCGAATTCACGCCAGGCTCCTGGCAGAGGCTGATGCCGCAGGTCAGATCGACTGGATGGTGTCGGTGGACTCGACCATCAACCGGGCCCACCAGCACGGGACGAACCTTCCCCGGACCACAGGGGGAACTCCCGAATTACAAGAAACTGTTTGCTGAACCGTCCGACCACGCCATTGGCCGGTCACGGGGCGGACTGAGCACAAAAATTCATCACGCCTGCGACGGCAGAGGTCGTCCGCTGGCCATGATGGTCGGCCCAGGACAGGCCGGCGACTCTCCGATGTTTCCGGTCGTGATGGACGCACTGCGAGTTCCGCGCCTTGGCGGCGGCCCTGCCAGAACCCGTCCGGACGCCGTGTTGGGCGACAAAGCGTATTCGTCCCGGGCGAACCGATCGATGCTGCGGAACCGAAAGATCAAGACCGTCATTCCTGAACCGTCCGACCAGAAGGGGCACCGCAAACGCCGCGGTTCACGGGGCGGCCGCCCCGTGAACTTCGACTCCAACACCTACAAAGGCCGCAACACCGTTGAAAGATCCTTCAGCCTCTTCAAGCAATGGCGCGCCATCGCAACCCGCTACGACAAACTCGCGCTGACCTACCGCGCAGGGGTCGTTCTCTATGCCGTTGTCATCTGGCTACGGCAATAAAGAGACACGCCCTAGCCCGAATAGGGATCCAGGTCCACTCCGGTCAGGACCCGTGCAGGGTGTGGGCCTCGTGCTGTCAGTTCAGCTGTCCAGGATTCCGGCCAGGGGCCCCGGGTCCCCGCCAGGATGATGTTGCCCGGATACCTGGCCTGGAACATGCCGGCTTCGGCGAAGGCGGCCACACCGGCCATGGCCTCCCGCATCGCAGCCACCTGGCTCCTGACGAGCGTGAGCGCAGGTTCATCACCCACATTGACGATCAGCAGGCCGTCCGGGCCCAGGCGTTCCCTGGCCTCACGGTAGAAACCCGTGGCGGCGATATGGGCCGGCGCCTCGGGGCCGGAGAAGATGTCCAGGATCACGACGTCGAACGTGAGGCGGGGATCAAGCGCACCGAGCGCTTCGCGGGCGTCGCCGATGATGGTGGTCAAGTCTGTTCCCTGCGGCATGGGAAGGTTCTTGAGGACAAAGTCCAGCAGCTCGCGCTCCAGCTCAACCGCGTACTGGGGTGAGCCGGGGCGCGTGGCCCGGATGTACCGCGCCAGTGTCAGCGCTCCCGCTCCCAGGTGGAGCGCCCTGATCGGTTCCCCGGGTGGGGCCGCGAGGTCCACCAGGTGCCCGATCCGGCGGAGGTACTCGTAAAAAATCTCTTCCGGCCGGTCAAGGTTGACGTGGGACTGTTCGGCTCCGCCGATGCTGAGCACGTAGCTGCCATCGGTAAACGCATCGGGCTCGATCGTGGCATGCTGGCCGGTGGTCCGCAGGAAGCGGCTGGCGCTGCCGCTGCGGCCGGACATCAGAGCCTGCCGCGCAGGGTTGCCAGCCGTGCGGCAGCCTCCTCCAGGACTTCGGTCTTCTTGCAGAAGGCAAACCGGAGCAGGCTTCGCGTCCGTTCCGCGCCTTCCGGATGGCAGAAGACGCGAACGGGAATGGCGGCGACACCGACCAGTGCGGGCAGGCGCCGGGCAAGGTCCAAGGCATCCGTGATGCCCAGCGGTGCGGTGTCCACATTGACGAAGTAGGTCCCCTGCGGAATGTAGACATCAAAGCCCGCGGCCCGCAGCCCAGCGCTGAGAATGTCCCGTTTCTGCTCCAGGGCGGAAGCGATGCCGGTGTAGAAATCATCCGGCAGGGCCAGTCCTGTGGCAATAGCTGCCTGGAAAGGAGTGCCGGAGCTGTAGGTGAGGAACTGCTTCACTGTGCGGACCGCGGCCACCAGTTCCTCGGGTCCGCTCAGCCAGCCGATCTTCCAGCCGGTCAGGGAGAACGTCTTGCCGGCCGAGGAAATGGTGATGGTCCGGGCAGCGGCGCCCGGAAGGGTGGCCACGGGGGTATGGCTTATCCCGAAGGTCAGATGCTCGTACACCTCGTCGGTAATGATGATGCTGCCGTACCGTTCCGCGAGGTCCACCACGCGCCGCAGAACAGCGGGCGGAAAAACAGCACCGGTGGGATTGTGGGGGTTGTTCAGCAGCACCACCCGTGTCCGCTCACTGAAGGCTGCCTCCAATGCCGCGAGGTCCGGCATGAAATCCGGGGCTGCCAAGGGCACCGTGATGTGGGAGGCACCGGAGAGTCCAATCACCGCCCCGTAGGAGTCGTAGAACGGCTCGAACGTGAGGACCTCGTCCCCCGGGCCGGCGAAAGCGAGAAGGGAGGCGGCAATGCCTTCGGTTGCTCCGGTGGTGATGATGACCTCGGTCGCCGGGTCCGGCGCAAGTCCGTAGAAGCGTTCCTGGTGCGCAGCAACCGCCTCCCGGAGCTCCGGGAGGCCCTTGCCCGGCGCGTACTGGTTGGCGCCGGCGGAAATGGCCGCCCTCGCTGCCTCCCTGATCTCAGCGGGCCCGTCCTCATCCGGGAAGCCCTGTCCCAGGTTGATGGCACCCGTCTGGACGGCCAGGGTTGTCATCTCTTCGAAGATGGTGACTCCGAGTCCGCCGTCGGGCGCCAGGAGGTTTGCTCCGAGGGCGGTGCGCTGCCAGGGAGCAGGAGCCAGGGGTGTGGAAAGTTCCCGTGCTGGATGCATCCAGTCATGGTATACCGGCCTTTCCATGCGGTAGGTTCGGAGCATGAGACGCGCTGTGTGCCCCGGATCCTTCGACCCCATCCACAACGGCCATCTCGAAGTCATTGCAAGGGCTGCGGGTCTTTTCGACGAGGTCATTGTGGCTATCTCCACCAACTACGCCAAGAAGTACATGTTCAGCCTGGAGGAGCGGCTGGAAATGGCTCGTGAAACCCTGGCGTCGCTCAAGGGGATCGTGGTGGAACCCGTGGGCGAGGGGCTCCTGGCGGAGTATTGCCGCCAGCGCGGGGTGTCCGCCATCGTCAAGGGGCTCCGGTCGTCATCGGACTTTGACTACGAGCTACCCATGGCCACCATGAACCGGCAGTTGAGCGGGGTGGAGACGGTCTTCCTCCCGGCGGAGGCCAGCTATCTCCACCTGTCCTCCACCCTGATCAAGGAGGTGGCGGTCCTGGGCGGCAGCGTCTCGGACTATGTGCCACGGTCCGTGCACCGGCGCATGGTTGCCGGCGAGCCTTCGCCGGATCAGCAGCCGAGGCGGTAGGCTGGATCGGTACTTCGGCGCTGCCTCCTGCCGGTTTGAGTCAGCATGGCTCTTCAGGCTAAGATGGTACGTCGGTCATATGTTCAACAGGAGTTCTCAT
Organism: Arthrobacter sp. ISL-85; assembly: GCF_018613675.1. Lineage (GTDB taxonomy): Bacteria > Actinomycetota > Actinomycetes > Actinomycetales > Micrococcaceae > Arthrobacter. The sequence goes on along the minus strand of NZ_JAGGPQ010000024.1, from coordinate 149,022 downwards.
TAACAGAGATGCTGGTTCGCCCTTGGCGTTCGACGTCAGGGATCTCGGGCGCAGCCCGGGAAGTATGCGGACACTGAAGGAACATGTACCCGCACCGGGTGATCTTGGTGTGGCGCTCATTGGTGTTCAGGAAGGCTCGGATGTCGAGCTCGACCTGAGGCTGGAGGCCGTACACGAAGGAATTCTGGTATCAGGAACTGTTCTCGCCGAAGTAACCGGCGAGTGCGGCCGATGCCTGGATCCCCTTGCGTATGACCTTGAGGTCAATGTGCAAGAACTTTTCTTCTACGAGGGCGCCGAGTTCTCGGACGGGGAAGAAGATGAAGAGCAACGTCGAGTCGAGCACGATGTAATCGATCTTGAACCGGTGTTGCGGGACGCGGTTGTCACCAATCTGCCGTTCCAGCCGGTGTGCCGGGAAGACTGCCAGGGCCTTTGCTCCGAATGCGGAGTTCGCCTGGAAGACGAGCCGGGGCACCACCACGAGGTCCTGGATCCTCGCTGGGCTGCCCTAGCTGATATGGCTAAGCCTGACCGGCAAAATTGATTTGTACGTGTTTGTCTAGAGAGAAATGAGTTAGCCGTGGCTGTTCCCAAGCGGAAAATGTCTCGCTCGAATACCCGCGCCCGCCGCTCGCAGTGGAAGGCGACCGCCCCCCACCTGGTGAAGACCGTTGAGAACGGCCAGGTCACCTACAGCCTGCCGCACCAGGCAAAGGTCGTTACCGACTCTGCTGGCACCGCGCTGTTCCTTGAGTACAAGGGCCGCAAGGTCGCTGACGTCTAATCGGCCCCAACAGGCTGACTGATGTCTTCAACTGAAGAGCTTCTGAAGCGTCTCGGTGTCACTATTGATGCCGGGACGCTTCGTCTTGCGCTTACCCACCGCTCGTACGCCTACGAGAACGGCGGTATACCCACCAACGAGCGCCTCGAATTCCTGGGCGACTCCATCCTTGGATTCTCCGTAACCGATGCCCTCTACCGGGACAACCCGGACCTGCCTGAAGGTGAACTCGCCAAGCGCCGGTCCGCCGTCGTCAGCACCCGGGCACTGGCCGGCATCGGACGCAGCCTTGGCATCGGTGAATTCATCTACCTGGGCCAGGGCGAGAAACTCACCCATGGAAAAAACAAGGCGTCCATCCTCGCGGACACCATGGAGGCCCTGATTGGGGCAACCTACGTCTCCAACGACATCGAGACGGCGCGCCAACTGGTCATGCGCCTGGTGGGTCCACTGCTGAAGGACGCGGCCGTCCTGGGTGCCGGCACCGACTGGAAAACCAGCATCCAGGAACTCGCGGCCAGCAGGCAGCTGGGCAGCATCCACTACGCGGTGGACGGCTCCGGCCCGGACCATGCCCGCACCTTCACCGCTGTCCTGAACATCGGTGGCACGGCCTATGGCAAGGGTTCGGGACATTCGAAAAAAGAAGCCGAACAGGAAGCCGCGGCGGACGCCTGGCGGGTGCTTTCGGGCGCCGAAACCCGGAATGCTGCCGGCACTTCTGCTGGTTCCGTCACCGCCAAGTAGTGTTCCGTGCCTGAACTGCCCGAGGTCGAAGTGGTGCGCCGCGGCCTGGTGAACTGGGTCCGCGGCAGGACCATCAGCGCTGTCGATGTCCTCGATCCCCGCTCCATCCGCCGCCATGCCCTGGGCGCTGGGGATTTCATCGGCAACCTCCAGGGCGCCACCGTCACCGACGTCGTGCGCCGCGGCAAATTCCTGTGGATGCCACTGACCGACACCGCGGCTGAACCGGGCCACCCGGAAACCGCGCCGGTGCCGGAAGTGGCACTCATGGCACACCTGGGCATGAGCGGCCAGCTCCTGATGCAGGATCCGGACGTCCCCGACGAAAAGCACCTCAAGGTCAGGCTTCGACTCAGTCCCCGGGACGGTATGCCGGCCCAGCTGCGGTTCGTCGACCAGCGGATCTTCGGGGGCCTCTTCGTCACCGCTTTGGTACCCACCGACGACGGCGGACCCGGCGGCCTCGCCGAGTCACCCCTCCCGCTCATCGCCGCGGAAGCCGCCCATATTGCGCGGGACCCCCTGGACCCTGCCTTTTCGTTCGACCTCTTCTACCAGCGCCTCCGCAAGCGCAAGACGGGCCTTAAACGGGCGTTGCTGGACCAGGGGCTGGTGTCCGGCATTGGCAACATCTACGCCGACGAAGCCCTCTGGCGGGCCCGCCTGCATTTCGCGCGGGCCACCGACACCCTTCGCAGGAGCGAGGCCCAACGCGTCCTGGACAGTGCCCGCGAAGTCATGCTCGATGCCCTGGCCGCCGGCGGGACCAGCTTCGACTCCCTCTACGTCAACGTCAACGGGGCGTCAGGCTACTTTGACCGGTCCCTGAACGCCTACGGCCGCCAAGGTGAGCCGTGCAGGCGGTGCGCCGCAGCGGGCATCAGTTCCACCATCCGGCGGGACCAGTTCATGAACCGTTCGTCCCATACCTGTCCGGTGTGCCAGCCGCGGCCCCGCAACGGCCGCTGGTAGTACCGCGCAGAACACCCGTCCGCCAGGGTGGGCAGGTCAGCGGGGACCGTAGTACTCCGCCAGCCGTGCCAGGCCCTCGTCAATCGAGACACCCGGCGTCCAGCCAAGGAGTTTTTGGGTCTCCCGCTGGTCGAACCAATGGGCGGTGGACAGCTGTTCGGCAAGGAACCTGGTCATCGGGGGCTCGCCCTGTTTACCGAGCCGGAGCCATACCCTTTCCACTGCCGATCCCGCAATCCGGGCAAGCTTCCCCGGCACTGACCATGACGGCGCGGGGACGCCGCCGGCGGCGCAGATCCCTGCAATGAGTTCGCCCACCGGCCGGGGCTCGCCGTTGGTGACGACCAGGGCCCTGCCATGGATGTGGCTGATGCGGTCCAGTGCAGCAACGATCGCTGCCGCCGCGTTGTCCACGTACGTGGTGTCGATCAGCGCGGCGCCCGCATCCAGCAGCGGCAGCCGCTTCCGGGCGGCCCGGGCCAGGACTCGTTCCACCAGTTGGGTGTCGCCCGGCCCCCAGACCACATGCGGCCGGACAGCGGCAACCCGGAAGTCCGGGGCGTCGGCGGCCAGGGCCAGCAGTTCAGCCTGCGCCTTGGTGCGCGAATAGTCACCGTGGGCGTGCACCGGGTCGGCCGGCTCCGCGCCAAGACCTGCGAGGGCGGTGCCCGAATTGGCCACCGACGGCGAAGAAACGAAGACCACGTCCCCGACCCCGGCTTCGCGCGCCGCGAGGAGCAGGCGCCGCGTTCCCTCTACGTTCACCTGATCAAAATCTTCGGCGCGGCCGGTGAAGGAGACTTTGGCGGCAAGGTGGATGACAGCCTCCGCGCCCCGGACTGCGGCCGCGACGGCTGCATCATCGGTGAGGGAACCGCACCGGTCCGCCGCGCCGTCGACCCCCGAGGGACGCCGCTGGAAGGTGGTGACGGTGTGGCCCCTGCGCACCAGCAGGCCTGCTACTTCCCGCCCCAGCAGGCCGCTTGCCCCGGTGACCAGGACTTTCACGGCATCCCCGGACGGCCGCCGGCCAGTACTGACGAGGCCCATTGGGACAGCCGCGACCTGTCAATCTTTGCGTTGTGGCGGATATCGGTGGGCTGCGCGGGGACCACCAGGACTGCGGCCACGGACACACCTGCTCTGTGGGCGGCCGCCCGTACCTTCCCGGCCAGTTCCGCGCCGGCAGGGCCGGCCTTACGGACGGGAGGAACGGTTTCGACGACGGCGGCGACGGCCTGGGTGCCTGCCGGTCCCACGCCGACAACGGCGGCCATACGTACGCAGTCCAGGCGTTCGATGGCCTGTTCGGCGCCCACCGGAGTGACCACCGCATCGGGCGCCGTGATGATGTGCGCCAGGCGCCCTTCCACCCACAAGCGGCCGTCGGCGTCGAAGTGGCCCACATCGCCGGTGCGGTGCCAACCAGCAGGGCCCGCGCTCACTTGTTCGGTCAGCCAAAGCCGGTCGTAGCCGTCCTTGACGTGCGCGGCGCTGACCAGGATTTCTCCCGTCACCCCCGCTTCCGTCACCGGCGCGGCCGCCGGTGCGGTACCGTCTGCCGCCAGCGGGACCACGGCAGTGCGGGCGCCACGGACCGGCCGGCCTACGCAGACACCGTTGCCCGCCCCGGGCACGGTTCCGGCCTCGGCATCGGCTGCGGCGGCCTGGATCTGTTCGAGGCTGATGTCGGTGACAGGCAGGGCCTCGGTCATCCCGTAGGGGGTGTGCAGCGACGCGGCCGGCAGGAGCCGCTGCACCTCTGCAAGGAGCGGTTCCGGAACCGGCGCGCCGGCGGAGAGCAGCAGTTCAACCCGGCCAAGTGCCGCTGTACCTTCCGCGGTGAGTCCGGCCTGGGTGGCAACGACGTTGCGCAGGGCGGCAGGGGACGCGAAGACCACGGTGGCGTCGATGGCCGCTGCGGCATCGGCAAGCGCGCCGGCCGTCAGGGTGCGGGGCGCGGTGACATCCATCGCCGGCGTCACGGACACGGTTCCCAGCGCCGGCCCCAGCAAGGCGAACGGCGCGAAGCCCGCCACCAACCTGTTGCCCGGCTGGATGCCGAAGGTTCCGGCCACGGTGTCCCGCATGGCGGCAAGCTGCCGGTGGGTGTACAGCACGCCCTTGGCGGGACCAGTCGAGCCGGAGGTAAAGAGCACCGCGGCGGGGGAGTCCGGGGCCGGACGGCGGGAAGGAACGGCCCCCGACCGGGCATTTTTCGCCGAGCCTTCCCTGGCCAAGGCGGCGAGGGAGGTCTCCACCCCGAGGAGCCGGCGCGGCCCTGCCGGCAGGTCCTTCACGCTGATGCGCCTGGCCGCCCACCCCAGAGCCCGGGCAGCGGCCAGGGCCTTGTCGATCCCGATGAGGACGTCGGGCGTCGCGCCTTTGACTGCCCGGCTGAGCCCCTTGGTGCCCAGGCCCGCATCCGCAACAACCACCACCGCTCCCAGCCGCAGGCAGGCATACAGGGCCACCGTCAGGTCCACCCCGGGCGGAACCATCAGGCTCACCCGGCTGCCCGGCCTTAGTCCGGCCCCCTCCAGACCTGCGGAGAGGTGCGCAACGCTTTCTTCCAGCTGCTGCCAGGTGAGCGAGCGGGCCACCGCGCCGTCCGGTGCCATTTCGACGACGGCCCTCTCACCTGCGGACGGTCCCGCGGCCAGATCCTTAAGGAGCGCCCACAGAGGTTTGAAGGCGTTTTCATCAGCCGGTCTGGCTGCTTCCGCGACGGCGGAGGCTTCGGCAACACTGTCCCCGCCGCACGTGATGCGACTGGCAAGCCAGTCGAAGACCGCCGGTGCGATGTTCCGGTCCTCTGCCACCAGGTGTCCCGCGCCCTCGTAACGGTGCACGTCCGCGTGGGGAAGGCGGGTGATGAGGTCCTTCAGGTAGCGGTCGGAGAAGATGGGGTCCCGCGGGCCCCACAGCATCAAGGCCGGCACGTCCAGGCCGCGCACGCCTTCCGCCACTCCATTAAGGGCAGCGAAGCTGGGATGTGAGGCGCCAACGGGAATATCGGCTACGAAGTTGCCCACCCCGGCGCGGCGTGAGGCTCCCCGGTACGGGACCATGAAGGCGTCCCGGACGTCTGCGGGCAGCGGCGGGTGTGCCAGCGCATGCGTCACCCGCAGGAAAGCGTCGGAGGTGGTGGTTCCCCACTTGTGCACCGCAGGGTGCAGGGCAAGGCGCAGCGCCGGCGGGATGGGGGAGCCGGCGGGCTGGTGGACGGCGGTGTTGGTCAGCACCACGCCGGCCAGTTGGTCGCGGTGGGCCAGGGCCCAGCCGAGGCTGATCACGCCGCCCCAGTCGTGGCCCACTGAAACCACCGGTCCCGCCAGGGCCAGGGCGTCGGTCAAATCGCCCAGGTCGTTGATCCTGTCCGCCAGGCGCCGGAAAGTTCCGGTCCGCTCGGAGAAACCCATGTCCAGCTGGTCCACGGCCACCACGCGCCAGGGGTGGGCGGGATCAGAGCCGGCGGCCAGCAGGCTTCGCCACAGGTAGGACCAGGTGGGATTGCCGTGCACGCACAGCAGGGTTCCCGTGGGAGTCAGGCCGCGGCGGGCAAGTTCTGCGCCATTGTCCAGCAGGTGCCAGCGGCGCACGGCGCCGGGCGCGTCAGCGCTTGAGGTGGAGGGAACATCGATTTCGCGCGACCATTCGGCGTTGACGCCCGGCCAGTCCGCGATCACCAAACGATTTCCAGCATGGCGGTGTTCAGGCCGGACCCGACGCCCATGCACAGCACCCGGTCCCCGCTTCCCAGGGACTGCGATTCGGCGGCGAGCGTCATGGGAAGTGATGCCGGCCCCACGTTGCCCCAGTGCGGGAAGGTGATGGGCACCTTGTCCGGGTCCAGGTCGATCGCATCGATGATGGCCTGGGTGTAGGCGTTGCTTACCTGGTGCGTGACGTAGCGGTCCATAGCTGCCCAGTCCCATTCGGGCTGGGCTTCCTGCCAGGCCTCGACCACCAGCTGCAGGCCGCCGTCGAGCAGTCCCTTCGTGTCGGTGTTCATGCCGTCGATGCCGCCCACGCACAACTCGTGGTGCTCGGTGCCGGCACGCATTACACCGCCCACTATCCGGTGCGCTCCGGGGTGGTCATCCGCGGGGCCCAGGACGGCTGCGGCTGCCCCTGACCCCAGGGTCAGTGTGGCGAACTCCCGGTTGAAGTCATCGCGCGTTGTCTCGGGCCGCTGCAGCCGGGCCAAGGTGGCCTCCTGGGTCAGCTGGGCGTCCTCGCCGTTGACAATGACGGCGTACCGGATCTGTCCGGAGTCGATCATGTTGGCTGCAAGGGTCAGGGCGTTCACGAATCCCAGGCAGGCGTTGGCAAGATCGAAGTTCATGGCCGACGACGGCAGGCTGAGGCTGTGGTGGATCTTCACCGCTACGGAGGGCTCGAGGTTGCGCCGCGTCACCGACGTGTTGATGAGCAGGCCGACATCGGACGCTTCGATTCCCGCCTCGGCCAGGGCCTTGGCACCGGCCTCCACCGCAGCATCGTCAAAGGATGTTCCGGCAGCCCACCAGCGGCGGTGCGTAATGCCTGCCACGCGCTCAAGCAGCCGCGGCGGAAACTTGAGGCGCTGCAGGGTTGATGCCAGCCGGCGGTCAAATTCCGTGGAGCTCACAATCCTGGGAGCCTCGACGCTGCTCACCGAGAGCAGCGCTGTGTTGCTGTGGCGGAAGGTCGCATTACCTGCCAATTCAAGCCCCTCTTCGTTTTCGTCCCGCATTCCTGCGGTGACTGTACCCACATATGCGCAGGCTCAAGAGCTTAACTATGCCTTTGTACTGCGGGAACATGCATATCCACCCGCAGCGCCCGTCGGTTCCCGGGTGCTGCTGCCGGGAATTGTCGGTCCTGCGCAGTAGATTGTAGTGAGCCGGTTCCAGCAAAGTGCCCTACCCGCTCCAGGAGACCAGAAAAGCCTTGCACCTCAAAAGCCTCACCGTCCGGGGGTTCAAGTCCTTTGCGTCCGCCACCACCTTCGACTTCGAACCCGGCGTCACCGCCGTGGTGGGTCCCAACGGATCCGGCAAGTCCAACGTGGTGGACGCCCTCGCTTGGGTCATGGGTGAGCAAGGGGCCAAAACCCTACGCGGCGGCAAGATGGAGGACGTCATTTTCGCCGGGACGTCCGGGCGCCCACCGCTGGGCCGCGCCCACGTTTCGCTGACCATCGACAACACCGATGGCGCCCTCCCCATCGAGTACAGCGAAGTCACCATTTCCCGGACACTGTTCCGGACGGGCGGCTCCGAATACGCCATCAATGGTGCCGGCTGCAGGCTGCTGGACATCCAGGAACTGCTCTCCGATTCCGGGCTTGGCCGGGAAATGCACGTCATCGTGGGCCAGGGCCAGCTGGACCGCGTGCTGCACGCCACGCCCGAGGACCGCCGCGGCTTCATCGAGGAAGCGGCGGGGATCCTCAAGCATCGCCGGCGCAAGGAGCGGACGGTACGGAAGCTGGAAGCCATGCAGGCCAACCTCCAGCGCCTCACTGACCTCACCGGAGAGATCCGCCGGCAGCTCACGCCCCTTGGGAAGCAGGCCGAGGTGGCGCGCCGCGCCCAGCGGGTCCAGTTCGACGTGCGGGACGCCCGCGCCCGCCTGCTCGCCGATGACCTCGTCCAGCTGCAGCAGGCACTGGAGCAGGACGTGGCGGACGAAGCCGCGCTCAAGGCCCGGCGTACCGCCGTCGAGCAGGACCTTGAAGCCGGGCGCAGGCAGCAGGCAGCGCTGGAGCAACTGGCTGCCGAAGCCACGCCCCGGCTCAATGCCGCCCGGGACACCTGGTACCGGTTGTCCACGGCACGTGAACGGCTTCGCTCGCTCGGCTCGCTGGCCACCGAACGGAGCCGCCTGCTGGGTTCGGACGATGCGGCGCCGTCCTCAGGCCGGGACCCGGAACAGCTGGAGCGCCAGGCAGCCAGGGTGCGGCAGGAAGTAGCTGAACTCGAGCAGGACATCCAGGCGAGGCGGGGCACCCTGGATGCGGCCAGCGGGGCGAAGGCGGAAGCGGAGCGGGCGGCGCTGGCCGAGGACCAGCGGCTCACCGCGCAGCTCCGTGCCGCAGCCGACCGGCGGGAAGGCCTGGCGCGGCTGGCCGGCCAGGTTGCGGCGGCCAGGTCCCGGGTGGAGTCCGCGCAGGCGGAACTGGGACGGCTGCGCGAATCCCTTGCCGCCGGAACTGAACGCCGTGCCCGTGCCCAGGCCGAATTCACCGCGCTGGAAAACCAGGTGGCCGGTGTTGAGGAGGGGGAGGAATCCCTTGACGCCGATTATGAGGCCGCCAGCGACGTCCTGGACGCGGTGCTTCGGGAGATCGCGGACCTCAAAGCGGCCGTCAACGAGGGGGTCCGCAAGCGGGACGCACTCGCCGCCCGCCTGGAGGCCCTGAAGCTCGGCCTTGACCGCAAGGACGGCGCCAGGCATGTGCTGGAGTCCGGGCTCCCGGGAGTGCAGGAGAGCCTTGCTGCCGGAATCACCGTCCAGGGCGGGTACCAGGCCGCCATCGCCGCTGCTTTGGGGGAGGCAGCCGAGGCAGTGCTTGTTGAGGACGGGGATGCTGCAGGCGCGGTGCTGCGGCGGCTCAAGGACGACGACGCCGGGAGGGCCTCGCTGCTCCTCGCATCGGCGGCAGCTGACCACCGGGGCGACGCGGAGGATGTGCCGCTGCCCGACGGCGCGCAGTGGGCCGCCGATCTTGTCGGCGGGCCTGCGGGGCACATGGTCCTGGTCCGCCATCTGCTGTCCCGGACCGTGATCGTCCCTGGTATCGACGCCGCCGCAGCGCTCGTGGCCTCGTTGCCTGGCCTGACGGCCGTCACCCGCGAGGGGGACGTCTTCACAGCCGTCTCCGCCACCGGCGGCTCTGCCAAGGCGCCGTCCCTCCTTGAGGTGCAGGCGGCAGTGGACGAGGCCGGCCGCGGACTGTCCGCGGTCACCGCGGACCTGGAGCGGAACAGGTTCGCCCTGGCCGCCGCCGAAGCCCGGCGCGCGGAGGCACAGGAGGAAGCCGACGCTGCGCTCGAGAAGCTGCACGAATCCGATGCCCGCCTCGCCGCTGTGGCCGAACGCCTGGGCCACCTGAACTCTGTCCTGCGCAGCGCCGTTGGCGAGAGCGAACGGTTGGCAGCATCCCTGGCCAGGGCCGAAGGAAACGTCGCGGCTGAGGAAGAAGCGCTCGCCGCCGTCGCCGCCCGCTTGGCGGCCGCGCAGGAAGCACCGGCGGAGGAAGAGCCTTCAACGGAGCAGCGCGACTCCCTTGCCCGTGCGGCGTCCGCCGCCCGGGCAGCCGAGGTGGAGGCCAGGTTGTCCCTGCGCAGTGCCGAAGAGCAGCTGGTGGCCACCCGCAACAGGGTGGCGTCCCTGGAACGCGCCGCCGCCACAGAACGCCGGGCCCGTGAGGAGGCGGCGGAGCGTGCCCGGCGCCGCCGCATCCAGGCCAGGCGGGCGGCCGCCGTGTCCGCGGGGGTGGAACTGGCTCTTGGCTATGTGGACGTCTCCGTGGACCTTGCCCGGCACGAACGGGACCTGGCCGAGGAGAACCGCGAGCTGCGCGACCGCGGGCTGCGGGAGATCCGGGAAGCCAACGATGCCCTGGCCCGGGAACTGGCCCAGCTCACCGACACCGTGCACCGGGACGAACTCGCCCGGGCCCAGCAGCGGGCCAGGATCGAGGCGGTGGAAACCCGTTCGGTGGACGAGCTGGGCATTACTCCCGAGGCGCTGGTCAACGAGTTTGGCCCGCATGTCCCGGTTCCCGTTCCGGCGGAGGAAACCGGCGACAAATGGGCGGCCCTGCGTGCGCCCGTCGACGCCGGCGGGGAGGAGATCAGGGAAGGTAAGCCCTATGTCCGGCAGGAGCAGGAGAAGCGGCTGCGGAAGGCCGAGCGCGATCTCGCGAGCCTGGGCAAGGTTAACCCCCTGGCGCTGGAGGAGTTCGCGGCACTGGAGGAGCGGCACCAGTTCCTCAGCACCCAGCTCGAGGACCTGAAAGCCAGCCGGCGGGACCTGCTGGACATCATCAAGGAAGTGGATGACCGGGTCCAGCGGGTCTTCGCCGAAGCATTCGAGGATACCCAGGCCCAGTTCATCCGGGTTTTCGAGCGGCTCTTTCCCGGCGGCGAGGGCCGCCTGGTCCTGACCGATCCTGCGGACATGCTCACCACAGGCATCGAAGTGGAGGCCCGCCCTGCGGGCAAGAAGATCAAGCGGCTGTCACTGCTTTCCGGCGGCGAGCGCTCCCTGACGGCGGTGGCACTGCTGGTGGCCATCTTCAAAGCGCGGCCTTCACCGTTCTACGTCATGGACGAGGTGGAGGCGGCACTGGATGACACCAACCTGGGCCGGCTGATCACCATCTTCGAAGAACTCCGGGAATCCAGCCAGCTCATCGTCATCACGCACCAGAAGCGGACCATGGAAGTGGCGGACGCGCTGTACGGCGTCACCATGAGGGGCGACGGCGTCTCCACCGTCATCAGCCAGCGCCTGGGCGCGGAGGTGTAGCAACGGCCCGGTGGTGTCGCAACAGCGCGCGGGCAGCTAAAGGGGGAGGTCAGCTGCCTGATGGCCGCCGGAACCGGAAAGGCCGATTGTGAGAAGCTAGGGGAGTGAATGACATCCTTCCCATTGTCCTGTCCATCCTTGCTGCGCTGGTGGTCATCGGCGGCCTGATTCCGGTCCTGCTCAAGACGCGGAGGAACATCACCCGGTACCCGGGTACACGGGATGCCAACGATCCGGAGGTCCGCTCCGGGGGCAGCACCGCCGTAGCGGACAAGGACGGCACCATCGAGCGCCAGGCCCCCGGGGGCATTGACCTCGAAGGGCTGGACACCACCACCGTTCCGGACAATGCCGCGGGACTGGAAACCATCCCCGTCGAAACCCCGCTCCCTGTCGCGGGACGCCTTACCCGGCTCCGTGAACGGCTGGCCCGCTCCAACAACATCATGGGCAAGGGCCTGCTGGCGCTGCTGTCCAGCGACCGGATCGACGAGAGCGTCTGGGACGAAGTGGAGGAAACCCTCCTGCTCGCGGACCTGGGAACCGAACCCACCATGCAACTGGTGGACGCTCTGCGGGAGCGCGTCAAGGTACTGGGCACGCGGACCCCGGAGCACGTCAAGACCATGCTCCGCGAAGAACTCATCAAGCTCGTGGACCCCAGCATGGACCGCAGCCTCAACGTCCAGCGCCATGCCGACAAGCCCGCCGTCATGATGGTTGTAGGCGTGAACGGCGTGGGCAAGACAACCACCGTGGGCAAGCTGGCGCGCGTGCTGGTGGCCGAGGACAAGGACGTCCTGCTTGGCGCCGCCGACACCTTCCGCGCTGCTGCCGCCGAGCAGTTGGCCACCTGGGGCCAGCGTGTGGGCGTCCCTACCGTGAAATCGGATATCGACGGTGCTGACCCCGCCTCGGTCGCCTACGAGGCCGTGAAGGCGGGCATCGAGCAGGAAGTGGACGTCGTTATGATCGACACCGCCGGACGCCTGCAGAACAAGGTGGGCCTGATGGACGAACTGGGCAAGGTCAAGCGCGTGGTGGAAAAGCTGGCCGAGGTGGACGAGGTCCTGCTGGTGCTGGATGCCACCACCGGCCAGAACGGCCTGAACCAGGCCAGGGTCTTCTCCGAGGTGGTCAACATCACCGGCATCGTCCTGACCAAACTGGACGGAACCGCCAAGGGCGGCATCGTCGTCGCCATCCAGAAAACCCTGGGGGTACCCGTCAAACTCATCGGGCTGGGCGAAGGCGCCGACGATCTCGCCCCCTTCGATGCCGAAGGCTTTGTCGACGCCCTGCTCAACTGACCGGCGATTCCGGCCTGCACCGCAGCCTAGGGGCCGGCCGTTCGCAGTGTCTCGCGGGTAGGCAGCCAGCCGGCGGCAGCGACGAGCATGATTCCCCCGGTCACTCCAAAAGCCCAGCCGAAACCCAGCCCGTCGGCGAGCATACCCGCCACGAGCGGCCCAACGATCGCGCCGACGTCGGACGTCATTTGGTACACAGCCAGCACCTTGCCCCCTGAGCGTCCGTTGCCAATGACATCCGCGACGGCGGCCTGCTGGGCCGGACCGAAAAGGCCGGACCCGACGCCGGCGAGCGTGGACGCCGCCAGGAACCAGGGCAGGTCGGAGGTAATGCCGATGGCTGCGGTGGACAGGGCCGCTACCAGCAGGCCCGAGATCATCATCGGCTTGCGGCCCAGGGAGTCCGCCAGCCGCCCTGAGAACGCCAGGGCGGCCGCGTTGCCCGCAGCGAAAACTGCCAGTGCTAGGCCGGCCGCCTGCGGGCCTGCTCCGAAGGCCGCCGCGGCGAACAGCGGCACCGTTGCCATCCGGACGCCAAAGGTGGCCCACCCGTTGGCGAAGCTGGAGATGAGCGCAGACCGGTACGTTCCGGCAGCCAGGGCTTCGCCAAACCGCATGTCCGGTGCCCGGTCCGGTACCTCCCCGGCACCCCGGCGCTGGTGGCTCAGCTGGGTCTGGACCACGAATGCGGCCACCAGCAGTGCGGCGGCATAGGCAAGGAACGGGACCCGCAGGCCAAACCCCGCCAACAGACCGCCCACGATTGGACCGCACACATTTCCGATCAGGAAGGCCGACGCGTAGGCTCCCGAAACCCGGCCCCTGCTCTTGGGCGGCGCCAGCCGGACCACCAGGGCCATTGATGCCACGGTGAACATCACCGAACCCGCCCCGCCGAGGCCGCGGAAGACCAGCAGCTGCCAGTAGTCCTGGGCAAAGGCGCACGCTGCTGTGGACAGCGCCACGATCAGGAGCCCGGCCACATAGACGGGACGCTCGCCGCGCCTGCCGATCAGGGCGCCGCCGGCAGGGGCGAAAACCAGCCGCATGAAGGCGAAGATCGCCACGATGGCAGATGCCTCCGTGTTCCCCACCCCAAAGGTTGCCGCGAACTGCGGCAATACCGGCGCAACAAGCCCGAAGCCAAGCGCGATGAGGAACGCCGCGGCCAGCATCACCTTGATGTCACGGGGGAGTTTCTCCCGCTGCGGCTTGAGCCGGGCCAAAAACCTCGAAGTGGCGCCGCTTGCGCGGGGTGGTGCCGTCATGGTGCAGGAGTCCTTGCTGGAAAGGGAGCCAACTGGCTGCGCGGGTGAGGAAACATAACCGTAACAAGCCCGATATGCACCATTTACTTCCTAGAGGTTCTTGTAACAGGGCGGCAATCTAAATCCTCCGCGTGCGAAACACGCCGCCCACAAACTCATTACAGGACGCAAATGGCGTTGGCAGGCGGACCAGTCCGCACCAAAAGCAAGAGAGGACGTAGGCCATGGAACTCACCGCAGGTCTCGTTTGGCTCCTGGTGGCTTCAGCCCTCGTGCTGTTCATGACCCCGGGCCTGGCATTCTTTTATGGCGGCATGACGCGCGCCAAATCGGCACTGAACATGATGATGATGAGCTTCGTGGCCATTGGAACGGTCGGCATCATTTGGGTGCTGTGGGGTGCGTCGATGTCCACGAGCAACGAGGACAACTTCTACCAGATCTTCGCCAACCCGTTCAGCCACTTTGGGCTGCACAACTTCACGGACCCGGCAGATCTGTTGAAGGTGGGCTATGCCGCAACCTTCGCCATCATCACGGTTGCACTGATTTCCGGCGCCGTCGCAGACCGGGCAAAGTTCTCGGCCTGGGTCATCTTCACCCCTATCTGGGCAACGCTGGTGTACGCGCCGTTGGCGTTCATGGTTTGGGGCGGAGGCCTGTTCTCGAAGGACGGCTGGTTCGGCCAGACATTCGCTCCGGTCATCGACTTCGCCGGTGGCACCGTGGTCCACATCAACGCCGGTGTGGCTGGCCTGGTGCTGGTGCTCATCATCGGAAACAGGAAGGGCTTCGGTAAGGACCCGAACCACCGCCCCCACAACATCCCGTTCGTGATGCTTGGCGCAGCCATCCTTTGGTTCGGCTGGTTCGGCTTCAACGCCGGAGCTGCTGCTACGGTTGAGCAGGCCGGCTTGATCTGGATCAACACCCTGGCAGCACCGGCGGCCGCCATGCTGGGCTGGTTGGCTGTCGAACGGATCCGGGACGGGCACCCCACTTCCCTGGGCGCCGCCTCCGGCGTTGTTGCCGGACTTGTCGCCATCACCCCGGCCTGTGCCAACGTCTCCCCGCTCGGCGCGATTGCCCTGGGCATCGTCGCCGGTATCGCCTCGGCACTGGCAGTCGGCTTGAAATTCAAACTCGGCTACGACGATTCCCTGGATGTTGTGGGCGTCCACCTCGTCTCGGGTGTGATCGGTACTGTCGCCATCGGCTTCCTCGCCACTCCCACCCAGGGAGCTGCGGGCCTGCTGTACGGCGGTGGCGCCACCCAGCTCGTCGCCCAGGTTCTGGCCGCCCTGTTCTCGGTTGCCTTCACGGCTCTCATGACCCTGATCATCGCCTACCCCATCCACAAAATACTGGGCTTCCGCATCTCGGAGCGCCAGGAGATCGCCGGCGCGGACCTCAGCCTCCATGCCGAGACTGCCTACGAGTTCGGTGTCGGCGGCCACGGTGGCAGCTTCCAGCCGCTGCACGACATGATCATCGGCAAGGTCGCTGCGGAGCCCGTGGACCCGTCCCTCGCCGGTACAGCGAAGACACGGCCGGCAACAGGTAAGGAAAGCGTGGGGGCATGAAACTGATCACTGCAATCGTCAGGCCGGAAAAACTCGACGCCATCAGGGAAGGCCTGGAAGCCTACGGCGTTCAGGGCCTGACCGTCAGCGCAGCCAGCGGATACGGCCGGCAGCGCGGCTACACCGAGGTCTACCGTGGAGCGGAATACAACGTGGACCTCCTGCCCAAGATCCGGGTGGAAGTCCTGGCCACCGACGAGCAGGCCGACGACATCCTTGACGTGATCATTGCCAGTTCCAATACCGGCAGGGCCGGGGACGGCAAGGTCTGGACCATGGACGTCCATGAAGCGGTGCGGGTCCGGACCGGGGAACGCGGAGTCGCCGCCATCTAGGACGGAGCGCCACGGCCCGGCAGGGCAACAACTGAAGTGTGAGGCAGGACGGGCGGGAACCAAAAGGTTCCCGCCCGTCCTGCCTTCGTGGAGGCTTAGCCGTTGTGCCCGTTGGTAGGCCATGCCGCGGGGCCGGCCGACCCGGCGTCGTACTCCTCCAACGGAACTTTGCCCTCCTCCCAGGCTTTGAGCACCGGTTCAACAATCCGCCAGCAGTCCTCGGCGGTGTCGCTCCGGACGGACAGCAGCGGGTCGCCGGCCAGGACACCCTCCAGCACTTCGCCGTAGGGCAGGAGGTCCGAGGCACTGAGTTCCGCTTCCAGGGTGACCCGGCCCAGGCTGAAGATATTTCCGGGACCGTTGACGTCGACGTCGAACTCCAGCGTGTCCGGGCCAAAGCCGATCCGCAGCTGGTTGGGGGAGTCCACCCCGGTAAAGCCCTGGGGGAGGTGGGGCACCGGGAGGAAGGTGACCACCGCTTCCTTGCGCTTGTCCCCGAGGGCCTTGCCCGAGCGCAGGATGAAGGGGACGCCCCGCCAGCGCCAGTTGTCGATCCCCACCTGGATCTCGGCGAGGGTTTCCGTTCCCCGCGCGGCATCCACCCCATCCTCACGGGCGTAGTCGGGCACCTCCTTGCCTGCCACCGAACCAGCCGTGTAGCGGGCCCGGCGGGAGTCAGCGAGGGGATCCTTGACGCTGCTGGCGCGGAGGACGGCGGAGACCGCATCACGCAGATCGCGCTCGCCGATGGTGGCCGGAGGTTCAATCGCCATGATGGCCATGACCTGAAGGAGATGGCTCTGGATCATGTCGCGGAGCGCGCCGGCACCGTCGTAGTAGCGCGCACGGCTTTCCAGCGCCAGGTCCTCGTCGAAGAAGATCTCCACCTTTTCCACGTGCTGCCGGTTCCACACGGGTTCCAGGAAGTTGTTGGCGAACCGCAGGCCCAGGATATTCAGGACAGTAGCCTTGCCCAGGAAGTGGTCCACCCTATGGATGTGGTCCTCGGGGACCAGCCGTGCCAGCGTGCGGTTCAGCGACCGGGCTGATTCCTCGCTGGACCCGAACGGCTTCTCCATCACCAGGCGGGTGCCTTCCGGGACCTCCTGGGGCTGGAGGGTTTCGCAGGCACGTTGGCTGATCCGGGGCGGAAGCGCGAAGTAGACCGCCACCGGGCCTTGCAGCCCGGTGAGCAGGGCAGCGAGGGCGCCGCCGGCAGTGACGTCCACCTGGTGGTAGGCCGTCTCCTTTTGCACCGACTCCAGGGCGTCTTTCCCCAGTTCATCGGCCGCGCCGGCCGCCGCGGCAAAGGACGATTCCACCCGCTCCCGCCACTGTTCGGGTGTCCATGGATCCGAGCCTGCCCCCACCAGGGTGAGGCCCTCCGCCCGGCCTGCCGCCACAAGCCGGGCAAGTCCAGGCAGCAGGAGCCGTCCGGTGAGGTCGCCCGAGGCGCCGAGGATGAGCAGGGTCTTGACAGTTATTTGGCTCGTCATTTTGCCAGCATGCCATCTACCGTGCCTGACTTGGTACCCTAGATAGTCGAGTCCCGATCATCTCCTGAAAGAAGTTCACGGCGCGTGTTCAATTCACTCTCTGACCGGTTGACAGCAACCTTCAAGAATCTCCGCGGCAAGGGCCGCCTTACGGAGGCCGATGTTGATGCCACCGTCCGCGAGATCCGCCGTGCCCTTCTGGACGCCGATGTGGCCGTTCCGGTGGTCCGCGAATTCACCGGGCGGGTCCGCGAACGCGCGCTGGGTGCCGAGGTCTCGGCCGCACTGAACCCCAGCCAGCAGATCGTCAAGATCGTCAACGAGGAACTCCAGGAGATCCTTGGCGGCGAAACCCGGCGGATCCGGCTGGCAAAGAACGGCCCCACCGTCATCATGCTTGCCGGCCTCCAAGGTGCGGGCAAGACCACCCTGGCCGGCAAACTGTCCAAGTGGCTGAAGGCCCAGGGCCACAGCCCCCTGCTGGTGGCCTGCGACCTGCAGCGCCCCAACGCCGTCACCCAGCTCCAGGTAGTGGGCCAGCGGGCAAACGTACCGGTCTTCGCCCCGCATCCGGGCGCCACCTCCACCGAACTGGACCAGCCTGCCGGTGACCCGGTCGCCGTCGCCCGCGCCGGTGTGGAGGAAGCGCGCCAGAAGCTGCACGACGTCGTCATCGTGGACACCGCCGGCCGCCTGGGCGTGGACGCCGCCATGATGGAACAGGCCCGCCAGATCCGCCGGGCCATCGTCCCGAACGAAGTCCTCTTCGTGATCGACTCCATGATCGGCCAGGACGCCGTCAACACTGCCCTGGCCTTCGACGAGGGCGTGAACTTCACCGGCATCGTGCTGTCCAAGCTCGACGGCGACGCCCGCGGCGGTGCCGCGCTTTCGGTCGCGTCGGTCACTGGCAAGCCGGTCATGTTCGCCTCCACCGGCGAAGGCCTGGACGACTTCGAGCTCTTCCACCCGGACCGGATGGCCTCGCGCATCCTGGACATGGGCGACATCCTCACGCTCATCGAACAGGCCGAAAAGGCCTGGGACAAGGATGAAGCTGCCCGGATGGCGAAGAAGTTCGCCGACCAGGAAGATTTCACCCTCGAAGACTTCCTGGCCCAGATGCAGCAGATCCGCAACATGGGCTCCATGAAGAAGATGCTCATGATGATGCCGGGCGCCCAGAACATCCGGCAGCAGCTGGAGCAGTTCGACGAGCGGGAGATCGACCGCGTTGAGGCGATCGTCCGGTCCATGACCCCCCACGAGCGGTTGGCGCCAAAGATCATCAACGGCTCGCGGCGTGCCCGCATCGCCCGCGGCTCCGGCGTCCACGTCTCAGAGGTCAACGGCCTGCTGGAGCGCTTCGCCCAGGCCCAGAAGATGATGAAGAAGATGGCCCAGGGCGGCATGCCGGGAATGCCAGGGATGCCGGGCCTGCCCGGGGCCGGTGGCGGGGCGCGGAAGAACGCCAAGAACGCGCCCAAGAAAAAGCCAAAGTCGGGCAACCCCGCCAAGGCTGCCCAGGAGCGCAAGGACGCGGAAGCCCGCCGTGCCAACGCCGCGAAGGCACTGCCCACCGGGGCTGCGTTCGGCCAGCAGGGCGGCGACTTCGACCCGTCCCAGCTGAATCTGCCCAAGGGCTTCGACAAGTTCCTGGGCAAGTAGCAGCCCGCCAAAGTAGCGCCGGGCACTCGTTTTGACCGGTCAAAACGACACCTGGTGCTGCTTACTTGGGATGTCGGCACCGTGGAATAGGGTTGGGACATGTTCAAGCAAAGGGTAGTGTTCGTGCACGGCGCCGGGACGTATGGCGCCGCCGCATGGCCCCGCCAGCACGGCATGGCACTGTCCTATGACGCCCTGTTCCTCCGCCGGCACGGCTACGATGCCGTCGCGGAACCGCAGGAGTCCTCGTTCGCGGAAGACACCGCGATTATCCTGCGGTCCCTGGCCGACGACGGCCGGGGCGCCGCCGGCGGACACGTGGTGGCACACGCGCAGGGCGCAATCGCCGCCATGATGGCCGCCGTCGAACGCCCGGACCTGGTCTTTTCGCTGACCCTGGTGGAGCCGGCCTGCCTCTCCCTGACAGCGGAACTACCAGCCACTGCCGCGCATATCAGCCTGATGCAGCCCCTTTTTGACGTCCGCCACCAGCTCAGCGACGAAGACTTCCAGCGCGAATTCGTCCGGCGGATCTACGCCACCGACCTCCAGCAGCCGGCAACGGCCGAGGAGAAACGGTCGGCCCGCAGGCTGCGCCTCCAGGCACCGTCATGGGAAGCCCCCCTGCACATTGTGCCCGGCGTGCCCACGCTTGTCCTGACGGGCGGGTGGGAGCCGCTTTACGAGGAAATTGCCGGTTATCTGCGGGAGACCGGTGCCCTGCACCGCGTTGCCGCGGGAGGGCACCGGCCCCAGGACTCCCTGGACGGGGACCGGGCCATCCGGCAGTTCATCAGCGGGGTCAGCCGGAGCCAGCCGGCCCGGGCGTCCTAGCCGTCCGCCGGAACCCGCAGCTCCGGCAGGTACACCTTGCCGCCGGCCGCCAGGAACTCCTCGCTCTTCTCCCGCATCCCCGATGCCATCCCGGCCAACGCTGCCTGCGCCTCCGCGGACCCAAATTCATCGCGGATGTCCTGGCTGATCCGCATGGAACAGAACTTGGGGCCGCACATCGAACAGAAGTGTGCCGTCTTGGCAGGCTCGGCGGGCAGCGTCTCGTCGTGGAACGCCTCCGCAGTCACCGGGTCCAGGGACAATGCGAACTGGTCGCGCCAGCGGAATTCGAAGCGGGCCTTGGACAGGGCATCATCGCGCTCATGCGCCCCAGGGTGGCCCTTGGCCAGGTCCGCCGCGTGCGCCGCGATCTTATAGGTGATCACCCCGGTCTTCACGTCGTCCTTATTGGGCAGGCCCAGGTGCTCCTTCGGCGTGACATAGCAGAGCATGGCGGTGCCGTACCGGGCAATCTCGGTGGCACCGATAGCCGAGGTGATGTGGTCATAGCCGGGTGCAACGTCAGTCACCAGCGGCCCCAGCGTATAGAAGGGCGCGCCCTTGCACAGCTCCTGCTGCCGCTCAACATTCTCCCGGACCAGGTGGAACGGAACATGGCCGGGGCCTTCCACCATCACCTGCACGTCGTACTCCCAGGCGCGCTGCGTGAGCTCGGCGAGCGTGTCCAGTTCCGCGAACTGGGCGGCATCATTGGCGTCCGCCGTCGAGCCGGGCCGGAGGCCGTCGCCCAGCGAGAACGCGACGTCGTACTTGGCGAAGATTTCGCACAGCTCATCGAAGTGCGTGTAGAGGAAGTTCTCCTGGTGGTGGGCCAGGCACCAGCCGGCCATGATGGACCCGCCCCGCGAGACAATCCCGGTGACCCGGTTGGCCGTCAGCGGTACGTACCGCAGGAGGACACCAGCGTGGATGGTCATGTAGTCAACGCCCTGTTCGCACTGCTCCACTACCGTGTCCCGGAAGATCTCCCAGGTCAGGGCGTTGGCCTCGCCGTTGACTTTCTCCAGGGCCTGATAGATGGGCACGGTCCCGATGGGGACGGGGGAGTTCCGGATGATCCATTCCCGGGTGGTGTGGATGTCGTCGCCGGTGGACAGATCCATGACGGTGTCGGCGCCCCATTGCGTGGCCCACTGCAGCTTGTCCACCTCCTCCGCGATTGAGCTGGTTACGGCGGAGTTGCCGATGTTGGCGTTGATCTTCACCAGGAAGGCCTTGCCGATAATCATCGGTTCGGACTCCGGATGGTTGATGTTGCTGGGGATAATCGCGCGGCCGGCCGCCAGTTCGCTGCGGACCAGTTCAACATCGCAGTTTTCGCGCAGCGCCACGAACCGCATCTCCGGGGTGACCATTCCTTTCCGCGCGTAGTGCATCTGCGTCACCGTCCGGCCGTCGACGGCGCGGCGGGGCACCGGCTGCGCACCCTTCCACTCCGCGGAGGCGGCACCGCGGCGCACGGCGGAGCGGCCGTCGTCGAGCAGGTTGCGTGCCCTGCCGCTGTAGGCTTCGGTGTCCTCACGCGCCGCGATCCACTCCGAGCGGAAAGGTTCCAGCCCGCGGACGGGGTCGCTGCCCGGCCCCGCGGTCCGGTAGGTCCGGAAGGGCGCGTTGGGCTGGCCGTTCGGCGAGTCCTCCAGCGCGATTTCCGTCACCGGTACCCGGATGCCGGCACCGGGGTCTTCAATGAACGCCAGCGAATGCGACTTCAAGGACTGCGTCACCTGGGTCACGGACCCGGTACCGGACTCCCCGGCGGACTGCATGCGGGCAGGGGTCAACTGGGTGTTTTGTGTACTCAAGGGAATACTCACTTCCTTCGCCGGCATTACCCGGACAGGTTCAACGGTCGCAGGCTGCCTCAGCCCGATCTCAGCCCCTGCAAGGGCTCCCGTGTGGTCAGGAACGAAGCTACCACAGGCTCTGGGACACGCCTTGTCACATTTGCGGGTGCTAGCCTGGCCGGGCACCGGAAGGAGCCGGAATGGCAGCAGTAATCCACTTTCGCGGACCCGTTTTGACCGCGCCGGACCAGGTACGGCAGGGACTCTGGTCCGTGGACGGCAGGCTGACCTTCAGCAAGCCCCCAGCCCCTCCGGACCGGGTACTGTACGGCTGGGTCCTGCCCGGGTTCGCAGATGCGCACTGCCATATCGGTTTGGGCCCCGACGGTCCGGTGGGGGCCGGGGGCGCCCGGGACCAGGCACTGGCCGACCTCAACGCAGGAACCCTGCTGGTGCGCGACGCGGGCTCGCCGGCAGACACCCGCTGGATGCAGGGCGGCCGGGACTTCCCGTTACTGATCCGCGCCGGCCGGCATATCGCGCGGACGCGCCGCTACCTGCGGGGCTTCGCTGAGGAAGTAGAGCCGGAGGGCCTTGTAGAAGCCGTACGCAAGCAGGCGCGCGACGGTGACGGTTGGGTCAAGCTGGTGGGGGACTGGATTGACCGGGGCATCGGTGACCTGGCGCCGTCCTTTCCTACCGGCTTCGTGCGCGACGCTGTCCAGGCGGCCCATGACGAAGGTGCCCGGGTGACGGCGCACTGCTTCGCCGAGGAGACCATGGACCAGATGCTGGACGCGGGCATTGACTGCGTTGAGGATGCCACCGGGCTCCTGCCGCGGCACCTGCCCCGGTTCGCGGAACAGGGCGTACCGATCGTGCCCACCCTCATCAATATCGCCACTTTCCCGGACATTGCCGCCCAAGCGGATCCCAAATTCCCGCGCTATGCCGCCCACATGCGCGCCCTGTGGGAACGCAGGCTGGAGCGGGTGGCGGAAGCCCACGCCGCGGGCGTACGCATCTTCGCAGGCACCGATGCCGGCAGCGTGATCGGGCACGACAGGATCGCCGACGAAATCCTCGCACTGTACAGCGCTGGCCTGCCCATGGATGCAGCCCTTGACTCCGCCTGCTGGGCAGCCCGTGCGTGGCTGGGAGTGGACGGGCTGGCCGAGGGAGCCCGCGCCGACGTCGTGGTGTGCCGGGAAGATCCGCGGGCAGTACCGCAAACCATCACAGCGCTGGAACATGTAGTGCTGGGAGGCCGCATCATTCGCTGATCGGGTGGCTGGGGGGACTTGGAATAAATTGAAGCTTCAAGTAATTTTAATATGTGACAGGCCGCCACCGGGACGGCCGCCAATGCAAGGAGCCGTCAATGACCGCATCAGCCAGCAGCCAGGATCTTCTTCCCGCCGACCTCGCCATGGGCACAGTGATGCTCAAGGTGGGTGACATGAAGGTCATGACCGACTACTACCAGCGCGCCCTGGGCCTCGAGGTGGTGGCCGAGCAGGACGGCGGGCTCTACCTCGGCCGGCTCGGCAGGCCATTGGTCCACCTTGCCCCGGCCCCTGGGCTGCACCTTCCCGGCAGGGGAGAGGCAGGCCTGTTCCACACCGCACTGCTGTTTGAGGACCAGGCGTCCCTTGCTGCCACCGTCGCCACGGCTGCACAATATGAGCCGCGGGCCTTCACGGGCAGCGCCGACCACCTGGTGAGCGAAGCCTTCTACTTCACCGACCCTGAGGGTAACGGCATCGAGCTCTACTGGGACCGCCCGCGCAGCAACTGGTCCTGGAATGGGACCGATGTGGTCATGGACAGCCTGGCGCTGCCGCCCCAGCGCTACCTTGAGCAGTACCTCACCGAGGAGTCCCTGGAAGGCCAGCGGCAAACAGCCGCCGGCGTGGGGCATGTCCACCTCCAGGTTGGCGATGTCCAGACCGCCCGGGACTTCTACGTGGGAACACTTGGGTTCGAAAAGACGGCGGGCTGGCACGGGCAGGCATTGTTCGTTTCCGCAGGCCGCTACCACCACCACATGGCCATGAATGTATGGAACAGCCGTGGCGCCGGCCCCCGCAAGGACACCCTGGGCTTGGGTGAGGTGCTCATCGAGGTTCCCTCCGGGGACGACGTCGGGGCGCTGGCTGACCGCCTGAAGGTCGCCGGGGTGCCCGCCCATCACACCGGCGCCGAGCTGCGGTTCGAGGATCCGTGGCGCAACCGGATCCGCGTGGCCGTCGGCTGATCAACACCGCATCCTGCGGTACTCCGCGGCAGGCCTCCCGGGTGTGCGCCGGCGGGCCCGCAACTACTAGGCTGATCCCGTACGGCCGGGTGGCACGCAGCACCCGGCGCGCAGTTCCGCCAACGGAAGAAGGGCACCAGCAATGGGCTTCACCGAGATCTTTGTCGCCACCCATGACGCCGCACTGAAACACGCCGGCCTCCTTGATGAAGGACGCGGCTCCGCCATGGAGGGCGGCCCCGACGGCCAGGCGGTGCGCATCCAGGGAATCAGCGACTTTGAAGTGGAGCAGCTCGGCGATCTTGCCGGGACGGCCGTCCACGCCGGCGGAGCAGATTATGAGCTGACCATGGTGGATGTTGCCAGCGACTCCCTCCTTGCCGTCCCGCCGGCCATGGTCCGTGCGCTGGCGGACCTGCTCACCTACGAAACCGAAGGTGAAGGCAATGTCCTCGAGGACGTCGCCGAGCAGTGGGCCGCCCAGGAGGACATCCCGTTCGGCGCGGCCCAGGCAAGGACCTACGTTGAACAGCTCGCCAGGCTTGCGGCCGGGCTGGATGACTCCCAACGGACCGGGCTGTACGTCTGGTCCGCTTGACCCGCCCGCGGCGCCAAGTCGAAATAACAGCGCTCATCTGGCACAATAGACAGGTACTCGATCCGCGTGGCCCCTCTCTCCGCGTCCGGATCCTGTCCTTCGAACCCGCAAGTATGGCCCGCCCCACGGGTGCAGAACGCCGGGTTCACCCCTTTTTCTGAAACAGGAGTGACCACAAAAGTGGCCGTAAAGATTCGCCTTAAGCGCTTCGGCAAGATGCGCGCCCCGTACTACCGCATCGTCGTCGCGGACTCACGCACCAAGCGTGATGGTCGTGCCATCGAAGAGATCGGCAAGTACCACCCCACCGAAGAGCCCTCGTTCATCGAGGTCAACTCCGAGCGCGCGCAGTACTGGCTCTCCGTCGGCGCCCAGCCGTCCGAGCAGGTTGCCGCGATCCTGAAGATCACCGGTGACTGGCAGAAGTTCAAGGGCCTGCCGGGCCAGGAAGGCACCCTCAAGACCAAGGTCGCGAAGGAATCCTTCGTTGCTCCGGAAAAGGGCTCGGTCATCATCCCGGAAGCCATCACCAAGAAGGCCTCCAAGTCTGACGCTGCCGAGGCCCCGGCCGAGGCCGAAGCTGAGACCACCGAGGCTGAGTAGATTGCTGGCAGAAGCGCTGGAGCACCTGGTCCGCGGAATCGTTGATTCCCCGGATGACGTCAAGGTCAGTTCCAAGAACAACCGCCGCGGGGACACCCTCGAGGTGCGCGTTCACCAGGACGACCTCGGACGGGTGATCGGCCGCCAGGGCCGCACCGCACGCGCACTGCGCACCGTGGTGGCTGCACTGGCCGGCGGCGAACCGGTAAGGGTCGACGTCGTCGATACCGACCGCCGCCGCTGAGCGCTCGGCAATACCAGTTTTTGCTCCGGCCCCTCCACCACCAGGTGGAGGGGCCGGAGTTCTTTCACAGCAGGGTGCTTTCCGTAGAAGCACCACAACCGGAACAGAGGAACAGATGCAGCTTCAGGTGGCACGGATTGGCAAGCCGCACGGCATTCGCGGGGAAGTCACCGTCCAGGTGTTGACCGACGCCCCGGAGGACAGGTTTGTCCCCGGAACGGAGTTCGTGGTTGAGCCTGCCGCCTCCGGTCCCCTGACCGTGAGCAGTGCCCGCTGGAACAAGGACATCCTGCTGCTCGGTTTCGAGGAAGTGACGGACCGGAACCAGGCGGAGACCCTCCGCGGAGCCAGGCTCTTCGTCGAAACCGAAGAGCTGGACGAGGACGACGACGAAGGCTGGTACGAGCACGAACTGGTGGGCCTGGAAGCCCGGGTCGGCTCACAGGTGGTGGGCAAGGTAACGGCGCTGAACACCTTGCCGGTCCAGGACCTGCTGGTGGTCACCACCCCGGACGGCGACGAGATCCTCATCCCGTTCGTGGAGCAAATCGTGCCCGAGGTGAACGTGGAAGAAGGCTTTATCCTCCTCACCCCGCCTGACGGCCTGTTCGACATCAATACTGCAGAAGCCGCCGCCCCGGAAGCCGAAGGCAGCGCTTAGATGCGCATCGACGTCGTCAGCATCTTTCCCGAATACCTCGCCCCGCTCGAACTCTCACTGATCGGCAAGGCCCGGCAGGACGGCATCCTGGACCTGCACGTCCACGACCTGCGCAGCTTCGCCACTGACAAGCACCGTTCCGTCGACGACACCCCGTATGGCGGCGGCGCCGGCATGGTCATGAAGCCCGAACCCTGGGCGCAGGCCCTCTCGGCCGTTGCCGAAGGGCGCCCGGACCAGGACGGCAGGCCCGTACTGATTGTTCCCTCGCCGGCGGGGGAGCGGTTCACGCAGGCCCTCGCCTACGAACTGGCCGAGGAGCAGCACCTCGCGTTTGCGTGCGGGCGGTATGAGGGCATCGATGAGAGGGTCATCGAATGGGCGCAGGAGCACTTCGACGTCCGGCCCGTCAGCCTGGGCGACTATGTGCTCAACGGCGGGGAAGTGGCCGTCCTGGCTATGGTGGAGGCCATTGGCCGGCTGCTCCCGGGCGTTGTGGGGAACCCCGAGTCCCTGGTGGAGGAGTCCCACTCTGACGGGCTGCTGGAGTATCCGGTCTACACCAAGCCGTCCGTGTGGCGGGACCGCGGCGTGCCCCCGGTGCTCCTCAGTGGCAACCACGGGAAGATCGCGCAGTGGCGCCGCCACGAACAGTACCGCCGGACAGCGGAGCGCCGCCCGGACCTGCTGGAGGGGTTCGACGCCGGCAGCCTCCCGCGTGCAGACCGCACCGAACTGCACAACCTGGGCTACGACGTCGTGGACGGCAAACTTGCCCGGCGGCCGGAGTCGGCAGCCGAACCGAAGGACTAGCGCCGGCGGAATTGGCGTAACCCTGCTGCTGTGGCAAAATTAACCCTTGTGTCTGCTGGGTCCGCTCCTGCCACAGGGGGTAGCGCGGCCAACAGCCGGACAACCGGCCCCATCAAGCCTTGAAGCGGCCGGATACTTTCTACTTCGGCGGTGAGACCCCGGCCTACCTTCCAGCAGCCGGACTTGCCTGCCGTGACCTAAAGTGAATGACCTGTGGCGTTCACCAGGAGTGCAATCATGCATATTCTCGATTCCGTCGATGCAGCTTCGCTGCGCAACGATGTTCCCGACTTCCGCGCGGGCGACACCCTCAAGGTGCACGTGAACATCATCGAAGGCAAGAACACCCGTGTCCAGGTCTTCCAGGGCTTCGTCCTGGGCCGCCAGGGTGACGGCGTGCGCGAAACCTTCACCGTCCGCAAGGTCTCCTTCGGCGTCGGCGTGGAGCGTACCTTCCCGGTGCACTCCCCGATCATCGAAAAGATCGAGGTCGTCACCAAGGGTGACGTCCGCCGCGCCAAGCTGTACTACATGCGCGCACTGCGCGGCAAGGCCGCCAAGATCAAGGAAAAGCGCGACTTCAGCACCGCCAAGTAAGTCCTCCCCGGATTTACCGCCAGGCTGGAGCGCGGCCGTAGCCGGCAAGCGCCGGAGCAAAGCACCAGCGCCAGGATACGGACCATGCACCAGACGAAACGCCAGCCCCGCAAAATGGGCTGGCGTTTCGTTTTTCCCGCACTGCTCCTTGCCGTCGCCCTCAGCGGATTGGTGAGGTCCCTGTGGCTCGATGTCTACTTCATTCCCTCTGAGTCCATGGAGCCGCTCCTGGAAGGCGGGGACCGGATCCTGGTATCGCGCACGGACTTCCAGGCCGAACCCATCCGGCGTGGGGACGTTGTTGTCTTCGACGGGCGTGGCAGCTTCGCGCCCCTTAGCAGCGGCAGGGGCCCGCTGGTTGACAGCACAACCTCCGCGCTGCAATGGCTCGGGCTGGCCGGGAGCGACACAACCTACGTTAAGCGGGTGATCGGCCTTCCCGGCGACAAGGTGGTTTGCTGTGATACGAGCGGAAAGGTCACCGTCAACGGGACAGCGCTGGATGAGCTCTACGTCTTCCCCGGGGATGCGCCAAGTACGCAGAAGTTCAGCACGGAGGTTCCCGAGGGCAGGCTCTGGCTGATGGGGGACCACCGGTCAGTATCCGCCGATTCACGCAGCCTGCTGGGCGCCCCCGGCGGTGGGCTCGTTCCGCTGGACCGGGTGATCGGCCGGCCGGTCCAGATCCTCTGGCCGCTTGATAGATTTGCCCCAGTAGCACGGCCGCCGGCGCCGGGGCCCACAACACAGAACGGACGGTAAATGCCCGAGAACCACGCGCGGAAACCTGAACCGCGCCACGACGGCGCATCCGAGCCGGCGGCCGTTCCAGCTGCCCCTGCATCGAGTGACGGCCCGGAGGCGGCAGTGCCGGTCCACCGGCGCAGCCGGAAGGTGTCAAAAGCTGCCGGGAAGTCCGCCGGCAATCCTTTGCTGGGATGGCTGAAGGAGATTGCCACCGTAGTGGTCATCGCGGTGGTGCTGTCCTTCCTCATCAAGACCTTCCTGTTCAGGGCCTTTTTCATCCCGTCCGAATCCATGGTGAACACCCTGGACGTGGACGACCGGATCTTCGTCAACCTCCTGGTTCCCGAGCCCTTTGCGCTGAGCCGCGGGGACGTTGTGGTGTTCCGTGACACCAAAGGCTGGCTGCCTCCGGCCCCGGCCAAAACGCAGGGTCCGTTCACCTGGGTCCAGGACGGCCTGACGTTCGTTGGACTCCTGCCGGACAATTCGGAGCAGCACCTGGTCAAGCGGGTTATCGGACTGCCTGGCGACCACGTGGTTTGCTGCGACGCCGGCGGTAAACTGACCATTAATGGGACCGCCGTCGACGAGGCGTACATCAATCCCGCCGAAGTTCCGCAGGTCCGCAACTTTGACGTCACCGTCCCGGAGGGCAAGGTGTGGGTGATGGGTGATAACCGGAACCACTCTGCGGATTCCCGTGCGCACATGGAGACCGACGGCGGATTCGTCGACCTCAAGGACCTCGAAGGCAAGGCTGCCGTGATCGCGTGGCCGCTGAACAGGATCAAGACCCTTGACAACTATCCGGACGTCTTCAAGAACGTCCCGGCGGCGCACTGACCATGTCTTCCGCAGTACAGGCCTCTCCGGCAACCAAGGCTTCCCCGCCAGCAAAGGCGGTGTCCGGCACCAAGGCCGCTTCCCGCGGCCCCAAGGCGCCCACCCTGCGGCATGAACGCACCTTCAAGGCCCAGGGAGTGCGGTTCCTCGCCGGCGTTGACGAGGTTGGCCGCGGCGCCCTTGCCGGGCCTGTGAGCGTGGGGATCGCCGTGGTGGACCTGGAGCGCCAAAAGCCGCTGGCAGGCGTGCGTGACAGCAAGCTCCTGAGCCCGGCCGAGCGCGAACGGCTGGATCCACTGGTGCGGCGCTGGTGCGTTGCTTCCGCCGTGGGGCACGCCACCGCCAGCGAAATCGATTCGCTCGGCATCATCGCTGCCCTGCGGCTGGCCGGAACCCGGGCCTGGTGCAGTGTCCTCGCTGCGGGCGTCTACCCGGAAGCCGTGCTGCTGGATGGAAGCCATAACTGGCTTTCCCCCGTGGAGCAACTGTCCCTGTTCGACCAGCCCACCCTGGAGGCCGCATGCGAGGCCCCGGTCCACACCAGGATCAAGGCCGACATGCAGTGCCTTAGCGTGGCCGCCGCAAGCGTCATCGCCAAGGTGGAGCGGGACCGGATGATGCGCGAACTGCACACCGAATTCCCCGATTACGGCTGGGACATCAACAAGGGCTACGCCACCGCCGGCCATCGGACCGTGCTTCGCGCAGCCGGGCCCACACCGTACCACCGGGTCAGCTGGAGGCTTCTCGGCGGCGAACTGCAGGGTTCGGTGGTCCCCGACGGGGACGAGCTGTACGGAGACTGACTCCTGCCGCCGGGCGCCCGCCGTGCCGGACATAGTGCAAGATGGAAGCATGAGTGCTGAAGATCTTGAGAACTATGAAACCGACATGGAGCTTCAGCTCTATCGTGAATACCGCGACGTCGTCGGCCTGTTCAGCTACGTTGTCGAGACCGAGCGGCGCTTTTACCTTGCCAACCACGTGGACCTGCAGGCCCGCAGCGCTGACGGCGAGGTCTACTTCGACCTGACCCTCCAGGACGCCTGGGTCTGGGATGTCTACCGTTCTGCCCGCTTCGTCAAGAGCGTCAGGGTTCTGACCTTCAAGGACGTCAACGTCGAGGAATTGCCCCGCAACGAGGAGCTGGCACTGCCCAAGGACGTGGACCTGGGGAACTAGCAAACCCCGGAAAGCCCAACTTCCCCTCCACACAGGCCCCTGTCCACATAGGACAGGGGCCTTCTGTTTTCCGCCTGCGTCCGCCGCCAGGCTGGTTGCGGAGGTAGAAATGAAATCGAAGGACCTGTTGGGCAGGCGCGGCGAAGACCTCGCCGCGGAATATCTTGAAGCACTGGGCATGCTGGTGGTGGACCGCAACTGGAGGTGCGCCGAGGGCGAGATCGACATCGTTGCCCTGGACGGTGATTCCTTGGTCATTGCCGAAGTCAAAACACGCCGCTCCCTGGATTACGGCCACCCGTTTGAGGCAGTGGGCCCCGAAAAGCTGGCGCGGCTGCACCGCCTCGGTGCCGCGTGGTGCCGCGACCGCGAGCTGCGGATGCCGCTGCGCCGTGTGGACGTGGTCGCCGTCGTGGACGACGGCGGCGGGGAACCCGTGGTGGAACACCTCAAGGGGGTGGGTTGATGGCGCTCGGCCGGACCTACTCCATCGCCCTTGTGGGGCTGAACGGCTACATCGTCGAAGTCGAGGCGGACATCGGCCAGACGCTCCCGGCATTCGTCATCCTCGGGTTGCCGGACGCTTCGCTGAATGAAGCCAGGGAGCGCATCCGCTCCGCCGCAAAGAACTCCGGGATCCCGCTCAGCCGCCGGAAGATCACCGCCAACCTCATTCCAGCCTCGCTGCCCAAGCGCGGCTCCGGCTTCGACCTTGCCGTCACCATGGCAGTGCTCCGGGCCGCGAATGACATCAAGCCCACCGGACGCACCGTCTTCATCGCTGAACTGGGACTTGATGGCAGGCTTCGGCCCGTGCGGGGAATCCTGCCGGCCGTCATGGCGTCCGTTCAGGCCGGCTACCCCGAGGTCGTGGTGGCCCGGGCCAACCTGGCCGAGGCCTCCCTCGTCCCGGGAGCCACCGTCCGCGGCTACCACACGCTCGCCAGGCTTGCCCTCGACTTCGGTGCCGATCCGCAGGAACTGGCCCTTGACTTCGAACCGTACGACGCTGACGAAGCCGGAGACGTCCCCGCCCTTGCGGGCCCATGTCCCGACATGGCAGATGTCTCCGGCCAGGGCGACGCCCGCAGAGCCCTGGAGGTGGCCGCCGCGGGGGCCCACCATCTGCTGCTCACCGGGCCGCCGGGCGCCGGCAAGACCATGCTGGCGGAGCGGTTGCCCGGTCTTTTACCCGACCTTGGCGACCACGAGTCCATGGAGGTCACGGCCATTCATTCGCTGTGCGGTCTGCCGTCTTCCTCCGTGCAGCTCCTGCGCCGGCCGCCCTTCGAGAACCCGCACCACTCAGCCACCGCTGCAGCCATCATCGGCGGTGGATCGGGCCTGCCCAGGCCGGGCGCGGCCTCCCGCGCCCACCGGGGCGTGCTCTTCCTTGACGAGGCGCCGGAATACGAACGGCGTGTCCTGGACGCGCTGCGGCAGCCCCTGGAGAGCGGGGAACTGGTGATTCACCGCTCGGCGGGGACGGCTGCCTACCCGGCCCGGTTCCAGCTGGTGCTTGCGGCCAATCCCTGCCCGTGCGGCAAGGCCGCCGGCAAAGGACTGGACTGCACCTGCACTCCCATGATGCGCCGCCGTTACCTTGCCAGGATGTCCGGCCCTCTGCTGGACCGGGTGGACATCCAGTTGCAGGTGGAGCGGGTTTCCCTGGCCGAATTCGGCCAGGCGGGGGCTGAAGAGGACACAGCTTCGGTGGCGCGCCGGGTGCGGGACGCACGTGTGCGGCAGGCCGAACGCCTGCAGTGCTTCGGCCTCGAGACGAACTCGCAGGTGCCGGGACGCATCCTCCGCGGAGAATTGCGGCTCGCCCCGGCAGCAACCAGGATCCTGGACCAGTCCCTGGAACGGGGCGTCCTGACCGCCCGCGGCTACGACCGCGTCCTTCGCCTCGCCTGGACCCTCGCGGACCTGGGCCACCGGGACATACCGGACACTAACGACATCGGCCAGGCACTGGGCCTGCGGCAGGCTGCGGCGGCCGCGGCATGACAAACCTCCAGGACCGGAACGAAATGAAGGAACTGCGGGTGGAGAAGGAGCGGGCCGTGGAAAAGACGCGGAGCACGGAAACGGAACGGTTGGCCCGGGCCGCCCTTTCACGGCTGATGGAACCGCAGGATGCGGCGGGCCTCGCCCTGGTGCAGATCGCAGGGGCAACGGACGCATTGCGGATCGCCACCGGGCAGGCGGCGGCCGGCCCCGACCTGGAACGGGAGATCACCGCACTGCTGGCAGACAGCGGGGCGGGCGGCAGCTGGGCCGGGCTGGCAGCAGCGTTGAAGCGGTGGCAGCCCCGGCTCACTGACCTCGCCCCCGAACGCGACCTGGCCACCATGGCGCGGCTCGGCGGACGCCTCATCATCCCCGGTGATGACCTGTGGCCTGTCCAGCTTGCGGACCTGGGAATCCAGGAACCCATCTGCCTCTGGTGGCGTGGACAAGAACAGCCGCTGCCGACACTGGACAAGTCCATAGCCCTGGTGGGATCCCGGGACAGCACCAGCTATGGGGCAGCGGTCACCGGAGACCTCGCGTACTCCCTTGCGCAGCGGGGCTTCACGATCGTCTCGGGCGGAGCCTACGGCATTGACGCCCATGCTCACCGGGCAGCCCTCGCCGGCGGATCCTCCGCTGTCCCCACTATCGCAGTCATGGCCGGGGGAGTGGACAGGTTCTATCCGTCAGGCAATGAAGACCTGCTGCGCGCCGTGGCCAACCAGGGAGCAGTGCTGGCTGAGGTACCACCAGGTTCGGCCCCAACCCGCTACCGCTTCCTGCAGCGGAACCGCCTGATTGCTGCCCTCTCCGCGGTGACGGTTGTGGCCGAGGCGCGCTGGCGCTCCGGGGCGCTCAATACGGCCCACCACGCTGAGACCCTGGGCCGTGCCGTTGGTGCCGTTCCCGGATCGGTCCACAGCGCCAACTCTGCCGGGTGCCACCGGCTTCTCCGGGACGGAGGGGCAGTCTGCGTCACTGATGCGGCGGAAGTCGCCGAGCTTGCCTCGCCCAGTGGCACGGCGCTGCCCGACCACCGTACCAGCGAAGCGGCAGTCCAGGACGGCCTGACCCTCGAGGACCTGATCCTGCTGGACGCGTTGCCGCTTCGGTCCACCACATCCGTAGAAAAGCTCTGCACCGTGGCCGGGCTGGGACAGGACTCGGTGCGGGCAGGACTTGGCCGGCTGGGCCTGCTGGGACTTGCTGTGTCGGAGCGGGGCGGCTGGAAACGCGGCAAGGGGTGACCGTGTCCGTGCGCGGTGCGGGCCACGCAACTGGGAAGGTAGAGGAGTGGAACATGAAGAACTGCCCGGGGAACTCGGCAAGGCACTGGATGCGTTCGCCGGCTACCTGTCGGGGGAGCGAGCGGTGTCGGCCCACACCAGCCGCGCGTACCTGGGCGACCTGCACAGCCTCCTGGCCCATGCGGGATCGGAAGGCGTGGCAGGACTAAAGGATCTTGAACTGGGAACCTTCCGCCGGTGGCTCGGAAGCCAAAGCTCTGCGGGCGCCTCGCGGGCCACCCTTGCGCGCCGCTCCGCCACGGCGCGGGTATTCACCGCCTGGGCACTCCGGGAAGAACTCATCGACACCGACCCCGCGCTTCGCCTGAAGGCACCCAAACGGGATGGATCCCTGCCGGGGGTGCTTCAGGCATCGCAACTCACGCGCATCCTGGAGGAACTGGAAACGTCGGCCACAGAAGGCGAACCTGTTGCAGTCAGGAACCGGGCCATGGTGGAACTCCTCTATGCCACGGGTATCCGCGTGGGCGAACTTGCCGGTCTCGATGTCGACGACCTTGACCCGGACCGCCGCACGCTGCGGGTCATCGGCAAGGGCAACAAGGAACGCACAGTCCCCTTCGGCGTCCCTGCCGCCGTGGCCGTCGACGACTGGCTCCGGCGGGGGCGCCCCGCACTGGCGAAGGACAGCAGCGGCCCCGCCCTCTTCCTGGGGGCGCGCGGCAGACGCATTGACCAGCGCCAGGTCCGTGCCCTGGTCAACACGCTCTTTGAAGCACTGGGGGACACCTCTGCGTCCGGACCCCACGCGTTGCGGCACTCGGCTGCCACGCACCTGCTCGACGGCGGCGCTGACCTGCGCGCCGTGCAGGAGATCCTGGGCCACAGCAGCCTGGCCACCACGCAGATCTATACCCACGTCTCGGTTGACCGCCTTCGGAAGAGCTATCAGCAGGCGCATCCCAGGGCCTGAACGGTGTGGCGAATCGCACTGGCGTAATTCCACGGGGTACGGCACAATAAGAGTCACGTCCGGCAACTTTCAAGTGTCGCTTGAAGCTCCCTGAGCTTCGTGCGGCGCGGCAAGCCCGGACTCAGCTTTATGTGATACATCTAAATACACGCAGGGAATCACCGCCGCAGAGCAGGGCACGGCAGTTCCATCCAGGCAGAGGTCGTTGGGGAAGACGTACCTAGAGCTATGGAGGATGGAATGTCTGTTGCAATGACCCGCGGTGTGCTGTTCGTTCACTCGGCCCCTACGGCGCTGTGCCCCCACGTTGAGTGGGCAGTCGGCGCTGTGGTGGACAAGCGGACGGACCTTGAGTGGACCCCGCAGCCTGCCGCGCCCGGCATGTTCCGGGCCGAGTTGTCCTGGACCGGGGCCCCCGGTACCGGATCCAAACTGGCGTCCTGCCTCCGTGGCTGGGCGCATCTCCGCTATGAGGTGACGGAGGAGCCCAGCCAGGGCGTGGACGGCGGCCGCTGGTCACACACGCCGGAACTGGGGATCTTCCATGCCGTCACGGACGTCCACGGCAACATCATGGTCTCCGAGGACCGCATCCGCTACGCCTACGAGTCCGGTGCGGGCGATCCGGCCGCCGTCTATCACGAACTGTCCCTCGCCCTCGGCGAAGCCTGGGACGAGGAACTTGAACCGTTCCGCCACGCTGCCGAAGGCGCCCCGGTGCGTTGGCTCCACCAGGTGGGCTGACCGCCGTCGTCCGTCCCCGGCGGTGACCTCACTGCCGCAACACATCCATAGCAAAATGGGAGGCCCCGCCGAACTGGCGGGGCCTCCCATTGGCTTCCGGGGAACATGCCCCGGCATAAGAGCTACACGCTGCGGATGGCCACAACGGCGTTGTGGCCGCCGAAACCAAACGAGTTGCTGAGCGCCACGATGCTGCCGGCAGGCAGGTCCCGGGCGGAGGTGACAACGTCGAGCGGGATCTCAGGGTCCTGGTTCTCAAGGTTGATGGTGACCGGCGCCTTGCGCTCATGCACCGCGAGGACCGTGAGGACTGCCTCCACAGCGCCGGAAGCGCCCAGGAGGTGGCCCATCTGTGACTTGGTGGCAGAGACTGCCACGTTGTCCACGTGGGTGCCCAGTGCCGCACGCAGGGCCGTGTACTCGGGCTTGTCGCCGACCGGTGTGGAGGTGGCATGTGCGTTCACGTGCACCACGTCTTCAGCCTGGATCCGGCCGTCGAACATGGCGGCCTTCAGGGCGCGGGTGGCGCCAAGTCCTTGCGGGTCCGGGGCCGTGATGTGGTACGCGTCGGCTGTGACGGATGTGCCGGCAAGTTCGGCATAGATGCGGGCGCCGCGGGCCAGGGCGTGTTCCTCGGCCTCGAGGACCAGGGCACCAGCGCCTTCACCCATGACGAAGCCGTCACGCGCGGTGTCGTACGGGCGGGAAGCGCGCTCCGGCGCATCGTTCCGGCGGGACAGTGCCTGCATCGAGGCAAATGCCGCCAGCGGCATAGGGTGGATGGCAGCCTCGGCGCCACCGCACATCACCACGTCTGCCTTGCCGGAGCGGATGAGCTCCAGACCGAGGTGCAAGGCCTCGGTGCCTGAGGCGCAGGCAGAGACTGGGGTGTGGGCGCCGGCGCGGGCACCGAGGTCCAGGCTGACGGCCGCTGCCACGCCGTTGGGCATCAGCATGGGGACAGTCATGGGCAGGACCCGGCGTGGGCCCTTTTCCTTCAGGGTGTCCCAGGCGTCCAGCAGGGTCCAGACACCACCAATGCCGGTTGCAAAAGCAACGGCCAGCCGGTCCTGGTCAAATTCCGTGATGCCGGAATCGGCCCAGGCTTCCCTGGCAGCGATGACGCCGAACTGGGTGGAGGGATCCATCCGCTTGGCTTCTACACGGCTGAGTACATCGAGGGCCGGGGTGCTGCACCGGGCGGCGAAGTGGACGGGGAGTTCGTACTTGGCTACCCAGTCGTCCTCCAGGGTGCGGGCACCGGAGACCCCTTTGAGGGCGTTGTTCCACATAGTGGGTACATCGCCGCCGATGGGTGTGGTGGCACCCAGACCGGTAATGACTACTTTGCGTGTCATGGGATCACTCTTTCTTCGGTGGGGAGTCCGCCTGCGCCTGCCGCGGGGTCCCGCACATCTTGTAATCGGCCAGTCCCGGTCGGGGTTCTGTGCCGGATAAATGCGGCGGGCTGCCGGTCCGGTCAATCCGGACCGGCAGCCCTGCCAAGCCGTGTGACGGCGAAAAGCCTGGGACTAGGACTGTGCTCCGGAGATGAAGCTGACAGCGTCGCCGACAGTCTTGAGGTTTTTGACCTCTTCGTCCGGGATGCGAACGCCAAACTTTTCCTCGGCGTTGACCACGATGGTCATCATGGAGATGGAGTCGATGTCCAGGTCCTCGGTGAAGGACTTGTCCAGCTCGACGGCCTCCGGGGCAAGTCCGGTTTCTTCGTTGACGATTTCAGCCAAGCCGGCCAGGATCTCTTCGTTGCTAGCCATTGGTGGCTCCTTTTCTTGTATTGCCGGCAGGGGCTGCCGGAAACGGTCCGGGCCGCGGTTGCGGCCCTTGGGCGTATCTAGGGAAGGACAATTACCTGTGCGCCGAAGACCAGTCCGGCACCGAAACCGATCTGCAGGGCCAGCCCGCCGCTCAGTCCAGGGTTCTCCTGCAGGAGCCGGTGGGTTGCCAGCGGGATGGAGGCAGCAGAGGTGTTGCCGGCCTCGGCAATGTCCCGTGCCACTGTAACCGTCTCGGGCAGCTTCAGCTTCTTCACCATCTCGTCGATGATGCGCATATTGGCCTGGTGGGGGATGAAGGCCACCAGGTCTTCCGCCTGGATGCCGGCCGCATCGAGAGCCTGCTGGGCCACCTTGGCCATCTCCCATACAGCCCACCGGAACACCGTCTGGCCGTCCTGGCGGAGGGTGGGGTACAGCTCCTGGGCTTCTTCCAGCAGTGCAAGGTCGCCGGTGGAGTCTGACTGCCGGGCGGCCAAACCGAGGTCGCGGACGTCAAGCAGGGACCGCGTCATGCCGATGGCGTCCCACTTGCTGCCGTCCGAGCCCCATACCGACGGTGCGATGCCCGGGGTCTCGGAGGGTCCGATGACGACCGCGCCGGCGCCATCGCCCAGGAGGAAGGAGATGGTGCGTTCCCGGTTGTCGATGACATCGGAGAGCTTCTCCGCTCCAACCACCAGCACATACTTCGCCGCGCCGGACCGGACCAGTGCATCGGCTTGGGCAATGCCGTAGCAGTAACCGGCGCAGGCAGCTGATATGTCGAAGGCGGGCGCCGGGGTGGCGCCGATCCGGTCAGCCAGGCTGGCCGCGGCGGAGGGAGTGGCGTAAGGGTGGGTCACGGTGGAGACAATGACTGCACCGAGCTCCGAGCCGTCAATGCCGGCCTTCTCCATGGCCTCCCGGGCAGCGCCCTCAGCCATGTCGATCACGCTGACGTCGGCCGCGGCGCGGTGGCGGGTCACGATGCCGGTGCGCTGGCGGATCCACTCGTCCGAGGAATCGATCCACTGGCACACATCTTCGTTGGTGACGATGACGTCCGGCCGGTAGGCACCGAGGCCAAGGATACGGGTGTGCTCCTGGATGGGAGCCTGTTTCAGCGTGGGAACGCTCATGCGTTGCCCTCCAGTTCTGCGAAGAGCGCCAGTGCGGCGGACAGGTCATCAGGGGTTTTGACAGCAACGGTTTTGACTCCGGGCATGCCGCGTTTGGCCAGGCCGGCCAACGTGCCGGCCGGTGCCAGTTCGATCACGCCCGTGACTCCCCGCTTCACCATGGCTTCCATGCAGAGGTCCCAGCGGACGGGGCGGGACACCTGGGCGATCAGGCTTTCGACGGCGGCACCGCCGTCGGTGACTTCGCCGCCGTCGTAGTTCGACAGCAGGGGCACCTTGGGGGCAACCGGGTTCAACTGCGGTTCCAGGGCCTTGAGCGCGGTGACGGCGGGCGACATGTGGCTGGTGTGGAACGCGCCGGCCACCTTGAGTGGGATGACCCGGGCCTTGGCGGGCGGGTTCTCGGCCAAGGCCTTCAGTTGCTCGAAGGTTCCCGCAGCCACCGTCTGGCCGGCACCATTGACGTTGGCGGGGGCAGCGCCGGCTGCCTCGATGGCGGCCAGCACCTCGGCTGGATCGCCACCTACAACGGCGCTCATGCCGGTAGGCGTGACAGCTGCCGCGGCGGCCATGCTGTTGGCACGCTCCCGTACGAACGACATGGCTTCCTGTTCGGTCAGCACCCCGGCCAGGGCTGCTGCGGTGATCTCACCCACTGAGTGGCCCGCAAGGATCACCGGGAGGGAGTTGAGCTCGACGTCAAAGAGGGAGGCCGCGGTGACAAGCCCGGCGGCAACAATCAGGGGCTGCGCCACGGCAGTGTCCTTGATGGTCTCCTCGTCGGAAGTGGTTCCGTGGGCAATCAGGTCGATGCCTGCGATGTCGCTCAGGGAGGCCAGCTGGCCTGCCACCGACGGAAGTTCCAGCCAGGGGGCCAGGAAACCCGGGGTCTGTGAGCCCTGTCCAGGGCAGACTATTGCAAGCACTTAACCAGCTTTCCAAATTACTGTGTGATCCAGCGGTGTTTCTCCACACCAAGCTCACGGGGTCAGGTTGTAGGAAGTCTACAATGCCTCACGCCTGGTTCCGGGACGCCTGCCGCTCCGTGGCGGGCTTCGGCGGGGCTGAAAGACGGCCCACCACCAGGGCTGCCTGCAGTACGAACGCTTCCCGGGGCAGCAGGGGATCCCAGCCTGTCACGTCGCAGACCCGCTTCAACCGGTAACGCACCGTGTTGGCGTGGACGAAGAGTTCCCGGGCCGTCGCCTCCAGTGAATGCCCCAGTTCCAGATAGGTGCCCAGAGTTTCCACCAGGCCGTTGGAAGCCGCCAGAAGCGGACGGTAGATGTTCTTCACGAGGGAGCGCCGCGCCGCGTCATCGCCGGATATCACCCGCTCCGGAAGCAGGTCGTCAGCGGCCACGGGGCGCGGTGCGGACGGCCACGCGCGGGCCGCTGTGAGCCCGGCGAACGCCGATTGGGCAGATCCGCTGGCCTCCAG
The DNA here is from genome assembly GCF_018613675.1 of Arthrobacter sp. ISL-85. Lineage (GTDB taxonomy): Bacteria > Actinomycetota > Actinomycetes > Actinomycetales > Micrococcaceae > Arthrobacter. The sequence continues at coordinate 109,809 of NZ_JAGGPQ010000024.1, read as the reverse complement.
GAGCGAACTGGCCTCGGGGCCGTAGACGACGGGCCCGGGGGCGAACATGTCGCTCAGCTTCACATAAGCGGTTTCGCGGTCCTGGACCCCGCCCAGGATCAGGATCAGCCGGTCGCCCTGGATGCCCACCAGGGCATCCTCGGCGTAACGTCCGGCCATCCGCCGCAGTTCACTGACATAGCTGGCGCTGGGTTCGGACGGTGAATTCCCCACCATCACCGTGAAGCGCTCCTGTGCCTTCCAGCCCAGCGCCGCAATGCGGGAACGCAGGGCGTCAGTGTTTTCGCCGCGCAGGATCGCGTCCACAATCAGGGCTTCGAGCCGGGTGTCCCAGGAACCACGGGACTCGGCTGCGCGCGCGTACACGTCTGCGGCGGCAAAAGCGACTTCCCGCGAGTAGCGCAGCACAGCTTCGCGCAGGGATGGCTGGTCCGCTTCCGGGGCGATGACCGGAACCTGGTCCTCCACCACCTCCACCACGATCCTGATCAGCTGCAACGCCTTTTGCAGGCTGATGGAGCGGGTCAACTCCGTGGGGGCGGTCCCAAAAACGTCAGTGAGTATCCAGGAGGGCGAGCTGGGCCGCTCATACCAGGTGACGAAAGCCGCGATCCCGTTTTGCGCCACCATCCCCAGCGCCGACCGCTCGTCCGCGCTGAGCCGGCTGTACCAGGGCAGCGACTGCTCAAGCTTGCGCATGGTGGTCGTGGAGAGCTGGCCCACGCTGGCGCGGAGATGCTTGAGGGTTTCGGACTTCTCCGGCGTGACCTTCGGCGGGGATGGTTTCCGCTTCGAGGACTGGCTGGCTGGTGCTGGCATTCTTTGAGCATACGGCCACTGCCGCACAAGCTCCATTTGTGCGAAGGCTACAACACGCCTTGTCGCGGATCACAGCGTGCGCACGTCCCGCGTGCTGTCCATTCCCGCACAGGACGACGGCGGCCCTCACCTTGTGGGGTGAGGGCCGCCGTCGTGTAACGCTGCTGGTTCCGCTTACAGCCGGAAGGCTAAGCTTCGCCTCCGGCGTTGCCGGTGGTGCCGGCATTGACGTTGAGCAGCTTGTACTTCTCGATCGCCTTGACCGGGGCGTCAACATCCACCTCGCCGCGGCGCGCCAGCATTTCAAGGGCACGGACCACGATGGAGTGGGTGTCGTTTTTGAAGTAGCGGCGGGCTGCTGCGCGGGTGTCGGAGAAGCCGAAGCCGTCGGCGCCGAGGGTGGCGTATTCGTTGGGGATGAATTGGCGGATCTGGTCGGGGACGGCTTTCATGTAGTCGGAGACGGCGACGATGGGCCCGGTGGCGCCTTCGAGTTGCTGGGTGACGAAGGGGACGCGGGCGGGTTGGCCGGGGTTGAGGAAGGCTTCTTCTTCGGCGGCTAGTCCGTCGCGGCGCAGTTCGTTCCAGGAGGTGACGGACCAGACGTCGGCGGAGACGTTCCAGTCGTCGGCCAGGATCCGTTGGGCTTCGATGGCCCAGGGTACGGAGACGCCGGAGGCGAGGATCTGGGTGCGGGGACCGTCGATCTTTGCCGGGGCGAGCAGGTAGATGCCTTTGATGACGCCTTCGACGTCGAGGTTTTCGGGTTCGGCGGGCTGGATGATGGGTTCGTTGTACACGGTGAGGTAGTACATGACGTTTTTGTCGGTGGAGTTTTCCCCGTACATGCGTTCGAGGCCGGAGCGGACGATGTGTCCGATTTCGTAGCCGTAGGCGGGGTCGTAGGTGAGGACGGCGGGGTTGGTGGAGGCCAGCAGGGGGGAGTGGCCGTCGGCGTGCTGGAGGCCTTCGCCGGTGAGGGTGGTCCGTCCTGCGGTGGCGCCGATGATGAAGCCGCGGGTCATTTGGTCTCCGGCGGCCCAGAACGCGTCGCCGGTGCGTTGGAAGCCGAACATGGAGTAGAACACGTAGACCGGGACCAGGGGGACGCCGTGGGTGGCGTAGGAGGTTCCGGCGGCGGTGAATGCTGCCACGGCGCCGGCTTCGTTGATGCCGGGGTGGATCAGCTGGCCGGCGGGGGATTCCTTGTAGGCCAGGACCAGGTCCCGGTCCACCGACAGGTAGTTCTGGCCCTTGGGGTTGTAGATCTTTGCGGTGGGGAAGAACGCGTCCATGCCGAAGGTGCGGGCTTCGTCCGGGATGATCGGGGCGATGTGCTTGCCGAAGCTCTTATCCCGCATCAGGTCCTTGAGGAGCCTGACGAACGCCATGGTGGTGGCGGCCTGCTGTTTGCCCGAGCCGCGTTTGGCTACCTCGTAGGATTTGGCCTCGGGCAGCGTGATCCCGGCGTGGGTGTCGCGGCGTTCCGGGACGGATCCGCCCAGGGCGGCGCGGCGCTCCATCATGTATTTGATTTCCGGGGCGTCGTTACCGGGGTGGTAGTACGGGGGCCGGTAGGAGTCCTTCTCGAGCTGCTCGTCGGTGACCGGGATCCGCAGGTGGTCGCGGAACTTCTTCAGGTCATCGAGGGTGAGCTTCTTCATTTGGTGGGTGGCGTTGCGGCCCTCGAAGTGCGGGCCCAGGCCGTAGCCCTTGACGGTGTGGGCGAGGATGACGGTGGGTTTGCCCTTGAATTCGGTGGCGGCCTTGTAGGCGGCGTAGACCTTGCGGTAGTCGTGGCCGCCACGTTTGAGGTTCCAGATCTGGTCATCGGTGAGGTCCGCGACGAGGTCTTTGGTCTGCGGGGTTTTCCCGAAGAAGTGTTCGCGGACGAACCCGCCGGATTCGGCCTTGTAGGTCTGGTAGTCCCCGTCGACGGTTTCGTTCATGATCTTCACCAGGGAGCCGTCGGTGTCGCGGGTGAGCAGGTCATCCCATTCCCTGCCCCAGACGACCTTGATCACGTTCCAGCCCGCGCCGCGGAAGAACGCTTCGAGTTCCTGCATGATCTTGCCGTTGCCGCGCACCGGCCCGTCCAGGCGCTGGAGGTTGCAGTTGATCACGAAGTTCAGGTTGTCCAGGTTCTCGTTCGCGGCGAGCTGGAGCAGGCCCCGGGATTCGGGTTCGTCCATTTCGCCGTCGCCCAGGAACGCCCAGACCTGCTGGTCGGAGGTGTCTTTCAGGCCCCGGTTGTGCAGGTAGCGGTTGTTCTGGGCCTGGTAGATCGCGTTCATCGGGCCGATGCCCATGGACACGGTGGGGAATTCCCAGAAGTGCGGCATCAGGCGGGGGTGCGGGTAGGAGGACAGGGCGTGGCCCTGTCGGGACTTTTCCTGCCGGAACCCGTCCAGGTCTTCCTCGGACAGGCGGCCTTCCATGAACGCCCTGGCGTACATGCCGGGGGAGGCGTGGCCCTGGAAGAAGACCTGGTCCCCGCCGCCGGGGTGGTCCTTGCCGCGGAAGAAGTGGTTGAAGCCGACCTCGTACAGGGTCGCGGCCCCGGCGTAGGTGGAGATGTGCCCGCCGACCCCGATATCGGGCCGCTGCGCCCGGTGCACCATGACCGCGGCGTTCCACCGCATGTACGCCCGGTACCGGCGCTCGAATTCCTCGTTGCCGGGGAATTCTGCTTCCTGGTCCACCGGGATCGTGTTCACGTAATCGGTGGTGGTCACCATCGGCACCCCCACGCTCTGCGCGCCCGCGCGCTGCAGCAGGCTCCGCATGATGTATTGGGCACGCTCGGTGCCCTGTTCCCTGATCAACGCATCCAGGGACTCAACCCACTCGGCAGTCTCTTCCGGATCACGATCAGGCAGCTGGTTAGTCAACCCGCTGAGGATATGGGAGGTATCTTCTCCTGCAGCCACGTCCAACCTCTCTTTGCGCGCATGAATCGGCGCACTCAGGCCAGGCAGGGTGACTGCCCGGCGTATATACGCCGTGTGCGACGTATCGGTTACAACAGCCCGGTCATGTGTGCCGGGCAGCTTCCTAGCGCTCCTATGTCTGCACGGAGTCACAAGGTTCTCGTCCCGCAGGCATAGTTGTCACCAGCCACTCTAGCCTTGACGGCAACACGATGCGTAGCTGCGGTCCGGGTGCTGCAGTTGTATTTCGTTCGTCATACTGGTTGTGTGGCGAAAAGCCCCTGCGACCGCCACGCTGCGGCCCGATGTGACGCAGAATATGGGCGGTCCGAGGGGCGGCAGCTTGAAGCGCGGGCACAAAGGGTGTTGGCTTGGGGGTAATGGAAATCACTATGCACACCGCATGTATGAGGTATTGGAGGAACACGTGAGCGAGGCCGACGCCGCCACTTCGGTAAATGTGGCGGAAAAATTGGGTTTCAAAAATGGGGATCTGATTCAGGAGTTCGGTTACGACGACGACGTCGATTTCGACTTGCGTGACGATATTGAGGACTTCACCGGGTCCGAGATGCTTGACGAGGAGGACCATGAGGTGGCGGATGCCGTCATCCTCTGGTGGCGCGACGGTGATGGCGACCTGGTTGACAGCCTGATGGATTCCCTCACTACCCTGAGTGAAACCGGCGTTGTGTGGGTACTCACCCCCAAGTCCGGGCGGAGCGGCTATGTTTCCCCTGCGGAAATCCAGGAGGCTGCTCCCACAGCCGGCCTGCACGTCACCACGTCAGCTGGAGTGTCAAAGGACTGGAGCGCCGTCCGCCTGGTCAGCAGGAAGAACAAGTGACGGCAGCGGTTGATGCCGCCTCCGCTGCTGTTCCCGCGCTGGGCGCTGCGGCGCCTGATTTTGAGCTTGCCAACCAATACGGCGAGCCGGTAACACTGTCGTCCTTCCGGGGGCAGAACGTGGCGCTGGTCTTCTATCCCTTTGCGTTCTCCGGCATCTGTACCGGTGAGCTGTGCGAGATAAGGGACAACCTGGGCATGTTCGAGGATTCGAACGCGGTTGTCCTGGCAGTGTCCGTGGACAGCAAGTTCAGCCTCCGGGCCTACGCGGCGCAGGAAGGCTACACCTTCGACCTCCTGGCCGATTTTTGGCCCCATGGGGCGGTCGCCAGTGCCTACGGCGTGTTCGACGCCGACAGCGGCATGGCAAAGCGGGCCACCTTCATCATCGGTGCTGACGGAAGGATCCGTTACAGCGTGGTGAACCCCCGCGGCCAGGCGCGCGACTTCAGCGAATACCGCACCGCCCTGGCGGACCTGAAGCAGGCCTGAGGAAGCATGGCGGGGCAACGGCGGGGAACAGGCCTTACCGGCTTCGCCAGCATGCCCCCGGTAGCCCCTGCTCCGCCGACAGGCAGTGACCTCGAGGTCCTGCTCCGGATCCGGGACCTTCTGGCCGGCGCCCCCTTCGCCCTGCTGACGGGCGCCGGCCTCAGCACCGACTCGGGTATTCCGGACTACCGTGGTCCGGATTCACCGCCCCGTTCGCCCATGACCTACCAGGAGTTCGTCCGGGACGCAGCCAACCGGCGGCGTTACTGGGCCAGGAATCACATCGGCTGGTCCCACATGCGGCATGCGGAGCCCAACCAAGGCCACTATTCCGCCGCCGAGCTGGAGCGCCGGGGCTACCTCACCGGCCTGATCACCCAGAACGTTGACCGCCTGCACCAGGACGCCGGCAGCTCCAACGTGGTCGATCTTCACGGCAGGTATGACCAGGTGATCTGCCTGGACTGCCGGCGGACGTACTCACGGCGCCTGCTGGCCGGTGTTTTTGAGGAGCTCAACCCGGGCTTCCTGGAGCGGGCAGCGGCCGGCGGGCTGGTGGAAATGGCGCCGGACGCTGACGCCACCGTAGAGGACCAGGAGCTCATTGACAGCTTTGTGGTGGCAATGTGTCCTGCCTGCGGCGGAACCCTCAAGCCGGACTTCGTCTACTTCGGCGAGAATGTGCCCAAGGACCGGGTGGAACGCTCGTATGCAATGGTGGACCAGGCTGCGGCCCTGGTGGTAGCCGGTTCGTCGCTGACTGTCATGAGCGGCCTGCGGTTCGTCAGGCACGCGGCCAAGGAATCCAAGCCCGTGGTCATCATCAACCGCGGAGCCACCCGCGGCGATGAAAAGGCAACCATCAAGCTTGAAGCCGGGGTCAGCCAGGCATTGGACTACCTCGCTGCGGAACTTCCTTCCCTGTAGGTCAAGCCTCCTATTCCATGGATTCGCCTTTCCGGTCCACAGTCGGGTAGAGTCTATGTTCGTTGGTTACGGCGGAACGGCCGGAAACCACGCGATTTGGGTCTTTAGCTCAGCTGGTAGAGCGCCACGTTTACACCGTGGATGTCATCGGTTCGATCCCGGTAGGACCCACCAGGACTAATCCCCGTTGCCCCGTCTTATGGCGGAGGTGGCGGGGATTTTTTGCTGTCCGGCTCCTGGCGTGATTGTCGGTGCCTTGCCTTAGCTTGCAGGAATGGAACACGTCATAGTGCACACAGACAGCGACGGAATGCCGACGGCGGTGCTGAGCCGGGGCAGGGAATGGGCGGTGGGTGCCCAGCCGGTGAGATGGTTCGAGCGCATCAACTGGTGGGAAACCAGCCGCCGGATGCCCAAGGGCGCCAGTGGTGTGGACGTCGAAGTCCTGCAGGTGCAGGTCAGGCTGGGCAACAATGACAGATCTGCCCTGACCACCATGTATCTCCAGCGGGACGGTGTGGGTGGCGGTTGGCGCCTGAGGGAACCTGTGGCGGGTGCAGCCTAGGGGCTGGGCACCGTCCGTTTGCCCGGGCCTTGCGCCCGGCCCCGGAAAACCGGGGCATTGGAAAACCCTCCACCGCGACTATTGGGGGATGCCGCGGTGGAGGGCCTGGGATGAATATACCGTGAACTCCCGGAAACAAAAAGTCATTCGTCGTCACCAGTCCACGCGGCGCCTCAGCTTGAGCTGACGCTCACTGCCGCACGGGAATGAAGACCCGCGGCTGCTCCGTCCAGGTGTCGGCCATCTGCGACATGGTGCGCCGCATGATCCGGTCGGAGGCCTCACGTGCGGACACGGCGTCACCCCGTGCGATCGCTTCGGCCACATCCTCATGCCACTGCAGGGCGGTCTGATGGGGGTGGTCGGGCATCAGGCCATGGACGGTGCGGCCCGTCAGGGTTTCGGCCACCTGCCCCATGAGGTTGGCGAACATCTCGTTTCCGGAGCCCGAGAGCAGCAGCGAGTGGAAGCGGATGTCCAGCTCCAGGAAGCGCGCAACTTCGCCGTTGTTTCCAGCCTCCCGCATGGCACGGGCAACGTCCACGAGCTCCATCCGCAGCGTTGCCGGAGCGTTCTGCGCGGCCAGTTCGGCGGCGGCGGGCTCCACTGCAGCGCGCAGTTCGGCAAGGGAACGCAGCTGGGCGCCGCGTGCGGCGCTGGCCAGCCTCCACCGGATGACCTGGGGATCGAAGGGATTCCAGCGGCTGGCCGGCAGCACCCTGATGCCCACCCGCTTGGTGGTTTCCACCAGGCCCAGGGACTGCAGGACGCGCACCGCTTCCCGGATCACCGAACGGGATACCTGCAGTTCATCCTCCAGCTGCTCCGCGAGCATGACGTGGCCCGCGGGGAGATCCCCCGAGATGATGCGCGTGCCCAAATTGTCGATGGCACGATGGTGGAGGCTGCTGGTCATGCTGCTAAGCCTAGTTCTTGCCACGTGCCTCGTTGGCAGCAGCCCTGCACTGGCACCGACACAAACAGGCCCATTACATGGCCGTTACTTTCGCGTCACACCGAGAATATATATGCTTTATTCCGGACCCCTGATCTGCCCCGGCGACTTCCCGCCCGCCGAAGCCGGCAGCCGGGGCAAACAATGAATTGGAGTAATTGATGTCTGCACACATCGGTGTCACCGGCCTCGCCGTCATGGGCGCCAACCTTGCCCGCAACCTGGCCCGCAACGGATTCACGGTGGCCCTGCACAACCGGTCCGTGGAGAAGACGGACGCGCTGCTGGAAAAGCACGGTTCCGACGGTGACTTCATCCGGACGGAAACCCTGCAGGAACTGGTTGACTCCTTGGAGAAGCCGCGCCGGGTTCTCATCATGGTCAAGGCCGGCAAGCCCGTGGACTCGGTCATCGAGCAGCTCGAGCCGCTGCTGGAACCCGGCGACATCATCATCGACGCCGGCAACTCCCACTATGAGGACACCCGCCGCCGGGAAGCCGCCCTGGCCAAGAAGGACCTGCACTTCGTCGGCGTCGGCGTATCCGGCGGCGAGGAAGGTGCGCTGAACGGTCCGTCCATCATGCCCGGCGGTTCCAAGGAGTCCTACAAGGCCCTCGGTCCGTTGCTGGAAAAGATCTCCGCAAAGGTCGACGGCGAGCCCTGCTGCGCCTGGATCGGCACCGACGGTGCTGGCCACTTCGTCAAGATGGTCCACAACGGCATCGAATACGCCGACATGCAGGTCATCGGCGAGGCCTTCGACCTGCTCCGGTCCGGCGCCGGCATCGAGCCCGCCGAACAGGCAAAGATCTTCTCAGAGTGGAACAAGGGCGAGCTGTCGTCCTTCCTGATCGAGATCTCGGCTGAGGTCCTGGGCCATGTCGACGCCAAGACCGGCAAGCCGTTCGTCGACGTCGTTGTTGACGCCGCGGGCCAGAAGGGCACGGGCCGCTGGACTGTCATCTCCGCCCTGGAACTGGGTTCGCCGGTCTCCGGCATTGCCGAGTCTGTCTTTGCCCGCGCACTCTCTTCCCAGGCCGCACAGCGCAAGCTGGGCCAGGAACTGCTGGCCGGCAACGAGGCAACCGTGGACATCCCGGAGACGTTCGTCGAGGACGTCCGCCAGGCGCTGTACGCCTCCAAGCTGGTCTCCTACGCCCAAGGCCTGGACATGCTCACCTCCGCAGCCAAGGAATACGGCTGGGACCTGAAGCTGGACGAAATCGCGTCCCTGTGGCGCGCCGGTTGCATCATCCGCGCCGAGCTCCTCAAGGACATCACCCAGGCCTACGCCGCCGACGAAAAGCCGGCAAACCTGCTGTTCGCCCCGGCATTCACCAAGGCCATCGCCGACGCCCTGCCGGCCTGGCGCCGCGTCGTAGCCACCGCCGTCCAGCTCGGCATTCCCGTGCCGGTGTTCTCCTCATCGCTGGCGTACTACGACGGCCTGCGCCGCAAGCGCGTGGCTGCCGCCCTGATCCAGGGCCAGCGCGACCTGTTCGGCGCCCACACCTACGGCCGCGTCGATACCGAAGGGACCTTTCACACCCTGTGGGGCGAGGACAAGTCCGAGGTCGAAGCAGTGGACACGCACTAGCACCTGCTGCCGCATAACAAAGGCGGGCAGGTCCCCGGTGCCCCGGGGACCTGCCCGCCTTTTGCTGTTCCTGCTAAACCATCAGATCCGGTACTCGATGTCGTATTCGGCCGGATCCACTGCGGGCTTGGTTTCCCGTTGCGCATCACGGTGCCGCCACTTCGCCGGAACCCCGGTGATGATCGACTCCGGCGGTGCATCCTTGACCACTACGGCGTTGGCCCCCACGGCGCTGTCCCGGCCAATGGTGATGGGTCCCAGGATCTTGGCGCCGGCCCCGATGGTCACACGGTCGCCGATAGTGGGGTGCCGCTTGATCCTGGCCAGTGAGCGGCCGCCGAGCGTCACTCCGTGGTAGATCATCACGTCCTCGCCGATCTCGGCGGTCTCGCCGATCACCACACCCATGCCGTGGTCGATGAAGAAACGGCGGCCAATGGTGGCCCCCGGATGAATCTCAATGCCGGTCCACGACCTGCCCAGCTGCGACAGCAGCCGGGCCGGGAAACGAAGCTGCGGGTTCTGCCACATGCGGTGCGTCAGCCGGTGGATCCAGATGGCATGCAGCCCGGAATAGGCGAAAAAGTTCTCAAAAGAACCTCGAGCCGCCGGGTCATGGGACCGGGCGGCGTCGAGGTCTTCCTTCAGTCTTGCGAAAAAGCCCACAAAGTTCTTTCTACAGGAAACAGGCGGACGGCGGAGTGATCAGCCGCGGATGTCGTCATAGAGCACGGTGGAGATGTAACGCTCACCGAAGTCGCACACTACAGCCACAATCAGCTTGCCTGCGTTTTCCGGGCGCTTGGCCAGCTCAAGGGCCCCCCAGACGATTGCGCCGGATGAGATGCCGCCCAGGATGCCCTCCTTGATGCCGAGTTCGCGGGCTACGCGGACCGAATCCTCGAGGGTGGCGTCCAGCACTTCGTCGTAGACATTGGTGTCCAGCAGTTCGGGGATGAAGTTGGCGCCCAGGCCCTGGATCTTGTGCGGGCCGGGGGCGCCGCCGTTCAGGATGGCGGAGTCCTTGGGCTCCACGGCCACGATCTGGACGCCGGGCTTGCGTTCCTTCAGGACCTGGCCGACGCCGGTGATGGTTCCGCCGGTGCCGATGCCTGCGACGAAGATGTCTACGGCGCCGTCAGTGTCGGCCCAGACCTCCTCAGCAGTGGTCTTGCGGTGGATCTCCGGGTTGGCTTCGTTGGCGAACTGCTGTGCCCAGATGGAGTTCTCGGTGTTGGCAACGATTTCCTGGGCCTTTTCCACTGCGCCGCGCATGCCCTCGGAGCCCGGGGTAAGCACAATCTCGGCGCCAAACGCACGCAGCATGACCCGGCGTTCGGTGGACATGGTCTCGGGCATGGTGAGGATGACCTTGTATCCGCGCGCGGCACCCACCATGGCCAGGGCGATGCCCGTGTTGCCGGAGGTGCCTTCAACGATGGTTCCGCCGGGCTTCAGCGCGCCCGACTTTTCCGCGGCGTCGATAATGGCGACGCCGATGCGGTCCTTGACGCTGTTGGCCGGGTTGTAGAACTCCAGCTTCACCGCAACGGTGGCATCCAGCCCCTCGCTGAGCCGGTTCAACCGAACCAGCGGGGTCCCGCCGACCAGCTGCGTTACATCGTCATAGATCCGTGCCATGTACATACGCCTATCTCTAAGGGGTGGATACTGAGGTCAGCCTAACGAGGCCGCGTAACGGTGGGCTAAGCGTTAAGCCATGCAGAGTAATATTTCCGGGCTTTGGCCAGCTTGGGGTTGATGATCACCTGGCAGTATCCCTGCTCCGGGTGCTTGGCGTAGTAATCCTGATGGAATTCCTCCGCCACATGGAACCGCGGCAGGCGGCTGACCTCGGTAACGATGGGATGCGACCACAGCGCCTGGTTGCGGTCGATCGCCTCCTCAAAGAGGATCTTTTCCTCGGTCGTCTCGTAAAACATGGAGGAACGGTACTGGGTGCCCACGTCGTATCCCTGCCGGTTCAGCGTGGTGGGGTCATGCAGGGCGAAGAACATGTCCAGGACAACTTCCGCCGGGATGATGTCCTCATCGAAGGTCACCGCCACAACTTCGGCGTGGCCGGTGGTTCCGCTGCAGACCGAGTAGTAGTCCGGGTGGGGATCGTGCCCGCCGGTATAGCCGGACACCACCGAGGTGACACCCTTGGTTTTCTGGTAGACCGCGTCGAGGCACCAGAAGCACCCTCCGCCAAGAACAAAAGTTTTCATGACCTCTTCAATGGTTGACGGCGCCGGAAGATTCCCCGGCAGTGCCGCCGCAGTACCGCAAACTGCGGCGGCGGCAAGCCAATGGGGTAAAACTAAGACTATGGAACCTGTGGACACCGACGTTACCGGCCAGGCAGAACACGACGGCGAAGCCTCCTCCGACACGCCGGCTGCGGCCGGTTCCGCCGATGCCCCCACATTGGCCGAACTGCTCCTTGCCGTTGAGGAGCTTTGGCCCGAATCCCTGGCGGAGACCTGGGACGAGGTTGGGCTGGTGGCGGGCCACCCGTCCGCCCCTGTCTCCAAAGTGATGTTTGCGGTGGATCCCACTTTGGAGGTCATTGAGGAAGCGGTCGGGTGGGGAGCAGAATTGCTCATCACCCACCACCCACTGCTGCTGAAGGGCGTCACGTCCGTGGCCGCCACCTCTGCGAAAGGCAGGGCGGTCCACCGGCTCATTGAAGCGGGGACGGCACTGCTGACCGTTCACACCAACGGGGACTCCGCCGTCGGAGGTGTCTCCGATGTCCTGGCCGATGCCCTGGGCCTCCAGAACGTCGCCCCCCTCACCGTTGCGGCGAACGGACTGCCGGAGGAAGGTATTGGGCGCGTGGGCGACCTCGCGGATGCCATGAGCTTGGGCGACTTCGCCGCGCGGGTATTCGGGATTCTTCCGTCCGTCGCGGGAGGCGTGCGTGTCTCCGGCGACAAGGATGGGCTGGTGCGGCGCATTGCGGTGTGCGGCGGCGCCGGGGATTCGTTGTTCAATGAGGTGCGGGCCAGTAACGCCGACGTTTACGTCACCGCGGACCTTCGCCACCACCCCGCGTCGGAAGCGCGTGAGGCCGCCCTCAACGGACGGCCATACCTGGTGGACGTTTCGCACTTTGCCAGCGAATGGCTTTGGCTGCCTGCCGCGGCCGCGGCCTTGGGCAACGTCCTGGCCGACCAGGGCCACGACGTGGAGATCCTGGTCAGCACCACCAACAGCGATCCGTGGGATTTCATCCTCACTCCGGGCTAGAGTGAGGAAGCGCCGGTTCGGTGCCCGGCTCTGGCCGGAAGGGATCTAGCGGAGGTAAAAGTGGCCAAGGCAGCACCGGCGGAACAGTTGAAGTTGCTCGAACTGCAAGGCCTTGATGCCAGGTTGAAGGGCCTCACCAACCGCCGCCGCACGCTGGAGAACGATCCCCGCATCAAGGACCTTGAGGCCGCCCTGTCCGTCGCCAACGGTGAACTGGGCGCAGCCAAGGTGGCCGTGCACGACGCCGAGGCCGCGCTGAAGAGGGCGGAGGCCGACGTCGAACAGGTTGCTTCACGGATCGGACGCGACGAGGCCAGGCTTAACAGCGGCACCGGCCTGTCCAAGGACCTGGTGGCACTGCAAAAGGACATCGCATCGCTGAACAAGCGGCGTTCCGACCTTGAGGACGTGGAACTGGAAGTCATGGAGCGGCTGGACTCGCTGCGGGAGCGGCAGGCGGCCCAGCAGCAGATTGTCGATGACATCCAGGGGTCTTTTGGAACCATCAGGGCGGAACTTGATGCGGCCCTGGCCGAGGTGGAAACGGAAGCATCAGGGCTTCGTACCCAACGCGCCGAGTTCGCCGCCGGGCTGGACTCGGGCATGGTGGCGGTCTACGAAAAGACCCTGGCCAAGCGCGGAGTCGGCGCGGCGCGGCTTTTCCACGGCACCTCGGAAGCCTCGGGCATGAAGCTCAGCCCCGGCGACCTCGCCGAGATCAAAGCGGCCGCTGCCGACGACATCGTCTTTTGCCCGGACTCGGGCGCCATCCTGGTCCGTTCCGACGAATGGGCCTGACTGGCCGTTGGAACACAGGCGTGAAGATCAGCCCGGCAGGATGATGTTGAGGGCGTGTGGCTTGCGGGCGGTGCCCGGCACAAGTTCGGCCTCCCACTTTTCGCGGGCAGCCTTCAAAAGGTCCGACGGCGCGGTCGGGGCTTTTCCGCGGCGCACCAGCAGGTGCCGCGCCAGTTCGCCCCTGGTGTGCTTGGCGAAGTGGCTCACCACTTTGCGCACGCCGCCGGCCTCGGTAAGGACGTTCACGGAAACGGTCTGCTGCGGCGGCGGCGCCCACGCCGCAGCATAGGTGCTGGACCGGCAGTCAACCAGCAGGTGTTCCCGGACAGCGGCACGCAGGGCGTCGCCAAGCTGTGCCTTCCAGAACGAAGCCAGCCGGCCGACGTCGGGCAATGCCGTAGCCATGGACAGCCGGTAGGCGGGGACGCTGTCGCCGAAGCGGATGGCCCCCCACAGTGCCGACACCACCAGAACTGACGCATCCGCCTTGCGCCGCTGGGCCGGCGTGAGGCTCCGGTAACCCAGGGCGTCATACAGGACGCCCGAGTAGATGCTGTGCGCCGGGGCCGCCGGCTCGGCATGCAGGCGGGTATTGCGTTCGACGTCTTCACGCAACGAGGCTCCGACCCCCAGCAGGGCAAGGGCATCCCGGTGTGAGCTGACTGTTCCGAGGGCCTCGAGGACCTTGGCGCGGTACGGGTTGAGCTCAGGGAAGCTCAGGGAGGGCCAGTCGACGGCGGGGCCGCGGAGCGCGGGCGTCTTGCCTTCGGAAGGGGGAAGCAGAATCAGCACCGTCCGATCCTACCGGCGACAAAAGTGGCCGGCAGCGCCGGTAGACTGGGACCCGGATGGGACAGCCAGACGGCCGCGCGCCACGCAAGTGGCTCGAGGAACGTCCGGGCTCCGCAGGGCAGGGTGGTGGGTAACGCCCACTCGGGGTAACCCGCAGGCCAGTGCCACAGAAAACAGACCGCCTGCATTTCCGGCCCCGGGCCGGGAAGGGCAGGTAAGGGTGAAACGGTGGTGTAAGAGACCACCAGCTTCCCGGGTGACCGGGAAGGCTAGGTAAACCCCACCCGGAGCAAGGCCAGACAGGACACGATCGAGGGCTGCCCGCCCGAGTGTCCGGGTAGGCCGCTGGAGGGTGCCGGCAACGGTACTCGTAGATGGATGGCCGTCGCTCCCTTGCCGGTAACGGCGGGGGAGAACAGAACCCGGCGTACCGGCTGTCCCATCCACATACCGCGTTTGACCACCGGGCTTTGCGTCGGGGATCCTGAACCGTGCCCGTAATTCCCGAATCCCGCCCCGCGGCCGCAGCGGGCATTCCCGGCACCCGGTCACAGTGCGTTGCCCTCGCTGGATTCCTGGCTCTCTCCGCCCTTGCGTGGGTGCTCTCCTCGGTACCAATCATCCTTAACTCCGGCGGCTGGTACGCAGGCTCGTTGAAAGCGCCGTGGATGCCGCCGTCGTGGATGTTCCGGACCATCTGGCCGGTGCTGTACGCCGGCGTCGCAGCAGCCGCGTGGCTGGTGTGGCGCAAAGGCCGCCTGTCCGGGGGCGCCCTTGCCGGCTATGTGCTTCAACTGCTGCTTAACACTGCGTGGCCGGTGACCTTCTTCGCCCTCTACCCAATGCTTGGAGTGGTGGCCCTGTGGGCTGCCTTCGCGGTCGTCTGCGCCCTCACCGCAACCCTGGCATTCCTGATCCTGCGGTTCGGTCCGGTGGACACCGCCGCCGGATACCTGGTGCTGCCCTACTTTTCCTGGCTCGTGTTTTCCGCCACACTGAACCTGTATTCCGCAATGCACAACTGACGGGCAGCAGCCTCGGCTAAATGCGTCCGTCCTGGCGTGTGAGTGATTTCACGCACCGCAAGCGTGTTCCCTGCGACCGGCCAAATTAGAATGGATTCCGGACGCAGGAGTTCTACCGCCGAAAGTTGCGTTCGCAGCCGGCGGTTTTTCTTTGCACGCGCTCCAGGCGCCTGGGGGCCATCCCTGCAGGCGCTGGTGCCCCTGGACATCATCAGGTGGCCTACATCTGTGTACGAAGACGTACACGGCTGAACCGAGGAAGGTATTTCTGTGAGCCAGACGTCTGATTCTTGTCTTGATACGTGGATGGGCCGGGAGGCCCTCGCCGAGGCCATGATCCCGGTGATCGGCAGGCTGTACCGCGATAACAACGTGGTGACCAGCATCCACGGCCGGAGCCTGATCAACAAGTCCACCATGAACATCCTCAAGGCGCACCGGTTCGCCCGCCGGATGAGCAAGGACGAACTGCTCCTGGAGGACACAGCGCCCCTGCTGAACACGCTGGCGGGACTGGAGTTGGGTGCCGCGGCGATCGACATCGCCCGCCTGAACCAGAAGTTCAAGGAAGAAGGCAACGGCGCCACCCTGGAGGAATTCCTCCGCGAAGAGCTCGCCGAGATCGTGGGCAAGCGGGGCGGCGATGACCGCACCAGTACCGACGTCGTGCTCTATGGCTTTGGCCGCATCGGACGGCTCCTGGCCCGCATCCTCATCGAAAAGGCCGGCGGTGGCCACGGCCTGCGCCTGCGCGCCATCGTGGTGCGCCGCGGGTCCGACAACGACCTCTCCAAGCGCGCCAGCCTGCTGCGCCGCGACTCCGTCCATGGGTCCTTCGAAGGCACCATCCGGATCGACGAGGCCGCCAACACCATCACGGCCAACGGCGTCCAGATCCAGGTCATCTACTCGAACGACCCCGCCACCATCGACTACACGGCCTATGGCATCAACAACGCCCTGGTGGTGGACAACACTGGCCGCTGGCGCGACGCCGAAGGCCTGTCCCAGCACCTGCAGAGCAAGGGCGTGGCCCGGGTCCTGCTGACCGCACCGGGCAAGGGCGACCTGAAGAACATCGTCCACGGCATCAACCACCGCGACATCGCCGACTCGGACAAGATCGTCTCCGCGGCGTCCTGCACCACCAACGCCATCACCCCGGTCCTGAAGGCTATCAACGACAAGTTCGGCGTGGTCCACGGCCACGTAGAGACCGTCCACTCCTTCACGAACGACCAGAACCTGATCGATAACTTCCACAAGGGCGACCGCCGCGGCCGTTCGGCTGCTCTGAACATGGTCATCACCGAAACCGGTGCCGCCAAGGCAGTGGCGAAGGCCCTGCCCGAACTCCTGGGCAAGCTCACAGGCAGCTCCATCCGCGTCCCTACCCCGGACGTCTCACTGGCCATCCTGAACCTCACCCTTGAAAACGGCACCACCAAGGACGAGGTCAACAACTACCTGCGCGAAATGTCGCTGCACTCGGACCTGCGCAAGCAGATCGACTACATCGACTCGCCAGAAGTGGTCTCGACCGACTTCGTCGGATCCCGCCGTGCCGGCATCGTGGACGGCCTGGCCACGGTGTCCACGGACAAGAACCTGGTCCTCTACGTCTGGTACGACAACGAGTTCGGCTACAGCTGCCAGGTGGTTCGCGTCATGGAGGAGATGGCAGGCGTGAACCCGCCATCGTTCCCTGCCAAGGAAAGCGCCGCCGCCCTGGCCGCTATCGCTGTCTAACGATCCGCGCACGTCCTGCGAATTCCCGGCTGATTCTCTGGAATCAGCCGGGAAACGGGACCACACTGGTGGCATGGACAACGAATCGACCCTTCAGCACGAAACCACTCTCGAGCACGCACTGGACGTGGCCAAGGCCAACCATAAGGAAGCCGTGCGGCTGCTCGAGCGTGCCCGGGCCGCCCACAAAACCGGGGACGTCAGCGATGAGAGGGTGCGCCAGCTCGAGGGACTGCTGGCCATCGCGGAAGAAGACCTTCGAAGGGTTACCCGGGAACAGTAGCCCAACGGCAGCTGTCAGGCCCTTGTGACCCATCACTCGTCCTCAACAGTGTGGATATCAGCGGCCGGGCTTGCCCTTTGTTCTAGGCTCTGGGGGTGCCTGACTTTCCCTTTCCGGCGGCAACCCCGTGACCGTCAGCTGGTCTGCCTACCGCCGCGCACGCCGCCGTTCCCGGCAGGCCTGGGCGCTTCTCATTACGGCCGCCGCATTAATCCTGGCCGCGCTGTTCTGGTTCTTCACCGCGGGGCAGTTCCCGGCAGCAGGACCGGCCGCTGAGGGGCCATCTGAGGCGCCGGTCTTCGACGCCGCCTGGATGAAGCCGGTCCAGGAGCCCAACCCGGTGCCAGCGGGAAGTGCACTCGCGGCCCTGGACGGCCTGGCCATAAAAGGCAGGGCGCCCAGCACCGATTACAGCCGCGAGGCCTTCGGCCAGGCATGGCTCGATGTTGACCGGAACGGCTGCGATACCCGCAACGACATCCTTCGCCGGGATCTCGCCGATGTTGTCTTCTCCGAGGGTTCCACCTGCAAGGTGACGGCCGGGCACTTCCGGGAGCCCTATACGGGCCAGGACGTGGATTTCCGGCGCGGTTCCGACAGCAGCCGCGCAGTCCAGATCGACCATGTCGTGGCCCTCGGCGACGCCTGGCAAAAGGGCGCCCAGCGTTTAGGGCCCAAGGAACGCCAGAGCCTGGCCAATGATCCGCTGAACCTCGTTGCGGCGGACGGCGCAGCAAACCAGCAAAAAAGCGCAGGAGATGCTGCCACCTGGCTGCCGAAGAACACTGCGATCCGCTGCCATTACGTGGCCCGCCAGATCTCCGTGAAAGCCGCGTACGGGCTGTGGGTGACGGCCGCCGAAAAGGACGCCATGAAGCGGGTCCTTGCAGCGTGCCCCAATCAGCCGACCATCACCGCAGGCTGATCGGGGGATCCCCCCGGAAGGGTCAGTGGCCGAACGGATCGGGGTCCACGCCGGGCAGCCACGTCAGCCCAGGCACGCCCCAGCCGTTCTTCTTGGCCTGCTTCATGGCCTTGCGGGAATACCGGTCCATCAGCCGGTTGACGTACAGCTTGCCGTCCAGATGGTCGTACTCGTGCTGGATGACCCTGGCGAACCACCCTGTTGCCTCGAACCTGACCGGTTCTCCGAACCCGTCAAATCCCTCCACCCGGGCCCATTCGGCCCGCTTGAGCGGGTACTGTTCGCCCGGGAAGGACAGGCAGCCCTCTTCCTCCTCGTCGGGGTCGGGAGCAGCACCGGAGATTTTGGACAGGGTCAGGACGGGATTCACCAGAACACCGGCAGGGGGAGCGCCGTCGTCGTTGGCGTACTTATAAACGAAGATCCGTTTGCCCACGCCGATCTGCGGGGCGGCGAGGCCCACACCGTTGGCGGCGTTGTTGGTTTCGACCATGTCCGCAATCAGGGCGCGCAGTTCGTCATCGAATACCTCCACCTCGGCGGCGCGGCGGTGCAGGACAGGCTCGCCCCAGATGGTGATCGGCAGAACGGTCATATCGTTAGTCCTTCGGCTTCGCGGTGTCCCCGGCTGCAATGCACGTGCCCGGATGGGGCACGAAAAAGGAGGCCGCACCGGATATCCGGTGCGGCCTCCTTGTTGGCGGCTGCATGCCGCCCCGTGAGGGTGAGCGACGGGGGTTGAACCCGCGACCTCCTGGACCACAACCAGGCGCTCTGCCAACTGAGCTACGCCCACCATGAGCTTCTAGGGAATTCCGCAGTAGCGGCTCCCTGGAAACGCAACTCAAATAGCTTACCTGCTCGGAAGGTGTGCTTTGTCCACTTTCTCCGATTTCAGCAAAATTTCATCCAAACGTGGCGCAGATTACTCCCCGGCTTGGGCTTCGGCGTCGCCGTTTGCGATTCTGCCGGCAATCTTCTGGGCCTTGGCGCTGTCCGGCCCAGGGGCGGGGACGAAGACTGCTTCCCGGTAGTACCGGAGCTCATCAATGGAATCCTTGATGTCTCCCAGGGCGCGGTGGCCACCTTTCTTCGCCGGTGACTGGAAGTACGCCCGGGCGTACCAGCGGCGCGACAGCTCCTTGATGGTGCTGACGTCGATCACCCGGTAGTGGAGGTGCTCCACCACTGCAGGCATGTCGCGGGACAGGAATACGCGGTCGGTTCCCACCGAGTTGCCCCCCAGCGGCGCTTTGCGCGGATCCGGAACCCAGTTGGAGATGTACTCCATGACCGCGGCCTCTGCTTCTGCCATCGTCTTGCCGTGCGGCAGTTCCGCCAGCAGCCCGGACTTGGTGTGCATGTCCCGGACGAAGTCGGACATCTGGGCCACGGCGGCGTCGTCGGGTTTGATGACGACATCAACCCCGTCCCCCAGGATGTTCAGCTCCGAGTCGGTGACCAGGGCTGCCACCTCGATCAGGGCGTCGTTCTTGATGTCCAGACCGGTCATTTCACAGTCGATCCAGACGATTCGTTCGTTAGATATAGGCACCGGACCAGCCTACCGTTACACCTCCGGGCACCCTGCCGATGCTAGGATTTCGGGTACGCGGCGGGTCGCCCTTCCGCCCTTGAATCGTGTCCCGGCCGGCCTGCGCGGCCCGCCGGGTGAACCGCGGAAAACGCAAGAAGATTGGACGATCCTGAGATGACGGCGCCTGTGCCCGCGACGGGGGAGATGGCGGCGGCCGGCACTGCCGGAACGGGCAGTGCCGAGGTGGACAATCCCCGCTCGCCGCTCCTTGCCGGCTTCCTGGGCTCCATGTTCATGATGATCGGATCCATTGGGGTTGGCTGGCTGGCCCCTGTCTCCGAGCTGCGCCGCATGCCCGTCTTCATCTGGATGCGGACCGAGGCTCCCGGCGTGGCGCTGTCCATCGTCCTGGTGGCTGTGGGGGGCATGCTGCTGGTGCGTGCCTGGCTGCGGCTCGGCCAGAAAGTCCGGTTATGGGGCGAACAGGCGCGGCGGGCAACTCTCACCGCGGTGGTGGCCTGGGGACTTCCCATGATGTTCAGCGTGCCCCTGTTCAGCCGCGATGTCTACGCATACATCGGCCAGGGGCGCCTGATGGTGGAAGGCTTCAACCCATACGAACACGGCATCTCCGCCCTGTCCAACTACTTCCAGCTGGGCGCAGACAAAATGTGGACCGAGGCCCCGGTTCCCTACGGCCAGCTGTTCCTGTGGATCGAGCAACTGGTGGTTTGGGCCACCAGCGTCCAGCCGGAGACGTGCGTCATGCTCTTCCGGCTGGTGGCGCTGGCCGGCGTGGTGCTCTGCGTCGTCTATGTGCCCCGGCTCGCCGAACTCCACGGCGTGAACCCGCACAGGGCCCTGTGGCTGACCGTAGCCAACCCGCTCTTCCTGACCAACTTCATCGCCAGCGTCCACAACGATTCACTGATGATCGGGCTTGCCCTCGCCGGGCTGTACTACTCGGCCACCCGGCGCCAGGTCCGCGGGATCGTCCTGGTGACCCTGTCCATCGCGGTGAAGCCCATCACCATCGTCTTCCTGCCGTTCATCGGCCTCCTCTGGGCGGGCAAACAGGCAGGGTGGCTGCGGAAGATCGCCTTCTGGGCGCTGACTGCCGCCCTGAGCCTGGCGATCCTGACCGCCATGAGCATGGTCAACGGGTTCGGCTTCGGCTGGATCAACGGCCTTTCCGCTCCCGGTAGCATTTCCATTTGGTACGCCCCCGTTGGCTTGATCGGCATGGTGGTGGGGTCCCTGGCCAACGCTTTCGGCTTTGACGGCTCGGTGCCCGCAGGCTGGGTGTTCGACGCCGGGAAGCTGCTTGCCGTGGGCATCGTCGCCTGGCAGATCCTCAGGGGCGACTATGACCGCCTCATGCGCCGCCTTACGCTCGCCCTGGCCGCCGTGGTCCTGCTGGCCCCCATCATCCAGGCCTGGTACGTCGTTTGGCTCATACCGCTGTTTGCCGTGACCGGCATACGCAACGACTGGCAGGTCAAGGCCCTGTACTTCGTAGTGTCCTTCTTCATGATCTACGCCATTTCGGACCAGCTGGACGTCTTCCCCTACCTGCAGACCCAGGACCTCGGCTTCGCCCTTGCCCTGGCCCGTATTGCCGCGGCGCTGACCGCCCTGCTCTTTGCCCTGTACCTGATCTTCTGGGACCCCGGCACCCGCAGGCTGTTCCGCAAAACACATCAGCCCGTCGTCGAACGTCCCGTGATCTAGCAGTCGTTAACGCCGTGCGGCCCCGCTTTCGATCCCGCGCAGCGCCTCCCTCCGCGACAGCGGACTCATGACGTCCCGGTGCCGGGCGGCGAACGCCTCCACCCACTCGGGAGCCGTCTTGGCATACTCGCGCAGCGCCCAGCCGATCGCCTTGCGGATGAAGAACTCCCGGTCCCGAAGGTTCGGTTCGATGACGGCGGCGAGCAGATCCGTGTCCGTGGCCTCCTTGGCGCGAAGCTGGGACGTAATGGAGGCCCTTCGGATCCAAAGCTCCGGGTCCCGGCTCCATTCGCGGAGGACCCCGGACATCTCCCCGGGGTGCGCCTGCAGCAGGTTGCAGATCCGGCCGGACACGCCGTCCGCAAAATCCCACCACGCGCCGGTGCGGATGATCTCCTCGTACACAGGGAGCATGTCCAGGTCTGCGGCTGCCAGGCGGTTTGCCGTCAGGTCGATGGCCGCGTACTTCTCCTCCCGGAACATGGAGGTCCGCCACAGGACCAGCACCGTGGCGCGGAGCTGCGCCGCGGACGCCGGCGGAAACTCCCGCGCAGCCAGGGTTGCGATCCGCCGCACCTCGGGAACCCGAACGCCAAGCGAGGCAATCGGGGACTTCATGTACGCCTGGGCCCCCGCGCCGCGTGCGGGGTCGGCGAGCTCCCGGAGTGCAGCCCTGACGGCGGCGACGAGGTTCTGGTCAGGGGCGGTTTCCATGCAGGAAACCTTATCCAGTACCCGCGAATGTTGGGGTACGCTGGTGAGCGCTAACACGCCCCGCCAACCAGAGGGATCCCATGCCCGGAACCGACGTCCACCTCACTCACGGACCCTACTCCGCCGTCGTCACCCCTCGCGGTGGGGCGCTCCGCGAACTGCGCCACGGGGACAGGGACCTGGTGGTGGGCTTTGGCCCCGAGGGTCCCGTTCCCGACTACCGCGGCGTCATCTGCGCACCGTGGCCCAACCGGCTGGCGGACGGCACCTACTCCTACGCAGGCAAGTCCTATGCGGCCGCCGTCAATGAACCGGAGCGCGGCGCTGCCCTGCACGGTCTGGCCATCCACCGGGAGTGGGAAGTTCTGGAAGCGGGCACCGGCCGGGCCATCCTGGGTTGCCGCATTCCGGCCGGCCCGGGTTACCCCGGGGACCTGGAACTGGCTGTCACCTACTCGCTTTCCGATGACGGGCTCCGTGGCACGGTCCGGGCTGTCAACACCGGCGCCGTTGCAGCCCCGTACGGGGTGTGCCCCCACCCCTACCTGGTAGCCGGCCCGTCCCCCTTGGATGACTGGTCACTGGAACTTCCCGCCGATGCCTACCTGGAGGTAACCCCTGACCGGCTGCTGCCCGTGGGCATGCGGCAGGTGGACGGGGACGCGTTCGACTTCCGTTCGCCCCGGCGGCTGGGGCAGGTCAAGATCGACCATGCCTTCACGGACATTTCCCGGGACGGCGCCGGCCTGGCCCGCGTGCGGGTGCAGGATCCCTCCGGCCTGGGCGTGGAGCTCGAATGGGGGACCGAGTGGCCCTGGGTCCAGGTGCACACCGGGGACAAGCCCGTCGGCCCGGACCGGCTGGGCCTGGCAGTCGAGCCCATGACGTGCCCGCCGGATGCCCTGCATTCCGGTACTGACCTGGTGCACCTGCAGCCGGGAGGGTCCCATTCCGCGAGCTGGACCATCCGGGCGCTGGACTAGCAGCCGGGGGACTCCGCCCAGCCGGCACGCTGCAGCCACGCCGCGCACAGGGAGGTCCACTGCCCGGGGCCGGGCTCGTCCGTGGCAAGCCCCAGCCCGTGCCGTCCCGCGGGGAAGACATGCAACTCCGCCGGTACGCCGGCGGCAAACAGCGCCGCGGCGTAGTTCAGGCTGTTGCTTACGGGGACGGCCTCGTCGTTGGCTGTATGCCAGAGGAACGCCGGCGGTGTCAGGGGCGTGACGTTCAGCTCCGCCGAGAGCGCCGTGAGAAGGTCCGACGGCGGATCGTCGCCAAGGAGGTTCTCCACCGATCCCTGGTGCGTCTGGTGGGTCAGCGATGCAACGGGGTAGCAAAGCACCGAAAGGTCAGGGACTGCTGCGGGGACGTCCAGGTCCAGGTTTCCCGTGGCAGCTGCCGTGCTGAGCGTGGCCGCAAGGTGGCCGCCGGCGGAAAACCCCAGGACGCCAACGCGCCCAGGGTCAACGGCCAGCCCGTGCTGCCCATTCCTGATGTGGAGCATGGCCTCCTTTGCGTCCTCCAGGGGAGCCGGGTGCCGGTCAGGGGCCACCCGGTAGCGGAGTACGAACGCGTGGATCCCCAGGGAGGCCAGCCATTCAGCAACGGGCTCCGCTTCGTGGTCGGCCTGGCGGGCATATCCTCCACCGGGCAGGACCAGGATGGCGGGACGGCCGGCCGCTTCCGTGCGCGCCGGAACTGCCGTGAGGCCGCGTGGCGCCATCAGGCGGCTGCTTCCGTGCTGCGCCGGAGCGTGACCTCGCCGGTGACCTCACCGGGAGAAACGCCTTCTGCCGTATCGCCGTTTTCGCCGGCCGGCCGCGGTCCGGTGGCCCGGGTCGCCAGGCGTCCAATCTCCTCCAGCGGCAGGCGGACCGTGGAAAGGGCCGGCCTGAAGTCGCGGAGGGTTTCAATATCGTCGAACCCAGCAATGGCGGCGTCACGGGGAATGCGGAGCCCTTCGGACCGCAATGCTGCCGCGGCCCCGATGGCCATTACATCGTTGACGGCGAAAATACATAACTTTCCCGCGGCGGCATCGCCGTCCCCGTGCGGGGCAGCCTTGATCCGGGCAGCCAGTTCCAGCCCGGCATCATATCCTCCGGACCGGTTGAACGCGCTCCGGAGTACTTCTGCCGGCCGGCGCCCTGCCCGCTCCAGTCCTTCCTGGAAACCACGGACGCGGTCATCGGAGGTCAGGAGGCCTTCAGGTCCGCCGACAACGACGAAGTCCCCGTCCCAGTTGCCGGCAAGTTCGGTGGCGAGCCGGCCGGCGAGTTCCTGGTTGGGGACCCTTACCACGTGGTAGCCCTCGTCAGCTGTTGCACCAACGACGGGATGTCCCACCACTGCCACCTGGCCGCCATTGCGGCAGTACCGGTCGAGTTCGGCGGCGAGTTCGGCGTTGCCGTCCCGGTCCTCAGCCCGGCAAGAGCGGGAACCGGCGATCACGATGGAGTCTGCCCGGCGTGCCGCGAAGGCAGCCACCGCTTCCCTCTCCTCCGCAGGTCCGCCGCCGGTGGTGGCAAGCAGCACCATCTTGCGCTGTTCCCGCGCGGCTTCCTGCACGCCCCTGGCGATGGCCGCAAAGTAGGGGTCGGCGATGTCGTGGACGATCAGGCCGATCAGGCCGGAACTGGATTTCGCCAGGCCCTGGGCCTGGGCGTTGGGGATGTAGCCGAGGGACTCCGCCGCCTGCCGGACCCGTTCGGCAATGTCCTGGCCCGGCTTGCGGGCGGAGCCGTTCAGGACGCGGGAGGCCGTGGCGGGCGATACGCCGGCAAGGCGGGCCACTTCGGTAAGGGTACTTGCAGCCACTGCATCTCCTGGTCTTGGTACGGGCTAGAAGGCTAAGCACATTATGGCAGTTCAACCTACTTCCGGAAAGCGCTTGCCAACGGGAAGCGCGCCGTGCATCATTGAAGCAGCGGGAACGCGCTTTCCCAGCCAGCTTGAGTACATTGCTCACTCACCGTGGAGGACACATGGGCTTCGAAACAAAGACGATCCGCATCGCCATGAACGGCATCACTGGCCGGATGGGCTACCGCCAGCATCTGCTGCGGTCCATCCTTCCCATCCGCGACGCCGGCGGATTCACCCTTGAGGACGGCACCAAGGTGCAGGTCGAGCCCATCCTGGTGGGCCGCAACGAGGCCAAGATCCGCGAACTGGCGGAAAAGCACAAGGTATCCGAGTGGACCACTGACCTCGACTCCGTAATCAATGACCCCACCGTTGACGTCGTTTTCGATGCCTCCATGACCAGCCTGCGCGCTGCCACCCTGAAGAAGGCCATGCTGGCCGGCAAGCACATCTTCACCGAGAAGCCCACGGCGGAATCGCTGGAGGAGGCCATTGAACTGGCCCGGATCGGCAAAGAAGCCGGGGTCACCGCAGGCGTGGTCCATGACAAGCTCTACCTCCCGGGCCTGGTTAAGCTCCGCCGACTGGTGGACGAGGGCTTCTTCGGCCGCATCCTCTCCATCCGCGGCGAGTTCGGTTACTGGGTCTTCGAAGGGGACATCCAGGCGGCCCAGCGACCGTCGTGGAACTACCGCAAGGAAGACGGCGGCGGAATGACCACGGACATGTTCTGCCACTGGAACTATGTCCTGGAGGGCATCATCGGCAAGGTCAAGAGCGTCAACGCCAAGACCGCCACCCACATCCCTGCCCGGTGGGACGAGGCCGGCAAGGAATACAAGGCCACGGCGGATGACGCCTCCTACGGTATTTTCGAGCTCGAGACCCCCGGCGGCGACCAGGTTGTCGGCCAGATCAACTCCTCCTGGGCAGTGCGCGTCTACCGCGACGAACTCGTGGAATTCCAGGTCGACGGCACGCATGGCTCCGCCGTGGCCGGCCTGAACAAGTGCGTCGCCCAGCAGCGCGCGCACACGCCCAAGCCCGTGTGGAACCCGGACCTGCCCGTCACCGAGTCCTTCCGCGACCAGTGGCAGGAAGTTCCTGCCAACGCCGAACTGGACAACGGCTTCAAACTGCAGTGGGAAGAGTTCCTCCGTGACGTCGTGGGCGGCCGGGAACACCGTTTCGGCTTGCTCTCCGCCGCCCGCGGTGTCCAGCTGGCAGAGCTCGGCCTTCAGTCCAACGACGAACGCCGCACCATCGACATTCCGGAGATCACCCTCTAATGACTTCCCTCATCCTTCCCTCCGAAGATGGCAGCACCAGGGAGTACCGCCTGCAGGGCGGCACCTCCTGGGCCCGGCCCACGGCCCCCCTGACGGCACGCCGTGCCTACGCGGCCGCGCATGTCATTCCCGAAGTCCTCGCCGACAACACTCCCGGCGCCCCTGCCCGGTTGGATTGGGACGCCACCATGGCGTACCGCCACGAACTGTGGTCCTACGGGCTGGGCGTTGCCGATGCCATGGACACCGCCCAGCGCGGCATGGGCCTGGACTGGGCCGCCACCCAGCAGCTCATCAAGCGCACCGGCGTGGAAGCTGCCTCAGTGGTGGCCGCCAACAACACTGCCACCGCCGGCAAATCGGTCCGCGACCTCGTGTCCTGCGGCGCCGGCACCGACCAGCTGGACATCGCCTCCCTGCCCGCCGGTGAAGCCGGGATCAAGGCCGTCCTCGAGGCGTACCGGGAGCAGGTCGGCGTCATCGCCGAGGCCGGGCCCAAGGTCATCCTCATGGCCTCCCGTGCCCTGGCGAAGGTGGCCACGGGACCCGAAGACTACCTGACGGTGTACTCCACCCTGCTGCAGGAAGTGGACCAGCCGGTGATCCTGCACTGGCTTGGCACCATGTTCGATCCCGCACTGGCCGGCTACTGGGGCTCGGATGACGTTCCCGCCGCCACCGAGACCTTCCTGGGCCTCATCAGGGACAATGCGGCCAAGGTGGACGGCGTCAAGGTTTCCCTGCTCGATGCCGGCCACGAGGTGGCCCTGCGCGCAGCCCTGCCCGAGGGCGTCCGTCTGTACACCGGTGACGACTTCAACTACCCCGAGCTCATCGACGGCGACGGTGCCCACCATTCCGACGCACTGTTGGGCATCTTCGCCGCCATCTACCCGGCCGCCTCGGTGGCCCTGCAGAACTACGACGCCGGAAACGCCGCCAAGGCACGGGAAATCCTCGACTCCACCCGTGAACTGGGCAAGCACATTTTCAGCGCCCCCACCTTCTACTACAAGACCGGCATCGCGTTCATGTCCTGGCTCAATGGCAGGCAGCCTGGCTTCCAGATGGTGGGCGGCCTGCACTCCGGCCGCTCAGTCTGCCACCTGTCCAGGACGTTCGAACTGGCGGACCAGGCGGGCCTGCTCAAGGACCCCGCCCTGGCCGCCTTCCGGATGTCCGACTACCTGCGGATCAACGGAGTGGGCGTATGAGCGACTTCCAGCGGCTGTCCATCAACAGCGCCACCACCAAGAAGTGGACGCTGGCCCAGGTCGTGGAGGGCTGCGTCAACGCCGGCATCCCCTCCATTGGCCCCTGGCGGGACCGGGTGGCGGAAGCCGGCCTGGACAAAGCGGCACGGCTGATCAGGGATGCCGGCCTGCGCGTATCCTCGCTTTGCCGCGGCGGATTCCTCACCGCGGCAGACGCCGAAGGCCAGGCCGCCGCGCTCGCGGACAACCGCGCTGCCATCCTTGAGGCCGTGGCGCTGGACACCAAGGAACTGTTCCTGGTGGTCGGCGGACTTGCGCCTGGGGAGAAGGACATCGTGGCCGCCCGGCAGCGCGTGGCGGACCGGCTGGCGGACCTGGTCCCGTTCGCGCAGGAAAATGGCGTCCGTTTGGTGCTGGAACCGCTGCATCCGATGTACGCAGCAGACCGCGCGCTCATCTCCACCCTGGGGCAGGCGCTTGACCTCGCGGCGCCCTTCGACGCCGCGGCGGTGGGCGTCGCCGTCGACACCTTCCACGTCTGGTGGGACCCGGAACTGAAGGCTCAGATCGGGCGGGCGGGGCGGGAAAACCGTATTGCCTCCTACCAGGTGTGCGACTTCAACATGCCCATCGCCGCGGACCCGTTGCTCTCCCGTGGGTACATGGGCGACGGCGTGGTGGACTTCGCCACGATCGGCACCTGGGTCCGCGATGCCGGTTACACCGGCGATATCGAGGTGGAAATTTTCAGTCAGGAGATCTGGGACACGGACGGCAACGCCGTCCTGGCCACGGTCAAGGAGCGGTACGCGGAGCTTGTCCTGCCGTACGCCTGACCTGATCAAAGACCGCGGGCTCCTGCTACGTCACGGCAGGAGCCTGCGCCCCACATACAGAAGACCCGGACCGCTGGCGGTCCGGGTCTTCTGGCAGCTGCTGGCCTAGGTGTAGATCGAGGCGAACCGGCGGTACCGGGCCAGCACGCCGGCGTCGTCCCTCCCTTGCGGAAGGTCGACGGCGTCTGCCGCCCATGCGGGGAAATGTCCGGTGAGTGCCGCCGCGGCCTGGCGGGCGGCGCCGTCGGCTACGTACTCGCCCGGCTGCGGGACCGTGATGCCTGTTCCGAGCAGGCTTGCTGCCACTTCCTGCACTGCTGCGGACTGGGCCCCGCCACCCACCAGGAGGATGCGCCGGGCGGACACGCCTTGGTCCTCCAATGCCGCCAGGCCGTCCGCCAGTGAGCAGACGACGCCTTCGACGGCGGCGCGCGCCAGGTTCGCGGGCGTGTAGTTGGCCCGGGTGATGCCGTGCAGTGAACCCGTGGCATCCGGCAGGTTGGGTGTCCTCTCCCCATCGAAGTAGGGGACCAGGGTGAGCCCGCCGGCGCCGGGCCCGGCGGACAATGCCAGCCGGTTGAACTCCGGCAGGTCCACATCCAGCAAGGCAGCGGTGGCATCGAAGATACGGGTGGCATTCAAGGTGCACACCAGCGGCAGGTAATGCCCGGCGGCGTCGGCGAACCCGGCCACCAGTCCGGACGCATCCGCCGATGGCGTATCCGAGACCGCAAACACGGTGCCTGACGTGCCCAGCGACATCACGACGTCGCCCAGCGCTGCCCCTGCGCCAAGCGCGGCCGCCGCGTTGTCCCCCGCGCCGGCAGCCAATACGCTGCCCGCCGGAGTCCGTCCCGCCGCTTCCAGGGGACCCAGTACCCGCGGAAGGGCCGGCACGTGGCCGAGTGATGCGGAGAGGACTTCAGGGAGGTACTTGCCTTCCGCCGTCGAATAGTAGCCCGTGCCGGACGCGTCCGAGCGGTCTGTGGCCAACGCCTCCAGGCCCTGGCTGCCGCTCCCCGGGCCGAAGCCCGCCAGCCGCCAGGTCAGCCAGTCGTGCGGCAGGCACACGGCGGCTACCCTGGCTGCGTTGTCCGGCTCGTTCCTGGCCAGCCAATGCAGCTTGGTCAGCGTCAGGGACGCTACCGGGACCGTGCCGGTCGCGCGTGCCCAGTACTGGGCACCGGCGGCGGGATCGCCGCCGCCGGCACTTTCGATGAGTTCCAAGGCAGCCCCGGCGCTGCGGGTGTCATTCCACAGCAGCGCCGGCCGGATCACCGCTCCGTCGCTGTCCAGGCAGACCATGCCGTGCTGCTGGCCGCCGACGGACACCGCGTCGACGTCATCCAGCCCGCCGGCGTCGGCAACAGCCTTCTGCAGCGCCGTCCACCAGTGGTCGGGATGGACCTCGGTGCCCTCAGGATGCGTGGCCCGGCCCTGGCGGAGCAGTACCCCGGTATCCGCGTCGCGGATGACCACCTTGCACGACTGGGTGGAGCTGTCGATGCCTGCGACGAGCACCATGGCCTAGTGGGCGCCCAGGAGGTGCTCGATGGCGAGCTGGTTGAGCCGGACGAATGCGAACGACCGCTCGGCTGCCTTGTCGGCGTCGAAGTCTTCGAACGCGGCGGCGTCAGCCAGCAGGTCCCCGGTGGTCTCACCGGCAGCGAGGGTTGTTTCGCCGAGTTCGAAGACGCCGGAGGTCTTGAGGGCTTCCTGCACCTGCGGGTCGGCGCGGAAGGCCAGGGCCCGTTCCTTGAGCAGCAGGTACATCGCCATGTTGGCCTTGGCGGATTCCCACACGCCGTCGTAGCCGTCGGTGCGGGAGGGCTTGTAGTCGAAGTGGCGCGGGCCGTCATACCTCGGGCCGCCGCCCGGGAAGCCGTTCTCCAGCAGGTCCACGGTAAAGAAGGCGCTGGTGAGGTCGCCATGGCCGAAGACGAGGTCCTGGTCATACTTGATGCCGCGCTGGCCGTTAAGGTCGATGTGGAAGAGCTTGCCGGCCCAGAGAGCCTGGGCGATGCCGTGGGTGAAGTTCAGTCCCGCCATCTGCTCATGGCCGGTTTCGGGGTTCAGGCCCACGATGTCGCCGTGTTCCAGCTGGGCGATGAAGGCCAGGCCATGGCCGACGGTGGGCAGGAAGATGTCGCCACGCGGCTCGTTCGGCTTGGGCTCGAGGGCAATGCGGAGGTTGTAGCCCTTTTCCTTGATGTAACCGGCGGCGGTGTCCACGCCTTCCTTCATCCGGTCCAGGGCGGCAGCCAGGTCTTTCGAACCGTCGTACTCGCTGCCTTCACGGCCGCCCCACATCACGAACGTCTCGGCGCCGAGCTCCGCGGCGAGGTCGATGTTGCGCAGGACCTTGGACAGGGCAAAGCGTCGGATGGAGCGGTCGTTGGAGGTGAAACCGCCGTCCTTGAACACCGGGTGGCTGAACAGGTTGGTGGTGACCATGGGAACCTTCAGCCCGGTTTCCGCCAGGGCTGCGCGGAAGTTCTTCAGGATCAGGTCCCGCTCCGAAGCCGAGGCGTCAAAGGGGACAAGGTCGTTGTCGTGGAAGGTAATGCCGTAGGCGCCGAGTTCCGCCAGGCGGTGGACCGCCTCCACGGGATCAAGCGCGGAACGGGTGGCCACGCCAAAGGGATCGGCGCCGGTCCAGCCGACCGTCCACAGGCCAAAGGTGAACTTGTCAGCGGGGGTGGGGGAAAGAGTCATGATGCGTCCTTGCGATCGGGTGCCCCGCGGGATTGCGAAGCTTTAGTTCATTGCCTGAACTATATGAGCGGACGTAGGGTGGGGTCAATAGTCCAGCTCGGAGACAGCTGGAAAAATTTGGCGGAAGCGTCTGACGGAGGAGCTTTGTGATGGTGATGCCGGCGCCTGCATTGGCGGGACCGGGAGGAGCAGCCCCCGGAAGCGTGGGGGATGTCCGGCGCAGCAACCTTGCCCTGGTCCTGGGTGCGATCGCCGAGTTTCCGCCCGGCACTCATCCCAGCCGCGCCCAGGTTGCCGGGGCCACTGGCCTGACCAAGGCATCGGTGTCCAGCCTGGTGCTTGACCTCCTGGACGCCGGGATCATCCGCGAAATCGGCCTGAACCCACAGGGGCGTGGCCGGCCAGGCGTAGGGCTGGAGCTGAGCCCCAGCCGTGCGGTCATGGGAATGGAGATCAACGTCGACTACATCTCCGCGGCAGTGGTTGACCTGGCCGGAACAGTGCTGCTCCGCGAGCTGCAGGAGCGCGACAACCGGAACAGCCAGGACATGCCGGTGCTTGCAGCGCTCGCAGTCCTGGCTGCCAGGGTGCGGAGTACGGCGGGGGAGCAGGGTGTGGAGATCCTGGGCGGCGGCCTGGCGGTGCCTGGGCTGGTGGACCCGGCCGGGGCGCGGGTGCTTACTGCTCCCAACCTGGGCTGGGTCAATGTTTACCTCGACCTCGACGCCCTGTTGCCCGAGGCTGCACTGGGGGTTGAGCTGTTCAACGAGGCCAATGCCGCGGCCCTGGCGGAACTGCGGCACCGGCCGGACGGGGCATCAAACTTCCTCTTCGTCTCCGGGGAGGTGGGCGTCGGCGGCGGGATTGTCATCGGTTCAGAGTTGTTCACGGGACCCGGAGGCCATGCGGGCGAAGTGGGACACATCGTGGTGGACCCTGACGGCGGGCACTGTTCCTGTGGGGGGACGGGCTGCCTGGAGACGGTGGCTGGCCAGGACGCAATTTTCTCCGCTGCAGGCCTGGCCCCGGAAGGGGGTTCACGCTCTGCCACCATGTCCGCGCTCCTGCGGGCGCTGGAGTCCGGGGTACCCAAAGCCGTATCCGCCGTGGAACGTGCGGGCTACTGCCTGGGGATGGCACTCGCCTCAACGGCGCGGGTGGTGGACATCGATTCGGTGGTACTGGGCGGCCACTTCGCGGTCCTTGAGCCGTGGCTGCGTGCCCCGTTGCTGAACAGCCTGCACAAATATGCGCCGGGCAAGTATGCGTCGGAGCACGTAACAGTGTCCGCGGTGGGGGAGTTTGGTGCCCTGCTGGGGGCTGCCGGCAGCGTGATCCGGTCCCTGGTGGAAGCCCCGCACCGGCTGCACGCGTAATTGCGGGAGCGGACGCACCCCGGTCCGAAGACCGGGGTGTTACCGATGACCCGACTCATCCGTGAAGGATGTCTCGACTCACCACAACGTGCCCCAGGAGGGAATCGAACCCCCGACCGGCGGATTAGAAGGCCGCTGCTCTATCCCCTGAGCTACTGAGGCATCGGCTTCCGGCCTGCAGGCCGGCGCCACAAAAAGTTTACATTGCCCGGGATGCCGGCGGCGTCATTCGGACTCCACTGCTCCTCCACACGCGCCGTGCCGGCGCCTGTTGTCCACATACGGAAACCCACGCCTCCTGCCAGGTTGCATCCAGCGCGATGCTGGTCATGCCTGCTACAGGCGACACCATCCAGACAGGACGTAGACATGAGCGAAACGATCACCATCCGGGGCTTCGTAGCCACCGAGATCACGAGTTCCACCACGCCGGGAGGAGTGGCAACAGCCTCCTTCCGGCTCGGATCCACCACCCGCCGCTTCGACCGGGAATCCAAAACCTGGGGTGACGGCCACACCAACTGGTTCACCGTGCAGGGCTACCGCAGCCTTGCCGGAACCCTTGGCTGCAGCATCAGGAAAGGCCAGCCAGTCATCGTGGTTGGCAAGCTGAAGATCCACACCTGGGAAAGAGAGGGGCGGGTCTATCACTCCACCATCATCGATGCCGAAGCCGTGGGGCACGATCTTACCTTTGGGTCGGCCAACTTCATCCGCACCGCGTCCAGGCCTGCCCTTTCCCTCGTGGAGCAGCCGCCGGCCGCCGACGAGGACCCCGGATTGGACCAGGGCCCGGACGATCCCGAGGACCGCCGGGACGAACACCCCGAAGACCACGGCCATGCCGCTGTCGTTATTGAGGACAGCGACGGCGCGCTCGCCTCCCTTGACCTCGAAACGGGGGAACTCGCCGAAGTCTAGGAAACACGCATCAGGTATCAGCGTTCCTGTTCAGTCCCGGGCGGACGGATTGGCGGCACCCCCGGCCGCCCTCCGTCCGTCCGCCAACAGATGTTTGTCCCTTGCCGGGAATGAGTTGACCTGCGCTACCGGTCCTGCAGGGCGCGGCATCCGGGCCCCATGGCAGAATGGCACCATGCCTCCCACCCCTTACCGCCGGCTGAATAACCGTGCCGGTGCAGCGTTGACTTGCGCGTTCCTGGCCACCCTCTTGTCAGGGTGTGCTGCCGGTTCTTCCACTGGCAAACCGGTGGTTGAGGGCAGCGGTGCAGGATCCTTGCCGCCAACAACGGCAGCGCCTTCAACGCCGGAAGCGGCGGCCTGGGCCTCGGATCCAGCCCCGCAAAACAGTGCGCCCGGCGGGGCAACGCCGGCCAACAGCCCAGGCGGTGCAGCGGCAGATGCCGCAGCCACCGAAACCGTGAAGCGGACCGTAACGGACACTCTCGCCAAACTGGCAGCTGGAACACCAAAACCTGCCACGGCCCAGGTCACCGACGCCCTGACAGGCGCGGGCATCGCGCCGGCCGTGCTTCAGGTCTCGCAAAGCCGGACACCCACCGGGCTGGAGGCGGACGCCATCGAGGCTGCAGTGCTGCAGGGCAGGGACTGCGTCATCGGCCAAGTGCGCGAGGGTGCAGTGACCGTCACTGTCCTTCCGGTCCTGGCCAGCGGCAAGTGCTTCGTGGGCTCCTGATCCCGCTGGCGTTCCGGCTGCAAATGTGAGATCTGCCCGCCAACCCACTAGATTTGAGACCATGGCGGAATTTATCTACACAATGACCAAGGCCCGTAAGGCTGTTGGCGAAAAACTCATTCTTGATGACGTAAGCATGTCCTTCTTCCCGGGCGCCAAGATTGGTGTTGTGGGCCCAAACGGTGCCGGTAAGTCCACCATCCTCAAGATCATGGCCGGGCTCGACACGCCCTCCAACGGTGAGGCACGGCTCAGCCCGGGCTACAGCGTGGGCATCCTGCTCCAGGAACCGCCCCTCAATGAGGAAAAGACAGTCCTGGGCAACGTCCAGGAAGGCGTGGGCGAGATCTACGGCAAGATCCAGCGATTCAACGAGATCTCCGAGGAGATGGCCAGCCCCGACGCGGACTACGACACCCTCCTCGACGAAATGGGCAAACTGCAGGAAGCCATTGACGCCGCGGACGCCTGGGACCTTGATTCCCAGTTGGAGCAGGCCATGGACGCCCTTCGCTGCCCGCCGGCCGATGCCGACGTCACCAACCTTTCCGGTGGTGAACGCCGCCGCGTGGCGCTCTGCAAGCTCCTCCTCCAGAAGCCGGACCTGCTGCTCCTGGACGAGCCCACCAACCACCTGGACGCCGAGAGCGTACTGTGGCTCGAGCAGCACCTGTCCAGCTACCCCGGTGCCGTCCTCGCCGTCACCCACGACCGTTACTTCCTGGACCACGTGGCGGAATGGATCGCCGAAGTGGACCGCGGGCACCTGTACCCGTACGAAGGCAACTACTCCACTTACCTGGAGAAGAAGCGCGCGCGCCTCGAGATCCAGGGCAAGAAGGACGCCAAGCAGGCCAAGCGCCTCGCCGAGGAACTCGACTGGGTCCGCTCCAACGCCAAAGGCCGGCAGACCAAATCGAAGGCCCGCCTGGCCCGTTACGAGGAAATGGCAGCGGAAGCGGACCGCACCCGCAAGCTTGATTTTGAGGAAATCCAGATTCCGCCGGGACCGCGCCTCGGTGGCCTGGTCCTGGAGGCCAGGAACCTCCAGAAGGGCTTCGACGAGCGTGTCCTGATCGACGGGCTGTCCTTCACCCTGCCCCGCAACGGCATCGTCGGGGTCATTGGTCCCAACGGTGTGGGCAAGTCCACCCTCTTCAAGACCATCGTGGGCCTGGAACCGCTCGACGGCGGCGAGCTGAAGATCGGTGACTCGGTCAAGATCTCCTACGCCGACCAGAGCCGCGGCGGCATCGATCCCAACAAGACCCTGTGGGAAGTCGTCTCAGACGGGCTCGACTTCATCCAGGTAGGCAACGTTGAGATGCCCTCCCGCGCCTACGTGGCCGCCTTCGGTTTCAAAGGCCCGGACCAGCAGAAGAAGGCGGGCGTCCTCTCCGGCGGCGAGCGGAACCGCCTGAACCTGGCGCTGACCCTCAAACAGGGCGGAAACCTGCTGCTCCTCGACGAACCCACCAACGACCTCGACGTCGAAACCCTCAGCAGCCTGGAAAACGCACTGCTCGAGTTCCCCGGCTGCGCCGTGGTGGTCTCGCACGACCGCTGGTTCCTGGACCGGGTGGCCACCCACATCCTGGCCTATGAAGGCGACGATGAGAACCCCTCCAAGTGGTACTGGTTCGAGGGAAACTTTGAATCCTACGAAGAGAACAAGGTGGAACGCCTGGGCCCTGACGCTGCAAAGCCGCACCGTGTGACCCACCGGCGCCTGACCCGCGACTAACAGCGCGGAACCCGGCCTGAGCTGACAGCACAAAGAAGGCCGGCGCCCCTGGCAATGCCCGGGGTGCCGGCCTTCTGCGTGCCTGTGAAGCTACGGTGCGTCGGGTGCCGTCGGGATACGAACCATTCCCTCCTGTGCAACCGAGGCCACATGCTGGCCCTCGCGGTTGAAGATCTTGCCGGTTGCCAGTCCCCGTGCGCCATGGGCGCTCGGGGACTCCTGGACATAGAGCAGCCATTCATCCACACGCGTGGGCCGGTGCCACCACATGGCGTGGTCGAGGCTGGCAACGTTCATGCCCGGTGTGGTCCAGCTCAGGCCATGACGCCGAAGGATGGATTCGAGCAGCGTGTAATCGCTGGCATAGGCCAGTGCAGCCCGGTGGAGGTTGGGGGTGTCAGGCATCGGACCGAAGGTCTTCATCCAGACGGCGTTGCGGGCCTCCCGCGGCCCTTCCGCCGATACGTACAGCGCCGGTTCGACATGCCTAATGTCGAAGGGCCGCTCATACGCCCAGTGCCGTGCCACGGGATGGTCGAACTTCCCCAGCAGATCAGCCGTGCTGGGGAGGGATTCAGGGTCCGGGATTCCGGCCGGCATGGCCGAGGCGTGGTCAATCCCTTCGTCCTCGCCCTGGAAGGAGGCAATCATGGACAGGATGGGCACGCCGTCCTGGTAAGCGTGGACGCGCCTGGCGGAGAAAGACCGCCCGTCGCGCAGCCGCTGCACGCCGAACGTGATGGGCTTGTTGGCGTCACCAGGCCGCAGGAAGTAGCCGTGCATGGAGTGGACAAACCGCTCCGGCTCCACCGTCCTGGTGGCCGCGACGAGCGACTGTGCCAGCACCTGGCCGCCGAATACCCTGTGGTGCGGCTGCTGCTGCGAGGGGCCAAGGAAAATGTCCTCATCCGTCCGGGCCCCCTCAAGCTCACCAAGGTCCAGCAGTTCGATCAGCGATGAGGTGGGGTCGCCACTTGGCGGTGCCAGCAGTCCGGCTTCGGCTTCAGTCATGGTCCGACTCTAGACGGCGCCCCGGGAACCGCTCAACCGGAGTGCAGCCGGTAGTGTTTTGGATGTGTCTGAACTTCTTACCTCGTCCTTCCGTTTCGCTGATCCCAGGGATCTCGCCGACCTGAGGACGTTTGCCACCCGGGCCAAAGCCATTGACGACGGTGCCATCCGCCTCCAGGCCGCCGGCTCCGTCCTTGCCGCGTACGTTTGCGTGCTGCGGCCCAGGCTGCTGGGCGAATCGACTCCCACAATCCTGGGCCTGCGCACCATGGCGCTGGCGGAACCGTCCGGGACAGACGTCACAGTTGCGTTGTCATCCGTGCTGGACCGGCTGGCACGTGCGGGGGAGGGCGACGTCGAGTTGCCGCTTCCGCCAACCACCGTCACCGAGTCCTGGACCGGAGTAGGCGCCCCACGGGGCGGATGGGAACTGCTGGGGTCCGTCAGCGACGCCCGCTTGCGCGCTGCGGCCGAAGCGGGCATCGCGGAGGTGGCGGGCATCGTGCCGGACAAGCCTGGTGCCCTTATTGTCAACAACGCACGGGCCGCGGTGTGGGGGCGGGAAATGGACGACGCCGGCCTGCCCGCCGGCGCGGCTTTCGCAGCCTTCGCGCTGGGGTTCCTGGGTGACGGCGACCAGAAGCTTTACCGGGCGGGCCGCTGGTTCCGGCTCACGGGACCCCGTGGCCACGTCCTGGCACGGACCGGCAACGGCCTGCTTTAGGAGCAGGGTGCCGCAGCCCCGTTAGCGCCGGCGGGAAAGCGGCTCAGGCCCCGGAAGGGCTGTTCACCATGGACAGGGCGGCCCGCTCCATGTAGTCCCACAATGTTTCCTCGTGGAGCGGCGGCAGTTCCAGGGCGTCCACGGCGGTTCGCATGTGGAACAGCCACCGGTCTTTTGCCTCCGGCGTGACTTTGAAGGGCATGTGCCGGATGCGCAGGCGCGGGTGGCCGCGCTCTTCGCCATAGGTTGTGGGCCCGCCCCAGTACTGCTCGAGGAACATCAGGAAGCGGCGCTTCGCCGGGGCCAGGTCCTCTTCCGGATACATCGGCCGCAGCAGGGGATCGGTGGCCACGCCGTCGTAGAAGACATCGATGAGCTTCACGAAGGTGTCGTGGCCGCCCACAGCGTTGTAGAAGCTGTCGGTGTAGGACGGCTTGCTGAAGGGGTCGTTCTGCATCAACTGGGGCCGCTGCCCGGGGCGCGGCTCAATCGGAAGCGACATGCTAGTCACC
Source organism: Arthrobacter sp. ISL-85 (assembly GCF_018613675.1). Taxonomy (GTDB): domain Bacteria; phylum Actinomycetota; class Actinomycetes; order Actinomycetales; family Micrococcaceae; genus Arthrobacter. The sequence goes on along the minus strand of NZ_JAGGPQ010000024.1, from coordinate 71,925 downwards.
GGCTTTCTGGTCAGTCTTCTTGGTCTCGACGTGCGCCGAGCCCTGGTCGGTAGTCCCGTCGCCGGACTCATGCAGCGGAACGTAACGCCCCTGCGACCGGTTGCCCACGCGCAGGATCTCGCCATTGCGCAGGTACCAGATGGCGCCGTCGTCCGAGCGGACGCGGGTGATCCGAAGTCCCATGGACTCCACGACGCCCACCACCTCGCTGGTTTCGATAACGTCGCCGATTCCGTACTGGTCTTCAATGGTGATGAAGATCCCGGCCAGGAAATCACGGATCAGCTGCTGGGCGCCGAAGCCGATGGCCACGCCCAGGATGCCCACGCTGGTCAACAGCGGGGCGATGTTGATGTCCAGGTTCTGCAGGACGTACATGCCGGTGATGATTACCACCAGCACGCCGACCACGCTGTTCAGCAGCGAACCGATGGTCTCCGCACGCTGGACACGCCGTTCGTGGTCCAGGGCGCGGAAAGCCGGAGCCGCCCATTTGAAGGTGGGCTTCTTAAAAAAGTTGCTTCCCGAGGCCACCCGCTTGGTGATGCGGGAAATGATGAAGGTGGCCACGAGCCAGACGGCGACGCCTACGCCGAGGCTGATCACGATGCCCGGGATGCTCACGCCACTCTGCTGGCTGGTGGCAGGGGGAAGGATGGACAACATGTTGACCATGGGTGGAAGTAGCTCCTTGGAATATTGCTCTGTTCTGTTTCAACCCTAGCGCCGTAGCGTGGAGCAATGCGCATCCTCATCCTCGGCGGAACCGCCTTCCTCTCCAAGGAAATTGCCACGCAGGCGGTCGCCGCCGGGCATGACGTCACGTGCCTGGCACGGGGAACGTCCGATGAGCCGCCCCGCGGCGCCACATGGGTCAGGGCGGACCGTTCAACAGGCCAGGCTGCCTACGCGGAGGTAGCCGGCGCCTGGGACGCGGTGATCGAGGTGGCGCGGGACCCTGAACCTGCCCGGCAGGCCCTTGCGGCCCTGGCTGACAGGACCAGGCACTGGACCTTCGTTTCCAGCTGCTCTGCCTACGCGGACCACTCAGTTCCCGATGCGGCGGAGGATGCTGCGCTCCTGCCGGCACTGACCCCCGGAACCGCCTCCACCCCGGAGAACTACGGCGAGTCCAAGGTGGCCATCGAAAAGGCCACCCTGGCTGCCACAAACGGCAACGCCCACCTCTGCCGCGCCGGCCTGGTCAGCGGTCCCGGTGACCCCACCGACCGGTACGGCTACTGGCCCGCCCGCTTCGGCCGGAACTCCGGTCCCGTGCTCATACCGGACACCGGCCGGCACCCCACGCAGGCCATCGACGTCCGGGACCTGGCGGCCTGGATCCTGCTCGCAACGGAGCGGGGGACCACCGGCCCCTTCAACGCCAGCGGGGACCAGGTGGCTTTTGCGGACCTCCTCAGCGCCTGCTGCGAAGCCTCCGCCGCCCACACCTCGACCATCAGCGCCAGTGAAGAATGGCTGGTGGAGCAGGGCATCACCTACTGGTCCGGACCCGGGTCCCTGCCCCTCTGGCTTCCGCCGCACCATGAGGGCTTCATGGCGCGCAGCAACCGGGCAGCCAAAGCGGCAGGGATGGTCCTGCGGCCGTGGCAGGAAACCCTGTCCGACACCTTGGGCGATGAACGCGTCCGCGGGCTGGACCGGCCCCGGAAGGCCGGCCTGCAACCCGCCACCGAGGAGCGCCTCGTGGGCCTGCTCCAAGGCGGCGGTCCAACCTAGGCAGCCACTGTCACCGGCTGGTGCTCCACCGGGAAGTTCACGCTGCGGGCAATGAAGCAGACCTGGTTTGCTTCATGGTGCAGCGAGGCTGCCAGCTCAGCCTGCCCGGCATCCGCCACCGTCACGTGCGGATGCAGGCTGACCTGCTCGAACTGGCCGCTGCCGTCCCGGTTGAGCCGCATCAATCCGGTGGCTTCGTCCCGGTAATCGGTGACCACCACACCGTGCTTCACGGCCACGTGCAGGTAGGAGAGCATATGGCACTGGGCCAGCGCAGCCAGCAGGAGCTGCTCCGGGTTGTAGCGTTCCCGGTCTCCGTGGAATGTCGGATCCGCAGAGCCTTTCAATACCGGCAGGCCCGGAATGAGCACGTCGTGGTCCCGGGAATAGCCCCGGTAGGACGAGGTGCCGTCACCCAGGTTGCCGGTCCACTGGACCGTCAGCGAGTACCGGTGTTCATGGAGGCTCACTCGGGGCTGCCCTCCTGCAGGACATCGGCGGCACGGGCACGCAGGGCGCGGGCAACGCCGTCGCGGTTTTCCAGCATCATCCGCCGCAGCGCAGCGCTTTCCGCCGGCAGCGACGCCAGGAAGCTGTCCGTCCGGTCGATGGTGGCCTGCGTGGTCAGCAGCGCCGGGTAGAGGCCGACGACGATCTGCTGGGCCAGTGCATGCGTGCGGGTTGCCACGATGCCCGGCACAGCCGCGAAGTACTTTTCGGAGTACGGCTCCAGGAGGGAGCGGTCCAGGACCCGCATGAAGCCGGCCACAGCCGATCCCTGCAGCGCGTTGGACAGTTCGCCCTTGACCACGATCGATTCCCACGCCGCGGCCTTCGCCTCCGGGGTGGGGATGGCAGCCTTCGCCAGGGCCGCGGCGTTCTGGCCGCTGGAGGTGTTGTCCCGCTGCAGTTCCGCATCGATGCCGTCCTGCCCCATCCGGCCACCGGCCACCAGCGAAGCCACCAGTTCCCAGCGGAGGTCCTGGTCAACGGCGAGGCCTTCCAGGACCTCCGACCCGTCCAACAGGCCTGATACCCGGTCCAGCTGGGACGCGCTGCGGGCCAGGAGCGAAAAGGACTTGGTGAACTGCAGCTGGGCGTCGGAACCGGCGGGAACCTGCGACGCCAGGTCCCACAACCGGTCCACGGCTGCCACCGCGGTGGCTTCGCGGTGTTCTTCCGCCACATAGAAGTTGAGGTTGGTGGCCAGCTGGCGAAGCTGGACCAGGATGACGGAGGAATCCGTTTCTGACGCCACGTTGGCAAGGATCAATTCCACGTACTTCCGCGCCGGGGTCTCACCGTCCCGTGCAGCATCCCACGCGGAGTTCCAGACAAGGGTCCGGGGCAGGCTCTCGGCGAAATCCTTCAGGTGGGCGGTGGCGGTGGCCAGCGACGCCGGATCCAGCCGCACCTTGGCGTAGGCCAGGTCATCGTCGTTGATCAGGATCAGGTCCGGCCGGGCCAGGCCGGCCAGTGCCGGCACCTCAGTGCGTTCGCCGTCCACATCCAACTCCTCGCGGTGCACCCGCGTGAGCTTGCCGCCGTCGTCCAGGTTGTAGAAGCCCACCGCAAGGCGGTGCGGCCGGATGGTGGGCCACTCGGGAACCGCGGACTGCAGGATGGCAAAGGACCGCAGCTTCCCATCGGAGTCCACGTCCAGCTCGGGAGCCAGCGTGTTCACGCCGGCTGTCTCCAGCCACTGCCGGCCCCAGCCGTCCAGGTCGCGGCCGCTGGCCTTCTCCAGTTCCACCAGCAGGTCCTGGAGCTCGGTGTTGTGCCAGGAGTGCTTGGCGAAATACTCGCGGACGCCCGCCATGAATTGTTCGGGGCCAACCCAGGCCACCAGCTGCCGGAGCACCGAGGCGCCCTTGGCGTAGGTGATCCCGTCGAAGTTGACCTCGACGTCCTGCAGGTCGTTGATCTCAGCGAAAATGGGATGCGTGGTGGGCAGTTGGTCCTGGCGGTAGGCCCAGGACTTCTCCACGGAGGCGAAGGTGGTCCAGGCGCTGGTGAAGGAGGTGGCCTCCACCGCCGCCAGGTGGGACATGTATTCGGCGAAGGACTCGTTGAGCCACAGGTCGTTCCACCAGCGCATGGTCACCAGGTCGCCGAACCACATGTGCGCCAGTTCGTGCAGCACAGTGATGGCGCGCCGCTCGATCTGCGCCCCGGTGACTTTGCTGCGGAATACGTAGCCTTCCAGGATGGTCACCGCCCCGGCGTTCTCCATCGCGCCGGCATTGAACTCCGGCACGAACAGCTGGTCGTACTTTTCGAACGGGTACGGGCAGCCGAACTGCGCCTCGAAGAACCCGAAGCCCTGCCGCGTGAGTTCGAAGATGTTCTCCGAATCCAGGTACTGCATCAGTGACTTCCGGGCGAACACTCCCAGCGGGATAACGCGGCCGTCCGAGCTGGTCACCTCACTGCGGACAGACTCGTACGGACCCGCGATCAGGGCTGTGACGTAGGAGGACAGCCGGGGCGTCGGTGCGAACGTCCACACCGACCTGGCTGCGCCATCGCCCGCCGGCGCCGCTTCCACGGGCGAAGGAGTGGGGGAGTTGGAGATGACGTCCCAGTGGGACGGCGCCGTGACCGTGAAGGCGAAGGTTGCCTTCAGGTCCGGCTGCTCGAAAACGGCAAACATCCTGCGGGAATCGGGAACCTCGAACTGCGTATACAGGTAGACCTCGTTGTCCACCGGGTCCACGAACCGGTGCAGGCCTTCGCCTGTGTTCATGTAGGGCATGTCCGCCACCACGGTCAGTTCGTTGTGCTCCGCCAGGTCCGGCAGCTGGATCCGCACACCGTCGGACACGCTGGCAGGATCAAGGCCGCGGCCGTTCAGCGTCACGCTGTGCACGGTGCGGGTGACGGCGTCGATGAAGCTGGCCGATCCCGGCGACGCAGCAAATTTCACGGTGGTCGTGCTGCCAAAGACCTCTCCGCCGCGGGTCAGGTCCAGGCTGACATCGTAGGACTCGACGGTGATCAATTCGGCGCGCTCACGGGCTTCGGCGCGCGTCAGGTTCATACCTGGCAAAGGAGGGCCTCCAAAAGAGTTTCGGCTGCCGGCCGGTGGTCCCGGTTCCGGCACTGTGATGCATTCTTTCATCCTTGGTGTCCTTGGCAAGTTGCCCAGCTCACAGCCCGCTCCTTACAAGCCGCGCGGTGGCCGGGCGGCTGCAGGGGTAGCGTTTAATGCATGGGAAAGCTGTTGGATTCGGTGGATACCAAAGCCCTGCGCTTCGCCGTCGGGTTCCCCGTCGTCCTGGCCGCCGCCTTTGCCTACTGCGCCTCGCTGCTGCGCCCGGACCTTCCGGATCCGCTCGCCGTCCGCTGGACGGACGGCGGCGGTGCCGCCTTCGCGCCCTTCGGCGCCTACGTAGGGGTTGGCGCCGCGGGAATTGTCGTTGCCGGCTGGCTGGTCCTGCTCCAGGCGGTGCCCCTCGGCAGGCCGGTAATGATGCGTAGGATCATGATGGGTGCCGGGCTCTTCCTCAGCCTGTTCATCACCTCCGCCCTGGCCGCGGGACTGATCGGCCAAACCGGACTGGCTGACGCACGGCAGTCCCACGTGGACATGACGGTCCTCGCCCTGGGCAGCGGCGCCGCGGTTTCACTCGGCGTCTCCATGGCGATGGTGTACAAAGCGGACCGGCAGTGGTCACCGGATGACGACAGGGCCCTGCAGATCGCCATCGCCAAGGAACTGGACCCGGACCTTGCCCGGGACACCATCAGGCTCTGGGTCCACGCGCGGAGTTCGGTCTTCGTCATGATTGCCATCGCTTCCTTGTTCCCGGCCGCCCTCATTGCCGTTGTGGTGCCCTGGCTGGGGATCTTGCTGGTGGTCCTGGCACTGGTCGGCGCCGCGTTCCTCTTTGCCCGCATCAGGGCGGACCGGCGCGGACTGAAGGTCATGCTGGGCGGGGTGGTACCGATCATGGATGTGCCCGCCGGCGCCATTTCCGATGCCAGCGCAGCAGAGGTCAGGGCCGCGGACTATGGCGGGTGGGGCTACCGGCACCACCGTGGAACCGCGGCCATGCTCGTCAGCAGCGGGCCCGCCGTCGTCGTCAGCAAGACTGACGGCCAGCGCCTCGCCGTCAGCGGCGGCAGCCAGGCCTCAGCCGCACAGCTGGCCGAAGTCCTGACCCGGGTGGCCGCCAGGGCCCGCCTGGGCGGAGCCCCGCCGCCCCCGCCGGAGGACCCGAGCCCTGGCGCCGGGCTGCCCTAGTATCCTTATCCGTGTCGTTCCGGCCTCCACCCGGCTGGCCGCCAGCTCCCACAACCGAACGGACTTTTGCACGTGACCACTTCCCCTGCCTTCCCGCGGGTCCACATCGCCACCGACCACGCCGGCATGGAGCTCAGCGCCCATCTGGTGTCCCACCTGACCGGCAAGGGGTACGAGGTGGTGGACCACGGGCCCAAGGTCTACGACGCCCAGGATGACTACCCGTCGTTCTGCATCAACGCCGCCCTTGCCGTGGTCGCCGACCAGCAGGCAGGTGTCCACGCCCTGGGCATCGTGCTGGGCGGCTCCGGAAATGGGGAGCAGATCGCCGCCAACAAGGTCAAGGGCGTCCGCGCCGCCCTGGCCTGGAACCTGTCCACGGCAACGCTTGCCCGCGAGCACAACGATGCGAACGTGGTGGCGGTGGGCGGCCGCCAGCATTCAGTGGAGGAAGCCACCGAACTGATTGAGGCGTTCCTGGCCGAGCCGTTCAGCAATGACGAACGCCACGTCCGCAGGATCGGCAAGATCGCGGCGTATGAGGCAACCGGCGAGGTCATCGAGTAGTGCCTGAAGGCCATTCCGTCCGCAGGCTCGCCCGGCAGTTCGGGGACGTCTTCGCCGGTGAAACGCTCGCCGTGTCCAGCCCCCAGGGCAGGTTCAGCGGGGGAGCGGCGTTGCTGGACGGCCATACCTTGGCCGCTGCCGAGGCGCATGGCAAGCACCTGTTCCTCCACTTCGACAACGCGCTGGTGCTGCACGTCCATCTTGGCCTGTACGGTGCCTGGAGCTTCGGGGGGGACAGTTCGTTCGCCGGCGCTTCCAGCATTGGTGCGCCGCGGCGGGTGGGGGAGCAGGAGGCCTTCGCTGACAAGGACGACGACGGGGGCGCGCCTTACGCGGGTCCGCCGGCGCCCGTTGGGGCCGTGCGTGTCAGGCTCGCCGGCAGCCACGGCTGGGCGGACCTCCGGGGCGCAACCACCTGTGAAACCATCACTGCCGCGGAAGTGGATGGCGTGCTCGCGCGGCTGGGACCCGACCCGCTGCGCAACCTCCGCGGCGACGCCGGCCGGTTCGCGGCCACTGTCCGGGCGCGGAAGACCCCCTTGGCGGCGCTGCTCATGGACCAGAAGGTGGTTGCCGGCGTCGGGAACGTCTACCGCGCCGAAGTCCTGTTCCGCCGACGCCTGGACCCGTGGCTTCCCGGCAGTGCGCTGTTGGACAATGATGCCCGCAAGCTGTGGCGGGACATAGTTGCCGTTATGAATGACGGCGTCGCGGATGGGCGGATCATCACCACCCCACCCAAATACTGGGCCCTTGACGGCACCACTGCGGCCAAGGCAGCCGCCGCGGGGATGCCCGTGCCGCCCAAAGGCCCCCATTTCCCCCACCGCGAGGATGTGCACTTCGTCTATAAACGGCACGGACTGCCCTGCCGGGTATGCCGCGCCATCGTGCTCATCGCGGACCTTGCTGGGCGCAACCTCTACTGGTGCCCGTACTGCCAGCAGCCGCAGGAGTAGCAGCTTCTTTGGCCGGGCCCGAAACGGGGCACTTTGGTGCGGACACGCCGTCGGCTGATCCCGAATACCGCATTTCCGGCCGGAAAGTGCCCCACGACGGTTTTCCAGGTCGGCTTAAACACAAATAGGCCCCTCTACGGAGGGACCTATTTCTTGTGCTGGAGGGGACGACGGGAATCGAACCCGCGTAATCAGTTTGGAAGACTGAGGCTTTACCATTAAGCTACGTCCCCGAAGGAAGATCCGTTTTTCGCGGAAACTCCGGGCTGGCTGTTCAAGCCGGATACAACTAAACCTAATCCATGGCCTACGTGTCAAATGTGCAATCCCGGCGCGTATCACCGTAGACTTGCCTGTGCACTTACGGGGTGTAGCTCAGCTTGGCTAGAGCGCCTGCTTTGGGAGCAGGAAGTCGCAGGTTCAAATCCTGTCACCCCGACTCTGCGGCCAGGACCAGCAGGCCTGGACACACATTGCGTTTGCAGAAACCCATCCCACAACCCAGGAGTACTTAGACCGTGAAGAGCGCTGTCGAGAACCTCACCCCCACGCGGGTCAAGCTCAATGTTGAGGTCCCCTTTGAGGAACTGAAGCCCAGCATCGACTCGGCCTACAAGACTGTTGCGTCGCAGATCCAGGTTCCCGGGTTCCGCAAGGGCAAGGTTCCCGCCAAGCTCATCGACCAGCGCGTAGGCCGTGGCTATGTCCTGGAGACCGCCATCAACGACGGCCTCAACGGCTGGTACCAGGCTGCCGTGCAGGAATCCGGCATCCGCCCCCTGAGCCGTCCCGAGGTGGAGATCACCGAGGTCCCCGATCCCTCCGCAACCGACGGTGGCCTGAAGTTCGCCGCCGAGGTGGATGTCCGCCCCGAAATCGAACTCCCGGACTACGCCGGCATCGAGGTCCAGGTTGCCGCTGCGGAATCCTCCGAGGCCGACGTGGACAAGGCACTCGATGAACTGCGCGGCCGCTTCGGCACCCTGAAGTCCGTCGACCGTCCCGCTGCCGATGGCGACTTCCTGACCATCGACATCACCGCCACGATCGACGGCGAAGAGGTTGACTCCGCTGCGGGCCTGTCCTACCAGGTTGGTGCCGGCACCATGCTTGAAGGCATGGACGAGGCCGTAACCGGCCTCAGCGCCGACGAGGACGCCATCTTCGACACCACCCTGGTGGGCGGAGACCACGCCGGCGAAGCCGCCCAGGTGAAGGTTGTGGTCAAGGCCGTCAAGGAACGCGAACTGCCCGAAGCGAACGACGACTTCGCCCAGCTGGCCTCCGAGTTCGACACCCTCGCCGAGCTCCGCGAAGACCTGGCCAAGCAGGCCGCCGAATCCAAGATCGTGGAGCAGGGCGTTGAAGCCCGCGACAAGGTCCTGGACAAGCTGGTGGAACTCGTTGAGGTACCGGTTCCGGACTCGGTGGTCGAAGAGCAGCTCGAAGCCCACTTCCAGGAGGGCAACGGCCACGGCGACGGCGAGCACGACACCGAAGAGCACCGCGAAGAGGTCCGCGCCAACACGGCCCGCGCCTTCCAGAACGAAGTCATCCTCGACGCCATCGCCGAGAAGGAAGAAGTCGACGTCAGCCAGAACGAGCTGATCGACTACATCGTCACCACCGCCAGCCAGTACGGCATGGATCCCAACCAGTTCGCCCAGATCATCGATCAGAGCGGCCAGGTCCCCATGATGGTTTCCGAGGTCCGCCGCCGCAAGGCTTTGGCCGTCGTCCTCGGCCAGGCCACGGTGACCGACTCCGAGGGCAACACTGTTGACCTGAGCGACTTCGTCCGCCCCGGCGGCGAAGAGGAAGCTCCGGCCGCTGAAGCAGCTGACGCCGACGCAACCGAAGTTGCCGAGGCCGACGTTGTTGAGACCGAAGTCGTCGAAGCCGAAGACACCACTGCAGACGCCAAGGCATAGTCCTCACCGACCCGCAGCAACGGCCCCTGGATCCTTCCGATCCGGGGGCCGTTCGCGTTGGACCGGAAGCAGCCCGCCGCTGATTCGATGATCGTGCGCCGTCAGCGAACAGCCGTCGGTGCGCGAACAAAACACCGGCGAAACCGGTTAGTGTCCAAGTAGTGATTTTCAGTGATGTCACCGTCACCAGTGAGAGGTAAGTAAACATGTCACAGCACTCAGAGGCCCCCCGGATGGCGACCGTCGATCCTGCAGCCCAGGACAACTACATTTACAACCGCCTTCTCAAGGAGCGGATCATCTGGCTGGGCTCGGAGGTGCGTGACGACAACGCCAACGCGATCTGCTCGCAGCTGCTCCTGCTCTCGGCCGAGAACCCGGAAAAGGACATCTACCTCTACATCAACTCGCCCGGCGGCTCTGTCACGGCAGGCATGGCCATTTACGACACCATGCAGTTCATCCCGAACGACGTCGTGACCGTCGCCACGGGCCTGGCCGCCTCCATGGGACAGTTCCTGCTGTCCTCGGGCACCAAGGGCAAGCGGTATGCCACACCCAACGCCCGCGTCCTGATGCACCAGCCCTCCGGCGGCATCGGCGGTACCGCGTCCGATATCAAGATCCAGGCAGAGCTCATCCTGCACATGAAGAAGGTCATGGCGGAACTGACGGCTGACCAGACCGGCCAGACCGTTGAAACCATCCTCAAGGACAACGACCGCGACAAGTGGTTCACTGCCACCGAGGCCCTCGAATACGGCTTCTTCGACAAGATCGCCGCGCACGCCGGCTCCGTGGCAGGCGGCGGCGGAACGTCCAACGATTCCTCGGCCGAATCAGCCTCCCAGAACTAACCGGCATCCAGAACCCCTTCGATCAGGAGCAAACACAATGAACTACAACTTCGGGTGGTCAGCCGGTAATCTTCCGTCCAGCCGCTACGTCCTGCCGCAGTTCGAGGAACGCACCCCCTACGGCTTCAAGCGCCAGGACCCGTACACCAAGCTCTTCGAGGACCGCATTATCTTCCTCGGCGTACAGGTGGATGACGCCTCCGCAGACGACATCATGGCCCAGCTGCTGGTCCTGGAGTCCACGGACCCGGACCGGGACATCACGCTGTACATCAACTCTCCCGGCGGCTCGTTCACGGCCATGACGGCGATCTACGACACCATGCAGTACATCCGCCCCGAGATCCAGACGGTCTGCCTGGGCCAGGCCGCCAGTGCGGCCGCCGTCCTGCTGGCGGCCGGTACTCCCGGCAAGCGGCTGGCACTGCCCAACGCGCGCGTCCTGATCCACCAGCCTGCACTGTCCGGCGGCCAGGGCGGACAGGCCTCCGACCTGGAGATCCAGGCCGCAGAAGTCATGCGCATGCGTTCCTGGCTGGAGGACACGCTGGCCCAGCATTCCGGACGCACGTCCGAGCAGGTCAACAACGATATCGAACGCGACAAGATCCTCACCGCCGACGAGGCCCAGGCGTACGGCCTCATCGACCAGGTGCTTGACTCACGCAAGATCAAGCCCCAGGCGATCACGAGATAGCAGTACCGAAAGCCGGTGCGGCCCAGTTCATTTGGCCGCACCGGCCTTTTCATTCCACCCTTGGCACCGAATGTGACCTAGAGTGGATGGTGTCACAACCCGGCCTCGCTGGCCGGGAAGATTTTCAGCAATGGTGCAGGGCTGCCTGGCAGCAGGATACTAAGGGGTTCATATATGGCTCGGATTGGCGAGAGCACGGATCTGCTGAAGTGCTCTTTCTGCGGAAAGAGCCAAAAGCAGGTGCGCAAGCTCATTGCCGGCCCCGGTGTCTACATCTGCGATGAATGCATCGAGTTGTGCAACGAAATCATCGAAGAGGAGCTCGCGGAGGTCGCTGACCTGGGCAGCTTCGAACTGCCCAAGCCGCGCGAAATCTTCGACTTCCTGCAGGAATATGTCATCGGCCAGGAACCCGCCAAGCGTTCCCTCGCCGTGGCGGTCTACAACCACTACAAGCGGATCCAGGCGGGCCATGCGCCCAAGTCCGGAAACCTGGGGGATGGCGGACACCACGACGACGTCGAAATCGCCAAGTCGAACATCCTCCTCATCGGCCCCACGGGTTGCGGCAAGACCTACCTCGCGCAGACCCTCGCCCGCCGGCTGAACGTGCCGTTCGCAGTGGCGGACGCCACCGCCCTGACCGAGGCCGGTTATGTGGGCGAAGACGTGGAGAACATCCTCCTCAAGCTCATCCAGGCCGCTGACTACGACGTCAAGAAGGCCGAACAGGGCATCATCTACATCGATGAGATCGACAAGATCTCCCGCAAGAGCGAAAACCCTTCCATCACCCGGGACGTGTCCGGCGAGGGCGTGCAGCAGGCCCTCCTGAAGATCCTGGAGGGGACCGTTGCCTCGGTGCCGCCGCAGGGTGGCCGGAAGCACCCGCACCAGGAATTCATCCAGATCGACACCACCAACGTCCTGTTCATCGTCGCCGGTGCCTTCGCGGGCCTGGAAGAGATCATCGGTTCCCGCTCCGGCCGCAAGGGCATCGGCTTCGGCGCCCCCCTGAACGAGGCCAGCAAGAAGGTGGACTCCTACGGTGAGGTCATGCCGGAGGACCTGCTGAAGTTCGGCCTGATCCCCGAATTCATCGGCAGGCTTCCCGTGATCACCACCGTGTCCAACCTGGACCGCGACGCCCTGATCCAGATTCTTTCCACCCCCAAGAACGCCCTGGTGAAGCAGTACCAGAAGATGTTCCAGATTGACGGTGTGGAGCTGGTGTTTGACGACGCCGCACTGGATGCCATTGCCGACCAGGCCCTGGAGCGGGGCACCGGTGCCCGTGGCCTCCGCGCCATCCTGGAGGAGGTCCTGCTTCCCGTGATGTTCGATCTTCCGAGCCGCGAGGACGTAGCCAGCGTGGTGATCACCGAAGACGTGGTCCTGCGGGGCGCCGAGCCCACCATGATTCCGCACGTGGCCAAGCGCCGTAAGTCTGCCTGACCGAGAGGACCCTGTGACTGTACCTGCAAAGAGCAAAGCCGACTTCTGGTTCGACCCCCTGTGCCCGTTCGCCTGGGTGACTTCCCGCTGGATCGGCGAAGTGGAAGCCGTCCGCGACATCGAGACTGAGTGGCACGTCATGAGCCTGGCCGTCCTGAATGAAGGACGTGACCTGGACCCGGGATACCGTGAGTCCATGGACAACGCGTGGGGCATGGTCCGTGTGATCATAGCCGCCCGGGAAGAGCACGGGCCCCAGGTCATCAAGCCGCTGTACGACGCCATGGGAACGCTGATCCACAACCAGGGAGAAAAAGACCGGGCCGGGGTCATCGCCAAAGCCCTCGCTGAGTGCGGCCTTCCCGCCTCCCTGGCCGATGCCGCCACCACCGACGCTTACGACGAACTGCTCCGTGCCAGCCATGGGGAAGGCATATCGCTCGTGGGCCAGGACGTTGGAACCCCCGTGGTCGCTTTCAACGGAACAGCGTTTTTCGGGCCGGTCCTGACCCGCATTCCGCGTGGCGAGGACGCTGGCAGGATCTGGGACGCCACAACGACCATTGCCGCTTATCCGCACTTCTTCGAGTTGAAGCGCAGCCGCACGGAGAGCCCGGAATTCCACTAAGCACCGGTCTGCCGGCAACGGCGTGACACGTCCAAGGGCCCCGGGAAAACTACCGGTATGTAGTTTTCCCGGGGCCCTTGCACGTGGACCGGAGCAGGAGAACAATTGTTCCTACCACTTCGAAAGAAGGGGACGCAGGAACCAAAGATTCAGTGATTTGTAAGTTGACGCAGCCATCGGCAAAGTTGAATGCAAGCTACCAGTGACGGGGTAGTAAGACCTGAAAATCAGCGGATCCTGCCAGACCATCAGAGCACGTCACCGGATGGCCGAAAGAGTCGAAGCCCCACCAACGGCAAAACGCTGATGGGGCTTCCCCTTTGCCTCGAATCAGGCTGACCTGGATCCGTTCCGCTGTCAGGCCTTGGCGGGCTCGTCGCTTGGCGCCAGGGCGACGTCGGTGACCGCGAGGTCGCCGCCGCCCACTGCCAAGGTGATTTCACGGGCATTGGATGCCGCCTTCAGGTCAGCGAGCCCTGCCTCCAGCTGTGCCGTTAGTGCCTCCGGGGCGGTGATGGTTGCGGACAGCACTTCGGTGCGCTGCTTGACCTTGGCCTCGGACTTGGCCTTGCGGACACCGCTGAGGGCCACGCCCACTGTTGCCAGCATCGTGGTGTCCCCGCCCGGGATCTCCAGCGCAGCCGGCCATTCGGCGCGGTGCACGGACCCGTTGCGCCACCAGCTCCAGACTTCCTCGGTGGCAAAGGGCAGGAACGGGGCGAAGAGCCGCAGCAAAGTGTCCAGGGTGGTGGCAAGGGCAGCCAGCACGGAGGCCTGCTCGGTATCGCCGGCGGCCCCGTACGCGCGGTCCTTGATCAGTTCCACGTAGTCGTCAGTGAACTGCCAGAAGAACGATTCGGTGAGCTGGAGGGCGCGGGCGTAGTCGTAGTTGTCGAACGCCTTGGTGGACTGGCTGACGACGTCCGCCAGCTGGGCAAGCAGCGCCCTGTCCAAGGGGTTGGCCAGGACCGAAAGATCACCTGCAAGCACAGAGTTCTCGGTGGCGCCGAGGTTAAGCACGAACTTGGAAGCGTTCAGCAGCTTGATGGTCAGGCGGCGGCCGATCTTCATCTGTGCGATCTCGTAGGCCGTGTCGGCGCCCAGCCGTGCCGAGGCAGCCCAGTAACGGACGGCGTCCGAGCCGTACTCGTTCAGGACGTCCGTGGGTACCACCACGTTCCCCTTCGACTTGGACATCTTCTTTCGGTCCGGGTCCAGGATCCAGCCGGAGATGGCCGCGTGCTTCCACGGTGCGCAGTCCTGGAGGGCATCGGCGCGGACCACGGAGGAGAACAGCCAGGTGCGGATGATGTCGTGGCCCTGGGGGCGGAGGTCGAACGGGTACACCTTCGCGAACAGATCCTCATCCCGGCTCCAGCCGCCCACGATCTGCGGGGTCAGCGAGGAAGTGGCCCACGTGTCCAGGACGTCGGCGTCGCCCGTGAAGCCGTTGGGCTGGTCGCGCTGCTCCTCATCGAAGCCCGGGGCGGCGTCCGCGGCGGGGTCGACGGGGAGCATCTCATCGGCCGGCAGGATGGGGTTGTCGTAGTCGGGGTTTCCCTGCGCATCGAGCGGGTACCAGACGGGGATGGGCACGCCGAAGAACCGCTGGCGGGAGACCAGCCAGTCACCGTTCAGGCCAGCGATCCAGTTCTCGTAGCGCGAGCGCATGAAGGACGGGTGGAAGTCGATGTCCTTGCCCCGGGCAATGAGGCGTTCGCGGCGGTCCTCGTCGCGGCCGCCGTTGCGGATGTACCACTGGCGGGAGGTGACCACTTCCAGGGGCTTGTCGCCCTTTTCGAAGAAGTTCACCGGGTGGCTGATCTTCTTGGGTTCGCCATCGAGCAGGCCGGCTTCCTTCAGCAGTTCAACCACGGCCTCCTTCGCGGAGAAGGCAGTCTTTCCGGCAATGGCGGCGTAGGCTTCCTTGCCGGCCTCGCTGGTGATCCACTCGGGGGTCTCGCCGATGATGCGGCCGTCGCGGCCCATGATGGCGCGCGTGGGAAGCTGCAGCTCGCGCCACCAGGTGACGTCGGTAAGGTCGCCGAAGGTGCACACCATGGCGATGCCGGAACCCTTGTCCGCCTTTGCCAGCGGGTGGGCCTTGACTTCGAGTTCGACGTCAAAAAGCGGGGACTTCACGGTCTTGCCGAACAGCGGCTGGTAGCGCTCGTCGTCGGGGTTTGCCACCAGCGCGGCACACGCGGCCAGCAGCTCGGGACGGGTGGTCTCAATGAAGACCTTGTGCCCGTCTTCGGTGAAGAAGGGGTAGCGGTAGTAAGCGCCGGGAACTTCGCGGTCCTCGAGCTCAGCCTGCGCAACGGCGGTACGGAAGGTGACATCCCACAGGGTGGGGGCCTCGGCCATATAGGCGTCGCCGGCAGCCAGGTTGGCAAGGAAGGCACGCTGGGACACGGCGCGGGAGGTGTCATCGATGGTGCGGTAGGTCAGGTCCCAGTCGACGGACAGGCCCAGGGTCTGGAACAGGTTCTCGAAGACCTTCTCGTCCTCAACGGCCAGTTCCTCGCACAGTTCAATGAAGTTCTGCCGGGACACGACGTCGAAGTCGCGCTGGTTCTTCGCCGGCTGTGCGGGCGGCCGGTAGCCGGCGTTGTACGGGATGGCGGGATCGCAGCGGACACCGTAGTAGTTCTGGACGCGGCGTTCGGTGGGCAGGCCGTTGTCGTCCCAGCCCATGGGGTAAAAGACGTTCCTGCCGGTCATGCGCATGTACCGGGCCTGGACGTCCGTCTGGGTGAAGGAGAACATGTGCCCCACGTGCAGGGATCCCGACGCCGTGGGCGGGGGAGTGTCGATCGAGTAGACCTGCTCCCGGGTGGTGTCGGGGTTGAACTTGTAGGTTCCCTCGGCCAGCCAGCGCTGGGTCAGCGCGGCTTCGAGGCCTTCGAGGGCCGGCTTGTCCGGAACGTTGATGGGGGCGGTGGTGGGCGTGTCTGTACCCTGCGTGTCTTCAGCCATTGGGCAATTCTTTCATGCCCGGTTCCATCCCACCCAACCCGTGCCGCACAGGCGGACGGCAACGCGGGTAGCATGCGGCTCATGGGACAGCTTTGGGGCACCTTCGGCGTGAAGCGCATCTACGAGCCACCGGCGGACGACGACGGCTGCCGGGTGCTGGTGGACCGGCTCTGGCCGCGGGGGATGCCCAAGGAAGGCGCCGCCGTCGACCTCTGGCTCAAGGACGTGGCGCCCTCCACGGAGTTGCGCAAGGAGTTCAACCACCGCCCCGAACGGTTTGCTGACTTCACCGAACACTACCGGCGTGAACTGGACTCCAATCCTGCCGTGGGGACGCTGCTTGAATTGGCCGCCGGCCACCCGCGGATCACCCTTCTCTACGCTGCGCGCAACACGGAGGCCAACAATGCGGTGGTCTTAGCTGATTACCTCCGGGGACGGGCCGCCGGCTGATCCCGCTAGGGTGGTGCCATGACGAAGGATGTGCAGAAAAAAGCAGCATTGGTGACCGGCGCGAGCAGCGGGATCGGGGAGGCAACGGTGCGTGCGCTGCGCGCCGACGGCTGGACGGTCTTCGCCGTGGCACGCCGTGCCGAACGCCTGGCAGCCCTGGAAAGTGAGACGGGCGCCGTCGCGATTCCGGCCGATATCGCAGAGGACGACGACGTGTCCCGGCTTCTCGCCCAGGTCACGGAGGCGGGTGGCATCGACACGCTGATCAACATCGCCGGCGGCGCCCGCGGTGCAGACAAAGTAGGCGACGCCAACACCGCCGACTGGGAGTGGATGTTCCGGGTCAACGTCCTTGGCACCCTGAAGCTCACGCGTGCCTTCCTGCCGATGCTGCGCGCAACAGGCGAGGGCACCGTACTGAACCTCACCTCGACTGCCGGCTTGGACGCCTACGAGGGCGGAGGCGGCTACAACGCCGCCAAGTTCGGCCAGCACGCCATGACCAACGCTCTCCGGCTCGAGGAAGCCGAGCACAACCTCCGCGTCATCGAGGTGGCGCCGGGACTGGTGCAGACCGAGGAGTTCGCGCTCAACCGCCTTGGGAACGCGCAGTCCGCAGAAAAGGTCTACCGGGGGGTGGAGAAGCCCCTGACAGCCGGGGACGTGGCCGATGTGGTGCGTTACGCCGTCAGCGCTCCACACCACGTCAACCTGGACCAGATTGTCATCCGGCCGGTGGCGCAGGCAGCCACGCACAAGCTGATCAGGAAAGGCTAGGACACATGGATTCGGAGGGTGGCCACCACTGCGGCATGGTCCGTCCCCTCAATCCGCTGGACTGAGTACCCGGAGCCCATCACGTCCGGGCTGGTTACCAGGTGGTCCAGCGCAATCCCCGGCAGGCGGTAACCGCGCATAGGCCAGGTGGGCACCAGCCTGCTGCCCAGGGAGGCTGCCACGTCCACCAGCCTTCGGCCGCCCGCGGTGCCGGCCAGCAGCGCCCGGAATTCCCAGTGGTCATACGTTGCATTGAAATCGCCGGCCAGCAGCAGGGGACCTGAACCATTGTCGGCCCTGGCCACTGTGGCCAGGTCGCTGCGCCACTGGTTCAGGCCCTTTCCCACGGGCGCCAGGGCATGGACGGCCACCACACGCAGGTCGGCGCTGCTGTTGTGGCCGAGCTCAAGGTGCGCCACCGGCATGGCGAACCGGGTGTCCGGGAGGACGCCGGCGGCTGTGAGGTTGTAGGAGGAGTAGATGGCGGTGCCTGCGGCGTGGTCACGGGCCTGGGCAACCCGGTGGGGGAGCAGTGAGTCCAGTCCCGCCGCCGTGAGTTTTCGTGACATGTCGGGCGTGTACTCCTCAACCGCCAGCAGGTCCACATGCAGCTCACGGACCAGGGCCACGATGCCGGCGGCATCCGCTCCGCCCAATTCCGCGTTGATGCTCATGGCCACCAGGGAGACAGAGGTGCCGGCAGCCTCGGCCGCAGCCTCGGCGGCAGGCTCGCGGACGTCCAGTGGGAAGAGCCAGAACGCCTGGCCGATCAGCAAAGCCGCGGCCACCCCCTGCTGCCACCTCCGCCGTCCCGCGAAGGCCAGCAACAGGGCTGCTGCCGCAGGCACCGCGAGCCATGGCGTGAACGCCACCAGTTGAACCCCAAGAACGGGCCAGTCTGCGGGGACAGCGCGAATGACCGACACCGCTGCGACCGGCAAGGCAGCCGGAATGAACAACCACCTGCAGGCCACGGTCGTCCGCCGCCGCCATGCGGGGTGCCCGGAAGCTGCCATGAGGAGAGTCTAGGCAATGGGCCGAGCCGCGTCAGCCCCCGTGCCCCGGCCCTCCTGAATGGCACTGGCGCTGCGGCGATAGTAGACTCAGGAATGGCTATGACCCGGCAATCACCGGTGAGCTTCCGGAAGAACGCGCGGTGTGCCCTGTCGGGGCGGCTGCGTCAGTAGAACCGGACGGGTAAGCCCGTCACAGCAGTAATGAGAGGCCGGAGCAGGGTGTGTTCCTCACGGAAGACACGCAGCGCCGGTAAGTGAGGTGGTACCGCGGTGGGCGTGCAGTCTTAGGGACGGCACGGCAGCCGTCCTCGCATCCTGAACGGAACGTCCGGCCGCGCCGGAGGTTCACCGCGCTCAACCCAGGATGTCGAACATGACGTTTTACCCCAAGGCCTCAGCCTCCAGTACCGCTTCCAGCGGCAGAGCCGGCGTTTCCGCCTCCGTGAAGTTTCCGGAGATCGAAGAGCGCATCCTGAAGTACTGGGACCAGGACGGCACCTTCCAGGCAAGCATTGACCAGCGCAGCGCCGACGTTCCCGGCGGCGAGCCCGGCAGCAACGAATTCGTCTTCTACGACGGCCCGCCCTTTGCCAATGGCCTGCCGCACTACGGCCACCTCCTGACCGGCTACGCCAAGGACCTGGTGGGCCGCTACCAGACCCAGCGCGGCAAGCGCGTGGAACGCCGTTTCGGCTGGGACACCCATGGACTGCCCGCCGAGCTTGAAGCCATGAAGCAGCTGGGGATGACGGACAAGACCCAGATCGAAGCCATGGGCATTGACAAGTTCAACGATGCCTGCCGCGCCTCCGTGATGAAGTACGCAGACGAATGGCGCAGCTACGTCACCCGCCAGGCACGCTGGGTGGACTTCGACAACGACTACAAGACGCTCAACGTCGAGTACATGGAGTCTGTGCTCTGGGCATTCAAGCAGCTGCACGACAAAGGCCTGACGTACAACGGCTACCGGGTCCTCCCGTACTGCTGGAAGGACGAAACGCCGCTGTCCAACCATGAACTGCGCATGGACGATGACGTCTACAAGAACCGCCAGGACCAGACCGTCACCGTCACGTTCCCCATCCTCGCGGGCGGGTCGGACCTGTCAAAGGAACTCGCCGGCGTGCAGGCCCTCGCCTGGACCACCACCCCCTGGACGCTGCCCACCAACGCCGCGCTCGCCGTCGGGCCTTCCATCACTTACGCTGTTCTGCCCGCCGGACCCAACGGCATCAAGGCAGCCTCCGCCGACGCCCCGGTGGCGGGCAGCTTCCTGCTCGCAGCGGACCTGCTGGGCAGCTACGCCAAGGACCTGGGCTACGACAGCTTCGAGGACGCGGAAGCCGCAGTCCTGTCCACCCATGCCGGCGCGGAGCTGGAAGGCCTCGAGTACCAGCCACTGTGGAACGACCTTCGCAACTACGCGCTAGGCATGACAGAAGTTGTAGATTACGTCCCTCCGACATCGGCAGGACGCCAGCCGCTATTCAAAACTCGCCATATCGGAAATGCGTTCCGGATCCTCGTGGATGACTTCGTAACAACGACGGACGGCACCGGCATTGTCCATATGGCGCCGGCATTTGGTGAAGATGATCAAAGGATCTGCGAGGCGAATAGCATTCCCGTCATTCTGTCCGTTGACGAAGGGGCGAAATTCTTATCATTCTTCAAGGACGGACGACTTGCGAGCATTGTGGGCTTGCAGGTCTTCGAGGCCAACAGGCCGATCACGCAGGTGCTCCGTGCTGATGGCCGTTTAGTTCGCCAGGCCAGCTACGAACACAGCTACCCGCACTGCTGGCGTTGCCGCAACCCGCTAATCTACCGGGCCGTCTCGTCCTGGTACGTGGAAGTGACCAAGTTCAAGGACCGGATGTCCGAGCTGAACCAGGAGATCAACTGGATCCCCGGCAACGTCAAGGACGGACAGTTCGGCAAATGGCTGGAAAACGCCCGCGACTGGTCCATCAGCCGCAACCGCTACTGGGGCAGCCCTATCCCCGTGTGGGAGTCGGACGATCCGAACTTTCCCCGGACCGACGTCTACGGCTCCCTCGCGGAGATCGAGGCTGACTTCGGCCGGTTGCCGCTGAACAAGGACGGCGAGGTGGACCTGCACCGGCCCTTCATCGACGAGCTGACCCGGCCCAACCCGGACGATCCCCGCACCCCGGAGGAAGGCCAGTCGGTCATGCGCCGCGTCGAGGACGTCCTGGACGTCTGGTTCGACTCCGGCTCCATGCCCTACGGCCAGGTGCACTACCCGTTCGAGAACGAAGCCTGGTTCAACACCCACAACCCGGCCGACTTCATCGTGGAGTACATCGGGCAGACCCGCGGCTGGTTCTACATGCTGCACATCCTGTCGACGGCGCTGTTCGACCGGCCCGCGTTCCGGAACGTCATCAGCCACGGCATCGTGCTGGGCTCCGACGGCCAGAAAATGTCGAAGAGCCTGCGCAACTACCCTGACGTGTCCGAGGTCCTGGACCGTGACGGCTCCGACGCCATGCGCTGGTTCCTGATGTCCAGCCCGATCCTGCGCGGCGGCAACCTGATCGTCACCGAGCAGGGCATCCGCGACGGTGTACGCCAGGTAATCCTGCCGCTCTGGAACGTGTACAGCTTCTTCGCGCTGTACACCAACGCAGCTGCCGCAGGACAGGGCTACGACGCGAAACTCCGCTACGACGGCTATGCCGACACCCTGGACCAGTACCTGCTGGCCAACACCGGCGACCTGGTCCGCGCCATGACCGCGCAGCTGGACACCTATGACATCTCCGGTGCCTGCGACTCGCTGCGCAGCTACCTGGACATGCTCACCAACTGGTACGTCCGCCGTAGCCGGCAGCGGTTCTTCGACGAGGACCAGGACGCCTTCGATGCACTGTTCACCGCACTGGAGACCGTTACCCGGGCCGCCGCGTCGCTGCTGCCCCTGGTCTCCGAGGAGATCTGGCGCGGCCTCACCGGCGGCCGGTCCGTGCACCTGGCCGACTGGCCCGATGCCGACCTCTTCCCCGCGAATCCGTCGCTGGTGGAAGCCATGGACCGGGTACAGCAGATCTGCTCCACCGGTTCCTCGCTCCGCAAGGCAGCCAACCTGCGCGTCCGCCTGCCGCTGCAGGAACTCACCGTGGTGGCACCCGGCGCGGATGTGCTGAAAGGCTTCGCCGCCGTCGTCGCCGATGAACTCAACCTCCGCTCCGTCCGCCTGCTGGACGCCGCCTCCGCTTCCCCGGAGGAGTTTGGCATCCAGCAGAAGCTGGTGGTGAACGCCCGTGCCGCCGGTCCGCGCCTGGGCAAGAACGTCCAGGTGGCCATCAAGGGTTCGAAGTCCGGCGACTGGTCAGTGGACGACGACGGTTTGGTCACGTCCGGGGGGCTCCAGCTGGAGCCCCAGGAATACACGCTGGAGACGGTGGTGGCAGAATCCGAGGGCGGCTCCGCCGCTGTTGCCGTCCTGCCCGGAGGCGGGTTCGTGGTCCTCAATACCGAAGTCACCCCCGAACTGGAGGCCGAAGGCCTGGCACGCGACATGGTCCGTGCCATCCAGCAGGCCAGGAAGGACGCCGGGCTCAACGTTAGTGACCGGATCCGGACCACCGTCACCGCCGCACAGAACGTGGTGGACGCCCTGGCGGCCAATGCTGAACTGGTCAAGGGTGAGACGCTGACTGTAGACCTGAACACTGAGCCGGCCGACGTGGCCGAACCCGCCGTCGCCGTCGAAAAAGTGGAGGCCTAGGACATGACCGACGAATTCTCCGTGGAAAGTGTCTATGCCGAACTGCTGGGTCGGGCACCCGAAAACAAGATGGAACCGCGCTTGGCACCGCTGTTCCGCGCCATGGACGTGCTCGGCGAGCCCAACAAGGCGTTCCCGATCATCCACGTGACCGGAACCAACGGCAAGACATCCACCTCCCGGATGATCGAGTCCGTGCTCCGCGCCCACGGGCTGAGCACGGGCCGCTACACCAGCCCGCACCTGTCCAAGGTCACCGAACGGATCAGCATCGACGGCCATCCGGTCCCGGACGAGACGTTCGTCCGGATCTGGGACGAAATTCGGCCCTACCTGCAGATCGTTGACTCCGAGCTGGAGGCGGAGGGGCAGCCCCGGCTGACCTATTTTGAGTGCCTCACCATCCTGGGCTTTGCCATCTTTGCCGACCAGCCCGTCAACGTGGCCGTGATCGAGGTGGGCCTGGGCGGCATCACCGACGCCACCAACGTGGGTGACGGCCAGGTGTCCGTGGTGACGCCGATTTCGCTGGACCATACGGACCTGCTGGGTGACACCACCGAGGACATCGCCTACGAAAAGGCCGGCATCATCAAGCCCGGCGGCTACCTCATCAGCGCAGCGCAGCCCCTTGACGCTGCCCAGGTGCTGCTGGAGAAGGCCAAGGAGGTGGGCGTGCCGTTCCGCTTTGAGGGCGTGGAGTTTGGCGTCGAGTCCCGGACGGTGGCTGTTGGCGGGCAGATGGTCACCATCCAGGGCATCGCCGGCCGCTACCCGGACCTGCTGGTACCGCTGCACGGCGCCCACCAGGCACAAAACGCTGCGGTGGCCGTGGCCGCCCTCGAAGCGTTCTTCGGCGGCGAAAAGGAACTCGACTTCGACGTGCTGCAGGAAGGCTTCGCCGCAGTGACGTCACCGGGCCGCCTCGAGGTGGTGCGTACGGCGCCCACCATCATCGTGGACGCCGCCCACAACCCCGACGGCATCAAGGCCTCCGCTGCCGCGCTGCAGGAAGCATTCACCTTCACCCGGCTGGTTCCCGTGGTGGGCGTGCTCAAGGAAAAGGATGCGGAGGAGATCCTTCGCGCACTCAAGGAATCCCTGGGCGGAATGGCGGAGGAATACTGCTTCACCCAATCCAACTCCCCCCGCGCGGTCCCGGCTGCTGAACTGGCAGAGCTCGCAATCGATTTGGGCTTCGGCGAGGACAATGTCCATGTCGCTGAAAAACTGGATGACGCGCTGGAATGGGCCGTTGAGCGGGCTGAAGCCAACGAGGACCTCTCCGGGGCCGTGCTGGTTACCGGCTCCATCACCTTGGTGGCCGAAGCGCGGATCCTGCTCGGAAAAACGGAGGCGTGACTATGGCCAGACTGACAAAAGCCCAGCGGGAATGGCGTCCCGGCATGCCGAAGAAGCGCCGGTCCACTAAGGTGATGTTCGCCTCCACCGTGTTGCTCCTGGAAGCGTTCGTCATGTTCTTCGCCACCCTGGTGGTGTTCGGTTTGCGCCGCGGGGAGTTTCCGCCCGCGCTGATCCTCGGCGTGGGTATTGCCCTCAGCGTGGTCATGATCTTCGCCTGCGCCGTCCTCAACAAACCCTGGGGCATCGGTCTGGGCTGGATCCTGCAGCTGGTCCTGATCCTCACCGGTATTTTCGAGCCCGCCATGTTCCTGGTGGGCGCACTCTTTGCGGTGGCCTGGTGGTACGGGATCCGCACCGGCATCCGGCTGGACCGCGAAGCGGCGCAACGCGCACGCGAACAGGCGGAATGGGAAACCGCCCACCCGGACCAGGGCCCCGGTCCCGCCCAGCCGCAAACCCCATAAGCCGGTCCCCGTAGACTTGTCCCGAAACCCCACCAACGCATTGGAGCAGTTGTGACTACAGAGCGCACCCTCGTCCTGATCAAGCCCGACGGCGTCGCCCGCAACCTGACCGGCGCCATCCTGGCCCGGATTGAAGCCAAGGGCTACAGCCTCGTGGAGCTGAAGAAGGTCGACGCCACCCGCGAACTGCTGGAGCAGCACTACGAGGAGCACGTGGGCAAGCCGTTCTACGAGCCCCTGGTGGAATTCATGCTCAGCGGACCCGTCGTCGCGGCCATTTTCGAAGGGCACCGCGTCATCGAAGGCTTCCGGTCGCTGGCGGGCACCACGGACCCCACCACCGCGGCCCCGGGCACCATCCGCGGCGACTTCGGCCGGGACTGGGGCCTGAAGGTGCAGCAGAACCTGGTCCACGGCTCCGACTCAACGGATTCCGCGGACCGCGAGATCAAGATCTGGTTCCAGTAACCACGGTCCGGCCCTAAGCCACCGACACCCCGCGCGGACTTGTGGCCCGCGAACTGACAGATAAGGCCAATGTTCTTCATGAACATTGGCCTTATCTGTCATCTCGCGGGGGAGCGCAAGGGGTTTTGGGAGTGGAACGGTTCAGAAGCCCGAAGTCCCCGCGAAGACCTGGATGAACGCGAAGAAGATTGTGGCGATGACGGCTACATACAGCAGCGCGGTGATGATCCAGCCGGAATCACCCAGGACGCGGGCGGCGCCTGCAGGCATGGGAATGACGCCGGCGGTGATGTTCCGGATGGTGGTCCAGACGAAAAGCGGGATCATTGCAGCCCAGACGATCATGCAGAACGGGCACAGGATGTGGATGGCGTACAGCGCCTGGGACCACAGCCAGACGACGAACGCGAAGCCAAGGGTGACGCCCACTTGCAGTCCCAGCCAGTACCAGCGGGCGAACGTTGCGCCGGAAAGCAGGGCCATGCCCACGGTTATGGTGATGGCAAAGGCCACGATTCCGATGAACATGTTGGGGAAGCCGAACAGCGAGCTCTGCCAGGTTTGCATCACCTGGCCACAGGAGATCCAGGGATTCACATCGCACACGGTGGCGTGGTTGGGGTCCTTGAGCACTGCGAGTTTTTCCAGGACCAGGGTTCCGGAGGCAAGCCAGCCTACGATTCCGGTGATGACCAGCAGCCAGCCGAAGGGCCGGTTCCGGGCCATGCGCGGAACGGCTCCGGCGGCACTGGTTTGCGGATCGGCGGCCCGTTCCTGTTTATGGGCGCTGACGGGGGAGATGCTGGGCATGGGTGTTGCGTCCTTTTCGTCCGGTGCTCCTGTGCCTGATTGTAACGCCGGCGGCTGAAGCCACCACACAGCATCGGGAACAGGAACGCCTGCTTCCGCGGCGATCCAGCGCGGGTATGAGAGAATGAACGTGGCTGGAAGCCGATCCACATTCGGACTCCGGTCCGGTGGTTTGTTCCCAAGACCGCCAATGACGAGCAGGGCAGCTTTCGGATTCTTCCGGCAATCCCGCGACTCCATTGGGCGGCACCTGGTTGTGGCATGCAGAACAACGGGTTTTCAGAACAGCCACCGGCTCCCACGGGCTGCCGCACCCCAATGACGGTGCGAACCTGGGAGTATCCACTTGACTTCTGTCAATGCCTGCGGGTTTTGACAAATATGTGCCCCAATGGGTGCCGGATGTGGCGGTACGTCAGGGGCAGGAGTGTTGCCACATATGGACAATGATCAGGAACTGGCCGTTAACGACGAAGCAGCCGCTGCTGAGGCTGCTGCCCCCAAGAGGGCTCTGCGCACCCGCCGCAAAGCCGCTCCCAGCACCGGGGACGCCCCGGCGGGAGCCGTAACGACGGCGCGGGAAGCTGCAGCCTCCACCCCCAGCGGGGACGCGCCGGCTGAAGACAACGCCGCCGCCGAAACCGGCACGGCGCCCAAAGCCGCCGCCCGGCGCACCCGCGCCCCGCGGAAGAAGGCGGAGGCCGCGGAACCCCTGCCCGCCTTCCCCACTGAAGCGGAGCCAGCCGCGGCGGGCCCCGTCGCTGCCGTTGCCGACCCTGCCACCGCACCGGAGGTGGCTGATGGAAGCTCCGCCACCGTCCCGGCGCCGGACGCAGCCGCAACCGCCGAAACCAAGCCCGTGCGCCGCCGTCGGGTAGCCACCCGCAAGGCGGCTTCCCCGGCCGCCGCACCCGAAGCGGACTCCGCGGCCGCAGCTGAAGTGGCGCCGGAATCAGTGGTGCCGCAGGCAGTGGTGCCGGAAGCCGCGGACCAGGTCGCGGCCCAGAACGCGGAACAGGCGCAGGAGCCCGCTGCCGCACCGGAAACCGCTGCCGTACCGGCGCCCGCTGCCGCCCCGGCGCAGGAACAGGCGCCGGAAGCCCCTCAAGTGAAAGACGGTGAGCCCGCCGCGGCCGCCAGCCCCTTTGGCTCCCTTTTCCTGGAACCTGCTTCCCCCACGTCTGTGCTCTTCCAGGCGCCGGACCTCAGCACTGTGGTCCGTCCCGTTGCCCCCGTCGCAGAGGAGCCTGACGAGGAAGAAACCGAAGACACCGACGATTCCGCTGGCCGCCGCCGGCGCCGCAGCCGTGGCCGCAGGGGCCGCAGCCGCATCGGCGACACCGCGAACGAGGACAACGAGGGCGGCAACGCCGAGGCCGACGCCGAGGACGAGGCCGACGAGGACAGCGCCGGCCAGCTGGAGGACGGCGTGACCTCCCGCCGACGCCGTCGCCGCCGCCGCGGCGACCAGGACCTGGAGCTCACAGGCGGCGGGGATGACGATCCGCCCAACACGGTGACCAGGGTCCGCGCGCCGCGTGCCGTCACTGAAGCGCCCGTGAACAACCGGGTAACCAGCGTGAAGGGCTCCACCCGCCTGGAAGCCAAGAAGCAGCGCCGCCGCGAATCCCGTGATACCGGCCGCCGCCGCACTGTCATCACCGAGGCCGAGTTCCTGGCGCGCCGCGAATCCGTTGACCGGCAGATGATCGTCCGCCAGCGGGACGACAGAATCCAGATCGCCGTCCTCGAAGACGGCGTCCTGGCCGAACACTTCGTGTCCAAGACCCAGCAGGACTCGCTGATCGGCAACGTGTACCTGGGCAAGGTCCAGAACGTCCTGCCGTCCATGGAAGCCGCGTTCGTGGACATCGGACGCGGGCGCAACGCCGTCCTGTACGCCGGCGAGGTCAACTGGGAAGCCGTCAACCTTGAAGGCAAACAGCGCCGCATCGAAAACGCGCTGAAATCCGGCGACACAGTCCTGGTCCAGGTGACCAAGGATCCCGTGGGCCACAAGGGTGCCCGCCTCACCAGCCAGATTTCGCTGCCGGGCCGGTACCTGGTGTACGTGCCCGGCGGATCCATGACCGGCATCTCCCGCAAGCTGCCCGACGTCGAACGCAACCGGCTCAAGCGCATCCTCAAGGACCGCCTGCCCGAGCACGCCGGTGTTATTGTCCGCACCGCCGCCGAGGGCGCATCCGAGGAAGAGCTGACCCACGACATCAACCGGCTGCGCGCCCAGTGGGAAGGCATCGAAAGCCAGTCCGCGTCAACCAAGATCCTGGCTCCCGAGCTGCTCTATGGCGAACCCGACCTGACCATCAAGGTGGTCCGCGACGTCTTCAACGAGGACTTCTCCAAGCTCATCGTTTCCGGTGAGGAAGCCTGGGACACCATCGAGGCCTATGTCACCTACGTGGCACCGGACCTGGTGGGCCGCCTTGAGAAGTGGACCAAGGACCAGGACATCTTCGCCGCCTGGCGGATCGATGAGCAGATCCACAAGGCCCTTGAACGGAAGGTGTTCCTGCCCTCCGGCGGCTCCCTGGTGATTGACCGCACCGAGGCTATGACCGTGGTGGACGTCAACACCGGCAAGTTCACCGGCAGCGGCGGCAACCTCGAGGAAACCGTCACCAAGAACAACCTGGAAGCCGCTGAGGAAGTGGTGCGCCAGCTAAGGCTCCGCGACATCGGCGGCATCATCGTGATCGACTTTATCGACATGGTGCTTGAATCGAACCGCGACCTTGTCCTGCGCCGGATGGTGGAGTGCCTGGGCCGTGACCGGACCAAGCACCAGGTTGCCGAGGTGACTTCGCTCGGCCTGGTCCAGATGACCCGCAAGCGCATGGGTACCGGACTGCTGGAAGTATTCGGCGAGCAGTGCGAGGCCTGCGCCGGCCGCGGCGTCGTGACCCATGACGATCCCGTGGAGCACCGCCGCGCCAACATCGTCGCGGCCGAGCACCACGTCCAGCGCGCGGACAGCCGGCCCGAAGCCCGCGTGGAAGCCCGTCCGGAGGGGCAGCGGAGTGAGAGTACCCAGCCCGGCGTCCGTTCCGAACGCAAGCGGCGGCGCGGACGCGGCGGCCAGCAGCCCGAAGCGGTCCCAGCGCCTTCCGTCCACGTCCACACTGTCCAGCCGGATCCGTCGGACGCCGAGCGCCACGCCAAGGCAGAGGCAACCCGGCTTGCCTTGGCGAACATCGCCGCTGCCGCCCATGCCGCCCACCTGCATGACGACGAGGTGGCGGCAGCCCGGCAGGTGCCTTCCACCGAGCCTGTGCCGGCCCCCATTGAGGAGAAGCACGACGCCGACGCCCCGGCACGTCCCGCAGCTGTCCTGACGTTCGGCGGTGAGCAAGTCCCGCTTCCGTTCGTGGAGCACGCGGAGGAGCAGCTCCCCAAGCCCGCCCTGACCCTGGACCGGCTTGCGGAAGCATTTGCCCACCTCGGCCAGCCGGCTTCCCCCGTGGAGAACGCGCCTGCCCCAACCACGGAAGCCGTAAAGGCGACGGAACAGGCGGCGCCGGAGCGGCAGCCGGCCGGCGGGGGAGCGGCAGCCCGCGCCGCCACTGACGCTGAAGCTCCCGAAAAGGACTATTCCGACCACACCCTTGAGCAGTCGCGGCAACGCAGGCCGCGGCGCCACCGTGGCGCCAGCCGTGCCCAGGGTGCCGCGAACGAGACGGCCGTCCAGCACCACGAGAACGTCCACGCGGAAGGCGCAGGCCATTCGCACGCAGCCAAGGCCCCCGAACCCGCGAAGCCGCAGACGGCACCGGCGGAACCGGGCAAGTCGGCCGGGGAACCCATCATCCTCGGCGTGGGGGTTCCTGCCTCGGAGCTCTAGGCCCAGGAGTTTCAGGCGAGGAAAGAGCAACGCACCACCAGGAATCCCCGTTTTGCGGACGGTTCCCCCGGGAAGCACAGGGGGAATTGTCCGCATGACGGGGATTTCTGCTTCCGGAAGGCTGTCATTTTCTCCTTCGGATGCGTCCCACGGGCTAGGCTGGAAGCCGACACGGGGTGCCGCGCAAAGGCCGGCTGAGATCCAGACCCGTTGAACCTGTCCGGCTAGTACCGGCGAAGGGATGTCTCTTGTCTTCGACCCTTTCCATGCCCCTGCCAGCTGCCTCCGAGGTTCCCGCCGCGCCGCCCGCCGGCCGGGAGGTCCCGCGCGTCCTTTCCGTAGCGGGCTCCGATCCCTCCGGGGGCGCGGGTATCCAGGCCGACCTCAAAAGCATTGCTGCCCATGGCGGATACGGGATGGCGGTCATTACCGCCCTGACGGCACAGAACACCCGTGGCGTGCAGGCGGTCCACGTTCCTCCAGCCGACTTCCTGGCCCAGCAGCTGGATGCTGTCAGCGACGACATCTCCATCGACGCTGTCAAGATCGGCATGCTGGGGGACGAGGCCGTGATCCGCACTGTCCGCGAGTGGCTCGAGAAGGTCCGTCCCGCCGTCGTGGTCCTGGATCCGGTGATGGTGGCCACCAGCGGTGACCGGCTGCTGCAGGAATCCGCCGAGGCAGCCCTCCGCGAAATGCTGCCGCTGGCCCATCTCATCACTCCGAACCTCCCGGAGCTGGCCATGCTTGTGGGCGGGGACCCTGCGGAGAGCTGGGCCGTTGCACTGGAGCAGGGGAGGCGCCTCGCGGATGCCACGGGGGCCACCGTGCTGGTCAAGGGCGGCCATCTGGCCGGTGCAGACTGCCCGGACGCGCTGGTGAACACCGCGGGCCTGCTGTCGCACGAAGTGGTAGAGGTGCAGGGCAAGCGCGTCGTCACCCGCAACAGCCACGGGACCGGCTGTTCCCTGTCCTCTGCGATGGCCACCGTCCAGGCACGCTCCGGAGACTGGGAGGCGTCGCTCCGGACGGTCAAGCCCTGGCTGGCCGGCGCACTGGAAAACTCCGGTCAGCTTGAGGTGGGCCGGGGAAACGGCCCAGTGCACCATTTCCACCATGTGCGCCAGGCGCTGGCGGAAGGCGGTTTCGCTGCCCGTCTGTGGGCGGAAGCGCAGCAGGACCTCGCTGACATCTACGCCTTGGATTTCATTCACGGCCTCGCTTCCGATGACCTTGCCGAGAAGGAATTTGCCTACTACCTGGCCCAGGATGCCCTGTACCTCAACGGCTACTCCCGGGTGCTTGCCCGGACGAGCGCTCTGGCACCCTCCGAGGCGGAGCAACTGTTCTGGGCCGGGTCCGCACGGCAGTGCCTTGAAGTGGAGTCGGAACTGCACCGTTCATGGCTCAGCACCCGTCCGGCGCAGGGCGGACTGGGCCCGGTCACCAAGGCCTACGTGGACCACCTCACTGCCGCGTCGGCGTCGGGCAGTTACGCGGTCCTCGCCGCCGCAGTCCTGCCCTGCTTCTGGCTCTACGCCGAGGTCGGTGACAAGCTGCACGCCCGGTTCCTTGCCGCCGGCGAGCCTGACGGGCATGCCTACGCGGCCTGGCTCCGCACGTACGCGGACGAAGGCTTTGCCGAAGCCACCCGCCAGGCCGTCGCCATTGTGGACGCAGCAGGCCGGAAGGCCTCCGACCATGAAAGGGAGGCGATGGTAACCGCGTTCAAACAGTCCTGCCGCCTGGAAGTGGAATTCTTCGACGCGCCGAGGCTGCATTCCTGACTCCTGCGGGCAGCGCCACCGCTATTATGGAGAAGCATGGTTGCGGTGCTGCCTGTCGGGGTGTGGTTACTACCACAGCCGGGCCTCCGGAACCAGCCTCATTTGCAGCCGTAGATGGATTTAGCGTATTCTGGATCTTCGGTGCTTACGCCAACACTTGGGTTATGACCCCACGGCGTTGAGGCACAGCGGGAACCCGGCCATTTCTGAGCAGGGTGCCGCACGCAAATTTTGTAATAAACGTCGAGAGAAGTGAGTTCCCAAGTGGTGTACGCGATTGTCCGCGCAGGCGGCCGCCAAGAGAAGGTTTCCGTTGGAGACTTCGTTACCCTGAACCGCGTCGCCGGTGGAGCCGGCAGCACCATTGAGCTGCCCGCACTGCTCCTGGTAGACGGTGACAAGATCACCTCCGCCGCCGCCGACCTTGCCAAGGTAACTGTTACGGCTGAAATCCTCCAGGACCTGCGTGGTCCTAAGATTGTCATCCAGAAGTTCAAGAACAAGACCGGCTACAAGAAGCGCCAGGGTCACCGCCAGGAACTGACCAAGGTCAAGATCACCGGCATCAAGTAACCAGCGGTTACTGTTCAGGTATTTCAACAGATTCCCCAGAATTTAGAGGCAGGCATTTCAGATGGCACATAAAAAGGGCGCGAGCTCCACTCGCAACGGCCGCGATTCCAACGCTCAGTACCTCGGCGTCAAGCGCTTCGGCGGCCAGGTAGTTTCCGCAGGCGAGATCATCGTCCGCCAGCGTGGCACCCACTTCCACCCGGGCGCCGGCGTTGGCCGCGGCGGGGACGACACCCTGTTTGCACTGACCCCGGGCGCCGTTGAATTCGGCACGCGCCGCGGTCGTCGCGTAGTCAACATCGTTGCTGCTGCAGCTGCAGAGTAACAACCAGTTCTGAAGCGGTGGAGCGGGCCTGAGGGTCCGCTCCACTGTTCTTTTAACAGCATTACAATCGATGTGGCGTCCGCGGGCGCTATGTAAACAGCACCTGAGGAGATCCACGTGGCCAGCTTTGTAGACCGGGTAGTACTGCATGTATCCGGCGGAACCGGCGGCCATGGTTGCGTCTCCGTCCACCGCGAGAAGTTCAAGCCGCTGGGAGGGCCCGACGGCGGCAACGGCGGCAACGGCGGTGACGTGATCCTCCGAGTGGACCACCAGACCACTACGCTCCTGGACTACCACCACGCACCCCACCGGCACGCCAGCAACGGGGGCCCCGGCATGGGCGACTGGCGCGGCGGCAAGAACGGCGAGACCCTGGTCCTGCCCGTCCCGGACGGCACCGTGGTCAAGACCAAGGACGGCGAAGTCCTGGCTGACCTCGTCGGCGAGGGCACAGAGTTCGTGGCGGCCGCCGGCGGCCTGGGTGGACTTGGCAACGCTGCCCTTTCGTCACAAAAACGCCGTGCACCGGGCTTCGCGCTGCTGGGGATCGAGGGCGACTCCCGGGACGTCGTCCTGGAATTGAAGTCCATCGCCGATATCGCGCTGGTGGGTTTCCCGTCCGCCGGCAAGTCCAGCCTCATCGCGGCCATGTCGGCTGCCCGCCCCAAGATTGCCGACTACCCGTTCACCACGCTGGTCCCCAACCTGGGCGTCGTACAGGCAGGCGATGTGCGGTTCACCATCGCCGATGTTCCCGGCCTCATCGAAGGCGCCAGCGAGGGACGCGGCCTGGGGCACCACTTCCTGCGCCATGTTGAGCGCTGCGCGGCACTGGTCCACGTGCTTGACTGCGGCACCCTGGAGTCGGACAGGGACCCGCTGGCGGACCTTGCCATCATTGAGGGCGAGCTGGAGAAATACGCCGTTGACATGAGCTACGCAGGCCAGGACGGCGAAGTTGTTCCCTTGAACCACCGCCCGCGGCTGGTTGCACTGAACAAGGTGGACCTGCCGGACGGCAAGGACATGGCTGAATTCGTGCGCCCGGAACTGGAATCGCGCGGCTACCGCGTCTTCGAGGTGTCCGCCACCAGCCATGAGGGCCTGCGCCAGCTCGGCTTCGCCATGGCGGAAATCGTCAAGGCCGCCCGCGACGCCGTAGCGGCCGCCCCGCCCAAGGTGCAGCCTGCTGTGCTGCGGCCGCGTGCCGTCAACGAAGCCGGGTTCAAGATCCGGCGCGAGGAAAAGAACCTGGAGCCGCTGTTCCGCGTTCTGGGCGAAAAGCCCGAGCGCTGGGTCAAGCAAACCGACTTCACCAACGAGGAGGCCATCGGCTACCTGGCGGA
Organism: Arthrobacter sp. ISL-85; assembly: GCF_018613675.1. Classification (GTDB taxonomy): domain Bacteria; phylum Actinomycetota; class Actinomycetes; order Actinomycetales; family Micrococcaceae; genus Arthrobacter. The sequence continues at coordinate 38,860 of NZ_JAGGPQ010000024.1, read as the reverse complement.
TCGGCTGGCCCGGCTCGGAGTGGAAGCCGATCTGTTCAAGCAGGGTGCCAAGCCGGGTGACACGGTGGTCATCGGTGAGGATGACGGCGTCGTCTTTGACTGGGAGCCCACCATGATGGCAGGGGCTGAGCTCCTGGCCTCGCCGCGCGGCACCGACGTCAGGTTCGCCGATATCGGTGACCGCCCCACCCGTAGCCAGAAGCGCGAGGAGCAGCAGGAGCGCCGCGATGCCAAGGCTGCCGCCCGCGCCGAGCTAGAGGCAGAGCGCAAAGCCGGCATCTGGACCGAATCCGTCAGCGGCCGCCGTGCCGCCCAGCCCGCCAAGGAAAGCGGACTGGAAGCGGACGATGACCTCTAAAGGCATGACCTCGGTACCGCCTGCCGCGGACCGGAGTGCGCTGGCCGGTGCCCGCCGGATCGTGGTGAAGGTGGGCTCCTCCTCGCTGACCAGCATTAAGGGCGGCATCTCGGAGGAATCGCTGACCGCCCTGGCGGACGCCCTGGCGGCAAAGCGCAACGCGGGGGCCGAGATCATCCTGGTGTCCTCCGGGGCCATCGCCGCCGGCCTGGCGCCGCTGGGGCTGTCCAAGCGTCCCCGCGACCTGGCCACCCAGCAGGCGGCAGCCAGTGTGGGCCAAGGGCTGCTGATGGCCCGGTACACGCAGGCTTTCGGTGCGCATGGCGTCACCGTCAGCCAGGTCCTGCTTACGGCCGAGGACCTGATGCGGAGGAGCCAGCACACCAATGCCCTCCGCGCCATGGACCGGCTGCTGAACCTCGGGGTGGTCCCCGTGGTCAACGAAAACGACACCGTGGCCACCCACGAAATCCGCTTCGGCGACAACGACCGGCTCGCCGCCCTGGTGGCGCACCTGGTGCGCGCCGATGCACTCGTGCTGCTGTCCGACGTCGACTCCCTGTATGACGGGCCGCCCGCCCTGGGTGCCAAGCGCATTGCGCTGGTCACCGGCGCGCACGACCTCGAGGGCGTATCCATCGGCAAAGCGGGCAAGGCCGGCGTGGGCACCGGCGGGATGATGACCAAAGTGGAGGCGGCCAGCATGGCTGCCGGCTCGGGAATCCATGCCCTGGTGACGTCCACACCCAACGCTGCCGCAGCGTTGAACGGCGAGGACGTGGGAACGTGGTTCTCCGTCAACGGCTCCCGCAAACCGGTCCGCCTCCTCTGGCTGGCCCACGTTGCCTCGGTGCAGGGCCGGCTGGTCCTGGACGAAGGAGCAGTGCGTGCCGTGCGCCACCACCGCACGTCCCTCCTGCCGGCGGGCATCTCCGCGATAAGCGGCGACTTCGAAGCAGGCGACGCCGTGGAGCTGGCCGGAGCGGACGGCACCGTTGTCGCCCGCGGACTGGTGAACTATTCCTCGGAGGAACTGCCGCGGATGCTGGGACGGTCCACCCGGGAGCTGGGTGAGGAACTGGGCAACGGCTATGACCGTGAAGTTGTTCATGTTGACGACCTGGTGCTGGTCTGAGCTGCCGCCTCGCCTAAACTTGGATCATGACTGAAGCCCTGATCCATGCTGCTGAACATTCCGGAACCACTGCTGCGCAGGCGCAGCCGGGTCCCTCAGCAGAACCGGCATCGGCTGAGGTGCCGCTGTCCGGTGCAGGGCTGTCCGGTGCAGAGGTGGAAGCGGCTGTCCACGCCATCGCCGACCGGTCCCGCCACGCCGCCCGCCGCATGGCCACCGCCAACCGGGCCTGGAAAGACCGTGCCCTCCGCGCCGTCGGTGCCGCCCTGCACGAGAATGTCCCGGCCATCCTCGCGGCCAATGCGGTTGATGTGCAGCAGGGGAAGGCCAACGGAACTTCTGCCGCCCTCCTGGACCGGCTCACCCTCACCGAAGCCCGCGTTGCCGGGTTGGTGGCGGCCCTGGAGAACCTGGCCAACCTCCCCGACCCCGTGGGCAACGTAGTGCGCGGACAGACCCTCCCCAATGGGCTGCGCCTCCGCCAGGTCAACGTGCCCATGGGCGTGGTGGCGGCCATCTACGAAGCACGGCCCAACGTCACCGTGGACATCGCAGGACTGGCCCTCAAGAGTGGCAACGCCGTTATCCTGCGCGGCGGGAGTGCAGCAGAAGCCACAAACCAGGTGCTGGTACGGATCCTGCGCGAAGCCCTGGAATCTGTGGGTCTCCCGGCCGATGCAGTGCAGACAGTGGACCAGTACGGCCGCGCGGGCGCCAACGTCCTGATGAAGGCCCGCGGCAGGGTGGACGTACTGATTCCCCGCGGCGGACGGGACCTGATCCAGACTGTTGTCACCAACTCCGCCGTGCCGGTCATCGAAACGGGGGAGGGAAACGTCCACATCTTCATCGACGAATCCGCTGACGAAACCATGGCCGTGGAAATCCTGCTCAACGCCAAGACCCAGCGGCCCAGTGTCTGCAACACAGTAGAGACACTCCTGGTCCACTCCGGCTCAACAGTGCTGCCCGCCGTCGCGGCCGCCCTGCGCAGCGCAGGTGTCCGCCTCCATGTGGACACGCGTATCAGCGCCGCACTGCCCGCCGCAATCGAAACCCAGCCGGCGACGGACGCGGACTGGGCAACGGAGTACATGGACCTGGACCTCGCTGTGGCAATGGTGGACAGCCTGGACGAAGCCGTCCAGCACATCAGGACCTGGTCCACCGGGCACACGGAAGCGATCCTCACCAACAGCCTTGCCAATGCCGAGCGCTTTATCGCGGAGGTGGACTCGGCGGCCGTGATCGTCAACGCGTCCACCCGGTTTACCGACGGCGGGGAGCTTGGCCTTGGTGCGGAGGTGGGCATCTCCACCCAGAAGCTCCATGCCCGCGGGCCCATGGGCCTGACCGAGCTCACCACCACCAAGTGGATCGTCCAGGGCGAAGGCCAGGTCCGCGGGTAGCAACGCGGTAACATAGACCAGAACCCGGAAAGCAGCGGAAGGTTCCGCTGCCTGAATATCCTTGAACATAGGGGAGAAAATGCTGCTCCAGCAGATTGCCATGTCCGTCGCCGCCGCAGGTGAAGCAGGCCATGAGGAGCCCGCTCCGCTGTGGGCCGAGCCGTGGGTCTTCGGCTTGTCCATGTTCGGCATCCTGGTGGTGCTGATGCTGATCGCCTGGTCCTACAACAACCTGGGGAACCGGCACGCGGCCACGGACGAGCATGCGGATCCGCACCGCCAGCACCCCAACAAGCACGATCGCGGGCAGGGCCACTAAGATTTCCCACAACCTGCAACGCAATGGGGCCCGGGGGAGGCTGCGGCTGGGCGTGATGGGCGGGACATTCGATCCCATCCACCACGGCCACCTTGTAGCGGCCAGCGAAGTCGCGGCGGAGTTCGACCTCGACGAGGTGGTTTTCGTCCCCACTGGGCAGCCATGGCAAAAGTCCCATAAACAGGTCAGCGAGCCCGAGCACCGCTACCTGATGACCGTCATCGCCACGGCGTCCAATCCGCGCTTCACTGTCAGCCGTGTCGACGTTGACCGTCCGGGTCCCACCTACACCATCGACACCCTGCGCGACCTGAGGGCACAGCGCCCGGACGCCGACCTGTTCTTCATCACCGGCGCGGACGCCCTGGCGCAGATCCTGTCCTGGAAGGACATCGACGAGCTGTGGTCGCTCGCCCACTTCGTGGGAGTCACACGGCCCGGGCACGTCCTTGACGGTATGGGCCGCGAGGACGTCAGCCTGCTGGAGGTGCCGGCCATGGCCATCTCGTCGACAGACTGCCGTGCCCGCGTGGCCGCGAACAACCCCGTCTGGTACCTGGTCCCGGACGGGGTGGTCCAGTACATCGCCAAGTACGGCCTGTATTCGGACGACCCCGCAAGCGTGGATGACACAACTTCCGAAGCACGCGAACCAGCAAGTACTGAATGAGCCCCCAATGAGTCAGGAACAGCCCCCAATCCGCAGCCGCCGGGAACTCCGGAAGGCCAGGGACGCCCAACAGCCCCCCCTGCCTGCCACGGAGCAGCGCCCGCCTGCCGCCATCCGGCCGGCTGTCAGTGTACCTTCGCAGGGGGGACACGACCCAGCGGCCCGCCCCGGTTCCACCGGGGACCCCGCCCCTGCAGCCCGCCCGCAGGAGGCGGGAGACCAGACGGCCACGCAACGCTCCTCCCAGATCCGTGCCCGTGACCGTGCTGCGCTGCGCACCATCAAGGAGCTTGAGGAAAAGGAAGGGCAGCTTGCTGCGGGAGGGCCACCCACGCGGCGCCAGCTGCGGCTTCAGCAACTCAAAGAGCAGGCGCTGACGGCTGCCAATCCCATAGTTCCGCCCGCCGCTTCCCCGGCGCCCAAGGCAACGCCGTCAGGTGACAGGACCAGTAGGGCGGGGGAGAAGGCCGAAGGCCCAAAGCCGGCTCCCGGAAATGCTCCGGACGGCATGACGGTGGAACAGGCCCTTGAGGCGCGCGCACTCCTTGCCGCTCAGGCCCGGAACCAGATCGCCAAGATGGAGCACATCGCGTCCATGGATCCGGAAGCCGTGGATCCGGAGATCCTGGCTGAGCAGATCGCCCTGGCAGAACGCGCCGCTGTCATGAACCGCCGTGCCATGGCCCGGCAGAAACTTGCCGAACAGGCCGGCGGGCCCGCCGGTGGTGGCCTGGGCAGGGATGCCGCACCTACGGACAAGCCCGGTCCATCCACCGCCAGTAACCTGGCCATGGTGACGCCGCTCGAGTTTGTCCAGGTGCCCGGCGTCGAGCGGCCGGTCATGAAGCCGCCCGCCACCTCGCACGTCCCGGTCACCACCCGGCCCGGCACCAAGGTGCCGGGTGCTGGGAAACGGAGGCCCGCCGCCCGTCCCAAGGCGCCGGCCCCGGATACTGCCACCGGCCGTTCCCAGGTCATCGCGCGTGCCGAGGCGGTTGCCAAAGCCGCCAGCCGTCCCCAACCGGCATCGGTCCCGGAAAACCATCCGGAGGACCTCTTTGAGGACCTTCCCCGGGTGCCTGCCCGGTCTGCCTACGGACTCGATCCCCTGGATGCCGCCACCGCGGGCCTGACCAGGGCCCGCCGAAACCGCATCCTCCAGTTCTGCATCCTCGCGTTCGGGATCCTGGCCCTCGTCGCCGGCATCATCCTGATCGTCAGCGGCATGTCCCGCTGACCCGCCAGCCGGCATCAACACTTAAACCAAACAAGGAGTCCCGTGACTGCAACAGAATCATCCATCGCCATAGCCCGTACGGCTGCCAAAGCCGCCGCAGACAAGATCGCCCAGGACATTGTCGCCATGGATGTGAGCGAGCGCCTGGCCCTGGCTGATGTCTTCCTTATCGCGTCGGCGCCCAGCGAACGCCAGGTCAACGCCATTGTGGACGGCATCGAGGAAGAACTTGCCAAGCAGGACCTGCGTCCGGTGCGCCGCGAGGGCCGGTCCGGGGGCCGCTGGGTGCTGTTGGACTACGCCGACGTCGTGATCCATGTCCAGCACGAGGAAGACCGCGTGTTCTACGCCTTGGAACGTCTCTGGAAGGACTGCCCGGTGGTCGACATGCAGCTCGGCGACGACTCATCCGCCAAAGCCAGTGCGGTTTCCGACACCGAGTAGGCCCGGCCCGGCGGTGAATATTCCCGATTTGGAATTTTCGGAATTGCTGTTCTAAGATATTTGAGTTGCTTCGGGGGAGACTCCGGGGAAAGCAGCACAGAGCAGCAACAATCCGGGGCTGTGGCGCAGCTGGTAGCGCACCTGCATGGCATGCAGGGGGTCAGGGGTTCGAGTCCCCTCAGCTCCACCGGCAAGTCCGCCGGAACCATCAAGGTTCCGGCGGACTTTTTGTTTGCAGCCGCAGCCATTGGCTGCAGCTTCCAACTGGTGGCCGCGGAGGCCGGAGCCAGGCGCTTGGCCTGCCGATTACCGATTGGCGTCCAGCGGAAAAGTGCATTACTCTGGTCAGGTTGCTCCGGGGAATTCGGCCGGAAGTGACAACTGTACGGGGCTGTGGCGCAGCTGGTAGCGCACCTGCATGGCATGCAGGGGGTCAGGGGTTCGAGTCCCCTCAGCTCCACCGGTGCAAGGAACAAAGGGAACCATCACTCAGTGATGGTTCCCTTTGTCGTTTGCTGCGGGAAACAGGATCCCGCGGTGAAAACTCCCAGGCAGCGGCCCAAAGACTTCCCGCGCAGGTCAAACGGGGGTACAACTGGAGACTGAGGGCACATCGTCCCGTCGGCCGGCCGCTTTCACCCAAAGCGGGGCCCGCGGGACGCGTTGACGAGGAGGTCACCGATGTCCCACGCAGAAGAGTCCGGCTACCGCCCGAACGGCGAAGCTTCTAACGGATCGCGCCTGACGCGTGATACCGCCATCCGGGGGCCGGCGAGGCCCGCTCCCTACATTGGCGCCGGCATCCTGCTGGCCGCGGCCATTCTCTTTCCCCTGATGCCGCAGCTCTACGCCTTTGATGCGCCGCGCCTTGGCGGCTTGCCGTTCTTCTACTGGTACCAGCTGCTCTGGGTGCCAATCTCCGCCATTCTGACCGGCACCTCGTACTGGTTGGTCACCAGGGAAGACCGACGACGGCGGGCCGAGGCACGTGCAGGCGGACCGCCCCGGGGGGACGCAGCCTCCGCCGATGCCGGGCTGGGAGGGGACAGGCCATGAACGCGCGCGAAATCAACTGGACCGCCCTGGTCATCGTGGTGGTGCTCTTCGTCGTCGTGGCCGTGATGGGTTTCCTCGCCGCCCGGTGGCGCCGCAGCACCAACGTGGAAGGGCTGCACAGCCTGGATGAGTGGGGCCTGGGCGGCCGTGGATTCGGCACTTGGATCACCTGGTTCCTCTTGGGCGGGGACCTCTACACCGCATACACTTTTGTGGCAGTTCCCGCGGCAATGTGGGCCACGGGCGCGGTCACTGGCTTCTTCGCCGTGCCTTACACGATCGTCCTGTATCCAATCATCTTCATCATCATGAGCCGCTTGTGGTCTGTATCCCACCGCCACGGCTACGTCACCTCGGCAGACTTCGTGGGCGGCCGCTACGGCAGCCGCTGGCTCTCCCTGGCTGTTGCCGTCACAGGAATCGTTGCCACCATGCCCTACATTGCGCTGCAGCTGGTGGGGATCAAGGCGGTACTCACAGTCCTTGGCTTGGGGAGCTCCGACAATGTCCTGCTGACCGACCTGCCGCTGATCCTCGCTTTCGTGGTCCTGGCCGCGTACACCTACACCTCTGGCCTGCGCGCCCCGGCGATGATCGCCGTCGTGAAGGACCTGCTGATCTACCTTGCCGTCATCGTGGCGGTCATCTACCTGCCTATCAAGTTCGGCGGCTGGGACAGCATCTTCAGCTCGGCGCAGGCCAAACTCGGCGCGGTGAACCAGGCCACGGGCAAGCCGGCAGGCGTCTTTGTCCCCGGCGCGGCGAACTACTCCGCGTACTGGTCGCTGGCTCTGGGCTCGGCCATGGCGCTGTTCATGTATCCGCACTCGGTAACGGCCGTGCTGGCCTCGAAGGCCCGCAACACCATCCGCCGCAACGCAGCCATCCTGCCGCTGTACTCGCTGATGCTTGGCTTCCTGGCACTGCTGGGTTTCGTGGCCATCAAGGCGGGCACCAAGCCGATTGACCTGGACGGGTCGGTCAATCCGCAGCTGGTGGTTCCACAACTGTTCCTTGACCACTTCCCGGCCTGGTTCGCAGGTATCGCACTGGCTGCCATTGCCATCGGGGCCCTGGTCCCGGCGGCGATCATGTCCATCGCGGCTGCGAACATGTTCACCCGGAACATCTACCGTGACTTCATCCGGCCTGACGTCGACCCCAAGACCGAGGCAAAAGTGTCCAAGATCGTCTCCCTGGTGGTGAAGGTGGGCGCATTGGTCTTCGTGATCGCCATGGACCAGTCGGCGGCCATCAACATGCAGCTGCTGGGCGGCATCTGGATCCTGCAGACCTTCCCTGCCGTGGTGGCCGGCCTCTACACCCGCTGGTTCGACCGCTGGGCCCTCCTGGCCGGCTGGGCGGTCGGCATCATCTTTGGAACCGTCTCCGCCTACAACGTGGTCAATCCGGTGACCAAGGCGCACTTCGGCGGCTCGGTGGCGCCCATTCCGGGGACGGACTTCAGTGTCTACATCGCAGTGTCGGCGTTCGCGCTGAACCTGATTGTGGCTGCCGTGCTGACCCTGGTGCTGCGGGCCCTGAAGGTCAGTACCGGCGAGGACCTCACCCGGTCCACGGACTACGCTGCGGACGAAACGGATCCGAAAGTGGTGCAGATCGAGAAGACCCAGCATTTCACCCAGCCCGGGGGTCCTTCCCCGGTGGCGTAATCCCCGGTGAAGAAGCCGCCCTCCTGCCGGGTTGTGTCCCGGAAGGAGGGCGCTGCCGTCACAGCCAGGCTGTGCGGCGCAGCGGGGGTTCCTCCCCGCCAGGGCGGCGCACCAGGACCTGGTTGACTCCAGTGAGTCCGTTTTCGAACCCCAGGGCGCTGGCCGCCATGTACAGCCGCCATACCCGTGCGCGCCCCGGACCGGCCAGCCGCACGGCTTCCTCCCAGTTTTGTTCCAGCCGGCGGACCCAGGCACGAAGGGTCAGTGCGTAGTGTCGGCGCAGGGCCTCGACGTCGAGGACTTCGAACCGGGCAGTTTCCAGGGCAGCCACCATCTCGCTGAGGCTGATCATTTCACCGTCCGGGAAGACATACCGGGGGATGAACGAGTCCGGATCGGGGCTGGTGGGGCCCGCGTTCCAGGAGATGGCATGGTTCAGCAGCCGCCCGCCGGGTCGGAGCAGCCCGAAGAGCGCGGCGGCGTAGGCAGGAGTCTGTTCGCGTCCCACGTGCTCGGACATCCCGATTGAACTGATGGCGTCGTACGGCCCGTCCTGCACGTCCCGGTAATCCTGGACCCGGATCTCCACCCTGTCCGTGAGGCCGGCATCCGCTGCACGCTTGCGGGCCAGGGAGGCCTGTTCGGTGGACAGTGTCACGCCCACCACGCTGGCGCCGTACCTGCCTGCAGCGTGGAGGGCGAAGCTGCCCCATCCGCATCCGACATCCAGGACCCGCATTCCCGGCTGAAGGCCCAGCTTGCGGCAAACCAGGTCCAGCTTGGCGTCCTGCGCGGCATCGAGGCCATCAGCAGAGGCTGGCTCCGGGGCCGTTCCCGCGGCGGAGCCATCGGCGGCCGCGTCACCGTCGGGCCACACTGCGCAGGAATAGACCATGGACGGTCCCAGCACCAGGGCATAGAAGTCGTTGCCGACGTCGTAATGATGCGAGATGGCCGCCGAGTCCCGGCCCCGGGAGTGCATCCTGCCTTTCTTCGCTACACGTGCCTCTTCTGGCGGCGGAGCCGGGTTGGGCCCGATGGCCCCGAGCCGGACTGCGGTGCGCAGCAGCAGCGACAGCTCACTGGCGGAAGGCGGACGGAACGGTCCGGGTTCGGCGAACTTTCCGGCTGAACTCAAGGCCACGAAGGCTGCGAAGATGTCGCCCGGAGCGTCGATTTCGCCCGCAACGTAGGCCCGGCTCAGCCCCAGCTGCCCGGGGGACCACAGCATGCGGCGCAGGGCTTTCCGGGACTTGAACTCCAGGATGGGCGCGTCCGGGGGGCCGGCCTCAGAGCCGTCCCATGCCCGCAGCCGCAGGGGCGACTGTTCGGTGCCCAGCACCACCCCCAGTGCCTTTTCCAGCCGGGCGGCATGGCCAGTGCTTGTGGTTCCGGTGCGTGCGGCTGCTTCAGTGTCCATGCGCCCAGCCTAAGGCCGGGCTGCCCTCCACGACTATCATGGGGGAGTGATTCCTGACCCAACCGATGTGGTGGTCATCGGGGCCGGCCAGGCTGGCTTGTCGGCCGCGTACCACCTCCAGCGCAAGGGGCTCCACTATGCCGTGCTCGACGCCGAGGATGGCCCCGGGGGTGCGTGGCGGCACCGCTGGAAGAGCCTGCGAATGGCCACGGTCAACGGGATCAGCGACCTGCCCGGCATCGCTAAACCCGACGTGGATCCCGAGGAACCCAGTTCCGAGTTCCTTGCCCGCTATTCGGAAGCTATGAGGCCGGGCTGGGGCTGGCCATCCACCGGCCAGTCAAGGTCCGGGCCGTCCGGCGCGAGGACGGCAATCCAGCGGGGCGGCTCCGGATCGAAACCCCGGACGGTGACTGGAGCGCCAAGGCACTCATCAACGCCACGGGAACGTGGACCCGCCCGTTCTGGCCCATCTATCCCGGCCGGTCCTCATTCCGCGGCCGTCAGCTGCACGTGGCCGATTACGTTTCCGCCGACGAGTTCGTCGGCCAACATGTGATCGTCGTAGGCGGGGGCATCTCCGCCGTCGGCCTGCTCGAGGAAATTTCCCGCGTCACCACCACCAGTTGGTTCACGCGCAGGCACCCGGTCTGGCGCGCTGCGGATTTTGATGCCCGGGCGGGCCATGACGCCGTGGCGCTCGTTGAAGAGCAGGTCCGCAAGGGGCTTCCACCGCAAAGTGTTGTCTCGGTAACGGGCCTGATCTGGACTCCTGCCCTGCGCGCAGCCAGGGAACGCGGCGCCCTTGACCGGCAGCCCATGTTCACTGCCATCGAACCTGAAGGGGTCCGCCGTGCCGACGGCAGCCTGCTGAAGGCCGACGTTATCCTCTGGGCCACGGGTTTCAGGGCGGAGCTGGAACACCTGGCGCCGCTTCACCTGCGGGGACCGGGCGGCGGGATCGCCATGGATGGAACACAAGTGGCAGCCGAGCCGCGCGTCCACCTGGTGGGTTATGGCCCGTCGTCGTCCACCATTGGCGCCAACCGCGCAGGACGCGCGGCAGTGGCCGCGATCCTGAAGCTGCCCGGAATGGCGGCGGCGGAGGAAACGGTAACGTTGGGGTGATGCCCCGGACGCAGGGGCCGGCAAGGGCAACAGAAGGCGGCAGGACACCGGTGGCAGCAAACACCCTGACGGGTATCTTCGACGTGCTGCGCCGGCGCCCCGATGTGGAGGCGCCCAACCTGCAGGCCTGGGACGCCACGGACCGGCTGCTGCTGGAAACCGCGGTACAGCTTGGGCGGTCGGGCAGTAACGTGGCCGTCATCGGCGACCGCTACGGGGCCTTGACCCTGGGCGCCGGAGAGTTACTTGCCCCGGCCTCGCTGCGCGTACACCAGGACCTGGTCACCGGGGAAAGGGCCCTGCGGCTTAACGCCGCCGAACTGTCAGCAATGCGCGAGGCTGCCGGGCTCCCCGCGGACGCCCCAGGGCCCGGTTTCGTCCAGCTGCCCCTGGGGCGCGAGTTGCTGGCCGGGGCGGACACCGTCCTGCTGCAGCTTCCCAAGACCCTGGCGGAGCTGGAGGAAGTCGCTGCCGCCGTGGCCCGGCACGCTGCACCGGGTGTCCGGCTGCTGGCAGGTGGCCGGGTGAAGCATATGTCACTGGGCATGAACGCGGTCCTTGAACGGTACTTCGTCTCCGTGCAGCCCCAGCTCGCGCGGCAAAAATCGCGGATTCTCCTTGCCGCCGGCCCCAAAGGTGCCGCCGCCACCCCGCGCTTCCCTGTCATCGAGCACCTTGACGAGCTGGACCTGGACGTGGCTGCGCATGGCGCTGTCTTTGCCGGCGCCAGGCTGGACATCGGCACACGCTTCCTGCTGACGTTCCTGCCCGCGATGAAGCCGGCACGGCACGCCGTCGACTTGGGCTGCGGCACCGGAATCCTCGCCGCGATGTATGCCAGGCAGTTCCCGTCCGCCGCCGTGACCGCAACGGACCAGTCGTCGGCCGCCGTGCAGTCCGCCCTCGCCACCGCCCGTGCGAACGGGCTGGCGGAGAGGATCACCGTGCTGCAGGACGACGCGCTCAGCACGTTCCCTGATGGCGCAGTTGACGCCGTACTCCTGAACCCGCCCTTCCACGTTGGTGCCGGCGTCCATGCCGGCGCCGGGCAAAAGCTGATCGAGGCGGCGGGACGGGTCCTGGCTCCCGGGGGCGAGTTGTGGACGGTCTACAACCGGCACCTGGCCTATCTGCCGGCCTTGGAGCGGCATGTGGGACCTACCGTGGTGGAAGGCCGGAACCCCAAGTTCACGGTCACCCGCAGCACGCGCAGCTCCCGCTGACCAGGGGAAAGACATCCCGCGCCGCGCCGCTGCCGGTACAGGTGGGCGGGGGCGCACGCTTAAAGTACGATTCAAAGCATCACCACCGCCAGGTAGCCGAAGATGTTTAGGGGAAACAGTGTCTGAGATCCGCCAATCCTCTCCGAGGCGCGGAACCAACTTGCCCAGGATGGGGGACTTCAACCTCACCGTCATCCTCGACGCAATCCGCAGGACGTCCGGCGGACTAAGCCGGGTGGAACTCGCCCAGATCGTAGGCCTGTCGCCCCAGACCATCTCCAACATCTCCCGCCGCCTGCTGGACCAGAACCTGATCGTCGAGGCGGGCAAGGAGGGCAGCGGCCCCGGCAAGCCGCGCACCATCCTCCGCCTCAATCCCGGCGGAATGTACGCCCTCGGGGTGCACCTGGACCCGGCTGTGACAACGTTCGTTGTGCTTGACCTCGTGGGAGCGGTGGTACGGCACTCGCGGATCAAGACCCCCGGCGGAAACGATCCCGCCGCCGTCATCGCCACCATCGCTGCTGAACTGGAACAGCTCGTGGATGCTTCCGGGGTGGACCGCAGCCGCATCGCAGGCCTGGGAGTGGCCGCCCCCGGCCCCATCGACCTGGACAACGGAACCGTGGTGGACCCGCCGCTGCTCCCCGGGTGGGAGAGGGTGGAACTGCGGGACGCCCTGGCCAAGGCCACCGGCTACTCCGTGCTGGTGGACAAGGACGTGACCAGCGCCGCGGTGGCGGAAACGTGGGCGGGCGGCCCCAGCGGAGCCGGCAGCTTCGTCTTCATGTACATGGGTACCGGCATCGGCTGCGGCATCGTCCTGAATGATGAAGTGGTCCGCGGCACCTCCGGCAACGCAGGCGAAATCGGCCACATCATCGTGGACCCGGACGGTCCGCCCTGCGACTGTGGCCAGCGCGGCTGCGTGAAGTCCTCCTGCATCCCGCAGGTGCTGGTGGCGGAAGCTGAGGCCGCCGGAATCCTGGAGGGCTCCCAGGCCAGGAGCGCCGCCGAAATCCAGCAGAGCTTTTCTGAGCTGTGCGCCCGTGCCTACGCAGGGGATGAACAGGCTGCCGCCATCCTGGACAAGTCCGCCGTCCTTGTGGCCCGGGCCGTCTCGGTGGTCACCAACACCTTGGATGTTGAGCGGGTGGTCTTTGGCGGCCCCTTCTGGACCTGCCTGTCGCAGCGTTACCTCGAACTGATCCCGCCGCTGCTGGACGGCGGCAGCGCCGCCCGCCTGATTCATCCCATCGAGGTTGTAGGTACCGGCGTGGGGGAGGACGTGGGAGCCATCGGCGCTGCCTCGCTGGTCCTTGAACATACGCTCGCGCCCCGCGCCCAGCGGCTCCTGCTGGAAAGCTGACCGGGCATGCTTCGCTGGGCATCCAAGACAGTATCCCTGGTGGCCGCCTCGGTCCTGGTCCTCGCAGCCTGCACGCCGGCCGATCCGGCAGGCGGAAACAAGACCATTAAGGTGGCCTACCAGAAGACGGACTCGTTCACCGCCCTGGACAGCGTGTTCCAGGACGCCAAGAAGGAGTTTGAGGCAGCGAACCAGGGCGTCACGGTTGAGCTGGAGCCCATCCAGGCCAACGATGACGACTACGGCACCAAGCTGGCCCTGGCCCTGCGGTCACCCTCCACCGCCCCGGACGTCTTTTACGAAGACACCTTCAAGGTGCGCTCCGACGTGGACGCCGGCTACCTCATGAACCTGGACAGCCGGCTGAAGGGCTGGGGGGACTGGGACAAGTTCGACGCGGGGGCCAAGGAAGCGGGGAAGGCGGACGACGGCGGTACGTACGCGGTGCCGCTGGGCACCGACACGCGCGCCATCTGGTACAACAAGAAGGTTTTTGAGGCTGCCGGCATCGGCCTTCCGTGGCGCCCGTCCAGCTGGCAGGACATCCTGGACACGGCCAGGAAGATCAAAGCCTCCCAGCCGGATGTGATCCCCTTCAACATGTACGCCGGCAAGGGCACCGGCGAAGGAAGCGTGATGCAGGGGTTCTACGAGCTTCTGTACGGCACCGGTTCCAGCCTCTACGACCAGGATTCGAAGAAGTGGGTAGTTGGCTCGGCCGGCTTCAAGGATTCGCTGACCTTCCTCCAAACGCTGTACCGGGAGAACCTGGCCGTCCCTCCGGCCGAGGCGCTGGACCCGAACATCTGGAAGAAGGTGTTCGGCGAATGGTTCCCCAAAGCAAAACTCGGGGCAACCGTGGAGGGGTCCTATGCGCCGTCGTTCTGGCAGGACGGCGGCAGTTACGCCTGGCCGGGCTACGGGCAGGACATGGCCGTGGCCCCGTTTCCCACCCGGAACGGGGGCGCGCCCGGCGCGGTCAGCATGTCCGGCGGCTGGACGTTGGCTGTTGGTGCCGAGACCAAGCAGCCGGACCTTGCTTTCAATTTCCTCACCACGGCCCTCAATGCGAAGAACTCGCTGGCGTTTACCGTGGCAAGTTCGCAGATCGCCGTCCGCACGGACGTCGCCGCCGACCCCGGCTACCAGTCCGCCAACCCGTTCGTGAAGGACGTCTCCGGCCTGGTGTCGGTCACCAGGTACCGGCCCGCTACATCCGACTATCCACGGATTTCCGCTGCCGTGCAGGAGGCCACCGAGGCCGTGATAACCGGCAGCAGGACACCCGCGGAGGCGGCGGCCGACTATGACGCGGCCGTGGCCGGCATTGTGGGCGGCGACAAAACCACCCGGAAGTAGCGGTGCCCGCCAACCACCGCACATGGCACGTGCTCCGTTACCTGCCGGTCATGCCCGCCGTCGTGCTCCTGCTCGTGTTCCTGGCCGGCCCCGTGCTGTGGGCCTTCCAGGCGTCGCTCACCAACGCGGGACTCACCGGCCGCCACGTTAGGAACCCGGAGTGGGTGGGCCTGGACAATTACCAGCGCCTGCTGCAGGACCCGGTCTTCCCGCTTTCGCTGGCGCTGACCGTCCTTTTCGTCGCCGGTTCCGCGATCGTGGGCCAGAACGTGCTGGGACTGGCCCTTGCGGTGCTGATGCGGCGCGCACGTCCGGCCGTATCCGCAACCGTGGGTACCGTCGTCGTGGCCGCCTGGGTCCTGCCGGAAATCGTGGCAGCGTTCGCGGCCTACGCCTTCTTCAGCCGCGACGGGACGCTCAACCAGTTGCTGGGCCGGCTGGGGCTGGCCGAAACGGACTGGCTCTACACTGTTCCCATGGCGGCCGTGGTCCTGGCGAATGTGTGGCGCGGGACCGCCTTCTCCATGCTGGTGTACCGGGCCGCGCTCAATGGCGTCCCCGCCGAGCTGACCGAAGCCGCGCAGATGGACGGCGCCGGCGCCTGGCAGCGGCTGGCGTTCATCACGCTGCCGGTGATCCGGGGGAGCATTGCCACAAACCTGATGCTGGTTACGCTGCAGACCCTGGCCGTCTTCACCCTGATCTGGGTGATGACCGCCGGCGGCCCTTCCAACGGCAGCACCACGTTGCCGGTCCTGGCCTACCAGGAAGCGTTCAAATTCGGAGACATCGGTTACGGCACCGCCGTCGCCACGGTCCTGATCCTCATCGGAGCCGTGTTCGGGGCAGCGTACCTGCGCCTGCTCCGGGAGCAGCGGCCGTGACCGCCCGGCGCACACGCGCCCGCAGCACGTGGGCTGACGTTGTCCTGCTGCTGATTGGCGCCTGCTTCCTGCTGCCCCTGCTCTGGCTGGTCCTCAGTTCCCTGGATCCGGCCGCCGGGCACGCCGTCAAGGTTCCCCGGCAGCCGGGACTGGAGAACTTCGCCGCAGTCCTCACGCCGGAGTTGCTGTTCCGGCCGTTGTGGAACAGCCTCCTGCTGTCCGCGGGTACCGGTATGGTGACGCTGGCGGCGGCCGTGCTTGCCGCGTACCCGCTGTCCCGCTACCGGTCCCGCTTCAATACGCCCTTCATGTACGGCATCCTGTTCGGCACCTGCCTGCCCATCACAGCCATCATGGTGCCGGTCTACGGTCTCTTCGTGCAGCTCCGGCTGCTGGATTCCCTGCCCGCCACCGTGCTGTTCCTGGCCGCCACCAGCTTGCCCATGGCGATCTGGATGACCAGGAACTTCATGGATGCCGTGCCGCTGGCGCTGGAGGAAGCGGCCTGGGTGGACGGCGCCTCCAGGCTGGCCGGCCTGCGTTCAATCGTGCTTCCGCTGATGGGCCCGGGCCTGGGGGTGGTGTTCATCTTCGTGTTCATCCAGGCCTGGGGGAACTTCTTCGTCCCGTTCGTGCTCCTGCTCTCGGAGGGCAGGCAGCCGGCCGCAGTATCGATCTTCAGCTTCTTCGGGCAGCACGGGGCAGTGGCCTACGGCGAGCTGGCCGCATTCTCGATCCTCTATTCGGTTCCGGTCCTGGCCCTTTACGCCATCGTGGCGCGCGGGTCCGGGAACTCGCTGGCCCTGGCGGGAGCTGTGCGGGGCTAGTCGATGTCCTCGAGCACCACGCCGAAGGGCAGGGTGTCGTCCAGGTGTGCCTGGTGGCCGGTGGGGTTGTTGACCACGCGGACGCCGTGCAGCTTTTCGGCCGCGGACTGCATCAGGACCGGCCTGACGGTGTCGATGACCATCTGGCTCTTGTCGGCGAGATATTCCTTGTAGCTGGCTGGAAGCTCGATCATGGCAAAAGGATAGACCTGAAGGCGCCGCAAGGGGAGGGGTCCCCATTGCCGGACGCCGGACCTGCGGCTTGGATAGGATGGCGGCAGGGACACGTCCGGCCCGTGTGCCCAACACCGTCTTCAGGGGGAATCCAGTGCTTTCGACCAGCGTGCCCGCAAGAATCCAGCCTGCGGAGCTGGCCAGGGCGCAACAGGTGGCCGCCAACATTTCACGCAGTTTCGATGCGAAGGTGGTGGGGCAGTCCCGGCTGCGCGAATCGCTGCTGGTGGGCCTGCTGACCGGCGGCCACATACTGCTGGAGAGCGTCCCGGGGCTGGCAAAGACCACCGCCGCGCAAACCCTGGCGGACGCGGTCAGCGGTGAATTCCGCCGGATCCAGTGCACCCCGGACCTGCTGCCCAGCGACATTATGGGAACCCAGATCTACGACGCCGCCAAGGGAAGCTTCCACACCCAGCTGGGCCCGGTCCATGCCAATATCGTGCTGCTGGATGAGATCAACCGTTCCAGCGCCAAGACCCAGAGCGCCATGCTGGAAGCGATGCAGGAACGCCAGACGTCCATCGGCGGGCAGGACTACCGCCTGCCCTCGCCGTTCCTGGTCCTGGCCACCCAGAACCCCATCGAGCAGGAGGGCACGTACCAGTTGCCCGAGGCACAGATGGACCGGTTCATGCTCAAGGACGTGCTGGACTACCCGAGCCCCACGGAAGAGGCCGAGATCATCCGCAGGATCGACGCCGGCGTCTATACCCCTGAGCAGAAACCGGCTGCTGCCGCCTCCCTGGATGCCGTCACAGAAATCCAGGACCTGGCGACGCGCATCTACATCGATCCTGCCATCATCAACTACATCGTGGGACTGGTGTACGTGACCCGGAATGCATCCCAATACATTGATGCCAGGCTTGCCGGATTCATCGAGTTCGGCGCCAGCCCCCGTGCCAGCATCGCCTTCAGCCGGGCAGCCCGCGCGGTGGCGCTCCTGAACGGCAGGGACCATGTGATCCCCGAGGATGTCAGGTCGCTGGCCCACCGTGTGCTGCGCCACCGGCTCATCCTGAACTTTGACGCGGTGGCCGAGCAGGTCCCAGTGGAATCGGTGATCGACGCCGTCGTTGCCGCCGTCCAGACGCCCTGACCCCCGCATGGCCAGCCTCCTCCAGCGTGTGAAGTCGAAGATGGCCATCTTCGCGCACCGCAAAGCCCGCGGCATGCTCGACGGCGAATATGGTTCGGTGTTCAGGGGACGCAGCCTGGACTTCGATGACCTGCGCGCGTACGTGCCCGGCGACGAGGTCCGGGATATCGACTGGAAAGCGTCGGCGCGCCATGGTTCGCCCCTGATCCGGCGGTATGTGGCTGTCCGCCGCCAGACTGTCCTGCTCCTTACCGACACGGGACGGAACATGGCGGCGGAGGCACGGTCCGGGGAAGTGAAGAAGGACATCGCCGTGCTTGCCTTGGGGGTCATGGGCTACCTGGCCCACCGGCACGGCGACGTGGTGGGCCTGGTGTGTGGTGACTCCTCCGCCACCCGTTCACTGCCGGCAAAGAGCGGTGAAGCGCACCTCGAACGGCTCCTTCGGCACGTGGACTCCCACGCGGACCTCGGCGGGGCGCCCAGCAGCATCCAGACCCAGCTCGACTACGTGGCGCACCACATCAAGGGCCGCCACCTGATCTTCGTCGTCGCGGACGAACTGGCCGCAGACGCTGCCACCGCGCAGCTCCTGCGCAGGCTCCGCGCCCAGCACGAGATCCTCTGGCTCACGGTCAGGGATGCGGAGCTGGCGCCCTCCCCCCGGACCGCCCTCCAAGACACCGGTACGGATTCCTACAACGTGGCCGATTCCTCGCTCCTGGCCTGGCAGCCGGCCACGTCTGCCGCGGTGGCGGCAGCCTATGCCAAAGCCGCCGCGAAGCGCGACGCCGGCCGCGCGGCCATGTTCCGCGCCGCCGGGATCACGGAAGGGGAAGTGGCGGGCAGCGGAGACGTCATCACCGGCCTGTTCGCCCTCCTGGAAAGGCACCGGCGTGCCGGCTGATCCAGCATTCTACGGCCCGCTGCAGTACAGCCCCCTCTGGATGTGGTGCGGCGCCGCGCTGTTGGCCCTGGTGGCAGGGTGGTATGTCTTCGTGCTGGCCACCACCCGCCCGGCCATGCGTTCCAACCCCGGCCCCCGACCCGCCCTGACGCAACTGCCTGCCCTCAAAGCGGCGTACCTGCAGCGCATGCGTGATGTGGAGCGGGAGGCGGCGGCGGGCAACCTCGATGCACGCGCTGCCCACCAGGAGATCAGCCTCCTGCTTCGCGGCTTCGTCCGGGACGCAACGGGCGTAGACGCCACCAGGATGACGCACCAGGACCTGGCCCGGCACCCGCTCCCGGCGGCAGCCGATGTCATCGAAGCCCTCTACCCCGCCGAATTCGGCCCCGGCCCGCTGCCGTCCGTGACGGCATCGGCAGCAAAAGCTTTCCAGGCGGTGCGCGCGTGGAGCTGATGTTCTGGTGGATGCTGCCACTGGCCGCCCTTGCCGCGGGGGCGGCAGTATGGGTTGCCTTGCGCAGGAACCGGCGGCCCAACGTACGACGACGGCCGGTGGCGCACGCTGACAGGCTCACCGCGCTGCCGGAATACCAGGCAGCCCTCCGCCGGCACCGCCGTCGGCTGGCACTGGCCGGCACCGGTTCCTACCACGCCCTGGACAGTCCCGACGCCGTGCCCGGGATTGTCACCGGCGTCGAGAAGACCGAAACAGCGGCGATCCACGGCGCGCCACGGGCCGTGTTTTCGGACGTACCTGGCCTGCCGCTGGGTGTTGCACTCCTTTCCGGACTGGTCCTGTGCACAATCCTGTGGCGCCTGCAGCGGAGGCCCCTCCGGAGCAGGGCGTGGCTGCGGAGGGGCGCCGTTATCCTGCTGGTCTTTGCAGCAGCCATGCGGCCCAGCCTGCCCGGCGGCTCCGTGCAGGCTGCCACCGCCGAGCT
Source organism: Arthrobacter sp. ISL-85 (assembly GCF_018613675.1). Lineage (GTDB taxonomy): Bacteria > Actinomycetota > Actinomycetes > Actinomycetales > Micrococcaceae > Arthrobacter. The sequence continues at coordinate 19,162 of NZ_JAGGPQ010000024.1, read as the reverse complement.
CAACGTGTTCTTTGTGGTGGACACCACCACCAGCATGGTGGCCGAAGACTACGGCAATGCGGCTCCACGGCTGGAGGGCGTCCGCAAGGACATCAAAGCCATCGCCGAACAGCTGCCCGGCGCCCGCTTTTCCGTCATCACCTTCGACACCACGGCGCACGTCCGGATGCCGCTCAGCACCGACACCCTGGCCCTGGAAACCATCACGGACGTCATCGAACCCCAAGTGACTGCCTATGCCAGGGGCAGCAGCATCACCGCAGCCAGTCAGGTGCTCGCCGAGCGGTTGGCCGCTGCCCGGGACAGCCAGCCCGGCCGGCCCAGACTGGTGTACTACCTCGGGGACGGCGAACAGACCAGTGGCAAGGAGCCGGAGCCAATAAAGGTCGACGGCGGACTGGTGGCCGGGGGAGCGGTGCTGGGTTACGGCACGTCCGGAGGCGGCAGGATGAAGGAGAACACGGGCCGCATTGACGACGACGGCGGCACGGGCGGCGGGGACGTTGCGCCCGCACCGGCAAAGTATGTGCAGGACACCCGGGCCGGCAGCCGCGGGATGCGTCGTCCGTTATCGATGAAGGCCGGCTGCGGAACATCGCCTCCCAGCTGGGCGTGCCCTACGTCCACCGCGCAGCCGGTGATCCGGTGGCGGACATGATGCAGAAAGCGCGTCCCGGCAAGGCGGAACGGGCGGATGAAGTCGGTTCGCTGGCGGCCGCGACCGAGCTCTACTGGATCTTCGCCGCCGGCGCTTTCCTGCTGGCCTTGCCGGAAGCGGCGGGCATCATCCGGCAGCTTCGCAGGCTCCCGCCCAGGACCGGCAAGGAGGGCGTTCGGTGAACACCCGCCGTCCTGCCGGAGATAGGAGGGTCCGCAGGCGGCGCCTGCTGCTGTGGTCCGCGGTGCCGGTGCTCCTGGTGCTGTGCTTGGCTGCCAAGCTCCTCAGCCTGGACATCCTCGCCCAGCGCGCTGCCGCCGGTTTCGAGGCCGGCAACGCCCCCGCGGTGGGCGGTGCCGCCGGAGGCCTTGGAGTGGCCAACGTCGTGGAACCGCACAAGGCGCCGTTCGCCGCTGGTGACGCGGCCGTGCTGGCGGGTGATTACGGGGCTGCAAGGACCCTGTTCGAACAATCGTTGAAGGTGGTGCCCGGCGGCTCGGGTGACGAATGCCTGGTGCGGGTGAATTTGGTCCTGGTGATCGAACGCCTGGGTGACCAGCGTCTCCAAGCCGGGGACCCTGCGTCGGCCGCTCTCCTCTTCAAGGAGGCCGTGGACGTAGCCACCCAAGCGCCGGAAGGGTGTCTCTCGGTAGACGCACAAGCCGGAGCGGACGGACGGCTGGCGGCAGCCAAGGAGCGGCTGGACAACAAACTTGACGCCGTGGGGCAACCAGCGGCCATGTCGCCCGCCCCGTCGGAAGAGCCGTCCCCGGACGGGGCCGGCGGCACCCGGCAGGGCCAACTGGACCAGCTGCAGGACAGTGCGCGGCGGGCAGAACGGGAGCGGAACGGTGGACGGGAACGTGAGGAGTATTTGGACAGCAGCGATGGGACGAGGCCGGAGCGCCCCTGGTAGGAACGCCTGTGGACGAAGGAAATTCTGTTGGCGGAAGAAACAAGCTGTAAAACTGCGTCTTAATTCGGCGCCCGGCTTGTGCCTGTCCCGCCAGCCCAATAGAGTCTTAGACAAGTTACCGCGGTAACGTGTCAGCGATCCTCCGTTCCGGAGGGTGTGGGTGCCCCCATGTGGGCCTGACATTTGCTCACGGACTACTTCATTCGAGGCGTAACAGTCGCGGCTGCGTCCTCGTGGAGTCCCTCCGTGTTCCCCAAACTCAAATCATTGCCGGTTACCTGTCTTTTGCGGCAGGCACCCAATGGACCAAAGCCAAGGACGCAAATGTCACCACCAAGCCTTATTGACGCACATCCGCACCTCTCCGACACCGCTCCGGTGGCGCTCTCCTACGAGCTGTTCCCGCCGCGTTCACCCGCAGCTGCAGAGACCCTCTGGACCACCATCCGCGAGTTGGAGACCACTGAGCCGGACTACGTCTCCGTGACGTACGGTGCCAGCGGATCAAACCGGGACACAGCCCTTGAGCTCATCAACCGGCTCCTGGTCGAGACCACGCTGAGGCCGCTGGCCCACCTGACCTGTGTAGGAAACACCCCGCAGGAACTCGCTGCGGTCATCGGTGAACTGCTGGACATCGGGGTGCGGGGCATCCTTGCCCTGCGCGGCGATCTGCCGAAGGACGGCGGCAGGCCGGCGGCCGGGTCGCTGCGGTACGCCCAGGACCTGATCGACCTCATCCGGCGGGTGGAGCAGCGGCGTTCCGCGCTGCTGTGCGCCGGAAAGATCGCGGTTGGGGTGGCCGCGTACCCCGCCCGTCATCCTGAGTCACCCAGCGAGGAGCACGACGTCGAGGTGCTGCTCGCGAAACAACGTTCCGGCGCCGACTTCGCCATCACCCAGGTGTTCTTTGAAGCTGCGGAGTACGAGGACCTGCTCACTCGTGCACGCCGTGCCGGCGTGACCATTCCCATCATTCCCGGCGTGATGCCGTTCACCAGCCTCCGCCGCCTCACCCGGCTGGGCGAGCTGGCGGGCGTCGAGCCGGCACCCCAGCTGATGGAACGCCTGGCGGCCGCCGACGATGACATGGAACGGCTCCACATCGGCGTCGACGCCACGGTTGAGCTGGCCAACGCTGCCCTGGACGCCGGAGCTCCCGGCATCCACCTCTACACCTTCAACGAGCACCAAAGCGCGCTGGAAGTGCTGGACAAGCTGGCCCTGCCGCGCCACAGCCGCACGCGAAGTGCCATTCCCAGGCCCCAACTGGCCAGCTGAGCACCCGCTCAGAATTTTCAACAGACCATCTTCACAAGCTCCCCATTCCTAGGAGATTTCCATGCCTGAATTGACCGCGCCCAAAAACACCCCCTTCCCGTCCGCATCACTCCTCGGGTACCCCCGGATCGGCCGCCGCCGCGAACTCAAGAAGGCCGTCGAGGCGTACTGGGCCGGCCGGATCGACGCCGCCGCCCTGGACGCCGCGGCCAAGGACATCCAGCTGTCCACCGCCCGGCGCCTCCAGGAACTCGGCCTCACCGAAGCCGCGGCAGTCCCGGGCACCTTCTCCTACTACGACCAGGTCCTGGACACCACCGCCCACCTGGGCGCAGTGCCCGCCCGCTTCGGCAAGCTCCTGGGCGCTGACGGGCAACTGGACATCGACGGCTACTTCACCCTGGCCCGCGGCACCAAGGAACAGCAGCCGCTGGAGATGACCAAATGGTTCGACACCAACTACCACTACCTGGTGCCGGAAATTGGCCCTGAAACCGTATTCACCCTTGCCTCCACTGCCAAGGTTGACGAGTTTACGTTCGCCCTGGACAACGGCATCGAAACCCGTCCGTACATCGTTGGCCCTGTCACCTACCTGCTGCTGTCCAAGGCTTCCGACGACGCTCCGGCCGGCTTCGCGCCGTTGTCCCGCCTCGACGACATCCTCCCCATCTACGTCCAACTGCTCGAAAAGCTCGCCGCCGCCGGCGCCGGCTGGATCCAGCTCGATGAACCCGCCCTGGTGGTTGACCAGGACACCCCGGCCGCCGAAATCGACGCCGCCGTTGCCCGGGCCTACGAGGTGCTGACCGCTGCGGCCAACCGCCCGCAGATCCTCGTTTCCACTCCGTACGGTTCACTCGGCGCCCAGCTGGGCACCCTCGCCGCCACCAACATCGACGCCCTCCACCTCGATGTCTTCAAGGGCGCCGTTCCCACAGCAGCCGCACTCGCGGGCCTGGGCAACAAAACCCTCGTCGCCGGCGTCGTGGACGGCCACAACATCTGGCGCAACGACCTCGCCGGCTCCGCCTCGAAGCTGGACGAACTGAAGGCCGCCGCCGGAAGGGTGGCAGTCTCCACGTCCACCTCCACCCAGCACGTCCCGTATGACGTGGTGGAGGAAACCCAACTGCCCGCGCAGCTCCGCAGCTGGCTGGCGTTCGCTGACCAAAAGGCCGTCGAGGTCACAACGCTTGCCTCCTACCTGGCGGACCCTGCCTCAACCAAGGCAGCCATCGACGAAGCCACCGCCGTCATCGCTTCCCGCACTACGGCAGAAGGAGTCCGCCGCGCCGATGTCCGGGCCCGAACCGGAGCCCTCACCGCAGCGGACTTCGCCCGCTCCGACTACACGGTGCGTGAAGCGGCCCAGGAAGAGGCCCTGCACCTGCCGCCACTGCCCACCACCACCATCGGGTCGTTCCCGCAGACTGCAGAAATCCGCTCAGCCCGCGCCCGCAACACCAAGGGCGAGCTGAGCGATGAGCAGTACCAGCAGCTCATGAAGGACGAGATCAAGCGCGTCGTGGACCTGCAGGAGGAGCTGGGCTACGACGTCCTGGTGCACGGCGAACCCGAGCGAAACGACATGGTCCAGTACTTCGCCGAGAACCTTGAAGGCTTCGACGTCACCGTCCACGGCTGGGTCCAGTCCTACGGTTCCCGCTGCACCCGCCCGTCCATCCTCTGGGGCGACGTCACCCGGAGCGCACCGATTACTGTCAAATGGGCTGAATACGCGCAGTCCCTCACCAGCAAGCCGATGAAAGGCATGCTCACCGGGCCGGTCACCATCCTGGCCTGGTCCTTCGTCCGGGACGACCAGCCGCTGGGTGAAACCGCAAACCAGGTTGGCCTGGCCCTGCGCGACGAGATTGCCGACCTCGAAGCCGCCGGCATCAAGGTCATCCAGGTGGACGAGCCTGCCCTGCGCGAACTGCTGCCGCTGCGCAAGGCAGACCAGGCCGCTTACCTGAAGTGGTCCGTCGACTCGTTCCGCCTGGCCACTGCCGGTGCCGCCGATTCAACGCAGATCCACACCCACCTCTGCTACTCGGAGTTCGGCGTGATCATCGACGCGATCGACGGACTGGACGCGGATGTCACCTCCATCGAGGCCGCCCGCTCCCGGATGGAAGTTGTCCACGACCTTGAATCCCATGGCTTTGGCCGCGGGGTGGGCCCGGGCGTCTACGACATCCACTCACCACGCGTCCCCGGCGAGCAGGAGGTCACCGAGCTGCTCAGCACCGCCGTCAAGCACGTCCCGTCCCGCCAGCTCTGGGTCAACCCGGACTGCGGCCTGAAGACCCGCGGCTACGCGGAGACTGAGGAGTCCCTGCGAAACCTGGTCAAGGCCACGCAGACGGTCCGCGCGGGCCTCCTGGAAACAGCGAAATAGAGCAGCGGGCGACGTCGGCTGGTCACCTCGGGTGACCCGCCGGCGTCGCCTCCTTCATTCTTAGCGCGCTGAAAAACAGCCAAACGGTCCACGCGACGATTGCCACGATGCCCACCAGGGTGGGCAGCGAGTTGGCCGCCGAAAATCCGGACACACCGATGATCCATCCCTGCGCCAGATAGGCCAGCCCCGACAGCGCCATGAGGTAACCGATCATCCGGGAAACCTGGTGCGTTGCTGCCACCACCACACCGAAAAGCACCAGCGCGACGCCCAGCAGGAAGTTTTGGTAGCTCCGCATTCCCCACTCCAGCCACCGGATGCCCTCCGCGGTGGCGAACCGCGCCGCCTTTTCCGGCTCCGGTGCAGCGGCCCAGGCGTCCACCGCGTGCTTAAGCGCCACACCGTCCACTGCCTGCAGGGCCGCGTAAAGGGCAATGGCTGCGGCGGCGGAGAGAACGCCAAAGCGTGCAATCCAGGCCAGTGCGTGCCGCGGGACATCAACGGCGGCCCAGAGGGACACCAGTCCTGCGCACACCAGGGCCATGCCTACGAACTGGCCCAGGTGCACACCGGTCCAGGGGCCGCTGTCGGCGTAGGCGGTGAACGATGCAACGTGGTCGTTTGCGTCGTGGGACTCGGCGTGGAATACGCCCGCGATGATGGAAATCGCTACGCCGGCAAGGAGGAGCGAGGAGGCCAGCCGCCAGGTTTTGCGCCTTTCCTGGATCCCATCCATGGACGCCCACCATCCTTAGTACCGGGCACTCGTTGGAGCCGGTTTCAGGACTCCCAGACGATTTCGTCGTCCACCACGCCGTCCTGGTCCGCGGACGCCACCAGGACTTCGTCGGTAAAGTGCTCACCGAGGGTGAAATCCAAAACGAAGTAACGTTCCGGCTGGCCGGGATAGATGGCCACATGGCCCAGCTTCAGCGACTTGAGGAACACCTCGTTGGTGAGCTGGCTCCGGTCCTGGACGCCGAACACCTTGCGCAGTTGCTCGTCCTTGAGCGCGTTGCAGTGGAAGTGCAGGTACTCCTGCGGACTGGTGCCCTCCTGCTCCAGCTCTTCGGCAATCATTTCCCGGACCTCGTCAACCAGCTCGGGCAGGAAGCGCAGCCGGTACTCGACTTTGCGCAGCGCGGCTTCATCGAAGTGGTCGTGGGCGTTGATGTTCAGGTCGAGTTCCAGCGGGTGGCCGCCAAGCTCATGTTTGGCGGCGAAGAGATGATCCCTCCCGTGGTTGAGCTCAATCTCCCCAAAGTGCTGGCTCGCTACCTTGTTCATAGTCTCAACATAGACCCGAAGGGCAGCCCATTCCAGCGTTCGCGCCTAATTCACCGCGGTACGCATCCCGGCAAGGGTCTCCGCCAGCAGATCCACGAAAAGCTGCACCCTGGCGGTCTTCCGGTCATTGATCAGCAGCGCAAAGACATTCCGTGCCAGCCGGATTTCCGGCACGTCCAGGACCACCACACCGGCCGGTTTGTTCCGCAGCGCCAGTTCAGGAACCAGGGCTGCGCCCAGGCCGGCAGCTGCCATCTCCAGGCTGGCATGGAAATCGTCGCTGTGCGCCACCACCCGGGGGTGCAGGCTGCAGCCGGCGAAGAGGCGCTCGATCACCATGGCGTCGCTGGTACCGGGGTGATGCATGATCCACGGCATCTCCGAAAGGTGGTCCGCCGCCACCTTCGCATCGGCGCGGAACCCCCAGCCGGCAGGCAGCACCACCCGGAAGTCGTCGTCCCCAATCCACTGCCGGTTGATGGTGTTGGGCCAGGCGAAACCGGTCTGGCCCACCTGGAACACCACGGCCAGGTCCAGGTCCCCGCCGGTGCGCAGCCCCTGGATGGTCTGCCCCGGTTCGGCCACGGAGACCCGCAGGTCGATCCCGAGCTTCTTCCACGCCGGATTCTTGAGGATCCGCGGCAGGACGTAGGTGGCCAGGCTGGGAAAGATGCCCAGCCGCAGCTCCTGGCTTTCGGTGTCCTGCGTCCGCGAGGCGGCGGCCATCAGCGCTTCGATGTCCGTGAGCACCTTCGCGGCGTGCCGGGTCATGACGACGGCGGCTTCCGTAGGAACCACGGCCCGCGCCGACCGCTGGAACAGGGTTACGCCCGTTTCCCGCTCCAAAGCGGATATCTGCTGTGACACGGCCGAGGCTGTGTAGCCCAGTGTTGCGGCTGCCGCAGCGAACGAGCCCAGCCGCGTGACCTCCAGGAGGGTCTTCAGGTGCACGGGATTTACCACCAGTTCACAGTACTGCACCCATCCACCGCCGTAACCGCGCCGAATTGCCGTCTGTATAACCCCGCACAGCGGTAAATGTTCAGCAGAGGAGCATGAAGTGTCACTTGACCCAGCAGTAAGCGCCGGCGGCCGGCGGCGCGTAGCCGTGATCGGCAGCGGCGTGGCCGGATTGACGGCAGCCTATGTACTGAACAGGCAGGACCACGTCACCCTGTTCGAGGCGGACTCGCGGCTGGGCGGCCATGCGCACACCCACGACATGCCGCAGGCCGACGGGAGCGCTATTGGCGTGGACACCGGGTTCATCGTGCACAACGAACGGACCTATCCCACCCTGCTGCGGCTGTTCGCCGAGCTTGGCGTCGAAACCCAGGACTCCGAGATGAGCATGTCCATCCGCTGCGACGGCTGCGGACTGGAATACGCCGGGGCCCGCGACGGCGCCCGCGGAATCATTGCCAGGCCCTCCAGCCTGCTGCGCGGCCGCTACCTGCTGATGCTGCTGGAGGTCACCCGCTTTTACCGGAAGGCCAGGGAGTTGCTCAGGACGGCGCCGCCGTCGGCCGTCAGCGACGAGGTGGAGGTGCCGGAACTGACGCTTGGCGAGTTCCTGGTGCGGGAGAAGTTCAGTCCCTATTTCATTTCCCACTTCATGACCCCGGTGGTCAGCGCCGTCTGGTCCTGCGATCCCACCACCGCCCTGGCCTATCCTGCGCGGTACCTCTTCACGTTCCTGGGCCACCACGGCATGCTGGGCATCAAGGGCTCACCGCAGTGGAGGACCGTGACCGGCGGCTCGGCACGGTATGTCGAAAAGCTGGCCGCGACGCTCCCTGACGTCCGCCTCAGCACTCCCGTCACCGCCATCCGGCGCCTGCCCGGTGGTGTGGAGATCGCAACGGCCAGCGGGCTGGAAGACTTCGACGCCGTCGTGATCGCCTCGCATCCTGCGCAGGCCCTTGGCTTCCTGGCCGACGCCACCCCGGAGGAGAAAGAGGCGTTGGGCGGGATGCCCTACTCGGTCAACCACACCGTGTTCCACCAGGACCCCGCGGTCCTGCCTGCGGCGGACAACGCGAGGGCGTCCTGGAACTACCGGCTCCCGGCCTGCGACGCACGCCCGGACAAGGTCCTGGTGAGCTACGACCTCACCCGGCTGCAGCGGCTCGAGCCTGCAGATGGCCGTCCGTACCTGGTGAGCCTGGGAGAGTCCGGGCTGATCTCCGACAGCGCGGTGCTGGAACGGATGGTGTACGAACACCCGCAGTACACGCCGGAATCCCTGAAGGCCCAGAAGGCCATCGCGGCGCTGAGCGACAGCCGGATCGCCTACGCCGGCGCGTACCTCGGCTGGGGCTTCCACGAGGATGGTGCCCTCTCAGGGGTGCGGGCCGCCGAAAAGCTCGGCCGCACCTGGCCGGTGGTGCGGGCCGCTGGCTTCAGGGACTCCGCCGGGGAAGGGGAGCGGGAACTGCTGGCCGCGGAGCCTGCATGACCATGGAAGCCTCGATCTACCGCACGTCCATATCCCATGTACGACGCACGCCCTTGAAGAATGCGTTCACCTACCGGAGCTACAGCTGGTTCGTGGACGTGGACAGCCTTCCCCGGCTGCCGTTCCTCCTGCGGCCCCTCGCCGTGTTCCGCGCCGGAGACCACCTGGGCGACCCGGACGCCGGCATCCGGTCCAACGTGGAGCGGTACCTGCGGACGCAGGGCATTGAGCCCGACGGCGGCGCCATCCACATGCTGACCAGCGCCAGGGTTTTTGGCTACGTGTTCAATCCGCTCACCCTGTTCTGGTGCTACCGCTCCAGCGGAGAACTGCAATGTGTGGTGGCAGAGGTCCACAACACCTACGGGGAGCGGCACTGCTACCTCCTGCGGACCGACCCTGCCGGGCGCGCCTCAGTCCCCAAGGCGTTTTACGTGTCACCCTTCAACGACGTCGACGGGCAGTACCGGATGAAGCTTCCGGCGCCGGGGGGCCAGCTGGCGGTGTCCATTGTGCTGGAGCGTGAAGGGCAGCGCCCCTTCGTGGCAAGCATGGACGGCCGCCGCAAACCAGCCACTATTTCCAACATCCTTTCGGCGGCCCTTACGGTGCCTGCCGCGCCGCTGCTGGTCTCCGTGCTGATCCGGGTCCAGGGCATTAAACTCTGGGCAAGACGCCTGCCCGTGGTTGCCAGACCACATCACCCCTCACAGGAGGCAGTTCAATGACAATGACTGACGACAACGGAACTGCTGCAGCTTCCGTCCGCGGCAAGGCCCACGGTCCGGCCACCCACGCCCGCGAATCCTGGACCGCGGAAGGTGTGCCGGCTGCGCCCGCCACCATCGATCCCGGCCTGTGGCCCGGTGTTGCCGCACCGCCGTCGGGCCTTAAAGCTGATGTGGCCGGTAAAGCCGCCGGACTGCTGTTCAGGGGCGCGGTTAAGCGACTCCCGCTGCGCGTTGAATACCCGGACGGTTCGGTCCTGGGAACGGGCGGACCCCAAGCTCCCGTGATGACCATGGTGCGGCCCGCTGCATTTGAGGCCCGGATCGGCGACAACGGGCTGATCGGACTGGGTGAGTCCTTCATGGCAGGGGACTGGGAGGCATCGGACCTGGCCGCGGTGCTCGAGGTCTTCGCCGCCTCCGTGGACACTCTCATCCCCGTGCCGCTGCAGAAACTGCGCTCGCTGTACCTGCCACGGACGCCCCGCCAGGAACGCAACGCCGAACAGAACACCCGCAGCAACATTTCCCGGCACTACGACCTGTCCAATGCGTTGTTTACCAACTTCCTGGACTCCACCATGAGCTATTCATCGGCTCTGTTTCCTGACGCCGCCGGGCCGCTGGCCTCCGTCACGTGGGAATTCCTGGCGGAGGCCCAGCAGGCCAAAATCGACCGGCTGCTGGACAAGGCCGGCGTAGGCGAAGGCACCCGGCTGCTGGAGATCGGCACCGGCTGGGGTGAGCTTGCCCTGCGGGCCGCTGCCCGCGGCGCCACCGTCTACAGCGTTACACTGTCCAGCGAGCAGCAGGCCCTGGCGCAGGAACGCATCGCGGAGGCCGGGTTCGCGGACCGGGTGACGGTGGCCCTGCAGGACTATCGGGCAGTGGAGGGGGAGTACGACGCCGTGGTGTCGGTCGAGATGATCGAGGCCGTGGGATACGAGTACTGGCCCATCTACTTCCAGACTATTGACCGCGTCCTGGCCCCGGGCGGAAAGGTGGCCATCCAGGCGATCACCATGCCGCACGGGCGCATGCTGGCCACCCGCAACGCGTATACCTGGGTCCACAAATACATCTTCCCCGGCGGCTTCCTGCCGTCCGTCCGGGCCATCGAGGGTGTCACGCAGCAGCACACCACCCTGCGGGTGCGGGAGCGGATGGGGATGGGCGACCACTACGCCGCCACCCTGCGGCTGTGGGAAGAACGGTTCCTGTCCCGCTCCCGGGAGGTAGGGAAGCTGGGGTTCGACGCTGTGTTCCAGCGGATGTGGCTGTTCTACCTTTGCTACTCGCGCGCCGGCTTCCAGTCCGGCTACCTGGACGTTCAGCAAATTGTGCTGGACCGCCGGGAGGCGCAGCTGTAGTTTGCTCCAGGTTGCGGCGGACGTACCGGCTGAACGGGACCGCCGGAGCATCGCTCGCTCCGCGTACGGCGTGGTGCTGCTTCGCCACGGTGCTGTCCACCGCCGTCGCCCGGCTTAACCCCACGCGGGCTAATCCTGCCAGGGCTTAGGGGCCGGGGCCGGGGCCGCAGTCCCGGGGGCCCGGAATGACTCATGGGGTCCGTGACCACTACATGTAGTGGTCACGGACCCCTTTTGTATGGCCGGGGAACATGCGGCGACACGCCGAGGATCACGACACGCTGACTGTGCATATGTGTTCAACCCCATCCACAGGGTGTGGATCCAGTCCCCAAAAAACCCGGGATCGCGGGCAATATTCGGGCCCCTGCCTGTGGATTAACGGTGCATTAAATGACATACTTGTAATACATCATCTTGGGGTTCCAAAGAGGCGTCTGCACTACATGTAGTATCTACATACAGCTGGACGGGGGACACCGAACCAGCAAAGATTTCAACTAAGGGGACAGGGACAATGACCGTAACGGTTTACACGAAGCCTGCTTGTGTTCAGTGCAACGCCACTTACCGCGCGCTCGACAAGAAGGGCATCACCTACCAGAGCGTTGACATCTCCCAGGACGCTGAGGCACTCGAGCGCCTGAAGGCATTGGGCTACATGCAGGCTCCCGTTGTGGTCACCGACCAGGACCACTGGTCAGGCTTCCGCCCCGACAAGATCGAGGAACTCGCACTGTTGGCCGTTTCCTCCGTGGCCTAGGAGTTCCACTTTTCCTGCCGGCAACCATCAATCAGCTGAGGTGACTCCCATGGCAGCACCAACAGCAGAGCGAAGCGCTTCCCAACACCACGCGGCTCAGCGCGTGGAGGTATCCCCGCCGGCCACTTCGCACCACCAGCCGCAGCAGGTTGTCACGGACAGCCAGCTCATCTACTTTTCCTCGGCATCCGAGAACACCAGCCGCTTCGTCGCAAAGCTTGGCCGCGAGGCCGCCCGGATCCCGTTGCACGCAAAGGACTCACCCCTCCTCGCCACCCGGCCGTTCGTGCTGGTGGTGCCCACATATGGAGGCACCGGGGGAGAAGGGTCCGTTCCCAAGCAGGTCATCCGGTTCCTGAACAACCCGCTGAACAGGCAACTGCTCCGCGGCGTGATCGGCGCCGGCAACACAAACTTCGGGGACAACTACTGCATGGCCGCGGACATCATCGCCGCCAAATGCCAGGTACCCCACCTTTATCGATTCGAACTTATGGGAACGCCGGAAGACGTCACCCGGGTAAACCAAGGATTGGACACGTTTTGGACACGACTGTCGCAGACACAGAAGTAGCCAGGGCCCAGGAGCCCGAAATGCCGGCCGCCTACAAGGGGCTGGGCTATCACGAGCTGAACGCCATGCTGAACCTCTATGGTCCCAACGGCGAAATCCAGTTCGGCGCCGACCGCGAGGCCGCGCACCAGTACTTCCTGCAGCACGTAAACAACAACACGGTGTTCTTCCATGACCTGGAGGAGAAGCTCGACTACCTGGTGAAGAACCAGTACTACGAGCGCGAGACGCTGGACCAGTACACGATGAACTTCATCCGTGAGCTGTTCACCCGCGCCTACAAGAAGAAGTTCCGCTTCGAGACCTTCCTGGGCGCCTTCAAGTTCTACACGTCCTACACGCTGAAGACGTTCGACGGCAAGCGTTTCCTGGAGCGCTACGAGGATCGCGTCTGCATGGTGGCCCTGCACCTTGCCCGCGGCAACGAGCAGCTCGCCCTGCAGATGGTGGACGAGATCATTGACGGCCGGTTCCAGCCGGCCACCCCCACGTTCCTGAATGCCGGCAAGAAGCAGCGCGGCGAGCTGGTCTCCTGCTTCCTGCTGCGCATCGAAGACAACATGGAGTCGATCGGCCGCTCCATCAACTCCGCACTGCAGCTGTCCAAGCGCGGCGGCGGCGTGGCGTTCGCCCTGACCAACATCCGCGAGGTGGGCGCGCCCATCAAGCAGATCGAGAACCAGTCCTCCGGCGTCATCCCCGTGATGAAACTTCTCGAAGACAGCTTCTCCTACGCCAACCAGCTCGGTGCCCGCCAGGGTGCCGGTGCCGTGTACCTGCACGCGCACCACCCGGACATCTACCGTTTCCTGGACACCAAGCGCGAGAACGCGGATGAGAAGATCCGCATCAAGACCCTTTCGCTGGGCGTCGTCATCCCGGACATCACGTTTGAGCTGGCCAAGAAGGACGAGGACATGTATCTGTTCTCGCCCTACGATGTGGAACGCGTCTACGGCATGCCGTTCTCCGACGTCTCGGTCACCGAGAAGTACTACGAGATGGTGGACGACTCCCGGATCAAGAAGACCAAGATCAAGGCCCGCGAGTTCTTCCAGACCCTCGCCGAGATCCAGTTCGAATCCGGCTACCCGTACATCATGTTCGAGGACACCGTGAACCGGGCCAACCCGATCGACGGCAAGATCATCATGTCCAACCTGTGCTCGGAGATCCTCCAGGTTTCCCAGCCCACCACGTACAACGATGACCTCTCCTACGCCGACACCGGCAAAGACATCTCCTGCAACCTGGGCTCGCTGAACATCGCCAAGACCATGGACTCGCCGGACTTCGGGCTCACCATCGAGACGGCCATCCGCTCCCTCTCGACAGTCTCGGACATGTCCAACATCACCTCGGTGCCGTCCATTGCCAAGGGCAACGACCAGAGCCACGCCATCGGCCTGGGCCAGATGAACCTGCACGGCTACCTTGCCCGTGAGAGGGTCCACTACGGCTCGGAAGAGGGCCTGGACTTCACCAACATCTACTTCTATTCGGTGGTGTACCACGCGGTCCGCGCCTCCAACCTGCTGGCCATCGAGACCGGCCAGACGTTCGGCGGCTTCGAGAAGTCCAAGTACGCCTCGGGCGAGTTCTTCGACAAGTACACGGAGCAGGAGTGGGTGCCGCAGACCGAAAAGGTCCGCGAGTTGTTCAAGAATGTGCACATCCCCACCCAGGCTGACTGGCTGGCGCTGAAGGCTTCCGTCATGGAGCACGGCATCTACAACCAGAACCTCCAGGCGGTGCCGCCCACCGGTTCGATCTCCTACATCAACAACTCCACCTCCTCGATTCACCCGGTGGCGTCCAAGATCGAGATCCGCAAGGAAGGCAAGCTGGGCCGCGTGTACTACCCGGCGCCGTACCTGACCAACGACAACCTGGAGTATTACCAGGACGCGTACGAGATCGGCTACGAAAAGGTCATCGACACCTACGCGGCTGCTACCCAGCACGTGGACCAAGGCCTGTCCCTGACGCTGTTCTTCAAGGACACGGCCACCACGCGCGACATCAACAAGGCCCAGATCTACGCCTGGAAGAAGGGCATCAAGACCATCTACTACATCCGTCTCCGCCAGCTCGCGCTGGAGGGAACTGAGGTGGAGGGCTGCGTCAGCTGCATGCTTTAGTTGTATCTCCAACTAATGCCTGAAGTACGACGGCGGGTGCCCGCCCGCCGTCGTACGCTTTAACTTAGTGAAACCCACCCAACGCTTAGGGGATGACATGACCGAGAAGGTCAAGCTGCTTAGCCACGTCGAGGCCATCAACTGGAACCGGATCCAGGACGACAAGGACGTCGACGTCTGGAACCGACTGGTCAACAACTTCTGGCTCCCGGAGAAGGTGCCGCTGTCCAACGACGTCCAGTCGTGGAACACGCTGACCCCGGTTGAGCAGCAGCTGACCATGCGCGTGTTCACCGGCCTGACCCTGCTGGACACAGTGCAGGCAACTGTCGGCGCCGTCAGCCTCATCCCTGATGCCCTGACCCCGCACGAAGAGGCTGTCTACACGAACATCGCCTTCATGGAGTCGGTGCACGCCAAGAGCTATTCCTCCATCTTCTCCACGCTGGCTTCCACCAAGGAGATCGACGAGGCGTTCCGCTGGTCCACCGAGAACGAGAACCTTCAGAAGAAGGCGCAGATCGTCATGGACTACTACCAGGGCGACGATCCCCTGAAGCGCAAGGTTGCCTCCACGCTGCTGGAGAGCTTCCTGTTCTACTCGGGCTTCTACCTGCCCATGTACTGGTCCTCACGCGCCAAGCTGACGAACACGGCTGACCTGATCCGCCTGATCATCCGCGACGAAGCCGTACACGGCTACTACATCGGCTACAAGTTCCAGCGCGCCCTGGAGACTGTCTCCGAGGAGCGCCGCCAGGAGATCAAGGACTACACGTTCGAGCTGCTCTTCGAGCTCTACGAGAATGAGGTCCAGTACACCCACGACCTTTACGACGGCGTGGGTCTGGCCGAGGACGTCAAGAAGTTCCTGCACTACAACGCGAACAAGGCCCTGATGAACCTGGGCTACGAGGCGATGTTCCCGGCCTCCGTCACCGACGTGAACCCGGCCATCCTCTCGGCACTGTCCCCGAACGCCGACGAGAACCACGACTTCTTCAGTGGCTCCGGTTCTTCTTACGTGATCGGCAAGGCCGTGAACACCGAAGACGAGGACTGGGACTTCTAGTCCTTCTTCTTCCTTCCTCCTTCGGATGTGTGGTTGGAAGCTAGTTGGCGGTTACGAATTAACGTCTTAGGTGGATGATGGTCCGAAGCAGGGGCAAAAGCACGCCCTCAAAGTAGCCTTGCGGATTATGGATTCGCCAGCCACGTCGGACGGTACTTCCCATTAACCCGTTTCGAACCCTCCGCTTCGGACCTCGGATCCTAATGCAAGATCCCGAGCAAGAGTGCCAGCAAACGGACCCCCACCTACCTGCCCCGCGGAGCATGACCTGGCCACGTGGCGGGATCCTGCAGCGGCGCGGCTTGCGGGCCGCACGGAGAGGCCTCGAGCGTGATGATGTCTGAAGCAGGCCGCCGTTGGACAAGAACAGTCGCCTGGATACTGCTCGTGCAGAGCTCGATGGTCCTGATTGGCTACGGGATTATGCGCGCCGGCTGGCACCTCTGGCTGCCAAATCCGGTCGAGCAGCGGGAATCCTCGATTGGCAGCCGATACGTCGACGCCGGCTGCGTGCTGTCCCTCGCAGCCGCTGTCTGGTCACACTTCCGCGGAAACCCCGTGTGGGTAAGCGTGTGCGTGGCGCTGCCCGGGGTTCTTGTGGGCTGGGCAGCCTGGTCAGATCCCTACAGCCTGCTGCGACATTTGGCCGCGGTCGTGACATTCCCACTCGCCCTGGCCGGGGTGGCCGAAGTAATCTGGGCCCGTGGGCACCGGCAGCGGGCGTAACGGCCAGGCGCCGTCTCCCGTGCCTGGTCCACGGCCGTGCCGTGCACGTAACATGCGAACTCGACCACAGATAGAAAGACCCCAGTGAAGCAGAGTATTTTCGCCCGCGTCGCCCAGCTCGCGAAGGCCAACCTGAACGCCCTCCTGGACTCCGCGGAAGACCCGCAGAAGATGTTGGACCAGATGGTCCGCGACTACTCGAACAACATTGCCGAAGCAGAGGCTGCCGTCGCCCAGACCATCGGCAACCTGCGCATGGCCGAGGACGACCACAACCGGGCCGTGGATGACGCCAACACCTGGGGCCGCAAGGCGATCGCCGCGTCCCGCAAGGCCGACGAGTTCCGTGCCGCCGGGAACAGCGTGGATGCCGATAGGTTCGATGCCTTGGCCAGGGTCGCCATCGGACGACAGATGACCGCCGAATCAACGGCCAAGGCCCAGGAACCGAACCTCGCCGCGCAGAACCAGGTCGTCGACCAGCTCAAGAACGGCCTGGACAAGATGCGCGGCAAGCTCGGGGAGCTGACCGCCAAGCGCAACGAGCTGGTCAACCGCTCCCGCGTCGCCGCGGCGCAGTCCCAGGTCAATGACGCTCTCAAGTCGCTGGATGCCGGTGACCCGACCTCGGCCATTGGCCGGTACGAGGAGAACATCCGCCGCCAGGAAGCCAGTGTCCGCGGCCAGCAGGAACTCGCCGCCTCATCCTTGGACGCCCAGTTCGCGTCCCTCGAAGACCTCGACGAGCAGACTGAAGTGGAAGCCCGTCTCGCTGCACTGAAGTCCATCGACCGGAAAGCCATCGACTACTAGGACGGCGCCGTCGTCGAACATGCGGGGCGCACGGGCAACTCGACCTAATAAGGCCATGCGAGCACGTATCTAGCAGACGGAGCGTGACGAGGTTGACGCACAATCGAGATTACTGCCGGCATGCCGGAGCGGCTGCTTGATGCGCGGCCCGCAGGCCCGGATCCTGCTTGGCGGCGATGGCCGGGTGGTACCGCACGTTGGTCTCGGCCGCTGGCGGCCGTGGCGATCTTCCGTGTCGGGATGCCCTGCCGGTACATCTGTACCCACTCCGGGTTCGGGGCTGGCCGCTTGATCTGGGTCATCCGCTGCTGCCGGCATCAGGGCAGCGGGCGGCGCGCGGCCCGCTTGAGTCCGGCGATGCGCAGCCGGAGGAAGATGATGGCCAGGATCAGGGCGTAGACGGCCAGGCCGGCCAGGACGAACGTGAAGACCGCGGACAGGATGCCCATGATGCTGAAGCCCGGGCTTGGATTCACAGCTACCCCCAAATAGTCGTTGCCCCTGAGCTACGTGAACCGACGAGGGGACTAAAGCTTGACGACATCCGGGGCTGCCTGGCTGCAGGGTGAGCACTGTGGACCTCAAGGGTAAAGGAACGTTGGAGCGGTCCGGCGGGGTCCTGCACTTGCGCTGGAAGCCCGGGGCGTACATCGGCATCGACGTCGCCAGGGCGGCGCTTGAGGCCATCACCACCCTAACCCAGGGCGCCCGGTTGCCGATGTTGGTCGAGATTCAAGGAGTTACTCACTCCGCGGCCGCCCGGAAGCTCTTCCCTGACGCATCCAGTATCTCGCGGATGGCGCTTCTGGGATCGTCCCCTGTTGACCGGGTGATCGCCATGTTCCGCTTGCCTCGGCTGCACCGGATTCCCAATCAGGTACTTCACGTCAGAGGAAAAAGCCATAGTGTGGCTGCTTGGGCCCTCGGACGAGAATGGCACTGAGTTGGGGGACGAGTAGCCCCATCTTCATCTGACTGGCAACTGGGTCTCGGCGTCGTGAACTGTTCCGGCAGTGCGTCTGCGCACACTGCCGCTCCTGGCCAGGGCAATCAGCAGGGTCACGATGGTACCCATCCAGGCAAGCCCGGCGAGGAACACCAGGCCGATCGCCATTAAAGGATGCATGGCGAAAGTCTAAGACCGGGGGGCTGGCAGGCCCGGGTGAAACTCCGCACCCTAAGAGCCTGAGTTTTCAGCAGCAGGTAGCTCCGGGCTCAGGAACACAAAGCCCCTAAGGGAGCCTCTGCCTCTAGCGAATCGATGTGGGCGGGAGCACGGTGTACCGGGCAGCGTCTTCCGCAAGGAACATCCGCCGCGGTTCGGCTGCGCCGAAGAGGATCCAGACGATGGAGCCGTCCCCGGTCAGGTCGTCAACGAAGCCGGTGCCCAGATCGCGGCCACCGGCGCGGACGCGGACTTCCTGGCCCCGCCACAGGGCGGTGCCATCCACGGTCGTTTCGGTCATCTCGTCAGTGTTCATGCGTCCTGGTCCCGTTCCTTGGCTTGTTCCCCAAAGATACGGTCCCCAGATGAAGCGCCAGTAAACAGCAGCTAAGTCGAACCAGCGTCCACGTAGCTGCAAAGGCCCTGCCCCCGCGATCAGTCGGCATGTGGGCGTGTCGGTGACGGTCGAAAACTGAGCCATTGTGATGGTTGAAAACTGAGCCACCCGTTCCAAACGATTGGGTGGGTGATCACAGTGGAGGATTGGGCGCTTATTCGGCGGTTGCATCTTGCCGAGGGTGAGTCGATGAGATCGATAGCAGCGCGGCTGGGGATCTCCAGGAATACAGTCGCGAAGGCCGTCAGTGCTGACGGTCCGCCTACGTATGTTCGGGCGCCGCGGGACTCCGGGATCAAGGCTGTGGAACCGGCGATTCGTGCGCTGCTGGTGGAGAACCCGCGGATGCCGGCGACGGTGTTGGCTGAGCGGGTGGGCTGGTCTGGGTCTCCGGCCTGGTTCCGGG